>CAWHKK010000018.1:0-101696 GCA_963829975.1 uncultured Actinomycetota bacterium
AGCTTGTTCTCGAACATCGACAGCGCCGAGCCGATCGCCATGTGCATGTCGAGGTACTTGTAGGTGCCGAGTCGGCCACCGAAGAGCACCATCGGCTCCTGCTTGGCGAGCTCGCGGTACTTCAGCAGCTTCTCGCGGTCCTCCGCGGTGTTGATCGGGTAGTACGGCTCGTCGTCCGGTTCCGCTGCGCGGGAGTACTCGTGGACGATCACCGTCTTGCCGGGCAGGTGGGTCTTCACCCGCTCGGGGTGGAAGTGCTTGAACTCGATGATCCGGGTGAACGGCACTTCCTGGTCGTTGTAGTTCACCACTCCGGTGCCCTGGAAGTCGTCGACGTCCTCGACGGTCTCCCGCAGGTCGACGGTGCGCCAGGACAGCCGGCCCTCGGAGTTGCCGAAGTACTCGTCCACGGGGCCGGTGTAGACGATCGGCACCTTGCCCTTGAACTCGTCCTGCGACGTCGAAGAAGTCGGTCTCGAGGCGAATCTCGATGTTGGGGTGGTCGGCCATCTTGGTCAGCCACGCCGTGTAGCCGTCGGTTGGCAGCCCCTCGTAGGTGTCGCTGAACCAGCCGTTCTCGAAGGTGTAGCGGACCGGGAGGCGCGTGATGATGTCGGCGCTCAGCTCGGTCGGGTCGGTCTGCCACTGCTTGGCCGTGTAGCCCTTGATGAACGCCTCGTAGAGGGGGCGGCCGATCAGGCTGATCCCCTTCTCCTCGAGGTTGGTGGCGTCCTCGGTCGCGATCTCGCTGGACTGCTCCGCGATCAGCTCGCGCGCCTCCTGCGGAGTGTGGCTCTTGCCGAAGAACTGGTTGATCAGCCCGAGGTTCATCGGCAGCGAGTAGACCTGGCCCTGGTACTTGCCGAAGACCCGGTGCTGGTAGTTGGTGAACGTCGTGAAGCGGTTGGCGTACTCCCAGACCTTCTCGTTGGAGGTGTGGAACAGGTGCGCGCCGTACTTGTGCACCTCGACGTTGGTCTCCGGGTTGCGCTCGCTGTAGGCGTTGCCGCCGAGGTGGTGGCGCCGGTCGAGCACGAGCACCTTCAGATCCAGCTCGTTCGCGCAGCGCTCGGCGATGGTGAGGCCGAAGAATCCGGAGCCGACGACGACAAGATCTGGGGAGGACACGGTGAGTCAGTCTACGGATCGAGACGGGAGCGAGCGCATTCCCCGCGCGTCGCGCATGGCCCGGATCACATTCCGCGCCTCGGCCCGTCCGCCGCGCAACGGACTCAGCAGCACGACCGTCGCCGTGATCAGCCAGGGCTTCAACCGCACCAGCGCGTTCTCGCCGTACCTGAGGTGCACGGCGAACAGGTTGCGGTACATGAAGTAGCCCTTCCACCCCGCCAGGTCGTGCTGCTGGTCGAAGTCGAGCTGGCGGACCAGCACGGCGTCGCGGACCGCCCAGATGCGATAGCCGGCGCGACGGGCACGCACAGCGAAGTCGACGTCGTCGTAGAAGATGAAGTACGACGGGTCGGGCAGGCCAATGGTCTCGACCACTTCCCGGCGGAGCAGGAACCCCTCGAACGCGACGTTCTCCAGCTCGACCAGCTCCGGCATCGCCTTGCGGGAGCCGTAGGACGTCTCGACCATCGCTGTCTTCGGCTTGATCCGGAGCGGATTGCGCAGGTCGAACCGGATGGCCGCCTTCTCGACCAACGCCCCACCGGTGTCCTCCCGGACCGACATCAGGCAAGGCTCGTGCTGCGCCATCAGCACGCTCAGGCAGTCGGGCGCCGGCACGACGTCGTCATCCATCAGCCAGATCCGGTCGAAGCCCTTGTCGTAAGCGGCCTTCACTCCGAGGTGGAAGCCGCCGGCCCCGCCCAGGTTGTCATCCGTGTGGATGCAGGTCAGGTCGGGGTTGGGCGCAGCCGACAGCACTTCCCGGGTGTGGTCGGTGCTGGCGTTGTCGACGACGATCACCGCATCCGGCTGACGCTCGAGTGCGGCCAGGCCCTCGAGCATCCCCGCCAGCAGGTCCGCCCGGTTGTAGGTCACCACCACGACGGCGACGCTCTCCTGGACCTCGCCGAGGCTGCCGTAGCGCGGGCTCGTCATTGCAGGTACCTCTGGTGTCCGGTGAAGTCGCCGCGCAGACCGGCGTACATGGCTCGGAAGCTGATCACGATGCGACGGGGCCGCGGCTTGGTGACGAGGTAGAACCAAACCGTCTTCACCACGAAGGCCAGCGCGTGCGGCCAGCCGCGGTACTCACGCAGGTTGAGCAGGTTGTTGCGGGCCATGCAGTAGTGCTTGAGGTCGCTCGGGCTGTGGTTGTACGTCGTCCGACCGAACATCATCGGCGTTCCGAGGTCGCCCACGCTCGGGTGCTGCACGCGGGCACCGACCATGGTCGCGATCCGAGCCCCGGCCCGCTCCGCACGCCAGAGGTACTCGACGTCGTCGCCCCAGATGAAGAACTCCTCGCGCGGCAGCCCGATCTGCTCGACCAGGGCGCGGGTCACGAGCACCCCGTTGAACGGGATCACGATGTCGCGGACCAGTCCGTCGACGGCCGCGGTTTCGACGTCGTCCAGCCGGTGCACCACGCGGGTGCCGCCCGGAAGGCGGATCGGGAAGACCAACCGGTCGGACTGCGCCTCGTCGACCACGACCGGTCCCCAGAAGTCGAACTGTTCGCGGCGGGTCAGCAACGTGGCCAGGCAGTCGATGTCGGGCAGCCCGTCGTCGTCCATCAGCCACGCCAGGTCGGCTTGGCGCTCCATCGCCCAGTCCAGCCCGTCGTGGAACCCCCCGGCACCACCCTTGTTCTCGGTCAGGGTCCGGTGGCTCACACCGTTGCTTGCGAGCCACTCCCCGGTGCCGTCGGCGGACGCGTTGTCGACCACCAGGACCTCGTCGACCTCGTCGATCTCGCCCAGCCGGGCGACCAGCCGCTGTAACAACGGCAGTCGGTTGAACGTCACCACCACCGCCACCACCCGCACGCCGGACACCCTACGGGCCACGGCGCCTGCGTCGTCCGACGGTGGCTGAGGAGCGATCGGGCCGGACCGACGGTAGTTCAGGTGCGAGCGCAGCGAGCCTCGAACCACTGCACCCGCTTCTCGAAGGCGAACGCCTCGATCATGGAGTCGAACCACGCCGACCAGACCAACGTCACCGGTCGGCGGCGCCGCGTGTTGACGGCGCCTCGGTTGTCGTGGTTCTGCTGCCACACCCTCGCCTCGACCTCCTGCCACGTGCTGCCGACGTATAGGGTTGAGGTGCGCGCGCAGCGACGGCGGCTAGGTTTGATGGTGTGGACACCGACGCGATCCTGGCGCTGCTCCAGGACGTGGCGGAAGAAGTGATCAATCCCCGGTTCCGGAGCTTGTCCGACGGGCAGATCGAGGAGAAGAACCCGGGCGACCTGGTCACGGTGGCCGACCACGAGGCCGAGGTGCTGATCACCGAGGCGTTGCTGGCGGCGTATCCCCAGGCCGTGGTGCTCGGTGAGGAGGCCTCCGCGGCCGACTCAGCGCTTCTCAAGCGGTACGCCGCGGCGGACCACGCGTTCACCGTCGACCCGGTCGACGGCACCAAGAACTTCGTGCACGGCAAGCTGGACCACGCGGTGATGGTGGCCGAGGTGCGATCCGGCGCGGTGACCCGGGCGTGGATCTGGCAGCCCCAGCACGGACTCGCGTACACCGCCGAGCGCGGCGCCGGCGCCTTCGTCAACGGCCAACGCCTCACCCGGCCCGCGCCACCGCGCGAACAACGGGAGTGGCGCGGCGTCACCAGCCGGCGGCGGTGGGTGGGCCGCGAGCTGCCCGGGCTGCGACCACTCGAGCTCACCTGGGTCTGCTGCGGCGTCGACTACCCGCACCTGGTCTCGGGGCACGCCGACTTCGTGATCTCGGGCTACGACAATCCCTGGGACCACGCACCCGGATCACTGATCCTGTCGGAAGCGGGCGGTTACCTCGGCACCCTGGACGGCGATCCGTACGACCCGCAGGTGAGCGGACGTGGCCTGATCGGTGCCGCCGACCGGGCGACGTACGACGTGGTGCTGGACCGCTTCCACTCCTGAGTCAGCAGGCGGTGCCGAGGTCCTCGGCATCGTTGGCGGCGTAGCCCTGGTCACGGGATCCGATCGAGCCGCCGGTGACCGTGTCGGGCGCCCTCTTCTTGGCCTTGGTCGGTGGCGCATCGCCCTCGGCCTGGCCGATGGCAGTCGACACCATGCTCCGGATCTGCGCGATGTCGGGATCGGCCGGGTTGATCACCGGCGGCACCAGCGACAGCGTGGAGACCTTCTGGCCCCGGGCCTTGAGGGCCAAGGACAAGAACCGGTCCACCTCGGACGCCGGCACGTTGGTCGAGATCATCTCGGTCGATGCCTTAGCGATGTCCTCGAAGTTCCTGAGTGCCTGCTGCGGGCTGATCTGTTGGAGCATCGCGTTCATCACGCACTTCTGCCGCGCCATCCGCGAGTAGTCGTCGGAGCCCTCGCGGGCCCGGGCGAACCAGAGCGTCTCGAAGCCGTTGAGCCGTTGCTTGCCCGGCTCGACGTAGTCGTAGACGTCGGAGCCGAGACCACCGATCGGGATCCGGTCGCGCACGTTGAGCTCGACACCTCCGACGGCGTCGACCAGGCTCTTGAAGCCCTCGAGGTTGACCATCGCCCAGTAGTTGATCCGCAGGCCGGTGACGCCCTCGATGGCCATGATCGTCGCGTCGACGCCGGGGTTGTCGGACTTCGGGAAGAGGTCGGTGTGGTCGCCGGCCCAGGTGCTGACGCCGTTCAGGTAGCACCCCTCGCAGTCGAAGCCGCGCGGAAACTGCTGGTGCATGACGGTGCCCTTGCGGAACGGCGGGTCCTCGAGGTTGCGCGGCAGGCTGATCAACACCGTGCGTCCGCTGTCGGCATCAATCGAAGCCACCGTCATCGAGTCCGGCCGCAGACCCCAACGGCCCGCACCGGAGTCACCGCCCATCAGGAGCACGTTGAAGCGGCCGGAGTGGGCACCGGTCACGGCGCCATCGCCGAACATGGTGACGATGAAGTCGCGCTGCACGCCCACCACGTGGGCACCAAACAGGAGGGTGCCGGCGACCGAGAGGCAGAGGAAGCCGTTGACACTGACCGCCGCGCGGCGATGACCGAGACCGAGCGTGAGCGGCTGGCCCAGCCTCCACGCGTCGAAGAAGAGGAACGCCCAGCCGATCGCGGCCACCATCAGCACCAGCCGCAGCACCAGCAGCAGCGAGGTGTTCGAGACCAGCCAGAAGAGCAGGTCGCGGTGCATCGCAACGGCGGCCATCGTGACCAGGAACAGCCCGAGCAGGCTCAGCCAGATCCGCAGCGCCACGAGGCCGACCTGGCGGTTGCCTGCCACCAGCTGTGCCGACCCTGGTGCGACCAGGGTCATGGCCATCAGGGACAGGGCACGACGGAACCGCACTCGGGCGGCGCGCTCAGACACGGGGGGCATCAAGCGCCTTTCTGCTGGGGAAGAAGCAGGGGCTCCGCCAGTATCACCAGTCACATGCGTCACATCGTGGCGCGACGCGCCGAAATTGTCGGTCGGCGTCCGGACCCGAGAAGCGCTGGGATGGGCCAGGGAAGAGGTCGGATGGGCCGCTCGGGTCGGTGAGGGACCGCACGGTAGCGTCGTCCGCATGGCTGATCGTCCTGGGCACGGCGGTCCCGAGGACGGGCCCGACTTCAACTGGCTGTACGGAGGCAAGGGCCGACCCGACGCGGATCGTCCCCAGGACAACCCCGACGCGACCCGCGCCATCCGGGCACAGCCGCGCCCGAGCGAGGACCCCACCCAGATGATGAGCGCCCAACCGCGCGGCACCGCACGGCCCACTCCCCCGCCCGTCGCCCCACCGCCGAGCGCCCCGCCGCCGAGCACGTCGTACCGCGGCGGCGGCCGCCGGTTCCCGCGGCCCAAGTCATGGATCCGTGTCGTGTTCGTGCTCGTCCTGCTCTGGATCGTCTATCTCGTCGCCGTGCCGTTGATCGCCTGGAACAAGGTCGACAAGGTGGCCTTCGAGCCCGACGGCGACCGGCCGGGTCAGCAGGGCGGGACCACCTACCTCCTGGTCGGCAGCGACTCGCGCGGCGACCTGACCAAGCAGCAGCGCAAGCAGCTCGGCACCGGCAACGCCGGCGGTCAGCGCACCGACACGATCATGCTGCTGCACACGGGCTCCGGACCCAACCTGCTCATGTCGATCCCGCGGGACTCCATCGTCGACGTTCCAGACCACGGCACCACCAAGATCAACGCCGCCTTCGCCTTCGGGGGCCCGGAGCTCCTCGTCCAGACCATCGAGAACGAGACGGGTATCCGGGTCGACCAGTACGTCGAGATCGGGTTCGGCGGGTTCGTCGACCTGGTCGACGCCGTGAACGGCATCGAGATCTGCCCGGACCAGAGGATGAAGGACAAGCTCGCCAACCTGAACATCAAGAAGGGCTGCCAGGAGGCCGACGGCGTGACGGCCCTCGGCTACGCCCGGTCGCGGCACACCTCCGGCATCGGCGACATCGACCGGGCCAAGCACCAGCGTGAGGTGGTCTCGGCGATCGGCCGCAAGGTCGCCTCACCGTGGTCGATCGTGAACCCGTTCCGCTACTGGAACCTGAACATGGCGGCCACCCAAGCCGTCGCATTCGGCGACGGCACCAGCCCCTGGCGGGCAGCGATGTGGGCCTCGGCCATGACCCACGTCGACGGCACGGACGGGCTCACCTGCGGCGTACCGATCGCCGACCTCGCCGTCAACTGGGATGAGGAACGCAGCCAGAAGCTGTTCCAGGCGATCATCGACGACGACACCGAGAGCGTCGACAAGAAGCTCTGCACGCCGACGGGGATCGCGAAGTGACCGCCTACGAGACCTTGCTCTGGGACATCGACGACGACGGCATCGCGACGCTCACGCTGAACCGCCCCGAGGCCCTCAATGCGTTCGACCTGACCATGGCCCGCGAGCTCGAGGACGTCTTCCTGACCGACGCACGCGACGACGCCGTCCGTGCCGTGGTGGTGACCGGCTCCGGCCGTGCGTTCTGCGCCGGCATGGACCTGTCCGCCGACGGCAACGTGTTCGGCCTCGATGAGAGCATGACCCCCACGCCTGAGGACCTGCGGGCACACCTGAGCGACGCGCCGTACCACGACGGCGTGCGCGATACCGGTGGCCGCGTGACGCTGGCGATCCACGCGCTGCCGAAGCCGGTGGTCGCCGCCATGAACGGGCCAGCCGTCGGCATCGGAGCGACGATGACCCTGGCTATGGACCTGCGGCTGGCCTCGACCAAGGCGCGGATCGGCTTCGTGTTCGGCCGGCTCGGCATCGTGCCGGAGGCTTGCTCGACCTGGTTCCTGCCCCGGATCGTCGGGATCCAACAGGCACTGGAGTGGGTCTACTCCGCCGAGATCCTCACGGCGGAGGCGGCGTACGCCGGCCGGCTGGTGCGCTCGCTGCACGAACCCGACGACCTGCTGCCGGCGACCTACGAGCTGGTCCGTTCGTTCGTGGTTGATCGCTCTCCGGTCGCTCTCGGGCTGGCCAAGCAGCTGCTCTACCGCAACGGTGCGGTGGGTGACCCGCTCGAGGCGCACCTGTCCGACTCACTCGCGATGTTCTACACCTCGATCGGCGACGGCAAGGAGGGCGTGGCGGCGTTCCTGGAGAAGAGGCCGCCGGACTTCACCGGCAAGGCATCCGAGCTGCCTCGCGTCTTCTAACCGATCTGCGACGTCGCTCGCCCGGACCCAACGTGGAGAGGTCGGGACCACCGAAGCGGGGGGATGTCCGGCGGCCCCGACCCGACCGTCAGGCTTCGACGGTCGGGTCCACTATGCAACAGGCTCTTAGTCGTGATGGCAAGGCCAGATTGGGCCGCGACCTAGGTTGGGGAGATGAATGACTGGCAGGATCCCGAGTCCGTTCGGCTGATGCTCGACGACTGCGAGACCTGGGCCGTGGTGGGGCTCTCGGGCGACCCCACCAGGACGGCCTTCCGGATCGCGCGGTTGCTCCAGCAACGCGGAAAGCGGATCATCCCCATCCATCCTGACGCCCACCCGGTGCTGGGCGAGCAGGGCTTCGCGACGCTGGCCGACGTCCCGGTTCCGATCGATGTGGTCGATGTCTTCCGACGCTCGGAGGCGGCCGGCGAGTTCGCCGACCAGGCGGTCGCGGTCGGCGCCAAGGCGGTGTGGTTCCAGCTCGGCGTGATCGACGAGGCTGCGTTCGATCGCACCATCGCAGCCGGAGTGCCCATGGTGATGGACACCTGTCCGGCCATCGAGTGGGCCGGTCGCTGAGCTGCTACCTGGACCGAAGTCGGTCCTGAGGGTCACCCGATCGGCACTTGAGGTGGAGGCGGGCAGCGCCGCGGAATCCTAGCGTCGTCGCCATGACGATCCTCCTCTCGGACCCCCGGGTCTCCGCGGTGCCCGTCCTCGACTGCTCCGAGCCGCTGGTGCGGCTCTGACTCGGCCCTGTCCCCGACCCGCGAGCTGGTGCGCTCCGGCCTCGCCGAGCGGCTCCACGCCGCCCACCTCGCGCTGCCGCCCGGCATCGGGCTGCGGGTGGTGGAGGGGCATCGGTCGGTCGAGCGACCAGCAATGCCGATCATCACGGCGTACGCCGCCGAAGTGTGCGCGGCCTACCTCGACCTCTCCGAGCGCGAGCTGGCCTCGCTCACCAGCCGGTTCGTCGCTCCGCTCGAGGTCGCCCCGCACGTCGCGGGCGCGGCCGTCGACCTGACCCTGGTCGACGCCTGCGGCGAGGAGCTCGACCTCGGCACGCCGATCGACGCGACCCCGGAGCAGAGCGACGGCCGCTGCTACTTCGCCGCCGACGGCATCGGCGCCGACGCCCGGGCGCACCGCGAGCTGCTCGCGCAGGTGTTGGGTGACGCCGGCCTGGTCAACTACCCGACCGAGTGGTGGCACTGGAGCTTCGGCGACCGCTACTGGGCGTTGGTCACCGGTGCCGGGCGCGCGCACTACGGGCCCGTGCGGGCGGCGGAGGCGGCATGAGTGCCGTGGCGCAGATCCAGCCCAGCTTCGGGTCCGGCCCGCGGCTCCACGTCGACCTGGCCGCGATCGCCGCGAACACCCGGCTGTTCGCCGAGCGGACCCCGGGAGCGCTGATGGCGGTGGTGAAGGCCGACGGCTTCGGCCACGGCGCGGCCGACGTGGCCCGGACGGCACTCGCCAACGGTGCGTCCTGGCTCGGCGTCACCACGATCGATGAGGCGATCGCGCTGCGCCGGGCCGGGCTCGCGGGTGCCGACGCTGAGCTGGTTGAACCCCCTCGACGCCGACTTCGGCGCCGCGATCGCGGGCGGCATCGACCTCGCCGTCCCCGGCCGCGACCACCTCGAGGCGATCACCCGGTCGGGCATCGGCGCCCGGATCCACCTTCAGCTCGACACTGGCATGGCCCGCGACGGCGCGGCCCCCGAGGACTGGGCCGGCCTGTGCCGGATGGCCCGTCGGGCCGAGCGGTCCGGCGCCGTGCGCGTGGTCGGGGTGATGGGCCACCTCGGCTGCGCCGACGAGCCGGACGACCCCGACAACTCCACTGGTCGCGCCCGCTTCAGCCTGGGGCCTGGCCCGGGCCCGCGAGGCCGGGCTGCGGCCGCCGCTGCGCCACCTGGCGGCCACCGCCGCCACCCTCACCGACCCGCTGAGCCACCACACCCTGAGCCGGGTCGGCGCCGGCCTGGTCGGCATCGACCCGTCGCACACCACCGCGCTCCAGCCCGCGATGACCCTGACCGCCCCGGTCGTCGGCGTGCGCCGGGTGCGAGCCGGCACCCCGGTCGGCTACGGCCACGCCTGGTCGGCGGCCCGGCGCACCCACCTGGCGCTGCTGCCTCTCGGGTACGCCGACGGACTGCCGCGCGCCACCGGCGGCCGCGCCAGGTGCTGCTCGGCGGGCCGGCGCTGCGCCGTGGTGGGGCGCATCTCCATGGACCAGGTGGTCATCGACGTCGGCGACGACCCACCGGCGCTCGGCGAGACGGCGGTCGTCTTCGGGCCCGGTCACGCGGGCGAGCCGACCGTCGCCGAATGGGCGGCGTGGGCGGACACCATCGAGCACGAGATCGTGACCGGCATCGGCCGCCGGGTCGGCCGATGAGGCGGGACGACCGGACCGGGTCGCTGTGATCGGCGGCGGCGCGAACTGCGAGCACGAGGTGTCGCTGGCCTCCGCCGCGGCGATCTGCGGGGCGCTCGACCCGAGGGCTACGACGTGGTGTCACTGACCATCGACCCCCGCGGCGTGTGGCACGACCGCGGCGGCCGCCCGATCGGGCTGACCGGCGCCGTCCATGTCCTGCGCAGCTGCGACGTCGCGCATCCCCGCTGTGCACGGACCGCACGGCGAGGACGGCACGCTCGCCGCGTTGTGCGAGCTCGCCGGCCTGCCCTACGTCGGCTCCGGAGTCGGCGCGGGCGCGATCGCGATGGACAAGTGGGTCACGAAGCTCGTGGCCGAGGCCGTCGGGGTCGCCACCGTGCCGGGCGTGCTGCTCACGGCGGCCAGCGCGCCGGCGTACTCCTGGACCCACCCGGTGGTGGTCAAGCCGGTGGCGGCGCGGTCGAGCCACGGGTCGGCCTGGTCCGCGAGCCCGCCGAGCTCGCACCAGCACTCGGCAGGCGCGCTCGGCCGTCGACGGTCGGATCCTGGTCGAGGACCTCGTGGTCGGCCGCGAGATCGACATCGCGGTGCTGGGCCGTCCTGGCGGCGAGCGCCTGGTGTCGCCGGCGCTCGAGATCGTCGTCGACGGCATCTTCGACCACGCGACGAAGTACGGCGGCCAGGCCGACTTCCGGATCCCGGCTCCGCTGGCCGACGCCGCCAGCCAAGGAGCTCGCGGACGCGGCGGTCGCGGTCTTCGACGCGCTGGGCTGCGCCGGCGTCGCCCGGGTGGACTTCTTCCTGACCGAGGACGGGCTGGCTGCTCAACGAGGTGAACACGATGCCCGGCTTCACCGAGGCCTCGCAGGCGCCGAAGATGTTCGCGGCCGCCGGACTGGCCTACGCCGACCTCCTGGACCTCCTGGTCCAGGACGTCCTGTGAACGGACGCGCCGCGCCGCAGCGGATAGCTGGGCTCGACGTCCTCCGGGGGATCGCCATCGGCCTGGTGATGTTGCGGCACGCGCGTGCCCGACCTGTTCGGCGGCGCGGGGGTGGTCGGGGTGGTGATGTTCTTCGCGCTGTCGGGCTATCTGATCACCGGCCTGCTGGTCGAGCGAGCTCGAGGACCACGGGCCGGATCGACCTCGGTCGGTTCTACCGGCGACGCGTCCGCCGGCTGGTGCCGGCACTACTGCTGCTGGTCGTCGGCGTCGTGCTGGTGACCGTTGCGCTGGACCCGATCGGCGACCGACGTGAGCTCGGCAAGACCGTGCTGGTCGCGCTAACCTGGACCGGCAACCTGCCGTTCGGGCACGCCAGCGACGCGACCTTCCACCTGTGGACGCTGGCGACCGAGGAACAGTTCTACCTCGTGTGGCCGGCGTTGTTGGCGCTCGCGTTCGCACGCGGCCGGGTCGGCCCGGCCCTGGTTGCGGTGGCTGCCGCGTGCCTCCTCGCCTGTGTCGCCACGCTGGTGTGGCTGGCCGAGTCGCCCGACCTCGCCTACGCGCTGCCGACGTCGTGGGCGATCTGCTTCGTGATCGGCGCTGCGACCCGGATCCACCAGCACCGGCTCGGCCTCCCGTCGTACGCCGTTGCCGTGGCGCTGGCGGGACTGGCGATCCTCAGCATGATTCCATTGCGGGGCCACGCGCTGACCTATCTGGCAGGAGGACCGGCCATCGCCACGCTGACCGCGGTGCTGCTGCTGTCGTGGCGCACCTGGACCGAGGTGACCACCCCCGCGCTGCGCGCCCTGGTCGTGGCTGGGCACGGTCTCCTACGCGGCGTACCTCTGGAACTACCCGCTCACCCTCTGGCTCCGGCCGCACACCGACCTCGCCGGACCGCTCGCCGCGGCGCCTGACCCTGGCCGTCGCCGCGCTCAGCTGGCGGCTGGTCGAGCAACCCCTCATCCGCAGACCGGCGCCGATGACGGTGACGGCATGAACGAGCGGCTGCGCGCGTGGTCCTTCGAGCTCTACGCCGTCGCGCGATCGTCGCTCGGCGTCGGCATGGTCGAGGTGCGGCGGATGAGCTACGTACTACCCCGACCTGCCCTACCTGCTGGTGGTTGCCGGGATGATCCTCACGGTCGCCCTGGCCCGGAAGGCCCCGGCGCGGCCCTCGCGGTCGTCTGGCTGGTGTGCGGCCTGCAGGTCGTCAACGACCTCCAGGTGATGGTCGTCGAGCTCGCTGTCGCCGTGACCGCGTTCGGGACCGCGCGCTGGGGACGGCCGGTCGTGCTGGTGCTCAGCGGGCTGTCGATGCCGGCCGGCGCGGTGCGTCGCCGCGGTCTACCTCGACTCGCCGAGCGTCGCGTACTACCGCCTCGAGTCCATCGATCGACCTCGTCGGCTACGAGCAGGCGGCTCGCGTCGGCGCGTTCTCGTGGGTGGTGCTGATCGGGCTCGCGGCATCGCCACGCTCGGCGTGCCCTGGCTGGCGGGGCTGGCCCTGCGGTTCCGCGACCGGGCCCGCGAGTCGCGGGCGTCGCAGGTCGCCGCCGAGGCAGGGCGCGGCCCGCGCCGAGGTGGCGGCCGAGCAGTCGCGCGAGATCGCGCAGCTGCGCGAGGACCAGGCCCGGCTGGCCCGCGACGTGCACGACGTGGTCGGTCACTCGCTGGCGGTGATCCTGGCCCAGGCCGAGTCGGCGCAGTACCTCGAGGACGCCGACACCCAGAAGCTCAAGCAGACGATGGAGAACATCGCCACCTCCGCCCGCTCGTCGCTGCAGGACGTGCGCCACGTGCTCACCCCGAGCGCCGCCGAACAGGCCCGCCCCGGCAGCCTCGACGCGCTGATCGCCGGGGTCAACGAGAGCGGCCACGAGGTGGTGTCGAGCGAGGTCGGCACCGCCCAGCCGCTGCCGCCGGAGCTGGAGGTGGTCGCCTACCGCGTGCTCCAGGAGATGCTGACCAACGCCATCAAGCACGGCCGCCGCGACGAGCCGGTCTTCGTCGAGCGGCACTGGGAGGGCGAGCTGCGGATCGAGGTGCGCAACGTGATCGAGACCGAGGACGAGGCCAGCCGAGCTCGACGCCGGGCCAGGGCCTCGAGGGCATGCGCCGGCGGCTCGAGCCGGCCGGCGGGCGGCTCGACGTACGCCGTCGCGAGGAGCCGGGCGGCGCCACGTTCACGGCCACCGCCTGGGTGCCGGTGCGGTCACGATGAACCGCCGATCGAGCGACGACGATCCGGGTCCTCCTGGTCGACGACCAGGACCTGTTCCGCGAAGGCGTGAAGGTGATCGTCGACGCCCAGGACGGCATGAGCGTGGTCGGGTCGGCCGGCGACGGCCACGAGGCGGTCCGGCTGGTCGACGAGCTCTCGCCCGACGTGGTGCTGATGGACATCCGGATGCCCGAGCTCGACGGCGTCGAGGCGACCCGGCAGATCTTCTCCCCCGACCGGGTCGCCCGCCGCGAGCGCACCCGGTGCGGGTGATCGTGCTGACCACCTTCAACCTCGACGACCGCGCCGCCACGGCGATCCGCCACGGCGCCAGCGGCTTCCTGCTCAAGGACACCACCCCGACGCTGCTGCGCGACGCGATCCGCACCGTGCACGCCGGCAACGCCGTGCTCGCGCCGACCGACCTGTCCACCCTGCTGGAGGGGCAGTTCCGCGCGCAGGCGCCGACCCCGACGGCGTACCTCTCCCTGACCGACAAGGAGCGGGAGGTCTTCGCCGCCGTCGCCCGCGGCCTGTCGAACACCGAGATCGCGGGCCAGGTCTTCGCCAGCGAGTCGACCGTGAAGACCCATGTCGGCGCCATCCTGCGCAAGCTCGGCCTGCGCGACCGGGTGCAGATCGTGGTCTTCGCCCACGAGCACGGTCTCGTCGTTCGATGAGATCTGCCCGGCAGCCAGGTCTGAAGGGCATGGAGGACCGGACCGGATTTCGTGGCTCAGAGAGCGAGGGCAACCCCAACAAGCACGATCAGCAGCGCGAGCCCCAGTGCCCCGAGCTCGGGCCAAGCCGGCTCGGTGCGTACGACGCGGCCGAGGTCCTGCTGCTCGCCGGACCCAAGCTTCGGCCGGGCCCCGATGCCGAGTCGGTCGCGGTGGTCCTGGGCGGCAGACCGGATCCGGTCCTCGACGAAGTCGGGGTAGGACGTGGCGGCCGGCGCCAACCCGGCGTCAGCCCCCCTGCTTCTTGGGGCGCATGGACTGGCGCAGGGTCCGGCTGATGGCCGGGGACACGAACCGTCGCTCCCCCGCACGCACAGCGAGGACCCGACGTACGACAACCTCCTCGATGGCGCCCAGCGGCACCGCCTGGGTGAAGAACATGTTGCGCAGCTCGAGCTCGTCGCCGACGATCCGCACTCCGGGACGCAGCACCGCCGCCCAGGTCAGCACGGCGACCACGGCAAGGAGACCGACCCCCCAGACTGGGTAGCCGTCGATGGCACCGACCACCATCAGCCCCAGCACCACCGCCAGACCGAGCACACCGACCAGCCGACCGTTGGTCGGCTGGAACTTCTCGATCTTCTCCTCGGCCATGCCGCCTTCTCGTGGGCTTCGTCCAGAGCCTCGTCGTGAGATTGCCGCAGCGCTGGACCACCAACCCTATGCTGGCGGGTATGCCTGCATCCCCCACCACCGAGGCGACCTTCGCCGACGTGACCCGCTCCGAGGCGACGCTGCGGCGCTTCCTGCACGGACTGCCCGGCGTCGACCAGGTCGGCTGCGAGGCGCGGGCGGCGAGCCTCGGCACCCGCTCGATCAAGACCACGGCCAAGGCGTTCGCGCTCGACCTCGCGATCCGGATGGTCGACCTGACCACGCTCGAGGGCCAGGACACCCCCGGCAAGGTGCGCGCGCTCGCCGCCAAGGCGATGCGCCCCGACCCCGCCGACCCGACCTGCCCGGCCGCCGCCGCGGTCTGCGTCTACCCCGACATGGTGCGCCACGCCAAGCAGGTGCTCGGCGACAGCGGGGTCAACGTGGCCGCGGTCGCCACCGCCTTCCCGAGCGGCCGCGCCGCCCTCGACATCAAGCTCGCCGACACCCGCGACGCCGTCGAGGCGGGTGCCGACGAGATCGACATGGTGATCGACCGGGGCGCGTTCCTGGCCGGCCACTACCTGCAGGTCTTCGACGAGATCGTCGCGGTCCGCGAGGCGTGCGCCTCGGCCACGGCGAGAGCGCCCACCTCAAGGTGATCTTCGAGACCGGCGAGCTGCAGACCTACGACAACGTCCGCCGCGCCAGCTGGCTGGCGATGATGGCCGGCGGCCACTTCATCAAGACCTCGACCGGCAAGGTGCAGCCGGCCGCGACCCTGCCGGTCACGATGATCATGCTGCGAGGCGGTCCGCGACTTCCGCGAGGCCACCGGCCAGATGATCGGCGTGAAGCCGGCCGGCGGCATCCGCACCAGCAAGGACGCCATCAAGTACCTCGTGATGGTCAACGAGGTGGCCGGCCCCGACTGGCTCGACCCGGACTGGTTCCGGTTCGGCGCCTCCACCCTGCTCAACGAGCTGCTCATGCAGCGCACCAAGATGACCACCGGCCGCTACTCCGGTCCCGACTACTTCACGTTGGACTGATCGCGATGACGAATGTGTTCGAGTACGCCCCCGCCCCCGAGTCGCGCAGCATCGTCGACATCAAGCCGTCGTACGGGCTGTTCATCAACGGTGAGTTCGTCGACGGCCACGGCAAGGCGTTCAAGACGATCAGCCCGTCGACCGAGGAGGTGCTGGCCGAGGTCGCCGAGGCCGACGACGCCGACGTCGACGCCGCGGTCAAGGCCGCCCGCCGCGCCTACACCCGCGTCTGGTCGCGGATGCCGGGCAAGGAGCGGGCCAAGTACCTCTACCGGATCGCGCGGATCATCCAGGAGCGCGGCCGCGAGCTCGCGGTGCTCGAGTCGCTCGACAACGGCAAGCCGATCAAGGAGTCGCGCGACGTCGACATCCCGATCGTCGCGGCGCACTTCTTCTACTACGCCGGCTGGGCCGACAAGCTCGAGCACTCCGGCTACGGCTCGACCCCGCTCGGGGTCGCCGGCCAGATCATCCCCTGGAACTTCCCGCTGCTGATGCTGGCCTGGAAGATCGCGCCGGCCCTGGCCTGCGGCAACACCGTCGTGCTCAAGCCGGCCGAGACCACGCCGCTGACCGCACTGCTCTTCGCCGAGATCTGCCAGCAGGCCGACCTGCCGCCGGGCGTGGTCAACATCATCACCGGCGCCGGCGGCACCGGGCAGGCCCTGGTCGCGCACCCGGACGTCGACAAGGTCGCCTTCACCGGCTCCACCGGCGTCGGCAAGGCCATCGCCCGGTCGGTGGCCGGCAGCAACAAGAAGGTCACCCTCGAGCTCGGCGGCAAGGCCGCCAACATCGTCTTCGACGACGCCCCGCTCGACCAGGCCGTCGAGGGCATCGTCAACGGCATCTTCTTCAACCAGGGTCACGTCTGCTGCGCCGGCTCCCGACTGCTGGTGCAGGAGTCGATCTCCGAGGAGCTGCTGGCCAGGCTCAAGCGCCGGATGGCGACGCTGCGGATCGGCGACCCCCTCGACAAGAACACCGACATCGGCGCGATCAACTCCGCCGAGCAGCTGGCCCGGATCCGGGAGCTCTCCGACATCGGCGAGGCCGAGGGCGCCGGGCGCTGGTCGCCGCCGTGCGAGCTGCCCCAGCACGGTTTCTGGTTCCCGCCCACGATCTTCACCGGCGTCTCCCAGGCCCACCGGATCGCCCGCGAGGAGATCTTCGGGCCGGTGCTCTCCGTGCTGACCTTCCGCACGCCCAGCGAGGCCGTCGAGAAGGCCAACAACACGCCGTACGGTCTCTCGGCCGGCATCTGGACCGACAAGGGCTCGCGGATCCTGAAGATCGCCAGCCAGCTGCGGGCCGGCGTGATCTGGGCCAACACCTTCAACAAGTTCGACCCGACCAGCCCCTTCGGCGGCTACAAGGAGTCGGGCTACGGCAGGGAGGGCGGCCGGCACGGACTCGCCGCCTACCTGAAGGGAGCCGAGCAGTGAGTCGCATCGACGTCCGCAAGACCTACAAGCTGTTCATCGGCGGCGACTTCCCGCGCTCCGAGTCCGGTCACTCCTACGTCGTCGACGACGCGAAGGGGAAGTTCGTGGCCAACGCCGCGCTCGCCTCCCGCAAGGACGCCCGCGACGCCGTGGTCGCCGCGCGCAAGGCCTTCGGCGGCTGGTCCGGGCAGGACGGCGTACAACCGCGCCCAGATCCTCTACCGCGTCGCGGAGATCATGGAGGACCGCCGGCCACAGTTCCTCGAGGCCGTCCGCCAGTCCGAGGGGCTGACCGCCGCCCGGGCCAACTCCACCGTCGACCAGGCCATCGACCGCCTCGTCTGGTACGCCGGCTGGGCGGACAAGCTCACCCAGGTCGTCGGCAACGCCAACCCGGTCGCCGGGCCGTTCTTCAACCTCTCCACGCCGGAGCCGACCGGCGTGGTCGCCGTGCTTGCCCCGCAGGAGTCCTCGCTGCTCGGCCTGATCAGCGTGGTCGCGCCCGTCGTGGTCACCGGCAACACCGCGGTCGTGGTCTCGTCGTACCGGCGTCCGCTGCCGGCCGTGACCTTCTCCGAGGTGCTGGCGACCTCCGACCTGCCCGGCGGGGTGGTCAACATCCTGACCGGCTCGGCCGCGACGATCTCCCCCTGGCTCGCCGCCCACATGGACGTCAACGCGATCGACCTGATCGGCGTCGCCGGCGAGACGGAGCTGGCCACCGACCTGGAGGTCGCGGCCGCCGACAACCTCAAGCGGGTCCGGCGCGCGCCCGGCCGCGGAGCCCGACTGGAGCCGGGAGCCTCGACTCGACACCATGACCGGCTTCCTCGAGACCAAGACCGTCTGGCACCCCATCGGCGTGTGAACGCACACGTCATCGTCCTCGCCGGACCGTCCGGGGCCGGTAAGTCCCGCCTCGCCGAGCGGATCGGGCTGCCGGTGCTCCGGCTCGACGACTACTACAAGTCCGCCGGCGATGCCGGACTCCCGCTCGTCGAGCACGGCGCCAACGCCGGCCTGGTCGACTGGGACCATCCGGACTCGTGGCTGCCCGCCGAGGCGATGGACGCGGTGCGTCAGCTGTGCGAGCTGGGCAGCGTCGAGGTGCCGATCTACGACATCGCCCACGACGGGCGTACCGGACACCGGATGCTCGATCTCGAGGGGCAGCCACTGTTCGTGGCCGAGGGCATCTTCGCCCAGGAGATCGTGCCTGCCTGCGATGCGGCTGGCCTGCTGGCCGCGGCGTACTGCGTCCGCCAGCACCCCGTGCTGACCTTCTGGCGACGCCTGGCCCGCGACCTTCGCGAGCACCGCAAGCCTCCGCTGGTCCTGCTGCGTCGCGGAGTGGCCCTGTTGCGCGACCAGCGCGCGGTCGTCGAGCACGCCGTCGCGCTCGGGTGTGCTCCGGTGACCCCCGATGAGGCGCTCGAGCAGCTGGCGGCCCTGCGGGCGCAGGCTCGTGGCTGAGCAGCTGGTGGGCCTGCGACAGCCCGACGCCACGGTCCTGCGGTCCGGCCTGCCTGGTTGCCGCCCGGATGCTGCACGACCCGGCGTACGCGGCCGGCGTCTCGGCCGCCAACTTCCACGACGAGGTGCTCGAGCTGCATCGCCGGGTGACCCGTCCGGTCGACGCCCGTGGCGCTCTGCAGCTGCCCTGGCCTCGCGCCCTGGGCACCCCGCCCTGGGCGGTGGCCCACCAGCTCTCGGCTGTCGATGATGAGCGCACCTACACGGCTCGCCCAGCGTTGCGCCGCGCCCGGGCCTTCGACCGGCTGGCCGCGGCGGATGCTCCGTCGGCGCTCTACGTCGGCAGCCAGCGGCTCCCCCGCCACGTCGTGCTCGTGGTGAGCGCCGGCGAGGACCGGCTCCGCGTCTACGAGCCGAGCGGGGGTCGTCTGGTCGACGTCACCCGTGAGGCGTTCGTCGAATCAAGCCTTGATCTCGCGGGGTGGACGGCGCCCTGGTTCACTGTGACGCCGCGGTGAGGCAACCTTCGACGCCCCGGAAGCGTCTAGATTACGAGCATCCCTCTTCCACAAGGAGCACCACACACGTCATGTCACGCCTTAGGTACACCCTGGTCGGCACCCTCGCGGTCGCCGCGCTGTCCGTGGGGGCAGCGACGGCCGTCGCGCCGGCTCCGTCGGCTGCCGCCTCCAGGCCTCCTCCGCAGTCGTGTTCGAGCAGGGCGACCGGGGCCGCGGCGTGCGCATCGTCCAGGCCCGGCTCCGTCAGCTGGGCTGGTACGAAGGCGACGTCACCGGCCGCTTCGACGACCAGACCCGCAAAGCGGTGCGGAAGTTCCAGAAGCAGCAGGGTCTCCCCGTCGACGGCGTGGTCGACCGGCCGACGCTGCGCACCCTCGAGAGCCTGACCGATCGGCCCACAAACGCAGAGATGACGAACCAGCCGCCGCCCCCCGACGACCTGGACCGTCGTTGTCTGACCGGCCGCGCGATGTGCGTCGACAAGACGACCAAAGTCTCCGATGGGTGGTCGACGGACGAGTCAAGGTCACGCTCGCGGCACGCTTCGGGGGGCCGTCAACGCCGACCCGCGAGGGCGCCTTCAAGGTCTACCGGAAGAGCCGCGACCACGTGTCGAGCATCTACCACACGCCGATGCCCTACGCGATGTTCTTCTCGGGCGGTCAGGCCGTGCACTACTCGCCTGACTTCGCGGCGAACGGTTACAACGGCTCATCCCATGGCTGCGTGAACATCCGGGCCAAAAGAGCGATCGCCCGCCTGTTCAACATCGTCCGGATCGGCACCCCGGTCATCGTCTACCGGAGCTGACGGGCTCAGGCACCGAGTGCGACGTAGCCGGGCTTGATCACCCCGTCGATGATCGCCAGCCGCTCGTCGAACGGCAGGAACGCCGACTTCATCGCATTGATGGTGAACCACCGCAGGTCGGTGAGCCCGTAACCGAAGGCCTCGACCAGCGCCGTCATCTCCGAGGTCATGGAGGTGTTGCTCATCAACCGGTTGTCGGTGTTGACGGTGACGCGGAACCGCAGTCGGGTCAGCAGCCCGATCGGGTGCTCGGCGATCGAGGCGGCTGCTCCGGTCTGGATGTTGGACGCCGGGCACATCTCGAGCGGGATCCGCTTGTCGCGCACGTAGCTGGCCAGCCCGCCCATGGTCACCGAGCCGTCGTCGGCGACCGCGATGTCGTCGATGATCCGGACGCCGTGACCGAGGCGGTCAGCGCCGCACCACTGGATGGCCTGCCAGATCGAGGGCAATCCGAAGGCCTCGCCGGCGTGGATCGTGAAGTGGGAGTTCTCGCGCTGGAGGTACTCGAAGGCATCGAGGTGTCGGGTCGGCGGGTACCCCGCCTCCGCCCCGGCGATGTCGAAACCGGCCACGCCGAGGTCGCGCCAGGTGACGGCGAGCTCCGCGATCTCCATCGACCGGGCCTGGTGACGCATGGCGGTCAGCAGCTGCCGCACGACGATCCGCCCGTCGGTCGACGCGGTGCCCTCGTCGAACCCCTGCTGCACCGCCGCCACCACGTCGTCCAGCGACAGTCCGTTCGAGACGTGCTGCTCCGGGGCGTAGCGGATCTCGGCGTAGACGACGCCGTCAGCGGCGAGATCCTCGACGCACTCCCGCGCCACCCTGGTCAGCGCAGGGGCCGTCTGCATCACGGCGACCGTGTGGTCGAACGTCTCGAGGTAGCGCTCGAGCGAGCCCGAGTCGGCCGACGTCGGAGAACCAACGCCCCAGCGACTCCGCATCGGTCGCCGGCAGCTGGTGACCGACCTCCGCAGCCAGCTCGATGATGGTCCCCGGCCGAAGGCCTCCGTCGAGGTGATCGTGGAGCAGGACCTTCGGAGCCTGCCGGATCCGGTCACGTGTCGGGACGGTAGGTTCCATCCCGATATCCAACCACCCACGGCCAGACCAACGGGACCAGGAGGCAACGGGATGCGCACCTTCTCGACGTTCGACGAGGTGGCCGCTGCCAGCGGCGAGGAGCTCGGCACCAGCGACTGGCTGCTGATCGACCAGGACCGGGTCAACAAGTTCGCCGACGCGACCGGAGACCACCAATGGATCCACGTCGACGAGGAGCGGGCCGCGTCCGGCCCGTTCGGGGGCACCATCGCGCATGGCTACCTGACGCTTTCGCTGGTCCCGTGGCTCGGCTCGGAGGTGCTCAGCCTGGAGACGCCGGGAGCCAAGCTGAACTACGGCGTGAACAAGGTGCGGTTCCCGAGTCCCGTCCGCGTCGGCAAGCGGGTTCGGGCACACGTCGCGATGGGCGAGGTCACCGAGATCCCCGCTGGCCGACAGGTCACGCTCAAGTACACGATCGAGATCGAGGACGAGGCGAAGCCGGCCTGCGTTGCCGAGACCGTGGTGCTCCTGCTCGGTTGACGGCTCAGTCCACGCGGTCGATCAGCAGCGGACCAGCCTCGAAGGCCGAGGAGTCGGCGATCTCGTAGCCGCCCTCGAGCGACGCCAGCTGCCCGCTCGAAGCGCGCCGGCTCGTCGGTGAGCAGCGTGAACAGCGGCTCTCCGGCTGTCACCGGGTCACCCGGGCGGGCGTGCCAGACCACGCCGGCACCTGCCTGCACGGGGTCCTCCTTGCGGGCCCGTCCGGCACCGAGCCGCCAGGCGGCCAGGCCGACCGCCATCGCGTCGAGCCGGGTCAGCACGCCGGACGACGGTGCGTTGACCACGTGCCTCTCCTTGGCCTGCGGCAGCGTCAGCATCGGGGTCGCCGTCCTGAGCCCGGATCATCGCCTTCCACGCGTCCATCGCGGAGCCGTCGGCCAGCTTGTCGGCGGGGTCGACGTCGTCGCGCCCGGCGCCGGCCAGCATCTCGCGGGCCAGCGCCACGGTCAGCTCAATGACGTCGGCCGGCCCGCCGCCGGCCAGCACCTCGACCGACTCCGCTACCTCGATGCCGTTGCCGGCCGTGAGTCCGAGCGGGGTACTCATGTCGGTGATCAGCGCCACGGTGTGGACGCCCGCGTCCTGTGCCGAGCCCGACCATCACCTCTGCGAGCTCGCGGGCGCGTGGCGATGTCCTTCATGAACGCTCCGGTGCCGACCTTCACGTCCAGCACCAGCGAGCCGGTGCCTTCGGCGATCTTCTTGCTCATGATCGACGACGCGATCAGCGGGATAGCCTCGACCGTGCCGGTGACGTCCCGCAGGGCGTAGAGCTTCTTGTCAGCGGGCGCGAGCTCGTCGCCGGCCGCGCAGATCACGGCGCCAACCGACTCGAGCTGGGCGAACATCTCCTCGTTGGAGAGCGCGGCGCGCCAGCCAGGGATCGACTCCAGCTTGTCGAGGGTGCCGCCGGTGTGGCCCAGCCCCCGGCCCGACAGCTGGGGCACGGCGACGCCGCAGGCGGCAACCAGCGGCGCCAGCGGCAGGGTGATCTTGTCGCCCACTCCGCCGGTCGAGTGCTTGTCGGCGGTGGGACGCGACAGCGAGGAGAAGTCCATCCGCTCCCCGGAGGCGATCATGGCGCCGGTCCAGCGGGCGATCTCGCGTCGGTTCATCCCGTTGAGCAGGATCGCCATGGCGAGCGACGGCCATCTGCTCGTCGGCTACCTCGCCTCGGGTGTAGGCGTCGATCACCCAGTCGATCTGGCTGTCGCTGAGCTCGCGCGCGTCGCGCTTGGCGATGATCACCTCGACCGCGTCGTGCGTCGTCATCGGTTACCTCCGACGAGCACCCTACGAAAGCCCCTGAGCACGAACGTGCCGCGGGCCACCGGCTCCCCCGTGAGGCTCAGTCGGGGGTGTCGGTCGAACAACGCTGCGAGGGACTCTGCGAGCTCCATCCGCGCCAGGGGTGCCCCCAGGCAGAAGTGCACCCCGACCCCGAACGCCAGGTGCGGGTTGGGGTCGCGGTCCAGCCGCATCTCGTCCGGCTCTGCGAACACGTCGGGGTCGCGGTTGGCCGATCCCAACAGGACGGCAACTTTCTGGCCCGCCTCGACGGCCACCCCGGCCACGTCGACCGGCTCGGTCGCGGTGCGCTCGAAAAGCTGCAGGGCGGAGTCGAACCTCAGCATCTCCTCGACAGCCACCGACACGTCGGAGCCAGGTCGGAGCCCGCGGCGCAGCATCGCCACCAGCCCGTTGCCGAAGACGTTGACCGATGCCTCGTGGCCGGCATTCAGCAGGAGCACCACCGAGGCAACCATCTCGTCCTCGCTCAACCCTCCGGCGGCGGCGAGGTCGCTGATCAGGTCCTCAGCCGGGCGGGCCCGCCGCTGGTGCACCAGGTCGCGGACCAGCGCGGCGAAGTCTCCGGCTGCGGCCACGGCGGCATCGACCACGGCCTGCGACGGCTCGGACTCGTACATCCGCACGATCGACTGCGACCAGTGCCTCAGGTCGTCGACGTGTGATCGGCCGGCACACCCAGCAGCTCGGCGATCACGAGCACCGGCAGCGGCTCGGCGTAGGACCCGATCACGTCGAACTCGGAGGCACCCACCTCGTCGAGCAGCTGGGCCGCGATCTCCCGGACCCGCGGGCGCAGCCGCTCCACGTGTCCTCTGTTGAACGCTGCGGTCACCGGGCCGGCGCAGCCGCGTGTGCTCCGGCGGCTCGTTCTCCATCATCTGGTTGCGGTGGAGCAGGTTGAACGGCTCGAGGTAGTCGGTCGGCTCCTTGTCGCGCCACAGCCGGCCCAGCCGGCGGTCGCGCTGCACCGCGCTCACCGCCGCGTGACCGAAGACCAGCCAGCGGGCCGTCGGCTCGTGCCAGGCCACGCTGTGGCGGGCGCGTTCGGCCGCGAAGAACGGGTAGGGGTCGGCAACGACCTCGGCGGCCGACAGGTCAAGCGAGGTCGTCGGGACCGAAGGCATCCGGCAGCACCTCGTCCATCCGCTTCACGCCCGAGACGGTCATCAGGAGCAGGTCGGGGCCGCCGTTCTCGAACAGCAGCTGCCGGCACCGCCCGCACGGCATGATCACCTCGCCCTGCCGTTGACGCAGGTGAAGTGGGTCAGCCGGCCGCCGCCGGTGATGTGGAGCTGGGAGACCAGCCCGCACTCCGCACAGAGCGCGACGCCGTACGCACGCGTTCTCGACGTTGCAGCCGGTCACCACCCGGCCGTCGTCGACCAGGGCCGCCGCCCCCACCGAGAAGTCGGAGTACGGCGCGTAGGCGTGCCCCATCGCCGCGACCGCCTCCGCCTGTGAGCGGCCTCCCAGTCGAGAGCCCTGTCTGGTCCGTCGTCCGCCACTAGCCGACGCTGCCCTTGCGGTAGATCTGCCCGTCGGCCGCGGGCATTCGTAGTCGTTGCGAGGCGAAGGCCAGCACCAGCAGGGTGATCACGTAGGGCGTCATCGTGGAGAAGTCGTTCGGCACCTCGTCGATCGCGAAGTAGAGCGCACCGAGCAGCGCGCCGAGCCCGACGATGACCGAACCGGAGACGGCGAGCCCGCTGCGGACCTGCCAGACACCGGCAGCCAGGGCGAGGACGGCCAGCGCCAGCAGCAGCGCGTGCACGGAGTCGCCGCCCTGCCGCAGGCCCGAGCGTCTCGGTGTAGCCGAAGAGGCCGGAACCGGCGAGCAGCCCGCCCGGTCGCCAGTTGCCGAAGATCATCGCCGCCAGGCCGATGTAGCCACGACCGCCGGTCTGGCCGTCGCGGTAGTTGCTCGAGGCGACCATGGCCAGGACGCCGCCGCCGAGGCCGGCGAGGCCGCCGGAGACCAGCACCGCCACGAACTTGTAGCGCAGCACCTTCACGCCGAGCGACTCGGCGGCGCTGGGGCTCTCGCCCACCGAGCGCAGCCGCAGGCCGAACGAGGTGCGCCACAGCACGTAGTAGCTCCCGACGACCAGCAGGAGTCGCCAGCAGCACGAGGGCGGAGAGGTTGGTGACCAGCGCGCCGAGCGACCGCCGCCAGGTCGGAGACGAAGAACGTGTGGGAGTCCTCGATGTTGCTGCAGTCCGTCGCTGAGTGGCCCGATCGTGATCGTCTGGACGTCGGGGATCTTGGGCGACTGGGTCGACCCGCCACCCGGCAGCCCGGCGAAGGTCAGGGTGGCGAGGTACTGCACGGCCCCGAGGGCGATGATGTTGATCGCGACCCCGGAGATGATGTGGTCGACGCCGAAGATGACGGTGGCGATGGCATGGATGAGCCCACCCAGCATGCCCATCAGGATCGCGCCGGCGACGCCCGCCCAGGCACCGTAGTGGTAGCCGAAGTAAGCGGCCCCCCAGGTGCCGAGGATCATCATTCCCTCGAGGCCGATGTTGACCACGCCGGCGCGCTCGGACCACAGGCCGCCGAGACCGGCCAGCAGGATCGGGACGGTGGCGATCAAGGTCGCCGCCACGGTGCCCCTGGAGGTGAGGTCGTCGGCCCCGGTGATGATCCGCAGCAGCGAGAGCAGCAGCATGGCCCCGAGCAGGGCGACGATGATCCACCAGCGCGGGAGGCGCCCGCGCTTGGCCGCAGGCGTGTCGGGCGCGGCGCCCTTGACGGCGGCGGGGACGCTCATGCCGTGACCTCCTTCGACGCGTCGGGGGTAGGTGGCTTCGTTCATCGAGAGCCCTGGCGACGCTCTGTTGCTCGATGCGGATGCCGTAGCGGCGGACGACCTCGTAGCTGATGACCACCGTGAGCACGATGACTCCCTGGGTGATGGCCACGATGTCCGGGGACACGCCGACCAGGATCTGCAGCTTGTTGGACTGCTCGTCCAGGAAGGCGAACAGCAAGGCGCCGATGGCGATGCCGAACGGGTTGTTGCGGCCCAGCAGGGCGATCGCGATGCCCGCGAAGCCGAGCCCGGACTGGAAGGTCGACCCGTAGTTGTAGGCGTCGCCGAACAGGATCGGCAGCCCCACCAAGCCCGCGATGGCGCCCGAGATGAACATCGCGCCGATAGTCATCTTCGTGACGCTGATGCCGCTCGCGACCGCCGCTGTCGTCGACTGTGCCGGTTGCGCGCAGGTCGAAGCCGAAGCGGGTCTTGTTGAGGATGAACCAGTACAGGAACCCGAAGAACACTGCGATGACGAGGAAGCCGTAGAGCTCGGAGTTGGGCAGGTCGCCGAACGGGATGGCTGGGATCCGGCTGCCCTCGGGGATCTCCTTGGTGCCGATCTGGTTGCTGCCCGGCTCTCGGACCGCGACCTTGCGCAGCAGGTAGGCGACCAGGCCGGTGGCGATGGCGTTGAGCATGATCGTGGAGATCACCTCGCTCACGCCACGCGTCGCCCGGAGGACGCCGGCGATGCCGGCCCACAGCGCACCGACGGCCATCGCGCACACGATGGCCAGGGCGGTGTTGAGGTAGCCGGGGAGCCAGGCTTCGCCGGCCACCACGGCGGCGGTGAACGCGGCGACGCGGTACTGCCCGTCGACTCCGATGTTGAACAGGTTCATCCGAAAACCGACGGCCACCGCGAGGCCCGAGAGGTAGAGGACGGTCGCGTTGTTGATGATGTTCGCGACGTTGCGCTCCTGGGGCGCCGACAGGATCGTGCTCCACACCTCGCCCACGGGGTCGCCGGCGACGATCAGCACCAGGCTGGTGATCGCGAACGCCATGACCAGCGCCAGGATCGGCGCGGCAAGCCCAGGACCAGCTTGGTCAGCCGCGGGCTCATGCGCCTGCTCCGGCGCCGGTCATCGCCGAGCCCAGCTGTTCCGGCGTCACGTTGCTGGGGTCGAAGGTGCCCACGAAGCAGCCGCGCAGGATCACCTCGATGCGGTCCGAGAGGCCGATCAGCTCGTCGAGGTCGGCGGAGATCAAGAGCACCGCCAGCCCCTCTCGTCGAGCGTTCTTGATGTGGGTCCAGATCGCAGCCTGCGCGCCGACGTCGACACCGCGGGTCGGGTGGGCGGCGATCAGGAGGATGGGGTGCGCTGCTCATCTCACGGCCCACGATCAGCTTCTGCTGGTTGCCACCGGAGAGCGCTCGGGCGAGTACGTCGGGGCCCGGCGTGCGGACGTCGTACTCCTCGATGATCCGTTGGGTGTCGGCGCGCGCCGACCGCTTGTCGATCAGGCCGCGCTTGTTGCTCGGCGGCCGGGTCTGGTGGCCGAGCACCCTGTTCTCCCACAGCGGCGCGTCGAGCAGGAGTCCGTGGCGGTGGCGGTCCTCGGGGATGTAGCCGATACCGGCCTCCCGCCGGTCGCGGGTCGAGAGGGGCGACAGGTCGCGCTCGCCCAGCACGATCGTTCCGGTGGTTCCGGGCCGCATGCCCATGATCGCCTCGACCAGCTCCGCCTGCCCGTTGCCCTCGACGCCGGCGATGCCGAGCACCTCGCCCTTGTGGATGTCGAAGGTGATGTCGGCGAGCAGCGGCCGGCCATCGGGGCTGGGCAGCCCGAGGCCGGTGACCGAGAGCAGCACGTCGTCGGTCACGGTGGACGACTCGGTGCTCGGTGAGGGCAGCTCCGAGCCCACCATCAGCTCGGCCAGCTGGCGGGCGGTCGACCTCGGCCGGCGTGACCGTCTTCACCGTCGTGCCGCGACGGATCACGGTGATCTCGTCGGCGACGGAGAGCACCTCGTCGAGCTTGTGGGAGATGAAGATGACGCTGAGAGCCCTCCTCCTTCAGCCCGCGCAGGTTGCCGAAGAGCTCGTCGACCTCCTGCGGTACCAGCACGGCGGTCGGCTCGTCGAGGATGACCACCTGGGCGCCGCGGTAGAGGACCTTGAGGATCTCGACCCGCTGGCGGGCGCCGACGCCGAGCTCCTCGACCAGGCGGTCGGGCTCGATGCCGAGGCCGTAGGAGTCGGAGATGCGGGTGATCTCGGCGCGTGCGGCTCCGCCGATGCCGTGCAGCTTCTCGGCGCCCAGCACGACGTTCTCGAGCACGGTCAGGTTGTCGGCCAGCATGAAGTGCTGGAAGACCATGCCGACGCCGTGGCTGATCGCGTCGGCCGGCGAGTGCAGGGAGACCTGCTCGCCGTGGATCTCGATCGTGCCGGAGTCGGGGGGCTGTACGCCGTACAGGATCTTCATCAGGGTCGACTTGCCCGCGCCGTTCTCGCCCACGATCGCGTGGATGGTGCCCCGGCGCACGTCGATGTTGATGTCGTCGTTCGCGATGACCCCCGGGAAGCGCTTGCCGATGCCGCGCAGGCGGACAGCGATGGATCCTTGTTCGACCGACGGAGCGGCTGCTGAAGCAGTGCGGGACACGCGGCTGGACCTCCTCGGGCGACGGCTGTGCTGCAGGCTACCGCCCACTCGAGGCGGCGTAGCACCGGAACGCAACAGGGCCGCGAGCGCGCTGTTACGCGCCCGCGGCCCCGTCAGCTGTTCTGTGATCAGCCGACTCGGAGTGGTCGGAACCGTGATGTCCCCGTCGATGATCTGCTGCTTGAAGTCGTCGAGCTGGTCGACGATGTCGTCGACCTGTCCGCCGCTGGTGGAGTAGCCCACGCCATCGACCGCGAGGTCGTAGGTGGTCACCCCGGCCGGGAACGTGCCGTCGTTGACCTCGGTCAGGTAGTTGAAGACCGCAACGTTCACGTTCTTCAGCATCGACGTCATGATGACGTCCTGGACCGACGGGTCGGCAGTGTTGTACTGGTCGGAGTCCACGCCGATGGCGAGAGCGCCGGCCTCGGCAGCCGCCTCGAACACGCCGCCACCGGAACCGCCGGCAGCGTGGTAGACGATGTCGGCACCGTTGTCGTACATGCCCTGAGCGGCCGTCTTGCCCTTGGCCGGGTCACCGAAGCCGGAGAAGTCCGGCACCTGGGTCAGGTACGTCGACTGCACCTCGATGTCGGGGTTGACCGCCTCGGCACCGGCGATGTAGCCCGCCTCGAACTTCTGGATGAGCGGGGTCTCGACGCCACCGATGAAGCCGACGTTGCCCGTCTGGCTCTTCAGCGCCGCCGCAGCGCCGACCAGGAAGGAACCCTGCTCCTCGGCGAAGACCAGGCTGGCCACGTTGGGCACGTCGGCCAGGCTGGAGTCGTCGATGACGGCGAAGTGGACGTCGGGGTACTCGGCCGCGACCTTGCCGACCGAGGCGGCGTAGGCGAAGCCGACGGCGATGATCGGGTCGTAGCCTGCATCGGCGAAGGTGCGCAGTCGCTCCTCACGGGCGGTCTCTGCTTCACCGTCCTCGGCCTCGGACTCCGAGGTCTCCACGCCGAACTCCTCGACGGCCTGGTCCAGACCCGGCAGCCGCCGAGTCGTTGAAGGACTGGTCGCCACGGCCGCCGACGTCGTACGCCATGCCGACCTTGATGTCAGAGGTTGGGGCGTCGCTACCGCCCGGTGTGTCGCTCGCCGGAACCGCCGTCGTCGTCGCTACCGCAGGCGGTGGCGAAGGACAGGATGCCGACGGTGAGCAGAGCTGCGAACTTGGTACTGCGTCGCAAGACGCCTCCTAGGATTGCTGTGGACGCCCTCCCGAAGGGCGTGAGACCAGAGCAGAACCCTAGGCCCTACAATCGCCTGCCGGATACTCCCGTGACGAAGTTGTTACCTTCCGGCGATTCCGAGCCCGCGCACGGCGGCGCCGGCGAGCACCCGGGCGCCGATGCCGATAGCGCGCTCGTCGACCACCAGATTGCCCTGGTGGAGGTCGTACGTCGGGCCCACCGGGGCGGCGGGTGCCGAGCCGGGCCATGGCGCCCGGGAACCTGCTCGAGGTACCAGCCGTAGTCCTCACCGCCCAGGCTCTGCGGCACCGTGACCTGGCCGTGCACGCCGAGCGTGTCGTGGACCGCCGCGGCGAGCACCGCGTTGCTCGCCGGGTCGTTGACGACCGGCGGCACCCCGCGCTGGTAGTCGACGAACGCGGTGACGCCGTAGGGCCGCACGATCTCGAGGATCGCCTCGCGGATGATCGGCTCGCACTCCGCCCAGGCCACGGCGTCCAGGATCCGCACGGTGCCGGCGACCAGGCCGCGGTCGGGGATCACGTTGGGCGCGGAGCCGGCGTGGACGATGCCCCACACGACGCTGACCCCGGCGCGCGGATCCATCCGCCGGCTGATCACGGCGGGCAGCTCGGTGGTCACCTTGGCCAGCGCGAAGGTGAGGTCGCCGGTCAGGTGCGGGTCGCGAGGTGTGCCCGCCGGTGCCTTCGAGCCGGACCTCGATCCGGTCGGCCGCGCTGGTCAGGGCCCCGGCGCGGAGCCCGACCCGGCCGACGTCGACGCCGGGGTCGCAGTGCAGCGCGAAGATCCGCTCGACCCCGTCGAGCACGTCGTTGGCGACCATGTGCACCGCCCCGCCGGGCATCACCTCCTCGGCCGGCTGGAAGATGAGCCGGACGCCGCCCGGCAGCTCGCCCTGCTCGTGCACCTCGGCCAGCGCGAGCGCCGCGCCGACCAGGGCCGTCGTGTGCACGTCGTGGCCGCAGGCGTGGGCCACGCCCGCGGTGCGGCTCGCCCAGGGCTCGTCGGTGACCTCCTGGACCGGCAGCGCGTCCATGTCGGCCCGCAGCGCGACCATCCGGTCGCTGTCGCCGAGATCCGCGACGAAGCCGGTCTCCGGCAGCCGGCGTACCCGCCAGCCGGCGTGCTCGACCCTGGCCGCGGCCAGCGCGGTGGTCCGGGTCTCGGCCCAGGAGAGCTCGGGGTGCTGGTGGATGTCCCGGCGCAGCTCGACCAGCTCGGCGTCGTACTTCTCGACGACGCCGGCGATGATCTGGGAGGCGGCGGAGGGTTGATGGGACATCAGGCGAAGGTTAGTTCACCCTCGGTCGGCTCGACGCAGGCGGCGTACCTCTTCCTCGAGGACCAGCACCAGGCGGATGCCCGCCAGGTTGAGGCCCTCGGCCAGCAGCTCGCGGATCCGGTGCAGGCGCTCGATGTCGTCCGGGCTGTAGCGGCGGGTGCCGCCCGAGCTGCGGTCGGGGTCGACCAGCCCGCGGCGCTCGTAGACGCGCAGGTTCTGGATCTCCATCGAGACCATCTCGGCCGCCACGGAGATGGCGTACACCCCGCGGGTTCGCTCGCTCATGCCGAAAATTCTACTGCTCGGGGTTTACATCTGCTGACCCGTGACGTATAAATTATCTGTAACTACAGATACAGATATGGGCGCCAGCGCGTCCATCGTCACCAGAACCAGGAGGACAGTGATGTTCATTCGCTCCAGCGACCCGTTCCGCGACTTCGACCGCCTGGCCGACGCAGCTGCTCGGCACCACCAACCGTCCCACGGTGATGCCGATGGATGCCTGGCGCGAGGGCGACCGCTTCGTCATCGAGCTCGACCTGCCCGGCGTGAACCGGGACTCGATCGACCTGGATGTCGAACGCAACGTGCTGACGGTCCGCGCCGAGAGAGTGGCTCGCAACGGCGACTGGGAGGCGTTGGCCTCCGAGCGTCCGCGAGGCGCCTTCAGCCGCCAGCTGGTGCTCGGCGACAACCTCGACCTCGACCAGATCGAGGCCGGCTACGACGACGGCGTGCTGCGCCTGGTCGTGCCCGTCGCCGAGAAGGCGAAGCCGCGCAAGATCGAGCATCGGTTCCGCCGCCCCGGAGGAGACCGCGCAGATCGAGGCCTAGCTCGGGCCTGACCCGGCCAGGGCTCACGCAGCCCCGGCCGGGTCTTCTGCCGGTCTCGGCTAGTCAGTCCCGCTCGTCGTACGCCGCGAGGATGCGGTCGGCGGCCACCGTCGCCGGGAGCTCGCCGGCAAGCACGGCTCGACCGGATCTGGTCGCGGATCGCGCGGACGCCCGGCGAGTGGCGGAGCCGCTGGTCGAGCTCGTCGCGGACCAGCGCCCAGGTGAAGTCCAGCTGCTGCTCGGCGCGCTTGCGGCTCAGGCCCTCCTCGCCGAGGTGGTCGCGGTGGTCGAGGACCCGCCGCCAGAGGTCGTCGATGCCGACGTCGTTGAGCGCGGAGCAGGTGACCACCGGCGGCGCCCACTCGTCCTTCGCGCGCACCATGCGCAGCGCGCCGGCCAGGTCGCGGGCCGCGGCGCGCGCCTCCTGCTCGCGGTCGCCGTCGGCCTTGTTGACCGCGATCACGTCGGCGATCTCCAGGATGCCCTTCTTGATGCCCTGCAGCTGGTCGCCGGTGCGGGCCAGGGTCAGGAAGAGGAACGTGTCGACCATGCCGGCGACGGTGACCTCCGACTGGCCGACGCCGACCGTCTCGACCAGCACGACGTCGTAGCCGGCCGCCTCGAGCACGGCCATCGCCTGCACCGTGGCCCGCGCGACGCCACCGAGCGTGCCCGCCGACGGGCTGGGCCGGATGTAGGCGTGGGGGTCGGCCGAGAGCTTCGCCATCCGGGTCTTGTCGCCGAGCACCGAGCCGCCGGTGCGGATGCTGGACGGGTCCACCGTCAGCACGCCGACCTGGTGGCCCTCCGCGGTCAGCCGGGTGCCGAGCGCCTCGATGAACGTGGACTTGCCGACCCCCGGCACCCCGGAGATGCCCACCCGCACGACGTCGTCGCTGTCGCTGTCGGCGAGAACCGTCAGCAGCTCGCGGGCCTGGGTGCGGTGCTCGGGGCGTGACGACTCGACCAGGGTGATCGCCTGCGAGACGGCGGCACGCCGGCCCTCGCGGACGCCCTCGACGAGCGCTGCGACCTCGACCATCAGCGACCGAGCTGCTCCCGCAGCTTCGCGAGCAGGTCGAGGGCGGACTCGGCGATGACCGTGCCGGGCTGGAAGACCGCGGCGGCACCCATCTCCTTCAGCGTCGACACGTCGTCCGGCGGGATCACGCCACCGATCACGGTCATGATGTCGGGGCGACCCTGCTCCTCGAGCGCCTGCTTCAGCGCTGGCAGGAGCGCGAGGTGCCCGGCGGCCAGCGAGGAGACCCCGACGATGTGCACGTCCGCGTCGACCGCCTGCTGGGCGACCTCCTCGGGGGTGGAGAACAGCGGGCCGACGTCGACGTCGAAGCCCATGTCGGCGAACGCCGAGACGACCACCTTCTGCCCGCGGTCGTGGCCGTCCTGGCCCATCTTGGCCACCAGGATCCGCGGCCGGCGGCCCTCGGCTTCCTCGAACTCGTCGGTGGCGTCGCGGACCTGCTGCACGAGCGTGCTGCCCGATGCGTCGGACTCGTCCCTGAACACGCCGCTGATCGTACGGATCACGGCCTGGTGCCGCCCGTAGACCTTCTCCAGCGCGTCCGAGATCTCGCCGACCGTGGCCTTCGCGCGGGCCGCGTCGACGGCAAGTGCGAGCAGGTTGCCGTCGAGCGAGCCCTTGCTGGCCCCGCGCTCGGCCGAGTTGGTCAGCGCCTCGAGCGTGCTGCGTACGTCGTCGTCGTTCCGCTCCGCGCGCAGCCGCTCCAGCTTCGCCATCTGCTGGCGATAGACGTCGTCGTTGTCGACCCGGAGCACGTCGAGCTGGTCCTCGGCAGCGAGTCTGTAGGTGTTGACGCCGATCACCTTCTGCGCGCCGGAGTCGATCCGGGCCTGGGTGCGGGCGGCCGCCTCTTCGATGCGCATCTTCGGGATGCCCTGCTCGATCGCCTGGGCCATGCCGCCGGCCTGCTCCGCCTCCCGGATGTGGCCCCAGGCACGCTCGGCGAGGTCGTGGGTCAGCCGCTCGACGTAGTAGGACCCTGCCCAGGGGTCGATGGTGCCGGTGGTGCCGCTCTCCTGCTGCAGCAGGAGCTGAGTGTTGCGGGCGATCCGGGCGGAGAAGTCGGTCGGTAGCGCGATCGCCTCGTCGAGGGCGTTGGTGTGCAGCGACTGCGTGTGTCCCTGGGTCGAGGCCATCGCCTCGATCGCCGTGCGCCCGACGTTGTTGAAGACGTCTTGTGCGGTCAGCGACCAGCCGCTGGTCTGGCTGTGGGTGCGCAGCGAGAGCGACTTGGGGTTCTGCGGCTCGAAGTCGCGCACCAGCTTCGCCCAGATCGCGCGGGCGGCGCGCATCTTGGCGATCTCCATGAAGAAGTTCATGCCGATCGCCCAGAAGAACGACAGTCGTGGGGCGAACTTGTCGATGTCGAGGCCCGCGTCGAGGCCGGCCCGGAGGTACTCGACGCCATCAGCGAGCGTGTAGGCGAGCTCGAGGTCGGCGGTCGCTCCCGCCTCTTGGATGTGATAGCCGGAGATGGAGATCGAGTTGAAGCGGGGCATCCGGGCCGAGGTGAAGCTGAAGATGTCGGAGATGATCCGCATGCTCGGCGCCGGCGGGTAGATGTAGGTGTTGCGGACCATGAACTCCTTGAGGATGTCGTTCTGGATCGTCCCCGCGAGCTGCTCCGGCTTCACCCCCTGCTCCTCGGCGGCTGCGATGTAGAGCGCCAACACCGGCAGTACGGCGCCGTTCATGGTCATCGACACCGACATCTCGTCGAGCGGGATGCCGTCGAACAGGGTGCGGGCGTCGTAGATCGAGTCGATCGCGACGCCAGCCATGCCGACGTCGCCGCGCACCCGGGGGTGGTCGGAGTCGTAGCCGCGGTGGGTGGCCAGGTCGAACGCGACGCTCAGGCCCTTCTGACCGGCCGCCAGGTTGCGCCGGTAGAACGCGTTGGACTCCTCGGCTGTCGAGAAGCCGGCGTACTGCCGGATAGTCCACGGCTGGGTCGTGTACATCGTCGGGTAGGGCCCGCGCAGGAACGGGCTCAGGCCGGGCCAGGTGTCGAGTGCGTCGAGGCCTTTCGAGGTGCTCCGGGCCGTAGATCGGGAGGATGTCGATGCCCTCCGGGCTGGCCCAGCTGTCGCTCGACGGTGGTTGAGGTGCGAGGTCGCGAGCGGCGAGACCACTCTCGGACAGCGGGAGCCCGGCAAAGCTCTTCGGGACGCTCATGCCAGCTTCTCCCTCGTCCGGGTCAGGAAGTCCAGCGCGTCGATGCCCATCGCGCAGGAGTCATCGGCGTAGTCACGCGGTTTGCCAGCGATGACGATGTGCCGTGCCCCCGCCTCGCGCAGGGCCGCCGCAGCCTCGCTCCCCCACTCGCTGTACGTCGGGTCGGAGCCGGCGAGGCAGACGACAGCCTGGCCGGCGTATGCCGCCAGCAGGTCCTCGACACCAGCCGTCGCACCCGCCGGCTCGACCGCGATGCCGCCTGCGGCGAGGAGGTTGGTCGCGAAGGTCGCTCGGGCCGTGTGCGCGGCGACGCTGCCGAGCGTGGCCAGGAAGACCGGCGTCGTGGAAGGTTCGTCGCGCAGGGCCTCGAAGCTCGCGCCATAGGTCCGGACTCCGGCGAACTCTTCGTCGGCTGCACGCTCGGGCAGGATCTCGGCGAGGTGGGGGAACTCGGTCAGACCCGTGATCGGCCGGGTGCGCTTGGCGACCTGATCGTTGCGGGCGGCCACCACTGCGGCAACCCTCTCGTGGAAGGCGTCGAGTCCGTCGGACTCTATCCGGCCGAGCTCGTCCCACGCGGCGATGGCCAGGTCGTCGGTGAGCTTCTCGACGGCGTAGGAGCCACCGGCTGGGTCGGCGACCTTGGCGACATGGGACTCCCACATCAGCAGTGGCGAGGTGTTGCGGGCGATCCGACGCCCGAGCGTCTCTGGTCGACCGAGCGGACTGTCGAACGGGAGCACCGTCACCGCATCGGCACCGCCGACGCCCGCGGCGAATGCCGCGACCGTGGTGCGGAGCAGGTTCACGTAGGGGTCGTACCTGCTCATCATCGGTCGGCTGGTCACCACGTGCTGACGCTGCGCGGTCGGCTCGGCGGCGCTGAGCTCCAGGACCCGAGACCAGAGCCGGCGCGCGGCGCGCAGCTTGGCGATCTGCGAGAACTGCTCGTCGGTCGCGGCGTAGCGGAACTCCATGAGCCCTGCTGCCTCGTCGACGGTGAACCCGGCCTCGGTGAGCTCGCGCAAGTACGCCGCCCCGACCGCCATCGAGTAGCCGAGCTCCTGGCCGTCGGACGCACCCTGGTCGTGCACGACGGTCGCGTCGACCACCACTCCGAGCACGCCGGCCTCCTGGGCCAGGCGGGCGACCTCGACCAGGTTCGCGTCCCGGCCACCGAGGTTGGTGCCAGGCGCGGCAGGGGTGTCGCCGAGCACGTCGAGGAAGGCCTCGGCCGCCTCGACCTGGGCCGCGCCGGCGTCGAGCACCACCGGGGCCAGGTCGAGCAGCACATCGTTCAGCACGGCCGGGAGGTCAGTGTTTCCGTCGACCCGCAGCCAGAGCGACGTGACGCCACCATCGAGGTCGAGGAGCACCTCTTCGTTGACGGGACCGGCATGCAGGGCGCGGACGTCCCAGTCGCTCGTCCGGGTCGGCCGGCCGGCCGTCTGCAGGTCGTCGAGCAGGTCCGGGGTGCCGAGCGGCGCAACGTCGATGCCGTCCAGGGTCGTACGGGAGAGCTTGTCCCAGACGAGCGCGTCAGCCTCGTCATCGGTCATCCGCTTCATCTTGCGCAGGACGGCTGCGGTCGCCGCTTCCCAGTCGGCCCGCGTGGAGCGGTCGTCGGGGGACGCGAGGTCGAGTGACCCCTGTGCGGGCTCCAGCTGGGTGGGCTCGGCGAGCCCGCCTTCCACGCTGCCTTCCACGCTGCCGTCAACGCTCATGCTGCGCACCCTAGAAGGGTGCGGACCCGGTCACCACCGAGTGTGACCTTTTTGGACGCCCGACGTGAGGTAATCCTCAACGTGAGGTCCGATGACAACCCCGACGACAACCCCGGCGGGCGCCCACCTCGTTGTCAGGTCGAAGGAGGCCAGATGAGCGACGTCGGCGAAGGTCCCACGTTCGAGGAGTTCGTGGCCTCGCGCGGCCGTGACCTGTGGCGCAGTGCCTGGCTACTGACCGGCGATGCCCACAAGGCGGAGGACCTGGTGCAGACGGCCCTGCTGAAGTGCTGGCGGCGCTGGTCGTCCATCGCGAACGATGGCGCGGTCGAGGCCTACGTGCGCCGGGCGATGGTGACGACGTACACGGACTGGTGGCGCCGGAAGTGGCGCTCGGAGCTCCCGACGGAGGTCCTGCCCGATGGCATCGACACCGCGGCGTACGCCGTGGAGGAGCGTCAGGACGCCCTCGTGGCGCTGGCGGCCCTCCCCCGCGGGCAGCGGGCGGTGCTGGTGCTCCGCTTCTACGACGACCTGACCGTGGCCCAGACCGCCGAGGCCCTTGGTGTCACCGAGGGCACCGTCAAGAGCCAGACCTCGCGCGCGCTGCAGGCACTGCGGTCCTCCCCGATGATGAAGGAGCAGGCATGAGCACTCCCCCGATTAACGAAGGCCAGCTGCGCGACGTCCTCGCACGAGTGGTCCCCGAAGCCCCCGACAGCGTGGCCGACCCGGCCCCCGTCATCCGGTCCGCTCGAGCGCGGCGACGGGCGCAGGTTGCCATGGCCGGTGGTGCGGTGGTGGTGATCGCCGTTGCCGGTGTCGTCGGAGGCCGCGCGCTCGCGCGCGACGATCCCGGACCGCAGACAGCCAGCGATCCCGCGACCTCGACCGCGCTCTTTACCACGGCCCCGTGCCCGGAGGTGCTGCCTGCGAACGGGCCGCTGCCCGATCTGTCGGAAGTAACGGCCGTTCGTTACTGCGCGGCCGGGTTCAACGGCTTCCCGGCGCCGCGGGGGGCGATGGAGGCGCTGATCTCGGGCATGGGCGACCTCGCGGCGGATGTCGGGGACATCCCGGCCGCCGACCCCGGCCGTTGCGCTGCGGTCGACGTGATCCCGAGCGACAGCAGGCTGGCGTTCCAGCTGTCCGACGGCTCACTGGCGTTCGTCCCGGCCACGCTGTGCCAGGACGTCGAGACCGGCGGAGCTTCGATCGACGGAACCGACCTGACCTACGCCTTCCTCACCGCGCTCGATGCCCAGCGCGACGACGTTGACTACGAAGCGGCATCCGTGCCTGCGGTCGGCTGTGACGACCAGTCGACCGTGGCACCAGTCCGCCCGGGTCGTGAGCACCTGGTCTCGGCACTGCTCTGTGGTTCCTACCCGGCCGTCGAGGTACGCGGATCGGAGCTCGAAACGCTCGACGAGGCGTGGTCGACCGCCAGTTCGGAGCCACAGGAGCCGTGCACCGAGCCCGGCGACTACTCGTCCGTCGTGGCCGTCACGGACCGAGGTGACGTGGTGCGCATGGACGTGGTCCCGTGCGGCTACGCCCAGTTCGTCGACTGGCGGGCCGACCAGTCGACGTACCGGATCTCGGTGACCCCTGAGGACCTCACGGCTAGCTGAGCTTGGTCACCTGGAGGATTCGATGATCATTTGATCCTTCTTGGTCGAGACACCGAATAGGTGACGGTTCCGTCGGGCGCGATCCAGATCACAGCTGCGAAAATTCGTAGGCCGCGATCCTCGCTGGTGGGTCGGTAGGTCCTGCTCGAGGCGCCGGGAATGACCTCTGTCGGGCGGAGCCAGCGATAGATGACCCGGTAGCCGGCGGGTGCCCGCTGGTCGGTCACAATCTTGAGCTTCTTACCGACCCTCGCCTTGCCCTTCGCGACTGGAGGGCGGGGAGTACGTACCGTTTGCCCACCCGTGACGGCAGGTGTGGGTTCGGAGGTCGCGTAGGTGGCGGACCCATCGGGAGCCACCCAGATCACCGCGGCACGGAGGTGCTCGCCGCGGTCGTCATTGGTGATGCGGTAGCGCACCGCAGAGGCGCCGCGGATCACCTGGTCTCCGCGGAGCCAGCGGTAGTGGACCGTGTAGCCCGCTGGTGCCTCTTGGGTGGACATCGTGAGCGTCTCGCCCACCCGGGCCGCGCCGGTCACGACAGGCGGGTTCGGCGTGCGCCCCCCTGGCTGCCCTGGCCCGGCCGCGGTCACCGGCCCGGTCGGAGCCGACGTCGCGGTCCCCGAGGTGAACCCAGCACGGCTAGCGGTCACCGTCACCGTCACCGTGTTCCCGACATCCGCGGCCACCGGGACGTAGGTGTTCTGGTCGGCTCCCACGTTCACCCCACCCGAACGCCACCGATAGCTGAAGCTGGTCGGACTGTTGGACCAGGCGCCCTCGCTCGCGGTCAACGTCGACCCCACCTGAGGCGTACCGGTGATCACCGGCACCGCTCGGTTCACGATCGACTGGTTACCGGCCGCGGTCACCGGCCCGGTCGGAGCCGACGTCGCGGTCCCCGAGGTGAACCCAGCACGGCTAGCGGTCACCGTCACCGTCACCGTGTTCCCGACATCCGCGGCCACCGGGACGTAGGTGTTCTGGTCGGCCCCCACGTTCACCCCACCCGAGCGCCACTGATAGCTGAAGCTGGTCGGACTGTTGGACCAGGTGCCCTCGCTCGCGGTCAACGTCGACCCCACCTGAGGCGTACCGGTGATCACCGGCACCGACTGGTTCTCGACCGACTGGTTACCGGCCGCGGTCACCGGCCCGGTCGGAGCCGACGTCGCGGTCCCCGAGGTGAACCCAGCACGGCTCGCGGTCACCGTCACCGTCACCGTGTTCCCGACATCCGCGGCCACCGGGACGTAGGTGTTCTGGTCGGCCCCCACGTTCACCCCACCCGAGCGCCACTGATAGCTGAACCCGGTCGGACTGTTGGACCAGGTGCCCTCGCTCGCGGTCAACGTCGACCCCACCTGAGGCGTACCGGTGATCACCGGCACCGACTGGTTCTCGACCGACTGGTTACCGGCCGCGGTCACCGGCCCGGTCGGAGCCGACGTCGCGGTCCCCGAGGTGAACCCAGCACGGCTCGCGGTCACCGTCACCGTCACCGTGTTCCCGACATCCGCGGCCACCGGGACGTAGGTGTTCTGGTCGGCCCCCACGTTCACCCCACCCGAGCGCCACTGATAGCTGAAGCCGGTCGGACTGTTGGACCAGGTGCCCTCGCTCGCGGTCAACGTCGACCCCACCTGAGGCGTACCGGTGATCACCGGCACCGACTGGTTCTCGATCGACTGGTTACCGGCCGCGGTCACCGGCCCGGTCGGAGCCGACGTCGCGGTCCCCGAGGTGAACCCAGCACGGCTCGCGGTCACCGTCACCGTCACCGTGTTCCCGACATCCGCGGCCACCGGGACGTAGGTGTTCTGGTCGGCCCCCACGTTCACCCCACCCGAGCGCCACTGATAGCTGAACCCGGTCGGACTGTTGGTCCAGGTGCCCTCGCTCGCGGTCAACGTCGACCCAACCTGAGGCGTACCAGTGATCACCGGCACCGACTGGTTCTCGACCGACTGGTTACCGGCCGCGGTCACCGCACCGGTCGGAGCCGACGTCGCGGTCCCCGAGGTGAACCCGTCACGGCTCGCGGTCACCGTCACGGTGATGACCTTGCCGACGTCCGCCGCTCTCGGGACATAGGTGTTCTGGTCCGTGCCGACGAGGGTGTCGTCGGCGCGCCACTGGTAGCTGAACGCAGTCGGATTGTTGGTCCAGGTCCCCTCGCTCGCGGTCAACGTCGATCCGACCTGAGGCGTACCGGTGATCACCGGCAACGACTGGTTCTCGACCGACTCCATGGTCGGGAGTGCGGTCCCGGGTCCGGACTCCAAGGCCCCGACGTCGACGGCCGCGCCGTTCACCGGTCGACCGTCGGCCCGGACATGCTTGTTGTACTGGAGGTTGAGCGCATGCCTCGCCGGAACGGCGACCGGCGGTGCGCTACCGGCATCGACCAGCGCCGACCCATCGCTCGGTCGGTAGTCGGCACCCGCCAGCGAGCTGAAGTTGAAGTTCGCCGCCGGCACCCGCGTGACGTTGCCGGCACCGGTGATCGTGCCGGTTGCCTCTGCCGGGTTACCCGAAATATTCACGTTGTCGGAGAACACGTTGTCGCCCAGATGGTAGTTGCCGGCCACCCGGTAGAGATAGAAGTCCGGTGGCACCTGGCCCCCAGTGAATGGGTGCACGACGAGCGCGTTGTTCCACACTTCGACCGTTTCGTCGTTGGTGTCCAGCGTGAACAGGTTCATCGAGTAGTTCGGACCACGTGGCGTCTGGTCCTCGCGGTTCTCCTGCACCACGATGGTGTTGTTGAAGAAGTACAGCGTCCCCTTGCGGTAGAGATCGAGCTGGCCGCTGTCGCCGCCGTAGTGCACGGCGCGGCTGATGGGGTCGTTGCCCTTGACGTCGATAACATTTCCGTAGACCCAGCTCTCGTGGAAGCTGGGCAGCGACGCGAGGTAGTCGCTGTCCTCGGCGTCGACCAGGTCGAGTCCTCGTCCGTTGCCGTTGAACCAGTTGAAGCGGGCCACCGTTCCAGCCGATCGATCCTTGAGGTCGGCACCTCCCGCGCCGGTCCGATGCTCGTCGTAGTGGTTGAACTGATAGACAACATCCTCGGCTGCGATGTAGGAGTGGTGCTGCTGGTCGCTTCCAGGGGTGCCGTTGCCGGTGAACGTGTTGGCCTCGACGAGGATGTGTCCGGACACCGTGGCGGTGTCGTTCGCGTCATTGCTGGAACTGGCAACGAACAAGCCGTTCCCGTTACCCCGTAGAACGGTGTCGCGCACCGTGATCCACTGACCACGCTCTACGAAGATGCCGGCGGCGTTGGCCGGGTAGGTGACGGTCACCCCGGCGTAGTCGGTGAAGGTGTTGCCTCTGAACCCGCCAGTCACCTCCAGTCCGTCGATCACCACGTACCGAGCCTTCGTGCCCCATGGCGTGTTGTCGGGCGCGGAGAGGGTGATGACTCCACGGTTGGCAGTCGTCGCGAACTCGGACACCATGCCGGGGCGGGTGGTGGCTCCGTTGCCATCGATCACCGGCCGGTTGCCCTGGTCGTCAGCGATCCCACAGACAGTGATGGGAGCGTTGCGCGTGCCCTCCCCGACGATCAGGATCTTTTCCTGGTACGGCGTCGGCCGGGCGTGGATGTTCACCCGGTCACCAGCCCCGAGGGACAGCCAGTCCACTTGGCCGATCGAGGTGTTCGCCTGACCCGGTCCGACCTCGTAGGTCGTCCCCGTGGCCGGGTTGTCGCAGCTGCCGTGCCACACGTCTGACTGGAACCTCGGAAGTCCCCCGCTGGGCGGGGGTCCGGCGTCGGTGACGGCGGGTGTGGGTGCCGATGTCGCGGTCCCGGAGGTGAACCCAGCACGGCTAGCGGTCACCGTCACCGTCACCGTGTTCCCGACATCCGCGGCCACCGGGACGTAGGTGTTCTGGTCGGCCCCCACGTTCACCCCACCCGAGCGCCACTGATAGCTGAACCCGGTCGGACTGTTGGACCAGGTGCCCTCGCTCGCGGTCAGCGTCGACCCCACCTGAGGCGTACCAGTGATCACCGGCACCGACTGGTTCTCGACCGACTGGTTACCGGCCGCGGTCACCGGCCGGTCGGAGCCGACGTCGCGGTCCCCGAGGTGAACCCAGCACGGCTCGCGGTCACCGTCACCGTCACCGTGTTCCCGACATCCGCGGCCACCGGGACGTAGGTGTTCTGGTCGGCCCCCACGTTCACCCCACCCGAGCGCCACTGATAGCTGAACCCGGTCGGACTGTTGGTCCAGGTGCCCTCGCTCGCGGTCAACGTCGACCCCACCTGAGGCGTACCGGTGATCACCGGCGCCGACTGGTTCTCGATCGGTGCGGCCGGCCCGGCCGTGGTCGCCTCCGGGGTGCCTCCGTAGGCCCCGACGTCCCGCCGACCGCCGTTCGGTGCGGGCTCCTCGTCGACCGGATCGGCCGGATCGGCCGCGTCGATCGCGGGCGAGTCGGGAGCCAGGTGGTAGTCCTTGTCGACCAGGCTGACGAACCTCGGATCGCCGGTGATCATTCCCTGACCCTCGTTCACGCCGTCGGTCGTTCCGAGCAAGGAGTACGCCGCCGTGCTGACACCCACGTACGGGAGGTGGTCGCCGTTGCAGCCTCGGGCCACCTCATTGGCCGGGCTGCAGACGAAGACCTGCGCGTCACCACCGTTCCCAGTGATGATGCTGTTCTTGATCTGCACGCGGGACCCGTTGTCCACGTAGAGCCCGGTGCCGTGGTAGTCACCGGGACAGCTGTGGTCGGTGATCGTCACGTTCACGATGGTCACGTCGGAGCCGACGTTCGCGTCTCCGTCGACCGCCAGCCCTGCCCCTCCGCGGTCACCACAGCCATTGCGTGCGTAGACGTCACCGGTGATCGTCGCCGAGGCGGCCTCGTCGACGAAGAATCCGCTTCCGTAGGTGGCCGCGTCGTTGTCGACCCACCTGTTGTTTCTCACGGTTGCGTGGGTGTCGGGGCCGAAGAAGTGGCCACCCCCGCCCCAGCCGTAGCCCGCACCCTGTGGGGCGGGGATCCCGATCCGGTTGCCACGCACGAGGTTCCCCTCGATCGTGGTCTGGGCGCCACCGAGGGACAGGGCGCCGCCATGGTTGCCCCAGCCGTCGTTGTTCTCCACCAGGTTGTGGCTGACCACCAGGGTCGGTGCGTCGCTGGCGATCGCGGCTCCGCGCTGTGACTGGTTGTTGCGGATGATGTTGTCGCTGATGGTCGCGGTCACCGCGCCCTTGATCGAGACTCCGCCACCGTGGCTTTCGTGGACATCGTCGAACCGGACGGCGTCGGCGTTGTCCTCGATCAGGTTGTGGCTGACGGTCACGATGCCGACCCCGTTGACCCGGATCCCGGAGCCCTCGGCGACGTCGAAGACGTCCAGCGGCGCCTTGCCGTTGATGATCCGTAGGCCGTCCAGGGTGAACGCGCCGGTGCCGTCATAGGGGCCGACCGCCGAGATCGTGGTGCCCAGCTGCCGGCCATCGATCGTGGTCACGTTGACCGCGGGGTCCCTCATGGTCCAGCTGCCGGCGGGGAAACCTCCGAGAATGGTCAGTGACTGGGTGATCGTCAGATTTTCCGGGTAGGTGCCTGCCTGTACCTGGATCGTGGCGCCTGGGTCGGCCGCCGCAATCGCGGCGCCAATCGTCGTGTACGTGAGCCCGGGCCCGACACATAGAACCGTCACACCAGCGCACGGCTGCCCGGCAGGACCGCCGGTCAACGGTGGACTCCAGCTCTCCCCAGGAGGTGCGGGGATCGCCATGGCGCTCGGTGCAGTGGCAATCAGCAGCACGGCGGTGAACGCCGCGCTGACGATTGCGAGCGTCGCCACCATCGCGGTCGCGCGTCGGGAAGGGGATGAGTACGTGTGACGCTGGCGGATCCTCATGTAGGCATGCCTTCGCTCAGCGGGGCCGAGTCACCCGGACCTATTTCACGGTAGAGCGAGCAGAACCTGTGGGGATACCCCTGCGGCCCTGTGATCCACGCGTGGTCTAGTCGAGGGTTGCGGACGCCGGATCTTCGCAGTAAGGGTCCGATGGTCTTGGCGGGTCCGGTCCCATCGAGGCACTCCCAACACCTGGGACGGACAACCCGGTGCTCGCCGGCAGCCTCGCGACGACGAGACTGGTGGTCTCACCTACGCGCGGCCAGCACACCCGCACGACGCCGCCCGACCCAGGAGGATCGTTGATGCAGCGAAGCACGGCCCGCCGTCTGGCCCAGGCAGGTCTCCTCGCCATGGCCCTCAGCGCAGGTCTCGTCAGCGGCTGTGGGGGCGACGACGACCGGTCCCAGGCGGTCGACCCTGGGGTGACCGAGCTGGCGGCTCACGACGGAGTTCCCTGCCCCGACCAGCTGCCTCAGCTGGACGGGCCGGACACCGGGCTCGGCGGGGACAACCCCGCCGGGGCAGCGCCGCAGCTGCAGAACGTCGAGAAGGCGTGGATCTGCCAGTACTCCCCCAAGGACGCCGCACCGGGTCCGGAGGGTGACGGGAACCCGTGGACGTGGCCCCTGCAGGGCAAGCCTCACCTGGTCGACCCTTCGCTGATCCAGGACCTCAAGATCAGCCTGTCCCAGCTCGCGCCACCGGCAGCCGACCTGATCTGCACCGCGGACATCGGGCAGAGGTGGATGCTGGCCTACTCGACCGGTGGTGACCTGACCGGTGTCGTCGTGGACGACTTCGGGTGCCGGAGCGTGCGACTGACCGACGAGCCGTTCGAGTCGGTGCCCGGCCTGGCCTCGACCGGCGAGATCGTGCCGGGGTACCTCACAGGTCCCGACACCCTGCTCGCGCAGATCAAGGCCGCCGCCGGCTGACCACCGTCAGGCGGGCACCATCGGCCGGATGTTCTGGTTGCCGGCGAAGACATTGGTCGGGTCGTACTCGCCCTTGATCTGCGCCAACCGGTCGTACTTCTCTGCCCCGAACGCCGCCTTGATCCGCTCGTCGCCCTCGTCGCCGATGAAGTTGAGGTAGACCCCTCCGGTCGTGTACGGCGCATTGGCCTTCCGGTAGTTGCGCACCCAGGCGATGTTCGTCTCGTCGTCAGCCGGGTCAGCCCAGGTCGCGAACGGGTGGCTGACCCACCGGGCACCGCGCTGACCCAACGGAGTGGCGTCCTCGTCGATCCGCGCCAACGCACCGCCCCAAGGAATCAACAGGTGCTGCGTCATCGGTGACGGCCTGCTGGCGCCCCCAGCGAGGAACACCTCGAGCGCATCGTCGGGGAACGAGTCGTGGTAGTCGGCGCTCCAGTACTGCCGGAACCCCGGCGGGTCGTCGATCATCGACTGCAACCCGGCGTACGGCATCGGACCCACCAGGTCGACCTCCGGCCCGAGGTCGCGCATCACCTGCACGACGTCGGCGCCGGTGGCCTCGTCGCCGGTCCAGCACACCGCCGTTGCGATCAGGGGCTCACCATGGAGGTGGGCCGGGATGAACTCCTCAGGGGGCCCGCTGAGCATCACCAGGCCGGTGCCGAGCTCCTCGGGCGAGCTGTCGGCCCAGTCGCGGAAGGCGCGGGACACCTCAGGACCTCGGTCGGCGGGCCAGGCCATCAGCCCGCCGAGGATCATCGGTCCGACCGGATGCAGCTGGAACTCCAGGGCCGTGACCACCCCGAAGTTGCCGCCGCCTCCCTTGCTGGCCCATAACAAATCCTGGTGCTGGGTCTCGTCGGCCCGGATCTCACGGCCGTCTGCAGTCACCAGCTCCACGGCCAGCAGGTTGTCGCAGCTCAGTCCGTGCTGGCGCTCCAGCCAACCCGAGCCACCACTGAGCGTCAGTCCCGAGACGCCGGTCGTCGAGACCCGACCACCGGTGGTGGCCAGGCCGAACTCCTGCGTTGCCGCATCGAGCTCCCCCCACGTGCAGCCGGCTCCGACCCGGGCCCGGCTGAGCTTCGGGTCGACCTCGATGCTCTTCATCGGACGGACGTCGATGACCAGCCCGTCGTCATTGCTGGAAGCCCCCGCCACCGAGTGGCCACCGGACCGCACGGCCACCGCCAGCCCGTCCTGGCTGGCGCGGTCGAGTGCCGTGCGTACGTCGTCCGGGCTCTGGCAGGCCGCGATCAGTCGCGGCTTCTTGTCGATCATCGCGTTGAACAATGAGCGCTGCTCGTCGTACCCGGCGTCGGCCGGTCCCGTCCACTTCATCTCACGCTGCCCTTCTGGTCAGGTACCCCAGAGGCTCACGTTCCTCCGGGGCGCTAACCAGTGGCAATGGCTGACGCTTACGGATCGATGAAGACGTCGTGCGGGCTAGACCAGCAAGATCAGTCGCGGCCCTCGTAGTCCTTGCTGCGGATCCCGATCTTGTTGCCGAGCCACACCAGGGGGTCGTACTTCTTGTCGACCACGCGCTCCTTCAGGGGGATGATCGCGTTGTCGGTGATCTTGATGCCTTCGGGACAGACCTCGGTGCAGCACTTGGTGATGTTGCACATGCCGAGACCGGCCGCGCCCTGCGCGAGCTCGCGCCGATCATGGGTGTCGAGGGGATGCATGTCGAGCTCGGCGTAGCGCAGGAAGAACCGCGGGCCGGCGAATGCCTGCTTGTTCTCCTCGTGGTCCCGGACGACGTGGCAGGTGTTCTGGCACAGGAAGCACTCGATGCACTTGCGGAACTCCTGGCCCCGCTCGACGTCGACCTGCGCCATCCGTCGCTTGTTGTCGGCGTCGCGCGGTGGTGGCTGGAACGACGGCAGCTCCTTGGCCTTCTCGTAGTTGAACGAGACGTCGGTGACCAGGTCGCGGATCACCGGGAAGGAACGCATGGGCGTGACCGTGATCGTCTCGGACTCGTCGAAGTCCGAGAGCCGCGTCATGCAGAGCAGCCGGGGCTTGCCGTTGATCTCGGCGCTGCACGACCCACACTTGCCGGCCTTGCAGTTCCAGCGGATCGCGAGATCGCCCGCCTGCGTGGCCTGCACCCGGTGCAGTGCGTCGAGGACCACCTCACCCTCGGACACCTCCACGGTGTAGTCGCCAAGATCTCCGCCCGAGTCGTCGCCGCGCCAGATCCGCATCTTCAGGTCGTAGCTGCTCACTTGGACTCCTCGAAGTACTTCTTGAGCTCGTCGGGCATGACCGGAAGCGCTTTCTCGTGCAGGTCCACCCCGGTGCCGTCGGCGGTGAGGTTGACCACCAGGTTCTTGGTGCCCCACTCGGGGTTGGGTCCCGGGAAGTCGTCGCGGGTGTGGCCGCCTCGCGACTCCTGCCGGGCCAGGGCCGCCTTCGCGATCGCCTCGCTGACGATCAGCATGTTGCGCAGGTCGAGCGCGAGGTGCCAGCCCGGGTTGTACTGCCGGTGGCCCTCCACCTTCATCGACTTGGCGCGCACCTTCAGCGCCTCGATCTCGGTGAGCGAGCTCTCCAGCTCGGACGCGGTCCGGATGATGCCTACCAGGTCGTTCATCGACTGCTGGAGGTCGGACTGGATCGTGTACGGGTTCTCCCCGCCCTCGACCTCGAACGGCGCCAACGCACTCGTCTGGGCAGCGTGCACGTCGGCCTCGTCCACCGCGGGTCGCGACCCGCCCAGCGAGTTCGTGTACGCCGTCGCCGCCTCGCCGGCTCGCTTGCCGAAGACCAGCAGGTCGCCGAGGGAGTTGCCGCCGAGCCGGTTCGACCCGTGCATGCCGCCGGAGCACTCGCCGACGGCGTACAGGCCCGTCACCGAGCTCTCCTGGGTGTCAGCGTCCACCTCGACACCGCCCATGACGTAGTGGCAGGTGGGCCCGATCTCCATCGGTTCGGAGGTGATGTCGACGTCGGCAAGCTCCTTGAACTGGTGGTACATCGACGGCAGCCGCTTGCGGATGAACTCCGGCGAGCGACGCGACGCGATGTCCAGGTAGATGCCGCCGTGGGGCGTGCCGCGACCGGCCTTGATCTCGGAGTTGATCGCGCGCGCGACCTCGTCGCGCGGGAGCAGCTCGGGGGGCCGGCGGTTGTTCTTCTTGTCGTCGTACCAGCGGTCGGCCTCCTCGACCGAGTCCGCCGTCTCACTCTTGAAGAACTCGGGGATGTAGTCGAACATGAACCGCTTGCCCTCGGAGTTCTTCAGGATGCCGCCGTCGCCGCGCACCGACTCCGTGACCAGCAGCCCCTTGACCGACGGCGGCCAGACCATGCCCGTCGGGTGGAACTGCACGAACTCCATGTTGATCAGCGAGGCACCGGAGCGCATCGCAAGGGCGTGTCCGTCGCCGGTGTACTCCCAGGAGTTGGACGTCACCTTGAACGACTTGCCGATGCCGCCGGTGGCGAGGATGACGCTGGGCGCCTCGAAGAGGACGAAGCGGCCGGTCTCGCGCCAGTATCCGAACGCGCCGGAGATCTTGCCTTGTCCGTCGCTGGAGTCCTTCATCACGTCCGTGATGGTGCACTCCATGAACACGTCGATGCCGAGCTGCACCGCCCGCTGCTGAAGCGTGCGGATCATCTCCAAGCCGGTGCGGTCACCGACGTGGGCCAGGCGGGCGTACTTGTGCCCGCCGAAGTCGCGCTGGCTGATCAGGCCGTCGTCGGTGCGATCGAACAGCGCACCCCAGTCCTCGAGCTCCATCACTCGCTCGGGGGCCTCCTGGGCGTGCAGCTGGGCCATCCGCCAGTTGTTGAGCATCTTCCCGCCACGCATCGTGTCGCGGAAGTGCACCTCCCAGTTGTCCTCGGGCCAGCGGTTGCCCATGGCCGCGGCGATGCCGCCCTCGGCCATCACGGTGTGCGCCTTGCCGAGCAGCGACTTGCAGACGATGGCCGTCTTCGCGCCGGCGTCATGAGCGGCGATGGCCGCCCGCAGACCGGCGCCACCCGCGCCGATCACCACGACGTCGTACTTGTGACGCTCCATGCCGCCCTCGGCGGAACCGGACATCTGGTTGCCCGTCATGGGGTGACGCTCAGCCCCGGAGTCGCTCATCAGAAGAACCTCACGTCGTTGATCACGTCAGCCGCCAGCAGCCAGATGTAGAGATCGACCAGGGCGACGGAGAACAGGGAGTACCAGGCGTAGCGGCCATGGCTGGTGTTGAGCTTGGAGACCCAGGTCCACAGCTTGTAGCGGACCGGGTGCTTGGAGAAGTGCCGCAACCGTCCGCCGACGGTGTGCCGGCAGGAGTGGCAGGACAACGTGTAGAGCCAGATGAAGACCACGTTGATGATCATCAGCAGCGTGCCCAGCCCCATGTGGATGCCGTCGGACTCGCCTTCGGCCGGGCCGAACGCAAGGATCACGTCGTAGGTCAGGATCACGCCGACCACCACCGCGGCGTACCAGAACCAGCGGTGCGCGTTCTGGAGGATCAACGGGAAGCGGGTCTCGCCGGAGTAGCTCTTGTGCGGCTCGGGGACGGCGCACGCTGGCGGGGACAGCCAGAACGCGCGGTAGTAGGACTTGCGGTAGTAGTAGCAGGTCATCCGGAAGCCGAGCGGGAAGATCAGGATGATCAGCGCCGCCGAGAGCGGGAACCCGGCGAACGGCTGCCCGAAGTCGGAGGATCCCTCCACACAGTCGCCCAGGCACGGGGAGTAGAACGGCGACAGGTACGGCTCGGCGAAGTAGTACTTGTCCATGAACGCTCGAAGCGTGGCGTAGACGATGAACGCCGAGAAGACCCCGAACGTCGCCAGCGGCGCGAGCCACCACCGGTCTTTGCGCAGCGAGTTCTCGTCGATCTTCGCCCGGGTCGGGCCGTGCACACCAGTGGTCATGCTTCTCCCAGTCAAGAAGGCCCAGAAACGGGCTCCGTGCCGCAAAAGTCGTGCTGAGTCTGCACAAGGGAGGCTCGAGGTGATCGACCCGCCCGTAGTACGCCGCCCCTATGTTCACGTGTCGGACATCGTGAGGCGGCAGTCAGGTCAGCCTTACTTGCGACGTCGAGGGTAGGGCACGGCGTCGGTGACCCGCTCAGGCATGAGTCCGGTCGCGGCACGACGTGATTCATGTCACCCCTGCTGACCGGTACAGGCGCAAGGCGCTGAAGTGGGCCCCGCCAGCCCCGCGCGGCGGTAGCGTGGACGATCGTGGCACCAGCGACCCCTCAGCATCCGATCCCCCGGACCCCACTCGTCAAGGGTTCCCGCGCCTCTCGCAACACGATCGCGCTGAAGATGCTGATGGCGGTCAGCGGCCTGCTCTTCATCGGCTTCGTGCTGATGCACATGTACGGCAACCTCAAGGCCTTCGCCGGTCACGATGCCTTCAACGACTATGCCCACCACCTGCGCGAGCTCGGTACGCCGCTGCTGCCGCACGAGGGTGCGCTGTGGATCACGCGGGTCGCCCTGATCGGCGCGCTCGTCGTGCACGTGGCCTGCGCCTGGGCGCTGTGGCGCCGCGCCGGCAGGGCCCGCACGATCAAGTACGTCGTGAAGAAGAACAACAGCTCCACCTTCTCCTCGCACTGGATGCGCTGGGGCGGCGTGACGCTGCTGGTGTTCATCGTCTGGCACCTGCTGAACTTCACCATCGGGAAGGTGAACCCCCAAGGCGGGGAGACCGACGATCCCTACAACCTGATGGTCGATACCTTCGACCTGTGGTGGATGACCCTGATCTACCTCGCGGCCATGGTTGCGCTGGCCCTGCACCTGCGACACGGAACCTGGAGTGCCGCGCAGACCCTCGGTCTCACCAACAACGCGAAGGCCCGGCGCAACGCCAACCTGATCGGCTACGGGCTCGCCGTCGTGATCGCCGGCGGTTTCTCGTTGGTGCCGATCTTCGTCGTCCTCGGCGTCATCGAGAAGTAAGGCTCTGACATGACGGACATGCCTGACACGACCAACACCTACGACCCCTCGCACACCCGCCCGCCGGGTGAGGAGGCGTACGACGACGCGGCCGGCTACTACGTCGCCGGGGATCCGGTCGTCGACACCAAGGCACCCGGTGGCCCGATCGACGAGCGGTGGAACACCCGCCAGTTCGAGGCCCGGATCGCCAATCCGGCCAACCGGCGCCGGCTCTCGGTGATCGTGGTCGGCACCGGCCTGGCCGGTGCCTCGGCAGCCGCGACGCTGGGCGAGGCCGGTTACGTGGTCAAGTCGTTCTGCTACCAGGACTCACCCCGCCGGGCGCACTCGATCGCCGCACAGGGCGGCATCAACGCGGCGAAGAACTACAAGGGCGACGGTGACTCCGTCTATCGCCTGTTCTACGACACCATCAAGGGCGGCGACTACCGCTCGCGCGAGTCGAACGTCTTCCGCCTCGCCCAGGTCAGCACCAACATCATCGACCAGTGCGTGGCCCAGGGCGTGCCGTTCGCACGCGAGTACGGCGGCCTGCTCGACAACCGGTCGTTCGGCGGGGTGCAGGTCTCGCGGACGTTCTACGCCCGCGGCCAGACCGGGCAGCAGCTGCTGATCGGCGCCTACCAGGCCCTCGAGCGGCAGGTCGCGGCCGGCACGGTGAAGTGCTACACCCGTCACGAGATGGTCGAGCTCATCGTCGTCGACGACGGCGACAAGAAGAGGGCCCGCGGGATCATCGTGCGCGACATGGTCACCGGCGAGATCGAGACCTACTTCGCCGATGTCGTCGTGCTCGCCTCCGGCGGTTACGGCAACGTCTTCTTCCTCTCCACCAACGCGATGGGTTGCAACGTCACCGCTACCTGGCGGGCACACCGCAAGGGCGCGCTGATGGCGAACCCCTGCTACACCCAGATCCACCCCACCTGCATCCCGGTCTCGGGGGCGCACCAGTCGAAGCTGACCCTGATGTCGGAGTCACTGCGCAACGACGGCCGGATCTGGGTGCCGAAGAACAAGGCCGACTGCACCAAGGATCCCCGCGACATCCCCGAGGAGGACCGCGACTACTACCTCGAGCGGATCTACCCCGCGTTCGGCAACCTGGTGCCCCGCGACATCGCCTCGCGACAGGCGAAGAACATGTGCGACGAGGGCCGCGGCGTTGGACCCGAGGTGGACGGCGTACGCCGTGGGGTCTACCTCGACTTCGCCGAGGCCATCGGGCGGCTGGGGCGCGAGGCGATCGAGGACAAGTACGGCAACCTCTTCGACATGTACGCCCGGATCACGGGCGAGGACCCCTACACCGCGCCGATGCGGATCTACCCAGCCGTGCACTACGTGATGGGCGGGCTCTGGGTCGACTACGACCTGCAGTCGACGATACCCGGACTCTTCGTGACCGGTGAGGCCAACTTCTCCGACCACGGAGCCAACCGTCTCGGCGCCTCCGCGCTGATGCAGGGGCTCGCCGACGGCTACTTCGTACTGCCGAACACCATCCGCGACTATCTCGCCGAGGGCCCCTTTGACAAGGTGGCCGAGGACGACCCGGCCGTGATCGAGGCGCAGGAGTCGGTGAAGGCGCGGATCGAGACGTTCATGAACACCAGCGGGACCCGCAGCGTCGACTCCTACCACCGCGAGCTCGGCCACATCATGTGGGAGTACTGCGGCATGGAGCGCACCGCGGAGGGACTGCGGAAGGCGATCGACCTGATCCGGAGCCTCAAGGATGACTTCCAGCGCAACGTGAAGGTCCTGGGCACCGCCGACAGCATGAACCAGTCGCTGGAGAAGGCCGGTCGCGTCGCTGACTTCTTCGAGCTGGGCGAGCTGATGTGCATCGACGCCCTCAACCGGCGTGAGTCCTGCGGCGGCCACTTCCGCGGCGAGTCGCAGACCGAGGAGGGCGAGGCGCTGCGCCACGACGACCAGTACGCCTATGTGGCGGCCTGGGAGTGGGGCGGTCCCGACGGGGCCCCGGTCCTGCACAAGGAAGAGCTGACCTACGAGTTCGTCGAGATGAAGCAGCGGAGCTACAAGTGAAGTTGACCCTCAAGATCTGGCGCCAGCCCACTGCTGCGGAGGACGGGCGGATCCACACCTACGAGGTGGACGACATCTCGGAGGACATGTCCTTCCTGGAGATGCTCGACGTGCTCAACGAGGAGCTGAACGCGAAGGGCGAGGAACCCGTCGCCTTCGACTCCGACTGTCGCGAAGGCATCTGTGGGATGTGTGGGCTGATGATCAACGGCGAGGCCCACGGACCGGAGGTCACGACGACCTGCCAGCTGCACATGCGGTCGTTCTCCGACGGCGACACGATCACGATCGAGCCGTGGCGTGCCGATGCGTTCCCGGTGATCAAGGACCTCTGCGTCGACCGCGGCGCCTTCGACCGGATCATCCAGCAGGGCGGCTACATCTCGGTCAACACCGGGGCCGCACCCGACGCCCACGCCACCCCGGTGCCGAAGGACAACGCCGACCGCGCCTTCGATGCGGCCACCTGCATCGGTTGCGGCGCCTGCGTGGCTGCGTGCCCCAACGGCTCGGCCTCGCTGTTCCTCGGCGCGAAGATCACCCACCTCGGCGAGCTGCCTCAGGGCCAGGCCGAGCGGGATACCCGCGTGGTCAACATGGTCGGCCAGCACGACCACGAGGGGTTCGGCGGCTGCACCAACATCGGCGAGTGCACCGCCGCCTGCCCGAAGGAGATCCCGCTGGACGTGATCTCCCGCCTCAACTGGGACCTGCACGCCGCACTGCGCCACGGCAGGTAGTGCGCTAGGGCCTGCGACGCCTGACCAGCGCCACGAGGGCGAGCATCGCGGCCGCCCCGCCGGCCGCCGGCCCGACCCACTCCTGCTTCGGTGGTGAGCCGTCTCGCGAGCGAGCTCAGCGACGGCACCTTCGGGCCCTGCACCTGGTCGGCACCTCCAGTTCGCAGCGCCCGGGCGGCGGTGGTGGTGTAGGCCCAGGAGGCGGCGTACATGACCACGCGGGAGAAGTAGTTGATCCAGACGAGCAGGATCAGCGCGATGCCGAAGGCCTGGAAGGCCGGCTGTCCCTCCGTGGTGGACAGGAGCAGGCTCGACAGCTGCTTGAGCACCTCGAACCCGATGGCTCCGAACAGCGCTCCCGACCACAGCGAGCGTGGGGGCACGATCGGGGTCGCCCAGCAGCCGGAACAACGCATAGAAGAGCAGGGTGCTGGCGGCGAGGCCGACCGCGATAGCGAGCAGCCACAGCAGCCAGGTGAGCTCGGCCTCCAGTCCCACCAGGTCGAGCAGCTCACCAGAGAAGCTGGTGACGCCGCTGGAGATGCCGACACTCAGCAGCAGCACCACACCGACCATTGCCAGCGTGACCAGGTCGCGCAGCTTGCCGATCACGAAGCTCGGCTGCTGGAAAGCGGGCTTCTCGAACACGACGAAGAGCCCGTCGCGCATCGCCGACAACCAGCCGAGTCCGGCGAAGAGCACACCCAGCAGACCGATCACCCCGACAGTGCCGGCCGAGTCCTGGATCTCGGTCAGGGAGATCTCGTTGGCACCCTCACCGACGATGCCGGGCAGCAGGTTCTCGATCGCGTCCAGCAGGGCGTCCTGCGCGTCCGGCTGAACCCTCGCGAGCCAGCCGACAGCGAAGAAGGCGAGCGCCATGATCGGGAAGAACGACAAGAACCCGAAGTACGTGATCGCGCCGGCTTGCTGGCCGCCCTTGACCGCGCCGTAGTGCTCCTGCGTCCGTAGGGCGTGGTCCAGGAACGGCCGGCGTTCCCGGATCGCCGCAAGCCGATCGGTCACCGAGGTCATCTACGTCCTGCATCTGCTAGGGGGAAGTTTCTGGTGGGTTGCCAGCCGAGCTGCGGAATCATGCACGTACAGGTAGAAGTCGGTGACCTGGAACTCGCAATCGAACGCCGCCAGCTCTTCGAAGGCCCGGTCGAGCTGCTGGTCGGGCAGGTCGTGAGCCACGGTCACGTGCGGGTGGTACGGATACGTCAGATCCGTCATCAGCGGGCCTCGACGGATGGCATCGGCCAGCTGCTCGCACTGGGAGATCCCCTTCACGAGGCTGACGAACACCACCGGTGAGATCGGACGGAAGGTGCCGGTGCCGCGCAGGTGGACGGAGAACGAGTCGACCGTCGCCGCCGCTGAGTCGAGGTGGGCCTCGATGACCTGCAGCTCACCTGCGACCTCGGTCGGTGGGACCAGCGTGATGTGGGTCGGGATCATCGAAGCCGTGGTGTCACCTACGGAGGTCCGGTAGTCCTGGAGCTCGCTGGCCCACGGTTCCGGGATCGCGACTGCCACCCCTATCGTCGCCACCCGGTGAACCCTAGTGCCCGTTGGTACGCCGCTGAAGCGCGGCCGACCCGACGATCACGAAGAGCCCAGCCGCGGACAGCGCGGCGCCGACCAGGGCGGGCGCCCGGTAGCCGTGCCCGGCCGCGATCACCAGGCCACCCAGCCAGGCACCGAGGGCGTTGGCCACGTTGAGCGAGGCGTGGTTCAGGGCCGCCCCGAGGGTCTGGGCGTCCCCCGCGACGTCCATCAGCCGTAGCTGCAGGTTCACGACGAGCACCGATCCGAGGAAGGTGATCAGGAACGCGATCGGCAGCAGCGCGAAGCCAAGCGGGGCGAGCAGCCAGAAGGCGAGCAGGGCGAGCCCCATGCCTCCGGCGCCGATCAGCAGCGACCGGAACACCGACCAGTCGGCGAGCTCGCCGGCGGCCCAGGTGCCGGCCACCATGCCGAGCCCGAAGACCAGCAGGAAGAGCGGCACCGCACCTTCGCCGAGGCCACCCACCTCGGTCACCGTGGGGGCGATGTAGGTGAAGACGGCGAACATCCCGCCGAAGCCGATCGCGCCGGCCAGCAGGGTCAACCACACCTGAGGCTTCGCGAACGCCGCCATCTCGCGCCTGCCGGTGGCCTCCGGGTCTCCCGGTAGCCGGGGCACGAAGGCAATGATCATCAGCACGGTCAGCAGCGAGAGACCGGTGACGCTCCAGAAAGCCGAGCGCCAGCCGAGGTGTTGGCCGAGCCAGGTGGCGGCGGGCACGCCGACCACGTTGGCGACCGAGAGTCCCAGCATCACCAGCGCGACCGCCCGGCCTTTGCGGCCCGGCTGGGCCAGGCTGGCCGCGACCAGCGAGGCGACGCCGAAGTAGGCGCCGTGCGGCAGACCGTCCAGAAAGCGGCCGATGGTGAGCAGCTCGAAGCTGGTAGCCATCGCACTGAGCGCGTTGAACACGCCGTAGGCGACCATCAGCGCCACGAGCAGCCCGCGGCGCGGCCACCTGGCCCCGAAGAACGCGAGGACCGGAGCGCCCACGACCACGCCCACGGCGTACGCCGAGATCAGGTGGCCCGCGGTGGGGATGGAGACATCGACGCCGGCCGCCACCTGGGGCAGCAGCCCCATGGTCACGAACTCGGTGGTGCCGATCGCGAACCCACCCATGGCGAGCGCAAGCACCGCCAGCCCGAAGTGGCTGGCGCGAACCGGCGCCTTCGTCGCAGTGGGGCTGGTCGTCATGGGCACTTATCGTCCAACTCGACCCCACCGACCACCTATTCCTCGGCGCCCAGCGGTTTCGCCAACAGCTCAGAGGGAGTCGATCGCCTCGTTGAACGTCGTGGACGGGCGCATGATCGGGATGACCTTGTCGGCGTCCGGCTTGTAGTAGCCACCGATGTCGGCCGGAGAGCCCTGCACCGCGTTCAGCTCGGACACGATCTCTTCCTCGTTGCCCCGCAGCCGTTCGGCCAGTGCCTTGAAGTCGGCTGCAAGCTCTGCGTCCTCCGACTGCTGCGCGAGCTCCTCGGCCCAGTACAGGGCGAGATAGAAGTGCGAACCCCGGTTGTCGATGCCGCCCAGCTTGCGAGTCGGCGACTTGTCCTCGTTGAGGAAGGTGCCGGTCGCCTTGTCGAGGGTGTCGGCCAACACCTGGGCACGCGCGTTGTCGGTCGACTGAGCGAGGTGCTCGAAGCTCGCAGCCAGCGCGAAGAACTCGCCGAGGCTGTCCCACCGCAGGTAGTTCTCCTTGACCAGCTGCTGCACGTGCTTCGGCGCTGATCCACCAGCACCGGTCTCGAAGAGACCGCCGCCCGCCATCAGCGGCACCACCGACAGCATCTTGGCCGAGGTGCCGAGCTCGAGGATCGGGAAGAGGTCGGTGTTGTAGTCGCGGAGCACGTTGCCGGTGACCGAGATGGTGTCCTCGCCCCGGCGGATCCGCTCGAACGAGTACGCCGTCGCGTCGGCCGGAGTCATGATCTCGATCGTGAGCCCGTCGGTGTCGTGCTCACCCAGGTACTCCTTGACCTTCGCGATCAGCACGGCGTCGTGGGCGCGCGTGTCGTCGAGCCAGAAGATGGCAGGGGTGTCGCTGAGGCGGGCCCGGCTCACCGCCAGCTTCACCCAGTCGCGGATCGGCGCGTCCTTGGTCTGGCAGGCGCGCCAGATGTCGCCCGGCTCGACGGTGTGCTCGATCAGGGTCGTGCCCGAGCCGTCGACGACACGAATGGTGCCGGCCGCGGCCGCCTCGAACGTCTTGTCGTGCGAGCCGTACTCCTCCGCGGCCTGTGCCATCAGCCCGACGTTGGGCACCGAGCCCATCGTTGCTGGATCGACCGCGCCGTTGGCCCGGCAGTCGTCGAGCACGGTCTGGTAGACGCTGGCGTACGACGAGTCTGGGATGACCGCGAGCGTGTCGTCCTCCTCGCCCTGCGGGTCCCCACATGTGGCCCGAGGTGCGGATCATCGCCGGCATCGAGGCGTCGATGATGACGTCGGACGGCACGTGCAGGTTGGTGATGCCCTTGTCGGAGTCGACCATCGCCATCCGCGGGCCGTCGGCCAGTCCCTGGGTGACCGCGGCGCTTGATCGCCTCGCCGTCGGGCAGGGCGTCGAGTGGCGGTGAGCAGCCCGCCGAGTCCGTCGTTGGGCGAGATGCCGGCCTCGGCCAGCTGGGCGCCGTACTGCTCGAACAGGGTCGGGAAGAACGCCTGCACGCCGTGGCCGAAGATGATCGGGTCGGAGACCTTCATCATCGTCGCCTTGAGGTGCAGCGAGAACAGCACGTCGTCGGACTTGGCCCGCGCGATCTGCTCGGTCAGGAAGCGGCGCAGCGCGGCGACGCTCATGAAGGTCCCGTCGACGACCTCGCCCGCGAGCACCGGAACCTCGTCCTTGAGCACCGTCACGGCGCCGTCGGCGGAGACGTGCTCGATGCGCAGGGTGTCGTCACTCTCGATGACGACCGACTTCTCGTTGGATCGGAAGTCGTGCTCGCCCATCGTCGCGACGTTGGTCTTCGAGTCGGAGGACCAGGCACCCATCCGGTGCGGGTGGGCCTTGGCGTAGTTCTTGACCGAGGCCGGCGCCCGGCGGTCGGAGTTGCCTTGGCGCAGCACGGGGTTGACCGCCGAGCCCTTGACCTTGTCGTAGCGGCGCGAGCGGACCTGCTGCTCGTCGGTCTGCGGGTCATCGGGGAAGTCCGGGACGTCGTAGCCCTCGTCCTGCAGCTCCTTGATCGCGGCCTTGAGCTGCGGCGTCGACGCGGAGACGTTGGGCAGCTTGATGATGTTCGCCTCGGGCGACTTCGCCAGCTCCCCCAGCTCGGCGAGCGCGTCGTCCTGGCGCTGCTCGTCGGTCAGCCGGTCCGGGAACTGCGCGATGATCCGGCCGCCAGCGAGATGTCGCGGGTCTCGACGCCCACGCCGGCCTTGGCGGCGTACGCCTCGATGATCGGCAGGAACGAGTACGTCGCCAGCAGCGGCGCCTCGTCGGTGAGCGTGTAGATGATCCGGGACTGGTCTGCATTGGCCATGGTCGGGCGCACTCCTGGGGCTGTCACATTCTCGGGAAAAGTTCCTTGACATCAAGATACCCGACCGCGCTTCGCAGCGGCGGACTCGGCCAGCCTCGCACCCCTGCAGAGGCGCGGCAACGGGCAGGTTTGGGACTAGGCTGCACGGGCACTCGGGTTGTCGGTATCCCCATAACGAGGAGTTCTCGCCATGACAGAAGCCACCGGGCCGGTCGCGCCCCCCACCATCTTCCAGAAGCTGTCGGCGGAGGCCATCGGCACTTTCGTGCTGGTCCTCTTCGGCGTCGGCGCCGTCGCCGGGTCCCAGCTGGGCTCGGGAGACTATGCCTCGGTCGGGCTCGCGTTCGGTATCGCGGTGATCGTGATGGTGTACGCGTTCGGCCGGGTCTCCGGCGGACACTTCAACCCTGCTGTCTCTATTGGTGCGGCGCTCGGTGGACGGATCTCCTGGCGCGAGGCTGGCACCTACATGGGCGCCCAGCTGGCCGGGGGCATCGTCGGCGGTCTGGTGCTGGCGCTGATCCTGGTGCGCCGGCGACACCGGCTACGAGATCGGCGAACCGCTCGGAGCCAACGGGTTCGGTGATCACGGCGGCGGTGGCCCTCGGTGGCGCCCTGATCATCGAGATCGTGATGACGTTCATCTTCCTCACCGTCATCCTGGCCGTCACCGACACCCGCAACGAGCACCCGGCCCTGGCGCCGCTGGCGATCGGCCTCGCACTGGCAGCAGTGCACTTCGCGTCCATGTGGGCCACCGGCACGTCCGTCAACCCGGCCCGGTCGATCGGCGTCGGCCTGTTCTCCGGCGGGGACGCCATCGCGCAGCTGTGGCTGTTCGTCGTTGCCCCACTCGTCGGCGGGGCGCTGGCCGGCCTCGCCTACCCCGCGCTGTTCGGGCACGGCACCGACCCGGTGCCCGGCTCCGGTCTCAAGTTCAGCGGTCCGAAGCAGGCCGTGCCCGGGTACGGAACACCGGACCAGTACCAGCAGCAGTGGAACCAGCAGGTCCCGGGCTATCCGCAGGCCCAGCAGCCCCAGCCCGCTGACCAGCTGCAGCAGCAGTGGAGTCAGCCGCAGCAGCAAGCGGCTCCACCAACCGCTGGCCAGCCGGTCCAGCCGGTCCAGCCGGTCCAGCAGCCGATCATCCAGGACGGCTGGCAGTGGGACCCGCAAGCCCAGCAGTGGATCCCAGCGCAGCAGCAGCCGCCGGCACAGCAGTAACCGATCAGGGCTGGGGCTCGTCGTGCGCGACGAGCCCAGCTCGATCTCGGCCCCGGTACGCAGCACCAGCCCCGTGCCGCGCTGGTAGCGGCTGACCGCGACTTCACCGAGTGCCGATGTCGTCTCGATGACCAGCTCGTCACCCAGTCCGATGATCAGCGAGCGCTGACCGGCCCGACCGTCCTCGCCCATCTCGGCGTAACCGTCACCGAGCCGAGGTCGGGCGAGCATGGCGATGCCGGCCTGGGCGCCCTCGTCACCGGCTCGCCACTCGCCCTCGCGCCCGAACCACCACACGTTGCCGTCGGCGTCCTCGGCGTAGAAGTCGACCACCGGCGCGGAACCCACCCCGTCAGTGGTGACCCCGGTGGTCGCGACCCCGGCGATCGTCGGACCCTCACCAGCGGACACCGTGACGTCCCGACTACCGGCGCGATAGGTCCACCGGGCGCCGAGCCCCAGGGGCAACCACGGGTTGTCGATCACGGTCACGAAGTCGTCGGGGTCGGGGCTGGGGGTCGGGATCACCAGCTCGTCGACGCCAGCCGCCGGACTGGTCTCCGTGTACGAGCCGCATCCGCCGGCGAACAGGACAAGCACGGCGGCTGCACCGGCCGCGAGCAGGCGTCGTACCGATGCGCGACCCATGGGCACATGGTCTCGTACACGCTGCTAGGTTCGGCCGCGACCCTCCTCAGACGTCCCAGAACTAGGAGTCCTCGTGAGTTCTTCTCCGCTGAAGATCGCTGTCACCGGCGCCGCCGGGCAGATCGGCTACAGCCTGCTCTTCCGCCTCGCGAGCGGTTCGCTCCTCGGGGATCGTCCCATCGAGCTCCGCCTGCTGGAGATCACTCCGGCACTGAAGACGCTCGAGGGGGTCGTGATGGAGCTCGACGACTGCGCGTTCCCCCACTTGGCCGGCATCGAGATCGGCGACGACGCGGAAAAGATCTTCGATGGCGTCAACCTCGCACTGCTCGTCGGCGCCAGGCCCCGCGGCCCCGGCATGGAGCGCGGCGACCTGCTGTCAGCCAATGGCGCCATCTTCACTGCCCAGGGCAAGGCCCTCAACGCCGTGGCCGCCGACGACGTGCGCATCGGCGTGACCGGCAACCCCGCCAACACCAACGCCCTGATCGCGATGAACAACGCCCCGGACATCCCCAAGGAGCGGTTCTCCGCCCTCACCCGTCTGGACCACAACCGGGCCATCTCGCAGGTGGCCCGCAAGTCCGGCGCCCCGGTCACGGACATCAAGAAAATGACGATCTGGGGCAACCACTCCGCTACTCAGTACCCCGACGTCTTCCACGCCGAGATCGCCGGCCGCAATGCTGCCGAGGCCATCGGCGACCAGTCGTGGATCGAGGACGACTTCATCCCCACCGTCGCCAAGCGCGGCGCCGCGATCATCGAGGCTCGAGGGTCCTCCTCGGCCGCCTCCGCCGCCTCGGCCACCGTCGACGCCGCCCGTGACTGGCTGCTGGGCAGCGCCGAGGGCGACTGGGTCTCGATGGCCGTCGTCTCCGACGGCTCCTACGGCGTGCCCGAGGGCCTCATCTCCTCCTTCCCGGTCACCACCAAGGGTGGTGACTGGGAGATCGTCCAGGGCCTCGACATCGACGACTTTTCCCGGGGCCGGATCGACGCGTCGGTCTCCGAGCTGGACGACGAGCGCGCTGCGGTCACGGAGCTCGGCCTCATCTGAGCGCCTGCGGGTCGCGCCTCGAGCTCACAAGAGGTCACGCAGGCGGGCCACGAGCGAGTCCTTGACGGCTTGGGTGACCGCGGCTTCGACCTGTTGGTTGAGACCGTTCTGGTCGTCCAGGTTCTCCAGGACACGACGCAGGTCGAGGTCGTCGATCGCGCGCGTGAGGACGTCATCGGTCTCCAGCACCGCGTCGACCACAGGGTCGGGGACGGCGCGAAGCGCCGCCTCCAGGAAGCCGTTGAGGTCCGCGGAGTCCAGTGCCTCGTTGACCAGCTCCGAGGCCGCGGGCAGGGATCCGTCGTCGCGCATCCGGCCTACGGCGGCCAGCAGACCCTCGCGCATTGCGGCTACCTCGGCGTCGGATCGGGCACGGGGTTGCGCGAGCTCCAGGGTCAGCGCCTCGCGACTGAGACCCAGGCGGCAGGCTGCATCATCGATGCCGAGCAGCACGAGGCGCTCGGTGAGGCCGTCGATGCCGTCGGCCTGAGACGTGACGCTCCGGGCGACGCACGGGTCGGCCGGTCGGAGCGGCTCGAACCTCCCTCCTCCGTTGGCCAGCTGGATCGCGAGCACCCCGCCGACCAGGACCAGGGCGACTGCTGGCAGTCCGAGTGCACGAGTCGTGTTCGTCATGCCCTCGTCCGTCCGCGGGGAACGATCACGCTGAGCAGGGCCAGCAGCGCGAGTCCGGAGCCGAGGAGGAACGAGTCGCGGAAGGCCCGAGTGGCGGCGCGCTGCAGCTGTGCGTCGAGGTCACGCTCGAGCTGGGCCCCGGCGGGACGCTCCTCAGGGTCGAGGTCCAGTGTCGCGAAGGCGCGGTGCAGGTCGGGGATCTGACCGTGCTGACCGGACAGCTCACGACCAAGCGCCTTGGCCAGGGAGATCTTGTCGTCCGGCTGCAACGGAGCATCGAGCACCAGCGACGCGATGGCCTCCTGTGCGGGTACCTCAGCGTCCTGCAGGTCCGCGGTGAAGACAGGCGTCAGGATGGCCAGTCCCACGACCACTCCCATGTGCCGGGCGCCGATGGTCCAGCCTGCGTGCCGTACCCGGGGCAGCCGCATCTCCATCGCCTGGGAGGTCAGCCGGTCGACGGTCAGCCCCAGGCCCAGACCCACCAGTGCCTGCGGCGCAACCGTCCAGGCAAGGTCGGACGACGGAAGAATCGCGAGGCCGACCAACCCCCCGGCGATCAGGAAGCAGCCCACCGCGACCTCGACCTCACCCGACGGACGCAGTAGCCGAGCCAGCGAGCGTGCAGCGAGAGCAGCGACCGGCACGACGGACACGGTCAAGGCGGCGGTGGCCGGGGAGTGGCGCCAGCCCTCGACGAGGAGAAGAACCAGTAGGAACAGCGCCGCCGTGAGCGCAGCCGAGAGCAGGGCGAGGGTCAGGTTGGGCCGCACGGCCGGACGATGACGGTCCGGCGGCCCCTGCTCGGGTGGTGCCTGCACCGCGAGTGCGGCCGGCACCGCCAGCACGGCGAACGGCACCTGCACCACGAAGATCGCCTGCCACGAGAACGCTTCGGTCAGCAGGCCGCCCGCGACCGGACCGGTGGCCGTGCCGATCACGCCCGCGGTGACCCACGTCGCGAGCCCGCGACGCTCGCCGTGCTCCGCGACCAAGAGCTCCAGGCACCCGACCAGCGCGAACGCGCCTCCCAGCGCCTGCACGCAGCGAGCCGCGATCAACGCATCGATCGAGCCCGCAACCGCACACCATGCCGAGGCGCCGGCGAACACCGCGATACCAAGGGCAGTCAGGATGCGCGGCTGCGCCTGGGCGAAGGTCAGCGCCGTTGGCACCACTCCGAGACCGAGCACGAGGTTGAACGCGATCAGGACCCAGGCAACTTGCCCGACGGACGCATCCAGGTGCCGGAGGATGTCGGGCAGCGCCAGCGTGACCACCGCCGAATCCGCCAGCACCAACGCCACCGTCACGGAGAGCAGAGCAGCCACAGCGCGACGCACCCGGCCATCCTCGCACCGGCCGGCCCTGCTCAGCCGTTGCACAGGGAGCTTCCCGGCTCAAGCGAGGCTCAGATTTTCGTTGGGTTTGCGCACAAGCGGGTGGGGTACCCATTGATCACGGCCAGAGGGCCTGTCCGAGGGAACTACCTCGGGCCTGGTGAACGGAGTTCTATCGTGTTGTGGACCATTCTCATCATCCTCGCAATTGTCGCGCTCGTGCTCTTCATCCTCGGCCGGGCCCGCGGAGGCCGCGGGGTCTGATCCCGGCACCGTCTGCGGACGCTGAGCATCCACGAGCCGGGTGCGCCCCTGTGCGGGCGCACCCGGTTCGTTCGGCTTGCTGGGGCTAGAGGGGCCGGATCTCGCAAACGGTCGCCCGCATCGGTGAGCTGCCACTGACCGGATCGCTGGGGGTCTGAGGGAGCACGAGGTTGAGGTTCGCGCTGCCAGGGCCGTACGGCGGATAGCCAGGCAGGCCGAGCTCGTCGCACGCTTCCCACCAGCCATGCTGGCCGAAGACCACACCCGGATCGAGCGAGGCGTTCAGCTTCGTGCGCGCGCGCACGCTGCCTCGTGGGGTCTCCAAGGAGACCCAGTCACCCGCCTCGATGCCCCGCGACTCCGCGGTGGAGGGGTGCATCTCGACCAGGGGGTCGCGCGCACTCTTGCGCAGGGCGGCTACCTGCCGATGCTGGCTCTCACAGAAGAACAGCGTCTTGGCGCAGCTGAGGATCAGGGGGTATCTCTCAGCAAGGTCGGGGCGGGAGCGAGGACTGATCAGCGGCTCCTGGTAAGCAGGAAGCGGTTCATATCCGTGGGCGGCGAGGGTGGACGAGTAGAGCTCCACCTTGCCCGACGGGGTCGCAAACCCGACGTCCGCGTACTTGCGGTAGCGGGTGACGAGCGGCAACCGCACCCCTTCGGGATGTGCCCTCAGCTCCTCCAGCGTGACTCCGCTGGGCAAGAGCTGGTGTCGAAACGCTGCCTCGATGTCGCCGTCCCAGAAGTGCGCGCCGAGACCGAGCCGCGTCGCGAGCTCGAAGACGATCTGGAGATCTGAGCGTGCCTCACCGCGAGGAGCTACGAGCGGCTGTCTGAGCTGCACCAGTGACTGTGCTTCCTGGCTGTACTCGAAACCGACCTTCAGCGCCTCGGACTCGAAGGGGGTCGCGACCGGCAGCACGATGTCTGCGAGCTCCGCCGTCGGGGTCATGAAGAGGTCGGCCTGGGCGAAGAAGTCCAGGCTGGACAGGGCATCGCGGCCGCGCAGGCTGTCCGCATGGGCCATCACCATGTTGCCGCCGAAGCCCACCAGCGCCTTGACCCGACGGTCGAGCGCCGCGGTGTAGAAGTCCTCGCCCGTGACGAACTCGAAGCGAGCCGGGCCGAGCGGCCGCGTGTCGAATCCCACCGCAGCAGGTCGCGACTCGGAGAGAAGCTCCTTGCCGTCGATCGGGTTCGTCGGGACCGATTCGAACAGCACGTTGCCGCCGGGTACGTCCAAGCTCCCGGTCAACGCATAGAGGACGTTGATCGCGCGGATCGCCTGCGTCGTGCCGCTGTGCTGCTCGAGCCCGCTCCACGTGTAGAAGGCGACCGGGCGCGCCTGCCAGATCGTCTGCGCCGTCGCGACGATGTCGGCCGGTGACACACCCGTGATCGCTGCAGCCCGCTCCGGAGCGAACTCCGCACAGCGCTTGACGAGCAGGTCCCACACGCTTGCGCCATCGACGATGTCGGTCGCATTGGTCCAGTCGCGGACGAAGTCAGCGTCGTACCAACCGTGCTCGATCATCACGTGGGTGATGGACAGCGCGAGCGCCGCGTCGGTCCCCGGCCGCACCCGCAGCCAATGATCGGCCTTCGCGGCGAGACCTGCCTTGCGTGGATCGACCACCACCAGCTTCGCACCACGGCGGACCGCTGCCACCGTGCTCGTCGCGTGCGCCAGCCGAGCCACCGACGGGTTGTACCCCCAGAACAGGATGCATCCGGCGTTCTCGAGGTCCGGCAGGTACTCCCCAGGGACGGACGCGCCGAACGTGTAGAGCGGCGCCAGGTAGCGACCCCACCCGCACAGCTCCATGTAGCCGCAGTAGTTCGGCGTGCCGAAAGCGCGGATGAGCCGTTGGATCCAGTCGACCGAATCACTGATCGCTGAGGTGGACGGCGAGCTCGTGCTGAACGCCACCGACTCGGGCCCGTCTGTTGCGGCCGCGGCCTGGAGCCGCTCGGCCACGGCGTCCAGTGCCTCGTCCCACGAGATGCGCTCCCAGCCGGGATCCGCAGCGCCCTTGGGTCTGGTTCGTCGGAGCGGGTGGAGAAGTCTCGACGGGTGGTACACGATCTCCGGCGCCGCCTTGCCTTTCACGCAGATCGCCTGCCCTGTCGGGTGCGACGGGTCCGGATGCAAGGCGAGCAGGGTTCCGTCGCTGACGTCCGCGCGTGCTCCGCAGCGCGAGACACACAACGGGCAGAACGTCGGCACCGGGTCCGCACCCATCTTTCGATTGTGGCGCTCGGGCTCGGGCACCGCAATGGCGGCGAGGGGAGTCCCGATCAGGCGACGAAGGTGTAGCAGCGGGGCAGAGGTCCGTCGAGCCCTTCGTTCCAGTGAACAGGGGTGATGAAACAGGCGCGCTCGATGTAGCGGCCGTTGGTGGGGGCGGGGACGGCTGGGGCATCACCGCGTTCTGGGCTGGCCTGCGCACTCGTGAGGGTGGCGGCCAGCACGAGACCGGCCAGACCGGTGGCGGCGACGGCGACGAAGTGGGCTGGGCGGTGGATGAGCGTTGATGTAGTCATGGGTCGACGGTGCTCCCGCTGGGCGCCGAACGGAATGCGACGTTCGACGCTGGAAGATCGGCGTACGCGAAAACGCGTATGTCCTCTTCGGCACGGTCGCCGTAGTCTCGAGAACGGACAGAACGGAGTAGCCTCATGGCGAGCAGCTGGGTCATCACCGACACTGACATCCGAACCTTGCTTGAGCTGTTCGATCAGTGCCTGCCGGCGGCCGACGAGGACGACATCTTCTACGCCGACGTCCTGATGGGCCTGCGCGAGCAAATACCGTGTGACGACATCACCTTTCAGTTGATGGACGTTGCCGAACAACGGGTCCGGGCACTCGTCGTCACCGATGACGGCGTGCGGCGCGAGGAGTCGGTCGGCATGTCCGATGAGTACATGACGTTGTTCTGGCAGCAGTTCTGGGAGGAGGACGGCTGCGCTGGACCGCTGACGACCGGCGACTACTCCACCCTGCTTCACCACGCGGAGACGAAACGCTCCCTGAGCTTCGCCAACACCCCGCTCGGTTCGTTGTACCTGCGGATCGGTGTCCAGGACGAGATCCTGGTGCCGATGACCCCGCTCGCGGGCACAGACAGACGACTGCTCCTCTGGCGCGACAAGGGCGCGCCCGACTTCTCCGAGCGCGAGAAGGCGATGCTCGCCCTGGTACGCCCCCACCTGGCCGAGCTGCACACGCGTCGTGACCGGGAGCTTCGCAGCGAACCGAACCTGACACCACGTCAGTGGGAGGTCTTGCGCCAGGTGGCCACGGGGGCCAGCAACACGCAGATTGCGCGCACGCTCGGGCTCTCCGATGCAACCGTGCGCAAGCACCTCGAGAACGTCTTCCTCCGGCTGGGCGTACAGAGCCGGACCGAGGCCCTGGCTCGCGTCCAGGCATTCCTCCAGGCGGCCTGAGCGGGCGAGACGTGATCCGCAGTCAGACCGGCTGCGCAGGAATGTCGCCAGCCAGGAAGATCAGGGCCACACCCATGGCGGCCAGGATCGCCACGTCGACCAGGCGGTGGCGGACGGCGAGCATGCCGGCGTCGCGTTGGGGCAGCACCAGCCGGATTGCCCCGGCGGCGATCAGTGCGAACCCGACGATGCGAACGCCCAGTCGCCAGTCGTCGACGTACGCCGCGACGATCCCGCCGGCGGTGACGACCAGGATGAGCAGGTAGAAGGCACCGCCGATCGTCGACGGATAGCGGCGGTCCGTCAAGAGAGATGGTTCTTCGACGGGCGGGTCGTCGTCCGGTTCGGCGTCAGTCACGGCAGGGACTGCTCAGCCATCGCGACGATGTTGGAGAGCAGCATGGCCCTGGTCATCGGGCCCACACCGCCGGGGTTGGGTGAGACCCAACCGGCGGTCTCCCACACCTCTGGGGCGACATCGCCGGCGAGCTTGCCGTCGACGCGGGAGACGCCGACGTCGAGCACGGCCGCGCCGGGTTTGACCATCTCCCCGCTGATGATGCCGGGCACGCCCGCCGCGGCGACCACGATGTCGGCTTGACCCACATGGGCAGCCAGGTCGCGGGTGCCGGTGTGACAGAGGGTGACGGTGGCGTTCTCGCTGCGCCGGGTGAGCAGCAGCCCGAGCGGCCGGCCGACGGTGACGCCGCGGCCGATCACGGCCACGTCCGCACCGGCGACGGTCACGTCGTGGCGCCGCAGGAGCTCGACGATGCCCGCCGGCGTACACGGCAACGGCGCGGGGTGACCGAGCACCAGCCACCCGAGGTTGGTCGGATGCAGACCGTCGGCGTCCTTGGCCGGGTCGATCAGACCGAGCACGCGGTTCTCGTCGCGGCCCTTGGGGAGCGGCAGCTGCACGATGTAGCCAGTGCAGGCCGGGTCAGCGTTGAGGCCGGCCACCGCCTGCTCGATCTCCTCCTGCGTCGCGGTGGCGGGCAGGTCGACCCGGAGCGACTCGATGCCGACCTCAGCACAGTCCTTGTGCTTGCCGTTGACGTACCACCGCGAGCCGGGATCCTCGCCGACCAGCACCGTGCCGAGCCCTGGCGTCACGCCGCGCTCGCGCAGGGCGGCGACCCGGACGCGGAGCTCCTCCTTGATCGCAGCGGCGGTGGCGGAGCCGTCGAGGGTCTGCGCAGTCACGACCGGAAGTGTGTCAGACCCGACCTCAGTGGAAGAAGTGCCGGGTCCCGGTGAAGTACATGGTCACGCCGGCCGCCTCGGCGGCCTTGATGGTCAGCTCGTCGCGCACCGAGCCGCCGGGCTGCACGATCGCGGCCACGCCGGCATCGATCAGGATCTGCGGGCCGTCCTCGAACGGGAAGAACGCGTCGGACGCGGCCACCGCACCCTTCGACCGCTCCCCCGCCCGCTGCACGGCGAGCTTGCAGGAGTCGACCCGGTTGACCTGGCCCATGCCGACGCCGACGGAGGCGCCGTCCTTGGCCAGCAGGATCGCGTTGGACTTCACGGCGCGGCAGGCCTTCCAGGCGAACGCCAGGTCGGCGAGCACCTCGGGCCCGGCGGCGGCGCCGGTGGCCAGGGTCCAGCTCGCCGGGTCGTCGCCGTCGGCGTCGACCAGGTCGCGCTGCTGCATCAGCAGGCCACCGGAGATCGGGCGGATCTCGGCGCCCGCCACGCGGCAGCGGCGGGCAGACCAGCAGCCGGACGTTCTTCTTGGCCGACAGGATCTCCACCGCGCCCTCGTCGTAGCCGGGCGCGACAACGACCTCGGTGAAGATCTCGGCCACCTGCGTCGGCCATCGCCGCAGACACCGGCACGTTGGTCGCGATCACGCCGCCGAACGCCGAGACGGGATCGCAGTCGTGCGCCTTGCGGTGCGCCTCGGCGACATCGGCGCCGACCGCGATCCCGCACGGGTTGGCGTGCTTGATGATCGCCACCGCCGGCTCGTCGAAGTCGTACGCCGCCCGCCGGGCCGCATCGGCGTCGACGTAGTTGTTGTAGGACATCTCCTTGCCGTGCAGCTGGGTGGCCTGGGCCAGCCCGGGCGTGAAGCTGTTGAGGTAGAGAGCGGCGCTCTGGTGGGGGTTCTCGCCGTAGCGCAGCACCGATGCCTTGTCCCAGGTGCCGCCCACCCATGCCGGGAAGCCGGTGCCGTCGGAGCTGTCGGTCAGCACGCTGCCCATCCACGAGGCCACCGCCACGTCGTAGGTCGCCGTGTGCACGAACGCCTCGGCGGCCAGCGCCTTGCGCTGCTCGAGCGTGAAGCCGCCAGCGGCGACGGCGGCCAGCACGTCGGGATAACGGGCCGGCGAGGTGACGATCGCGACCGACGGGTGGTTCTTGGCGGCCGCGCGCACCATCGACGGCCCGCCGATGTCGATCTGCTCGACGCACTCGTCGGGCGAGGCGCCCGGAGGAGACGGTCTGCGGTGAACGGGTAGAGGTTGGAGACGACCAGGTCGAAGGGCTCGATGTCGAGGTCGGCCGAGCTGCTGCACGTGGGAGTCGAGGCGACGGTCGGCCAGGATGCCAGCGTGCACCGCGGGGTGCAGCGTCTTCACGCGGCCGTCGAGGCACTCAGGGAAGCCGGTCAGGTCCTCCACCTTGGTCACCGGCAGGCCGAGACCCTCGATCAGCGCGGCAGAGCCTCCGGTGGAGACCAGAGCGACGCCGGCATCGTGCAGGCCGCGGACCAGCTCCTCGAGCCCGGCCTTGTCGTAGACCGACACGAGGGCGCGGCGGACCGTGATGCGGCCGTCGTCTGGAAGTCTCAAGCATGTCCGAAGCGGACCTTTCTGTCGGTGATGGTGAAGCCCTCGCGGGCCATCCGTCCCACGGAGTCGACCAGCATCTGCCGCTCGGCGACCTTGATCCGCTCGTGCAGCGACTCGACGGTGTCGTCGTCCTCGACCGGCACCACCGTCTGCGCCACGATCGGACCGGTGTCGATGCCGCCGTCGACCACGAAGAGGGTGGCGCCGGTGACCTTCACGCCGTAGGCGAGCGCGTCGGCGGCGCCGTGCATGCCCGGGAACGACGGCAGCAGCGCGGGGTGGGTGTTGACGTAGCGGCCGGCGTAGCGATCCAGGAACGCCTCGCCGGCGAGCTTCATGAAGCCGGCGGAGACGACCAGGTCGGGCTGGTGCTCGCCGACGGCGTCGGCCATGGCCAGGTCCCAGTCCTCGCGGGTGTCGTGGTCCTTGACCCGCTGCACGAACGTCGGCACGCCGGCCTGCTCCGGCCCGCTCGAGCCCCTGGATGCCGTCGCGGTCGGCGCCGACGGCGACCACCGCGGCGCCGTACGCCGGGTCGGCACAGGCGTCGAGCAGGGCCTGGAGGTTGGTGCCGCTGCCGGACACGAGCACGACGAGGCGCGCGGTCTCAGCGGTGGGCACGCCCTGCAGTCTAGGAGGCGGCGAGCGCTCGTCGGTCTCGTCGGTCTCGAGCGCCGGCGCCGCCGCTGCCACCAGGTCATCGCCACGCCCACCCAAGCAGGCCGCCGATGCCGAAGGCCGTGACCGCCTGGAGGAGCACGTCGCCGACCAGCGGATCCACGTCGCGCATCCGCCCGGGACCGACCGCGCCGCCGGCCACCGCCGCGATCAGCGGCGAAGCCGACGCCGGCCACGATGCCGCCCGCGCAGCCGCGCAGCGCGCCCTCGTCCCAGCGCATGGTCGGGAAGCTCCGCTGCACCCAGGCCGCTGCGAGCGCGGCGACCAGCACCGGGACCGCGAGCAGCCAGGCGGTCCACGCCGGAGCCGGGCCGTTGTCGGGCAGGGCGGCCAGCATCGGAAACATCGGCAGGGCGCCGATCACGGCGACCTGCGGGGTGACCAGGGTGCCGGTGCCGACGGTGAAGCCCGGCCCGAGCAGGTAGGAGCCGGAGAAGGCGACGCGCGTTGGGCAGCACCAGCAGGCTGAGCACCACGAAAAGCACGGTGTCGCCGGCGTTGGCGTCGAGCTGGGACATGATGTTGGCGGCGGTGTCGAAGTCCACGACCAGCGCCAGCGACGAACGCCGCGAGCGAGACCGCCAGCCACGCAGATGACCAGCACGGTGCGAGCAAGGGTGAAGGTCGCCCGCACGGGCAGCGGCACCAGCGGCGAGCCAGATCGCGGCCCGGCCGGCGCCGACCGCGATGGCCGGCGCGCCGACGAACAAGCACAGGGCCAGCGACCAGCCGACCACGCCGGCCGTGCTCGGGTCGGTGGACGGGGTCGCGGCGACGCTGACGACGAGCACCGCGGTGACGACGTAGCCGAGGGCGAAGAGGCCGGAGGCGAGCGGCACCGTCCAGTCGCGCTCGCCGTCGGAGAGGCCGGAGGCGTCGGGACCGTGGCCGGAGATGGAGTCGCCCACCCGCTGACCGATCCGCCAGATCGCCCAGGCGCAGACCAGGGTGACGCCGAGGGGCATCGCCGTGATCGCGGCGCCCTCGACCGTGACGCCGGAGCCGTGGCCGAGCAGCCAGCCCAGGGCGCCGACGCGCAGGCCGTCGCGCGGGGCGCCGTGGGCGCCGCCATCGGTGAGGAACCAGCCGACCACGCCGAGGCCGAGGAAGACGACCAGCGTGGAGGCCGCCGCGGCGAGGCCGCCCGCGAACGCCAGCGGCACCAGCGGTCGGCGGTGGCCGCGAGATCGTAGTCGGGTGTCGCCGGGGCGGGTGTCCGAGGCGACGGCAACAGCGAAGTCATGGCCATTGCATCATCGCCCGAGCCCCGGCGGACGTCGGCGTTCCCACGCCGAGGAACGCCGCGTCCGGATCCTCGCGTACCGTTGGTGGCTGCCATGAGGGACCCCGATCTTTTCGACACGTTCTACAAGGACGCCCGCGAGCGGCTGCTGCTGCAGACCTACGCGCTGACCGGCGACCTCGCGGCCTCGCGCGCCGCCGTGCGCGACTCCTTCATCGTCGCCTGGCACCACTGGCGGAAGGTCTCGGCCCTCGACGACCCCGAGGAGTCGGTGCGCCCGCAGGCCTGGCGCCACGCCCAGCGCCGGCACACCGCGCGCCTCTGGCACCGCGACAAGGACATCGACCCCGAGGTCAGGGCCACCCTCGACGCGCTCGCGAAGCTGACGATCACCCAGCGCCGTGCCCTGCTGCTCACCCAGCTGGCCAAGGTCACGATGCCGCAGATGGCGCGCGAGATCGGCCTGCCGCTGGACGACGCCGAGCGCGAGCTGCGGGACGGCGGTGACCCAGTTCTCGCTCCACCGCGAGGTGCCCGCGTCCGAGATCCGCTCCGCCTTCGAGCCGCTGGTCGCCGATGGTCGCGGACGCCCGCTGGCCGCGCGGCTCGATCGTCCGCCGCGCGGGCTCGGCCCGGCGGCGTACCCACACGACGGTGGGGGCCGTCGCCGCCGCTGGCCGCGGTGGTCGTCACCGGCTCGATGGTCACCGATGCCGCCGGCGTACGCCCCGAGCCTCGACCGCGATCATCGCACGCCGGACGCGCCACCCAGGAGCCATCCTGCGACCGGCGCGTCGGCCTCGCTGACCCCGGCGGTGATGGTGGGCGAGTCGGCGGTCGCGCACGGCCATCGGCGGCCGCGGCTGGAACGCGACACCGACAACAACTCCGACGGCAACGGGCTGGTCATCCCGTGCCAGCAGGAGCGCTACGCCGACCCCGGCGGCACGGCCGCGCTGGTGCGGACGTTCGAGTCCGAGCGGACCAGGCCGGGACCGACCAGGTCGGCGACCCAGGCCACCGAGCTGTCCGGCACGGCTCCGCGCCGCTCGGCGAGCCTTCGCCACCACGCTCGGGTGGTACGCCGGCTGCACAGGTCGAGCGCACCCAGCTGGTCTCGACCCGCCGCGTGAAGTCGGCTCGGCGACCAGGCGATGCTGGTCGTGCTCCGCGCCTACGACGACCCGCTGACCACCATCGCGGTCGGCGTCGCGCGCACCGGGTCGGTTCACGACCACCACCGCGACCATGGTCGGCAACGACGGCCGCGCCCGAACATCGAGGGCAACACCGACCTGCTGGCCTCCGCCGTGTCCGCGCTGTGCACGCTGCCCGAGGGCGGCGAGTGCGCCGGCAGAGCCCAGGCGCGACTGGTGGCGCCGCTGCCGGTCGGCAAGGCCCCGGCCATGCTCACCGAGCTCGACCTGCCGCCCGTCTCCCACGATCGACCGGCCGTGGGTCGGCACCGAGCCTCGGCGGGCCACCACGCAACCTGGCCGCGACCCGCTGCGACCAGGCGTCGTTCAGCGGGAAGTTCAAGAAGGCGGCGTTCGCGGCCAACATGACCCGCACGTTCCTGATCCCCGAGGCCAAGCTGCCCGCCGAGTTCGGGCTCACCGAGACCGTGGCGACGCTGCCGCGCGAAGCGGGCCAAGGCGTTCGTCGAGGCGGTGCGCCAGCAGCTGGGCAGCTGCGAGGCCGAGGACGACAGCTCGGCACCGAGGTCGACCAGGTCGCGGACTTCGACGACGGTCACATCTCGCTCACGGCCTGGCGAGTCACCGTCCAGGTCTCCGACAAGCGGTCGGTGCGACTACACGATGGCGATCATGCGCCGCGGCATCGCCGTCGCCCAGCTCTCCTTCGTGCCCGGCGCCGAAGGTGGAGATGTCCGACGGCGGCGTTCGTCGACCTCGCCTACCGGGCCCTGGACCGCCTGGTCGAGATGCCGAAACCAGAGAAGTCCGACTGACCAATTTTCGGGCATCGTGCAACCAAGTCCCGAGCCCAGGCGTATCCCTCATCGACATCACCACCAGATAGAGGAGGGCCGGCCGTGGACGAACGGGAGTTCGACGAGTTCTACACCGCTTCGTTCCGGCGGCTCACCAACCAGGTCTACGCCATGATCGGCGACCGCGACGAGGCCCAGGAGTGCGTGCAGGAGGCCTTCGTGAAGGCCTGGGCGCACCGGCGCACGCTGGTCGAAGGCGGAGCACCCTGAGGCCTGGGTGCGCACCACGGCCTACCGGCTCGCGGTCAGTCGCTGGCGGCGTACAGTCGCGAGGCCGGCGGCCGCCCGACCGCGCCGTCGCTCACCCACGAGCGCTCGCACCACGCGGGACGAATCGCACGTCGCGCTGGTGGCAGCCCTCCGGCAGCTGCCGGAGAGCCCAGCGCCACGCGCTGGTGCTGCACCACATCGCCGACCTGCCGGTGCACGCCGTGGCCGACGAGGTCGGCGTACCCGAAGGCACCATCAAGGCCCGCCTCAGCCGCGGCCGCACCGCGCTCGCGGCGCTGCTGTCCGACGAGCCCGGAGGAGTGAGCCATGTCTGACCCCGACGAGCGCCTCTCGAGCTTCGACCCAGGACCTTCCATGAACCCGCTGCCGCCCGCCGACGTACGCCGCCAGGGCGAGCGCCTCCGCCGCCGCAACAACGCTCTCGCCGGCGCCGGCGCGGCCCTGGCCGTCGCGGTGATCGTCACCCCGATCGCCGTACTCAGCACCGGGGGCGACGGCGACGCCGGCCCGGACCCGGCCCGGCCGGCGGGTGTCGACTGGGTGACCACGATCCCCGCCCGCTTCCCTGTCGACGACGGCATGGGTGGCGACAGCGGCATCCCGACACAGGTCGGCACCGATGTGGTGTCGGGCGAACAGGTGTTGCCCGCCATCAACCTGTGCGGAACCGATGTGTGGTCGCCCACCGACGCGGCCGACACCCTGGGTGCGACCTGGAGCGACCGCGTCGAAGGCGGCGAACAGCGCACCCTGGCGCTGTACGCCGACGACGCCACCGCCGAGCGCTCCCTGTCCCGCGTCGCTGCCGCGGTCGAGGGCTGTACGCCGTCCGGCTCGGCCGCCGTCCCGGCGCCTCTCGATTCCGACCTGGCCGAGCAGTCGACCGCTTGGGTCCTGCAGTACCTGGACAGCGGCCGACCCACCGGCGACACCGATGTCTGGCAGGTGGCCCGTGTCGGCAACGCGCTCCTCCTCGACAAGACCTACGTGCCGGACGCCGACCCGGAGGTCTCCCAGCAGACCGTCACTCTCCTGGCCGAGCGGGCCGCTGGCGTTGTCGATGCGATGTGCGTCTTCGCGGCCGAGGGCTGCGCCACCCCGTCACCCTCGCCTGCGGAGCCGACGACCGCTCCGGCCGCCAGCGGGGGCATTCCCGACGACTTCCCGATCGACTGGGACCTGGTCGACATGACCGGCGACGGCGGCGAGATCGACGGCCCCGGGCCCGACGCGCGGGGCGCCATTGAGGTGTCCCCCTGCGACCGGGTCGTGTGGCCGGCGGCCGGAGTCGACCGGCTCGCGCTCACCACGACCGGTCCCGAGTTCGAGGAGTCGAGGGAGCTGGTTCTGTTCGCCAGTGCCGATGAGGCGGTGGCGGTCATGGACGGCTGTCAGGTCGGCCGTCGCCGCATGTCCGAGCGAGATCAACGAGCTGGATCCGACCGACAGCCCCGAGCAGGTCTGGGACCTGCTCGACACCGAAACCGGCTACGACTCGGTGGCCTTCTCGCTGACCTACGCCGATGGCATGCCTGGCGGCATCATCCACCAGCTCACGCGGGTCGGCCGCGCGATCGTCGCCGTCGACACCGCCGGTGAGTACGCGCGAGGCAACTCCGTCGTCTTCGCCCTCACCCGCCTCGACGAGATCACCAGCCACCTGAGCCCCGCGATGTGCACCTTCACCGAGGCCGGTTGCTGACCCGGCGACGGGAGTGCGATTGATCAGAGGGTCTTGAGGATCTCTCGCATCAGGTCGGCAGCCTCGGAGGGCGTCTTGCCGACCTTGACGCCGACGGCCTCGAGCGCTTCCTTCTTCGCGGCCGCGGTGCCCGAGGAGCCGGAGACGATGGCGCCGGCGTGGCCCATGGTCTTGCCCTCGGGGGCGGTGAAGCCGGCGACGTACCCGACGACCGGCTTGGTCACGTGGTCCTTGATGTACGCCGCAGCGCGCTCCTCGGCGTCGCCACCGATCTCGCCGATCATCACGATCGCCTTGGTGTCGGGGTCCGCCTCGAACGCCGCGAGGGCGTCGATGTGCGTGGTGCCGACGATCGGGTCGCCACCGATGCCGATGGCGGTCGAGAAGCCGTAGTCGCGCAGCTCGAACATCATCTGGTAGGTCAGCGTGCCGGACTTCGACACCAGGCCGACCGGGCCCTTGCCCGCGATCGTGTGCGGCGTGATCCCGGCCAGCGACTCCTCGGGCGTGATGATGCCCGGGCAGTTGGGGCCGATCATCCGGGTCGACTTGCCGTCGAGGTAGGCGAACACCTCGGCGCTGTCCTGCACCGGAACGCCCTCGGTGATGACCACCAGCAGGCCGATGCCGGCGTCGATGGCCTCGATGCACGCGTCCTTGGTGAAGGCCGGCGGCACGAACACGACCGACACGTCAGCACCGGTCTCGGTCATCGCCTCCTTGACGCTGCCGAAGACGGGGAGGTCCTTGCCACCCAGCTCGACCGACGTACCGGCCTTGCGGGCGTTGACGCCGCCCACGATGTTGGAGCCGGCCTCGACCATGAGGGTGGTGTGCTTGGAGCCCATCCCACCGGTCATGCCCTGGACGATGATCTTGGAGTCTTTGTTCAGGTAAATAGACACTGTCTTGTCTTCCTCGGCTCTCAGCTGTTGGCGAGCTCGGCGGCCTTGTCGGCCGCGCCGTCCATGGTGTCGACGAGGGTCACCAGCGGGTGGTTGGCCTCGTTGAGGATGCGTCGGCCTTCGTCGACGTTGTTGCCGTCGAGGCGTACGACGAGCGGCTTGGTGGCCTCGTCGCCCAGGATGTCGAGAGCTCCGACGATGCCGTTGGCGACCTCGTCACAGGCGGTGATGCCGCCGAAGACATTCACGAACACGCTCTTGACCTGCGCGTCGTGCAGGATCACGTCGAGGCCGTCGGCCATCACCTGGGCGTTGGCGCCGCCACCGATGTCGAGGAAGTTGGCCGGCTTGACGCCGCCGTGCTTCTCGCCGGCGTACGCCACCACGTCGAGGGTCGACATGACCAGGCCCGCACCGTTGCCGATGATGCCCACGGCGCCGTCGAGCTTGACGTAGTTCAGGCCCTTGTCCTTGGCCTTCGCCTCGAGCGGGTCGGCCTCGTCCTTGATCTCGAACTGCGCGTGCTCCTCGTGCCGGAACTCGGCGTTCTCGTCGAGCGAGACCTTGCCGTCGAGCGCCTCGAGCACGTCGCCCTCGAGCCGGGCGAGCGGGTTGACCTCGACCAGCGTGGCGTCCTCCTCGACGAAGACCTGCCACAGCTTCTGGACCATGGTGACGGCCTGCTCGGTCAGCGCCTCCGGGAAGCCGGCCTCCGCGACGATCGCGCGGGCCTTCTCCTCGTCGACTCCGGTGCCGGGGTTGATCGGGATCTTCTTGACGGCGTCCGGGTTGGTCTTGGCGACCTCTTCGATCTCGACGCCGCCCTCGATCGACGCGATGCACAGGTACTGGCGGTCGGCGCGGTCGAGCAGGAAGGAGAAGTAGTACTCCTCCTCGATGCTCGCGGCCGGCGCGATCAGCACCCGGTTCACGGTCAGGCCCTTGATCTGCATCCCGAGGATCGCCGTGGCGTGCTCCTCGGCCTCGTCGGGTGTCTTCGCCAGCTTGACGCCACCGGCCTTGCCGCGGCCGCCCGCCTTCACCTGCGCCTTGACGACGACGACACCGAGCTCCTCGGCTGCCGCGCGCGCCTCCGCCGGAGTGGTGGCCACGATGCCCAGCGTTACCGGTACGTCATGCTTGGCGAAGAGCTCCTTCGCCTGAAATTCCATCAGGTCCACTGATCCACCATGTCCTCTACGTGCGGGCGCAGGCCCGTGCGGCCGCGCCTCCAGCTGGGGGGTTCTCGCCGCACCTTAGTCCCGCCCAACCGGTACGACGAAGGGTGGACCCCTCCACGAGACCGATGTCAGATCTGCGACGGACGGGTCAGCCGTCCGCGAACCGAGCGGCTACCCACCCAGTGATCTCAGTCGTGGTCGCGCCCGGGGTGAACACCTTCGCCACGCCGATCTCCTCGAGGAGGGGGATGTCCTCCTCGGGGATGATGCCGCCACCGAAGACCAGGATGTCAGCGGCGTCGCGCTGCGCCAGCAGCTCCACCAGCTTCTTGAACAACGTCATGTGGGCTCCGCTGAGCACCGACAGCCCGATCAGGTCGGCGTCCTCCTGGATCGCGGTCTCGACGATCTGTTCGGGCGTCTGGTGCAAACCGGTGTAGATCACTTCGTGCCCCGCGTCGCGCAGCGCTCGCGCGACGATCTTGGCTCCGCGGTCATGCCCGTCGAGACCGGGCTTGCCCACGACGATGCGGACCCGCCGAGTGGTCTCTGCTGCCGTCATGTGGGCACAGTATCGGTCGTTACCCCGCGCGGACGCGCCTGGCCGTGCACAATGATCCGGCCAGGACCCGGCCAGCATTTCGCGGACCGTGACCTATCCGTTATGGTCTTGGCTGCTCGTTTCTCGTGCTGGAAAGCACGCGCCCACCGACTGGAAGCACCGGAGAAATCGTCAATGGGAAACCACCGAGGAGATCGTCGCGGCCCACGCCGCTCGGCCTCGGTGAGCCCCAAAAGCAAGACGACGCTACTCCGGACGCCGCGTCGCCGGCCGCGCACTGCCCGAGGAGCCCCTGTCCCTCGAGAGCGATGAGCTCGAGGAAACTCCGGCAGCCATCTTCGAACGCGCGGTCAGCCCCACTTCAACGACCACGAGGCCACCGTCGAGCTGCCGCTCGCGAGGGCGTCTGTTCCGCTTGGCAAGCGCAAAGCCATCCGGCACGCCGGCTCGCGCGGACCGCTGTTCAAGGGCCTGCCGTCCCCGTCGGTGCTGCTCGGGGTGGCCGTCCTGGCCCTCTCGGTCGGCGGTGCCGTCGTCTCCACGGGTCCCCAGCTGGCCGGCCACGAGCCCAGCAAGTTCCAGCAGGCGAGCGCCCTGAGCGGCTACAGCGCCACCGGCACCGTGAGCGCACTCTCCGACCGTGGCCGCCCGGTCTCTCGCAGCACCGACCGTGAGGCTCTGAGCGAGGCAGCGTCCGCGGATCTGGTGGCGGCAGCCGAGCAGCAGGCCGAGCAGCGCAACGCCGCGCTCGGCCAGCTCGCGAAGCGCGCCGAGACCCAAGCCAGCAAGCTCGCCGAGAACCGCTGGGTGCTGCCCGCTCTCTCCCTCGATCATCACCGCCACGTTCGGCGAGTACGGGCTCTGGTCGAACTACCACACCGGCCTCGACTTCAACGGTGACACCGGCGACCAGATCCACTCGATCGCCAACGGCGTCGATCACCGAGACCGGCTACGACGGCTCCTACGGCAACAAGACCGTGGTCACGCTCGAAGACGGCACCGAGATCTGGTTCTGCCACCAGACCGACATCTACGTCAGAGCCCGGCGAGACGATCACCGCCGGCGAGGTGATCGGCACCGTCGGCACCACCGGCCACGTCACCGGCTCGCACCTCCACGTCGAGGTCCGACCCGGCGGCGGCGACCCGGTCGACCCCTACGCCGCCTTCATCGTCCACGGCGTCACCCCCTAACTGCCGACCCGGCTCGTCTTCACCCCCTACGTCGCCGACCCGGCTCGTCTTCATCCCCTACGTCGCCGAGCCGGCTCGTTTTCACCCCCTACGACGCCGCGCCCGACCTAGAGTCGAACACCAGCCGGGTCGACGACCCGCGTCGCTACGACGTCAACACCAGCCGGGATCGACCGCCGTCAACGACGTCAACACCAGCCGGGTCGGTCAGAGCTTCTCGACCGGCGCATAGCGGAGCAGCAGCCGCTTGACGCCTTCGGAGCCGAAGTCGATCGAGGCCACCGTCTTGTCGGCCGACGCCCTCCATGGCCACGACGGTGCCCATGCCGAACGAGTCGTGCAGCACCCGGTCGCCCGGCTCCAGCGACGGGATCTCGCGAGCCGGCTTCGCCTTGGCAGCAGCGTCGGCCCGGGCGGCCGCGGCGGAGAAGTTGCGTCGGCCAGCCGAGGTCGGGTCGCCGAGGCGGGCGGCCGAGCCGCTGGCCAGGTCGGGGCGGTCCCACAGCGTCTGTGCTGCCTCGGTGCGGCGCCAGTCGACCAGGTCGATCGGCAGCTCGTCGAGGAACCGCGAGGCGGGGTTGTGGCTCGGAGCACCCCAGGCCGAGCGGATCACCGCCCGCGAGACGTAGAGCCGCTCGCGGGCGCGGGTGACGCCGACGTACGCGAGCCGGCGCTCTTCCTCGAGCTCGGCCGGGTCTCCGCCCAAGGAGCGCGAGTGCGGGAAAGATGCCGTCCTCGAGCCCGGTCAGGAACACCACCGGGAACTCCAGCCCCTTGGCCGTGTGGAGCGTCATCAGGGTGACCACGCCGGTGTCCTCGGGCCGGTCGGGGTCGGGCTCATCGGGGATCTGGTCGGTGTCGGCGACCAGCGCCACCCGCTCCAGGAAGTCGCCGAGGCCAGGTGCGACCAGGCCGGCCTCGACATCGGAGGGGTCGGCGGACGGCCCGGCCGTCGGATCGTCGGAGAACTCGCGGGCTACGGCGACCAGCTCGCCGAGGTTCTCGACCCGAGTCTCGTCCTGGGGGTCGTCGGAGGCCTCGAGCTCTTCGAGGTAGCCCGAGCGGGCCAGCACCGACTCGAGGATCACGTCGGCCCGCTCGTCGGCCGCGACCATCGACTGCAGCTCCTCGACCATCGCGACGAAACCCTTGATGCTGGTCAGCGAACGCGTGGCCAGTCCGGGTGCCTGGTCGGCGCGTCGCAGCGCCTCCCAGAACGTGATCCGCTCGCGCTCGGCGAGCGCGTTGACGCACTCCACCGCCCGGTCGCCGATGCCGCGCTTCGGCACGTTCAGGATCCGCCGCAGCGAGACCTGGTCGTCGGGGTTGACCAGCATCCGCAGGTAGGCGAGCGCGTCGCGCACCTCACGCCGCTCGTAGAAGCGCACGCCGCCGACCACCTTGTAGGGCTGGCCGGTGCGGATGAACACCTCCTCGAACACTCGGCTCTGCGAGTTGGTCCGGTAGAAGATCGCCATGTCGCCGGCCTTGGCGCCCGTCGTCGGTCAGCCGGTCGATCTCCTCGGAGACGAACCTCGCCTCGTCGCGCTCGTCGTCGCCGACGTAGCCGACGATCCGGGCGCCGTCGCCGGCGTCGGACCACAGCTTCTTCGGCTTGCGGCCCTTGTTGTGGCCGATCACCGAGTTGGCGGCGGTGAGGATGGTCTGGGTCGAGCGGTAGTTCTGCTCGAGCAGGATCGAGGTCGCGTTGGGGAAGTCCTGCTCGAAGTCGAGGATGTTGCGGATGTTGGCGCCGCGGAAGGCGTAGATCGACTGGTCGGCGTCACCGACCACCATCAGCTCGGCCGGCTCGACCCGCTCCTCCGGCTGGTCGCCCGCGGCCGGGAGCTCCTCCATCTGCTCCGCGCACAGCTGGTGGATGAACGCGTACTGCGCGTGGTTGGTGTCCTGGTACTCGTCGACCAGCACGTGCCGGAACCGACGCCGGTAGGTCTCGCGCACCTCCGGGAAGGTCTGGAAGAGGTGCACCGTGGTCATGATCAGGTCGTCGAAGTCGAGCGCGTTGGCCTCGCGCAGCCGCCGCTGATAGAGCGTGTACGCCGCGGAGTAGGACTCCTCGAAGCCGTTCTTCGCGTCGGCGGCGACCTCCTCGGGGTCGCGCAGCTCGTTCTTGTGGTTGGAGACCCAGTGCAGGACCGCGCCCGGGCTGGAACCGCCGCGGGTCGAGGTCGAGGTCCTTGAGCACCAGCGTCATCAGCCGCTTCTGGTCCTGCGCGTCGTAGATCGAGAAGTTGGACTTGTAGCCGAACTTGTCGATCTCCTTGCGCAGGATCCGCACGCACGCGGAGTGGAAGGTGCTGACCCACATCACCCGGGCCCGGCGGCCGACCAGCTCCTCGACCCGCTCCTTCATCTCGGCCGCGGCCTTGTTGGTGAAGGTGATCGCCAGGATCGAGCCGGGGTGGGCCTTGCGCTCGGAGATCAGCCACGCGATCCGCCGGGTCAGCACCCGGGTCTTGCCGGAACCCGCACCCGCTACCACGAGCAGCGGCGTACCGGCGTGCCGGACCGCCGCCTGCTGCGGCTCGTTGAGCCCCTCGAGGAGCTCCTCGGCCGAGGGCCCGCGGCGGGCGGTGCGATGGCTCCTCCGGAGGGCTCGAAATCGGGGAGGGGCAACGGCGTACTCATGCTGTCCCCAACCCTACGTCCCGCCGCCCCCGGCGCACGGGGCGGTGCGTTGCGTCAGGCCGAGGCGTGGGCGGAGGACCAGAAGACGGCGACGCAGACGTTGGCGACCGAGAGCACGAGCAGGCCGAGCCAGAGGCCGTTGGGGATCCGCTCCTTGCGGGTGTTGGCCATCACCAGCACCAGCAGCACCAGGCCGATCACGCCCTTGACGGCGATCTTGGTGTTGTCGACGTCCTGGTCGTCGGCCTGCAGCACGCCGACCAGGGCGAGGCCGGCCAGGAAGGCCGTGCCGACGCCGTCGCGCATGGCGCCGTTGACCTTCTTCTCCGCCTGGCCGGCCTGGGCGAGCAGCCCGCCGATCAGGGCCGAGAAGCCGAGGATGTGGATGACCAGCAGGATCAGGCGCAGGGTTTCCATGGGCGCACCCTACTGAGCACACCCCCCGCCGGCCACGGTCCCGTCAGCGGTCCAGCGCGGTGAAGTGCTGGTAGTCCTTCAACGAGGTCCAGTCGCCACCCCACGACCATCCGATCCTCGCGAACTCCCGGACCGCCAGGTCACCGTCGACCACCATGCCGGGTCGAAGCCAGGTGCGGTCCAGGTAGCTGCTGGCCAGCTCCGGCAACACCAGGTCGCCACGGCGGTAGGGGTTCACGAACGGGTTCAGGTCGATCGCGAGCCCGTAGGCGTGCGCCGACCACTGCGACAGGCCAGTCGACGGTCGGCAGAGCAGGCCCACCGTGTCGTTGCCGTCGCCCGTCGGATGGGCCTCGAGGTCGGCGGTGCCGGGCAGCCGCATCTCCTCGATCGGGAAGTCGGCGGCGTACAGCGCCTTGAAGACGGAGACGACACCCTCGGCTTCCGATGCCGCGACGACGATCTCGCCGGTGTGGGGCTCGCCGTCGTACCCGCGGAACGACACCGTCAGGTAGCGCAGCTCGCCGAGGCCGACCGGACACGCGGGGGTCCAGGTCGTGCCCATCCGCTTGCGCACCTGCTGGCTGACCGGACCGACCGTCGATTCGAACTCGTTTCCCGCAGGCAGCGGCAGCACGTCGGCGGTCGGGTAGCGCCGTTCGCGCAGCGCCGGGGGCGTCGGCATCACCTCGCCGAACCCGTCCGGGCGCAGCGGCAGGTGACGGGAACCCAGCTCCCAGGTGGAGTACGCCGAATCGCGGCTCGGGGTAGTTGCCACCGGTTCCTCTGGACGCGGGCTCACCGTGGCGCGGGTCAGGGTCGAGTGACTGCTGCTCGGCACCGAGTCCCGCGAGGCGCCGTCACAGGCAACCAGTACCAGGGTTGGCACCAGCAGGACTAGCCATCCGTGTCGGCGCACGGCTCGAGGCTAGTCACCGCTTCTTCGGTCGGGGCGTTGGACGGACGACGAGCACTGGGCAGGGAGCGTAGTGCTGAACGCGCTGGGCCGTGCTGCCGACCAGCACCGAGTCACTCAGTCCACGCGAACCGCTGGCCACGACCACGAGGCCGGCTGACAGCGAACGGGCTGCTTTGATCAGCTCGTTGGCCGGGGATCCGCTGCGGATGCGGCGGTGCACCTTCGGACCCCAGTCGTCGAACTCGGTGGCAATCACGTCCACGGCGTTCTCGGCCGCACCTCGGAAATCCAGCGACTGAGCATCCGCCCGACGCTTGTCGACCCCGGACAGCTCATCCGCGAACGACACCGACGCGAGCGGACGGATCACCGCGATCACCGAGACGTCGGTGATCTTCGTGGGGTCGGCGAAGGACTTCAGCTGACGGGCGGCGACCAGTGACTGCTTCGAACCGTCCGTGGCCACGATGACGTGCATCTCAGGCTCCCTCCTCGTGGTCCGCGGCAGGTTGCTGCGTGCTACTGCCGAAGACCTGCTCGACGACGTACAGCACCAGGCCCACGGCCAGCAGACCGCCGCACCAGAGGAGCGCAGCGGGATCGTCGTAGACCGACCACACAAGGATGGCCAGGTTGCCGGCCAGGCCAACGAACAGCAGAAATGTGTTGGCGCGGAAAGTTTCTTCACTCTCGTCGTGCCCGCGCAGCTTCAGCGCCGAGATGATCACCAGCAGGTAGATGAACAACAAGAAGAGCACGGTCACCAGAGCCAGTCGGGCCACGATGTCCACGCCGGCGCCCGCATTGTTCAGCAGGGTGCCGACCACGAGCAGCGAGCCGACGACCGCGGCGCTGAAAAGCAGGCCCACCCACGGGCTGCGACGGCCCGCATGGATCGTGGCAAAGATCCCCGGTACGACGTCCTCGTTGGCCATCCCGTAAAGAATCCGGGGCTGGGTGACGACGGCGACCAGGGTGGTGTTGGTGATCGCGATCATCGCGATGATGGCGAAGAGATCGCTCATGAACCCGGTGTCGAGCGGGAGGATCCCCTGCTTGACGACCTCCAGGAGGGCGGCGTCGGATCCAGCAAGCTGCTCGGTGTCCACTGTCAGTGCAGCGGCCATCGATACGAGGACGTAGATCACGCCGGCAACAACCATCCCGCCGATCAGCGCGGGCGGGAAGTTCTTCCGCGGATCGATCGTCTCCTCGGCAACGTTGGCGGTGTTTTCGAAACCAGTCATCGCGAAGAACGACAGCGCGACGCCCGCCAGGATGGCCAGAGCCGGACTCCCGTCTGCGTGGAAGTCGGTGAGCGTCCCGAACTCCGCGTTGCCCTGCGCGATGAACCACACGCCGATCACCAGGATGATCGCCAGGCCGATGATCTCGACGAAGGCCATGAACATGTTCACGACGACCGACTCGGTGATCCCGACGAAGTTGATGATGGTCAGCGCCAGCAGGAACAGCAGCGTCACCAACAGGGTCGGTGGTGCCGCCCAGAGCTCGGCGAAATACTGGGCAAAGCCGGTCGCCAACGAACCGGCAGCGGCGAAGCTCGCCGACAGGAAGGAGACGGTGATCAGGAACGTCAACGCCCGGTTGCCGAACGCCTTGTTGACGTAGAGCGAGGCACCTGCTGCCTGGGGGTACTTCGTGACGAGCTCGGCGTACGCGGTGCCGGTGATCGCCGCGATCGAGACACCGATTGCGAAGGCGATCCAGAACGCGCCTCCCACTGCGGCCGCGACCAGGCCGATCAGCACGTAGATGCCGGACCCCAGCACGTCGCCCAAGGTGTAGAAGAACAGCTGCCTGCCGGTGATGGAGCGCCGCAGTCCCCCGTCGTCCGTCTCGGGTGCGGAGCGGGTCGTGGCGGAGTCAGTCATGGCGAAGACCTTCCAGACGGGTGCGTCCCGCAGTACCCCGCCCCGAGCACGCGCAAACCAGCGGTCCGTGGGGGCTGCTCGTCGTCAGCGCCGGGGCAACTGGGAATGGAGTCCCGGATGGGTTGGAGTCAGAGGAGGCGGCGGTCCGAGGCCCAGCGAGTCAGCTCGTGGCGCGAGGAGAGCTGCAGCTTGCGCAACACCGAAGACATGTGGGTCTCCACCGTCTTGATGGAGATGAACAGCTCCTTGGCCACTTCTTTGTAGGCGTAGCCGCGAGCGATCAGACGCATCACCTCGCGCTCCCTCTCGGTGAGGCGATCGAGGTCCTCGTCGACCGCGGCCACGTCGATCGATCCGGCGAAGGCATCCAGGACGAACCCGGCCAGCCGGGGCGAGAAGACCGCGTCACCATCGGACACCCTGCGGATGGCGGAGACCAGCTCGGGACCGGTGATGGCCTTGGTGACGTAGCCACGGGCGCCGCCACGGATCGTGCCGATCACGTCCTCAGCCGCATCGCTGACCGAGAGAGCCAGGAACTGGGTCGCCGGCGACTTCGCCCTGCGCATCACCTCCACGCCACCGCCCCCCGGCAGGTGCACATCGAGGAGTACGACGTCGGGTTGGTGCAGCCCTACCGCAGCGACGGCCTCGTCTACGTCGGCCGCCTCGGCCTTGACGTCCACGACGCCGGCCCCGATCGTCGTGAGCTCGCCACGCACACCGCTGCGGAACATCGCGTGGTCGTCGACGATCACCACCGAGATGAGCGGTGGCCGAGCCTCGGGATCCGAAGTCACTGGGACCCGCCTCGAGGAAGGTGCAGGTGGATCTCGGTGCCCTCGCCGAGGGTGGTCTTGATCTCGGCGGAGCCGCCGTGTCGTTGCATCCGGTCGATGATGCTGTTCCGGACGCCGTAGCGGTCCTCCGGCATCGCCCCTGCGTCGAACCCGAGGCCGCGATCGCGGACGAAGACGTCAACGGCTGCGTCGCCGATCTCGGCGTACATGTCGACGCGGGGGGTGCCGGCGTGCTTCGCCGCGTTGGTCAGCGCCTCGCGGGTGGCCGCCACCACCGGCCGCAGCGCCTCGTCCATGTCACAGTCGCCGACGTTCACTACGTCAACAGAGATGCCGTGGGTGTCCTCCACCTGACCAGCCACGCCGCGCAGCGCGCTCGCGACCGAGCGCTCGTCGGTGGCCTCGCCGATGAACAGCCACGACCTCAGGTCTCGCTCTTGTGCTCGGGCCAGGCGGGCGACCGTCGCGGTGTCACCTGGGTTCTTCTGGATCAGCGCCAGGGTCTGCAGCACGGAGTCGTGCAGGTGGGCCGCGACGTCGGCACGCTCCTGGGTGCGCACCCGCTCTTCGCGTTCGGCCGTGAGGTCGGAGGCGAGCCGGAACAGCCATGGCCCGACCACGATCGCGATGCCGACGACGCCCAGACCTCCGGCGACCAGTGCCGTGCGCGCGGTCTCCATCGAGCCGTGACCGATGCCGAGGATGACGATCGCAGCCAAGAGCAGGGCCACCCCCGCCCCGACCCGGGCATAGGCGGCCCAGCCGCCTCCGCCGAAGACCAACCGCACCGGGTTGACCCGGCCAGTTCCATCGAGCCAGCGCTCGCGCTGCGCCTCGTCGGCCTGCCGCCACAGCAGTGCGATGCCGACGACGGCGGTCACGATGGGCCAGAGCAGCGCTCCCTGGCCGAAGATCGCCTCGAGGAAGAACACGACACCGAGGCCGAGCATGCCGAGGGTGATCACGGGACCGGCGTCGGTGAGCCGGCGGATCCGGCCTGGTCGGCGACCCCCGCGGCGTGCGCTCTCCAGCCCAGGGGCCTCCCGGTCGAACTGCCCCTCCGCCGGCAGGAACATCCAGAGACCGGCGTACAGGGCGGCGCCCAGACCGCCCAGTCCGGTGGCGAGCACGAAGCCCACCCGCACCCACAGCACCGGCAGGGCGAGGTGCCGCGCCAGACCGGACGCCACGCCACCGACGATCGGTTCGTGGATGTCGCGGTTCGCGCGGCGGTAGGGGTAGCCCGGTGGGGCCTGGACAGCGCTCATGTGAGCTCAATCGTCACACAGCGGCGGCCCGCGAACCATGCGGGCCGACCCCGGTCGGACCCTGACGCGGGGAGCGCCGAATCAGCCGAAGGACCAGGGTGGTCCCCGATGGTGCCCGGCGTCCCCAGCGACCAGGGTGGACCCATGACCACCACACCACCAGAAGCACCGTCGGGACCTGCGGGGCCCAGCGCGCCCGGGCCCGACGAGGGCCCCCGGGTCAGCGCTGAGGACATGCGTGACCTCGGACGCCTCCGCCGCTCGACCTTCGACCGCAAGGTCGCCGGTGTCGCGAGCGGCATCGCCCGCCACTTCGACATCGACCCCGTCATCGTCCGGGTGGTCTTCGTGGTGCTGGCCTTCTTCGGCGGGGCCGGCTTGCTCGTGTACGGCGCGTGCTGGCTGCTGGTGCCCGACGACGCCCACCGCGACGCGAAGCTGCGCCTCGACGAACGCAGCCGCACCGTGGCGCTGGTCCTCGTCGGAAGCCTGGCGATCCTGGCGCTGCTGGGCGACTCGTGGGGAGGCTGGGGGTTCCCGTGGCCACTGGCCATCATCGGCGTGGTCGTGCTTCTGGTGTTGAGCGCTCGCAACCCCCGGACTCCCCCTCCGATCGAGCAGTCCGTCCAGACCGGAACGCCCACGTACGCGGCGGTTGGTCGCGAGCACGCCAACCCGCGCAAGCGCGGACCGGTCCTGTTCTGGTACACCATGGCGTTGGTCGCGCTGGGGCTCAGCACCCTCGCGATCGCCGATGCAGCCGGCGCGCAGATCACCGACTCGGCCTACCCGGCCTTGGCGCTGGCCGTGATCGGGGTGATGCTGACGATCGGCGCGTTCTACGGCCGGGCCGGGGGCCTGATCCTCGCCGGTCTGATCGCCACAGTAGCGACCGTCGGCGCCACCGCCGCGGGCGAGTGGGACACCGGACGGATCGGCGAGTCACCTCGCACTGCTGCGGCGGTCGACTCCTCCTATGACCTGACGGCGGGCGAGATCGTGCTCGATCTCAGCGAAATCACCGACTGGGAGGCGCTGGACGGCCGGACGATCCAGCTCGATGCGACCTTCGGGCACATCGAGGTGCTGCTGCCCGAAGGCCTGGACGCCGAGGTCTCCGCCCGCATCGGCGCCATCGGCCACACCCAGCTGTTCGGCAGCTCACGGGACGGCTCGGACGAGGCCACCTACGTGGGCACGACGGGCGGACCTTCCATCACCATCGATGCCGAGGTCACCTTCGGCGAGATCGAGATCGACAGCGCAGAGAGGTCCAACCGATGAGCGACACCACCATGCCCCTGCCACCACACCCAGGCCCGCCCGCTCCAGGAAGCGGACGCCACCCCGCGAACGTGGGCCACCTGGTGATGGGAGTCGCGTTCCTGGGCCTCACCGTCGTCTGGGCGCTCGTCGCCTCCGACACCGTCGAGGGCTCGCACATCCGCTGGCTGATGCCGATCCCGTGGGTCGCCGCCGGCCTCGCCGGTCTGCTCGTCACCGTGCGCACCAACCGTCGCCGGTGGGGCCAGCACCAGACCGGCTGGGTCAACGACACTCCGACCGGCACCCCGACCGGCACCCCGACCGGTGCCGAGATCACTTCTGAGGAGCGCTGATGACCAACCAGACCCCACCCCCGACGTACCGGAGGCTGACCCGCAACCCCGACGACGCGATGCTCGGCGGCGTCTGCTCCGGGGTCGCGGACTACCTCGGCATCGACGTGACCATGGTCCGCCTGCTCACCGTGCTCGGCGCAATCTTCGGCGTCGGCAGCCTGCTGGTCGCGTACGTCATGGCCTGGGTCCTGGTGCCCCGACGCTGAGCAGGGTCGCCCAGAGCCTCCGATCACCCGTGGTCGACGATGGGGTCATGGATCTTCCGGGCTTCGAGACCCTCACGTCCCTGCCGGGCTTCCGACCATCCCGAGCTGCTCGCCGCGCCGGTCGCCGCAGCGCTCGCCTCGTGGGCGTCGAGCGCCAGGTGGCGGTGGTCGAGATCGACCCCGAGCTCGCCGACACCGCGGCGATGAGCGAGGCCTACGACGTGCCGATCTCTGCCGGCGCCAACTGCGTGATCGTGGCCGGCCGTCGCGACGGGCAGGAGCGGATCGCAGCCTGCGTCGTGCGGGCCGACACCCGCGCCGACATCAACAACCGGGTCAAGCGGCTGCTCGACGTGCGCAAGGCGTCGTTCCTGCCGATGGACCGGGCCGTGGAGGAGTCAGCGATGGAGTACGGCGGGATCACCCCGGTCGGCCTACCCGGCGACTGGCGGCTCCTGGTCGACGCCCGGGTGCGCGACATCGACGTCGCGATCATCGGCTCCGGCGTTCGCCGGTCCAAGCTGCTGCTGTCCGGACGGCTGCTCGGCCGATCTTCCCGGTGCCGAGGTCGTGGACGACCTGGCCCGCTGAGGCGAGAATGGGTCGGTGCCCCGTGACGAGACCGACGACGAACAGGCCGACCGGAAGTTCGCCGACATCCTGCAGGAGCTGCGGGTCATGCAGACCGGCGTGCAGCTCACTGCAGGCTTCCTGCTGACACTGCCGTTCCAGCAGCGCTTCGCCGACCTCGACGACGTCCAGCTGGCGACCTACTTGGCATTGGTGGCACTGGCAGGGGTGACCACGGCGGTGGTACTCACTCCGGTGGCAGTTCATCGGCGCCTCTCCGGACAACACGTGAAGGACAAGGTGGTGAAGTCAGCCCACCGGATGGCGCGGACGGCCCTGGCCTTCGTCGCGACACTGGTGATCGGCGTGATCTGGTTCGTCTTCGACCTCGCGGTCGGTCGGGGCGCAGCGGTCACCGCCGCGGCGGCGATGGCGTTCGTCATCATCCTGCTGCTGGTGCTGCTCCCGCTGCGGGTCCACCAGGATGCGTAGCCGATTCCCGAGGTCGTTGGGCGCGCTCGTGGTGCTGGTGCTGGTCGCCGGTTGCGATGCCCCCGTCGGGTCCACCGCGCCGGACTCCTCCTCACCGTCGGACCTGTCGGTGCCCACCCTCAGCCCGTTGCCGTACCCCGAGGACCCCCCACCCAGTGGACGGCTGATCGCCGACATGCGTCAGTCGACGATCGACTCGTCCCTGGGCCGGATGCAGGTCTGGATCGACAACGACACGACGCACGACGTGACGCCGACCCGGATCGGCTATCGCGACCCGCGGCTTGCGAAGCCGCTGCTGGGTGGCAACCTGCGCACCAACCCCGCCCAGTCCGAGCGCGGCTACCCGCTGCCGTTGCCGCGACAGCCACTCTGCGGTGGGCGCGGCACGCCGAGAGCGGCACCCTCGAGGTCAGGTACGCCGGCACGAGTCGGACGGCATCCCGGTCACCGACCCGACCGACGTCGTGGGTCGCTACCTGACCGTGCGGTGCGAGGAGATCGCGGTGGCCGAGGTGGCCGATCTTCAGTGGAGCGACCAGGTGCCCGACGACGGAAGCGGTGAGGGTGCGGTCGGCACGCTCACCCTGCGTGATCCGTCCTACCGGCGCGCCGGGTCACGAGCTGGTCATCGACAAGGTCGCCGGGTCGCACCTCCTGAGCTCATGCGGACGGGCCAGGAGAGCCTGGGCTCCCCGGCCTGCGGTGCGCCGGCGAGGATCCGCCGAGCCGGATCGACCTGCCGATGAGGCCCTCCCGCTGTGACGGCCACGCGTTCTCGAGGGGGGCGGCGCGACGGCGTGCGGGTGGCCTACACGCTCGACGGCGAAGGCCGGCGACATCCTGCTGCGGATGAGCCCGGAGGGCATGGGGAACGCGATCGACTACGCCCCCGGCTCCTGCGGGCTCGGCTAATTCGGTCGCCAGGCAGGCGCCCGGGTTCGTAGAGTGGGGCCAGTGCAGCGACTCCCTCTCGACCACCCCGGAGTCGCTGACCACCGGTCGCCCGGCCGGTTCCTCTGGTGGTTGGCCAGGCAGCAGTGGCGGACGCTCGCCGGCGGGATGGCCTTCGGCATCATCTGGATGAGCAGCCAGGCCGTGATGCCCTTCGTGATCGGCCGCGCCATCGACCGCGGAGTCGCCGACAAGGACGGTCAGCAGCTCGTCCTCTACGCCGGGCTGATGCTCGCGATCGGCCTGGTGCAGGCGGCGACCGGCATCATGCGTCACCGCTTCGCCGTGACGAACTGGCTGATCGCGGCGTACCGCACCGTGCAGCTGGTCGGCCGCCAGACCGTCGAGCTCGGCGGCACGCTGGCCCGCAAGGTCTCGACCGGCGAGGTGGTCACGATCGGCACCAGCGACATCTCCCACCTCGGCCAGGTGATGGACGTGTCGGCGCGGTTCTCGGGCGCCATCGTCTCCTTCCTGCTGGTCGCCGTGATCCTGCTCCAGACCTCGGTGACGCTCGGACTGGTCGTGCTGATCGGCGTACCGGCCCTGATGCTGCTCGTCGGCCCGCTGCTCGCGCCGCTGCAGCTGCGCAGCGACCGCCAGCGGGCGTTGATGGGCGATCTCTCCAACACCGCCAGCGACATCGTGGGCGGCCTACGGGTGCTGCGCGGCATCGGCGGTGAGGACGTCTTCCACGAGCGCTACCGTCGCGAGTCGCAGGCGACTCGCCGGGCCGGGGTAGAGGTCGCCAAGCTGCAGTCGGTGCTCGACGCGCTCCAGGTCTTCCTGCCCGGGGTCTTCGTGGTCGTGATCGTCTGGCTGGGCGCCCGCTCGGCGGTCGCGGGCGAGATCACGGCCGGTGAGCTGGTGGCCTTCTACGGCTACTCGGCGTTCCTGATGATCCCGCTGCGCACGGCCACCGAGTACGCCAACAAGCTGATCCGCGGACGGGTCTCCGCCAAGCGCGTCTGCCGGGTGCTGTCGCTCGACGCCGACTGGACCGACCCCGAGGAGCCGGCCGCGCCGCCGCCGTCGATGTCGGAGCTGGCGGACAGCCCGCACCGGGCTGCGGATCCGGCCCGGCACGATCACCGCCATCGTCAGCGAGCAGCCGGACGAGTCGGCCGCGCTGGCCGACCGGCTCGGCATGTGCGCCCCCGAGCCGGACGACGACGTCACCCTGGGCGGCGTACCGCTGACGGCTCTGACCCGCGAGGAGGTACGCCGCCGGATCGTCGTCTCCGACACCGGCGCCTCGCTCTTCTCCGGGCGCCTGCTCGAAAGCCTCGACGTCACCGGTCGGCACGACAGCGACGCCCTCGACCGCGCGATGGACACCGCGTCGGCCGGCCGACATCCTCGACCCGCTGCCCGAGGGACTGGAGACCGTCGTGGCCGAGCGCGGCCGCACGCTTCTCGGGCGGCCAGCGGCAGCGGCTGGTGCTGGTCCGGGCGCTGACCAGCGACCCCGAGATCCTGGTGCTGGTCGAGCCGACGTCGGCCGTCGACGCCCACACCGAGGCGCGGATCGCCGTCGCGGCTGCGCAACCACCGCGCCGGCCGGACCACCGTGGTGACCTCGACCAGCCCGCTGATGCTCGACGCGGTCGACGAGGTCGCACTGCTGCGCGACGGGCAGATCGTCGCGACCGGCACCCACGCCGAGCTGCTGCAGTCATCGCCGGAGTACCGCTACGTGGTGACCCGGGAGATGGAAACCCGATGACGGCCACCAGCCTGCCCGTCGCCGAGCGGCCCCGCTCTGCGTTCCTACGTCCGCCGGCTGGCTCGGAGGCACCCGCGGATGCTGTGGGGAGCCGTGTCGCTCCACGGCCTGGCCGCGCTCGCCGCGCTGGCCGCGCCCCGACTGCTCGGCGACCTCGTCGAGTCGGTAGAGACCGGCACCACCACCGGCTACGTCGACCGGCTGATCCTGGTGCTGGCCGGCGTTCCTGCTGCTCCAGACGGTGCTCACCCGCTACGCCCGCTACCTCAGCCAGGTGCTGGGCGAGCTGGTGCTCGCCGAGCTGCGCGAGGACTTCGTCGGCAACGCCCTCGCGCTGCCGGTGGGCGTCGTGGAGTCGGCCGGCTCCGGCGACCTGCTCACCCGGACCAACCGCGACGTCGAGCAGCTCGGCTGGTCGGTGCGCTGGGCGCTGCCCGAGTGGGCGATCGCCGTGGTCAGCGCCGTGCTGACCTTCGCGGCCGCGCTGAGCGTCGGCTGGTGGGTGGCGCTGCCGTGCGCTGCTCGGCATCCCGCCGCTGGTGATCGGGCTGCGCTGGTACCTCGCCCGCGCCAAGGCCGGCTACCTGCGCGAGAGCGCGTCGTACTCGCAGATCAACGCGACGCTCACCGAGACCGTCGAGGGCGCCCGGACCGTCGAGGCGCTGGGTCTCGGGCAGGAGCGGCTCGAGGCGATCGACCGCGACATCAAGGGCTCCTACGACGCCGAGCGCTACACGCTCTACCTGCGCACGGTCTTCTTCCCGAGCATGGAGATCAGCTACCTGATCCCGACCGTCGTGCACGCTGCTCTTCGGCGGCTACCTCTACACCCAGGGGCAGGTCTCGCTCGGCGACGTCACCGCGGCCACGCTGTACGTGCAGATGCTGATCGACCCCGTCGACCGGATCATCTCGATCCTCGACGAGCTGCAGATGGGCGCCGCGTCGCTGGCCCGGCTGCTCGGTGTGGCCGAGGTGCCCGACGACCGCGAGGTCTCCGGCGCCCAGCCGCTCAACGAGAAGCTGCGAGGCCGACGACGTGCGGTTCGCCTACGTCGAGGGCCGCGACGTGCTGCACGGCGTGGATCTCGACGTCGGCGTCGGCGAGCGGATCGCGATGGTCGGGCCGTCCGGTGCCGGCAAGTCGACCCTCGGCCGGCTGCTCGCCGGCATCCACCCGCCGCGCACCGGCGCGGTCACGGTCGGCGGGGTCGGGCTCGTCGAGCTGCCCCTCGGCGACCTGCGCGGCCACGTCGCGCTGGTGACCCAGGAGCACCACGTCTTCGTCGGCACCATCCGCGAGAACCTCGCCCTCGCCGCGCCTCCCGGCGCCGTCGAGGACGACATCCGGTCGGCGCTCGAGGCGGTCGACGCCCTCGACTGGGTCGACGTCCTGCCCGACGGGCTGGACACCGTCGTCGGCTCCGGCGGGCGCTCGGTGACCGCCGCGCAGGCGCAGCAGATCGCGCTCGCGCGGCTGGTGCTGGCCGATCCGCACACGCTGGTGCTCGACGAGGCGACCTCGCTCATCGACCCGCGCGCCGCGCGGCACCTGGAGCGGTCACTGGCCGCCGTACTCCACGGCCGGACGGTGATCGCGATCGCCCACCGGCTCTTCTCGGCCCACGACGCCGACCGGGTCGCGGTGGTCGAGGACGGCGTGATCTCGGAGTTCGGCTCCCACGACGAGCTGGTCGCCGCCGGCGGGTCCTACGCCAAGCTGTGGGACAGTGGAACGGTCGGCACTGACCGTCCTGAAGCTGCGTCCGATCAATTGCGCGCCGAGGTCCGTTTCACGCGTGGAACAGGTGCCCAAGCCGACAATTGAACGAACTACGCGCACGCCCCGCGCCCGCCGCTCAGTGGTCGAGGCCGGTGATCCGGACGCCGGAGTGCGCCTTGTACTTGCGGTTGATCGAGATCAGCACGGCGGTGAAGGGCTCGAGCTGACGGGCCAGCCGCAGCTTGCCGGCGTCGATGCCGACCCGGCCGGTGACGGAGGCGGCGAGCTCCATCGCGACCTCCTTGGCCTCGACGACGTCGCCGACCACGAGGACGTCCTCGTCGAGGTAGTCGTCGTCGCTCCACAGGCCGACGGCCGACACGTTGTGGAAGGCGCCGACGACGGTCGCCTCGGGCGCGATGCCGCTGGGCCGACTCGGCGGCCGAGCCCTCGCCGCCGTCGATCACCTGGCCGTGGGCGCCGCGCTTGTCGAAGGCGAGCGGGTTGACGCAGGAGATGACGATCTTGCCGGCCAGCGGCAGGGTCGCCACGAGCTCGTCGTGGCCGTCGTACGGCACCGCGAGCAGGACCACGTCGGCGTCGGCGCACGCATCGGCGTTGGCCGCGCCGGTCACCTCGCCCGCACCGGACACGCCGGCCAGCCGCTCGGTCACCTCGGCGGCGACCGGCACCGCCTTCTCGGCCGCTCGCGAGCCCAGCACCACGGAGTGCCCGTGCTTGGCGAAGCGGTAGCCCAGGCCCTTGCCCTGGGGCCCGGTGCCACCCATCACGGCAATCCGGTACGTCGTCACGATCAGCTCCTCGTTTGGGTGAAACGGCACGGGTCAGCGATGATCCCAGAGGTGGGCGTTGTGCCTCGGGCAGCACCCACTGGTTGATATCTTCGAAGCCGGACACGAGACGTAAGCGATGGGGCATGGGGCAAGAGATCCGGGGTGACATCCAGGGGCTGCGTGCCCTCGCCGTCCTGACGGTGATCGCGGGGCACGCCGGCGTCCCGTTCCTGCCCGGAGGCTTCGTCGGGGTCGACGTCTTCTTCGTGATCTCCGGCTACCTGATCTCCGGACTGCTCTTCCGCGAGGTGCTCGGCAACGGCCGCTTCTCGCTGACCACCTTCTACGCCCGACGAGCCCGCCGGATCCTGCCCGCGGCCACCCTCGTCACCGTGGTCACCGTCGTCGGCTCGCTGGTCGTGCTCAGCCTGATCGACGCCCGCCAGGTCGTGCTCGACGCGGTGTGGTCGGCGCTGTTCGCGGCCAACTTCAACTTCGCCGCAGCAGGACGTCTCCTACTTCTCGCAGGGCAGTGGCGTCTCCCCGATGCAGCACTACTGGTCGCTCGCGGTCGAGGAGCAGTTCTACGTCGTCTGGCCGCTGCTGCTGCTCGCTCTGCCTCGGCCTCGTCAAGCTGGCCCGGCGCGGGCGCCCCGACCAGCGCCGGCTGCCCCGGCGCACGGTCTTCGCGATGCTGCTCGCGGTCACCGCCGCGTCGTTCACCTGGTCGGTCGTGCAGACCGCGGCGGAGCCGGCGGCGGCGTACTTCTCCACCTTCACCCGGGCCTGGGAGCTCGGGCTCGGCGCGATGGTGGCCCTGGCCTCGCCCGCGCTGCTCAGCAAGATCGGGCGCCGAGGTGGCATCGGTGCTGGCGCGTGCTGGGTCTCGGCGCCGTCGTGGCCGCCTGCATCGGCTTCACCGTCCGAGACCGCCTTCCCCGGCTACGCCGCGGCGCTGCCGGTCGTGGGCACGGCGCTGCTCCTCCTGGCCGGCGCGGGCGAGGCCGCCCCGATCACCTGGCCGCTGCTCGACAACCCGGTGATGCGGACCGTCGGCGACTGGTCCTACTCGCTCTACCTGTGGCACTGGCCGGCGCTGATCCTCACCGAGCGCGCGCTCGCGCGCGCGCTGACACCGCTCGAGACGACCGCGGCGATCGGCGGCGACGTTCGCGCTGTCGTTCGTCACCTACCGCTACGTCGAGACGCCGTTCCGCACCGGCCGCCCGGCCCGGGCGCTGCGGGTGCCGCGTGCCCTGGTGCTCTATCCGGCGACGATGACCTTGGTCGTGCTGACCTGCGCCGCTGCCTGGGGCTGGACCGGATACCAGGGCGGCGAGCACGGCGACAACCCGGCGATCGTCGCGGTGGCCTCTGCCGAGGACCAGAGCGGTGACGACGGACGGTCATGCCAGCGCCGTCGAGCTGGTGCGCGCCTCGGTCGACGCCGCCCTCAGGAACCAGGCCGTGCCGAGCGACCTGACCCCCAACCTGCTCGACATCCGCGACAGCGTCGCCGACGTCGGCGACTGCGACTACACCGAGGACGTCCGGCTGCTCTGTCCGCGCGGCGACGAGGACGCCTCGCGCACGGTCGTCGTGATCGGCGACTCCCATGCCCGGGCCTGGATCCCGGCCTTCGACGTGATCAGCGAAGGCGTCAGGATGGCGGGCCTACTACCTGGTCAAGCCCCAGTGCACGGCCGCCCACGTCACCGTGGCTCCGCTCGACGAGAACCGGCCGTTCACCGAGTGCGACGCCTTCCAGGACTGGGTGATCGACCAGGTCGACGCGCTCCAGCCCGACCTCGTGGTGATCGCCTCCTCGCCGCCGGTCAACGGCGTCTACGACGGTGACCAGCGCTACGAAGACTCGACGCCGTCGCCGACCTGCTGGCGAGCGGCTACGAGGACCTGTTCCGCGAGGTCGGCGCGCTCCGCCGATCGGGTCGTGCTCCTGCGCGACGTACCGAAGCGGTCCGATGACCCCGGCACCTGCCTGAGCCAGGGCGACTCCTCCCTGCGGCGAGTGCATGTTCGAGCCCGAGGAGCGCTCCCGGATCCTGGCCGACGTCGCGGTCGCCGCGGCCCGGCGCGACCGGCACCGAGGTCGTCGACCCGACCCCCTGGATCTGCTTCCAGGACAGACTGCCCGGTCGTGGTCGGCGGCACGCTCTCCTACCGCGACACCGACCACCTCACCACCGAGTACGCCGCCAGCCTCGCGCAACCGCTCGGCGACGCCCTGGACATGTACTAGCCGGACCCGTGCCCGCGCCTGACCCGAACTGTCGGAGCCGGCGCCTAGAGTCAGGCGGGTGAGCCGACGATGAGCAAGATGGATGGATTGCGGGCCATGCGCGAGGCGCGGTACGCGCAGGCGCAGGCGCGGGGCGGCACGTCCGCGACCAAGCCGACCGTGGTCAGAAAGGTGGCCGAGGGATCGACGCCGAAGTCGCCCCCGGCCCCGCCCGAAACCGGCGCGGAGTCCTTGTGCGGGCACCGGGCGATCAGCGGACGCACCTGCACCCGCGAGCAGGGCCACGCTGCGAAGAGCCACCGCTACTCGTGAACCCCGCGCCGGGCGACCGGCAAATGTCACACGGCGCTTGCCATCGTGACAGTGAAGTTGTCACAGTGGGGGCCGACCACCCGCGACCGACCCCAGGGGACCACATGAAGCTCTCGATGCCGCTCGTCTACGCCGGCAACCCGCGCGAGACCGCCGACCAGGTGGCCGGTCTCGAGAAGGCCGGTCTGGACACGATCTGGGTGGCCGAGCCGTACGGCTTCGATGCGCCCACCCTGATGGGCTACCTCGCAGCGAAGACCGAGACGGTCGAGATCGGTGCCGCCATCCTCAACGTCTACTCCCGCACTCCCGGCGCACTGCTGCAGACTGCCGCGGGGCTGGACAACGTCTCCGGCGGCCGGGCCGTGATCGGCCTCGGCGCCTGCGGCCCCCAGGTCATCGAGGGCTTCCACGGCATCGCCTACGAGAAGCCGATCGGCCGCACCCGCGAGATCATCGAGATCATCCGGATGGGGATGCGGCGCGAGCCCCTGGTCAGCGACGGCATCTTCAAGCTGCCGCTCCCGCAGGGCCAGGGTCTGGGCCTCGGCAAACCTCTCAAGCTCCTCAACAAGCCGGAGCGCTCCGCCGTACCCCTCTGGGTCGCGGCCCTCGGCGACAAGAACGTCGAGATGACCGCCGAGGTCGCCGACGGCTGGCTGCCCGTGGCTGTTCCACCCCGAGAAGGCGAAGGAGGTCTGGGGCGACGCGCTGGCGAAGGGCACGGCGAAGCGCTCGCCCGACCTGGCGCCGCTCGAGGTCAATGCCGGCGGCATGCTGGCCATCGGTGAGGACGTCAAGGGGATGCTCGACTTCATGCGTCCCATCTACGCGCTGTACGTCGGCGGCATGGGCGCCCGTGGCAAGAACTTCTACAACGACCTCGCCTGCCAGTACGGCTACGAGAAAGAGGCCAAGGAGATCCAGGACCTCTACCTCGACGGCAACAAACGCGACGCCGAGGCGCTGGTGCCGCTGGAGTGGCTCGAGGCCGGCAACCTGGTCGGCCCGGAGTCCTACGTCAAGGAGCGGATCGCGGCCTTCCGCGAGGCGGGCATCACCAATCTGTCGGTCACTCCCGCCACCGAGGACCCTGCGGCGACCATCGCGCAGGTCAAGGAGTGGGTGAGCTGACGCTGAGCCGGCGGGCTCAGCGAGCCAGCGAGCGGGTGATCACGTCGTTCGCCGCCCGCTGGAAGCCGGTGACCACGGCTTCCAGGGTGAGCTGACGCAGCTTCGCCATGGTCTTCTCGAGGCGCGCAGCGTCCTCGGGCGAGTGCGCCTCGCGCCGGAACGGCTCGAGCACCTGGGTGTGCAGGATCTCGGTGAGCTCCTCGACCAGTGACCCCATGTGACGACGGATCGAGTCGTCCGCGGCCTCCATGCTCCCCGCAGGAATGTCCACGTCGAGCAGACCCACGCCCACCGCGAGGTTGGGCATCGCGACGAAGCCCGTCGTCGCTTCGCTCGAGCGTGCCCAAGCGTGATCAGCAGCTGGATGTGCTCGTCCGACAGCGTCCTCCCGGCCTTCTTCTCGAGCTGCCTGTGGGTGAGCTGCTCGGCCGGCTTGGGCGTCCACGAGGTCAACATCGCGCGCCGCAGGGCGAGCTCCTCGACCGTCGCCGCTGTCGGGCAGGTTGCCCAGGAAACCCTCGATGGCTTGCAGCGTGAAGCCATGGTCCTGAAGCGCGCGTACCAGTTCGAGCCGGGCCCGGTGCGCGTCGTCGTAGTAGGCCACCCGACCCTGCCGAATGGGCGTCGGGATCAGCCCGAGGCTGGCGTAGTAGCGCGTGGTGCGCACCGTCAGTCCTACCGCCGAAGAGAGCTCGTCGATCGTCAGCAGGGCGGTCATGACTGTCACAGTAGGGCTGTCAGCCTGGCCGGGCAAAAGACCTTCATGCCCCTCTTGCATTGTGACAGTGTCGCTGTCACAGTTGCGCTGAACCGACCGACCGGAGGAACAGACCTATGCCCGACAAGCCCTCGATCTACGAGCAGGAGCACGAGGACTTCCGCAAGACCGTGCGCGCGTTCATGGAGAGGGAGGTCGTGCCGTTCCACGACCAGTGGGAGCAGGACGGGCAGGTCAGCCGGGAGGTCTGGCAGCGGGCCGGCGAGCAGGGACTGCTCTGCTTCGACGTCGAGGAGCAGTACGGCGGCGCCGGCATCAACGACTTCCGCTACAACGCCATCGTGGCCGAGGAGATCACCAAGGTCGGCGCCAGCGGGCTCGGCTTTCCCGTCCACACGGACGTCATCGTGCCCTACATCAGCAGCCTCGGGAACGACGAGCAGAAGCAGCGCTGGTTGCCCGGGCTGGTCAGCGGCGAGCTGATCTCCGCGATCGCGATGACCGAGCCGGGAGCCGGCAGCGACCTGCAGGGCATTCGCACGAGCGCCGTGGACAAGGGCGACCACTACGTCCTGAACGGCTCCAAGACGTTCATCAGCAACGGGATCATGTCCGACATCGTGATCGTGGTCGCCCGCACCGATCCCGACGCAGGTCACCAGGGCATCAGCCTGCTGGTCGTCGAGGCGGGCATGGAGGGCTTCGAGCGCGGCCGCAACCTCGAGAAGATCGGCCTGAAGGCTCAAGACACCTCGGAGCTGTTCTTCGACAACGTCGCGGTACCGAAGGCGAACCTCCTCGGCGAAGAGGGCTCCGGCTTCATCTCGTCTGATGTCCAACCTCCCGCAGGAGCGGATCGCGATCGCGGCGATCGCCGTGGCGGCGTGCGAGCACGTGCTCGATCTCTGCCTCGACTACGCCAAGGAGCGCGAGGCGTTCGGCAAGCCGATCGGCAAGTTCCAGCACAACAGGTTCTTGTTGGCGGAGATGGCCACCGAGGTCCACATCGCCCGGGTCTTCGTCAACGATTGCATCATGAGGCTCAATGCCGGTCAGGTCGACACGGCTCTGGCGTCGATGGCCAAGTGGTGGACGACCGAGCTGCAGGTCAAGCTGGTCGACCAGGGCGTGCAGCTGCACGGCGGTTACGGCTACATGTTGGAGTACCCCATCGCCAAGGCGTACGTCGACAGCAGGATCCAGACCAACCGAACCAGTAGAGGACAAGAAGA
>CAWHKK010000019.1:0-27853 GCA_963829975.1 uncultured Actinomycetota bacterium
CAGCTGACCAGCTTCCAGATCTCGGGCAGGCGCCGGCCTCGTCGGCCCGACCTCGGCGAAGATCGCCACCGCCCGCTTGAGGTGGGCCATCGACCGCCTCGGGCCGGCCGCGTGGTGCAGGTCGGCGAGGTTGTTCTCGAGCGCGGCCTCGCGGTGGCGGTCGCCATAGCGGGAGCACAGCGCGAGGGCGCTCTCGGTGAGGTCCAGCGCGGCCTGCAGGTCGTCGGCGTCCCGGTGGAGCAGCGCGAGGTTGTTCAGCGCCGCGGCCTCGGCAGGGGCGTCGCCGAGCTCGCGGGCGAGCTCGAGGCTGCGCTCGAGGTGCTCGCCGGGCGAGCTCGGCGGCGCCGCGCTGCGGGCGAGCATGCCGAGCATGTTGTGCGCCTGCGCCTCGCGCCTGGCGGTCGCCGCGGCCTCCGCGAGCGCGAGCGCGTCGCGAGCGAGCCCCGTCGCCGCGGCCGGGTCGCCGGCGTGGAGCAGGGTGAGGCCCAGGTCGGCCTGGACCTGAGCCCGCAGCCCGTGTCGTCGGTGGGGCCGCGAGCGCCGCGCGCGAGGTGCGCCTCGGCGCGGTCCCACTCGCCGCGCCGGTGGTGCACGTTGCCGAGCTTGTGCTCGATCGCCGCGAGCGCCTCCGGCTCCCGCTGTACGCCGCTGCGGCCTCGTAGGCCGCAAGCGCGCCGCCGTAGTCGCCGAGCAGGGTGCGCAGGTCGCCGATCCGCTCGTGGATCGCAGCGACGTCGGGGTGGCCGAGCGCGAGCGCCGACTGCAGGTGTTCGAGGGCGTCGGCGTGGGCGTAGAGCGACGAGGCGTGGTCGGCGGCGAGCCGGTAGTGCTCGGCGGCGCCGGCCTGGTCGCCGGCCAGGCGCAGGTGCTGGGCCACGAGCGCTGCCCGTTCGCTGGCGGCCGCGGCCCGGACAACGCCGCCGCCACCCGGGCGTGCAGCAGCTGCCGGCGGGCCAGCGCGGTGCGGTCGTAGACCACCTCGCGCAGCTTCTGGTGCGAGAAGTCGTAGTCGGCCGCGTCGCCGGCGCTCTCGCGCACCACGCCGTGCGCGACCATCTCCTCCAGCGCGTCCACGGTCTCCTCGTGGCTGCGCCCGCTCGTGCGGCGCAAGGTCTCGGCGTCGAAGGACCGCCCGATCGCCGCGGCCGCGCCCAGCACCTGACGCGCGGTCTCGCCGAGCCCCGCGATCCGGCCGTCGAGCAGGCCCTGGCCTGCGACGACAGGGTGCCGACGTGCTCCCGGCGCCGGCGCTCAGCCCGGCGAGGTACTCCGCGACGAACAGCGGCAGGCCCTCACTCTCGAGGAACACCCGGTGCTCGAGCTCGGGCGACGTCGCTGTCGGGCAGCACCGACCGCACAAGCCCGGCCGACCTCGGCCTCGTCGAGCCGGTCGGGCACCACGATCGTCGGTCAGCCCGTCGCGCGCCAGGTCGACGGCGAGCCGACGCAGACGATGCCCGGCGGCACCCGCTCGGTGCGCCAGCCGAGCACGAGCAGCAGCGACCGGCCGGTGAGCCGGCGGCCGAGGTAGGCGATCGCGTCGAGGGTCGCGTCGTCGGCTGCGTGTACGTCGTCGAGGAAGACCACGCCGGGCTCGGTCCGGCACCGGCCGCACCGATCACGGCGGCCACGCCCTCGAGCAGGCGCACCTGGCCCCGGGCCGCCGAGCGGCAGCACCTCGCCGGCGCTGGTCGCCAGCGCCGCGAGCTCCGGCAGCAGCAGGGCGGCGTCGGCGAGCGTTGGGGCGGCACGGAGTCCTGCCACCGCGGGGCGTCGCTCGCCGCCTCGCGCAGCAGCTCGACGACGGGGCCGTACGGGAGCCCGGCCTCGTCGTCGTGGCAGCGAGCCTCGAGCACGACGGCCCCGGCAGCCCGGGCGCGGCGGATCAGCTCAGTGGCCAGCCGCGTCTTGCCGATGCCGGCCTCGCCCTCGATGATCGCCAGCCGACCGTCGGTCGCGCGGCGGCGTGCGCCTCGAGCAGCGCCGTTAGCTGCTCCTCGCGGCCGGCCAGCCGCAGCTCGTCGGGCGGCTCGGCGGGTTGGGCCCGAGCCGGGGCCGGCGCGGCTCCGAGAGCGGCGGCGGCGCGAGCGTGCCGTCGTTGACCTGCGCGTAGAGCGTCGCGGTCTCCTCGAGCGGGGCGACGCCGAGCTCGCGGCTCAGGGTCCGGACGCAGGTCCGGTACTGCTCGAGGGCTGCCGCACGGTCGCCGTTCCACGCGTAGAGCCGGATCAGCTCGCGGTGCGCCGGCTCGTGCAGGGGGTCGATCGCCAGCCAGCGTCGGGCGCCTGAGATGGCCTCCTCGATCTCGCCGTGCGCCGCGAGCTGTCCGACCAGGCGGCGTATCACCGAGGCGAGCTCAGCCCGGAGCGTGTCTGCGGTCGCTGCCTGCCAGTCGTCGAAGTCCGGGCTGTCGCGCAGCGAGAAGCCCTCGAGGAAGTCGCCGGGGAAGAGCGCGACGGCCTCGCGCAGCCGTGGCTCCGACGCCGGCTCGGCGGCCAGCTCTCGGAACTTCTCGACGTCCACCGAGGCCCGGGTCCTCGGCGCAGGGCGATGCCGTCGCCGGCAGTGTCGATCCATTCCTCGCCGATGCCCTTTCGCAGCGTCGAGAGCGTGCGGCGCAGCGCCCCGCGGGTGCGGTCCGGGTCGTGCCGGGATACAGCAGCTCGCACAACGCGGCGCGCGAGCGCGGGCGGTCGCTCTGCGCGAGGTGGGCGAGCAGCGCCATCGCCTTGCGCGTCTCGAAGATCACCGGCTCCCCCTCGCGGGTCACCCGGGGAGAGCCGAGCAGCGTGATCTCGACGGCCATTCCGTGACGGTAGCGGCACCGAGGGGCTTTCGTAACGGATGTTTCGTAACGAATTCAGGACGGGTGCCCGCTTGGCTGACCAGCACAGCCATCGCGGGTCGTCGAAGGAGAAGTAATGAGAGCACGCGCCGCCGCGTCACTCGCCTCAGCCTTGCTGCTGGCCATCGCGCCCCTGTCCGGCTGCGGGTCCGACGACCCGGAGCCCACCCAGAACTTGTCTTCTTCTCCCACTGCGACCGCGTCGGAGGCGTCAGTGGACCCGATCGAACCCGTCATCGACGGCCTCTACCCTGCGGACGGCGGCTACGACCTCGCATTGCGGTGCTGGGGAGAGGGCTCGCCGACGGTCGTGTACGACGCCGGCACCGGCACCAGCGGGATCGTCCAGGCACAGGGCAGCTCGATAATGCGGGGGCTGGCCGCCCAGACCCGGGTGTGCAGCTACGACCGAGCGGGCATCGGAGCCAGCGACCCAGCCCCCCGACATAAGCGCTACCTCGACGATGTAGTCGACGACCTGCATGCCGTCCTGCTCGCGGCCGGTGTCGATCCGCCCTATCTGCTGGTGGGCTCGTCCGGCGGCGGCTTCGATGTCTACCACCACACGGGCCGCTACCCGGACGACGTCGTCGGTCTGGTCATGCTCGACGTGCCGGCCGGGCAGGCGCACATCCCACCCAGCGACGTGCCTGCATGGGACAGCGCAGAGAACCCCGAACACATGGACTACGTCGCGGTCGAGCACCAGATGGCGGTCGACCGCCTGCCCATCCCGGCGATCCCGGTCACGGTGGTCACGGCCGCGCAGGGGCAGTCCGCCGACCCCAAGGAGCAACGGGTGTGGTTGGAGGGCAGCTCGGACCCGAAGCAGGTCGTCGTCGAGAGCGGCCACGACGTCTTCTACGAGAGCCCGGACGATGTGCTGCGGGCGATCCTGGAGATCCTTGCAAGCTCGGGGCCGTGAGCATCGCGCAAGCGGACGGACGAGCCGCTATGCATGGAGTCCGGCTTCCGCGAGGATGCGGCCCATGACCGCATCGACTGCGGGGACCTCGGTGGCGCAGCCGCGCCCGCGGCTTCCGTGGCTGTTACTGGGCATCACGCTCTTGCTCGTGCCGACGATGGTGGCGCTCTCGCTCGGTGAGGAGCCGCTCTTCGACACCCTCGCCTTCGGTGCCATCGCACTCGCGTTCGCGACCACCGGGGCACTGGTCGCGACCCGACACCCGGCCAACCCGATCGGTTGGATCTTCTGCGCCATCGGCGTCTGGAACGGAGCCGTCGAGCTGTGGGAGTCGTTTGCCTATCACTCACTGCCCACCAGCGACGCGGGCTCCTGGTTGATCGGCTGGAGCTGGATCGTCGATGGTTGCTCCTACGCACTGATTTTCCTGTTGTTCCCCACCGGACGCCTGCTGACACGGCAGTGGCGATGGGTCCTCTGGCTGCTCGCCGCCGCCTGCCTCCTCGCGATCCCGGGGCAGGCGCTGAGCCCCGACAATCCCGACAATCCACTCATGGTCGACAGCCCGCTCCTGCAGACCGGCTTCGCGGCGGGGATGGTCGTGCTGCTCGTCGCGCTGGCAGCGTCCCTGGTCTCTCTCGGCGTGCGCTACCGGCGGTCGGTGGGCGTCGAACGTCTCCAGCTGAGGCAGTTCCTTTACGCCGGCGCGCTCATCATCCCGATCATGGCGGTCGCGGTGCCGTTCTGGTACGAGTCGGTCGCGGTGCAGGCGGCAACGGCATTCGGGGTCGTCCTCCTGCCGACGGCCGCCGCCATCGCCATCCTTCGCTACCGGCTCTACGACATCGACGTAGTGATCAACCGCGCGCTGGTCTACGGCTCGCTCACCGCGACCCTGGGCGCCGCGTACGTCGGCAGCGTGCTGCTGCTGCAGCTCATTCTGAGTGGGCTCATCCAGGGTTCCGGGCTGGCGGTCGCGGCCTCCACGCTGGCGGTCGCGGCGTTGTTCCGGCCGGCCCGCTCACGCATCCAGAAGATCGTGGACCGCCGCTTCTTCCGCAGCCGCTATGACGCGCGGCGGACCATCGAAGCGTTCGGTGCTCAGCTCCGTGACGAGGTCGACCTCGCGATGCTGACCGCAGACCTGCAGGCCGTCGTGGTGGAGACGATGCGCCCCGACCACGTGTCGCTGTGGCTGCGCAACGAACCCGCCGAGGGCGCGCGGTGAACCGTCTGCCCAGCTCCCTCGCCTACGTGGTCGCCGGCTTAGCCGTGCTCTCGGTGCTGCTGCTGCCCTTCGCGTTGTCGGTCTCTGACATTCCGGCGACCGAGGCGCTGAACGACTTCTACGTCCACAGCTTCGTCCTGTTCGCGGTCCTGGGCGCGGTGATTGTCTGGCGCCGACCGGGACACGGAATCGGGTGGCTCCTGGTCTTCATCGGTGCGTTCAACGCCGTCTTCGGCTTCTCCAGCGAGTACCGCCTGTTCGGGTTTCACGAGCAACCCGGCTTTCCTTCGGAAGAGCTGGTCTACGCGGCCAGTGGCTGGACCTGGGTGCCGGCCACGTCCGGTGTCGTCATGGCCCTGCCGCTGCTTTTCCCCGACGGGAGGTTGCCGTCGCGACGCTGGCGACCGCTGGCCCTCACGGCTGTCCTGGCCACGGTGCTGCTGAGCGTCGTCGACTCCCTCAGCGCCACGCCGGTGGACCTCGCCTACGTCGAGATGGCGGCGTACCTGCTCTACGGCGGCGCGATGCTGGCCTGTCTGGTCCCCTTGGTCATTCGATTTCGCAGGTCACGGGACGTGGAGCGGCTGCAGTTCAAGTGGGTGCTGATAGGACTCGCGATCAGCGTGCCGGCGGTCGCGGTCGGGACCGTCTGGTCCACCTCCGGGGGTGGCGGCGTCCTCACCCTGTTCCCATTGGTCGTCACCCCGGTCGCGATCACCGTGGCTGTGCTTCGGTACCGGCTCTACGACATCGACGTCGTGATCAACCGGGCACTGGTCTACGGCTCCTTGACCGCCATCCTGGCCGGGGTGTACGTCGGCAGCGTGCTGCTCCTCCAGCTCATTCTGAGCGGCCTCATCCAAGGTTCCGGGCTGGCGGTCGCGGCCTCCACGCTGGCGGTCGCAGCATTGTTCCGGCCGGTGCGAGGACGGATCCAGGCCACGGTGGACCGTCGCTTCTTCCGCAGCCGCTACGACGCTGCCCGGACCATCGAGTCGTTCGGTGCCCGCCTGCGCGACGAGGTCGACCTCGGCGCGCTGAGCGTCGATCTCCAGGCGGCGGTCGTGGAGACGATGCGGCCGACCCACGTCTCGCTGTGGCTGCGGTCTCCAGGAGTGGGTCGATGACCGTCAAACTCGTTGCTCGGGGGATCGCGGCGGTGGCGATCCTTCTCGCCGTTGCCGCCCCGGTGATCGCGACCATTGACGGGCCTCGCCTGGTCCTCGCGTCCGACGCATTCCTCTGGGGAATCACTCTCGTGTTCGTGGTCACCGGCTACCTGATCGCAGTTCGCCAGCCTGGCAACGCGATCGGCTGGTTGTTCCTCGGAGTGGGGACCTCGGCGGCCCTGGGCGGCGTTGCGGGGGCCTATGCCGACCACTTCGTTGAGACGGGGGCTGGCTCGAGGGCGCTGGGCCAGACCGCCGCGTGGTACGGCGAGCTCTCCTGGATGCCGTTCATCCTGGTGCCGGCGACCTTCCTGCTCCTGCTCTTCCCGGACGGTCACCTGCTCACGCCGCGGTGGCGTGCGATCGCCTGGACCGCCGGAGCGGGAATCCTCGGCAACTTCGTGGCTGAGGGGACGCTCCCAGGGTCGCTCTCGGACCATCCACAGCTCGAGAATCCCTACGCCGTGGACAGCCTCGTCCGTGAAGTTCTGGAGGGTCTGGCGGCTCTGGCGCTTGTTGTGGCCCTGATCGCTTCCACCGCAGCCGTGGTTCTTCGATTCCGCCGGGCCCGCGGGGAGGAACGCCAGCAGATGAAGTGGATCGCGTACGCCGGCGCTGTTGCGGCAGCGTCGATCGTGATCATGGTCCCGCTCTACGAGGTCGTCGGGGATGAGGTTGCGAACGCAACGATGATGCTCAGCATCATGGGTCTGCCGGTGGCGACGGCCGTTTCGATCCTGCGCTTCCGGCTCTACGACATCGACGTCGTGATCAACCGCACGCTGGTCTACGGCTCGCTGACCGCCATCCTGGCCGGTGTGTACGTCGGCAGCGTGCTGCTCCTCCAGCTCATTCTGAGCGGTCTCATCCAGGGCTCCGGGCTGGCGGTCGCGGCCTCCACGCTGGCGGTGGCGGCCCTGGTCCGGCCGGTGCGAGGACGGATCCAGGCCACCGTGGACCGTCGCTTCTTCCGCAGCCGCTACGACGCTGCCCGGACCATCGAGTCGTTCGGGGCCCGCCTGCGCGACGAGGTCGATCTCGGCGCGCTGAGCGTCGACCTCCAGGCGGTGGTCGTGGAGACGATGCGGCCGACCCACGTCTCGCTGTGGCTGCGCACTTCCGTGGGATCCCGGTGACCCGGCCCGCGACGGTTGCCTGGGTCTGCTGCGGAGCTTCCGTGGCGGTGGCTGGTGCGCGGGTCGTCCTGGCCATCGCGGACCCGGCCTCCTCGGATGCGGCCAGCGCGCCTTCGGTGCCCGGAGGTGGCCTGCCGATCGCCCTCTTCGAAGGCTTCACCTTGATGGCCATGGCGGTCGTCGGCGCGGTCGTGGCCTCCCGGCAGCCGCGCAACCCGATCGGCTGGCTCTTGAGCGCCATCGCGTTCTTCCTGGGGGTGCTCATCTTCGCTGCGCACCTGTTCTGGGCGCTGACCCTGGGCGAGGCCGCCCCGAGCGCTGGTGCACGGCTCGTCGCGTGGGTGGCCAGCTGGATCTGGATTCCCGCCATGATCCCCGCGCTGACGCTGTTCCCCCTCTACTTCCCGTCCGGCCGTCCGCCGACCCCTCGGTGGCGGTGGGTCCAGTGGGTCGCGCTGGCCGCGATCCCGACCGCGTTCGTCAGCCAAGCCTTCGCGCCTGCTCGTCTGCCGGACTACGGCATCGCGAACCCCGTCGCCGCCCAGGGTTGGCTGCGTTCAGCGGCAGACGTGGTGAGCGTGTTCGGCATCGCAGCGATGTTCACCGCGACGGTTGCAGCTGCTGCGTCGTTGGTGGTGCGCTTCCGCCGCTCGAGGGGCGACGAGCGGCTGCAGATCAAGTGGGTCGCCACCGCGGCGGTCCTGTTCGTCGTCATCTTCGTCGTCCCGGTCCAGAAATTCGTGGGGGAGGACGCTGGCTTCGCCAGCCTGTTGGTCGGCCTGCTCATCGTCTCCGTAGCCGTGGCCATCTCGATCCTGAAGTACCGGCTCTACGACATCGACGTCGTGATCAACCGGGCTCTGGTGTACGGCTCGCTGACCGCCACCCTTGCCGCCGTGTACGCCGGCAGCGTGCTGCTGCTGGAGCTGGTGCTGAGCGACCTCACCCAAGGGTCGGGGCTCGCTGTGGCTGGGTCCACGCTTGCGGTTGCCGCGCTGTTCGGCCCGGCAAGGAAACGCATTCAGAAGTCGGTGGACCACCGGTTCTTCCGCAGCCGCTACGACGCCCGACGAACGATCGAGGAGTTCGGCGGCCGGCTGCGCGACGGGGTCGACCTTGTCCTTCTCGCCACTGACCTCCAGGCCGTCGTCGTGGAGACGATGCGACCCGCCCATGTGTCGCTGTGGCTGCGCGACGCACCGACGGGAGCAACCTCATGAAGCGTTGGGTGACGGTGGCGTCGTGGCTCGTCTGTGTCGGCGCCACGCTGGTTGCACTGGTGCTCCTCGCCATGGGCATCGGCCGGTCGACGCCCGGCGATGACTTCGTGATCGGCGGATGGGGTGGCCTGGCGTTCGCGTTCGCCGCCCTCGCCTTCGGCACCGTCGGCGCGCTCGTCTCGCTTCGCCTCCCCGACAACCGGGTTGGCTGGGTCTTCTGCGTCATCGGGGTGGCTGTCGCCACGGGCGACCTCGGCTACCAGTACGCCGACCAGGCGCTGTTCCGAGCGAGCCTTGGCCTGCCCGCAGGTGACGTGGCCGCGTGGTGCCAGAACTTGACCATCCCGCCGTGCTTCGGGCTCATCGCTATCGCTCTGATGCTCTTCCCGGACGGACGTCTGCCGTCACGTCGTTGGCGGCCGGGTGCCGTCATCGCGCTGACGGGCTCGGCCTTCGTGATCGTCGGCTACGCCTTGCGCCCTGGCCGGGTGGATCCTCCGTTCGGCTCGGTGAGCAACCCCGTCGGGGTCCCGGGCTCGTTCGGCCTCTTCGAGACGATCGCCGCCCTCGGCTGGCCGCTCATGGGACTCGGACTGGTGCTTGCCGCAGCGTCCATGCGGCAACGCTCGAAGCGCGCGAACGGTCTGGAGCGACAGCAGCTGAAGTGGGTCACCTTCGCGGCCGCAATCGCCGGGACGATGTTCGTCGCCGACGTGCTCAGCTTCCTCTTCGCCGACGACTCCGCCGATCTCAACGCGTTCCGGACCGTGGCGCTCGGCATTGCCTTCGCGGTCATTCCGATCGCGGCCGGGGTCGCCATTCTGCGATACCGGCTCTACGACATCGACGTCGTGATCAACCGGGCTTTGGTCTACGGCTCGCTCACCGCCACCCTGGCCGTTGTCTACGCCGGCAGCGTGCTCCTCCTGCAGCTTGCGCTGAGCGGCCTCACCCAGGGTTCGGGGCTCGCGGTGGCGGCGTCGACCCTGGGGGTCGCGGCGCTGTTCCGGCCGGTGCGGGCCAGGATCCAGCACACGGTGGACCGACGCTTCTTCCGCAGTCGCTACGACGCGGCGCAGACGATCGAGGCATTCGGTGCCCGGCTGCGGGACGAGGTCGACCTGGGTGCCCTGCGCGCAGACCTCGAGTCCGTCGTCGTGGAGACGATGCGACCCGCGCATGTGTCGCTGTGGCTCCGGGCGCGGGCCAGGACATGAGTCCGACCAGCGTCGGCCGGCTGGCCCGCGGGCTGGTGGCACTGGCCTGCGCTGTCACCGCAGCCGCGGTCGTCACCGCGATCATCGACGACAGCCTGGAACCTGCGCTGGACTCGGTCATCTGGACGATCACCGCGGTCTTCGCTGCGGCGGGCCTGGTCATCGCAGAGCGCCAACCACGCAACGCCATCGGGTGGCTGTTCCTCGGCGTCGCGGTCTCCTCGGCCCTCTCCCAGCTGGCCGGCGCGTACGCCGACTTGTGGGTGGGTTCGGGAGATGGGTGGCGAACCCTCGGCGAGGCCGCTATTGCCTACCGCAACGTGTCCTGGGTCCCCTTCGTCCTTGTCCCCGCAACCTTCCTGCTCCTGCTCTTCCCCGATGGCCATCTGGTGTCCAGGAGGTGGCGGCCGGTCGCCTGGTGCGCGGTGGCGGGCGTGGCCAGCGTCTTTGTCGGCACGTTGTTGGCGCCTGGTCCGCTCGATGACTACCCCGGCATAGACAATCCCTACGGGATCGAGAGCAAGGCCATCGAGGCGTTCCAGGGCCCGGCGATCTTTCTGCTCCTGGTCGGGGTCGTCGGATCCGCGATCTCGCTGGGGGTGAGATTCCGCCGGGCGCCGGGGCGCACAGCGTCAGCAGATGAAGTGGATCGCGCTGGCCGGTGCGATCGCGGGGGTGACGATTCCGGCGATGTTCGCGCTCTACGATGTCGTCGGCCAGACCCCGGCGGACATCGCGATGATGATCAGCATCCTCACCCTGCCGACGGCCACTGCCCTCGCGATCGTGCGCTACCGGCTCTACGACATCGATGTCGTGATCAACCGCGCGTTGGTCTATGGCTCGTTGACCGCCACGCTCGCCGGCGTGTACGTCGGGAGCGTGCTGCTCCTGCAGCTGGCGCTGAGCGGCCTGACCCAGGGTTCCGGCCTAGCGGTGGCGGCATCCACCCTTGCGGTCGCGGCCCTGTTCCGACCGGTGAGAGGTCGCATCCAGCAGATCGTGGACCGTCGCTTCTTCCGCAGCCGCTACGACGCGGCGCAGACGATCGAGGCGTTCGGTGCCCGACTGCGCGACGAGGTTGACCTGGGAGCGCTGAGCGCCGACCTCCAGACCGTCATCGCGGCGACGATGCAGCCCGCGCACGTCTCGCTGTGGCTGAGGACCCACGACCAAGCATGAGCGCTCACGTCGAGCCGGAGTGGGCGATGGTGACAGTCATGTTCGTGGACATCCGCGGCTTCACCTCGTACGCCGACCGGTCGACTGCCCGCGAGGCGACCGACTACCTCAACGAGTTCTTCGAGGTGGCGATACCCGTCGTGCCCGATCACGGTGGCCACGTCAACAAGCTGCTCGGCGACGGCCTGCTCGCGATTTCGGCGCGCCGGAACACCTTCCCGACCACGCCAACCAGGCGCTCGCGGCCGGCCGGGCGATGCTCGACGTGGTCGAGGCGCAGATGGGAGACCGCTGCCGGATCGGCATCGGTCTGAACTCCGGGCTCGTGCTGGTCGGCACGATCGGCGGCAGCGCCTACGCCGAGCTGGGGGTGATCGGTGACCCCGTCAACGTCGCCGCGCGGGTCGAGGCCGCCACCCGTGACCTCGACGAGTCGCTGCTGCTGACCGAGGCCACGCGCTGCCTGCTGGACCACCAGGACCCGAGCCTGAGGCTGACGCCGAAGGGATCGATCGCTCTGAAGGGGAAGGACACGCCGGTCGTCGTGCACGGCCTGGAGTCTCGTAACGCTTTCCGGACGCCTCCGGACTAGGAAAGGACCTGTGATGAGCACCTCGATGAGGAGACCACGCGGCCGGTTGCGGCGGCGTACGCGCCCGGCCGAGCCGGTCACCGATGTAGTGGCCCTGGCGGCGACCGCGCAGAGCCCGGTGGAGATCGCTCCCAACGACCCGCTGCTCGCCTATCTCCAGTCGGCGGGCGGTGCGGTGGACGTCGACGCGCTCGAGCTGGACTCGGACGCCGTGCGCGAGCTGAAGGCGGCTGGCGTGAAGCTGGCGATCCCGCTGGTCAGCCAGGGCGAGCTGATCGGTGTGCTCAACCTCGGGGCGCGCCTCTCCGAGCAGGAGTACTCCTCCGACGACCGGCGGCTGCTCGACAACCTTGCCGGCCAGGCTGCTCCTGCTCTCCGGGTCGGCCAGCTCGTGCGGGAGCAGGAGGCGGAGGCGGTGACCCGTCAGCGCTACGAGCAGGAGCTGGAGGTCGCCCGCCTGATCCAGTCGCACTTCCTGCCCAAGACGCTGCCCGACCTGGCCGGCTGGCGAATCGCCGCTTGCTACCAGCCCGCCCGTGAGGTCGGCGGCGACTTCTACGACGTCATCCCGCTGCCCGACGGTCGCTTCGGCTTCGTCGTCGGCGACGTGACGGACAAGGGAGTACCGGCGGCGCTGGTGATGTCGGCGACCCGCAGCCTGCTGCGGGCGGCCGCACAGCGGCTGATCGAGCCCGGCGAGGTGCTGGAACGGGTCAACGAGCAGCTCTGCCCGGACATGCCGGAGAAGATGTTCGTCACCTGCCTCTATGGCGTGCTCAACCCGACGACGGGTCACCTTCGCTTCGCGAACGCCGGCCACGACCTGCCGTACGTCAAGACGGCTCACGGCGTGCTCGAGCTGCGGGCCCGGGGCATGCCGCTCGGGCTGATGTCGGGCATGCCCTACGAGGAGAAGGAGATCGTGCTCGCCCCGGGTGACAGCGTCCTGCTGCACTCGGACGGGATCGTCGAAGCGCACGATCCGGACCGCGGGATGTTCGGCTTCCCGCGGCTGATGCAGACGGTGGCCGACTCGGCGAGCGGCCAGGAGCTGATCGACCGTGTGCTCCGCGACCTCGAGGAGTTCACCGGGCCCGGAGCCCTGCAGGAGGACGACATCACCATGGTCACCCTCGAGCGCTCGCCCGAGGGGTACGCCGAGCGGGTGCTCGCCGAGTTCGAGCTGCCGAGCGCCGCCGGCAACGAACGGGAGGCGATCGATCGGGTCGTCGCCGCGATCGCGGACACGGGCCTCGACACGGCCCGCCTCAACCGACTCAAGACCGCGGTCGGCGAGGCGACGATGAACGCGATGGAGCACGGCAACCAGTACCGGACCGATCTCTCGGTCTCGATCCGGGTGCTCCAGGACGCGGAGGCAATCCGGGTCCAGGTGACCGACCACGGTCACGCGGGCGAGCCAGCCGAACCGGAGACGCCGGACATCGAGGCAAAGCTCGACGGGCCGCCAGAGCCCACGCGGCTGGGGACTGTTCCTGATCAAGGAGATGGTCGACGAAACCCGGCTTACCACCGGCGACGGGCTGCACACCCTCGAGCTCGTCGTACTGCTGAAAGGAGCCACCGATGACCACGAGTGACCTGGAGGTCGCAGTGCGTGAACGTGACGGCGTCGCCGTGATCGATCTGATCGGTGACGTCAACGGCTCCGCCGGAGATGCGCTCGACCGGGCGTACACGGAGGCAGTCACCAACGGCGCGAGCTCGGTCGCGTTGAACTTCGAGCGGGCGGAGTTCATCAACAGCACCGGGATCGCCCTGATCGTGGGCCTGCTGGCCCAAGCCCGGACCAGCAGGGTCCAGGTGCGGGCGTTCGGTCTCACCGATCACTACCGGGAGATCTTCGAGATCACCCGCCTGTCCGACTTCATGACCATCGCCGCCGACGAGGAACACGCCGTGCGTCCACCCCGAGAGGAACAACCATGACCGAGCTGCCCACCACGTTCGCCGTCCGAGAGGTCTCCGGGTCGGCCCAGGTGATCGACATCGCCGGCGACATCACCGCCCAGAGCGAAGCCGTGCTCATGGATGCCTACGGTCGCGCGAACCAGCAGAAGGTCAACGCGATCGTCTTGAACTTCACCGGGCTGGACTACATGAACAGTGGTGGCATCGGCCTGCTGGTCATGCTGCTCGTGCGGGCCCAGCGTCAGCACCAGCGGGTGCTGGCGTACGGGCTCTCCGATCACTACCGGCAGATCTTCGAGCTGACCCGGCTCGACGAGGCGGTCTTGATCCACGACAACGAGGACGCGGCGCTGGCCGCGACCTCGGGATCGTGAGCGACGCCATGGCCAAGGACGAGCGCGACGCCAACTGGGCCGGACCGGTCTCCCGTCTGAACGTGCCGGAGCCACCGAGCGGGGCCGTGAACCTCAACGTCGAGGGCCGTCGGCTGACCTCGCCGATCCAGGGTTTCGGCAAGATGTGGCAGAAGACCTATGTGGCTCGTCTGCCGCTCACGACGGTCTCGGCGGCCGACGTGATCACCACGTGGAAGCAGCACTTCCCCGAGTTCTGGCCCGAGGGCAACACCTTCTACGGACCGCTGACCGGCATCGAGCCCGGCGAGGTCGCGCTGGTGAACATGACGTTGCCCGGGAGGATGAAGCTCTCCACCGGAGTGATGGTGCTCTACGCCGACGCCGAGTCGTTTACATTGATGACTCCGCAGGGCCACATGTTCGCGGGATGGATCACGTTCAGCGCTCTGGAGAAGGACGACGAGACGGTGGTGCAGGCGCAGGTGCTGATGCGCGCGAGCGACCCGATCTTCGAGCTCGGGATGACCTTGGGCGGCCACACCCAGGAGAACCACTTCTGGGAGAGCACACTGACCAACGTGGCGCGGCACTTCGGGCACGAGGTGGTCGTCGAGACCCAGGTCGTCTGCGTCGACAAGCGGCGCCAGTGGTCGAAGTGGCGCAACGTGTGGCACAGCTCGGCGATCCGCTCGACGATCTACACCTTCGGAGCTCCCGGGCGGGCGGTGAAGCGGCTGTTCACCCGTGGCCGATCGGTGCCTGAGGTCCGACGAGCAGGCGGTCGTCGTCGGATCAGGCCCCAACGGCCTGGCCGCGGCGATCGCCCTGGCGCAGGCGGGGCGTGAGGTCACGGTGCTCGAGGGTGCCGACACCCTCGGCGGCGGTTGCCGGTCGGAGGAGCTCACGCTGCCGGGCTTCGTGCACGACACGTGCTCCACGGTGCACGCGCTCGCGCTGGTCTCGCCGTTCCTGCGAGAGCTTCCCCTGGCGGAGCACGGCCTCGAGCTGGTGCATCCCGAGGTGCCGCTGGCGCATCCGCTCGACGACGGCTCGGCGGTGCTGCTCGAGCGATCCGTCGAGGCGACCGCGCGCGGGCTCGGCCCCGACGATCGCGCCTACCGCAAGCTGTTCGATCCGCTCGTCGACCCACGCCGACGAGCTGACCAGCGAGATCCTCGGCCCGCTGCGGGTTCCGCGCCACCCGCTGGTGCTGGCGCCGGTTCGGACCCAAGGCGCTGCGCTCGGCCTCGGGGCTGGCGCGCTCTCGCTTCGAGGGCGAGCGGGCGCGGGCGCTGTTGGCCGGCTGCAGCGCGCACTCCATGCTGTCCCTGCGTACGCCGGCGGGCGCGGCGGTCGGGATGGTGCTCGATGCTCAGCGCCCACCGGGTCGGCTGGCCGGTCGCCCGCGGCGGCTCGCAACGGCTGGCGGACGCGCTGGCCGGCCACCTCCGCTCGCTCGGCGGGTCGGATCGAGACCGGGCACCGGTGGAGTCGCTCGCGGAGCTCGACGGCTTCGGCCCGGCGCTGCTCGACGTGACGCCTCGGCAGCTGCTGCAGCTGGCCGGCGACCGGCTGCCGTCCCGTTACGCCCGCCGGCTGCGGCGCTACCGCTACGGGCCCGGGGTCTTCAAGCTCGACTGGGCGCTCGACGGGCCGATCCCGTGGCGGGCGCCCGAGGTCGGCCCGCGCGGGCACGGTGCACCTCGGCGGGACGCTCGAGGAGATCGCCGCCTCGGAGGACGCCGCCGTGCACGGCCGGCACCACGACCGGCCGTTCGTGCTGCTGGTGCAGGCGACCCGCTTCGACCCGACCCGGGCGCCCGACGGGCAAGCACACGGCCTGGGCCTACTGCCACGTGCCGCACGGCTCCACCGCGCGACATGACCGAGCGAGATCGAGGCGCAGGTGGAGCGGTTCGCCCCCGGCTTCCGCGACCTGATCATCGGCCGGTCGGCGATGGGCCCGGCGGCGATGGAGCGGCACAACCCCAACTACGTCGGCGGCGACATCAACGGCGGGGTCCAGGACCTGCGCCAGCTGTTCACCCGGCCGGTCGCCCGGCTCGACCCCTACTCGACCCCCCTCGACGGGGTGTACCTCTGCTCGTCGTCGACGCCGCCCGGCGGCGGCGTACACGGCATGGGTGGCTACTGGGCCGCGCAGTCGGTGCTCCGGCACGGGTAGGTGGTGCGAGGAGCGTCAGCGACGAGCCTCGAAACGACTGTCTGTGCACGCCGACGACCCCGCGTCGCCCGCGACTAGGGTGCTCGGGTGCCAGAGCCCGAGCCCGAACACGCACCGCTCCGCGGGTGCTGGCCGCCGCGGTCGAGGACCTCGGCGGGCTCCGAGCGGCCGGGTCAGGTGCAGATGGCCGAGGCCGTCGCGGAGGCGATGGCCGAGCGGCGCCACCTGCTGGTGCAGGCCGGCACCGGCACCGGCAAGTCGCTGGGCTACCTCGTGCCGGCGCTGCTCCACGACCGCCGCGTCGTGGTGGCCACCGCGACCCTCGCGCTCCAGCACCAGCTGGTCGAGCGCGACCTGCCCGCGGCTGGTCGAGGCGGTCAAGGACACCGAGGGCATCGACCGTCGTACGCCGTGCTCAAGGGCCGCTCCAACTACGCCTGCCTGCACCGGATCCGCGAGGGCGTGCCCGACGACCAGGGCGTGCTGGTCGACGTGCCCCAGGGATCGATGGCGAGCAAGGTGCTCGAGCTGCGCGAGTGGGCCGAGCAGGAGTCAAAGGACAGCGGCAGCGGCGAGCGCGACTCCGCCCCCCGCCACACCGACCGCGAGTGGCGGCAGGTCTAGCGTGAGCCACCGCGACTGCCTCGGCGCCGCGCGCTGCCCGTTCGGCCAGGAGTGCTTCGCCGAGGTGGCCCGCGAGAAGGCGCACCGGTCCCACCTGGTCGTCACCAACCACTCACTGCTCGCGATCGACGCGATCGAGGGCGTGCCGATGATCCCCGACTACGACGTCGTGGTGATCGACGAGGCCCACGAGCTGGTCGCCCGGGTGACCCAGGCCGCCACCGACGAGCTGTTCGCGGCCGACGTCGAGCGGGCCGCCCGCCGATCGCAGCGCCACGTCGAGGGCGAGCAGGCCGACGACCTCGCCGATGCCGGCGAGGTGCTGCGCGGCGGCGATCGGCCAGTCGACCCCGGGCGGTTCGAGGCCATCCCGCAGCAGCTCGCCGACGCCCTGGTGCTGGTGCGCGATGCGGCCCGAGCCTGCCTGTCGGCGTACCCCAAGCAGGGCAGCGAGGGCGAGCCCGACGCCGGCGGATGACCCAGGCCAAGGGCTCGGTGCAGGAGGTCTTCGCGACTGTCGAGCGGATGGCCGCCGACCGGGAGTCCGACGTGCTCTGGCTGACCGAAGGCGGAGACCGCCTGCCGCCGCGGCTGTGTGTCGCGCCGCTGGAGGTGTGGGCACCGATGCGGGAGAAGCTGCTCACCGACAAGACCGCGATCCTCACCTCGGCCACGCTGATGCTCGGCGGCGACTTCTCGTCCCTGGCCATCAGCGTCGGACTCAAGCCAGCCGAGCGGGTCGGCGTGGGTCTCGACGGCGGTGCTGCCGACGGTGCCGACCGTGCCCTGCCGTGGATCGGGCCTCGACGTCGGCAGCCCGTTCGACTACGGCCAACAGGCGATCCTCTACATCGCGCGCCACCTGCCCCAGCCCGGCCGCGACGGGTTGGCAGACCGCTCAGCTCGACGAGATCGCGGAGCTGGTCGACGCCGCCGAGGGGCGCACGCTCGGGCTGTTCTCGAGTCGCCGGGCGGCCGAGACGGCGGCCGAGGCGATCCGGGAGCGGCTGCCCCACCTGACCACGCTGGCCCAGGGCGACGCGCAGCTGCCGGAGCTGGCGAAACAGTTCGTGAGCGACCCGCACACCTGTCTCTTCGGCACCCTCAGCCTCTGGCAGGGGCTCGACGTGCCGGGGGAGACCTGCCAGCTGGTGCTGATCGACCGGATCCCGTTTCCGCGCCCGGACGACCCGCTGATGAGCGCCCGCCAGAAGGCCGTCGACAAGGCGGGCGGCAACGGCTTCATGCAGGTCGCGGCCACCCACGCGGCGCTGCTGCTTGCCCAGGGCGCGGGCCGGCTGATCCGCACCACCACCGACCGCGGGGTCGTTGCCGTGCTCGACCCGCGGCTCGCCACGGCCCGTTACGGCAGCTTCCTCAAGGCCAGCCTGCCGCCGATGTGGGTGACCACGGACCCGCAGGTGGTGCGTAAGGCGCTGGCCCGGCTGGCTACTACCGACGGCTGAGGCTCGCTACAGCAGGGCCCGGCCGTCCCAGCCGCCCTGGGGCTTGCCGACCCCGAAGAACGACGCCACGGTCGGAGCCACGTCGATGGTGCGCACGTGGGCCGACGAGGTGCGCCGCCGGGGCACCCGTGGGTGTCCTCCACCGATGAAGAACGGGATCGCCCGGGTGGCGGGGTGACCGTGGTTGCCCGGCACCGGGTTGCTCGTGATCGGGTCGGGGTCGCTGAACCGCCACCCCGCCTTGCAGTAGACGACCACGTCGCCTGCCTCCGGTCCGAGCCGCAGGGCCGGGTGTCGTCGATCGATGGCCGACAGGACGCCGGGCACCCGCGCGGCCAGGGTGCGCATCCGCGCGACGGCCGCCTCCTTCTGCGGTGCTCCGCCGGTCCAGTAGAGGAGGTCGGCGCCGCCGTTGTCGGCGATCACGAACTTGCCCCGCAACAGCGGGTCGGCGTCGAGCACGTCCTGCAGCGAGACCACGTGGTGAGGCAGCGTCCAGTCCATCGAGTGGTCGGCCAGCACCAGCACCATCGAGTGCTCCCACCGGCCGGTGGACTTCAGCATCGCGACGAACTGCCCCACGAGGCGGTCGGTGTCGGCCAAGCCCAGCCGGCGCATCGCCTGCACGCTGCCGCCGGTGAAGTCGGCATGGCCGAAGCGGTCGATGTCGCCGAGGTTGACGAACACCAGGTGGGGGTCGAACTCCCGCACCATCGCCTCGGCCGCCCGGGTCGTGAACATGTCAGGTGCGTGTCCCGAGACCGGGATGATCGGGCTCGGCTCCCAGCGGTGGGTCGCGCGGCCACCGAAGACGCCGTACAGGTACTCCTTGCTGAGCACCGTGCCGGTGCGGTAGCCAGCGCGGTTCAACCGCTGGATGACCGTGTCGACCTTGATGTCGCTGGCGCGGTCCATGTCCCGCACCTGACGCAGCTGCCGGTCGAAGATCGAGTTGGCGGGCACGCCCGACCGGTCCGGACGCATGCCGGTCATCATCATCACGTGGTTGGGGATGGTCTCCATGATCGGCATCGACGAGGCCCGCGCGAACCGCAGGCCACCGCTGCGCAACGCCCGCAGATTCGGCATGAGCGAGGAGTCGAGCTCCTGGGGCAGGCAGCCGTCGATGACCAGCACGTAGGCGCGCTTGCGGCTTCGGCGCGGTGCGGCCGCCGCCATCTCGGCGGCGCCGGCGATGGAGGAGAAGACCAGCCCTGCGCCACCGGCCTTGAGGACGGTACGCCGACCGGTGGTGACCTCAGCCCGTCCTTCGGCGAACGCGCGACCGGGTTCAGCTGTCTCGCACATCAGCGCACCGGCCTGTCCACGGGACCGATCTTGCCGGTCCCGGTCTTGGTGGCAAACGACCGGGTCCACTTGATCGAGGTACGTCGGTCGGCGCGGCTGCCGATGATGAACCAGTCCATCTGTGCCCGCGCGGGAGTGAGGTCGAGCACCGAGAAGCCATGGTCGTCGAAGTTGAGGTACTTGATGTGCCGGTTGTTCGCGAGGATCAACGACTCGATCAGCAGGTTGGGGGCGGCCCGCGAGGGGGTGCCGAGCATCGTCCTTGAGGTTGTTGGAGGTGACCGAGGTGCACACGAACTCCACGCCGGCGGTGGCGCCGGCGACCGGGTAGCCGCCGACGTCGTAGGGCAGCTCGGAGGCCCACGCCGAGTGGATGTCGCCGGTCACGAACACGGTGTCCTGCACCTGATGGTCGCGGATGTGCTGATAGATCTCCCGTCGGTCCTCGGTGTAGCCGTCCCACTGGTCGACGTTGAAGGCGAAGCCGTCGTCGGGGAGCAGCCCGGTGACGTCGTTGACCGGCCGGATCAGGTCGGCCGGCAGCTGCACGAAGGAGATCGGCGCGATCATCACCGGGTTGCCGATGATCTTCCACTGCGCATGCCGGCGGGTCAGGGTCTGCTTGAGCCAGGCCATCTGGCCGCTACCCAAAATGGTGCGGCCGGGGGCGTCCACGTCTGGTGACGTCGCAGGCAGCGGGACGGGTACGGCCTCGGGCACCGGGACGGGGTGCGGGGTGACCTGCTTGCTGCGATAGCTGCGCAGGTCGAGCATGCTGAGCTCGGCGAGCCGGCCGAACTGCAGCCGCCGGAAGAGCCGCGTGCCGTCGCGGAGGTCAGCCGTGCCCTCCATCCGCACCGGCATCCACTCGTCGTACGCGCGGTGGGCCCGGGCGCGGCGCGCCGCGAAGCTGCCCTCGTCGGGCTGGTGGTTCTCGGCGCCCGCCTTCCAGGCGTCGTTGGTGACCTCGTGGTCGTCCCAGGTGACGATGAAGGGGTACTTCGCGTGCAGGTCCTGCAGGTCGGGGTCGGTCTTGTACTGCGCGTGCCGCCGCCGGTAGTCCTCCAGCGACAGGATCTCGTGCTTGGGGTCGTGCACCCGGATGGCCGTGTCGTCCGGGCCGTTGCCGTACCCCGTGGGGCCGTACTCGTAGAGGTAGTCGCCCAGGTGCAGGATCGCGTGCAGGTCGTTGCGCTGGGCCAGGCCCCGGTAGGCCGCGAAGTAGCCGGCCTGCCAGTTCGCGCACGAGACCACGCCGAAGCGCAGGTTGCCGGGCAGCGACGCGGCGGGCGGGGGCGGTGCGCATCCGGCCGACCCGGCTGTGGCCGCCGGCGTGGCGGAAGCGGTAGTAGTACCAGGTGGCCGGTTTCAGGCTGGTCACGTCGACCTTGACCGTGTGGTCGCGGCCGGGACCGGTGACGAAGGTCCCGCGGCGGACCACCCGGCGGAAGCCGCTGGTCGTGGGCCACCTCCCAGTCGACCGATGCGCGGGGCCCCTTGCCCGACCCGGGTCGGCTGGCCGCGGTGGGTGTGACGCGGGTCCAGATCACCACCCGGCTCGGCATCGGGTCGCCGGAGGCGACGCCGTGGCGGAAGTAGCGGACCCCGGCTGCAGCCTCGGCACTTCGGCCGGTCAGGGTGGCCGCGCCCAGCAGTCCGGCGCCGGCGAGACCGCTCGCTAGGGCTGTGCGACGGGGGACCTGGTTCGAGGAGTCGCTCACCTCAGCCCTAACGACTCGCGGCCGCGAGCGTCACTGCTCCGGGCGATACGAGAAGGCTGGGGCTCAGCGGCCGAGGACCGTCGCTCGGTAGGTCTCCACGACGCTGTCGTTCTTCGAGGAGCCCTGGCAGGAGTAGGGGCCCCTGGTGAAGCAGGCGTAGTTGGTGCCGGCGTTGGCCAGTGTCAGCTCGATGTACTTGACCTTCCTCGCCGAGAACGGCAGGGCCCGCGCGCCGCGGCCCGACCGCTGGATCGGGATCTGGACGACCCGGGTCTTGCCGGAGCGCAGCTTGATGCTGGCGACCGCGGCCGAGCCGCGGTTGGCCCGGGCCATCTGCAGCTGGAAGCGGAGCTTGACCTTCCTGCCGCTCAGCTTCTTGGTGGGGCTGAACCGCACGGTGGCGCTGGTCAGGTGATCGATCCTGACGTTGCCGCTCCTCGTCTGGCGCTGACCCATGGCGTATCTCTTGACCAGGGGCGCCGACCGGTAACGGTTGGCTCTGCCCTCGCTGTACGTCAAGGCCGGGCGACGGTTGCCCGTGGAGAACTCGGCGAACAGCTTCGGGAACCCCTTGCCCCGCTCCTTGAGCACCGCCTTGACCGCCTGGATCGAGTAGAGGTCACGAGCGCCGGCGGAGCCGTCGGTCTTGCGCACCATGTCGCGGACGACGGTCGGCAACCCACCTTGGGACGCCGGCAACAGCTCCGAGAGGTAGCGGAAGAAGATCCAGGTGCCGTAGTGGAACCCGCCGCCGAAGGTGTCCATCGGCACCCGGGGGAGCCGCAGCGGGCTCACCCGCAGGTACTGGAGGTTGTCGTTGACGTTGTCGTACATCTCGTCCTCGACCCAGGCCGCGGTCGCCTCGAGGAACCAGTTGTCCTCGAGGAAGTCATAGCTGAACTGCACGGCGTGGAAGTACTCGTGGGCGATCGTGACCTGCAGGTTCTCCAGGGCGGTGTTGCTGCGGAACTGGTCGGAGGAGTAGTCGTCGTCGACGACGCAGTAGGCCCAAGCGTCGAACGGGCCACGGCTCGGGATCTTCTGGTCGCTGGTGCAGTACCCGTAGAGACCGTCGCCACCGATGTCGGCGACGTAGATGTCGGTCTTGTCGGTACCGCCGCCGCGGGTGCCGTCGCCCTTGGGGGCGCGATAGCCGGCGGCGACATAGGTGTCATGCACGTGGGTGGCCGTCTTCAGCACGATGTCGATGTAGTCCGGCACGCCGTTGACCGGGTTGTTGTCGGTCAGTGACGGTGCGTCGTTGCTCGAGGTCACGTAGTGGACGCACACGGAGCCGGCGCAGGCCGGGGGTGCCTCGGCCACGGAGTAGGAACGGTCCGGGTTGCTGGGTCCGGACGGCTCGGTCGGCCGTGCGAGATAGCTGTTGGCCTCGGCCAGGTCGGCGCCGCTCAGCTCGGACCGATGCACCGCGAGGTCGCGCAGGGCCAGGGTGATGTCACCGGCCACCGGGTCTGCTGGCAGGTCCTCGGGGGCCGGGTCGGGACCGAGAAGCTCCTCGCCGCTGAAGAGGTCGCGGACGTCGTCCAGTGCGTCAAGGGCGACAGCGGAGGCGTTGTCCGGCTCGTCGGCAACAACCGTGGCTTCTGCTGGTGTCGAGAGCACCGAGACCAGGATCGCGGTCACGGCCCCGAGCAGAAGGGACAACCGACGAGACGGCATGGGGACTCCGGAGTTGGGCGGCGGGGCGGACCCGGCGAGTCTACGGCTCGGTCGTTGCGCTGCCGGTGGGGTGCGCTGGCCGCACCAGCCCGAGCTCATAGGCCAGCACGACGGCCTGCACGCGGTCGCGCACCTGAAGCTTCATCAACAGCCGCGCGACGTGGGTCTTTACGGTGTTCTCGGTGACGAAGAGGGCGGTCGCGATCTCGGCGTTGCTCCGGCCTCGGGCAACCTGCAGCAGCACCTCGTGCTCGCGCTCGGTCAGCCCGGCGAGATCCGGCTGCGCGGGCTGTTGCTCGCGCTGGGCGAACTCCTCGATCAACCGCCGGGTCACCGAGGGCGCGAACATCGAGCCGCCGTCGGCGACCACCCGGATGGCGGCGGTGAGTCGATCCTCGGGTGCGTCCTTGAGCAGGAAGCCGCTGGCACCGGCCCGCAAAGCGTCATAGACAAACTCGTCGAGGTCGAACGTGGTCAGCACCAGAACCCGGGGCGGGTCGTCGCCTGCGGTCACGGCCCGCGTGGCCTCGATGCCGTCGACGCCCGGCATCCGCACGTCCATCAGCACCACGTCGGGGGACAGCTCGGCACACAGCGCGGTCGCGGCGGCGCCGTCCTCTGCCTCGCCGACGACTTCAATGTCCGGCTCGGCGGAGAGGATCATCCGTAGACCGGTGCGCACCAGCGGCTGGTCATCGGCCAGCACCACCCGGATCACGAGGTCTCCAACGAGTACGGCAGGCGCGCGCGCACCTGGAAGCCCCCCTCGGGCCGAGGGCCCGCGGTCACTTCGCCGCCGACCACCGCGACCCGCTCCCGGATGCCGATCAGGCCATGCCCGGTGCGGTAATCGGTGGCGTCGTGCGAGATGCCGTCGTCGGTCACGGTGATGGCGAGCGCGCCGTAGTCATAGGCGAGCTCGACCCGGGCCGTGGCGCCGGTGGAGTGCTTGAGCACGTTGGTGAGCGCCTCCTGCACGATCCGGTACGCCGATAGGTCGACACCCGGCGGCACCGAGTCACGATGCCCCGCGATGTCGAGGGTCACCGGTAGCCCGGATTCGTGCACCTGGGCGACCAGCTGCTCGAGGTTGTCCAGCGAGGGCTGTGGCGCGTGGGTCTGCACGTCGGCGTCCTCGGTGTCGCGGAGTACCGCCAACAACCGGCGCATGTCGCCGAGCGCGGCGGTGTTGGTGGTCTCGATCGCGTCGAGAGCGCGGCGTACCGATGTCGAATCGTCGTCGAGCACCCGGCGAGCGCCGCGAGCCTGGAGCACGGTCACGGAGATCGCGTGGGAGACCACGTCGTGCAGCTCACGGGCGATACGGGACCGTTCCTCTGCGACCGCGCGTCGGGCTCGCTCCTCCTGCTCGTCCTCCAGTCGTTGGTTCTCGGCGTTCAGCAGCGACTCACGCTCCTTGCGGAGTCGGATGGCCAAGCCCGCTGCCCACGGTCCACCGACGAAGACAATCGTGAACGCGATGGACCCCAGGCTGGCCTGGGCGAGGCTGGCGTCGTTGGCCGCGGCGTCACCAAGCGCGAATACCGCCATCGAGATAAGCACCAGGCAGGCGCCGAGGGCGGCCTCCCGCCCGACGGCCCAACGCCCACCGAGTAGTGGGCGGCGATGAAGATGACTACGAACGACAGCGATTCGCCATCGAAGCCGGGGGCGAACACCACCACGAGCGGCAGCCCGCCAGCGACCAGCAGGAACCCGACGACCGGGCTACGCCGCCGCAGCGCCAACCCTGCGCCGGCCACAAGGGCCGGCGGGACCGCTCTGCTCAGCTCGCCGCCAGGATGGAGCGTCAGCTCCACGAGCATCAGCGCGGTGAGCATGCAGGCACCCACGAGGTCGGCGTACGGCCGCAGCCGCGCGGGCAGGGACATGAGCGTCACGCTAGGCCTCACGCGCAGGTCGTGGAGTCATTCTCGAGGATGACCTGGTGACTCGCCCTCAAGAGGGGGTAGGGCCATCCTCCCGCGCGATGACGTCGGCATCGATGAAGCCCGACAGTGGTGTGACCACTACCGGAAGGAACCGCAATGTCCACCATCCCCTCCCCCGTTACCAGCTCGTCCACCGTCGCCCGGCCCGTGGCGCTGACCGGGGTGCTCGTCGCGATTGTGTCCTCGGCTCTAACGGCCTACGGCGCTCACACCTGGGCCGAGATCCTGATCACCGTGCCGATCATCGCCGTCACGACCGGTCTCGTCTTCGGTCTCGTAGTGCCTCGCGCACTGCGCAAGGAGGCTGCCGGCGGCGTCGCGCTGGCCCTGTCGATCCCAGCCGCACTGCTGCTGCTGCCAGCCTTCTGGGCAGGGGTGCCGTTCGTGCTCGGCGTGGGCGCCGTGATCGTCGGCAACGCCGGCCGGTCAGCGCGCTCTGGCGCGGGCACTTGCATCGCCGGCCTGGTGTTGGGCGCGCTGGTGTCGGTTGGCTACCTGGCCATCTACGTGGCCGAGTTGGCAGCCGGGAACGCTGGCGGCGTGCTCTTCAACTGAGGCGCAATCGATGCGACGGTCCTGGGTCAGAGGCTGCGGAGAACCGCAGTGACCTTGCCCAGGATTGTCGCGTCGGTGCCGTCGATCGGATCGAATGCGGCGTTGTGGGGCATCAGCCAGACCTTGCCGTCCTTGCGCTGGAAGGTCTTCACGGTGGCCTCGCCGTCGATCAGGGCGGCGACGATCTCGCCGTTCTCGGCGGTCTGCTCCTTGCGGATCACGACGTAGTCACCGTGACAGATCGCGGCGTCGATCATCGACTCGCCGGTGACCTCCAGCAGGAACAGCTCTCCCTCGCCGACCAGCTCCTTGGGCAGCGGGAAGACGGCCTCGAAGGTCTCCTCGGCCAGGATCGGGCCACCGGCGGCGATCTTGCCGAGCAGCGGCACGTTGGTCGGTCGCGGAGCGGCGTCGCCGATGCCGGTCTCGTCGAAGCTGGTGTTGTCGGAGCTGCTCATCGAGCGTCGGGCCGCCATCACCTCGGGCAGGAAGACCTCGAGGGCGCGCGGCCGGTTGGGGTCGCGCTTGAGGTAGCCCTTCTCCTCCAGCACCCGCAGCTGGTGGGCGACGCTGGAGGTGCTGGTCAGACCGACCGAGGCGCCGATCTCGCGCATGCTCGGCGGGTAACCGCGGTGCTCGATGCTGTCCTTGATGTGGTCCAGCACCTTCAGCTGCCGCGGGGTGAGCCCGGTGGCGTCGGGGGGTCCGTCGGGGAGCTCGGTGACCGTCTTCTTCGGCATGAGGTCGAAGGTAGACCCTGAACCCCGCCTGATTCAAACATTTGTTCGAACGGCGTGTCGCGACACGCCATCGAACACTTGTTCGGCGCGGTGCTTGATTTCATTCGAACACCTGATCTACTCTCGTACACATGTTCGACTGTCGGTGACGGCAGCTAGACATGGATCACCACCACTTCAACACCCTGTTCCATCCTTCCCCAGGAGTCACGATGAGCACCACGTACGCAGAGCGCACCAGCACCCTCCGGCTGACCCGACGAGGTCGCATCGTGGTGTTCGCCCTGGCCCTGATCTGGGTGCTCGCCGCGTTCTGGCTGTTCTCGAGCGGCTCGGTCGCCACCGACGACCCCGAGGCCACCCAGGTGGTCATGGTCGGCACCGGCGACACCCTCTGGGACATCGCCGCCGACCGCGCCGACGACGGTGACGTGCTCGAGATGATGGCCCGCATCAAGGACCTCAACGACCTCGATGGGCGGTTCCCTCCAGGCCGGCCAGAAGCTGCGCGTCCCGGCCTAGCACCACCACAGACTTCGTCAGCCGACTCGACCCCGGCTGGCGGGCCGGGGAAGACGAGGGGCGAGGCTACCCGCGCGGAAGCCTCGCCCCTCGCGGCATTTCCGCCCCCGACGGTGATGGAGGTGTGAGGAGCACCAGCGACGAGCTTCGAAACCACTTACCCTCCGATCATGGCCGGCTACTCAGGCACCCCGCTGGTGACCAAGCTCGGCATCAAGCCGGGTCACACGCTCTTGCTGGACGGCGTGCCCGACCTCGACCTCGGCGACCTGGCCGGTGTCGCCGTCGTACGCCGCCTCCCGCGTCGGGCCGACGTCACGCTCACCTTCCACACCCAGCTGTCCGCACTGGCCCGCCGGCTGCCAGTGCTGTTCGAGCGCACCTCGACCGCCGGCATGGTCTGGGTCTGCTGGCCCAAGCTGGCGGCCCAGAAGGCGCAGGGCATCGAGTCCGACCTCGACGAGAACCTCGTCCGCGAGCTGGGTCTGGACCTCGGGTTCGTCGACGTGAAGGTGGCCGCGGTCGACGCCACCTGGTCTGGCCTGAAGTTCGTCCGCCGGCTCGCCGACCGTTAGGGCTCTGCAGCGCTCAGTGCGTGTGGGTGTGCGGGGTCTTCTCCGGCTTCTCGCGCTTCGGTGGCGCTTGGGTGATCCCGAGCGCCCGTAGCAGCCGCGCTACCAGCATGAGTGCCAGGAACAGGCAAGCCACCGCCCCGAGCGAGGCGAGCACGAGGTACTTCCAGGCGCCGCCGTTGCCATCTCGAGCCTCGGCCCCGAAGTCGATCGCGGCCCACACCAGATACCCCCAGGCGACGGTCGACAGGGTGACCCCGAGCGCCAGGCCGGCCAGCGCAGGACGGAAGCGGGGCTTGCTCGTCTTGGGTGCCGCTCGCTTCCCGTGGGCCACGGGGTCATTGTGGCGGATGAGGCAAGCGCCTGTCGCACGTGGCTCCCGGCCAACTACGCCCCCACCGCGACACGCCCCCCATACCGCGCGACACGCCGCGCGCAGCGACCGTTCTGGTCCACTCCCAGGCCGCTGACCTGCGGCTTTGCCGACAATTGGCCCTGGCCAACTTCTTTGTGGTCGGAAGTCTTGCGAAGTCTGAACTGGGGGCGTACGGTTCCACTACATCTAGTAGTTACAACGATGTAGTTATCCACATCTGGTGAAAACACTGCTCCACAGGGCCAGACGCGGAAGCCTCACAGGTAGCTGCTTGTTGTACACAGCAAGGCCGCAGATATCCACAAGCCACACCCTCAGCCGGGGGTGTCCTTGCTGCGCCCGACGATCAC
>CAWHKK010000020.1:0-475109 GCA_963829975.1 uncultured Actinomycetota bacterium
GGCTGGATCTTGGGGCTGCTGGAAAAGACTCAGCCTAGCGAGCGGGTCGACTCGATATTGAGCACGGTCTCCGGTTCCACCACCTCGAACGCACTGGGTTCCTCGAGCGCGCGGCTGAGCAGCGGCACCACGCTCAGCTTGACGTCGTACGCCGAGAGGGCCCGGCGGTAGGCGCCGACGTGTTCCCAGATCGTGGTGAGCACCCACAGCGCGGAGTCATCCAGGTTGCGTCCGATCACACCTGAGACGTAGCCGGGCCGCTCGGCCAACACCGTTCGAGCCGCATCGAGGTCGGCTCGGAAAGCAGTCGCGTCTGCCTCGGCGACGCGGAACCGGTTCACAACGAGCACGGCGACAGCGTAGGCGCTGCGTGGACCCGGATTGGCTGCGGCTCGGAGATAGACGAGTTGACAATCATTCTCATGAACCTGAGAATCATTCTCATGCGGCTCGCCCTCCTCGCACCTCTGCTCCTGGTCACCTCAGGCTGCGCCGCGTTCAGCGACGACGTCGGCTCCGCCGAGGACGGCGTGCAGATAGCCGCGGCCTTCTACCCGCTCCAGTACGTCGCGGAGCGGGTCGCCGGAGACCATGCCGAGGTCGTCAACCTGACCCAGCCAGGCAGGGAACCGCACGACCTCGAGCTGACGGTGCGAGAGACCGCAGAGATCGCGACCGCCGAACCTCGTCCTGCACGAGGAAGGCTTCCAGGCAGCCGTCGATGCGGGTGTCGAGCAGAACGCCGAGGGCGACGTGCTCGACGTGTCGTCCGTGGTGCACCTCCGGACAGAGCCCGGCAGCGACGATGTGGATCCCCACTTCTGGCAGGACCCCCTGCGGATGGCCGAGCTGGGCGACGCCATCGCGGAGCGGCTGTCGAAGATCGACCCTGAGCATAGCGGCGCCTACAGCGCCAACGCCGCCGGTCTGCGCGCTGATCTGGAGGCTCTCGACACGGCGTTCGCCGACGGCCTGACCGGCTGCGAGCGCGACACCGTCGTCGTCTCGCACGACGCGTTCGGCTACCTGGAGAAGTACGGGCTGGACATGGAGTCCCTCGCCGGGCTGTCCCCCGGGGCCGAGCCCACCCCGGCCGACCTCGGCGACCTGCAGACGCTGATCCGCGACAACGGGATCACCACGGTCTTCTCCGAGCGACTGGTCAGTCCCGAGCTGACCCAGACCCTCGCCGAGGATCTCGGCATCACCACCGAGGTCCTCGACCCGATCGAAGGTCTCGCTGACGACACCGCTGATGATGACTACCTTTCGCTGATGCAGCAGAACCTGGACCTGCTTCGGAAGGCCAACGGATGCCCGTGAACCCGATCGAGCTGACCGGTGGCGCCGTCGCCATCGGCGGCCGCCCGGTGCTGCGTGCTATCGACCTCACCGTGCGTGAGGGCGAGTTCGTAGCGTTGATGGGCGCCAACGGTTCCGGCAAGTCGACGCTGGTGCGGGCGCTGACCGGACTCCGACCGCTGCTCACCGGCGAGCTGCGCCTCTTCGGCACCCCGTTCGACGACTTCGGCGACTGGCACCGGGTCGGATTCGTGCCCCAACGGCAAGGCGCGACCTCGGGCGTGCCGGCATCAGTCTGGGAGGTGGTCGCCTCAGGGCGGCTCACCCGCCGTCGACTGCTGAGACCGCTGTCCAGGGCCGACCGGACGGCGATCCGCGAGGCCATCGAGATCGTCGGCCTGGCCGACCGCACGCACGACGGCGTGGCCCAGCTCTCCGGTGGCCAGCAGCAGCGGTTGCTGATCGCCCGGGCCCTGGCCGGCGAGCCGGAGCTGTTCTTCCTCGACGAGCCCATGGCCGGCGTCGACCTGCCCAACCAGCTCGCGCTGGCAGAGGCACTGGCGCGGCTGAAGCACCGCAACGCAACGATCGTCCTGGTCGCCCACGAGCTGGGGGCGATCGCCGGGCTGGTGGACCGCGCGGTGGCGATGCGCGACGGCCGGATCGTCTACGACGGACCCCCGCTGGCCGACCACGAGGTGCACGCCCCCTGGCTAGGTGAAGTGCACAGCCACCACCACCCACCGGCCACCGTACGGAGATCACACGCCGGGCGTCGCCTCGCCGCTGGAGGGACGGCCATGAGCCCGATCGAGCTGTTCGGCACGGCGTTCATGCAACGCGCGTTGCTCGCAGCGCTGTTCACCGGCCTCGCCGCGCCCGCTGTCGGCACCTATCTCGTCCAGCGTCGGCTGGCGCTGATGGGCGACGGCATCGGTCACGTCGCGGTCACCGGCGTCGCTCTCGGCCTGCTGACCGGCACCTCCCCGACGTGGACCGCAGTAGCCGTTGCCATCTTCGGTGCGGTGGTGATCGAGGTGGTCCGGGAGCGCGGCCACACCAACGGCGACGTGGCCCTCGCGCTGCTCTTCTACGGCGGCCTCGCGGGTGGCGTGCTGCTCACCGGCCTCGGCGGCCAGAGTGCGGCCGACCTCCAGCACTACCTCTTCGGATCGATCACCACGATCTCCGCGGTCGACGTGCTGGTCACGATGGTCCTGGCGGCGCTGGTGATCGGGTTCTGCGTCGGGCTGGCCCCGCAGCTGTTCGCGGTCGCCCAGGACCAGGAGTTCGCCCGCGTGGCCGGCCTCAACGTGCGCGCCTACAACGTGGCGATCGCCGTGCTGGCCGCGGTCAGCGTGACCGTCGCCATGCGTACCGTCGGGCTGCTGCTCGTCAGCGCCCTGATGGTGGTGCCGGTCGCGACGTCGCAACAGCTCACCCGTTCGTTCCGGACCACCTTGCTGGCCGCCATGGTGCTCGGGATGACGGCGTCGGTCGGCGGGCTGGTGATCTCGGCGTTCGCGTCCTACCGGGCCACCGTCGCGCCCGGCCCGACGATCGTGCTGCTCTCGCTGGCGGGCTTCGTCGATCACCTGGCCGGTCGGGGTCTGGCTGCGAGCCCGAGCCCGGTTGCGCGCGCCGTTCCCGGAAGATGCGCCGACCGACCACGACGTCACCGACCACGACCACGAGCACGGGCCCGACCTGCGGCCACCTCGCCGTCCCGCACGGCGACCACGTCGACTACGTGCACGACGGTCACCGGCACGCACCCCACGGTGAGCACTATGACGAGCACTGACCACCCTCCCCTGCGCCCCACCAAGCAGCGACTGGCGGTCGCCGAGGCCATGGGCTCCTTCGACGACTTCCGCTCGGCCCAGGAGATCCACGAGCTGCTGCAGCCGCCGGGGCGAGGCGGTAGGACTCGCCACCGTCTACCGGACCCTGCAGCGGATGGCCGACGCCGGCGAGGTCGACGTGCTGCGCACCGAGACCGGTGAGGCGGCGTACCGGCGCTGCTCCGGCACCCACCACCACCACCTCGTCTGCCGCGAGTGCGGCGCGACCGTGGAGGTGGAGGGCCCGGCGGTCGAGGCCTGGACCAGGTCGATCGCCGACGAGCACGGCTTCGCCGACGTCAGCCACACCCTCGAGATCTTCGGCATCTGCCCGTCCTGCAGCTGATGACCTCAGCAGCGGGTCGGCGCCGCCGTAGCGTCGGTCGCGCCGGGCGTAGATCTCGATCGCGTCCCACAGTGCCCGGCGGTCGACGTCCGGCCACAGGATGTCGGTGAAGACCAGCTCGCTGTACGCCGCCTGCCAGAGCATGAAGTTGGACAGCCGCTGCTCCCCCGACGTGCGCCAGACCAGGTCGGCGTTGGCGACCTCGGGGACGTAGAGGTAGCGGGCGAAGGTCCGCTCGTCGATGCGGTCGGGGTTGAGCCGGCCGGCAGCGACGTCCTGCGCGATCGCCTTGGCGGTGTCGGCGAGCTCGGCGCGGCCGCCGTAGTTGACGCACATGGTCAGGGTCAGCACGTCGTTGTGCTTGGTCAGCTCCTCGGCGACCTGCAGCTCCTTGATCACCGACTTCCACAGGCGCGGCGCGCGCCCGGCCCACCGCACCCTCACGCCGAGCTCGTGCATCTCGTCGCGCCGGCGCCGGATCACGTCGCGGTTGAAGCCCATCAGGAACTTCACCTCGTCGGGCGACCGGCTCCAGTTCTCGGTCGAGAAGGCGTAGGCCGAGATCGCCTTCACGCCGATCTCGATCGCGCCCTCGACCACGTCGAAGAGCGAGCTCTCGCCCTGCTCGTGGCCCTTGGTGCGGGCCAGCCCGCGCTCCTTGGCCCAGCGGCCGTTGCCGTCCATCACGATCGCCACGTGCTCGGGCACCAGGTGTTTCGGGAATCGCCGGCGGGGTCGCCCCGGACGGGTGCGGGGTCGGGCGTGCGGACGGCGCGCTTCATCGCTCGACGTACTCCATCGACCGCAGCTGCCGCTCGAGGTGCCAGGAGAGGAAGCCGCAGACCAGGCCAGCTGGCCTCCCGCAGGTGGCGGTGTCGGCAGGCGGCCAGCGCGGGCCAGTCACCGGACAGCAGGGCGCCGAGCACCTCGATCGTCTCCGCGGCCGGGGTCGCCGAGCCGGGCACCCGGCAGGTGACGCAGAGCATCCCGCCCATCGACGGGTTGAAGTAGCGGTGCGGTCCGGGGCGGCTGCAGTGCGCGCAGGCGTCGAACGACGGCGCGTAGCCGGCCACCGACAGCGCGCGCAGCAGGTAGGAGTCGAGCACCTGGGAGGCGCGCTTCTCGCCCTCCGTCATCGCCCGCAGCCCGCCGACCAGGAGCAGGAACTGCTGCAGCGACGGCTCCTTCTCCTCGGTGACCAGACGCTCCGCGGTCTCCAGCATCACCGTGCCCGCGGTGTAGCGCTCGTAGTCGTAGCCGAGCTCGGCCGAGAACGCCGACCGGGTCTCGGCCTGGGTGACGATGTCGAGGTTGCGACCCTCGGCCAGCTGCAGGTCGACATAGGTGAAGGGTTCGAGCCGCGAGCCGAACTTCGAGGTGGTCCGGCGCACGCCCTTCGCGACCGCGCGCACCCGCCCGTGGTGACGGGTCAGCAGGGTGATGATGCGGTCGGCCTCCCCCAGCTTGTGGGTGCGCAGCACGATCGCCTCGTCGCGATAGAGAGGCACGCGACCATTGTCCTCCTAGGCGGTGGAGGAACGGCCTCGCCGCGCCGTACGCGCTTCGCGCCAGCAGCCGAGGGCGAAGGTCGCCGCCTCACGGTTGAGCCGGTCCGGCCTCACCCGCCACTCCAGGATGCTCTTCGCCTGGACGAACGTCGCGTCCGGCATCTCGTCGGCCAGCATCGCCGCATCGGCTGCCGGGTGGATCGGGTCGGCGGGATGGCCGACCACGAGGGCAGGGGCCTTGATCGCCCGGCGCAGCTTCGACGACGGCGCGATCCGGCCGAAGAAGAGCCCGTGCACGACCGCGGCGACGGAGTCGGCCTGCTGGTCGAGAGTGTCGAGCATGATCCCGGCCCAGAAAGGCACGATCCCCCGCGGGATCGGACGCGTGAGCAGGCGACGCCGTTGACGGTGAAGGGCAGGAACCGCGCTGCGAACATCAGTGGCGCGAACGCCAGGATGCCGGCCTCCACCGCGTTGTCGAGCACCGGCATCTCGAGGATCAGCCCCCGCACCCGCTCCGGTGCGATGGCGGCGACCTCGAGGGAGACGTTGGCGCCCAGCGAGATCCCGCCGATCACGGCCTGGTCTGCGCCGAGGTGGTCCAACAGTGCGACCACCTGCTCGCCGAAGGCCGTCATCGAGTAGACCAGCGGGTCCGCCGGCTTGTCGGAGCGCCCATGGCCGAGCAGGTCGACGGTGACGACATGGAGGCCCTCACCGGCGAGGTAACGAGCCAATGGCTGCTGCATCCGTCGCGGCATCAGCTGCCCATGGATCAGCACCACCCAGCTGTCACCGGCGCCGTACTCGGTGTACTCGAGTCGGTCACGACCGGCCTCGCTCTCGAGGAAGAACTGGCCAATGCGTTCGGAGACGAGCATGTCCATGAGGTTACCCAACAGAAGGGCGCGAACGGTTGACCGCTGAGATCACGGCCTTCAGCGAGGCGGTGACGATGTTGGCGTCCAGCCCCACCCCCCAGAGGATCTCGTCACCGACCGCGCACTCGACGTACGCCGCCGCGATGGCGTCGCCTCCCGAGCTGAGCGCGTGCTCGGCGTAGTCCAGCACCCGCAGGTCCCACGGCTTCTCTCTGGCGGACGACAGCTCGTTGAGCGCATTGACGAACGCGGCGATCGGTCCGTTGCCGGTGCCCTCGAGCGACTGCAGCTCCCCGTCGACGTACACGTTGACCGAGAGCTGGTCCTTCTCGCCGGCCGCGGAGCTGGTGTGCACGGAGTTGAGCTTGAGCGGCGTCGGACGATCGAGGTACTCCTCGGAGAACACCGCCCAGATCTGCTCGGACGACATCTCACCGCCAGCGGCGTCGGTCCGCTCCTGGACCACCCGGCTGAACTCGATCTGGGCGCGACGCGGCAGGTCGAGGTTGTGCTCGGCCTTGAGGATGTAGGCGACGCCACCCTTGCCCGACTGGCTGTTGACCCGGATCACGGCCTCATAGGTGCGACCGACGTCCTTCGGGTCGATCGGCAGGTACGGCGCCGACCACGGCAGCTCGCCGACCGGCACGCCTTGGTCGAGGGCCTGCTGGTCGAGATCCTCGAGCCCCTTCTTGATCGCGTCCTGGTGGGATCCGGAGAACGCCGTGTAGACCAGGTCGCCGGCGTACGGGTGGCGCGGGTGCACCGGCAGCTGGGTGCAGTACTCGACCGTGCGCCGGATCTCGTCGATGTCGCTGAAGTCGATCATCGGGTCGACGCCCTGGCTGAAGAGGTTCATGCCGAGGGTGACCAGACAGACGTTGCCGGTGCGCTCGCCGTGGCCGAACAGGCAGCCCTCGACCCGGTCGGCTCCGGCCATCATCGCCAGCTCGGTGGCGGCGACGGCCGTGCCGCGGTCGTTGTGGGGGTGCAGGCTGATCACCGTGTTGTCGCGCCGGGTCAGCTGGCGGGAGAACCACTCGATCTGGTCGGCGTACACGTTGGGCGTGGCGGACTCGACGGTCGCCGGCAGGTTGAGGATGATCTCTCGGCCGTCCTCGGGCTGCCAGACGTCGGAGACCGCCTCGCACACCTCGAGCGAGAAGGGCAGCTCGGTGGAGGTGAAGATCTCGGGGCTGTACTCGTAGCCGATCACGGTGGCGTCGAGGTAGCTCTCGATGTTCTTCATGACGATGCCGGTGCCGCGGGTCGCGATGTCCTTGATCTCGTCCTTGCTCGCGTGGAACACCACCCGACGGAACAGCGGAGCCAGTGCGTTGTAGAGGTGGATGTTGGCGCGGGGCACACCCACCAGCGACTGCACGCTGCGCTCGATCAGGTCCTCGCGGGCCTGGGTGAGCACCGAGATCGTCACGTCGTCGGGGATCCGGTCGCCTTCGATCAGCTGCCGGACGAAGGAGAAGTCGGTCTCGCTCGCGGCCGGGAACCCGACCTCGATCTCCTTGTAGCCCATCCCGACCAGGAGATCGAACATCTTCATCTTGCGGGCCGGGCTCATCGGATCGATCAGGGCCTGGTTGCCGTCACGAAGGTCGGTGGACAGCCACCGCGGCGCGGCCGTGATCGTCTGGGCGGGCCAGGTGCGATCTGGCAGGTCGATCGGCGGGAAGGCACGGTAGCGCTGGTGCGGCATGCCGCTGGGCTTCTGGGGCGGGATGGTGCTGGTCATGAGGTTCCTCGGCTGTTGGTCTGGATGCCGGGCGGGCAGCACGCTCTCCGCAGCGAGGGGTCCGGCGTGCCCTACGAACTGAGGGCTCAGACCTCGCTGCGGCAGCGAAGGAGCAGGTGCTGGCGCATCATGACCGTCCCAGACTAGCGCAGGCTGCTGTGGCAGGCGCACGAGCCGGTCGTCCTGACTAGGCTGCGTCGGATGGCCACGTTGCTCGTCGTCCATCACTCCCCCACGACCAACACTGCGCTGCTGCTGAGCTGCCCTGGTCAGCGGTGCTCGGGATCGGGCCATCGAAGGTGTCGAGGTGACAGCTCAATCCGCGCAGGACACAACCGCCCCCGACATCAACCATGCAGATGGACTGCTGCTCCTGACTCCAGCGAACTTCGGCTACATGTCCGGCCTCCTCAAGGACCTGTTCGACCGGACGTTCCTGGACATTGGGGGCTCGCTGGCAGATGACGGGTCGAGCAGGGCGGGAGCCGGGGGCACGAAGCTCTGGGGACTCTGCGTTCACGGGCGGTACGACACCGAAGGTGCCACCAGGAGCGTGGAGAGCATTCTCACGGCTCTGCCGTGGTCCAAAGGGGCCCCCGTGCTCTCGGTGCTGGGGGACGCCACCACCCAGGACACCAGCGCCGCCTACGAACTAGGCGCCACGCTGGCCGCACGCATCTCCCCCTAGAGGCCGTCGCCTGAGGCTCAGAGCTCCCGAGACACCGCTTCGTCTCGGTGATGGCGTTTTGAGGACACCCACTCGTTCTGGGGTTCAGGCATCCTCAACGCGCCCGCTAAGGCACCACCACGGTGGCGCCGTAAGCGCTGTACGGACTGGTCCCAACCGCGTTGGTGGCCTTGACCCGGCAGTGGTAGCTCTTACCGACAGTGAGCCCGGTGACATTGATCGGACTACCCGATCCCGCCTTGCTCCTCGACACCCCACCATCGGTGCTCACGCAGTTCGCGGTGAACCCAGTGATCGGACTCCCACCGTTGGCACCCGGACTGAACGCCACCGAGACCGCGCCCCCGGACGGCGTCGAGCCCGTCACCGTCGGCGCCGCCGGCGCCGTCGCCGCACGACCACCACGGTGGCGCCGTAAGCGCTGTAAGGACTGGTCCCAACCGCGTTGGTGGCCTTGACCCGGCAGTGGTAGCTCTTACCGACAGTGAGCCCGGTGACACTGATCGGACTACCCGATCCCGTCTTGCTCCTCGACACCCCACCATCGGTGCTCACGCAGTTCGCGGTGAACCCAGTGATCGGACTCCCACCGTTGGCGCCAGGACTGAACGCCACCGAGACCGCGCCCCCGGACGGCGTCGAACCCGTCACCGTCGGCGCCGCAGGCGCCGTCGCGCGCCGCCACCACGGTGGCGCCGAAGGCACTGTAAGGGCTGGTCCCAACCGCGTTGGTGGCCTTGACCCGGCAGTGGTAGCTCTTGCTCGACGGTGAGCCCGGTGACATTGATCGGACTACCCGAGCCCGACTTGGCTCCTCGACACCCCACCATCGGTGCTCACGCAGTTCGCGGTGAACCCAGTGATCGGACTCCCACCGTTGGCGCCCGGACTGAACGCCACCGAGACCGCGCCCCCGGACGGCGTCGAACCCGTCACCGTCGGCGCCGCCGGCGCCGTCGCCGCCGCCACCACGGTGGCGCCGTAAGCGCTGTAAGGGCTGGTCCCAACCGCGTTGGTGGCCTTGACCCGGCAGTGGTAGCTCTTGTCGACAGTGAGCCCGGTGACATTGATCGGACTGCCCGATCCCGACTTGCTGCTCGACGACCCCACCATCGGTGCTCACGCAGTTCGCGGTGAACCCAGTGATCGGACTCCCACCGTTGGCACCAGGACTGAACGCCACCGAGACCGCGCCCCCGGACGGCGTCGAACCCGTCACCGTCGGCGCCGCCGGCGCCGACGCCGCCCCAGCCACGATCGCGGTGGTCACGTCCTGGGAGTGCGCCGGGAATCCAGTCGCTGACGTGGTGAAGTGGTTGGTGGTCACGACATCCCTGCCGATGTGCACGTCGTCAACGGTCCACCCCGTTGCGGCGACCGAACTGTCCGACGCTGCTCGGAACCGGATGAGGATGCTCTGACCGACGTAAGTGGCCAGGCTCGCGACTGACTGGGCGTACGCCGCCGTGCCGGTGAACGCCTGCCGACCCGCGATCGGGCTCGAGAACCCAGTGCTGATCGTGCCGTTGTAACCGTTGGTGGTGAAGGAGGCGGCGCCGATGTCGGTCCAGGACGCCCCGTTGTCGGTGGAAACTTCCACGACCCCCCCGTCAAACGTGTTCTCCAGCGCTCGCATGTGCCAGAAGGACAACTGGTCCCCCGCCGCCACCGCCACCGGTGCGGCCAGCGTGAGGTACTGATCCGAAATCGTGTTCGGATCGCTCGCGAACGCCGCATGGCTAGGACTGTGTGGGTTGGTGGTCGTCAGGGTCCAGTCCAAAGCACCGGCACCGTGCGTGGGAACCCAGCCCGAGAGATCCGGCTCGAAGTCGTCACTGAACTTCACCGAGCTAACCGGGCTGGCATCGACAAGCACCCTTAGCTGGCAGTCTCGCGTGGCTCCCAGAGCCATGGCGCCGATCGGGAAGGTGACCGTCTGCGTACCGCTGTCGAAGGTCCCTCCACAGGTCGCTGATCCTGCGACATAGGAGACGTGGTCACCGAGCTCGCTCGTCAGGCTGACTCCGGTGACCCCACCAGCCGCCGGCGAGGTGTTCTCCAGATGCAGGGAGTAGGTCAACTGTTGACCCCCCGGCACGGGGCTCGGTGTCGCGGAGGCGATGAGGTTGACGCCGTTGCATGACGACGGAACATCAAAGGCCTCAGTGCCGTCGCTCTTGCTGGCCGGCGATCCCTGGTTGGCACTGAAGCCGAGGCCACGCTTGGCGAAAGCCTCCCAGATCAGGCATTGGTTGGCGCCACTGAAGTCTGCTTGGTCCGCGGCAAGAATCGCGTTACGCGCGTCGACGAACCCCGGGCTGCAGGGCTGGAGCTTCATACCGTCCAGGACGAGCTGCAACGACTTGTTATTGCCCGCGTTGCCGGTGACGAGGTCGGCGCTGAAGCCGTACCGAGCGATCAGCGCATACGTCATCTCCCACAGCATCTCGGCCCAGACCTCACCTACGCCGTGCGGAACCACCATCGTCTTGATGGAGTCGTAGGTCTTGTTGTTGATAGCCATACTGGTGCTGTACCTCTGGGTCCGGATGCCAGCCCCGTTGGTGGGCTGGTTCAGCACGTAGGTGCCGATACCGCGACCTCCAGCAGGCTCGGTGCCAGTGGGCATCGTCAGCATGTAAGCCAGATAGTCGCTCCAACCTTCGCCGGCTTGCTCCTGGTTATTGAGGCAGCCGGTGGTGGCCGGACCTCCAGTGAGCCGGTTCGAGACGCCGTGACCGTACTCGTGGACGATGACGCCGTTGTCGAGGTCCCCGTCCACGTCGGGATTCGGGTCGGTGAACAAGAACATCTGCATACGCGGCGGCGCGCCGTCCGGTGGCGTGGAGAAGTTTGCGTTGTTGGTACCTGAGCCGTCCTGCGCCTCGGCGTTGACCGCGTCACTGCCGAGCCCCCCGTGCCCGTAGTTGTTGACCTGGAAGTTGCCCGCTGCCTCGTTGAAGCCGTAGCGGTAGGTGATGTCGTGGATGCGGTTGTTGACGAAGTAGAGGTTCGCCACGGCTGCGGGTTGGTAGGTCGACGGCGGTTGGGACAGATCGATGGGGAAGTCGAAGGCTGAGCCCGGCTCCGCCGTCGGGCTCAGCTCCCTGCGTCCGGCACGTTTATCGCGCGTTGGTGTCGGCGTACGCACTCATGTTGTTGCCGATGGTCAGAGGTCGACTCTGCTCCCGCCGCACCGTTGGTGTCGTTCCATCCGAACGGCGAGGCACTCGTTGCCGGGTTCAACACCACCGTCGCGGTTACCGAAACTGGGAGCCTCGGTGGGTAGTGGGTAGACATTGTGGCTGTCCTCCGCCACCCAGTCGGTTCTGCTCAACTCCGCTCCGCTTTGGGCGTCCATCCTGATCTGCCACCAGTGCTGCCCGTCCAGCTGGTTGATCACCAGCTCCCAAGCCAGTCTCAGAGCGCCTTCGCTGGTCTGTTCGTAAACAAGACGGACTGGGAATTGGGTCCAACGAGATGCCGCCGTCGCCCAGAGTTCGCTCCCTGCTCACGTCCTGAAGGCGCGTCATCGCTGGCGAACGGCCTCCGTTGGCTGCAAGCTGGAGGGCGTCTGCGGCGCGCTGTGCGGCACTCACGTCGGTGATCTTCGGAATGTCGGAAGTTAGCCCGCTTGGTGGCTCCACCAACCGCACTGGAGGCCACCGTCAGCACGGAACCCTGCGAGGTCACGGACACGTTGAGCATGGCGGTGGACAGCTCGATGGAGCTGAGCCGCTGTTGGAAGTAGACGTTGGTCAGTCCGTTGTGCGCGGTTGGCACCACCGATGAGACGGCAAGCTGGTCAACATCGGCGGCGCCGAGCCCGTACTCGTGCGCGTGGGCTCCGACGAAGTCTCGTGCGATGCGCACTGCATCGTCTCCCAACGGCTCCCCACTCTCCGCTGAGACCTCGCTGACCGCTGTCGCGGGACGGGGCGCGGTCGCCACCGATGGGGTGGTCAGGGTCAATGTGGAGGCTGACAACACAACCACGACGATGATGAACCAACGCGCTCTCGACCTCTTCATGACATTCCTCTGATCGCGCCGAGACCAGGTGGTGCGGGCCTGGGGACCCATCGCGACATTCCTCCATCTCCTGAGCCAACACAATGGCCCGTAAGGACTATTGCCGAGCCCAGACGTGACCACGGGGCATCATCGGCACCGACTACGATCAATCAATGGTCCAGGGGGTGGTCGTGACGGTGCTGGCGGCTGCGCTGTCGCTCCTGGCTGCCTGCGGGAGGAGACCCGAGCGTGGACTCCGAGCAGGTCGACTCCGTCGAGACACCCGAGCTCGGCGCCTGCCGGTTGCTGACGCCCGAAGAGGTCGCGCAGCCCAGCAACGCCACGAAGACCGTCGACTGCTCCGAGCCACACACCGCTCAGACTTTCGCCGTCGGCGAGCTCCCCGAGAGTCTCGACGACGCCGACTACGACGACGACGAGATGGGCGAGTTCGCCTACCAGACCTGCTCGACCAAGTTCCAGAAGTTCCTCGGCGCCGACGAGAGCCTGGTGATGCGCACCATGGTCAGCTGGGCGTGGTTCCGGCCGTCGGAGAAGGCGTGGGACAAGGGCGCCCGCTGGTACCGCTGCGACATCGTGGGCGGGGGCGAGCAGTCCGAGGAGTACGTCGAGCTGCCCGAGACCGCCGAGGGACTGCTGGCCGGGCGCCCGAAGGACGAGTGGATGGTGTGCGTCGCCGGGCGAGACGGTGGCGGGCTCGCCGAAGATCCCCTGCTCGCCGAGCACGACTGGCGGGCCGTCACCACGATCAAGCTCGGTGACGCCGGACGACGCCTACCCCGGTGACCGCCGGTCGAGGTCACCACGCGCGACTTCTGCTCCGACTCGGTCGGGCGCCTGGCTGAACTACCCGATCGACTACGACTTCGCCTACACCTGGTTCCACGAGGCGGAGTGGCAGGCCGGCAACCGCCGCTCGGTCTGCTGGGCGAAGACGGTCGAGTGATGCGTCGGCTTGCGCTCGCAGTCGCGGCCTGCCTGGTCGCGCTCGCCGTCACCGGCTGCTCTGGCTGACGACGAGCCGGACCCGAGGCGCCCTCCCCCGACGCGCCAGCGCCGTCGCCCACGACCGCGACCGAGGCAGCCGTTCCCGAAGGACCGCGCCTGCTACCTGCTCGGGGTCGAGGAGGCGGTCGCGCCGACGGCCGACCTGCCACCCGTCGACTGCTCGGAGAAGCACACCTCGATCACCTTCGCCGTCGGCCGGCTCGACAACATCGCCGACGGCCACCTGCTGGCCGTCGACTCCCAGCGTGTGCAGGACCTGGTGGCGACCGCCTGCCCGCAGAAGTTCGCGGAGTTCGCGGGCGGCTCGACCGAGGCGCAACGGCTCAGCATGCTGCGCGCCGTGTGGTTCACGCCGACCGTGGAGGAGTCGGACGCGGGCGCCGAGTGGTTCCGGTGCGACGCGATCGCGGTCGCCGGCGACGACCAGCTCGCGCCGCTGCGCGGCCGCCTCGACCGGCGTACTCGACACCCCCGACGGGCGCGAACGCTTCGGCATGTGCGGCACCACCGCGCCCGACGACCCGGCGCTTCGAACGGGTGATCTGCAGCGAGCAGCACTCCTGGCGCGCGATCGCGGCGGTCGACTCAAGCCGGGTGACTACCCCGGGGTGGACGGCCGTCCGCTCGCGGGGCCAGGACGCCGTGCGAGGACGCCGGCGCCGGCGTCGCCGACGACGCCCTCGACTACGAGTGGGGCTACGAGTGGCCGACCAAGGAGCAGTGGCAGCAGGGCCAGACCTTCGGCCGCTGCTGGGCGCCGGACTAGGCCGAGTCGGCCACGCCGGGCCGAACGCCGACTCGGCCGATTCGAGGCCGGAGTTTGTGCCGACTCGCGCTAGAAGCCGAGCTTGCGCAGCTGCTTGGGGTCGCGCTGCCAGTCCTTGGCGATCTTGATCGTGGAGGTCGAGGTAGACCGGGGTGCCGAGCAGGGCCTCGATCTGCTTGCGGGCCGCGGTGCCGACCTCGCGCAGCCGGGCGCCCTTGTGGCCGATCATGATCCCCTTCTGGGAGTCACGCTCGACGAACAGGTTCGCGTAGATGTCGAGCAGCGGCTTGTCGGCGGTCGCGGCCCTCGCGCAGTCCCATCTCCTCGACCACGACGGCGATCGAGTGCGGCAGCTCGTCGCGCACGCCCTCGAGCGCAGCCTCGCGGATCAGCTCGGCGACGATCGCCTCCTCGGGGGCGTCGCTGAGGTCGCCGTCGGGGTAGAGCTGCGGCCCTTCGGGCAGCAGGCCCACCAGCAGCTCCTCGAGCAGCTTGACCTGGTCGTCGGCGCGGGCGGACAGCGGCACGATCTCGGCCCACTCGATGCCGATCTCGGCGCCGAGCGCCTGGATGTCGAGCAGGTGCTGGCCGATCTGCTCGGGGGTGGCCAGGTCGGTCTTGGTGGCGACGGCGACCTTGGTCGTCCGCTTGATCTTCGCCATCTCCTTGACGATGAACCGGTCGCCGGGACCGACCTTCTCGTTGGCCGGGAAGCACACGCAGACCACGTCGACCTCGGCCAGCGTCGTCTTCACCAGGTCGTTGAGCCGCTCGCCGAGCAGCGTGCGCGGCCGGTGCAGCCCGGGGGTGTCGACCAGGATCAGCTGAGCGTCGGGCCGGTGCACGATGCCGCGCACGACGGTGCGGGTGGTCTGCGGCTTCGAGCTGGTGATCACCACCTTCGAGCCCACCAGGGCGTTGGTCAGCGTCGACTTGCCGGCGTTGGGGCGGCCGACGAACGACGCGAACCCACTCCTGTGTCCGGTCTCGCTCATGGGGTCCTTGCGTCGTCGTAGTCGGCCCAGATCTGCTCGTCAGTCTTGCCTGCTGCCTTGCCGGCGCGCTAGATCGGGCCGGGATCGACGGCTCGCGGCTGGCGCTGCGCTCCGCCTCGCCAGTAGCCCATCACGTCGTACGCCGTGCCCGGCAGCTTGACGCTCGCGCATCAGGTGCTTGCGGATCGCGCGCATCTGCGCGGACTCACCGGCCATCCAGAAGTAGCCCTCGCCCGCGGGCCAGTCATGGCGCTCGACGACCTCGGCCAGCCGCGACTGCCCGTCGCCCGGTTGCTCCAGCCAGGTGATGTCAGCACCGTCGGGGAGGTAGCGGCGTGGTACCTCCGGGCACCTCGGCCCAGATCCGGGTCGGCACGTCCACGGTCTCGACGATCCGGGCCATCGCGGGGGTGGCGGTCAGGTCGCCGACGAGCATCAGCCAGCCCGCGCTCGGGCGGCATGGCGAAGGAGCCCTTGGGCTCGGTGATCGTGACCGTCTCCCCGACTACGTCGCGCGCCGCCCACTCGGTCACCAGGCCGACGTCGTGCACCACCACGTCGAGCACCAGCTCGCCCTCGGTGAAGGAGACGACGGTGTAGTAGCGGCTCTGGAACTGCCCGGGCACCACCAGGCCGACCCACTCGTCGGGGATGTCGGTCGAGGCGAAACCTGCCAGCCCGGGACCGCCGAGCGTCAGCCGCACCAGGTGGGTCGGAGAGCTGCTCCCGGCGCCGCACCTGGGCGGCGTAGTGCTCGGCTCTCGTGCTCACCCGTCCACGGTAGTCACCAGGTCGGGCGCAGGGGGAATCCGTTGCTGCCGCTCTCGTCGGGGCGGACGGCCAACACCTGGTGCAGCTGGATGTCGTTCTGCTCGAAACCGATCCGACGACACGGCCATGTAGAGGCCCCACACCCGCGCGGTGCCGACACCGACCTCGTCGACGCAGGCGTCCCAGTTGGCGACCAGGTTGTCGTTCCACGCGTGCAGGGTCTTGGCGTAGTGCGTCCGGAGGTTCTCGCTGTGCATGACCTCGAGGCCGGCGTCCTGGGCCTCGCTGATGATGGTGCCCGACCCGATCAGCTCCCCGTCAGGGAACACGTAGCGGTCGATGAACGGTCCGGTCTCCTCGCGCCGGTTGTGGTGACGGGTGATCGAGTGGTTGAGCAGCCGACCCTCGGGGCGCAGGTGGTCTCGGAGGAACCCGAAGTACGACGGATAGTTGCGCACCCCGATGTGCTCGGTCAGACCGATCGAGCTGATCGCGTCGAAGTTGGTCTCGAAGACGTCGCGGTAGTCGAGGTGTCGCACCTCGGCCAGGTCGCCGAGGCCGTCCCGGTCGATCGATGCCTTTCCCCACGAGGCCTGCTGCGACGACAGGGTGACGCCGAGCGCCTGCACGCCGTACTCCTTGGCGGCGTGACGGACCATGCCGCCCCAGCCGCAACCCACATCCAGCAGGCGCTGGCCCGGCCTGAGGTCGAGCTTGCGCGCAACGAGATCGAACTTCTCGTGCTGTGCCTCCTCCAAGGTGGCCGTGTCGTCGGGGTAGACGGCGCAGGTGTAGGCCATCGAGGGCCCCAGCACGTGGCGGTAGAACTCGTTGGAGACGTCGTAGTGGTGGTGGATGGCCTCGGCGTCGCGGGTCATCGAGTGGCGCAGTCCCTCCATCGCCCGACGCCACCGCGGCAGGTGTTCCTGAGGTGGCGGTGGCGGCGGCTTGAGGTTGCTGACCCCACCCAGGCCGCGCACCAGCGCCACCACCTCGGCCGCCGAAGGGGTGCGGAAGGCCAGTCGGTCCTTCAGCTGCACCATCGCCTCGTAGGGGTTGCCGGGGTGGACCCCGTGCAGGATCAGGTCGCCGCTCACGTAGGCCCGGGCCATGCCCAGGTCGCCCGGAGCCGTGAGGATGTAGGTCAGTCCGCGCTGACTGGCCACCTCGAGCCCGAGGCTCGGCATCGGGCGGACCGGCCGAGCTGCCGTCGTACGCGTGAAGCCGCACGGTGAGCTCGTCGCGCAGCAGGTCCGCTATTGCATTTGCGATCCTCATCGTTGTCGCACCGCCTTGTCATAGAGGGTGGTCAGCCGGTCGTCCGGGTCGTAGCGCGCCTTCACCTCGGACAGGTGCGGCACGTCGTAGAGCCGGTCGAAGATCTCGCGGTCGTAGAACGCCTCGGAGTAGAGAGACTTGTGCCCGCCGAGCTCGTGCACCTTCAGCTCGATGGCCCGGTTACGTGGCCGGTCCACAGCCTCGGGCCCGACGTGGACGGTGCCCCAGAACCCGACGTTGACGTAGGTGACTCCCGGTTCGAGCGGGTACGTCGGCCAGTCGCGCTTGGCGACCAACGGGCACAGCCATACCGGACGCATGCCGACCTCGTCGTCAAACCACTCCAAGAACTCCGGCAAGCGGTCGACCGACACTTCGACGTCCTGGATCACTCGCTCGCGCTGCGGACGACCGGCCCAGCGGTCGAGCCGGTCGGCGATGCCGAGCCGACGGTCCAGGCCGAGCAGCTTCATGTAGACATCCGACCGCCGACGGTTGCGCGGCCACAGGCGGCGGATGACCGGGTGCTGGGCTCCGAAAGCGCCCGAGCACCAGAACCAGTCGGTGTCCCAGCGCCAGAGGTAGGCGTAGCCGGTCAGCAGGTCGGTCTCCCGTTCGCGGATCGAGCGGTAGTAGATCTCCTGTCCCGTGTAGTCGGAGGGCCGAACGTCGCTGGTCGAGCCGGTCGAGATCCATCGGGCGAGGGTCAGGTAGTAGCTGCCCGGCTCGAAGGCAACACCGTCGAGCCCGTCGACCCGCTCTCCCTCGTGCTCACCGGAGGTGACGATCTCGGCAAGAGTCTTGGCCAGCAGGCCCAGGTCGTCGAACCGGACGTGACGCAGGGCGACGTGCGACGGCGCCGGCTCCAGCTCGATCCGCAACCGCGTCGCGTAACCGAGCGAGCCATAGGAGTTGGGAAAAGCATCAAACAAGTCCTCGCCAGGACGGGTGGTGACCACCTCTCCGGCACCGGTGAACACGTCCATCTCGGTGACGGACTCGTGTGGCAGACCGTTGCGGAAGCTGGTCGACTCGATGCCCAGGCCGGTGACCGCGCCACCCAGGGTGATCGTGCGCAGCTGCGGCACCACCATCGGCATCAGCCCATGCCGGAGAGTCGCGTCGACGAGGTCCTCATAGGTGCACATGCCCTGCACGTCGGCGGTGCGAGCTGTCGCGTCCACGTCGATCACCTGGGTCAGCCCGGAGACGTCGAGTCCGGGCGCCGAAGTCGGCGTGCGTGGGCGGAACAGGTTGGTGGTCCGTTTCGCGAGACGGACCGGCTCGCCAGCGGGGATCGCGGCGTACGACGCGCGCAGCTGCTCGACCGCACGATGATGTGCGGTCCAGTCGGGACCGGTGACGTCTCTCCCGAAAGTCACGAGACAAACGTACTCCAGCGCGCGGTCGACCGCGCCTCAGGAAGTCGTGGTCCCGGTCAGGGTGCCGCGCGGGTCGCCGAGGTGCACGACCACACCGGGACCGCTGAAGTCGCTCAACGCCGCGCGGTCGCCGTCAACGAGCGCGGCTCGCTCGCCGAGCAGCACGGCCGCCTGCAAACCCCTCGACCCCGAGGCGTGGGCCATCGCCACGCAGACCTGAAGTGCCGACAGGGTCAGTGACGGCAACGCGACGTTCGCCGCGGCATAGGTGCGGCCGTCGGAGTCGCGGACGGCGGCACCTTCGGCTGCTTTGGTGCGGGCCCGGGTGGCTCGGGCCAGGGTGACCAGCTTCTGGTCCTCCGACGACAGCTCACTCACGCACAGCCTCCATCTCCGACGACGTAGCGAGGTCGACCGGTCGCTCGACCCGCCGGATCAGTACCGTTCCGATCTTGTTGCGGCGACCGGCGGTCTCCTCGGCGACGAACCGGAGTCCGTGTGCCTCGACCGCCGAGCCTGGGATCGGCACCAGTCCGAGGTGTTTGGCCATCAGACCGACAACGCTGTCGACATCCTCCTCCTCGACGTCGAACCCGAACAGCTCGTCGAGGTCATCGATCGGGTAGCGCGACGGCACCCGCACGGAGCCGTCGTCGAGCTGCTCGACCTCGACTTCGTCGGGGTCGTACTCGTCGGTGATCTCGCCGACGATCTCTTCGAGGAGGTCCTCGATGGTGATCAGGCCCGCGGTGCCGCCGTACTCGTCGACGACGATCGCGATGTGCTGGCGGCGGGCCTGCATCTCACGCAACAGAGCGTCTACGGGCTTCGACTCGGGCACCCAGTGCACCGGGCGCATCACCTCCTCGACCCGCTGGGTCAGCTCGGCCCCGGGGGCCTCGAAGTCGCGGCGCACGATGTCCTTGAGATAGGCGACCCCAAGGATTTCGTCGAGGTTCTCGCCGATCACAGGGATCCGCGAGAAGCCGGAGCGCAGGAAGAGCGAAAGGGTCTGACGGAGGTTCTTGAAGTGCTCGATGAACACCACGTCGTTGCGCGGCACCATCACCTCGCGCACGGTGGTGTCACCGAGCTCGAAGACCGAGTGGATCATCTTGCGTTCGCCGGACTCGATCAACGCAGATGCCTCCGCGATGTCGACCATCTCGCGCAGCTCGGTCTCGGTCGAGAAGGGCCCTCCCGGAAGCCTCGTCCAGGCGTGATCGCGTTGCCGACCAGGATCAGCAGCCGCGGAAAGGGCCCGAGCACCGAGGTGAACGCCGCCAAGGGCCCGGCAGACAGCACGGCCACTGAGTCAGCGTGCTGGCGGCCGAGGGTGCGCGGCGCCACCCCGATCACCACGAAGGAGACCAGAAGCATCACGCCGATAGCCGTCAGGACGCTGATCCACCAGGAGCCGCCGACGGCCTCATCGATCTGCAAGGTGACCAGCACGATGGCCGAGATCTCGCACAGCAGCCGGAGGAAGAGCGCGGTGTTGAGGTAGCGGGGCGCGTCGGCGAGCAGCTCCACGAGCCGCTTGGCGCCGGCTCGTCCCTCCGCGACGAGCTCGGTCGCCCGGGCCTTCGAGAAGGAGCCCAGAGCGGCGTCGATGGCCGTGAACACACCAGCCAGGAGCACGAGCAGGGCTGCGATCACGAGCAGCCAGAGGTCACTCATCGCTCGGTCGGGTTGCTCGCACTCCCGCCTCTCCACTCCCCCAGCAGCTCGTCCTGCAGCCCGAACATCCGAGTGTGCTCCTCGGGCTCCGCATGGTCATAGCCGAGCAGGTGCAGGATGCCGTGCACCGTCAACAGCTCGATCTCGGCATCGGTGCCGTGCCCGGCCGTCTCGCCTTGGCGCGCGGCGATCGCTGGGCACAGCACCAGGTCACCGAGCACGCCCTCCTCGGGCTCGTCGCTCACCAGGCCGGGCCGCGAGCTCATCCATCGGGAAAGCGAGCACGTCGGTCGGCCCCTCCTTCTCCATCCACTGCTGGTTGAGCTGGGCGATCGTCGCCTCATCGACTGCCTTGATGCACAGCTCGGCCAGCGGGTGGACCCGCATCCGGTCCATCACGAACCGACTCAGCGTGGCGAGCCGCTGCACGTCGAGCTCGTGGCCAGACTCGTTGAGCACCTCGATGCTCATCGGCGAGTCACGGACGGTCTCGTCGGGGGCCGGATGACGAGCTCGACGGGTGTGCCGACTTCGAGGCCTGGACGCCACCCTGGGCGTCGAACTCCTCGTAGGCCGCCACGATCTTGCCGACGAGCCGATGCCGGACCACGTCGTGGGCGGTGAGCCGGTTGAACGAGATGTCCTCCACCTCGTCGAGGATGCCCTTCGATCACCCGCAGCCCCGACAGGGTGCCGTTGGGTAGGTCGACCTGTGTCACGTCACCGGTCACCACGATCTTGGATCCGAAGCCCAGCCGGGTGAGGAACATCTTCATCTGCTCCGGGGAGGTGTTCTGCGCCTCGTCGAGGATGATGAACGAGTCGTTGAGCGAGCGCCCCCGCATGAACGCGAGCGGAGCGACCTCGACGGTGCCCGAGGCGAGCAGCTTCGGGATCGACTCCGGGTCGACCATGTCGTGCAGGGCGTCGTACAGCGGACGAAGATAGGGATCGATCTTCTCGCTGAGGGTGCCGGGCAAGTAGCCCAGGCGCTCCCCGGCCTCGACAGCGGGACGGGTGAGGATGATCCGGTTGACGCTCTTCGACTGCAGGGCCTGCACGGCTTTCGCCATCGCCAGGTAGGTCTTGCCGGTGCCGGCCGGGCCGATGCCGAAGGTGATCGTGTGCTTGTCGATGGAGTCGACGTAGCGCTTCTGGTTGAGCGTCTTGGGCCGAATCGACCGTCCCCGGTTGCTGAGGATGTTGAGCGACAACACGTCGGCGGGGCGCTCGGTGGTATCGGCACGCAGCATGGTCAGGACACGCTCGACGGTCTCGGACGTCACGCCCTGCCCGGTCCTGATGATCGTGACCAGCTCGTCGAGCAGCCGCTCCACCAGCGCGATCTCGCCGGGCTCGCCGTGCATCGTGATCCGGTTGCCGCGCACATGGATCTCGGCCTCGAAGCTGCGCTCGATCAGGCCGAGGTGCTCGTCACCGGGACCGAGCAGGCTCACCATGTTGATGCTGTTGGGCACGACGACCGTGTGCTTCGTGCGATGCGGGGCCCGAGCGGGGCTGGTCTCCCCGTGGTGGTTGCTGTCGGTCATGAGTGCTTTCTCGAGTAGCGGAAGGACACCACCACTTTACGGGAGTGATCTCGCGGGTCCCACTGAGTAACGACCGGGCGCCGTCGGACCGAGCACATCAGGCGCAGCGGCCGAGAGGATCGAGGGGGCTGCACCCACATCCGCGTACGGTTGCGGCATGCGGCGCGACGAGGACGACGAGGACTTCGGCCCGGAGGAGCCCGACGCCGAGCCCTCGTGGTTCGCCGGACAGCACCTCCCGCCCGACGCGCGCGCTATGGGACTGACCGCTCTGGTTCCCGACGGTGCCCTGCTGGACTTCGCCGGCCGGCTCGACGCGACCAAGACCAGGCACAAGATCACGGCTTGGCTGTTGCTCTTCGTGTTCGGGATGCCGGTGGTGTTCTACATTCTCCGGCTGACCCGCCTGGTGTTGGGGGCCTGAGGGTTCAGCGGTAGGCCACCGACAGCATGCCGAGGCACATCTCGTCGGTGGTGCCCTCGCCCCACACGACGTACTTCTCCTCTTGGCCTTCGAACGCCGGCAGCAGGTCGCGCAGCCACTGCACGTGCTTGCAGGTGACCTTGACCGTCTGTCCGGGTTCGAGATCGACCGGCTCGATCGGGACGGAGCCCTGGTTGTCGAAGTCCCAGACCTTGATGTCCAGGACGGTCTGCGCCTGCGGGGTGTCGGGGTCGACCTCGATCTTGATCTGGCGGCCCAGCAGGTGCATGTGGCCGGCCACGCCCAGGATCGTCATCGGTCGAGAGATCCTGCGGCTGCAGGACGAGATCTCGGTCGGAGCCGCGCTGGACCGGCAGAGCAGGTGCAGGAGGTCGGCGGCACTGCCCGGGCCTTGACCGACGCGCTGCTTGAGGTCGGCCAGTGCGGCCGCGCGCTCGCACAACGGCCCGTCGTCGTGCGCGGGTCGGCATGGCAGCTCGACCGGGGCCGGCAGCAGGAACGTGTGCAGCGGTGTGATGGCCCCCGAAGAACCGGGCCCCGCCTCAGGTGTCACTCGGAGCTGGGTCGAGCTCAGGTCGGGCGACTGGCCGGCGAGCAGGTTGTAGTGCACCTGCATCACGATCCGCGAGCCGCGCGGCAGCTCGACGCCGTAGCCCGGACGGGTCACCGTCTCCCCGCCTCCAGGCGCCCACGCACCCAGCCAGCTGGCGTCATCGACGTTGGCGAAGTCGCCCGGCAGGCCGCTGCCGCCGAAGCAGGTCCACCCGGGGTCGTCGCTCTCGGCGTCCAGGCTTTCGGCGTCGTCGACCTGGTCGGGGGTGACCCGGAACAGGATCACGTGGTGCACGACGTCGGGGTTGCCCGGCACCACGTTGGTGCCGGTGAGGTAGCTGTCGTGGTCGAGCTCGGGGTCCAGCAGGAAGCAGCGGTAGTCATCGGTGCCGACGCCGGTGGGCGGCGACGGCGTGTACGCCGTCGGCATGGTCAGGGTGAGCCGGTCCTCGCCCTCGCGGAGCGGGACGCGCTGGCCGGGCTTGCCCGGCTCGGCGTGGTGATCGGTGTGGCCGTCCTGCGGCTCGCCGGCAGCCGCGCTGGGGCTCGAGTCCAGCCCGGGGTCGGGCGGCGGCTGGGCGGAGCCGCCGGGCTCACCGCCGGCGCTGCACCCGGCCAGGACCAGCACTGCTGCTGACAGCCCGGCCAGCAACGGCATCCGCCTCATCCGGGTGGCCAGCTCATCGGGCGTCCCGCCAGCACGTGCACGTGGACATGGAAAACGGTCTGCCCGACGCCGGCCCCGGTGTTGAACACCAGGCGGTAGTCGTCGTAGCCCTCTGCCGTGGCGACCGCCGCGGCCGCGGTGACCAGTTCTGCGGACGCGACTGGATCGCCGGCTGCCAGGGCAGCGGCGTTGCCGTAGTGGTCCTTGGGCACGACCAGCACGTGCAACGGTGCTTGTGGGTGCACGTCGCGGAACGCCACGGTTCGCTCGGTCGTGTGCACCACGTCGGCCGGTATGTCGCCGGCGACGATCTTGCAGAACAGACAGTCGTCCATGTTTCCCTCCGGGGCGATCCTTGCATGCGCTCGAAGCGCGACCAGGGCGCCCGGGTGCTCGAGGCCAGCCTGTGCGGGGACGTGCCGGGGCGCTTCGCCGGGCAGGTGGAAAAATTCTCCTTCAGCTGTCAACCGTTGGGCCCGGCGACACGTGCTACTAGCGTGACTGTCCATGCACTGGCCGCCGACGTTCCGGGAGCGGCACTGAACCGGGAGAGCTGGACCGCCGACGAGGCGGTCGAGCAGCTCTACGCCGCCCACTGGTTGCAGCTGGTGCGCCTTTCCGTGCTCCTGGTGCGCGACACCGGCACTGCTGAGGAGATCGTGCAGGACGCGTTCGTCGCGGTGCACAGCCGGTGGGGCAAGCTGCGCGAGCCTGAGAAGGCGCTCGCCTACCTGCGGCAAGCGGTGGTCAACCGGAGCCGCTCGTCGTTGCGCCACGGCGCCGTGGTCCGACGCCATGCCTCTCAGGAGGCCGAACCCCCCACGGCTCCCGGCGCCGACGAGGCATCCCTGGCCACCGACCGCCGTAGCGCCGTGCTCGACGCCTTGCGCGCACTCCCGCGACGCCAGCGCGAGGTCTTGGCGCTCCGCTACTACCTCGATCTGTCCGAGACCGAGATCGCCGACACCCTCGGCATCAGCTGCGGCTCCGTGAAGGCCCACGCCTCCCGCGGATCGGCTGCTCTACGCGAACTTCTGGACGGAGCAGACCTGTGAACGACAACGAGCTGCGTGAGCTGTTGGGCGACGCCGTCGCCGACGTGCAGCCGCGACACCACCTCGACGACATCCGCAACCGCACGATGGTCGCGCGCCGGCGACCCTCGTTCGCAACCATCGGCACGAGCCTGGTCGCCGCTGCCGCAGCCGTCACGCTGTTCGCCGTCTTCGCCCTGAACGACGACACCTCCCCCGATGCCACTACCAATCCTACTCCCGACTCCACCGAGGCAATCGACACGCACGCGGTGCCGGCGTACTTCATCGGAGATACGCCCGACGGTCTGCGGCTCTACCGGGAGTTCGTCAACGTCGATGCCGGCATCCCGAAGCTCGAGGCGGCGCTGTCACTCCTCGAGAGCGGCGCAGTCGACCCCGACTACCGACCGCCTGGGGACCGGGCTCGTTCGAGGGCGCGAGCGTGCGGGGCGGCGTCGTCTACGTCGACCTGGCCCGCGCGGCGCTGCACGACCGGCCTCCGGGCATGTCGAAGGCAGAGGCCGGGCTGGCCATCGAGCAGGTGATCTACACGGTGCAGGGGGCCGTGCAGGAGGGTCGGTTGCCCGTCCAGTTCCGGATCAACGGCAACCCCACTGATCAGACACTCGGCGAGTTCACCAGCGAGCCGCTGGCGGAGGGCCCTCAGCTCGACGTCCTGGCACTGGTGAGCATCTCCGAGCCGGCCGAAGGCACGACCGTGAGCGGCTCCTTCACAGCCAAGGGGGTGGCCAGCTCGTTCGAGGCCACGGTGCCATGGCAGGTCCGCGACGCCGGGGAGCGGTCGTGCTGACGTACTCCGCCATGGCGAAGGGCTGGGAAGGAAGGCTCTACCCGTGGCAGGCCGAGATCGACGTGTCGGGCCTGGCACCCGGCACCTACACGTTCGTGGCGATGACCGACGACCCGACGGGCGGAGCCGAAGGTGGCGGCCCGACGTCCGACACGCGGACCATCGTCGTCGAGTAGGTCCACCACCACCCACCCCGACCAGAGAAGGATGGCGCCATGACTTCCCCCCGCTCGCGTTTGCTCTTCCTGACCGTTGCCTCTACCGCCGCGACCGTCGTCCTGGCCGGGTGCGGCAGCGACGACCTGAACAACACCGCCTCCGACCCGGGGGCAGCGACTCCTCGTCGCCGCGTACGTCGGGTGAGGTGTCACCGGACCCGACCTCGTCGGAGACGGGCGCCAGCGGGCAGCCCGACGGTTCAGTGGCCGTGCCGATCTACTTCGTCGGCGACGGGCCGCGAGGCCCGGTGCTCTACCGGGAGTTCCGTTCGGTCGAGTCCGACAACCCGATGTCCGAGGCCCTCGCCCTGTTGGCTGCCGGCGACACCCTGGACCGCGACTACCGCTCACCCTTCCCTGCAGGAGCATCCTTCGGCGAGGTCACCTATGACGAGTCCATCGTGGTCGAGCTCGCCGACGACGTGGTCACCGAACGCCCACCCGGCATGACGCAGGCACAGGCGAAGCTCGGCCTCCAGGCGATCGTCTACACCCTGCAGGGCGTTCTGCAGCAGCGCTTGCCGGTTACGGTGGTGCTCGACGGTCAACAGACCAGCGTGCTCGGCATCGACACCTCGGCCGGCATCAAGGCCGCCCCCCAGCTCGACGTGCTCACCCTGGTCAACGTGACCGCGCCCGAGGAAGGGGCCACGGTGAGCTCGACCTTCACCGCGACGGGTGTGGCCAACTCGTTCGAGGCCACCGTGCCGTGGGAGATCCGGCAAGGCGACCGGGTCGTCCAGACGGGCTTCACGACTGCGGAGGGCTGGATGGACAAGCTCTACCCGTGGGAGGCCGAGGTCGACATCTCGGACCTGACGCCAGGTGAGTACACCTTCGTCGCGATGACCGACGACCCATCCGATGGCGAAGGGTTCGGTCCGAGCGAGGACAGCAAGACCATCACCGTCGAGTGAGGCTCTCCCGCCGCCGACTCAACCGGACCCTGCTCCTGCGCCAGCACCTGGTGGATCGGGTGTCCATGTCCGTGCCCGAGATGAGTGGACACCTGGTGGGCCTCCAGGCTCAGGAGAACCTCCCGCCGTTCCTGTCGCTGGCCGCTCGACTCACCGACTTCGATCCGAACGACGTCACCCGCGGGCTCGAGGGCAGGTCACTGGTGCGGTTGCTGACCTTGCGCGGCACCGTGCACCTGCTGGCGGCCGCCGACGCCTTGACGCTGCGCTCCTGGACCGCCCCGGTGCACGAGCGGGAGATCAAGATCAGCCAGAGCATCGGGGCGGCGCGCGGCGTCGAACGCGAGGCGTTCTCCGGTGCCGTGGCCGAGCTCCTCGGCGCCGCGCCGATGGCCCAGCGAGACCTGGGCGCGGCTCTCGCCGAGCGCTTCCCGGCCTACCCGGCGACCCAGCTCGGGCAGCTGGCCAGGTCGGTGGCTCCGCTCGTCCAGCTCCCGCCGCGCGGCACCTGGAAGGGATCGGGAGGCGTCGTCTACCAGCACGTGGATCGCTGGGTCGGTCGCCCGCTGGTCGATCCGGACCCGACGGAGATCGTGCGCCGGTACCTGATCGCCTTCGGACCGGCCACCGCTGCCGACATGACCGCCTGGTCGGGCGTGACCCGGCTCGGACCGGTGGTCACGGCGATGGACGACCTGGTGCAGCACCAGGACGAGAGCGGCCGAGTGCTCTATGACGTGGCTGCACGCATCGTTGGCCGACGAAGACCTTCCGGCGCCGGTCCGCCTTCTCGGCACCTACGACAACGTCTGGCTCTCACATGCCCAGCGTGATCGGGTCACCGAGCCCGCGAAACGCAAGGCTTGGATGGGCGCGAACGGCGCCTCGGCGATGGGGTTGTTCGTCGACGGCTGGCTCGAAGGTCTCTGGCGGCTCGACGACGGCAAGGTGCGGGTGATCGAGCTCCTGCGGTCGCTGACCAAGCGGGAGGAGGCGGAGCTCGAGGAGGAGTCGGTCCGGGTGGAGGCGCTGCTCGCCCGCTGAGCGGCCCCGGTCTGAGCTGCGTCCCCGATCAGCGACCGATGAAGTTGGGCGGGCGCTTCTCGGCGCGGGCGGCGGCGCCCTCGCGGACGTCGTCGCTGGCCCAGCAGGCTGCGAAGGACTCCTCGATCGCGGCATCGTGGGTCGTGTCGATCATCGCCGTGAGCACGCGCTTGTTGTGGGCGAGGCTCAACGGGGCGAGCCGGGCGATCTCGTGTGCCCAGTCGAGCGCGGCCCGGAGGTCGCCTGGCCGATCGGCAAGGCCACAATGGAGCGCCTGGTCGCGGTCGATCGTCTCCGCAGCGATCATCAGCCGCCGGGCCATGCCACCCCCGGCGGTCGCGGCCAGCGAGCGGATGGTCCAGGCGTCGACAGCCATGCCGTTACGTGGCGTCGGCACCGCGAACTTGGCGGTGTCGTCAACCACTCGCAGGTCACAGGCCAGGGCGAGCTGGGTGCCTGCCCCGATCGCCGGCCCGTTGACGGCTGCGATCACTGGGACCGGCAGCCGGGTCAGCCCGTGCAGCATGTCGTAGAGGGCCTCCAGGAACTCCTGGCCGTAGACGCCCCCGAGATCGGCTCCCGAGCAGAAGGCCGAGCCCCGGCCGGTCACGACGAGCACCCGGGCTCCCGCTTCGACTTCCGTGGTGGCTGCTTCGGAGATCGACCGGCACTGGGCAAGGTCGAGAGCATTGCGGCGATCGGGACGGTTGAGCTCTAGGACGGACACCGATCCGTCCCGCCTGGTCTCCAGCACGCCCGTCAGCGTAAGGCGTCGAGACCTACCGCCAACGAGGGGTGCGGCTCAGCAGCGCGCTGACCGCAGCGAGCCCGGCGGTCGAGGTGCGCAGCACCTCGGGGCCAAGCCGGACCGAACGTGCGCCTGCCCCGCCGAACAGTGTGAGCTCGGCATCGCTGAGCCCGCCCTCAGGGCCGACGACCACGACCACCTGACCGTCGGCCGGAACCTCGAGGCTCGACAGCGCGCCAGCCGCTTCCTCATGGAGCACGACGGCGAGGGTTGCCGCCCGCAGCAGCTCGACCACTCCTTCGGTGTCGGCCAGGCCAGTGACCTCCGGGTGCCAGGTGCGCCGCGACTGCTTGGCGGCCTCCCGAGCCGTGGAGCGCCAACGCGCCAGCCCCTTCGCGATCCGCTCCCCCTTCCACACCGCGACCGAGCGCTCGGCTGCCCACGGAACAACTCGCGTCACCCCCACCTCGGTGAGCAGCTCCACAGCGAGCTCGCCGCGGTCACCCTTCGGCAGGGCCTGGACGACCGTGATGGCGGGCTGCGGCCGGGGCTGCGCCTCGATGCTGGTCGCCTCGACCGTGAAGACTCGCTTGCCGGTGCTGGTGACCGAACCGACCAGCGATGCCCCTGCCCCATCGGTCAGCACCACCGACTCGCCGACTCGGAGTCGGCGTACTGCCACGGCGTGATGAGCCTCGTCCCCATCGATGGTCACGACGTCACCGACGCGAACCCCGGCCAACGTCGAGACGAGGTGCAGGGGCAGGGTCATCCGATCAGTGGGGGTTGAATGCGTCGCGCAGCCGACCGAAGACCGACTTGGAGCCGGGCTGCACCTGGCCGGTCGGCGTCTCCTCGCCGCGGATCGCCGCCAGCTGGCTCAGCAGCTCCTCCTGTTGCGGGTCCAGCTTCGTGGGGGTCTCGACACCGATCGAGACGATCAGGTCGCCGCGTCCGCCGCGCAGGCCGGGCACCCCTCGTCCGCGCAGCACCTGCTCGGTGCCGGACTGCGTGCCGGGACGGATCTCCAGCTCGAAAGAGGTCTCCACGCCCGAACCAGCGCCCTGGTCGACGTCGGCCTCCAGGGTCGGCAGCGTCAGCGTGGTGCCGAGCGCGGCCGCCGTCATCGGGAGCGCCACCTGGCAGTGCAGGTCGTTGCCGTGACGGGTGAAGGTGGGGTGTGCCGCGACGTGGATCTCCACATAGAGGTCGCCGGCCGGTCCACCACCGGGGCCTACTTCGCCCTGGTCGCTGAGCTGGACCCGGGTGCCGTTGTCGACGCCCGCTGGGATCTTGACGGTCAGCGTCCGACGCGATCGCACCCGGCCGTCGCCGGAGCACTCCCGGCACGGGTCGGAGATGATTACACCGAAGCCACGGCACGCTGCACACGGACGCAGGGTCCGGATCTCGCCCAGGAACGACCGCTGCACGTGGGCCACCTCGCCCTGGCCGCGGCAGGTCTCGCACGGAACGGGCTCGCTGCCGGGCGCCGCTCCGTCGCCGTGGCAGGTGGTGCACAGCACGGCCGTGTCGACCTTGATCTCACGGGAGACACCGAAGGCCGCCTCGGCCAGCTCGATCTCGAGCCGGATCAGCGCGTCCTGGCCACGGCGCACCCGCGAGCGCGGTCCCCGACCCTGGGCCGCGCCCGGCTGACCCCCGAAGAACGCGTCCATGATGTCGGTGAACGAGAAGCCGGCACCCTGCCCGAAGTCGGCACCGCTGCCGAACGGATTGCCTCCGCGGTCGTACGCGGCCCGCTTCTGCGGGTCCGACAGCACCTCATAGGCCTGGGACACGACCTTGAACCGCTCCTGCGTCTCCGGGTCCGGGTTGACGTCAGGGTGCAGCTGGCGGGCGAGGCGTCGGTAGGCCTTCTTGATGGTGTCGGCGTCCGCGTCGCGGGCCACACCAAGGAGGGCGTACAGGTCCTGGCTCAACGTTGGGTTCCTTCAGGTCGATGGGATCGGGAGAGGCTCAGGCCTCGTCGAGGATGCGTGAGACGTAGCGGGCCACCGCACGGACGGCGGCCATCGAACCGGGGTAGTCCATCCGGGTGGGACCAACGACGCCGAGGGTGGCCAACGCGTCGTCATGAGCGCCGTAGCCGGTGGCGACCACGCTGGTCGAGGAGAGCTCTTCGTAGGGGCCCTCGTGACCGATCCGCACCGTGACCATGCCGCCGGTGGACTCCCCGAGGAGCTTGAGCAGCACCACGTGCTCCTCGAGGGCCTCGAGCAGCGGCCGGACCGCAGAGTCGAAGCTGTCGCCGTACCTGGCCAGGTTGGCCGCACCACCGACCGCGATCCGCTCGTCGGAGCGATGGTCGCTCATCGCCTCGATCAGCGACTCGACCACGAGCGGTACGGCGTCGGCAGGCGCCGGAACCGTGGCCACCAGGGCGCCCAGCGCCGTGACCGCCTCGGCGATGACCTCGCCAGCCGCGGCCCGATTGAGCTGAGATCTCAGGTCGGCCAGGTCCACCTCGGTGATGTCGGCGCCCAGCTCCACGATGCGCTGCTCGACCCGGCCGGTGCTGAGAATCACCACCACGAGGAGGCGGTTGGGGGCCAGCGCGACCAGCTCGACATGCCGCACGGTCGAACGCGACAACGTGGGGTACTGCACGACCGCGACCTGGCGGGTCAGCTGGGACAGCATCCGCACCGAGCGGTTCACCACGTCGTCGAGGTCGACCGCGCCGTCGAGGAAGCTGGCGATAGCGCGCTTCTCGGCCGTACTCATCGGCTTCACCGTGGTCAGCCGATCGACGAAGAGGCGATAACCCTTGTCGGTGGGCACCCGTCCTGCGCTGGTGTGCGGCTGGGTGATGTAGCCGTCGTCCTCCAGCGCAGCCATGTCGTTGCGCACCGTCGCCGGTGAGACACCGAGCCGGTGCCGCTCGACGAGGGCCTTCGATCCCACCGGCTCCTCGGTGGCCACGTAGTCCTCCACGATGGCGCGGAGCACGGCAAGCCTGCGGTCCTCCTGCATCTCGCCTCCTTCGTGACGGTCCTGGCACTCGTTATCCCCGAGTGCCAATGCTACTAGGCGGGGCGATCGCGCTCCGGACTCATGGGGTGGACCTGCCCCCAGCCGGTCTGTGCCGGTCGGTCCACGTCGGCGCCGTACCCTCGTCGGATGCCGTTCACCGAGGTCGCCGACCGCGTGTGGGTGGCGCGCTACGAGTGGTTCGACGTCAATGTCTCGCTGGTCGGCGGCGACCGCGGGCTGCTGGCAGTCGACACGCACGCCAGCTCGGCGGCCGCGCGAGAGGTGATCGCCGACATCCGACGTCTTGGCGTTGGCGAGGTGGTCGCCGTGGTCAACACCCACCGACACTTCGACCACACCTTCGGCAACGGCGAGTTCCGGGTGACCTACGGCGCTCAGCTGCCGATCCATGCCCACGAGGAGGCTGCCGCGCAGACGGTGCCGGCCGGAGAGCTGCTGAAGGCGTCCTACAACGACGAGCCCGACGACCCGCACCGCGAGGAGGTGCAGGCCACCGAGATCGTGCCCGCCGACCACACGTTCTCCTCCGCAGCGGCTCTCGACCTCGGTGACCGGATCGTCGAGCTCGTGCACCCAGGGCGTGGGCACACCGACGGAGACCTGGTGGTCCGGGTGCCCGACGCGGACGTGGTCCTGGCCGGCGACCTGGTTGAGGAGTCCCTCGTCCGCAACGGCGTGCCGGGGTTCGGGCCCGACTGCTACCCCCTGGACTGGCCGCTCAGCCTCGACATCGTCCTCAGCCTGACCACGCGGGCCTCGGTCGTCGTCCCAGGTCACGGTGCGCCGGTCGGCCGTGAGTTCGTCGAGGACCAGCGCAACACGATCGGCGTCGTCGCCGAGACCATCCGCGACCTGGCTACCCGCGGCGTGCCCCTGGCCCAGGCGCTCGAGACCGGCCAGTGGCCCTATCCACGTGAGGAGCTGGTCGAGGCCGTCCGTCGCGGTTATGAGCACCTACCTCGCAGCCAGAAGCGGCTGCCGCTGATCTGATGGGGTACCGGGCACCCATGAGCAACTCTGAGAACGAAAAGTCCGACGACCTGGGCATCGACGACGAGCAGCTGCCTGACGACCTGGTGCCGGGTGACGACAACCCCCTCGCCGAAGGACTCGAGGACGGCGAGACCGTCGAGGACCTGATGGACGGCGGCAAGCCCGTCGAGCGGTCCGGCGACGACGAGAGTGACGATCCCGACAGCGAGGACACCGGCGCGTCGTAACCGGGACGGTCGGTGCCCGCACCTACGGTCGTGGGGTGACAGACCGTTACGGCACCGACGTGCTCGCCGAAGACTGGCGCAAGCCGGCGCGTGGCCGTGCCGTCGAGACCGCCGCCCAGCTGGGCGTCGTGGTCGAGGAGGTGATGACGGACTGGTGTGGTGAGATCGTGGCGATCGACCGCGACCTCCACACCCTCACCCTCGAGGACCGCCGCCAGCGCCGGCGTACCTTCCCGCTGGGTCCGGGATTCCTGCTCGACGGAAGGCCCGTCATCCTGACTGCGCCGCTAGCGCGAGCCGCTCCGACCGGGCCCACCCGCACGGCTTCGGGATCGGTGGCGGTGCCTCGATGCCAGGGCCCGGGTCGCCCGAGCCAGCCGGATCTTCGTCGAGGGCCGGCACGACGCCGAGCTGGTCGAACGGGTCTGGGGCGACGACCTGCGCATCGAGGGCGTCGTGGTCGAGTATCTCGGCGGAATCGACGACCTCGCGGAGCACCTCGTCGACTTCCAGCCCAGTCAGGAGCGCAAGGTCGGCGTGCTCGTCGACCACCTCGTGCCGGGGTCGAAAGAGAGCCGGATCGCGCAAGGCATCGCTCGTTCCGCGGTGGGTGCACACGTCCTCGTCGTCGGACATCCGTTCATCGATGTCTGGTCGGCCGTGAAGCCCGACCGGATCGGGCTGCAGCGCTGGCCGGACGTGCCTCGGTCGATCGAGTGGAAGCGGGGAATCTGTCAGCACCTTGGCTGGCCCCACCGCGACCAGGCCGACATTGCCCGGGCGTGGCAGCACATCTTGTCCAGGGTCCACTCCTACGACGATCTCGAACCAGCGCTCCTGGGCCGGGTCGAGGAGCTGATCGACTTCGTCACCGCGCCTGGGCAGCGCGCCTAGGGCAGCAGGCTGCGCACCACGGCGTCGGCGAGCAGCCGGCCCTGCTGGGTCAGCACGAGCCGATCCCCGTCGAGGCTGATCAGCGCACGCTCGACCAGGTCAGGCACCGCGGTCCGGCCGACGTGGTCGAGCACATCAAGCGGCATCCCCTCGCGGAGCCGCACCTCGAGCAGCACCCGCTCGGTGCGTCGGCTCTCTGCGTCGAGGTTCTCGCCCGCTTGCGCCGGGCTCAGCTCGGCAGCCAAGCGGTCGGCGTAAGCCGCGGGGTGCTTGACGTTCCACCAACGCACGCCGCCGACGTGGGAGTGGGCGCCGGGGCCGACGCCCCACCAGTCGCCACCGGTCCAGTAGCCCAGGTTGTGGCGACACCGTGCGGCGTCGTCTCGCGCCCAGTTGGAGACCTCGTACCAGCCGAGGCCGGCTGCTTCGAACCTCGCGTCCGCAGCGAGGTACTTGTCGGCGAGATCGTCCTCGTCCGGCATCGGCAGCTCGCCGCGCCGCACCCGCCGAGCCAACGCGGTGCCGTCTTCGACGATCAGCGAGTACGCCGAGACGTGGTCGGGCACGCAGGCCAGAGCCGCCTCGACCGTAGTGACCCAGTCGGCGGCGGACTCCCCCGGCGTCCCGTAGATGAGGTCGAGACTGACCTGCTCGAATCCCGCCCGCCGGGCTCCGGAGACGACGTCGGGCACGCGGAGCGGGTCATGGGTGCGGTCCAGGGTGCGGAGCACGTGGTCCACGGCCGACTGCATGCCGAACGAGATCCGGTTGAAGCCCGCCTGGCGCAGCTCGGCCAGGCGACGCTCATCCACGGAGTCGGGGTTGGACTCGGTGGTGATCTCGGCGTCGGCGGCGAGGCCGAACTCCTGCCCGATCGCCGTGATGACCGAGCCCAGGTCGCCCGGGCTCAGCAGGGTCGGAGTGCCGCCGCCGAAGAAAACTGTCGAGACAGGAAGATCCACCTCGCCGAGCACCTGCCGGGCGCGGTGAACCTCCTTGATCGCGCAGGCGGCGTACGTCGAACGCGAAGCACCAGAGCCCAGCTCCGCGGCGGTGTAGGTGTTGAAGTCGCAGTAGCCGCACCGGACAGTGCAGAACGGCACGTGCACGTAGATCCCGAACGGGCGCAGTCCCAGCTCCCCCAACGCCTCCGCGGGCAACGAACCGTCGGTCGGCACCGGTTCACCAGCAGGCAGGGCGGACGGCATGCCGCCATTGTCCGTCAGGGGGCACGTCGAGCTACACGGGGAGGAACCCTCATAGATCGATCGTCGGAGATCAGGAGTAGAAGGCGGAGATCCGATCCTGGTTGTTCGTCTCCACGACGTTGCGCTTGACCTTCATCGAGGGAGTGAGCTCGCCCGACTCGATCGACAGGTCGTGGTCCAGGATCTCCCACTTCTTGATGGTCTCCCAGCGGTTCAGCTTGGCGTTGAGCTCCTCGACGTAGCCGGTGACCAGCTCGTGCGCCGCATCCGAACGGACGATCTCCGTGTAGTCCTTGCCGGCCAGCCCGTTCTCAACCGCCCAGTCCTTCAGGGCGTCGGGGTCGAGGGTGACCAGGGCGACCACGAAGTTGCGGTCGTTGCCGAAGACCATGAACTGGCTGGCGTACGGGCAGATGGCCTTGAACTTGGACTCGATCGCCGACGGAGCGATGTACTTGCCGCCCGAGGTCTTGAACAGGTCCTTGATCCGGCCCGTGATGGTGAGGAAGCCATCGGCGTCGAGGCTGCCCTTGTCACCGGTGCGCAGCCACCCGTCCTCGGTGAGCGTCTTCGCCGTCTCCTCGGGCAGGTTGTGGTAGCCGGCCATGATGTGCGGACCTCGGAGCAGGACCTCGTCGCCCTCGCCGATCTTGACCTCGCTGCCGGGCAGCGCCGGACCGACCGTGCCCATCTTGTAGTCGTCGGGATGGTTGACGGTGGCGCCGGCAGCGTTCTCCGTCATGCCGTAGCCCTCCAGGATCAGGATGCCGGCCGCGTGGAACCAAGCCGCGATCTCCGCATTGAGTGCAGCCGAGCCGGAGATGAAGAACCTCACCCGGCCGCCGAAGCGCGCGCGCACCTTGCTGAAGACCAGCCGGTCGAACACCGCGTGCTGCAGCTTCAGCAGCATCGGCACGGATTTGCCCTCACGCTTCAGCTCGTCGACCAACATGCCGACCGCGAAGGCCTTGTTGAAGAGCTTCTCCTTGGCTCCGCCCTCGGCCTGCTGCATCATCACGATCCGCGCGTGCGCCTTCTCGAAGATGCGCGGCGCGGCGCCCATGAACGTCGGCTTGACGATGCCCAGGTTGTCGACGATCTTGTCGACGCGGCCGTCGATCGCCGTGGCGAAGCCGCAGGCGAGCTGCGCAGAGAGCAGCACCTTGCCGAACGAGTGGGCCATCGGCAGCCACAGGAACTGGAGGTCCGTCTCGTCGAGGATGTGCTGCGCCTCGATGGCAGCACCCTCGTAGACCCAGGCCTGGTGCAACAGACGCACTCCCTTGGGTCGCCCGGTGGTGCCGGAGGTGTAGATCAGGGTGGCGAGCTGGTCCGACGGGATCTTCTCGGCGATCGTCTCGATGGCACCGGGGTGGTCACCGAGATAGGCGTCGCCGAGCTCGGCCAGGGCGTCCATGGTGATCACCCACGGGTCGCCATCTCCCGACGGGTCGACGGTGCCGTCGAAGGTCACCACCTTCTTCAGCTGCGGCAGCTCCGAGCGGTGCTCCGCAATCTTTTCGATCTGCTCGTCGTTCTCGGCGAAGACGATCTGGCACTCCGAGTCGCTGAGGATGTACGCCGTGTCGTCGCCGTTGGTGCTCGGGTAGACCGTGGTGGTTGCTCCCGAGGCGCACATCACCGCGAGGTCGGCAAGGATCCATTCGTAGCGGGTGCCGCTGGCGATGCCCACGCGCTGCTCGGTCTCGAGACCGAGCGCGAGCAGTCCGGCCGCGAGACGCACGACCCGGTCACCAGCCTGCTTCCAGGTGACGGACTCCCATGCCTCGCCCCGTGGGTAGCGGTACGCCTCGGACTCGGGCGACTTGCCTACCCGGTCGAGGAACTGCACCGCGACGTTCTGAGGAAGGTGGTCGACGAAGCTGCTGTCGTGAATGACGGGCATGGCTCTCCTGCATCGGGCCGAGACCTGAATGGATCAGCCGGCGACATCCCAGGTGCAGCCGCCGTTGCGAAAGTAACCTAGATCACGAGCAGGAGCGACCGGTAGCCGACCCAGGAACAGGTCGTGATGACGTCCGGTCGAGCGCTAACCTCGAGCAGCCAGCCGGCGTACGACGCTGCGCCGCGCCTTCTCTCCGAGCGCCTCGATCTCCAACAGCGCCGGCAGCCGGGCCTGGTCAGTGGTGAGCGCCCGGAACATGCTCGAGACAGTGATGCCATGACCGGGTCGGCCGACCACCGTGATCTCGTCGCCAGCCTCGACCAGACCGGGCTCCAGCACCCGGAAGTAGGGACCCGGGCGGCCCACGGCACCGAACCTCTTGACCCAGGCCGTGTTCTCGAACCCGCTCAGGCCCATCCACATCTTGAAGTCGTTGCACGGAGTCCGGACACCAGTGATCTCGAGCAGGACCTCGCCGATGCGCCAGCGTTCCCCGATCTCGGACTCGTTGCCGTCGATGCCCTCGGTCGTCAGGTTCTCGCCGAACTGGCCGTCGGGGATCGGCCGACCCATCTCCGCCGACCAGAAGTCCAGGTCTTCGCGAGCGAAGGCGTAGACCGCCTGGTCGAGTCCGCCGTGGTGCCGGGTGTCGGCGGGATGGTCTCCCGCGGGTCCGTCGGGGCCGACCAACACCGGCCCCGACATCGGGCGTTTGTCGATCGAGGTACGCCCGATGGCCGCCCAGGTCGCCTCACGCGGAAGCCCGACATTCACGGAGCAGACGTGGGCCATAGCGGAAGTGTCGCAGTGGCCGGCTCGCCAGTCATCGGATTTGTCACCGACCGACGGCCATGGACCGGTCCGGATGCGTCCCAGAGAAAGGGCGCTACTTCTTGGGCTTGTCTCCGGCTGGGCCGGAAGTGGAGAGCGCGGCGATGAACGCCTCCTGAGGGACCTCGACGCGACCGACCATCTTCATCCGCTTCTTGCCCTCCTTCTGCTTCTCCAGGAGCTTGCGCTTGCGGGTGATGTCGCCGCCGTAGCACTTGGCGAGCACGTCCTTGCGGATCGCGCGGATGTTCTCGCGGGCAATCACCCGGGCGCCGATGGCTGCCTGGATCGGCACCTCGAACTGCTGCCGCGGGATCAGCTCCTTGAGCTTGCCGGCCAGCATCACGCCGTAGGAGTAGGCCGCGTCGCGGTGCACGATCGCGCTGAACGCGTCGACCGGCTCGCCCTGCAGCAGGATGTCGACCTTGACCAGGTCGGCCGCCTGGTCGCCGGAGCGCTCGTAGTCGAGCGACGCGTAGCCCTTGGTGCGCGACTTCAGCTGGTCGAAGAAGTCGAAGACGATCTCGCCCATCGGCAGCGTGTAGCGCATCTCCACGCGGTCCTCGGAGATGTAGTCCATGCCCTGCGAGGTTGCCGCGCTTGCTCTGGCAGAGCTCCATGATCGTGCCGATGAACTCGGCCGGGCTCAGGATCGTGGCCTTGACCACGGGCTCACGAACCTCGGCGATCTTGCCCTCGGGGTACTCGCTCGGGTTGGTCACCTCGACGCCGGACCCGTCCTCCATGTGCACCTCGTAGACCACGTTGGGCGCGGTCGAGATCAGGTCGAGGTTGAACTCGCGCTCGAGCCGCTCGCGCACGATCTCCATGTGCAGCAGGCCGAGGAAGCCGCAGCGGAAGCCGAAGCCCAGCGCTCCGGACGTCTCCGGCTCGTAGGCCAGGGCGGCGTCGTTGAGCTGGAGCCGTTCCAGAGCGTCGCGCAGGGTCGGGTAGTCGTCGCCGTCGATCGGGTAGAGACCGGAGTAGACCATCGGGTTGGGGTGCTTGTAGCCGCCCAGCGGCTCGGTGGCGCCGTGGTGCTGGGAGGTGACGGTGTCACCGACCCGGGACTGGCGGACGTCCTTCACGCCGGTGATCAGGTAGCCCACCTCGCCGACGCCGATCTCGGTCGACTTGACCGGCTCGGGGCTGATCACGCCGACCTCGAGCATCTCGTGGACGACGCCGTTGGACATCATCTTGATCCGGTCGCGGTGGCTGAGCTTGCCGTCGACCACCCGGACGTAGGTGACCACGCCTCGGTAGGTGTCGTAGACGGAGTCGAAGATCAGGGCCCGTGCGGGGGCGTCGGCGTCGCCGACGGGGGCCGGGGTCTGTCGGACGATCTCGTTGAGCAGCGCCTCGACGCCGAGCCCGGTCTTGGCCGAGGTCTGGAGCACGTCGCTGGGGTCGCAGCCGATGATGCCCGGCGAGCTCGGCGGCGTACTTCTCGGGCTGGGCAGACGGCAGGTCGATCTTGTTGAGCACCGGGATGATGTGCAGGTCGGCGCCGAGCGCGAGGTAGAGGTTGGCCAGGGTCTGTGCCTCGATGCCCTGCGCGGCGTCGACCAGCAGCACGGCGGCCTCGCAGGCCTCGAGCGACCGCGACACCTCGTAGGTGAAGTCGACGTGGCCCGGGGTGTCGATCATGTTGAGGACGTAGTTGCCGGCCTCTGCGCCCTGCTCGTTGTCGGCCGGCACCGTCCACGGCATCCGCACCGCCTGGCTCTTGATCGTGATGCCGCGCTCGCGCTCGATGTCCATCCGGTCGAGGTACTGCGCCCGCGCAGCCCGCTCGTCGACCACCCCGGTGAGCTGCAGCATCCGGTCGGCGAGGGTCGACTTGCCGTGGTCGATGTGCGCGATGATGCAGAAGTTCCTGATGATCGCGGGGTCGGTGTAGCCCGGGCGGGCCGTGGGAGTGACAGACATGTTGTGCCCAGTGTCCCAAACCTGCGGTCCAGCGTCGAATCACCGCCACCGGCCGAGCCGGTCAGAGACTCATGCCGCCTGCCTCGGAGTAGCGGGCGAACTGTTCTGCGAAGTAGCCCCCGTCGTCATCACCACCGTCTCGCGCCGCGTCACAGGGGCAGGTGCCGTCGCTGACCGGCTGGGCGATCGCGAAGGTCAGGCCGATGACTCCGACGTCGCGGAAGCTGCGCAGCTGCTCGTAGGTCGGGTCACCCAGGAAGAAGCCGACCCGGTTGTCCCGCCAGTGATAGTCGGTGTCGTTCATGGCGTCCTCGACGGTGTTGCCGAAGGGGATGTCGTCGAGGTTCGCCCGGACCCCGGACTCCTCGACCAGTCCTCCCACGTAGCGGCGCAGCCGCTCGAAGTCCTCGGGGGTGGCCAAGTGGGAGAAAGCGGAGTCCGCTGCGTCCAGCTTGCCTGCGTAGCCGTAGGCCGTCGTGACGTCGAGGTAGTCGAAGTCCGCGTCGAGGCTCGCGTAGAACTGACCGAAGCCCGCCGTCCAGCTGTCGATCTCCTCCAGCGAAGGACGCCGTGGGATCAGGTAGTCGCCCGGCCCGAACTGGTCGACGGGGAAGCCGAGCTGGACGTTCGGTGCCAGCTGGTCGCGCAGGGCCACCCACGCCTGCGCGAAGCCCGAGAAGTCATCCGGTAGGCCCGCCAACCCCGGCACTCCCGTGCTGGCCACTGCCGTGCTCACCGTGGTCGCGTCGGCGCTGGGCGCGATCTTGCTCTCGACGATCCCGAAGACGCTGGGCTCGACGATGAGTGGCACCGTCACGTCGCTCTGCCCCAGCTGCCCCAACAAGGCACGCACGTCACCCCAGTAGGCCTTCATGCGCTTCTGGGATCCGAGGATGAAGAGGGTCTGATCGTCGTCGGCGTCCACGCCGGGCGGCTGACCGACCTGGCGCAGCACGTAGTAGCCGATCGATGGGCGGACACCTGCCTCGGCTGCCGTCGTGACCAGATCACGTGCGGGAGCGCCGCCCGCGCCCTTCCAGCCGGGCTGTGGGTGCATCGGGTCACCACTGAGGAACAGCGGCTGCCGATGCCGTCGGGATAGGTGTCCGCAACGACTGCGCCGAACTCGTCCGGCAGGAGCACCCCCACCGGAAGAGTCGCCGGCCAGCCCTCAGGCAGAGGTGGGAGGTCGTCAGGGACTGCCGGTACGTCGATGAGTGCGGCGCTCGACGGGCCCGGATCCGTGGTCGGCCCGGATTCCCGCGCCTTCGGATCGTCGCCGCCTGCGTTCAGCGCCACCACCGTGGCCGCGCCAGCAAGAGCGAGCACCGCTACCCCCGCGAGGAGCTTCCGGGTGCGCCCTCGCGGCGCCAGCGGCTCGGAGTCGGGTAATGGAGTGACCGTGGGAGTGCTCTCGGTGGGCAGCGCCGGTGGCCGGAGCGGTGTGCGATGCACCGGCACCGCAGTGCTTGCCAGCCATTCAGGACCCCACACCTCGACCGCAGCCGCGTCGAGGGCGTCGGCGAACTCACCGCTGCGCGCATAGCGGTCGGCTGGATCCCGTGACAACGCCCGCATCACCACCCCGGCGAGCGGGGCCGGGAGGTCTTCCACCACCTCCTGGATCGGCCGAGGCTCCTCGGTCACCCGGGCCAGCATCGAGGCCTGCAGGGAGTCTCGCGCCGGGTAGGGCACGGCTCCGCTGAGCAGCTCGTAGAGCACCGCGCCGGCGGCCCAGACGTCTGTCGGCGGCCCGACCGGAGCCGACTCGTCGAGCTGCTCCGGCGCCATGTACGCCGGCGTCCCCAGCGCCACCCCCGCCACGGTCATCCGCTCCAGCTCGGTGCCGAGCACGATGCTGATCCCGAAGTCGGTGACCTTCAGGACCCCGGTCTCGGAGAGCATGAGGTTGTCGGGCTTCACGTCGCGGTGCAGGACCGAGTGCTGATGTGCGTGCTCGAGGCCGTGCAGAGCCGCCATCTGCAGGGCGCACGCCGTCGGCCGGCCCAGCTTCGTGAGTCGGGCACGGTCCGCGAGCGTGCCGCCGCGAAGGCGCTCCATCACGAGCGCGCACACGTCGTCGGTCTCGACGTAGTCGTAGATCCGGACGACGTGGGGATGGTCCAGCGACGCGAGCAGCCGCGCCTCCCGGGCGAAGCGTCGGCGTACGGCCGGATCGGTGGTGAGGTCGGGCGGCAGCACCTTGACCGCGACATCGCGCCCCAGATGGCGGTGGTGCCCGGCCAGGACCACGCCCCACGAGCCGCGACCGAGCGTCTCGCCCAGGTCGAAGGCCCCGAGTGCCTTCCTGAGCGAATCGAAGTGGTCAGTCACGGGCAATCCCTCGGCTCGGGTGCACCTAGAGTACGCAGAATCATGACCCAGATGTGGCTTGTCATCGAGACCGACGCGCTCGGCGAACGGGTCGTTCCGGTGGCCTCGCGGATGCATGTCGGCCGCGAGTGCCACGGCGTGGATGAGCGCCAGCGACTGCTCCTGGACGACCCGGCAATCTCGCGAGATCACCTCGAGATCCGGCTGGCCCCCGAGCCGGGCCTGATCGACACCAGTAGCAACGGCACCCGCATCAACGGCCGCCGAGTGGAGCGCGGAGAGCGCAACGCCCTGGCCGATGGCGACGTGATCACGCTCGGAGCGAGTCGGCTCATCGTCCGCCTGCTCGAGGACGATGCCGACCGAACCAAGCGCCACGACCACACAGCGACCGCACGGGACTCATCTCCCACCCTGGTCGCGATCGTGGTCGGTGACGTCGTGGGCTACACGACGATGACCGAGGCAGCAGGTGGCGCGGCGGTTGCGGAAGCGACCGATCGCCTGTTCGGTGCATTGCGCGAGCTGGTCATCGAGCACGGCGGCACCGTGAGCAACTACGCCGGTGACGCCATCTTGTCCTTCTGGGACGTCTCGGGCGAGACCGGAGGCGTGGCGCGGGCGGTCCGGTGCGCGATCGAGTCGGTCGCCACCACCCAGCGAATCTCACCAGAGCTCGCGCTTCGCGACGCGGCCGGTGAGCCGCTGCGCATGGGGTGGGCGGTCACGGTCGGCCCCGTGGCCTCCGGCCGGCCGTCGCCGAGCCGCGAGGGCGTGCACGGCGACGCCGTGATCCTCGCCTTTCGTCTGGCCGGGCTCGCGGCTCGAGCGGGCCTCGCCGACCTCCTGGTGACCGCGGAAGCCGTCGTCGCTGCCGACCTGGATACCGCGTTCGGCCCAGCCTTGGACCTCGAGGTCAAGGGACGCCTTGCTGCCGCCCGGGTGCGTGGACTCGCGTGAGCCCGGTCTCCGCCTATCCCGCTCCGCACGGCCGGACTGCACGCCGACTCACCTGGCCGCACCTCCCAGCCTTCGTGCGGGCCCGCATCGAGCGTGAATGCGGCTCGCCGGTGGTGGACGCGATCTCTCAGAACGCGGGCTTCACTCCCGGCTTCGCCTCGGTGCTGGTCTGCGAGGACGGCTCGCGGCACTTCGTGAAGGCGGCCTCGCAGAAGGCGCAGCGGATGTTCGCGGAGTCGTACCGGGAGGAGGCACGGAAGCTCTCGCAGCTGCCGGCCGAGGCGCCCGCGCCGAAGTTGCTGTGGCTTTACGACGCCGACGACTGGGTGGTCCTGGGCATCGAGCACGTGCAGGCCCGAGCGCCGAAGCGGCCCTGGCGCGACGCGGAGCTGGCCGCCGTGCTGTCGATGCTGGCTTCAGCCGCCACGACGCTCACACCGGCGCCCGAGGGGCTGGCGCTGGACGAGTTCGCGACGGAGTTCGCCGGCTGGCCCGCGTACTGGGACGCGCGTCCGGGTGACCCATCCGGACCTGCCCCACGTCGACGAAGCTGCCAGCCTCGCCGCACAGTTCGCCGACATCACCACTGGCGAGACCGTCGTACACACCGACATCCGCGACGACAACCTGTTGCTCTGCGCCGACGGTCGGGTTCTGCTCTGCGACTGGAACTGGCCGGTGCGGGGCGCGGACTGGCTGGACTCGTTGTTCTTGATGATCGGCCCGCGAGGTGACGGGCTCGATGTCGAGGCTGCTCTCGCTGCCCATCCCCTGACCGCGAAGCTGCCTTCCGAGCACGTCGACATCGCGCTGGCGCTGGTGACCGGCTACTTCCTCAAGTCGGCCGACGAGCCGGTGCCGCCGACGTCACCGCATATCCGCGACCACCAACGCTGGCAGGCAGAGGTCTGCTGGGACTGGCTCAGCGAGCGGCGCGGCTGGCCGCGCGTCCTGTGACCGGTTCGGCGAACGCCCGCAGGCGGTGACCACCGGGGCGTGAATTTCGGGTGCGCGAGCGTGCCCTTGGTATCTTTTTCCGTCGCGTGTCCGGCCGTTGCCTGCGCCGACCGCACCCAGAACTTCACTGAACGATCCAACACACCGAGGACAAAGGTTCACCAGTGGCGAACATCAAGAGCCAGATCAAGCGCAACAAGCAGAACGAGAAGCGTCACGAGCGCAACAAGGCCGTCAAGACGGGCCTGAAGAGCGCCGTACGCAAGTTCCGCGAGGCCGCCGAGGCCGGCAACAAGGACGAGGCGACGACGCTGGCCCGCGACGCCGCGAAGAAGCTCGACAAGGCTGTCTCCAAGGGCGTCATCCACAAGAACCAGGCGGCGAACCGCAAGTCCTCGATCGCCAAGAAGGCCGCCTCTCTCTGAGCGCACTGTCTTTTCGTTGACCCGTCGGGAGATCTTCCGACGGGTCAACTGCATTTCAGGACCTGTTGCTTGGCAGCGATACCTCAACGCGGGTCGCGCAGACCGGCGACGACGAGCACCAACCGCTCCAGCGTGTACGACGCATCGCTGGCGGCGCCCTTGATGTCGGCGTCAGCTTGGGCGACGGCGCGGATGACCCGGGCAACGGCGGCGTCGGACCATGACCGCGACTGGTCGCGGATGGTGCGCAGCTTCCACGGGGGGACGCCCACCTCGCGAGCCAGGTCGGCCTCCCGCATCCCCTTGGCCGCTCCCTTGTAGCGGGCCAGTCCTCGTGCACTACCTGCGAAGGCCGAGGTGACCAACACGGGGGCGGTGCCGCCGTCGAGCGCCCAGCGCAGCTCCTCGAGCGCCACCTCACGACGGCCGGCGAAGGCAGCATCGGCCACGGAGAAGGACTTCGCCTCGGCCCGCCCGCCGAAGTACTGCTTGACCTTCTCGACCGTCAGCGGCTCGCCCGGGAAGTCGTTGGTCAGCTGGTGCGCCGCTGCAGCCAGGGACCGAAGGTCCTGCCCCACCGACTGCACCAGCACTCCGGCGGCCTCCTGGTCGATCGTGGCGCCGTACCCGCGCACCTCTGCTGCGACGAAGCCGGGGTATTCGGAGAACTTGAGCTCGCCGGACTTGGACTCGCTCACGGCCGCGAGCTTCCGCAGCTTGGCGAGCACCCCCGAACCCTTGGGCCCACCGCCGTGCACGAGCACCAGCGCAACGTCCTCAGCCGGCTCGGCGGCATAGCTCGAGCAGGCCGTCGACCGACTCGTCGGGCAGCTGCTCGAGGTTGCGCACGACCACACAACGCACGCTCGAGAAGAGCGGAAGGGGCCGCCATCTCGCCCAGCGTGGCGAGGGACAGGTCCGAGGCGCTGGTCTCGGTGAGCTCGGACTCGGTGTCGTGGGCGCGGACCACCTCGCGCAGCGACCTGACCGTGCGCTCGTTGAGGAACTCCTCCTTGCCGGTCACCAGGGTCACCCGTCCGAGGACGTCGGCGGCGCGTGGAGACGGCATGGCGCCACCTTCCCACAGCGTGCCGACAGCTCTGGTTGAAGGTCCGGCGTGGGTGAATCGCGATGTCACTGGGGCTACTCCAGTTCGGGCAGCCCCTCGGCGATCAGGGCGTCGGCCACGGCTCGCATGGATGCGTCGGAGTTCTCGTCAACGGACTGGTCGAGCGTGGGTCCGTTGAGCATGGGTCGCACGTCGACGCACACGGCGTCGTGACCGCTCGCGGCGTCGCATATCGCCTCCGCGAGGAGCTCGAAGATTCTCGCACCCTTGGTGGTGGCGAAGTCCTGTGGGGAGCCCCTCGTTGATCCCCTCTTCGGAGACGAAGACGTTTGCCGCGGTCACCAGTCGGACTGCTGTCGGGCGTCCGGCTCGGAGGTCGTCGATCTCGTCGAGGATGGCGTCGAAGTTCTCGGACCACTGGCGTCCCAGCGCCTCGATGCAGTCCGACTCGTCGGGGCCACCGCAGTCGCCCGCCTGCGACAGGCCCAAGGCCTGCTCGAACTCGTTCGGTCCGGTTGCAATGAGGATGACGTCAGCATCCTTCGTTGCCGCTTGCGTGGTCTCGTTCGAGCGCAGGCTCTCGAGCAGCGTGCCGCTGCCTGCGGGCGCGTTGGGAACGAGGCCGGGTTCTTGTGACCCGAGCAGGTCGGTCACCATCACGGGCTTGCCCGCCAGCGCCTTCAGCTCGACCCCGTAGAGGTCGGCGAAGGTCTGGCAGCCATTGCAGTGGGCTCCCTCTGGCCAAGAATCGCCGAACTCCACGTAGTGGAGCTCCGACTCCGCGGCTTCGCGGTGGGAGCCTCCCTTCTCGTGAGCCGGCCCATCCGAACCGCCACCACAGGCGGAGAGAACCAGCGCCCCGGCCATCGCGAGTCCGGCCAATCTCGAACCCATCATCGTCCTGCACCTTTCGTCGTTCGGGCGATCCCCCATTCGAAGCGACCACCGCGCACCACCCCACCGGCTGACCGTCCGCCATCCGTTACGAAACCGTCTACCCGCGAGCGCGCACAGCGACCTCACCGGCGGCGGAGGTCACCAACAGATCTCCCTCGAGGTCGGTGCGATGGACTTCCGCACCGGCCGCGGTCAGCCCGTCCAGCACCTCGCTCGCCGGGTGCCCGTAGCTGTTGTCGGCACCGACCGAAACCAGTGCCACCTCTGGGTCGAGCGAGGTCAGCCAGTCGAGGTCCTGGTAGCGACTGCCGTGGTGCGGCACCTTGAGTACGTCGACGTCGAGCCCCGGTAGCAGCCGCGCCAGCGCGGCCTGGCTCCTCGGGCTCGACATCGCCGGTCAGCAGGATCCGGACGCCCTGCACGTCCACGAGTAGCACCACGCTCGCGTCGTTGGCCAGGCTGCCGTCGCCGGACCCCTCAGCATCGGCCCGGGAGCCGGCCACACTGTCTGCAGCCTCAGCTCGCCGACGTCACGCGTCGTGCCTTGGGTGGCGGAGAGCACGGCGAGCCCGTGCGTGGTGGCCGTCTCCAGCACGTCCTCGACTCCGTCGATGGGATCCAGCACGCGGGTCGTCTCGATCGCTGCGACCTGCCGCCCGTCGAGCACGCCCTCGAGACCATCGACGTGGTCGGCGTGAAAGTGGGTGAGCACCAGGAGAGGCACCTGTGACACCCCGAGCCGGGACAGACAGGCGTCGACCGCCGTCGGGTCGGGGCCGGAGTCGACCACGACCCCTGATGCCGGGCCCGCCCGCACCACCAGTGCGTCGCCCTGACCGACGTCGCACATGGCCAGCACCCAACGATCGCCCGGCCAGCCGGGCGTGGGGAGGCGTACCGTCACCCCAGCTACCACGACGAGACCGCAGGCGAGGCCGGCGATGGGGCGCCGTAGCAGGTGTGGCCCGACGACCGCGAGCGCGACGCAGATCGCGCTCAGCGCGGCGAGTGCGACCACCCCGGTGCCCCACTCGGCCGACGCGGCCGGCAGGTCGGCGCCGTGCCGGGCGACCATCACGATCCAGGAGACGCACCAGCCAGCGACCGTGCCCAACAGTCTCCCGACAGTGGCGGAGACAAACATGACCAGCCCGGCCGCCAACCCGCACACGGTGGCCGGCCCCACCGCCGGGGCCACCAAGAGGTTGGCGAATACCGCGACCAGGCTCACCTGCCCCGAGATGGCGGCGACCAGCGGAGTGCAGGCCAGCTGCGCCGCGGCGGGCACGGCGATCGCTTCGGCCAGCCACCGCGGCAGCCACCGGCCCAGGGCGTCGCGCCAACCCGGCGCCACCAGCACGATGCCGGCCGTGGCCAACACCGAGAGGGCGAAGCCCACGCTCACCGCGAGCTCCGGTTGGACGAGCAGCAACCCCAGCACCGCGACCCCCAGCGCCCGGATCGCCCGGTCGCGACCGTTGCCGCTCAGCGCGAGCAGACCCACCGAGCCCATCACCGCCGCACGCACCACGCTGGGTTCGGTGCGCGCGAGGAGGACGAAACCGACGATGCCGGCCGCGCCGACGACGTAGAACCACCGGCCCCGCACCCGGCACCACCTGGCCACCACCAGCAGGAATCCGACGACCAGGGTCAGGTTGGTGCCCGACACGGCGGTCAGGTGGGTGAGCCCCGTCGTGCGGAAGTCCTCCTCCAGGCTCGGCGACAGACCTGCGTCGTCGCCGTCGACCAGGGCCGGCACCAAGGCGCGCTGGTCGTCGGGACGATGCGCGACCGACTCCCGGATCGTGGCGCGCACGGCGTCGGCTCCGCGCCACCAGACGTCTTGGCGAGTGAGCAGGTCGGGAGGTCGGGCCGACACGAGGATCCCCGCCAGATCGCCTTCATCAGCTGGCGCCAGCCGACCCGAGGTGCGAACCACTGCCCCGAGCCCTACCTCCGCCCACTCCCGGCCCCCGACCACCAGCACCGGTGTCGAGAGCTCGTGGGTCCGCCCGCGACCGGTGACCGAACGTGCCTCGAGCCGGACCACGACCTGGTCGCCGAACCGCCCTGTCACCCGACGAGGGTCCGAGACCACGGACCCCTCCAGATCGACCACCGCTCCGACATCCGCGAGCGCTGCCACCGGTCCGCTCGTCACCGCTAGCTCGCGAGCCGCGGTGGCACCGGCAACCGCCGTCGCCGTCACGACCAAGCCGGTCAGCGTCAGCGCGAGCGCTCGCTCAGCACCCCACCAGACGCCGGCAAGTACGACGGCAACCCCGGCCACCACGCCGACCAGCGGCCACCCTGCCACCGCTTGGGCGATGAGCGCCCCGGACCAGGCTGCAGCACCCAGCAAGGGCGCCCTGAGGTCGGGCCCGGAAGTCTCAACCGCAGCTTCTTCCTCGGCGTCCCGCTGATCACCAGGCACCCTCAAACCGTGACGAACGGTGCGATCTGCCCCAGCGTGATCTCACCGATGCCGTCGATCTCGAGCAGCTCATCCACTGCGGAGAAGCCGCCGTTGGCCTCTCGCCAGGAGATGATCGCCGTGGCCGTGACCGGTCCTACCTCGGGAAGCGACTCGAGCTCTGCGGCGGTTGCCAGATTGAGGTTCACCAGCTGGCCCGGAGCCGGGGTGGACGCGGAGCCGGCCTGGTCCGGGATCGCTGCCGACTCCACCGCCGCGACGCCGACCAGGATCTGCTCACCATCAGTGAGCACCCTGGCCAGGTTGAGCGACGACAGATCGACACCATGACGCGCGCCTCCAGCCGCCTTGAGTGCGTCGACCACCCGAGCGCCCACGTCGAGCACCGCGATGCCGGGACGACGCACCCTCCCGGCGACATCGACGGTGACCGATCCGGCCTGACCTGCCGGCAGCCCGGCAGCCTGCCCCGGCGTCGGGCCCGGCGTCGGGCCCGCGGTCGGGTCCGTCGAGGACAGGGTCACCACGTCTTCGCCTGCGGTCGGTGCCGGCATGGCGACCCCCGGCTCGGCTGGGTCTCCGCGCACCACCATCCAGGTGGTCGCCATCATGCCGAGCGCGACCAACAGGGCGACCACGGTCAGCGGACCGGGTCCGAGCAGCACGCGGCCGCGCAGGGTCGCCGGGACCACGGCGTCAGCCAGCCGAGTCGTTCGCCGCTGCGCCGCGTGCCTCCCGGGGACGGGCACCAACGGGGGTTCGGACTGGCCTGCTGACTGCACGCGCAGATCAGGCGAGTCCGCGCTCGTGCGGTCGCTCCACCACTCTCCCCCGGAGGCCGGCGCCACGAACTCCCCGCGGCTGGCCTCGAGCTCCGCTGAGAGCTGAGCAAGGCGTCGGGTCACCGCCTCTTGGTGCGCCGAGCTGGCGCGTCGTGATCGCATGCGGCGACGTTACGAAGATCGACCGACCTGGAGAAGCCTCCGCACCAGCGCCTGTGGACAACCGCCGACCGGAGGTCTGGCTGTGGATCACTCCTGGTCCTGCTTCGCTGGCGACCCGCTCAGCCCTACAGACGAGGTGCGACGCAGACCGCGATCATGCCGGGACCGACGTGAGCTCCCAGCACGGCTCCGAGCTCGCCACACCACAGCTCGCGTCGGCCGAGGTTGTCGGCCAGCCGCTCCCCGAGCCGAGCAGCCAGCTGGTCAGCTCGCTCGGGGTTCGCCAGGTGCGCCACGCACACATCCACGGCGCCGTCCCCGGCAGCCTCCACCGCCAGCTCCTCGAGTCGGGCCAGAGCGCGGCCGGAGGTGCGCACCCGCTCCAGGGAGCCCACGACACCGTCCGTGATCTGGAGCAGCGGCTTGACCGCCAACGCCCCACCGAAGAGGGCCGCAGCCGCTCCTATCCGTCCGCCCCGACGCAGGTACTCCAGCGTGTCCACGTAGAACAACGACGAGCTGGCGATGGCCCGGGCTCTCGCCGCCTCGGCGGCGGCCTCGACCGACCGGCCTTCGTCGATGGCGTCCGCCGCTGCCAGAGCGGCGTAACCGGTGGCCACGCCGACCTGGCGGCTGTCCACGCAGACCACCCGGACCGGGGCGTCCCGCGCTGCGAGCTGCGCCGACTCGAAGGTGCCGCTCATGTCGCCGGAGATGTGTACGGACACGATCTGCTTGGCACCCATCCGGGCTGCAGCCTCGTAGGCCTCGAGCATCACTGCGGGCGCTGGCCGCGAGGTGCTGACCGGTCGAAACTCCCGCAGGGCCGCCGCCACCTTGGCCGGCGTGGCCTCCGGTGACCCCTCGTCGTAGGCGTCGGCGCCGATCACCACCTGCAGGGGCACCACGACGATGCCGCGCGCCTTCGCGAGATCGGGTGGCAGGGTTGCGGTCGAGTCGGTGACCACGGCGATCGACATGGCCCGAAGGTTAGTGGTTGGCAAAAGTCAGACGACGATGTTGACCAGCTTCGGGGCGCGCACGATCACCTTGCGGACCTCTCGACCGTCCACAGCCTTGACCACGGTCGGGTCGGCCATCGCCAACGCCTCCAGGTCCGCGTCCGCGATGCCGGGTGGGACCTCCAGCCGGGCCTTTACCTTCCCCTGGATCTGCACGACGGCAACGACAGAGTCCTCGACCAGCAGCGCTTCCTCGAACCCCGGCCACGCGGCGTGCGCCACGCCCGGCTCGTGTCCCAGACGTTCCCACATCTCCTCGGCGACGTAGGGAGCCACCATCGACAGCAGCACCGCCACCGTCTCCGCGGCCTCGCGCACCGCGGGGTCAGCTGGCCCGACGCCGGAGTCGATCGCCTTGCGGGCGGCGTTGACCAGCTCCATGACGCGGGCCACCATCACGTTGAAGCGGTGACCCTCGACCAGCTTTTCGGCGTCGCGGACCACCTGGTGGGTGATCTTGCGCAGCTCCCTGTCGCCGTCAGCCGCGGACGAGCCGGGCGCGGAGGTCACGTCACCGCTCAGCCGCCACGCGCGCTGCAGGAACTTCAGCGATCCGGCCGGGCTCATGTCGGCCCAGTCGATGGAATCCTCGGGCGGACCCGCGAAGACCAGGGTCAGCCGCACCGCATCCACGCCGTAGGCATCGAGTCTGGTCCCCCAAGTTGACGCCGTTGCCCAGCGACTTGCTCATCTTCTTGCCGTGGTTGATCACGATGCCCTGGTTCAGCTGGGCGGCGAACGGCTCCTGCACGTCGACCATGCCCATGTCGGCGAGCACCTTGGTGAAGAAGCGGGCGTACAGCAGGTGCAGCACCGCGTGCTCGACGCCGCCGATGTAGAGGTCCACCGGCATCCACTTCCGCGCCAGCTCCTCGTCGAACGGACCCTCGACGTAGTCGGGCGAGCAGTAGCGCAAGAAGTACCACGAGGAGTCGACGAAGGTGTCCATCGTGTCGCTGTCGCGTTTGGCCGGGCCGCCGCACGTGGGGCAGTCGACATTGACCCACTCCTCGGCGGCAGCCAGGGGCGAGACGCCCTTTGGCTTCAGGTCGGCGCCCTTCAGCTCGGGCAGCTCCACCGGCAGCTGGTCGAGCGGTACGTCGACCTCTCCGCACGTAGCGCAGTGGATGATCGGGATCGGGGGTCCCCAGAAGCGCTGCCGCGACACCAGCCAGTCGCGCAACCGGAAGTTCACGGCACCCTTGCCGTCGCCCCTGGCCTCCAGCCAGTCGATGATGACCCGCTTGGCCTCATCGACGCTCATGCCGTCCAGCGAGATCTCGTCGTTGGCCGAGTTGGTGGCCGGGCCGTCGCCGGTGTACGCCATCTTGTCGGGGCCCTCCCAGTCCTCGGGCGGGGCGACCGTCCGCACGATGGGCAGGTCGAACTTCACGGCGAAGTCCCAGTCGCGCTGGTCCTGGCCGGGCACCGCCATGATCGCGCCGGTGCCGTAGTCGGCCAGCACGTAGTCGGAGGCCCACACCGGTATCTGCTGACCGGTCACCGGATTGGTCGCGTGCACGCCCAGGAAGACGCCGGTCTTCGGCCGATCGGTCGTCAGCCGGTCGATGTCGGTGGCCGTGCGTACCTCGGCCAGGTAGGTCTCGTACGCCGGTCGCTGCTCGTCGGTGACCAGCTCGCCGGCCAGTGCGGCGTCGGCGGCCACCACCATGAACGTGGCACCGAACAACGTGTCGGGTCGGGTCGTGTAGACGCTGATCGGCTCGGCGCGTCCCTCGACGGGGAAGCTGACATGGGCGCCTTCGGAGCGACCGATCCAGTTGCGCTGCGCGGAGATCACGCGGTCCGGCCAGGTGGGCGCCAGGTCGTCCAACGAGTCCAGCAGTCTCTGGGCATAGTCGGTGATCTTGAAGTACCACTGGGTCAGCTCGCGCTTGGTGACCTCGGCTCCGCAACGCTCGCAGCGGCCGTCGACGACCTGCTCGTTGGCCAGCACGGTCTGGTCGTTGGGGCACCAGTTGACCGGGCTGTTCTTCCGGTAGGCCAGTCCCCGCTCGCGAAACTTCAGGAACAGCCACTGCGTCCAGCGGTAGTAGTGAGGGTCGGAGGTGTGCAGCCGGCGCGACCAGTCGAAGGCCAGGCCAAAGCTACGCATCGACGAGGCCTGGGTCTCGATGTTGGCGTAGGTGTAGGTCGACGGGTGCTCGTTGCTGCGGATCGCAGCGTTCTCGGCAGGCAAGCCGAACGAGTCCCACCCCATCGGGTTCAGCACCTCGTAGCCGCGGAACCGCCAGTAGCGCGCTATCACGTCGTGCAGGGCAAACACCTCGGCGTGACCCATGTGCAGGTCCCCGCTCGGGTAGGGAAACATCGTCAGCGCGTAGCGCTTCTCCTTGCGCCCCTCGGTGACGGAGCCGTCGTCGGCCCGGAACAGCTCGAGCTCCTCCCAGACCGGCTGCCACTTGGCCTGCACGGCGGACGACGTCGTAGGTCGCCGCCTCGGTCGCTTCGGTCTGGCTCTCGTTCATCACGTTCTCCTGCTCGGGCACCTGGCTGTCCTGGACATGAAAAAACCCCTCGCATGGAGGGGTGGCCGCGCGATCCGGTGGATCAGCGCGGCTGGCCAAGAAGCAGGGTCGTGGTCCGCATGCGACGAGGATACCGCGCTGACGGAGCGGCACGCGACCCATATCGCTGCGCCGATGCGGGAAGATGGACCGGTGGCTGCTCGCACTCGCCTCGCCGTGACCGCGCTGGTTGCCCTGGCGTCCGTTGGTTGCGCTGGCGCAGCTCACGGCCCAGCCCGACCCGTCAGCTGCTCCTCGGATGCTCCGTCCGCGGACACTCCGACCGCTCCGGGGATGCTGCTGTGCCTCGGCACGGCCGGCCTGGTGCCACTGACAGACCGGAGCGACCGCGTGCATCTCGTCCGGGTCACCGTGACCGGGCTCGACCGGGTGCCCCGCCCGGAGGTTGACCGCCTGTCCGCCCAGGACCTCGGCTCCGACGTCGATGCCACCAGCATCGACGTCTACGCCGTGCGCGCCCTAGCCCGGCTCAGCCAGCCGGCCGACCTGGACCCGCTGCGCGACCTGCTCATCTACTCGAGGGAGAACGACTTCGCCGAGCCGCACATGCTCTCCACCTGGGCCCCCGAAGGCTGCACCCACCGGCAGTTCAGGCCGACGATGCCCGCCGGCACGTCGATCCGCACCTGCGACTGGTTGGCGGTCCCCCGCCGAGCCGAGCTGACCGGCGTGACCATCGGCTCCGAGATCGACGACTACGCCGTCTACGGCGGTTACCCGGTGAGCTGGTCCCTGCGGACCGACCACGGCGACCAGGAGGATCAGGGGGATCAGTAGATTGCCGGCATGACTCTCACCGACATGTTCCGACTGGACGGAAAGGTCGCGGTCGTCACCGGCGCCTCGAGCGGCCTAGGGGTCGCCTTCGCTCAAGGCCTGGCCGAGGCCGGCGCCGACGTGGCACTGGGTGCCCGCCGCGTCGACCGGCTTGCCGACACCGCCTCCCTGGTCGAGACAGCCGGGCGGCGCGCCCTGACCGCAGGCACCGACGTGGCCGATCCGCAGGCCTGCACCGACCTGGTCGCGCTCGCGATGGAGGAGTTCGGCCGGGTCGACATCCTGGTCAACAACGCCGGCATCGGCACGGCCGTGCCCGCCACCCGGGAGACACCCGAGCAGTTCCGCCAGGTGATCGACGTCAACCTCAACGGCTGCTACTGGATGGCGCAGGCCTGCGGCCGGGTAATGCAGCCGGGCTCCAGCATCATCAACATCAGCTCGGTGCTCGGCCTCACCACCGCTGGACTCCCCCAGGCGGCGTACGCGGCGTCGAAAGCGGGCCTGATCGGGCTGACCCGCGACCTGGCCCAGCAGTGGACCGGTCGCAAGGGCATCCGGGTGAACGCGATCGCGCCGGGTTTCTTCACCTCGGAGATGACCGAGCAGTACCCGCCCGGCTACCTCGAGTCGCAGAACGCCCGGATCCCGGTTGGACGCAAGGGCGATCCCGCTGAGCTGGCTGCCACCGTGGTCTTCCTGGCCTCGGCGGCCGGCGGCTACATCACCGGCCAGACGCTCGCCGTCGACGGCGGGATGACGATCACCTGAGCTGCCCGCGTCCTCGGTCTCTCGGGGTAGTCCCGGGTCAGTGGCGGGTCTATTCGGACTTTTCGGCCGCCACTGACCCGGGACTACCACCCAAGGCGAACCGAACTGTGGGTCAGGACCGCCCCTGTTCCTTTCGCGAGGGGGCGCATCCCCTAGTTTCATTCCATGGGCACTCGCGTCATCATCATCGGCGCCGGCTTCGGCGGGCTGGGGGCCGCCCGGGCGCTGCGTGAGCAGGGCATCGACGACATCACCATCCTCGAGCGAGCCGACTCGGTGGGCGGCGTCTGGCGCGACAACACCTACCCCGGCGCGGCCTGCGACGTGCCCTCCCCCCTGTACTCATGGTCGTGGGCGATCAACCCCAGCCTGGGGGCGCCGCTACTCGGCACAGCCCGAGATCCTCGACTACCTGCGCTCGGCCGCCGAGCGCGAGGGACTGCTGGACCTGGTCCGCACCGGAGTCGAGGTGGCCTCCTGCCGGCTCGACGAGGAGACCGGTCGATGGCGACTGCTGGACACCCGCGGGACGGCGTACGAGGCCGACGTCGTGATCTCGGCCGTCGGCCAGCTCTCCAACCCGGTGATCCCCGGCGATCCCGGGCGCCGAGACGTTCGCGGGGCCCGGCCTTCCACTCTGCCGAATGGCGCCACGACGTCGACCTCGCCGGCAAGCGGGTCGCGGTCGTCGGCACAGGCGCCAGCGCGATCCAGTTCGTGCCCGGCATCGTCGACGAGGTCGGCTCGATGACGGTCTTCCAGCGATCGGCGCCGTACGTCGTGCCCAAGCCCGACCAGGAGTACCGGCCCTACCACCACCGCGCCTTCGCAGCGCTTCCCGAGCGTGCTGACCGCGGAGCGCCGCTCGGTCTTCTGGCTCACCGAGCGGCTCAACAGCGCGCTCGGCCGGCGACTCGCCGATCTCCAGGCCGCTCCTGGCCACCCTGCGGAGCTGCCTGGAAGCTGCAGCTGCGCCGCCAGGTGCCGGACGCCGCGCTGCGCCGCAAGCTGCAGCCCGACTACGAGATCGGCTGCAAGCGGATGCTGTTCTCCAACGACTGGTACCCCGCGCTGGCCCGCGACCACGTCGACGTGGTGACCGACCAGATCAGCGCGATCGAGCCGTCCGGCATCCGCACCGCCGACGGTCGGCTGTTCGAGGCCGACGTGATCATCTGGGGCACCGGCTTCGCGGCGACCCAGTTCCTGGCCCCGATGGAGATCACCGGCAGTCGGCGGCGCCGACCTGCACCAGCGGTGGTCGGACGGTGCCCGGGCACACCTGGGCGTGGCCGCTCCCGACTTCCCCAACCTGTTCCTCGATCTACGGCCCCAACACCAACCTCGGCGGCAGCTCGATCATCGGGATGATGGAGGCCCAGGCGGGCTACATCGCCCAGGTGGTCCGCCGGATCGCCGACGGCGGTGCCCGCCTGGTCGCCGCCCGCGCCAGGGGTCGCCGAGGCGTACGACCAGGAGATGCAGTCGCGTCTGCGCACGTCGGCGTGGGCCGGCTGCGACAGCTGGTACATCGACGGCCCGCGGATCACGACGAACTGGCCGGGCCTGGTCGGCGAGTACCAGAAGCGGCTGGCCGAGGTCGACTGGGACGAGCTCGAGGTGCGCACGTGACGCCCGAGGAGGCAGCCCTCGACGCGTGCCCACGAGCACGCGGTCTCCTGGCTGGCCTCGCTGGCCGATCGTCCGGTGCCACCGCAGGCGTCCGTCGAGCGAGGTCGTCGCCCGTCTCGGCACCGAGTCTCCCGGACGGCCCCACCGCTGCCGGCGAGGTCGTCGACCTCCTCGCCAGTGCCTGTGAACCCGGGCTGACCGCGATGCCGTCCGGACGCTTCTACGGGATGGTGATCGGCGGCAGCCACCCGGCCGCGCTGGCCGCCGACTGGCTGACCAGCGCGTGGGACCAGAACGCCGGACTGCGGGACCTGACCCCGGCCCACTCCGCCGTCGAGGACGTCGCCAGCGGCTGGCTGCTCGACCTGCTGGGCCTGCCCGCCGACCAGCGCGGTCGGCTACGCCACCGGCGCCACGATGGCCAACTTCACCTGCCTGGCGGCGGCTCGCGGCGAGGTGCTCCGGCGCGAGGGCTGGGACGTCGGCCGCGACGGGCTCACCGGTGCGCCGCGGGTGCGGGTCATCGTCGGGGCCGAACGCCACGACAGCATCGACCTGACCCTGCGCTACCTCGGTCTCGGTGCCCCAGAGGTCGTCGACGCCGACAGCGAGGGCCGGTTGGTCCCGGGGGCGCTGGCCGACTGCTCTCGCCGCCCGGCCAGACGGCGCCGACGATCGTGCTGCTGCAGGCGGGCAACGTGCACTCCGGTGCATTCGACCCGTTCGCCGAGGCGATCGAGCTGGCGCACCGGCACGGCGCCTGGGTGCACGTCGACGGCGCGTTCGGGCTCTTCGCCGCGGCGTCGTCGGCCCATCGCCACCTCACGACCGGCTACGAGGCGGCCGACTCCTGGGCGACCGACGCCCACAAGACGCTCAACGTGCCCTACGACTGCGGGCTCGCCATCGTGGCGGACGCCGGTCGCGCTGCGCACGCGCGATGAGCATGCATGGCGACTACCTGATCCAGAGCGAAGCCGGGCGACCCGTTCGAGAAGGTGCCCGAGCTGTCGCGCCGCGGCCGCGCGATCCCGGTGTGGGCGGTCCTCCGGTCGCTGGGACGGACCGGCGTCGAAGACCTGGTCGACGGTTTCTGTCGTCACGCCACGACGTTCGCCGAGGCACTCTCATCGATCGAAGGCGCGGAGGTGCTCAACGACGTCGTCTTCACCCAGGTGTGCGCGTCGTTCGGCAGCGACGAGCGCACCCAGGCCGTCGTCCGCGGGATGCTCGCCGACGGCACCGCCTGGATGTCGGGGTCCCGATGGCAGGGCCGCGCCGTGCTGCGCATCTCGGTCAGCAACTGGGCGACGACCGACGACGACGTGCGACGCAGCATCGAGGCGCTGGCGCGGGTGGCGGCGTCGGTCTAGCCGGACCCGGTCTGCGCCTTGGCCCAGCGGTAGTCGGCCTTGCCCGACGGTGACCGCTGCATCTCGGTCGACCCGCACGATCGCCTTCGGCACCTTGTAGCGGGCCACATGCGTCGAGGCCTCGGCCAGCAGCTCCTCGTCGGTCACGGCGCTGCCTTCCTTGACCTGCACCACGGCCACGACCTCGCTTCCCCAGCGCTCGCGAGGGTCGGCCGACGACCACGACGTCCTGCACGGCCGGATGCGCCGCTACGGCGCGCTCGACCTCCTCGACGAAGATCTTCTCGCCACCCGAGTTGACGGTGACGCCGTCGCGTCCGAGCAGCTGGATCCGGCCGTCGTCGAGCAGGTTGGCCCGGTCGCCCGGCACGGACCAGCGCTCGCCGCCGATGACGGGGAACGTGCGGGCGGTCTTGTCCTCGTCGCCGAGATAGCCGAGCGGGATCCGGCCGCGCCGGGCCAGCCAGCCGCCTCCCTCTCCTGGCGCCAGCGCGCGGGTCAGCTGCTCATCGACCACGGTGGTGTCAGCCTGGGGGCTGAAGATGGCGGTGTCGGCCTCGGCGTCCTTCGCCGAGTAGTGGTTCATCTGGATGCCGGTCTCCGACGACCCCACGGCGTCGAGCAGCATGACGTGCGGCAGCGAGCTCGAGCAGGCGGGTGCGCACGCCAGGGGTCAGCGGCGCACCGCCGTTGTTGAACGCCGCCACACCGGACAGGTCGTAGGCGCCCCCGCCGCTGCGGCTCGCTCGATCTCGTCGAGCAGCGGCCTGGCCACGGCGTCGCCGACAACCGGGATGCTGACGCACTTCTCGCGGATCGCGGTGCCGAGCGCCTCGGCTGGATCGAGGTGGTCCACGACGTCCGGGATCACGATCTTCCCGCCGCCGGTGATCATGTGGAAGCTCGACCACTGGGCCGCACCGTGCATGAACGGCGGCAGCATCAGCAAGGTGAGCCCACCGCCGGCGTCGCGGGCCGCCTGGCCGATCTCCTCGTACGACGCGTAGGGCTTGGTCGCCGCCGAACGGCAGTCCGCCCATCGCCGAGATGAAGATGTCGTCGTGTCGCCACAACACGCCCTTGGGCATGCCGGTAGTGCCGCCGGTGTAGATGATGAACAGGTCGTCACTCGATGGCGCCGGCATGCCGGCGGCCGGGGGCGGTGTGCCGATGATCGCGTCGTAGTCGACCGCGCCATCGAGCAGCTCGTTGCCACTGTCGTCGGCGACCTGGATGAGCAGCCGGATCCCAGGAAGGCGGTCACGCAACGCATCCACCTGTGGAGCGAACTCCGCGTGGTAGACCAACGCGGTGGTCTGGGCGTCGGCGAGGAGGTAGAGCAGCTCTTCCTCGACATAGCGGTAGTTGACGTTGTACGGCGCCACCCGCGCCCGCCACGCGCCAACTAGTGTCTCGATCCACTCGTTGCCGTTGCGCAGGTAGATGCCGAGGTGATCCTGCCCCGACTCGTGGCCGGCGAGGTGCGGGCGCTCGGTGCGGGTGCCCAGACCCTGCTCGACCAGGAAGTGCGCGACGCCGTCGATCCGGTCGTTCGCCTCGGCGTAGGTGAGCCGCCGATCGCGCCAGACCAGCACTTCTTGGTCCGGCACCGCCTTGGCGACGGTGTCGAAGACAGCTGAGAGGTTGAAACCGGGCATCGACGCTCCTGACTAGAACAGGTTCTAGTCAGAATAGCGACCGGTGGCCTCTATCCGGCTCAGTTGTTCGGGGGGCGAACGGCCACGATGGTCGGGCTCACGTCGGCCCGACAACCGGGCTTGGCGCTGACCTTGGCGAAAAACCTGCCCTCTTGGCCGGTGTTGCCGGTGTTCCACGTGTACGGCGCGGGGCCGGTCTCGTTGGTGGTGTCGGTGGCGAAGAGGTGGGGCTGGCCGTTGACGACCTTGAACACCTTGACTTTCCGGTTGGCGGCGCACAGCGCTGGGTTGCGGCTCTTGACCACCCCGGAGAGCTCCACCCCCTGGGCCTGGATGGTGACGGTGACCTTGGCCTTGGGGGCAGCCTCGGCCGTCGCCGCGAGTCCGGCCAGTGCCGCTGTGGCAAGGGTCGCTCCGCCGACGAGCCCGACGAGGAGGTTCCTGGTGACGGTCATGATGTCCTTTCGCGGAGCGAGTCTCACCCCTTCACTGGACGTGACATTAGTGAGCAGGGATCGCCGGCGTCTGTAGTCAAAACCCACTACGGATATGAATGGCCGTCGGAGAAGGCCCGAGGCAACCGGGGGTGTCGAGGGGTGCGGGACCAGGGCCGATGCCCGGATCACAAGAGTGGAGCTGAGGGGACTCGAACCCCTGACCCTCTGCATGCCATGCAGATGCGCTACCAGCTGCGCCACAGCCCCTCGTGTTGCCCGCAGGCAACTCGCGGAATCTTAGCCAAGCCCCGGCGGCAAAAGAAATCCGGGGGTTTCGAGGCTCGTCCACCGTCAGGTCAGGTGGTCCGGTTGTAGGCACCGAGCCGGAGTTCGGCGACCTCGGGGTGCTCTTCGAGGACCACCCAGCCGCCGTTGTCGAGACCTCGCAAGGTGTGGAACTGGTCGTCCGGCCAGCCGAGCAAGGCACCGACGGCGACGCGGAGCGCAGCGCCGTGCGAGACCGCCACCCCGGTCTCCCCGGGCGCGAGCGCGGCCAGCAGCTCCAGCAGCACAGCTCGCATCCGGGCCCGGACCTGGTCCGTGGGCTCGGCACCCGGCGCTGCGTCGTAGTAACCGCGGCGGAACTGGTCGTACTCGACCTGGTCGGCGGCGGCGTACTCCTCGTGCGTGAGACCTTCGCGCTCACCGAGGGAGAACTCGCGCAGTCGCTCGTCGAGCGCGACGTCCAGTCCGGTTGCGGCGGCCACCGCGAGGGCCGTGTCGTGCGCGCGGGAGAGATCCGATGACCAGAGCAGTTTCGGCTCGAGCTTCGCCAGGGCGACGGCCGCTGCATCGGCCTGGGCCCGCCCCACGTCGTCGAGCTGGGCGTCGAGCTGACCTTGGACGCGCTGGGCATGGTTCCAGGAGGTGCGGCCGTGGCGGAGCAGGACCAGGCGGCGCCCGGTCACCGGTCGTGCGACACGATGTCGGCCGGCAACGGGATGGCCGGGCAGTCGCGCCAGAGACGCTCGAGCGCGTAGAACTGCCGCTCCTCTTCGTGCTGGACGTGCACCACGATCTCGCCGTAGTCGATCAGCACCCAGCGACCGTCCCTTTCGCCCTCGCGGCGGACCGGCTTGGCGCCGATCTCACGCAGCTTGTCCTCGATCTCGTCGACGATCGCCTTGACCTGCCGGTCGTTGGTCGCCGAGGCGAGCAGGAAGGCGTCAGTGATCGCCAGCTGCTCGCTGACGTCGAAGGCGATGATCTGCTGGGCAAGCTTGTCGGACGCTGCGCGGGCGGCGGCGTGAACGAGCTCGACGGCATGGTCGGTGGCGGTCATATTGCTCCCACAATCAGGGCTGGTCTGCGGAGTAGAGCTGGTGCTTGGTGATGTATTGGACGACGCCGTCGGGCACCAGGTACCAGACCGGCTGGCCCTGGCGCTGGCGCTGTCGGCAGTCGGTGGAGGAGATCGAGAGGGCGGGGATCTCCAGCATGGTGACCCTCTCGGCCGGGATCGAGCGCAGGGTCTCTGGGTCCATCTCCGAGCCCGGCCGGGTGCAACCCACGAACTGGGCGAGTGCGAACAGCTCGTCGTGGTCGCGCCAGGTGAAGATCTCGGTCAACGCGTCGGCGCCGGTGATGAAGTAGAGGTCGACGTCGGGCATCTGCGTCTTGAGGTCGCGCAGCGTGTCGATCGTGTACGTCGGCCCCTCACGGTCGACATCGACCCGCGAGACCCGGAACCGTGGGTTGGACGCGGTCGCGATCACCGTCATCAGGTAGCGGTGCTCGGCCGGGGAGACGACCCGGTCGGACTTCTGCCAGGGTTCCCCCGTCGGCACGAACACGACCTCGTCGAGCCCGAACCACGCCTGGGCCTCGGATGCGGCGACCAGGTGACCGTGGTGGATCGGGTCGAACGTCCCGCCCATCACCCCGACCCGTCGGGGCCCGGAGGTGGTTGGGTCGGAGGGGGTCGCCAGCCGGGTGCTCAGCTGTGCTCGCGTCCCCCGCCGAAGGAGACCAGCGCGACCAGCATGGCCAGCAGGATCCCCAGCGCGATCCCGCCCACGAGCCACGGGTTGATGACTTGCTCGTGGTGCTCCTCGGCGGCCTGGGTCAGCAGCAGCGCGGTCTGGCTCAACGACATGGGCAGGATCTTACTCAGTGGGAGTGGTAGCCACCGGGTCGGTAGTACTTCTTGTACATCGTTCGCTTGAACAGCACCCCACCGAGAGGCCCGAGGTACTTCAGCACCGCGCGCATGTGCTTGTTGTCGATCAGCTCGATCAGGTTGCCGTCGGGGTCCTTGATGAAGAAGAACGTGTGGCCGTGAGGTGACTGTTCCACCGGCGCCACGATCTCGACGCCCTTGCTCTCGAGGTAGGCCTGCCACTTCTTCGTGTTGCGCACGTTGACCGAGAAGTGGTGAATGCCCTGGCGGTTCCAGGTGACGTCCTCGTAGGGCTCGGACGGGATGAACTCGAAGACCTCGATCGTCGCGCCGCCGGGGATCCGGATCCAGCCGATCTTCAGTGTGGGGTCGGGAGCACCCGCCGGCACCTCCACGCCGAAGAACGTCTTGATCCGTTCGGTCGGGGTGTCGGAGACCCCCACGACCGGAGCGCCGAAGATGTCTGCGTACCACCGCACGGTCCGGTTGAAGTCGGCCACGGTGATGGCGACGTGGCTGAACGAGAGGGCCTTCATCTTGGGCATGGTGTCTCCACTAGTTGATGCTGTCGTTGGTGGTGAGGCTGTGGTTGAGCACGTTGCGGCGCAGGTGGTCGGCGACGCGCAGCGACTGCGCGATGATCGTCAGTCCGGGGTTCACGGCTGCCGACGACGGGAAGAACGACCCGTCCACGACATAGACGTTGTCGACGTCGTGGGTGCGGCACATCGTGTCGAGCACCGACGCGCGCGGGTCGTCGCCGAACACCGCGGTGCCGCACTGGTGCGTGGTGTTCTCGTTCTTGAACCGGTGCCGCACGACGTACCAGTAGCCGAGCCGGCGAAGAGCCTTGGCCATCTCCTTGACCAACCGCTGGTGTGAGGCCAGGTTGTTGACCTGGTAGTCGAGCTTGACCTGACCCGATGGGGTGAGGGTGACGCGGTTGTCGAGGTCCGGCAGGTCCTCGCTCATCGCCAGGAAGTCGACGCCGCGGTCGACCCAGGCCTCGGCCATCCGCATCGGCACGAACGGCACCACCCCTTGGACGATCCCGGCGTGCGCGCGTCCCTGCGACTGGATGTGCCCCAGCGGGAACGGCCGGCCCGGTCCTGCGGCGTAGAAGTCGTTGATCATCACGGTCTTCGCGAACGACGTCGGGTTGCGCCAGCGCGGGTGCACCGCCTCCATCATGGTGGCGATGTGCGCCATGTAGCGGCGGCCCAGGAGGTCCGAGCTGTTAGCCAGCCCATTGGGGTGCTTGTCGGTGGCGCTCCGGAAGAGCAGGGCCGCGGAGTTCACGGCTCCAGCGGAGACCACGAAGGTGTCGGCGCGCACCAGCACCCGCTCGCCGTCACGCACCACCTCGACCGCATCGACCCGGTTGCCTGGCTCATCGGTCAACAGCCGTTCCGCGAAGGCTCCCGTCCACAGCGTGACGTTGTCGGCCTTCACCGCATCGGTGACGCAGATGACGTCGGTGTCGCTCTTGGCCCGGACCTGACACGGGAAGGAGTTGCAGGTGCTGCACAGGATGCAACCCCCGGGTTCGCCGGGCGAGATCATGCCGAGCGGGAGGTACGACGGATGCAGGCCCTGGTCGCGTAGCCCGTCGACAACCTCGGTCATCCGCTGCTCGTGTGGGACGGGCGGGTACGGATAGGGGCCACGGGGCGGCTCAGACGGGTCGCCGACCTCGCCGTGCACCTGGTAGAGCCGCTCGGCCTCGTCGTACCAAGGCGCCAGGGTGGCGTAGTCGATCGGCCAGGCGGGTGACTGCCCGTCGGCATGGTCGACGACACCGAAGTCGGTCTCGCGCAACCGCAACAGTGCGGCACCCCAGACCTTGGTGTTGCCGCCGACGACGTAGTGCATGAACGGGCGGAACTGCTCGCCCTTCCGATTCACCCAGGGGTCGTCGGCGCGGTAGCGCAGCTCCTGCCAGACAGCGATGGGATCGGCGTTCTGGGCCTCCATCGGCAACCAGCCGCCCCGCTCCAGCAGCAGCACGCTGACCCCGGTGCTGGCGAGGGCGTGCGCCATCGTGCCGCCGCCGGCGCCGCTGCCGATGATGACGACGTCGAAACGCTCCTCAGATCGCCACGAGCGGCCTCCATCAGCCGGTGGTCGACCAGAGCGCGCTCGAGGCTCATCTCCGGCTGGGTGCCGGCTCGGATCGACCGGACGAGGTCGCGGTACATCGCCTGGTAGCCGCGGATGTCGCGGTAGCCGGGGAGCACCACCCGGGGCAGCGCCTCGAAACCTTGCGCTACCGCGCACGATGATGGCCGCGCCGTTGGACTCGAAGGTGATCACGCCCGTCGCGGCCGTAGAGCTTGGAGGCACGCAGCCCCCGCAACAGCGAGGGCACCTCGCGCGAGTAGAACAGGGAACCCACGGCACCGTTGTCGTAGTCGAAAGCCACCAACATGCTGCGGCTGCGCCGGTCGGTGAGCCGTTCGACGCCGGCGGCCAGTCGAGGTCGGTGGCCGCTGATCCGGGTGATCTGGGGGCCGAGACTGGTGGCGAGATGGAGCCAGTGGATCCCCTCCTCGAAGAAGGCATCACCACCGGCCATGGTCTCGTCGTTGCGCCAGTCGTCGGCAGGCTTCGGCTTGTCGGCCACGGTGACGAAGGAAGCCATCACGAGCTCTCCGATGGCGCCGTCGGCCAGCAGTCGCCGCAGGGTCACCGCGAGCGGCTTGTAGTGGTCGTTCTCCCCCACCAGGACGATCCGGCCGCCGGCATCGCGCGCGGCCCGCACTGTCTCGAAGTCAGCGCTGGCCGGGTACGCCGGCTTCTCGACCAGCACATGCTTGCCGGCCGCGATCGCGGCCAGGCTCAGCTCGAGGTGGTACGCCGGCGGCACCGCGATCACGACGGCGTCGATGTCGTCGTCAGCAAGGGCGGAGGAATAGTCGCCGTAGGCACGCTCGACCGGCGTACTTCCGTCGGAAGTGTTCCGCCTTGGCCAGGTCGCGGCTGGCGTAGCTCGCGACGACCTCGTCGGCCGATCCAGCAAGCGCGCGAAGGTGCCGGCTGTGGACGCCGGTGATGAAGCCACAGCCGAGGAACGCCACGTGGATCGGCCCGGACACGGCCGCGAACCTATCACCGGGCCAGCGACCGCCCAGCGCCGTGGTCCCAGCCTGCGGCGCACTGGCCTCTACAGTGAAGCCGTGATCTGGTTGGCGATCGTCTTCGCGCTGACCAGCGCCTTCTTCACGGCTCTGTCAACGTCGGTGCAGCACCAGGCGGCCGGTGCGGCCCCCGACTCGATCGGCGGGCTGTGGCACCTCCTCTGGCACCTGACGCAGCGGCCGGTCTGGGTGCTCGGGCAGGCGCTCGGCATCGCCGGGTTCAGCGCCCACGCCTTGGCCGTGATCAACGGCCCGATCTCCCTCGTCCAGCCGATCATCATCACGGGCATCGTCTTCGCCGTGCCGATCCGGGCCGCCATCTCGCGCCAGCTGCCGGAGCCACGCGAGCTCGGTGCCGTGCTCCTCACCGCCTCCGCCCTCGCAATCTTCCTGCTGGCCAGCGACCCGTCGGAGGGCGACGGCCACCCCGGTGGGCTGTCGTTCTTCCTGCTGGTCGCCGGCTGCGCGGCACTCGGGGTGCTGGTCTTCGTGCTGACCCGGCTGGTGCAGACCGGCAACCTGCGCGCCTTCCTGCTGGGCGCCTCGGCCGGGCTGCTCCTCGGCCTGGTCGCGGTGCTGGTCAAGGCCGCCGAGGAGGAGCACGGCGACGGCGGGCTCTCCCAGCTGCTGACGACCTGGCCGGTCTACGCGCTGGTCGTCAGCCGGCCTGGCGGCGTGGCGATCAACCAGGTCGCCTACCGCTCGGCGCGGCTCTCCGCCTCGATGCCGATGCTCAACGTGGTCAACTGCCTGGTCGGGCTGAGCTTCGGCTACCTCGTCTTCCAGGAGATTCCGCGGCACACCCCCTGGGCGGTCAGCGCCGAGCTGGTTGGTCTCGCCGTGCCTCTGCATCGGCCTGTGGCTGCTGGCCAACTTCGAGGAGCAGCACGAGGACGAGCTGATCGGGCTGCCCCTGGGTACGACGGGCGTCGATCAGCGCACGTGACCCTCGCCGGTGACGACGTACTTCGTGGACGTCATCTCCGGCAGGCCCATCGGGCCGCGGGCGTGCAGCTTCTGGGTGCTGATGCCGATCTCGGCGCCGAACCCGAACTCGCCGCCGTCGGTGAACCGGGTGCTCGCGTTGATCAGCACCGCCGCCGAGTCGACCTCGGCTGCAAACCGCCGGGCGGCGGTCTGGTCCTCGGTGACGATCGCGTCGCTGTGCTTGCTCGAGAAGCGCCGGATGTGGGCGATGGCGGCGTCGAGGTCGGGTACGACGGCGGCCGAGATGTCGAGCGAGAGGTACTCCCGCGCGTAGTCGTCGTCGGTCGCCGGCTGCACGCCGTCGTGCTGCCTGGAACGCCGGGTCGCCGTGGATGGTCACGCCTGCCTCCTGCAGCGCCGTCACCACCCGCGGCAGGAACGCGTCCGCGACGTCGGCGTGCACCAGCAGCGACTCCGCGGAGTTGCACACGCTGGTGCGGTGGGTCTTGCTGTTGAGCACGATGGCCAGCGCCTTGTCGAGGTCGGCCGCGCTGTCGACGTAGACGTGGCAGTTGCCGACGCCGGTCTCGATCACGGGCACGGTCGACTCCTCGACCACCGACTGGATCAGGCCGGCGCCCCCGCGCGGGATGAGCACGTCGACGTGGCCGCGGGCCCGCATCAGCGCCTTCACGCTGTCGTGGGAGTCGCCCGGCACCAGCTGGATGACGTCGGCGTCCAGGCCGGCTGGCGGCCGCGGCGTCGCGGAGCACGGCCACGATCGCGGCGTTGCTCGACCGGGCGCTGGAGGAGCCGCGCAGCAGCACGGCGTTGCCCGACTTGAGGCAGATGCCGGCGGCGTCGGCGGTCACGTTGGGCCGGGCCTCGTAGATCATGCCGACGACGCCGAACGGCACCCGCAGCTGGCGCAGCTCGAGGCCGTTGGGCAGGGTGCTGCCGCGCACGACCTCGCCCACGGGGTCCGGGTAGCCCGGCCACGTCGCGCAGCCCCTGGGCCATCGCCTCGAGCCGCTCGGGGGTCAGCCGCAGCCGGTCGATGATGTTGGCCGGCGTGCCGTCGGCGACGGCGCGGGCGACGTCCTCGCCGTTGGCCGCCGAGCAGCTCGTCCGCGCGCTCGAGCAGCGCCTGGGCCATCGAGTGCAGCGCATCGTCCTTCTCGGCCCGGGTCGCCAGGGCCAGACCGAGGCTCGCCGCTCGGGCCCGGGTCGCGACCTCGATGACGTCCTCGTGGGTGCTCACAGGGTCGAGGTTAGACAAACTTCGCGGCATCCCCGCCGATCAGGCAACCAAATGGTGGGATCGGACGTCACTACAGGTGACAGACCAGCAACTCCTTGAGAGAAGCGAGAACCCGTGCCTCGCACGTCGCCAACAGGTCCTGGCTGCTACCGCAGCCCTGGCCCTCACCCCCATCGCCGCCCTGGCGATCACCACGCTCCCGGAGAGGCCGCGCCGGCGCCCGTCGCCGCCGCCGGAGCCGGCCGTGAAGATGTGGGCGCCCACCACGGTCGTGGGCTACCTCTACGGGAGCCGCAAGCACACGCGGGTCGAGATCGACGCGCGGCTCATCGCCGGGTCCGACCCGTTCGAGCTGTGGTCGAACCGCTCGTCGTACGACCAGCAGATCAAGACCGTCTGGCGCTCGCCGAGCGGCGACGTGGCCCTCCCGCTCGGATCGATGTCGGACTTCAACGCACTCGACGACTTCGTCCGGATCTCGGTCAAGAACCTCGCCACCGGCAAGAAGCTGAAGTCGCGCACCAAGGACGTGTGCCTCAACAGCCAGGGCCAGCGGGTCCGGCCCGACGCCCCCGCCAGGTCGCCGTATCCGCAGTACTGCTTCGCCAACCCCTACAGCCTCGGCTCGGTGCAGGGCATCCAGGCCGGTTGGTCCAACCCGCTGCTGGCTGACGACGAGCGCGGCCGTGGCGGCGTCCGACTAGGGCGCCGTACGACGTCACGATCTCGATCGCCCCGGCGTACGCGAACCTCCTCGAGCATCCCGGCGGCCGACGCCAGCCGGACGGTCCGGGTCGCGGTCAAGCACGACCACGACGGCCACGATCACGACCACGGCCAAGCGAAGCGGCACCTCCCGTCGGACGGCGGCAGCGCCAGGCAACGGCCCGGCGGCCCGGCCCCCTATCGGCCCCGAGCTCGACGAGGTCGACGGGCCGCGGCCCAACCTGAGGTCGTTGCCGGCCTGGGGCATCAGCGTCGCCCCAACGGCAACTTCCTGCGCTTCGCCGCCACGGTCTGGAACGCCGGCGACAGCCCGTTGGTCGTCGACGGCTTCCGCCGCGAGGGCGAGCCGAGTGATGGACGCCTACCAGTACTTCTTCGACGGTGACGGCGAGCAGACCGGCTACCAGCAGATCGGCGAGTTCGAGTTCGACGACAAGCCGTCGCACCAGCACTGGCACTTCCGCGACTTCGCGTCGTACACCTTGCTGCGGGCGGACAAGACCACGGCTGCGGTGTCGAAGAAGGAGGCGTTCTGCCTCGCCAACACCGACTCCATCGACCAGACCGTGGCGAACGCCGACTGGAACCCGGAGAACACCGACCTCTCCACCGACTGCGGCCAACCCGGCTCCCTGTCGCTGCGCGAGGTGCTCGCAGCCGGCTGGGGCGACACCTACGCGCAGTTCCGCGCCGGCCAGTCCTTCAACCTGAAGGACCTGCCCAACGGCACCTACTACATCGCCACCATCGCCAACCCCAACCACCGCCTGGTCGAGTCCAACACCGCCGACAACGTCGCCCTCCGGAAGATCTACATCTGCGGCAAGGCCGGGGCCCGCAAGGTCGAGCGTCCCCAAGATCGGTCTGATCGAGGAGCCCGACCAGCAGTGGTGAGGCTGGTCTCGAGGCTCGCTGCGCTCGCACCGCGACACCGTCATCGGTGGTTGAGGTGTGAGGAGCGTCAGCGACGAGCTTCGAAACCACCTAGCCCCAGATCCGAGCTGGGTCAGCCCTTGCGCTCGGTGATCTTCTCGGTGGCTGCGGGCAGGACCGTGTTGAGGTCGCCCACGACGCCGAAGTCGACCAGCTCGAAGATCGGGGCCTCTTCGTCCTTGTTGACGGCCACGATGGTCTTCGAGGTCTGCATGCCGGCGCGGTGCTGGATGGCACCGGAGATGCCGGCCGCGATGTAGAGCTGCGGCGAGACCGTCTTGCCGGTCTGGCCGATCTGGAAGGTGTGCGGGATCCAGCCGGAGTCGACCGCGGCGCGCGAGGCACCCACGGCCGCACCGAGCGAGTCAGCCAGGCCCTCGATGGGCTCGAAGTTGCCGCCGGTGCCACGACCACCGGAGACCACGATCGCGGCCTCGGTGAGCTCGGGACGACCGGTCGACTTGCGCGGCTCGGAGGCCACGATCTGGGCCTTCTTCGCCGAGTCGGAGATGGTCGCCGCGAACTCCTCGACCGTGCCCGCGCCCGCGGTCTCCTCCGGGGCGGTGGAGTTGGGCTTGACGCAGATGATCGGCGTGCCCTTGGTGACCTTGGCGGTCACGGTGTAGCTGCCCGCGAAGACGCTCTGCGTCGTCTCGCCGCTGTCGGAGATGTCGACGGCGTCGGTGATCAGACCGGAGTCGATCTTGATCGCGAGGCGGCCCGCGATCTCCTTGCCCTCGCCGCCGGAGACCAGCAGCACCGCGGCCGGTGAGGTCTTCTCCGACCAGCTGCTGCAGCACCTCGGCCTTCGGGGCCACCAGGTAGCCCTTGATCTCGGCGTCGTCGACGACGTAGATCTTCTCCGCGCCGAACTTCTTCAGCCGCTCGGTCGCACCCGAGGCCTGCTCGGAGCCGCCGATGAAGACGGCCGACGGCTCGCCGAGGCGCTTGGCCAGGGCGAGCAGCTCCAGGGTGGGCTTGCTGACGGCGCCGTCGACGTGGTCGACGAGTACCAGAACTTCAGACATGTTCGCTTCTCCCTATCCGGACTGACCCGGAGCTCAGATGAACTTCTTGGAGGCCAGGAACTCGGTCAGCGCAGTGGCGCCCGACCCGTCCTCGTCCTTGACGATCTCGCCGGCGGTCCGCGGCGGGACGCTCGGTGGTCCCGGAGACCTCGGACCAGGCGACGGAGAGGCCGACCTGGCCGGCGTCGACACCCAGGTCGCTCAGCGACCAGGTCTCGACCGGCTTCTTCTTGGCGGCCATGATCCCCTTGAACGACGGGTAGCGCGCCTCACCGGACTGGTCGGTCACCGACAGCACCAGCGGCATCGTGCCGCCGATCACCTCGGTGGCCGAGTCGCCGTCGCGCTTGGCCCGCACCTGGTCGCCCTGCGACTCGACGACGGAGGCGAGGGTGACCTGCGGCAGGTCGAGGCGCTCGGCCAGCATCGCCGGCACCACGCTCATCGACAGCGTCGGTCGACGCCATGCCGCACAGCACGACGTCCCGGCGAGCCGATCTTCTTGATCGCCTCGGCCAGCACCAGCGAGGTCGCGACGGCGTCGGAGCCGGCGATCGCGTCGTCGATGACGTGGACACCCTCGTCGGCGCCCATCTGCAGCGCCTTGCGCACCGCGTCGGCCGCCTTCTCGGGGCCGACGCACAGCGCGGTCACCTTGGTGTCCTCGGGGTTCTCGGACTTCTCCTTCAGCTGCAGCGCCTGCTCGACGGCGTACTCGTCAAGCTCGGACAGCAGCCCATCGACGCCGACGCGGTCGACCGTGTTGTCGTCCTCGAACCGCCGATCGGCGGTGGCGTCGGGCACGTGCTTCACACAGACAACAATGTTCATGGTGGTGTGGCCGGGATCGGCCCCTCCTGTGCATCTCGTGTGGCCAACCCAAGGCCGGGTTGGCGGCGTTGGCCAGGTTACCGGCGAGTCACCAGCGTCTCGACACCCGTCCGCGGTGGACTATCTCACAGCGTCATCCGGGTCACATCGCGGATCGACGGCGGCTCAGGGGTGGATCAGCTTCTCCACGATCCGGCCGACGATCAGGTAGAGGATCGCGCCGATGCCGTAGTTGAACAGCGCCGTCTTCGGTGCTCGGCGTTGTCCTCCGTCGAAGTCCTTGATCGGGTTGTCTGAGGTCGAAGAACCCGAGGTCGACACCGTCGGCGATGTCGTAGAAGAGGTTGACGAGGCTGTTGTCCGTCGTTGGCCTCGACGGCGTACAGCAACGCCGCGACCGCGAGCGACGAACGCGCAAGTCACGAAGACCAACCACACGACCCGCGACACGATGGTGCGGATCTTGTCCGCGTCGTACCGAGTGCTGGTGGGGTCCACCTTCTTGCCCGGCGCCTCGCCAGCCATCCCTACCGTCCTTCGAACTCTGCTTTGCCGGGCCCCATGTCGATGAAGGATGACATACCGATGGTCCGGTCCGTGGTCGCAAACAGAGAAGCGAACTGCTGTCTTTCGATCTCGAGCCCGGTCTCGAGGTCGACCTCGAGCCCCCGGTCGATGCTCTCCTTGGCCGCTCGGAGCGCGTACGACGCCGCGCGCGGAGAACTGCTGGGCCCACGCGACGGCCTCGTCGTAGACAGCCTCGGCCGGGACCAGCCGGTCGACCAGACCGATCGCCAGCGCCTCGTCGGCCTTCACGAACCGGCCGCTGAAGATGATGTCCTTGGCCTTGCTCGGGCCCACCAGCCGGGTGAGCCGCTGGGTGCCACCGGCGCCCGGGATGATGCCGAGCAGCACCTCGGGCTGGCCCAGCGTGGCGTTGTCGGCCGCGATCCGGAAGTCGGCGCACAGCGCCAGCTCGCAGCCACCACCGAGCGCGTAGCCGGTGATCGCCGCGACCACGGGCTTCGGGATCCGGGCGACCGCGCGTGAAGGCCGACTGAAGGGCGCCGGAGCGCTTGACCATGTCGGTGTAGGACATGTCGGCCATCTCCTTGATGTCCGCGCCGGCCGCGAAGACCCGCTCCCCGCCGTACACCACGACCGCCTTGACGTCGTCGCGGTCGGTGGCCTCGGTCGGCCACGGCCCGGATCTCCTCCTGGACCTGCACGTTGAGCGCGTTCATCTTCGGCCGGTCCAGGCGGATCGTGCCGACGCCGTCGGCGACCTCGAGCCGTACGAACTCCATCAGCTGTCTCCAATGTCGATCGCGTAGACCCCGCATTGTGCCGCGCCAGTTGCGGTCGGGAACAATGCCTCCCGTGACGGCGGGCCTGTGGCGCAACCTCGGTGACCGCGCTTCCGTGTGGCCCGGGCGCAACTACCCCCTGGGCTCGACCTGGTCGCCGGAGTCGACGAACTTCGCGGTCCACGCGCCCAACGCCACCGCCGCCTGGGTCTGCGTCTTCGACGATGAGGGCGCCGAGACCCGGCACCAGCTGACCGAGCACACGCTCGGCATCTGGCACGGCGCGATCCCGGGCGTCGAGCCAGGCACCTGCTACGGCTACCGGGTCGACGGCCCGTGGGACCCGCAGGCCGGGGACTGCGCTTCAACGTGGAGAAGCTCCTGCTCGACCCGTTCGCGCGGGCGGTCAGCGGATCGGTGGACCACGACCCGGCGATCTTCGGGTACGACCTGGAGCACCCGGAGGAACCCAGCTCGCTGGACTCGGCGGCGTACGTCCCCCGCAGCGTGGTGGTCGGCGACGACGGCTTCGACTGGGCCGGCGACCGGCCGCTGCGCCACCGATGGCACGACACGGTCATCTACGAGCTGCACGTCAAGGGCATGACCCAGCTGCACGACCGGGTGCCCGAAGCAACTGCGGGGGACCTACGCCGGGCTCGCGCTCCCCCGCGGTCGTCGACTACCTGAAGGACCTCGGCGTCACGGCCGTGGAGCTGCTGCCGATCCACCAGTTCGCCTCCGAGCCGGAGGTGGTCGAGCCGCGGGCTGACCAACTACTGGGGCTACAACTCGATCGGGTTCTTCGCCCCTCACAACGCCTACTCCTCCTCGGGCGACCGCGGGCAGCAGGTGACGGAGTTCAAGGCGATGGTCAAGGCCCTCCACGACGCGGGGATCGAGGTGCTGCTCGACGTCGTCTACAACCACACCGCGGAGGCCGGCGCCGCAACGGTCCGACGCTCTCGTTCCGCGGGCCTGGACGACCTCGGCAGCTACCACCGGACCAAGCCTCGAGAGCGCCGGCGAGCCGCTCGACGACACCTACTGGGACGTCACCGGCTGTGGCAACACGGTCAACGCCGGCACCCCGTTCATGCTGCGGCTGATCCTCGACTCGCTGCGCTACTGGGTCACCGAGATGCACGTCGACGGCTTCCGCTTCGACCTCGCCTCGGCGCTGACCCGGGTGGACCACGAGATCGACATGGACTGCCACCTGCTCGCCGCCATCGGCCAGGACCCGGTGCTCCGCCACGCCAAGCTGATCGCCGAGCCCTGGGACGCATCGATGGACGGCTACCGGGTCGGTGAGTTCCCGCCGCCTTGGGTGGAGTGGAACGACCAGTTCCGCGACGAGATCCGCGACTTCTGGCGCGGACAGTCGTCGGGCATCCGCGTGGTGGCCACTCGGCTCGCCGGATCCTCGGACCTTTACGCCGACGACGGACGGTCGCCGTACGCCTCGATCAACTTCGTGACGGCCCACGACGGGTTCACCGTGCGCGACCTGGTCAGCTATGAGCAGAAGCACAACGAGGCCAACGGTGAGGACAACCGCGACGGCACCGACAACAACCGGTCCGACAACCACGGCGTTGAGGGCGAGACCGGCGACCAGGAGATCGTCGCCTTGCGACGGCGGCAGGCGGCCAACCTGATGGCCACCTTGTGCCTCTCGAACGGCGTACCGATGATCACCGCGGGTGACGAGCGCGGCCGCACCCAGCGCGGCAACAACAACCCCTACTGCCAGGACAACGAGATCTCCTGGATCGACTGGCGCGCCGACGACGCGTGGCTCGACGTCTACGAGGTCACCAGGGCAGCGCTCCGGTTGCGTCGCGAGCACCCGGCGCTGCGCCAGCGGCACTGGTTCGAGGGCCGGCCCACCGTGCGCGGTGGACCCAAGGACCTTGCCTGGTTGCATCCCGCCGGGACGAGAGATGAGCAGCGAGGACTGGCACGACGCCAGCCTGACCACGCTGGGAATGTTCGTGTCCGGGCGGCCGCTGCGCTCCCCCGGGCCCCGCGGCGACCAACAGATCGACGCGTCGTTCGTGCTGTGGTTGCACTCAGGCGAGCACCCGGTCACCGTGCAGCTTCCCGACAACGACTGGGTGCACACCGGCGAGGTGGTGCTGTCCACCGATCCCGAGCTGAGGACCGGCACGCCGGTGACGATGGGTGAACGGATCACGCTGGGCCCACGAGCGGTCGCCGTGCTGCGGGAGACCTGACCAGCTCACTCCCAACCGGGACGTCGACCGGTCGGTCAGGCCATCGCCACGACGCCGAGCTCGGCCGACGAGGTGAGCAGCCCGTTGCGGGGGATCACCCGCACGGTGTAGCCGAAGGCGCCGCTGGTGGCCAGCGTGACGTCGCCGTCGAACCGGTGCCGGCCGCCGTCGTAGCTCTCGCACGAGGTGCAGCTCGTCGATAGTCGTGTCGGTCAGCTCGTCATCGGCGTTGATCTTGCCGTGCACGACCTGCACCGAGACGTCGTCCGCCGACAGCTCGCCGAGGGAGACGAAGGCGCGCACGTTCATCACCGCGCCGACCTCAGGAGCGTCGCCGATGCCGCCGCTCTCGACGTGCTCGACGCGCACCGACGGCCAGCCGGCGCGCACCTTCGCCTTCCACGCGGCGAGCTCGCGGGCACCCCGGTAGTCCGCGTTGAGTGATCGCGAGACCTCTGCGGCCGGGGCGTAGAGCTGCTTGGTGTAGTCACGCACCATCCGGGTGGCCAGCACCTTGGGGCCGAGCGACTTCAACGTGTGGCGGAGCATCTCCACCCAGCGCGTCGGCACACCTTCGGCGTCGACGTCGTAGAAGCGCGGCGCCACGTCGTTCTCGATCAGCTCGTAGAGGGCAGCCGCCTCGAGGTCGTCCCGCTTGTCGAGGTCGTCGACGCCGTCCGCCGTGGGGATCGCCCATCCGTTGTCGCCGTCGTACCACTCGTCCCACCAGCCGTCGAGCACCGAGAGGTTGAGACCGCCGTTGAGCGCAGCCTTCATCCCGGAGGTTCCGCACGCCTCATAGGGACGCAGAGGGTTGTTCAGCCACACGTCGCAGCCGGGGTAGAGCGGCTTCGCCATCGCGATGTCGTAGTTCGGCAGGAACACGATGCGGTGTCGGATCGCGGGGTCGTCGGAGAGCCTGACGATGTCCTGGATCAGCTTCTTGCCACCGTCGTCGGCCGGGTGCGCCTTGCCGGCGATCACCAGCTGCACGGGTCGCTCGGGGTGCAGCAGCAAGCTCTTCAGCCGCTCGGGGTCGCGCATCATCAGCGTCAGCCGTTTGTACGACGCGGCCCGACGGGCGAAGCCGATGGTGAGCACGTCGGGGTCGAGGGCGTCGTCGATCCAGCCGAGCTCGGCCTTGGCGGCGCCCCGCTTCTCCCACGAGCGGCCCAGGCGTTTGCGGGCGTCGACGACCAGACGCTCACGCAGGGCACGCTTGACGGCCCACACCTCCACCCCCGGCACCTTGTCGACCGCGGCCCAGTAGGCGTCCGGGTCACCGGGAGCCGAGTCGGCGCCGTGGGCCACCGCGAGGTCGAACATCTCCCGGGCCACCCAGGTCGGAGCGTGGACGCCGTTGGTGATCGAGCCGATCGGCACCTCGGCCTCGTCGAACGCGGGCCACAGTCCGCTGAACATGCCTCGGCTGACCTCGCCGTGGAGCTGCGAGACGCCGTTGGCTCGCTGGGCGAGCCGGAAGCCCATCACCGCCATGTTGAAGACTGCCGGATCGCCACCCGCGTAGTCCTCGCTGCCGAGCGTCAGGATCCGTTCGACCGGCACCCCGGGCGTCGCCCCTCCTTCGGTCGCGAAGTACTGCTCGACCAGCGTGCGCGGGAACCGGTCGATGCCGGCCGGCACGGGCGTGTGGGTGGTGAAAACCGTGGAGGCACGACCGACCTCGAGAGCGGTGGCGAGGTCGAGCCGCGGGCCGTCGTCGGCCACGGTCAGCTCACGGATCCGCTCGATGCCGAGGAAGCCGGCGTGTCCCTCGTTGGTGTGGAACACCTCCGGCTCGGGGGCGCCGGTGATCCGGGAGTAGGCGCGCAGAGCACGCACGCCACCCACGCCGAGCAGCAGCTCCTGGCGTAGTCGGTGTTCGGAGTTGCCGCCGTACAGCCGGTCGGTGATCTCGATGTAGTGGTCCGGGTTGCCCTCGACGTCGGTGTCAAGCATCAGCAGCGGCACCCGACCGACGCTGGCGACCCAGATGCGGGCGACCAGCTCCGGCCCGTCGGGCATCGAGATGGCAATGGTGGCGCGAGTCCCGTCGGCCTCCTGCAGCTGCGAGATCGGGAGGCCATCAGGGTCGAGGATCGGGTAGGTCTCCTGCTGCCAGCCTTCGCGTGACAGCGCCTGCTTGAAGTAGCCGTGCCGGTAGAGCAGCCCGACACCCACGACCGGGACGCCGAGATCGCTGGCCGCCTTGAGGTGGTCACCGGCGAGGATGCCGAGGCCGCCGGAGTACTGCGGCAGCACCGCGGTGATGCCGAACTCCGGGGAGAAGTAGGCGATCGATCTCGGGCCGTGCTCCGGGCCACGGACCTGATACCAGCGGTCCTCGGTCAGGTAGCGGTCCAGCTCGGCTTTCGCCGCACCCAGGCGGTCCCGGAAGCCCGGGTCGGCCGCGAGCTCGTCGAGCCGGCTGCGCCCGACCTCGCCGATCAGCCGCACCGGATCATGGCCACACGACACCCACAGCTCGGGGTCGACCTCTTCGAAGACATCCTGGGTCTCCGGATGCCACGACCAGCGCAGGTTGCCTGCGAGGTCGCCGAGGGCGCCCAGGGCCTCAGGCAGGACGGGGCGGACCGTGAAACGTCGAATCGCACGCACGGACCCGACGCTAGCGCCGCTGACTTGATCGTTCCAAATGTGCGTGACACTCATGTGTTCGGACGCACTCCACCCGTAACGATCTGTGCCTCGCCTGCGTTGTAGGAATCATGATCTCGATCTCGCCGCGCGTCGATGCCTCCCGCGCGGGCAAGCGCGCGCTCACCGCGACCGCACTGTTGACCGTCGCCCTGCTGCCTGGCCTCACCCAGCTTCCCGCTCTGGCCGGAACTGTTCCGCCTTCGGCGGTCGTCGCACCAGCTGCAGCGACGCCCTCAGCTGCCGATGCACTGCGGACGATCGGGGACACGGTGGCCGGCCTGTCCGACGTCGACGTGCGCGGCGCGGTGCTGCCTACCCTGGCACAGCGCCAGGCTGCGGCCGGACTGAACGCGGTCAGCCTGCGCTGGAACCAGTTCGGTACCCCAGCCTCCATCCTCCCCGGCGACGGCAGCCTCGGCCGGGCCACCTCCGACGACCCAGCCGCGGCTGCCCGCAGCTGGCTGCGGTCCAATTCCGCCATCTTCGGGCTGTCCCCTGCCCAGGTCGGCAACCTCGAGCTCGTCAACAGCCAGGAGCTCGTCGGAAGTGGCGCGCGTGCGGTGCTCTTCCGCCAGCGGTTCGGCAGCTTGTCCCCAGCCATCGGGAGCATGGTCACCGTCGGAGTTGCCAACGGCGAGATCGCCTACGTCTCCTCGTCGATCACCAAGACGACCGGCACGCCGGCCCGACCCACGCTCGGTCCGGGAGCCGGCTGGCTCAAGGCCGCGGTCTCCGTCGGTCGTCCGGTGAGCGCGGCCGACCTCGCGCGGAGCACCGTCGAGACCAGCAATGGCTGGTTGCGGCTGCAGGTCCCGGGGTTCGCCCAGGAACAGCAGGCCCGGCTGCGATCGCTGGCGATGGCCGACGGCTCGGTCCGCCCGGTCATCGAGGCCAACGTGGTCGACGTCCAGGGAGGCAGCGCGTTCGCGTACACGGTGATGGTCGACGCCGTCACCGGCAAGGTCCTGCACCGCCAGAACCAGGTCGACAACAGCAACGACGCCTACCAGTTCACGGGCTCGGTCACCGCGACCAACTGCGGTCCCAAGCACCCCTTCGAGCTGACCGACGCCAGGACGAAGCAGATCGTGGCCGTCGCTGCGGCGGCCAACGCCGCCAACGACATCGAGATCAAGATCTTCAGCCCGTCGGGCGCCCTCCTGGTCAACGGTGACCTCGGCACCAGCCCTGAGACCGCGACGTACTCGGCCGACTCCATCCCGGCCGGGGTCTACACGATGCAGGTGTGTCCGTTCGACTCGCCCACGGTGCCGTTCCTGCCCCCCGGTAACTACGCCGCCTCCGTAACCACCAGCAACTTCGCCACCCCGGGCGCCGACCTCCTGACCTCCGAGCCGCGCTGGCGCTTCTTCCCCGCCAACCCGACCCTCGACTCCCCCAGCCAGATCCCGACCAACTCTCGCATCGGCTGCTGGATCAGCGGACCGGGCTGCAACCTCGAGACCGGGCCGATGACCAACGTCCAGGCACCCGGGCCGTGGGACGTTCTCACCAACCTGGGCGTCTCCTCGCTGACCACGGCCGGCAACAACGCCCTGACCCGTGAGGCCTGGGCAAGCCCGCTCACGCCCGGCGGACTGGCCCAGGCTCCCATCTCGCCCACCCAGGACTACACGACGCCGTTCACCGACGCCTGGAACAACTCTCGCTGCAATCCGGCCGAGCTCGTCCCTGGGGGCAACGACATCATCGCCTCGGTGACCAACCTGTTCGCCGTGCACAACCGGATGCATGACTACTCGTACTACCTCGGGTTCAACGAGCGGAACTACAACATGCAGCTCGACAACATCGGCCGCGGCGGCCTGGACAATGACGCGGAGGTCGGCAATGCGCAAGCGGGCGCTCTGACCGGGGGACAGCCCAGCTACCTGGGCCGGGACAACGCCAACCAGACGACGCTGCAGGACGGGACCCCCGGCATCACCAACCAGTACCTCTTCCAGCCGATCGCCGGTGCGTTCTACGCTCCCTGCACCGACGGCGGGCTGGACATGGGCATCGTCGGGCACGAGTACACCCACGCGATCAGCAACCGGATGGTCGGCGGTCCCGACGAGGGCCTCACGTCCGAGCAGGGCGGCGCAATGGGCGAGTCCTGGAGCGACCTGGTCGCCGCCGAGTACCAGTTCAGCCACGGCTACCGGAACGGCGGCAACACCTGGGCGGTCGGCGCCTACGCCACCGGCAACCTCCAGACCGCGATCCGTGACTATGCGATCAACAAGAACCCGCTCAACTACTCCAACTACGGTTTCGACAGCACGGGCGACGAGGTCCACGCCGATGGCGAGATCTGGAACGGGACGAACTGGGAGGTCCGTCAGGCTCTGGTCCAGAAGTGGAACAAGTCGTTCTCCTACCAGAACTCGGGCCTTCAGCTGAAGTGCGCCCAGGCTGGGCGCAACAAGGGCGTCGTCCGGCCGCAGCAGTGCCCCGGCAACCGCCGCTGGATCCAGCTCATGTTCGACGCCTTCCTCCTCCAGCAGGGCGCGACGTCGATGCTCGACGCGCGCGACGCGTTCATCGCCGCGGACCGGATGCGGTTCGGTGGCGAGAACCGAAAGATCATCTGGGACGCCTTCGCCCGCCGCGGCATGGGCACCAGGGCCAGCACCCCGAACGCCGACTCCGGACAGGTGACCGCGAGCTTCGCCTCCCCCGGGTCCAAGAACGTCAAGGTCACGTTCAAGACAGGCGCCAAGGGCCAGCTGTACGTCGGTGACTACGAGGCACGCAGCACTCCGATCGCCGACACCTTGCCGAGCACGAAGCGGCTCAAGAACACGACCACCATGACGCCCGGCCGTTACCGGATGCTCTTCGTCTCCAAGACCCATGGCTTCACCCGGTTCACGCTCAAGGTGAGCTCGTCGCGGGGCAAGAAGATGGTCTACCGGGTCAAGACGTCGAAGAACTACGCAGCGTCCAGCGCCGGGGCCAAGGTGATCGGCGCGACCGCCGGCTCACGCAACCCGACCTTCCTCATCGACGGCACCGAGGCCACCAACTGGGCTGGCGTCACGGGGGCGAACGTCGACCAGTCCCGACCGACGGTCACGGTCGACCTCGCCGGTGGCAAGCACACGATCAGGAGGGTCCAGGTGAGCGCCATGCTCAACCCGGCTCCGGCTGGTCCGCTGGACGAGGTGCCGCTGTTGGCTGGTCAGGCTGCCGACCCTGACTCGGGCTCGCGCTTCACTGCCCTGCGCCAGTTCGCGGTCGAGGCCTGCGTGGCGTCGTGCACGTCGGCCAATGCGCGGTGGAAGCGCATCTACGTGTCGCCGGCCAACGCCTTCCCTTCGGTGCGACCCCGGCCGGTGGCCCCGACGCTGATCATGCGCTCCTTCAAGGTCAAGCCCACGCGGGCTGCCGCGCTGCGCCTGGTCGTGCTGGAGAACCAGTGCACGGGGTTCGCTGGCTATGCGGGCGAGATCGACGCCGATCCCCTCAACGACACCGACTGCAAGTCGGCCTCCGACCGGGGCACGATCGTGCACGCCGCAGAATTCCAGGCCTTCTAGCACCGGCGACGTCGGGGCTAGCCGACACCCACCGAGTTGCATGGTGGGGTGACGTTCGTCGAGTCTGGGGGAATGGTCGGACGCATACCCATCCTGGATGTCATGCCTCTGGTCGATCTCGGGAGGCAACCTGCCAAGGCGACCGTGGGTGAGCCCTTCCCTGTCCGGGCAACGGTCTTTCGTGAGGGTCACGACAAGCTTGCGGCAGAAGTCGTCCTGATCGCACCCGATGGCACCCGCCGACCGCCAGTGCGAATGGTCCAGCTGGATGCCCCGGTCGATCGCTACCTGGCCTGGGTCACCCCCGACCAGGAAGGCGCGTGGACCTTCGAGGTGCAGGCGTGGTCCGATCCGATCGCCAGCTGGCAGTACGCCGCAGGCCTCAAGATCCCCGCAGGTGTCGACGTCGAGCTGATGTTCACCGAGGGAGCACTGCTGCTGCAACGGGTGCTGGACGAGATCGCCCCGGCGAAGCCTCAGCGACGGGCCAAGCCGGTCGATCCTGACCAGGAGCGTGAGCGGGAGACCTTGCTGGCCGCGATCGTCGCTGCCCGCGACACCACGCGACCCGTCGAAGCGCGGCTCGCCCAGCTGCAGTCCCAGGAGGTCACCGACGTGCTCGCGGCGCACGCACTCCGCGAGCTGCTGACGGTTGCCGGTCCGCACCCGGCGTACGCCGATCGTCGACGGGCGCTGGTCGGCAGCTGGTATGAGTTCTTCCCACGCTCGGAGGGCGCGACCCGCGACGCCGAGACCGGCGCCGTCACCAGCGGCAACTTCCGCACCGCCGCCCAACGCCTCGAAGGCGTGGCCACGATGGGCTTCGACGTGATCTACCTGCCGCCGATCCACCCGATCGGCGAGGTCAACCGGAAGGGCCCCAACAACACGCTCGATCCCGGCCCCGAGGACACCGGTTCGCCCTGGGCGATCGGTTCCAAGGACGGTGGACACGACGCGATCCACCCAGAGCTCGGCGACTTCGACGACTTCGACGCGTTCGTCGCGAGGGCTCGCGACCTCGGTCTCGAGGTGGCGCTCGACTTGGCGCTTCAGGCGGCGCCCGACCACCCATGGGTGACCACCCACCCCCAGTTCTTCACGACGAGGGCCGACGGCACCATCGCCTACGCCGAGAATCCCCCCAAGAAGTACCAGGACATCTACCCCATCAACTTCGACAACGACCCCGCCGGCATCTGCCGCGAGGTCCTGCGGGTGGTCCGGCTCTGGATCAGCCACGGTGTCCGGATCTTCCGCGTCGACAACCCGCACACCAAACCGCTGCCGTTCTGGGAGTGGCTGCTGCGCGAGGTCCGCCGGACCGACCCCGACGTGCTGTTCCTGTCCGAGGCGTTCACGAAGCCACCGATGATGCACGCCCTCGGTGCGATCGGGTTCCACCAGTCCTACACCTACTACACCTGGCGCACCGCCCGGTGGGAGCTTGAGGACTACCTACGGGAGGTGTCGTCGGAGTCCGACCACCTGATGCGCCCGAACTTCTTCGTCAACACTCCTGACATCCTCCACGCCTACCTCCAGTACGGCGGGCCGGCAGCGTTCAAGATCCGGGCAGCCATCGCGGCCACCAGTGTGCCCAGCTGGGGCGTGTACGCCGGCTACGAGCTGTGCGAGCACGTCGCGGTCAAGCCTGGCAGCGAGGAGTACCTGGACTCCGAGAAGTACCAGATCCGGATCCGCGACTGGGAGACCGCCGAGGCCGATGGCCGGAGCCTGGCGCCGTACCTGACCCTGCTGAACGAGACCCGGCGGGCGCACCCCGCGCTGCAACGCCTGCGCAACATCACCATCCACTCCAGTGATGACGAGAACATCCTGGTGTTCAGCAAGCGGGCCGATGACGACGTGGTGATCGTCGTGGTCAACCTGGACCCGCACGCGGCCCGCGAGAGCACCGTCCACCTCGATCTGCCCGCACTCGGTCTCGGCGAGGACGACTCGTTCGACGTGCGCGACGAGATCACCGGTGAGACCTGGCGCTGGGGTCAGCACAACTACGTCCGGCTCGATCCTCACGTCGAGCCCGCCCACGTGCTGGCGGTGCGCCGGTGACCGATGAGACCCCAGTCGCGCCCTCCGCGCACGACACGACCCCGGACTGGTTCAAGACCGCGGTCTTCTACGAGGTGTTGGTCCGGTCGTTCCGAGACTCCAACGGCGACGGCACCGGGGACTTCAAGGGGCTGACCGAGAAGCTCGACTACCTGGAGTGGCTCGGGGTCGACTGCTTGTGGGTGCCGCCGTTCTTCACGTCCCCGTTGCGCGACGGCGGTTACGACGTGGCCGACTTCACCAACATCCTCCCGGAGTGCGGCACGGTCGAGGACTTCCACGACTTCCTCGACGAGGCGCACAAGCGCGGCATCAGGGTGATCATCGACTTCGTCATGAACCACACCAGTGACGCGCACCCGTGGTTCCAGGCCAGCCGCGAGGACCCCGAGGGCCCCTACGGCGACTTCTACGTCTGGTCCGACACCGACGAGCTCTACCAGGACGCCCGGATCATCTTCGTGGACACCGAGCCTTCCAACTGGACCTGGGACCCGGTCCGGCAGCAGTACTACTGGCACCGCTTCTTCAGCCACCAGCCGGACCTCAACTACGACAACCCCAAGGTCCACGACGCGATCCTCGAGGCGATCTCGTTCTGGTTCGACATCGGACTCGACGGCTTCCGTCTCGACGCCGTGCCCTACCTCTACGAGCGGCCGGGCACCAACGGCGAGAACCTCCCGGAGACTCACGAGTTCCTGCGCAAGGTCCGCCGGTTCGTCGACGAGACCTACCCCGGCAAGGTGCTGCTGGCCGAGGCCAACCAGTGGCCGTCCGACGTGGTCGACTACTTCGGCGACTTCGAGTCGGGCGGCGACGAGTGCCACATGTGCTTCCACTTCCCCGTCATGCCGCGCATCTTCATGGCAGTGCGACGTGAGTCGCGGTTTCCGATCTCGGAGATCCTGGAGCAGACGCCACCGATCCCGCACGGCTGCCAGTGGGGCATCTTCTTGCGCAACCACGACGAGCTCACGCTCGAGATGGTCACCGATGACGACCGCGACTACATGTGGAACGAGTACGCCAAGGACCCGCGGATGAAGGCCAACATCGGTATCCGTCGACGCCTGGCTCCGCTGCTGGACAACGACATCAACCAGATCGAGCTGTTCACCGCCCTCCTGCTCTCGCTGCCAGGTTCGCCCGTCCTCTACTACGGCGACGAGATCGGCATGGGCGACAACATCTGGCTCGGCGACCGCGACGGTGTCCGCACGCCGATGCAGTGGACCCCGGACCGCAACGCCGGCTTCTCCTCGGCCACGCCCGGAAAACTGCACCTGCCGGCGATCCAGGACCCGGTATACGGGTACCAGAGCGTCAATGTCGAAGCCCAGCTCGAGAACTCGTCGTCGCTGCTGCACTGGACCCGTCGGATGATCCATGCACGGCGCCGCCACCATGCCTTCGGGCTCGGCACCTACTCCGACCTGGGTGGGTCGAACCCGACCGTGCTGTCCTACGTCCGCGAGCACGACGGTCCTCCGACCAGCTCTGGGGAGCCGCAAGCCGACGTCATCGTCTGCGTCAACAATCTCTCCCGGTTCCCCCAGCCGGTCGAGCTCGACCTACGCAGGTTCGAGGGCCTGGTTCCCATTGAGCTGCTCGGCGGCGTGCCGTTCCCGGCGATCGGCGAGCTGCCTTACCTGCTGACCCTGGGTGGCTACGGCTTCTACTGGTTCCGGCTCACCGATCCCGACAACCTCAAGGGTGGCGTCATCTCGTGACTTCCGAGTCCGTCAGCAGCCCGATCGGGAAGGCGCTCAAGAACTACGTGGGTGAGGCCCGGTGGTTCGGTGGCAAAGGGCGCGGGTTCGAGGTGACCGGCGTCCGGCGGTTGGCTGAGCTGCCCATGCCGGCCGACGGTGCGCGGTTGTTCGTCAACCTGGTCGAAGTCAGCTATGGCCACGAGGGCGTCGAGCTCTACCAGGTGCCGCTGGTCTACTACGACGACCCGCAGCACCGGCTAGACCATGCTTTCATCGGCTGGTGGGACGACCCCGACCTCGGCTGGGTGCACGCCTACGACGCCCTGCACGACCGTGACGCCATGGCCGCCTGGCTGCACGCGTTCGCCGAAGCCGGCGCTGACACAGGTCTGAGCTTCCACCAGCTGCCGGGGTACGACCTCGACCTCGAGGCGCAGGCCTCCCTCTTCTCCGGAGAGCAGTCCAACTCGTCGGTGCTCTTCGGGGAGGACTCGATCCTCAAGGTCTTCCGCAAGATCACCCCCGGCACCAACCCGGACATCGAGATCCATGAGCGGCTGACCCGGGCCCACTCCCCCCACGTCGCGGCCCTCTACGGCTGGGTCGAGCACGAGGTCGAGCAAGCGTCCGGGTCTGCGGTCCTCCAGCTCGCCATGCTCCAGCAGTTTCTCCGCACGGCGACCGACGGTTGGGACCTCGCGCTCGCGAGCGTGCGCAACTTGTTCGCTGAGGAGGAGCTGCACGCCCATGAGGCCGGGGGGGACTTCGCCGCCGAGGCGGCCCGGCTGGGCGAAGCAGTTCGCGAGATCCACCATGCGCTCGCTGTGGCGCTGCCCACCGAGGATGCCCCGGGCTCCGCAGAGATCGCGTCCGGGATGACAGCACGTCTCGACGCCGCAGTGCTCGTCGTACCCCAGCTCGCCGACCACGCCGATGGCCTCCGCACGCTGTACGCGGCCGTGGGTGCGCTCGACGACGTCCACGTGCAGCGGATCCATGGCGACCTGCACCTCGGTCAGACGCTGCGCACCGCCCTGGGCTGGAAGGTCGTCGACTTCGAGGGCGAGCCGGCGACACCGCTCGACGAGCGGCGCCGCCCCGACTCGCGATGGCGGGACGTGGCAGGGATGCTGCGCTCCTTCGACTATGCCGCCTACGCCGTCGAACGGACGCTCGCGGACCACGATGCCGAGCGGTCGCAGCAGCGGACGTTCCGGGCCCAGGAGTGGGCGCACCGCAATCAGAACCACTTCATCGTCGCTTACGCCGGCGGCGAGCTGACCTCCGAGCAGCGGACGCTGCTGGACGCCTACGTCGCCGACAAGGCCGTCTATGAGTGCGTGTACGAGACCCGCAACCGTCCGGCCTGGTTGTCCATCCCCCTGACGGCCGTGGCCTCGATAGGACGCAGCGCATGAGTTTTCGTCGAGTGGTTTCGAGGCTCGCAAGCTCCCACCTCAACCACCGTTGGGGGATGACGGTGGTTGAGGTGCGAGAAGCGCAAGCGACGAGCCTCGAAACCACTGCACCGGAGGTACGCGCATGAGCCGGCTGGTACCCCGCAGCGAGGTTGACCAGATCATTCGCGGCGAGCACGGACATCCGCACGACGTGCTCGGACCTCACGTCGTCGACGGACAGGTCGTGGTGCGGACCTACAAGCCACTGGCCACGGCGGTCGTGGTGCGTCACCCGGGCGGCGAGAGCCCCATGGAACACGCCCACGATGGCGTGTGGACCGTGCGGCTCACCCAGGCCGAGGTGCCCGACTACCGGCTCGAGGTCACCTACGGCGACCTCACGACGGTCGTCGATGACCCGTACCGCTTCCTGCCCACGCTGGGTGAGATCGACCTGCACCTGCTTAACGAAGGGCGCCACGAGGAGCTCTGGTGCGTGCTCGGCGCCCGCGTGCACCACTACGAGAACGCGTCCGACCAGCTGGGTGGTGGAGGGGCCGTGAGCGGCACGTCGTTCGCGGTGTGGGCGCCGTCGGCCCGCGGCATTCGGGTGAAGGGGGACTTCAACAACTGGGACGGCCGAGAGCACCCGATGCGCCAGCTCGGACAGTCGGGCGTCTGGGAGCTGTTCGTGCCCGGCGTGGGTGCTGGCACCGGCTACAAGTTCTGGGTGCTGGGTGTCGATGGCGTATGGCGCGAAAAGGCTGACCCGATGGCATCCTTCGCCGAGGCACCGCCGCAGACCTCGTCACGGGTCTTCGAGTCGACGCACGTCTGGGGCGACGATGCCTGGATGGCGGCTCGGGCGGCGAAGCAGCCGGTGGCCGAGCCCATGTCGACCTACGAGCTGCACCTCGGCTCGTGGAAGCGCCACCCAGGCGGTGGCTTCTGGTCCTACGACGAGCTGGCTGACGACCTCGTGCCCTACCTGGCCGACCTGGGGTTCACCCACGTCGAGCTGATGCCCGTGATGCAGCACCCGTTCGGCGGTTCGTGGGGCTACCACGTGACGTCGTACTTCGCGCCGGACTCGCGGTTCGGAGACCCGGACGGCTTTCGGCGATTGGTGGATCGGCTGCACCAAGCTGGCATAGGAGTGATCCTCGACTGGGTCCCCGGACACTTCGCCACGGATGCCTGGGCGCTGGTGGAGTTCGACGGCACGCCGCTCTACGAGGACCCCAACCCACAACGCGGGTGGCACCAGGAGTGGGGCTCCCACATCTTCAACTTCGGTCGGCACGAGGTGCGCAACTTCCTCTACGCCAACGCCGTCTACTGGCTCGAGGAGTTCCACGCCGACGGCCTGCGCGTCGACGGAGTCGCCTCCATGCTGTATCTCGACTACGCGCGCAAGGAAGGCGAGTGGACGCCCAACAAGCACGGCGGCCGCGAGAACCTCGAGGCGGTGCAGTTCCTCCAGGAGATGAACGCCACCGTCTACAAGCGGGTGCCGGGCATCGTCACGATCGCGGAGGAGTCGACCTCGTGGCCCCAGGTCACCGGACCCACCTCCGGCGGCGGGCTGGGCTTCGGGCTGAAGTGGAACATGGGCTGGATGCACGACACCCTCGGCTACCTGGAGCGCGAGCCCGTCTACCGCTCTCACCACCACCATGAGCTCACGTTCGCGATGACCTACCAGTGGACCGAGAACTTCGTGCTGCCGCTGTCGCACGACGAGGTGGTGCACGGCAAGGGGTCGCTGCTGCGCAAGATGCCTGGGGACCGCTGGCAGCAGCTCGCCTCGCTGCGCGCCTACTACGGCTACATGTGGGCGCACCCCGGCAAGCAGCTGCTCTTCATGGGCTGCGAGATCGGGCAGGAGTCGGAATGGGCCGAGTCGCGCGAGCTCGACTGGTGGCTCCTCGAACACCCGGAGCACCGCGGCCTGCAGGCTCTCGTCCGCGACCTCAACGGCGCCTACACCGGCACCCCGTCGGCCTGGCAGCTCGACAGCACGCCCGAGGGCTTCCAGTGGATCGACGCCAACGACGCCGGACGCAATGTCTACTCGTTCCTCCGCCGGTCGCCCGGCTCCCCCGATCTCGTGTGCGTCTCCAACTTCTCCGCGGTCCCCCACAGCGACTACCGGTTGCCCCTCCCCGCCACCGGTGAGTGGACCGAGCTGCTGAACACCGACGCTGCGGCGTACGGCGGTTCCGGGGTCGGCAACCTCGGCTCGGTGACCGCCGTGGTGGCCGACGCTCTCGACGCCGAAGCTCCCGGCGGGTTGCCGGCGTACACGACGATCGTGGTGCCGCCGCTCGCGACGGTCTGGTTCCGAGGTCCGGTGATGACGGCCGGTCGGACCACCCCTGTCTAGGCTGTCGCTGTGACCGAGCAGCCGACCTCCGTGACCACCGTCGCGGAGGGTGTCGCCCGGATCAGCTGGAGCCACGACCTGTCCTCGGACGGGTGGATGGCGGCGGTCGACGTCGTCCGTCGCGATGTTGCGGCAGCCCTGCAGGACCACCCGCGCGTCGAGGCTCTGGTGCCGGCTGACGATGATGCCGCTCAGCGCGTGGCCACGTGGTCGGGCATGCGTCGTGAAGGCGTCATGCGCGGTGTCGAGGGCGATCGGATCGTCTATGCCCGGCTGGCGACCGATGCGCCGGTCAACGAGCCGGGCGGGTTCCGCGCGCTGCTCAACTCCTTCCTACCCCGCAAGCGCGCGATCAGCCAGATGCTGATCCGTGACACCGACGGCCGAGTGCTGTTGTGCGGCCTCACCTACAAGCAGGACTGGGACCTTCCCGGTGGCGTCGTCGAGGTCGGCGAGTCCCCACAGCTGGCCGTGGCCAGGGAGGTCGAGGAAGAGCTCGGGCTGACCATCCCGTCCGGTTCTTTGCTCCTCACGGACTGGCTCCCGCCATGGGGAGGGTGGGACGACGCGCTCTGCTTGGTCTTCGACGGAGGCGTCCACGACTCGGCGCTGATCGACCAGGTCGTCAAGCAGGCCCGCGAGATCCGCGATGCGGACTGGTGCACCGTGCAGCAGGTGCACGAGCGTGCGGCCGACTTCACCGCGCGACGAGTCGAGGCCGCGCTCGCGAACCTCGGCGGTGGGCCGGCCTACACGGAGTCCGGCCGCTGAAGCAGCGCCTTCGACGACCCTGCGACGGTCGGGTCAGAACAACGCCGAGGCGAGCTTCTGTCGACCCTTGAGAACCCGAGGGTCGTCGTTGCCTACGGCCGCGAACAGACCCAGGAGGTGCTCGCGCACCCGGTCGCGCTCGTCGCCCTCCACGCGCCGGATCAGATCGACCAGGCGGTCGAAAGCGTCGTCCACGTGGCCGCCGAGAAGGTCGAGGTCGGCCACCAGTGTCTGGGCGTCAACGTCGTCACCATCCGCTGCAGCGGCGTCGCGCGCGGCAGCGAGGTCGACGTCCTGGGTGCGCTGCAGCACCTGCGCCATGGCCAGTCCGGCCGCAGCCTCGGCGTCTGCCGGATTGGCATCGACCAGCTTCTGGTACTCGGCGACCGCACCTTCGATGTCGTTGGCCGCCAATGCGTCCTGCGCCGGGGCGTACCTCGGGTCGACCTGCGGTTGGTCCGAGTCTGGTACCTCCTCAGGCACCGCGGCACCGCGCGGCTGGTGGCGCCCGGTGATGCCCTGCGTGGTCAGCTGCTGCATGACCTGGGTCAGCGCAGTCCGCAGCTCCTCCAACGGCACGGCGTCCTGCAGCAGGGGAGCCGGGCGACCGTCGATCACGGCCATCACGTAGGGCACCGACGGCACCTGCACGGCCTGGGCGATTGCCGGAGAGTCGTCGACATCGACCAGGCCGGCCAGGAACTTGCCCTCGAACTCTCCCGAGAGGGTGGCCAGGTCGTCGGCCAGCTGGCCGCTCGCCGGCATCCGGGCGCGGGAGAAGAAGACGAGCAGCACCGGGGCCGTCATCGACGCTTCGATGGTCTGCTGGAAGTTCTGCTCGGTGACGTCGACCCAGTACGACGAGCCGCCCTGGGCGCCCGCCTGAGCGCCGCCCGGGGCGCCGGCCGGGGCCGCGGGTCGCTTGAGCGCCGAGAGATCGATCGCGCCAGGTCGGGAGAAGGGCTGTTGCGTCATGGCGCCAATCCTAGGGAGCCGTGGTCTCCCGGACCGGTGCGGGTTCCGCGAGTGCGCGGCGAGGTGCGCCGCGGCTCGTCATGGCTACCAGCACACCGACCACCAGCAGTGCTCCGCCGAGACCTTCCGCGGAGTTGGGCCGCTGGCCCAGGAGCAACCAGGCGGAGGTCATCGCAACAACTGGGGCCAGCAGCACCCACGGCACGACATAGGCCGACTCGTTGCGCGCGAGGAGAGAGTTGAACACGGCGTACCCGACAAGTGAGGCGAGCCCGGCGGTGTAGAGCGTCGACAGGGCGGCCTGCCAGCCGAACGCCGCGAAACCGGCCGACACGACCTGGGGTCCGTCCACGACGAGCGACAGGAGCAGGACCGGAACCGGCACGACCGCCGCCGACCACACGGTGATGGACAGCCCGCCAACGACACCGGCCGAGCGGGACACCACATTGCCGATGCCCCACGACAGCGCAGCCAACAAGCACAGCCCGAGGGCCACCGCAGTGACGTCTCCGCCGCGACCGAGGGCCACCACGAGCAGACCCACCGACCCGAGAGCCACTCCGACCACCTGGGCCCGCGTGGGAGGTTCGCGCAGCACGCCGGCGGCGATCACGATCGTGAAGATCACCTGGGCCTGGAGCACCAGGGCGGCTAGTCCCGGAGGCAGGCCGGCGTCCATCGCCACGTAGAGGAAGGCGAACTGACCGAGCGACATGAACATCCCGACCGCGGCTACCGTTCGCCAAGGCGCACTCGGCGCCTTCACCAGGAAGATCGCCGGCACCACCACGGCGGCGAATCGCACCGCCACGAACACCAGTGGCGGGACACCGTCCATGCCCCAGTCGATCACCACGAAGTTGAATCCCCAGATGGTGGCGACCAGCGCAGCCAGGAGCGAGTCACGACGGGTCATGGCGCCATTCTCGGACAGCGACTAGAAACGGGCCTGCTCGCGATACTCGCCCCACTCGCCGCGTAGTGCGTCGCAGATCTCGCCCAGGGTCGCTTCGGCGCGGGCAGCCTCCAGCATCGACTCGATCATGTTCTCGTCGGTGCGGGATACCTCGACCATCCTGGCCAGCGTCTTGGCCACGAGATCCTCGTCGCGGGCGGCCTTGCGCTCGGTGAGGGCGCGGACCTGCTCGACCTCCACCTCGTGCGAGACCCGCATCACCTCGAGGTCGTGGGTGACCGACTCCTCGTGGCAGTTGACCCCTACGACCCGCTTCTCACCCTTCTCGAGCGCCACCTGGTAGCGGAACGCGGCGTCGGCGATCTCGGTCATGAACCAGCCGTCCTCGATCCCGCGCAGCAGACCCTTGGTGACCGGCATCTCCTGCCGGCGCATGGCTCCTGCCAGCTCGTCGGGACGATCGTGGGTGAGGTCGGAGCCGCCCAGCGCAAGGATCGTGTCGAATATCCGGTTGGCTTCGGCCTCGATCTTGTCGGTGAGCGCCTCGACGTACCAGGAGCCGCCGAGGGGATCGGCCACGCTGGTCACGCCCGTCTCCTCCATGATCACCTGCTGGGTGCGCAGGGCGATCTCGGCGGCCATCTCGCTCGGCAGGGCCAGGGTCTCGTCGAGGGCGTTGGTGTGCAGCGAGTTGGTGCCACCGAGCACGGCTGAGAGTGCCTCGACACCGGTGCGCACCACGTTGTTGTACGGCTGCTGAGCAGTCAGGGAAACTCCGGCGGTCTGGGTATGGAATCGCATCCACTGCGCCTTGTCGGACTTCGACCCGAAGACGTCGCGCATCCAGCGCGCCCAGATCCGGCGCGCGGCCCGGAACTTCGCGATCTCCTCGAAGAAGTCGACGTGGGCGTCGAAGAAGAACGACAGCCCGGAGGCAAACTCGTCGACGTCGAGTCCTCGCGAGAGACCCAGCTCGACGTACCCGAAGCCGTCGGCCAGCGTGAACGCGAGCTCTTGCGCGGCCGTCGAGCCGGCCTCCCGAATGTGGTAGCCAGAAACCGACAGCGGCTTGTATGCCGGGATGCCGGTGACGCAGTGCTCCATCAGGTCGCCGATCAGCCGCAGGTGCGGCTCGGGCCCGAAGATCCACTCCTTCTGGGCGATGTACTCCTTGAAGATGTCGGTCTGCAGGGTGCCGTTGAGGATGCTCGGGTCCACGCCCTGGCGCTCGGCGGCGACGATGTACATGCAGAAGATCGGGACGGCCGGCCCGCTGATCGTCATCGAGGTGGTGACCTCGCCGAGCGGGATGGAGTCGAACAGGATCTCCATGTCCGCCGCGCTGTCGATCGCGACCCCGCAGTGCCCGACTTCGCCTAGCGACTTCGGGTCATCGGAGTCCCTGCCCATCAGCGTCGGCATGTCGAAGGCGACGCTCAGACCTCCGCCACCCCGGTTGAGGATCATCCGGAACCGCTCGTTGGTCTGGTGGGCGTTGCCGAAGCCCGCGAACTGACGGATGGTCCAGGTACGGCCTCGGTTGCCGGTCGCGTGCAGGCCGCGGGTGAACGGGAACTCACCGGGCCACTCGGAGTCGTCGGTGCCGTAGGCAGCATCGACCTCCATCCCGCTCAACGTCGTGAAGTCGACGTCCCGCACGCGGGATGCGTCGTAGCGGGCCTGCCAGCGAGCGCGTGCGGTGTCGGGAACAGCCATGGCTCATATACTAGGACGTCCTAGTAAATGACCACAAACCTGGTCCGCCTCGACAGCTAGCACCACCGGTAGAGCTGCCCGCGGCGCACCTCGACGGTCCGCGGTGGGCGGGGCGTGGGGTGCTCGCACAGGTGCGCCAGGACGTTGCTACGGCCGGCGACGGTGATGCCTCTCACAGTCAGCTGCAGGTGGGGGTGCAGCAGCGGGCGCAGCTCGCCCCACTCCTGCTGCTCCATCAGGTTCCAGGCCAGCGCCGTCGGGGCGGGCAGCTCGGGCAGCTCGTGCAACATCTTCGGCACGCACATCCGCCACGCGTCGGTGACCAGCTCACGCATCTCGTCTTCGTCCAGCTGCGACAGGTGGGCGCACACCCACTGGTAGCGCAGGTCGGAGGTGGGCGGCAGGAAGAACGTCTCGGGAGCCGAAGCGATCAGCCCGTCCCGCTCGACCTTGGGGTAGCCGAATCCCATGACGAGCTCGTCCTTCGAGAAGGCGGCATAGACGATCTGCTTGACCCGGAACTTCCAGCGCCCCCGCACCATCACCTCGTGGCTGCGCGGCAGGCCCAACGCGACTCGGCGTACGTCGTCGGCCGTGGTCATCGTCGAATGGGCTCAGAAGTCGCCGGCGGCGCCGCGGATCGGCCGGAGCAGCTCGGAGAGCCGGCTGAGGTCAGCCTTCTCGAGCACGCCCAGCCCGAAGTTGCTGCCGACCAGGTCGGCTGTGGCCCGCTCGACCAGCTGGCGGCCCTTCGGCGTGATCTCGGCCAGCACCGCGCGCCCGTCGTCGGGGTGCGGAAGCCGGTTGACCAGACCCGCCGCGTCCAGGCGGCGCATGATCGAGGTGATCGAGGTCGGGTGCACCTGCAACCGCTCTCCCATCTTCCCCAGTGGCAGCGACCCCCGCGAGGAGAAGGTGAGCAGCACCAGAGCCTCGTAGCGGGCGAAGGACAGCCCGTGCGGCTTCAGCATCGAGTCCAACCGCCCGATCACCAGCTGCTGGACACGCATCAGCGAGGTGACCGCGTGCATGGCAGGTACTCCGTCCCAACGCTCGCCCCAGAGCCGGGCGGCCTCGTCGATCGGGTCAAAGGGCAGGGTCACGGGCGGGACCTAGTTCACGACGCGCGGGCCACGGAGACCGGAACGCTGGACAACCCGCTGGATGACCAGGTCTCGCTGGTCGGGTTCGCCGACGTATCTGATGTCCCGCAGACCCTGCTCCTGGGCCGCTGACTCGAACATGAAGTGACCGAAGCCGAAGATGCGCCCGTGCAGTGGCCGCTTCACGCTGATGTCGAGGATGCGGATGAGCGGCATCGTCGCCAAGTGGGTCGACAGCACGCCGTGGACCCGGAACACGCGCATGTTGGTGATCACGAACCGGTCGCGGTGTTCGCGCAGCGTCCCCCAGGTCGCGTGCACGATCAGCCCGAACGCAGCGATCAGGAAGAGCCAGGCGACGTTGACGTTGACGAACGGCGTGGCGATGAGCAGGAGCACGGCGGCCGCGCCTTCGATCGCCGACAGCCAGTAGGCCATCCAGTGGTGGCGCACTTCATCGACGATGACCTCGCCCTCTTCGCGAAGCAGGTGCTTACCGATGTTGGGGTCGCCGAGCGACGCAATCAGACCCATGCCGGGTCCGCTATCCCAGCGCGCTGAAGAAGTCGATGACGGCTCCGAACAGCTGCTGCGTCCACTCCCACGTCTGTCCGCCCGCTGACTGGGCGGAGTCGGCCAAGCCGCTGGGGTCGGTGAACATCCAGAAGCCGAGGAACACCACGACTAGGACGATGATCGCCTTTTTCATCGTGCGATCTCCTTCTGGGAGTCGAGGGGGAAGGGTCCAGGCATGGCTCGACTCCCTTCGTACCAGGCTTGGGTGGCTAGGCCGAGGAGGCGCGCTGCTGGGCCACCCAGTCACTGGTGGCATCCCACAGGCGCGCCCCGGTGGCCACATCGCTGGCCTCGGGCGACGCCGCTACCACGGCCGACCGGACGTGGTAGCCACCCTGCACCGCGTCCGGCGAGGTCGCGCAGAACACCGACGTGCTGGCGCCGACCTCCGGTGAGGCAAGGGAGCGCCGCTCGAGCGGGGCGGCGAGCTTGCGCAGCCGGGCCAGCACCGGAGCCGTTTCGAGACCTCGGTCGGCGACGTTCGTGTAGACCGAGCCCGGGTGCAGGGAGTAGCCGTGCAGGCCGCGGCCTCCATACCGGCGCTCGATCTCGGCAGCCTCGTGGACCAGGGCCAGCTTCGAGGTGCCGTACGCCGACCAGGAGTTGTAGGGCGTCACGGGACCGAAGAGCCACTCGTTGCGTCCACGCGCGTGCAGCTGCGAGACGACGTTGACGACCCTCGCCTCGCCGTAGGTCTTGGCGGTGCGCACCAGCAGCGGACGCAGCAGCCGGGTGAGGTGGGCGGTGCCGAGGTAGTTGGTGCGCCAGTGGACCTCGTGGCCGTCGACGAGCTGCGGGTCGCGCCACTTGCTGCGCAGATCGAGGTGGATGCCGGCATTGTTGACCAGCACGTCCAGCCGGTCGGTGGTTCTCACCAGCCAGTTCGCGAACGCCGTCACGGAGTCGAAGTCTGACAATTCGAGCGAGTGGAAGTCGGCACTGGAAGACCCTTCGCGTCGCGTCGTGATCACCCGGCCGTGCGCGCGGAGCTGGGCGGCGGTCGCCTCCCCCAACGACCCGGGTCCGGCTCCGGTCACCAGGAAGACGCGGCCCTCAGCCATTGGCCCGCACCGCGTCGAAGAACTCGCTCATGAGCGGCCCGATCTCGGCCAGCTCGATGTAGGGCGCACCAGCCGCCGCGCAGTCGAGGTAGGCGAACTCGATCTCCCCGCCCATCATCGAGCCCCGCATCGCCACGCTGTGACCGGCGTCCTCGGCCCGAGCACACGCGGCCTCGACATCGTCGGTCGCGAAGCAGACGTGGTGGAGGCCGGGTCCGTTGGCGGCCAGGAACTCGGTATGGACGCTCTCCCCCGACACCGGCTGGATCAGCTCCAGCTGCAGGTCACCGGCGTAGGCGAGCGAGATGTGGGCGACGAGCTCGACCGGTCGCCCTCGGTAGGTCGTCGTGGCCGCTTCGAAGGTCACGTCGGGGATCCGGGTCCACGCGCCGGCGCCGAACTGCTCGCTCAACAGCAGCTCGGTTGCCTCGATGTCCTCGACCACCCACGCGATCTGGATGATCGGTCCCTGCGCAATCATCTGGCAATCATCTGGACAGTCACTCGCCCACGGACTCGATCAACGCGTCCGCGGCGGCGTAGGGGTCGGACTCCCCCGCCACGACGGAGGCAGCCAGCCCGTCCAGCTCGACACGGCTGTGCACGTCGTCCCACCGAGCACGCAGCGCGGTCACCGCGATCGTTTCGATCTCGTCGCGAGCCCGGCGCACCCGACGCTTCTCCATCTCACCCGAGGTCTCGAGCCAGGCTCGGTGGCGATCGATCTCGTCAACCACCCCGTCGACCCCGTCCCCGGTGTGGGCGATCGTCTTGAGGATCGGTGGGCTCCAAGCCCCTTCGCGACGATCACCCAGCGCAAGCATCGAGCGAAGATCGCGGCGGACCTGGTCGGCACCGTCACGATCAGCCTTGTTGATCACGTAGATGTCTCCGATCTCCAGGATCCCGGCCTTCGCGGCCTGGATGCCGTCACCCATGCCTGGCGCGAGCAGCACCATGGTCGTGTCGGCGAGTCCGGCGATCTCGACCTCGCTCTGGCCCACCCCGACAGTCTCCACCAGGATCACGTCACAGCCCGCGGCGTCGAGCACGCGCAGGGCCTGGGGTGTGGACCACGCCAGCCCGCCGAGGTGTCCCCTGGAGGCCATCGAGCGGATGTAGACGTCGGGGTCGAGCGCGTGGTCCTGCATCCGGATCCGGTCGCCGAGCAGCGCTCCTCCGGAGAACGGTGAGGACGGGTCCACGGCCAGCACGCCGACCCGCTTGCCGCGCGTACGCAGTGCAGCAACGATTGCGTTGCTCGAGGTCGACTTGCCCACCCCCGGTGAACCGGTGACGCCGATGACCTGAGCATTGCCGGCGTGCGGGGTCAGCGCCGCCATCACTTCGCGGAGCAGGGGCGACTCGTCCTCGACCAGCGAGATCAGCCGCGCGACGGCGCGCGCGTCACCCGCGCGGGCCCGCGAGACGAGATCGGGGACCGACGCGGTGGAGCGACGGCCTCCGCCCTCAGGCAGAAGGAACCTTGACGATGAGCGCGTCACCCTGTCCGCCGCCACCGCACAGCGCTGCCGCGCCGATGCCGCCGCCGCGCCGCTTGAGCTCCAGCGCGAGGTGGAGCACGACGCGGGCACCGGACATGCCGACCGGGTGGCCGAGCGCGATGGCGCCGCCGTTGACGTTGACCTTGGCCTCGTCGAGGCCGAGCGACCGAGCCGACTCGATGCCGACGGCGGCGAACGCCTCGTTGAACTCGATCAGGTCAAGGTCTGCAGGCGAGATGCCCTCCTTGTCGCACGCCTTCTGGGTGGCGTTGGCGGGCTGCATCTGCAGTGTCGAGTCGGGCCCCGCGACCATGCCGTGGGCGCCGATCTCGGCCAGCCACTCCAGCCCGAGCTCTTCTGCCTTCGCCTTGCTCATCACGACGACCGCGCAGGCGCCGTCGGAGATCTGGGACGACGAGGCAGCGGTGATGGTGCCGTCCTTGGAGAACGCGGCACGCAGGCCGGAGAGCGACTCAGCGGTGGTGTCGCCGCGCACGCCCTCGTCCTGAGAGACGACGACCGGGTCGCCCTTGCGCTGCGGGATCGAGACGGGCACGACCTCATCGTCGAAGACGCCGTTCTTCCACGCCGCCGCTGCCTTCTGGTGGGAGGCGGCGGCGAACTCGTCCTGCTCCTCGCGGGTCAGGTTGGTGCCAGCGGCGTTGCACTGCTCGGTCAGCGCGCCCATCGCCTGCTGGGTCGCCTGGTCGAACAAGGCGTCGTAGGCCATCGAGTCGACCAGCGAGGTGTCGCCGTACTTGAACCCCTCGCGCGACTTGGGCAGCAGGTGAGGGGCGTTCGTCATCGACTCCATGCCGCCGGCGACGATGATGTCTGCCTCACCTGCGCGGATCATCTGGTCGGCCGTTGCGATCGCGTTGAGGCCAGACAGACACACCTTGTTGACGGTGATCGAGGGCACCGTGAGCGGTAGGCCGCCAGCGATGCCGGCCGCGCGGGCGGGGTTCTGGCCAGCGCCAGCCAGGATGACCTGGCCCATGATCAGGTAGTCGACCTGATCCGCGCTCACGCCTGCCTTCTCGAGCGCGCCCTTGATGGCGACGCCGCCGAGGTCGGCCGCGGACAGGGACTTGAAGCCGCCCAGCAGGCGGCCGATCGGGGTGCGTGCGCCGGCGACGATCACGTTGCTGGACATGGGTTCCTCCAGGAAGACTCGGTAACGCTGTGACGATACCCACCGGTCACTCGAGTGGCGAGGGTGTCCGCCGCAGGACGATGAGGAAAACGTCACACCGGGTCGCGGCGATCGCCGCGGCGTACGACGATGTGGGCCATGACCGCACCTCTCGAGATCCCTCAGCACCTGTTCACCGCCATCGACCACGTCGGCATCGCGGTGAGCGACCTCGACGAGGCGATCGCGTTCTACCGCGACACGTTCGGCATGCAGCTGGCCCACGAGGAGGTCAACGAGGAGCAGGGCGTGCGTGAGGCGATGATCGCCGTGGGAGATTCAGGCTCCTGCATCCAGCTCCTCGCCCCACTCAACGCCGACTCCACGATCGCGAAGTTCCTGGATCGGTCCGGGCCGGGCGTCCAGCAGATGGCCTACCGGGTGACCGACGTCGAGCAGGTCAGCGCGATCCTCCGCCAGCGCGGCGTCCGGCTGCTCTACGACGCCCCGCGGCGCGGCACCTCGGACTCCCGGATCAACTTCATCCATCCGAAGGACGCTGGTGGAGTGCTGGTGGAGCTGGTCCAACCTGCGACCTCGGGTCACTGACCCTGTTACCCACGGGTAATCTTTCAGACCGCTTGACCCACCCGATCTAGTCAGGAGCTCCAACCGTGCAGCACATCCTCGACGCCATCCAGGCCGGAGACACTTCGAGCGAGGACTACGCCCATCTCGACCTGCCTGAGTCCTACCGCGCCGTCACGGTGCACAAGGACGAGGTCGACATGTTCGAGGGCCTCGAGTCCCGCGACAAGGACCCACGCAAGTCGCTACACGTCGAGGAGGTCGCGCTGCCCGAGCTCGGCCCCGGCGAGGCGTACGTCGCCGTGATGGCCTCCGCCATCAACTACAACACCGTGTGGACCTCGATCTTCGAGCCGGTCTCGACGTTCGGGTTCCTGGAGCGTTACGGCCGGCTCTCCGAGCTGACCAAGCGCCATGACCTGCCGTACCACGTGGTCGGCTCCGACCTGGCCGGCGTCGTGCTCAAGACCGGCCCCGGCGTCACGAAGTGGAAGCCGGGCACCGAGGTCGTCGCGCACTGCCTCTCGGTCGAGCTCGAGGACGCCGACGGCCACAACGACACGATGCTCGACCCGCAGCAGCGGATCTGGGGCTTCGAGACCAACTTCGGCGGGTCTCGCCGAGGTCGCGCTGGTGAAGTCCAACCAGCTGATGCCGAAGCCGGCGCACCTGACCTGGGAGGAGGCGGCCTCACCCGGGCTGGTGAACTCCACGGCGTACCGCCAGCTGGTCTCCAAGAACGGCGGCGCCATGAAGCAGGGCGACAACGTGCTGATCTGGGGCGCTTCCGGTGGCCTCGGCGGTTTCGCGACGCAGTACGCGCTCAACGGCGGGGCCACCCCCGTCTGCGTGGTCTCCAACGAGGAGAAGGCAGCCATCGCCCGCTCGATGGGCGCGGAGCTGATCATCAACCGCTCCGAGGAGGGCTACAAGTTCTGGAGTGACCCGCACACGCAGGACCCGCAAGTGAGTGGAAACGCCTCGGTGCCAAGATCCGGGAGCTGACCGGTGGCGAGGACATCGACATCGTCTTCGAGCACCCCGGTCGGGAGACCTTCGGGGCCTCGGTCTTCGTGACTCGCAAGGGCGGCATCATCACCACCTGTGCCTCGACCTCGGGCTACATGCACGAGTACGACAACCGCTACCTGTGGATGAACCTCAAGCGGATCATCAGCTCGCACTTCGCGAACTACCGCGAGTCGTGGGAGGCCAACCGCCTCATCGCCAAGGGCATGATCCACCCGACCCTGTCACGCACCTACGGCCTCGAGGACGTCGGCCGGGCGGCCCTCGACGTCCACCAGAACGCCCACCAGGGCAAGGTCGGCGTGCTCTGCCTGGCGCCCGAGGAGGGCCTCGGCGTACGCAACCACGAGCTCCGCGCCCAGCACCTCGACGAGATCAACCGCTTCCGCGGCGTCTAGGCACACGTCTTCCGCTGACCCGTCAGAAACTTTCTGGCGGGTCAGCGGCGAATTGTGCACGATCGTCGCGCGCAGAGCCGGGGTGGGTTCTGCTACGTCGATCGGTCGATCATGGTCCTAGCCGCCCCCGATCAGAACGAGGTACTCCACCCATGAGCGACCAGGGTCTGTCCATCTTCGACGACCAGCCCGAGCGCGACGCCGACACCCAGGCGCCCGCCCGAAGCAGTCCGGAGCCGATCGGAGAAGACCCAGGTGATCCCCGTCGTCCAGCAGGACGAGCAGAGACCGCCACCGGACGCCCAGCGCAGCCCGAGCCGAGCCAGCCGACGAGCTCGACCAAGGAGCGCCCGGTCCTGCCGCCGCCGCCCGGGCCCGACCAAGGAGGCCCAGCGCGCCGCCGATCCCCGGCTCCCCCGCTGCCAGGCAGAGCGCCCGGCAGCCTCCCGCCGACGCCCCGGCCGCCGGCCGCCGCCACCAGCTCGGACGGCTTCCCGGTCGTCCGTCGCAACGGCTACGACCGCGCTGCGGTCGACGCCCGGGTGCGCCAGCTGAGCAGCGAGAAGGCCGGACTCAGCGCCAGCCTGACCGAGTCCGAGCAGCGCGTGATCGAGCTCGAGCGCGAGGTCGAGAGGCCCGCAACGAGATGGCGGAGATCGAGCGGCCCTCGTACGCCGGCCTCGGCGGCCGGGCCAGCGCCATGCTGCGCCTCGCCGAGGAAGAGGCCGACGAGATCCGTCAGGTCGCCCAGAGCGACGCCGACGAGATCCTGACCCAGGCCAACCGCGACGCCAAGGCGATCCGCTCCGACGCCTCCCGCGAGGCCGAGGACATCCGCGTCGCCCAGCTCAAGGAGCTGGAGGAGACCCGCATCCGGCTGCTCGCCGACGCCGAGCAGGAGCGCGAGCTTGGCCAAGAGCGAGGCCATCCGACACTCGTCGCCGCCGCCCGCCGTGAGGCCGACCAGCTGCGGCTCGCCGTCGCAGCAGGAGACCACCGAACTGCGCACCGCTGCCACCCGCGAGGTCGAGCAGGCGCAAGCAGCGGCCGACCGCGAGGTGCAGGAGGCGCGGCGCACTGCTCGCTGTTGAGAAGGAGCGCCTGGCGCGCGAGGCCACCGACCACCACAACAGCGCGACCGCCGAGACCCGCCGGCTCGTCGAGGAGGCGGAGGATCGCGCCTCCGCGGCCGAGGACCGGGCCAGCGAGGCCGCCAAGCAGGCCAGCGAGCACCGCGCGGCCGCGCAGTCCGAGGCCGAGGCGCTGCTCACCCGGGCCCGCCGCGAGGCGGAGCAGATCGTCGACTCGGCCCGCAGCCAGGCCGAGTCGATCTCCTCCAGCGGCGACGCGGAGGCGCAGCGGGAGATCGCGGCGACCCGGGCGGAGCTGGACCGGCTGACCAAGCGCCGCGACGCGATCACCGCTCAGCTGGCGTCACTGCGCGACGTGGTGGCCGGGCTTCGGCGAGGACGAGAGTTGACCGACGGGTCGACGCCGATGAAAGGCGACTAGCCTGCCGTCGACATCGACCGGGCGGTGATCACCGCAGACCCGGTGACCCGACCGCCACGGACGGGACGACGACTACGGCGAGCCCGGCGAAGCGTTCGACCGGCGCTCACCCTTCTACTTCGGCTTCTTCTTCGGCCTCGGCGCGCTGGTCGCGTTCTTCTTGTTCACCGCCATCACCGGCATCGGCTCGGTGCTGATGCTGGTGGTGGTCTCGATGTTCCTCGCCAGTGGACTCAACCCCTCCGTCGAGTTCCTGGAGCGTCGCGGCCTGCGTCGTCCGTGGGCGGTCTTCGTCGTGATCATCGGAGTCTTCGTCGGCACTGGCGCCTGTTCCTGGTGGCCATCGTGCCGGTCATCACCGACCAGGTGCAGACGCTCACCGACAACGTGCCCGGCTGGCTCGACGAGCTCCAGCAGAACAAGCAGGTCCAGAAGCTCGACAACGAGTACCACCTCATCGAGAAGCTCAAGGACTACGTCGCCAACGGCGACTTCCTCAGCAGCCTGTTCGGCGGCGTGCTCGGATTCGGCCTGCGCATCTTGTCCGCATTGTTCAACGCGTTCATCATCGTCGTGCTGACGCTGTACTTCTTGTCGTCACTCGAGCTGACGAAGAACGCCCTCTACAAGCTGGCCCCCGCCTCGCGCCGCGACCGGGTCAGCCGCCTGGGCGACAAGGTCATCCACAACGTCGGCGGCTACGTCTCCGGCGCGTTCGTGGTCGCCATGTGCGCCGGCATCTCGTCGCTGGTGTTCCTGTTGGTCATCGGCCTGAGCAAGTACGCCGTGGCCCTCGCCTTCGTGGTGGCGGTGCTCGACGTCATCCCCATGATCGGCGCGACCCTCGGCGCCGTCATCGTGACCGCGATCGCCTTCGCGACCGACATCAAGATCGGCATCGCCTGCGCGATCTTCTACATCATCTACCAGCAGGTGGAGAACTACGTCATCTACCCGCGGGTGATGAAGAAGTCGGTCGACGTGCCCGGCTCGGTCGTGGTGATCGCCGCCCTGGTCGGCGCCGCCCTGCTCGGCATCGTCGGCGCGCTGCTCGCCATCCCCACCGCCGCAGCGATCCTGCTGATCATGCGCGAGGTCGTGGTGAAGCGGCAGGACACGCGTTAGCTCGATAGCCCGCTGACCTCACTCGGCCTAGGTCCGTTGGTGAGGCTGGTGGGGCCGTTTCTGCTCCAGGGGATGGTGTGGTGGGTGTGGCACAACCCCGATCCCGGGTGGCTTTGGTGTGGAAGCGTTGTTTGCGGCCGAGGTCGAGGATCTGGGACTTACCGTTGAGGACGGCGGGGATGATGCTGGCTGTGCAGGTCAGGCGGCGCGCGCTTCGCTGGCGCTGAGGTGTTCACCGGTGTCGAGGTGGGCCGCTTGGAGTCCGCCGAGCAAAGTCTCCAGGGTCATGGTGACCACGATCGTGGCGTTGACGCCACCGGCCTTGGGTAGCGCGGCGGTGGGGTAGGTCTGGAGGTACTCCTGGAACGCTTGACCCACGCGGTGATCTGAGGGGCGTCCGGGTGTGGGGGCGTAGCCGTCGACCTCGACCCGGTGCTTCGGTGCGGCGACGGCGAGCAGTGCTTTCTTCAGCATCGCTGCGTGCCGGGTCGAGATGGTGAACCGGCCGTGACACCTGCCGTGCCCGTCATCCGACATCCGGGAGGACGCAGCAGCTTCGGCTGCTTGTTCCCCGCGTTCCAACTGCGCTGCTTCGTGGGCGTCCGCGGTGGCGGGGTCGATGACCTCCAGGATCCGTTTCCCCAGGATCCGCAACGCTTTGGCGTCGTGGCCCTGGGCTTGGTCCAGCAACCACTGTTCGGCTCTCGGGGCCACCCACGGCTGCGCGTCCTCGGGCAACGCGTCCACGGCACCCACGATCACCGCGGCCTGGTCGACCAGCACTTCCCCGGACTGCCAGCGCACGACGGACTGGCTCGTGTGACTCGGTGTCGAGCGCTTGGGCGAGCCTGAGGTCGCGGTGGGCTGTGGTCCGGGTCTGCTGGGTCTGGTGGGCCCACCAGCTCGTGGATCTGCCCAGCAGCAACCGTGATCGGGTGTCCCCCCAACCTGGTCGATGCGGTGCTGGTCATAGAACAATCCAAGCACCCACGACCGACACTCATCGCTCGAGTTTCCCCCTCCTCCACAAGGGTTTCGAGGCTCGTCGCTGACGCTCCCGACGGTGGTTGAGGTGCGAGCCTCGAAACCACCACACCGTCGCGCATGGCACTGGCGCCTGGCTCAAGCCGGCGTTGGTTCTGGGCGAACGGTCGCCTTCTCGCCGAGCTTGACCGCGATCACGCCAGCAAGGATCAGCGCACCACCGACCAGCTGGATGGGTCGGGGCAGCTCGTCCAGCAGCACCCAAGCCCAGACCACGCCCGCCACGACCTCCGTCAGCGCCACGAACGACGCGACCCGGGACCCCAGGCGACGGATGGCCGCGATGCCGGTCACGTAGGCGATCGCGGCGGTCACCACCCCGAGCACCAGGAGCGGCACCCACCAGGCGACCTCGGCGCCCGCGTACGTCGTCGCGGCGGCGTTGGCCTCCATCGGCAGCAGACCGATGACGGCGAGCAAACCGAGGGCAACAGCACCGACAACCAGACCACCACCCGCCAGTGCGATCGGAGGGATGCCAGTGCTCTCGTCGGCGGAGATCAGGAAGTACGCCGACGCGCCGACCATGGCGGCCAGCGCCCACAGCACGCCCGGCACATTCACCGCAGCGCCGGAGACTACGTCGAGCACCAGGACCAGTCCAACAGCCGCCACCCCCGCACCGAGCAGCGTGACGGCACCTGGGCGTTCGCCCTGGCGCAGCCACAGCCACACCACGACCGCCGCTGGGGCGGTGTACTCGATCAGCAGCGCCGGACCGACCTGCATGTGCTGGACGGCCGAGAAGTAGCAGAACTGGGCGCCGGCCACGGCAAGCAGTCCGTAGGCGACGACGATGCCGGCGTTGCGACGCACGACGTGCCAGCGGCCAGCAGCGCAACGACCGCGAAGGGCGCCACGATGGCGGCCGCGATGCCGATCCGCACCAGCACCACCGCACCCGGGCTCCAGCCTGTCTCGAGCAGCCCACGCGCGAGTGCGCCGGAGAGACCGAAAGTGACAGCCGAGACGAGGGCGAAACCGAGGCCCGACACGGCGTACGCCTTCACCTGCGGCAACGCTGTGTCATCCGTCACTAGCGCCATGACGCATGACGGTACCGGCCGATAAAGTAACCTGTCAATGTGCCCTTTGCCTATGACACTGAGCTATCCCTCCAGGCTGCGGTAGTCCTGGCCAACACGGCCGAGCCTCCCGACACGCTCGAGACGGCCGAGGAGCTCGACAACTTCTACAACAGTTTCGGCTACACCGGCCGCTACGAGAGCTCCCAGGCCGAGCTGGACGCCATCCGCCGGATCCGACCCCGGCTGCGAGCCCTGCTCACCGCCGACCGGGACCAGGCCGTGGTCATGGTCAACGAGATGCTCGCCAGCGCAAAGGCACTTCCCCGGCTGGTCCGCCACGGCGACTTCGACTGGCACCTGCACGCCGTCGACGACCACCAACCACTCGCGACCAGGGTCATCGTCGAGACGGCCATGGCCATGATCGACGTGATCCGTACCGACGAGATGTCGCGGCTAGGCGTGTGCGCCGACGACGACTGCGCCGGCATCGTGCTCGACCTCTCCCGGAACCGCTCTCGCCGGTTCTGCTCGACCACCTGCGGCAACCGCAACGCCGTTGCCGCCTACCGCGCCCGCCAACGGTAGCGCCGGGGGTAGCGCCAGCGGCCTAACCAGCCAGAAAGCGCCGCAGCACCTCGACGAATACTTCTGGCTGCTCGGAGTGCACCCAGTGGCCGGCCTCTTTCACGGTCACTTTGCGGTTGTGCGGGAACCAGTGGTCCATCGCGCCCTCATACTCAGGCTTCACGTAGGGCGACCGCTCGCCGCCCACCCACAACACGGGGCCGTCGTACGCCGTCACCTCAGCCAGCCGGTCCTCCGGCCAGTCGGTGATCTGGTCGAGATCGCGGCCAAGCAGCTCCAGGTTCAGCCGCCACTCCCAGTGCGAGTGCTCGCGACGCAGGCTCTGCAACAGGAAGCCGCGCACCATCGCGCTCGGCACAGCGTCCTGGAGTGCCTCGTCGGCCTCACTTCGCCGTTCGAGGCCATCGAGGTCGATGGCGCGCATCGCGTCGATGTAGCCGGCGAACTCCTCGGCGTGGTCGTAGGCCACGGGGGCGACGTCCACGACTGCGAGGTGATTCACGAGCTCGGGGTGGCTGCAACGCGACGAGCATCGCGATCTTGCCGCCCATGGAGTGGCCGACGAGGGTCACCGGGTCGTCCGCGGACAGGAGCCGAGCGACCTGCTCGGCAGCTTCCACGAAGTCGAAGCGTTCGCTCCACGGCGACTGCCCGTGGTCCGGCATGTCGACCAGCACCACCCGGTGGTCGTCGGACAACGCCTTGGCGATCGCGGTCCAGTTCTTGCCCTGGCCGAACAGCCCGTGGCAGAAGACGATCGGCGAGCCCGCCTCCCCAAAGGTCGTCGTGTGCAGCTCGGTCATGAGGTCAGCACCCTCCGTGCCCCACCGGGCGCCGGCTCGTGCGCCTTCATCGGAAGACTGGTCAAGACCAGTTCGACGGCAACGGTCATCCGTGTGACAGGAGACCGAAAGGGCGGCACGCTGTCACCGTAGCCGGGCTGATCCTTCACCCGGTGAAGTGGGTAGATCGGGCTCGCCCTTGCCACTACCTATCGATCGGAGCGACATGACCAAATTCCGAAGCCTCTTCGTCATGACCGTCGCGGCCGTTCTGGCCAGCGCATCCCTCAGCTTCGCGTCCAGCGCAGGCGCCGCCACGGCTGACCAGAGCCAACGCGTACGGCTCTACTACGGCGCCATCTCGCTCGCCTCCGACGGAGCGTTCGGCTACTCCTACGACTTCGGCACCAAGCGGGCCGCCCAGAACGCGGCGCAGCAACGGTGCCGCCAGCACTCGGACTACCCGGGTACGTGCACGCAGGTGGGCTGGTTCCGCAACGCTTGTGGCGCGGTGGCTGTGAAGTACGACCGTGAGGGTTTCGTGAGCCGCTACAAGTTCGGCTGGGGCACCACCAAGCCACGCGCCGTAGCCCAGGCGAGGCAGAACTTCGGCGGAACGATCCGCACCTGGGTGTGCACCACTCGGCCCTGAGCGACTGAGCAGATCGAACCGGACTGGGACCCTATCCGTTACCTGCAGGAGTCGTTGTTCGTCACTTTGCGGGGGTACCTTCGAGAACTACCCCCGCATCCGACGTCCGAAGGCCCCATGACAGTCCTGCAGAAGAAGATCGACAACCAGACCGCACATCTGACAACCGAAGAGATCGAGCAGATCGGTGACGAGCTCGACGCGCTACGGCAGCAGATCCTGGACAGCCTCGGCGAGCGGGACGCGGCGTACATCCGACGGGTGATCGATGTCCAGCGCAAGCTGGAGCTCGGCAGCCGGGCGCTGCTGTTGGCGGGCAAGTACCCGCCCGCATGGATCTTGGGGACGATCGGTCTCTCCGTGGCCAAGATCCTGGACAACATGGAGATCGGCCACAACGTGCTCCACGGCCAGTGGGACTGGATGCGCGACCCCAAGATCCACTCCACGACCTGGGACTGGGACCACGTCTCCCCGCCCGAGCAATGGAAGCAGTCCCACAACCAGACGCACCACAAGTACACGAACATCATCGGCAAGGACAACGACCTCGGCTACGGCATCATGCGCGTCGACGAGGACCAGGAGTGGACGCCTCGCTACCTGTTCCAGCCGCTACAGAACTTCATCACGGCCTGCATCTTCGAGTACGGCATCGCGATGTACGACCTCGACCTCGGCGAGCACCTGCGCGAGAAGAAGGGGGTGACTCCGGTGCTCAGGAGTCGACTCAAGATGGCCCTGCGGAAGGTCACCCAACAGGTGACGAAGGACTACGTCGTGCACCCGGTGCTGTCCGGCCCCGCGGGATACCGGCGCACCTTGGCAGCCAACGCGATCGCCAACCTGACCCGCAACCTGTGGAGCCACTCCATCATCATGTGTGGCCACTTCCCGGAGGGTGTCGAGACCTTCGAGCAGGAGGGGATCGACCCCGACGAGACTCGCGGTCAGTGGTACCTGCGCCAGATGCTGGGATCAGCCGACATCTCCGGTGGCAGGTTCATGCACCTGATGAGCGGCAACCTCTCCCACCAGATCGAGCATCACCTGTTTCCCGACCTCCCGAGCAACCGCTATGCGGAGATCGCGGTGCAGGTCAAGGACCTCTTCCAGCGCTACGGACTCAGCTACAACGCCCGTCCGCTGGTCCCACAGGTGGCATCGGCGTGGCACCGGGTGGTGCGCCTGTCGCTGCCCAACGGCTGGCTCGCCGCGACGACCTGGTCCAACGCACCCCAGCAGCTGCGCCTGCTCGGCCGGATGACGCTCGGCCGCGAGGACTCGTTGGCTGCGCTGCCTGCCGGCTAGCCGGCCTAGCCAGGGCTCAGCCGAACGCACCCCAGCAGATGAGGTAACGCGTGCCGCTGTCGGTCCTGCCGGTCGCCCGACTACCGAAGCCGCGCTGAAAGGCCTTCAGCACCCGCTCGGTCTGAGGGCCGAAGTTGCCGTCGACGGCGATCGTGGCGCCCCCCGCCCTCAGGGCCCGCTGCAGCACCACCACGGCGTGACCCCGATCTCCACGCGACAGCGAGCGGTCCGGCAGCTGACAGCCGTACAGCATGCCCCAGAAGGCAGGCCCGATCTCGCCGGGGTGTGCGACGCCACCCTCGAAGTTCGACTCGATCCGAGCAACTGCCCGACGGGTCTGCGGACCGTAGTCGCCGTCGACCACGACCTGCCGGCCGAGGTCGTTGAGTGCGCACTGCAACGTGCGTACGGCCGGTCCCCGATCTCCCGGATGAAGGGTCGGATAGGTAGCCAGTGTGCGCCGGCACTGTGCGGCCGCAGCCGGTGCGTCGGCGTACGACGGCGGCGAGACGAGCTGCGGCGCGAGCGCAACCGCGCTGAGGACGAGCAGCGAGAGCAGACGTTGCCTGAATGTGGTCATGCCCTTGAGACTACGAAAGCTGGGCGTTTGTTGTTCAGCGACGCGTGTAGTCGCGGAACCCCCGCTTGGTCTTGCGACCGAGGTAGCCCGCCGTGACCAGGTGCTCCAGCAGCGGTGCTGGGGCGAAGCCCGGCTCGCGGAACTCCAGGTAGAGCTCACGCTGGATCGCCAGCGAGACATCGTTGCCGACCACATCGAGCAGCTCGAACGGCCCCATCGGCAGGGCGCAACCCTGCTTCATGGCGAGGTCGATGTCGTCCGCCGTCGCGTAGTGGGCTTCGAGCATCTTGACCGCGTCGTTGAGATAGGGGAACAGCAGCGCGTTGACGATGAAGCCGGCCCGGTCAGCGCACGAGACGGCGACCTTGCCCACCTTTGCGCACAACGCGCGCGTCGTCTCGGTGACGTCATCGTCGGTAGAGACGGTGGAGACCACCTCGACCAGCTTCATGATCGGTGCCGGATTGAAGAAGTGCATCCCGACCACGTCCTGTGGGCGCTTGGTCGCCTGCGCGCACGCAATGATCGGGAGCGACGAGGTGGTCGTCGCCAGGATTGCCCCGGGCTTGCAGATCTCGTCGAGGTTCTCGAACAGGGTGGTCTTGATCGCGAGGTCCTCGGCGATCGCCTCGACCACGATGTCGACGTCCTTGAGGTCATCGAGCGAGACCGAGCCGGTGACCCTGGCCAGGACCTCGGCCTTGGCCTCCTCGGTCGTCTTGCCGCGCTGGATCTGCTTGTCAAAGTTCTTCGTGATCGCAGCGACTACGCCGTCGACCTTGTCCTGACCACGGCCGACGACCAGCACGTCGTAACCGCTCTTGGCGAAGACCTCGACGATTCCACTGGCCATGGTGCCGGTGCCGACGACGCCGACCAGCTTGATGTCGTGCTTGAGCTGAGGCTGCTCGTCAGGTGACGGTGTCTTGTCGTCCGGGACGACGACCGGACTGTCGGCGCTCTCATAGGTGTAGAAGCCGCGCCCGGTCTTGCGGCCCAGCAATCCCGCGGTCACCATCTGCTTGAGGATCGGGGTGGGCGCGTGCAGACGGTCGCGGCCCTGGCGATACATCGTCTCCAGGATCTCGTACGCCGTGTCGAGGCCGATCAGGTCGAGCAGCGCGAGCGGGCCCATGGGGTACCCGCACCCGAAGCGCATCGCGGCGTCGATGTCCTCGCGGCTCGCATACCGACCCTCGAGCATCGAGGCGGCGTGGTTGAGGTAGCCGAACAGCAACGTGTTGGCGATGAATCCAGCCTTGTCGCCGCAGACGACCGGACTCTTCCCGAGCTTCTCGACCAGGGCCGTCACGTCCGCAAGCACCGTCGGCTCCGTGACCACCGTGCGCACGATCTCGACCAGGTTCTGCACCGGTGCCGGGTTGAAGAAGTGCACGCCGACAACCCGACCGGGGTGAGCGTTGGCGGTGGAGATCTCGGTGACCGAGAGCGACGACGTGTTGGTGGCCAAGATGGTCTCGGGCGACACGATCGCCTCGAGGTCGCGGAGGACGGCCTTCTTGACCTCCAGCGACTCGACGACGGCCTCAACCACGAGCTCGGCATCGGTCAGGTCCTTCAGCGACGTGGTGAAGGTGATCCGTCCGAGCAGCTCCGCCTGTTCGGCTTCGGTCATCTTCTCGCGCTTGACCGCCCGGGCGGTGGAGTGCTCAAGGTACTTACGACCCCGCTCCACCCCGTCCTCGTCGAGCTCGACGCCGACCACGGAGTAGCCGTTGCGAGCGAAGACCTCTGCGATGCCGGCACCCATGGTGCCGAGTCCGACGACGCCGATCGTCGAGAAGGTGCGGGTCGGTGCAGGGGTTTCCTGGGCCGTCTCAGTCATGGCGCGCATCATTCCATGCCCGCTCTGAGCTTCCGCGCCGTGTTCACTGACCGGTAACTTCCCCACTGTCAGGGACAGGGATTGGGTGAGCCCTGCTCGTCGGTGCCCACGCAGTTCCGCAGTCGCTTGAGCTCCTGGACCATGCCTTTGATCATCTTCCAGGTCGGCTTCTGATCCTTGGGCAGCTCCGACCACAGGAGGTTGCGATTCATCCCCGGGTCCTCGTAGTACTCGCGATGCCACAGTCGTCCCGAGCGGTAGTACTGCACCAGCGCACGGTCGCCGTCCCTGAGCATCGCCCACGTCGGCACCCGGAAGGGCGCATAGCCGGACTCACGCAGCACCAGGTTGGAACGCTCGTTGGCGAACTCGAGCACCCGGCCCCGGGTCCGAACGTGGTCGCCGAGCAAGGAATGACCGTCCATGACGTGGCCCGGCACGACGTCGAAGACGTCGTAGATCGTTGGGGCGATGTCGATCAGGTCAACGGGCCGAGTGTCGTGGCCAGGTGCGCCGATCCCGGGTGGCAGGTAGGCCAGGAGAGGAACGTCCACGGAGGCGGGGTACGGCACGGCCTTGCCTTCCCAGCCGTTCTCCCCCAAGGCGTAGCCGTTGTCGCTGGTGAAGATGACCGCCGTGGTCTCGAGGCGGTCCTGAGCCTCGAGCAGCTGGAACAGCGCGGCGACCTGGTCGTCCACGTCGTAGAGCGCGCGGACGCGGGTGGCCTGCTTGGCGCGGAAGTACGCGAGGTCGTGCTCCAGGTTCTGAAACGGGAGCAGCTTGTCGCGAGTGTCCAGCTCGGGCCGGTAGTCGAACTTCGGCACTGGTCGCCCGGCGTTCGCCGAGGTTGGGCTCGGTAGCGAGCCCTGGCCCTGGCCGGTCTGATCGTGGGGCGCCAAGAATGCGGCGTAGGCGAAGAAAGGCTCGCCCTCCTCCACCTTCTGGGCGACATAGGTGCGCAGGTTGACGCCCGTACGCACGGTCGTGTGCACCCGTTCCGGCGGCGTGTAGCGGTAACCGTCGTCGTCGATCAGGTCGTAGTTGAGGTAGTCGTAGTGGTTCCAGAAGTCCGACTCCGCGAAGCCGCTGTCGAACTCTCCGTTCTTCAGCGCGGCGGGGTCCAGCCCGTTGAGGAACTTGCCGGTCCCGTAGGCCGGGATCCCGGCTAACCCGAGGTCGTGCTGCATGGTGTCGGCCGCGATCAGCTGGTCCGCCTCGTTCTGCCTGCGGACGCCATTGTTGTGCGGCAGCTGCCCGGTCATGATCATCGCCCGTGCGGGGCAGCAGACCGGGTCCGCAACGGTGGCGTCCTCGAAGCAGCGGCCCTGCTTCGAGAGCCACTTCGAGCTGCGCGGCAGATAGAGCTCGGTGTCCGCACAGGTGAAGTCGTCCATGTCGTCGACGACGATCACGATCGCGCTGGGAGCGGCCACCGGAAGCTGTTGGGGAGCACCGGCCGGACTGGGCGCGCGCAGCAGCAGGGGCGTGGCTACGACTGCCAGCCCCAACAAGAACACCAAGGCCCGCCGAGTCACCCGCGCACTTTACCTGGGTACATTTCGGCTCGTGCGACTAGTGGTGGCCCGGTGCCAGGTGGACTATTCAGGACGCCTGACGGCCCACCTGCCGATGGCTACCCGGGTGCTGATGATCAAGGCGGACGGCTCGGTGCTGGTCCACTCTGACGGCGGCTCCTACAAACCCTTGAACTGGATGTCCCCACCCTGCACGCTCCGCGAGGGTGTCACCGATGACGGTCGGGTCGAGTGGACGGTGACGACGAAGACCGATGACACGCTCCGGATCCTGATCGACGAGGTCGTGCACGACTCTCAGCACGACCTCGGCATCGATCCAGGCCTGCAGAAGGACGGTGTGGAGAAGCACCTGCAAGAGCTGCTTGCCGAGCACCCCGCGACCCTGGCCGACGGTCTGAGCCTGGTCCGCCGCGAGTACCCCACCGCCATCGGGCCCGTCGACCTGATGTGCCGCGACGCGTCAGGCGCCAGCGTGGCCGTGGAGATCAAGCGTCGCGGGGAGATCGACGGAGTCGAGCAGCTCACGCGCTACCTGGAGCTGCTGAACCGTGATCCGCTGCTGGCCCCGGTGCGCGGCATCTTCGCCGCGCAGGAGATCAAGCCCCAGGCGCGGGTACTCGCCACCGATCGCGGCATTGTGTGCGCGGTCGTCGACTACGACGCGTTGCGCGGCCTCGACGACCCGAGCCACCGGCTCTTCTGATGCGGATCTTCCACATCGCCACGGTCGCCGACTGGCAGGTCGCGCAGCGAGTGGGGAGCTACACGACGTCGACGCACGGCGTCACGCTGGCCGAGGAGGGCTTCATCCACGCCAGCCGAGGCGACCAGTGGCAGGACGTGCGCGATCGCTTCTACGGCGAGGTCACCGAGCAGCTGGTGCTGCTGACGATCGACACCGAGCGCCTGACGGCACCCGTGGTGGAGGAGTCACCCCCAGGAACCGCCGAGACCTTTCCCCATATCTACGGGCCGCTGAACCCCGACGCCGTCGTACAGGTGATCCGCCTCGGCACTGGGACGGAGCCTCGGGCTGCGAGCCAAGAGAGCTTCAACTTCCGTCAGCACTGACCAGCTCGGCCACCTCGTCAGCGCACCCCCAGCTGAGGGTGACTCCCGCGCCACCGTGCCCATAGCAGTGCACCACGCGTCCTTCACGCTCGAGACGCACCTCCGGACGGGCGGGTCGTAGGCCAACCTTGTGTCGTAGCACTCTGGCCGTCGCGAGCTCAGGCACCAACGCTGCGGCACGGGTGAGCATCTTCTGCGCGAGCTCCGGTGACGGGGTGCGACTCCAGTCCCCTACCTCGTCGGTCCCACCCACCACGATCTCGGTCGGCCGCGGAATGACGTAGGTCGGCCCGGCACCATCCAGCCACCACGAGTCGAGCCCAACCTGTTCGACCACGACGACCTGCCCGCGCACGGGACCCACCGAATCGTCGCTCGCGAGCAGCCGCGCTCCGATGCCCGAGCAGTTCACCACCAGGTCGCTTCCCTCGGGCAGCGCACCCAGGTTGAGCCTGGTCACGGTGCCGCCGAGATCCAGCAGCCGGGACCTCAACCAGCCCAGGTAGACCGGCATAGAGATCACCGGAGCCTCGAACGACCAGCCATCGACGTATCCGGCCGGGAGGTTGCTGGCCCGCGCCAGTGCTGGCACCGCTGAGCGCCACCAGGGGTCGCCGGTGGGGGTCGCCATCACCTCGGTGCCGGCGAGCATTCGCACGCCAGCGGCAGGCTCGGCGCCGGCCAGCCGAGCGAACACCTGGTACGTGTGGGCCGCCCAGGCGGTTACCCGGTGCTGCGGCAGCGCGCGGTACGGGTACCAGAGGGCCGCTGCCACGACCGAGGTCGTCTCCAGGGGCAGGTCCCTGGCCAGGACATCGACCCGATGGCCGGCCTCGAGCAGGCGCACGGCGCAGCTCAAGCCGACCACTCCGGCGCCCACGACGATGACCCGCTGAGGTTCGCCCATGTCGATGCAGTCTGCTGCAGTCGTAACCTGCGCCACAATCCGGTCGTTGTGCGACCAACGGAAGGAATTTCATGCCCCGCTCCGCTCGTCTTGCCCTGTCCTGCCTGCTCGTCCCCGGACTGCTCCTGTCGGCCCTGGTCATCGTCGGGGCCCGCCTCCGCCCACGAGGAGCGCCCAGCGGGTTTCCCCAGCGGCAAGGGGAAGGTGCCGCACTTCCTGGGTTACAACAACCCCGAGTCGCGAGTGGTCTGCGCGCCGCAGAGCAAGGACAGGATCAAGCGGATGCCGGCCGGCCGGCTGAAGCGGACGAACAAGAAGATGCTCAAGCAGTGCAAGTTCCGCTCCATCCAGGACGCCGTCCTGTCGGTCAACAAGCGCAAGACGTCGATCTACGTGCTTCCGGGGGTCTATGAGGAGCGCAAGTGGGGCCAGCGCGCTCGCAGCCAGTACTGCTCCCACCTCGGTACCGCGTCGGACGACCCCCTGCCGACGCCGCAGTACATCGGCAGCATCTCCACCCAAGGGATCCCGGATCCGGACGGCCAGGCTGAAAGCGCCGAGGATGAGGGTCCAGGCACCACCAACCCGATCGGCCTCTCCTACGCGGACCAGCGGAGGTGCCCTTACAACCTCAACCTCATCTCGGTCTTCGGCGACCGCACCCCCGGCAACAGGTCGATCGCCTGCGACAGCAAGTTCTGCGGCATCCAGATCGTTGGCACCGGACGCAAGATGACCGACGTCATCATCAACAACGACTTCCAGAAGCTCAACGCCATCCGTCTCGACCGCGCCGGTGGTGCGGTGGTGCGCAACATGACCGTCCAGCAGGCGGAGTTCAACGCCGTCTACGTGCTTGAGACCGACGGCTTCCTCCTCGACAAGCTCATCACCCGCGGCAACGACGAGTACGGCATTCTCGCGTTTGCCAGCGACCACGGCCTGATCCAGCGCACCGACAACTACTTCAATGGCGACTCGGGGATCTACCCCGGCTCGGGTTCCGACCTGAACGCGAACAACCCCAACGTCAAGGCCACCCGCTACGCCATCGAGATCCGCAACAACCGGAGCCACCACAACACGCTGGGTTACTCGGGCACGGCGGGCAACTCGATCTGGGCCCATCACAACAAGTTCTACGAGAACGCGACGGGTATTGCTACCGACTCGCTTTTCCCTGGGCACCCCGGCCTCCCCCAGGACCACGCCCGCTGGAACAACAACGAGATCTTCAGCAACAACAGCAACTGGTACACGAGGTTCATCGACACGGGCGTCTGCGCCCGGCCGATGAAGGAGCGCGGCTACATCAACGGCACGGTCTGCCCCGTGGTCCCGACCCCCGTCGGCACCGGCATCCTGATCGCCGGGGGCAACGCAAACCGCACCGACCACAACTGGATCTACGACAACTGGTACGCCGGAACCATGCAGTTCTGGGTGCCGGCGCCGCTGCGCGACGAGCTCGATCCGGCCAAGCTCTACGACACCTCCCACCAGAACCAGACCACGGACAACCACATGGGCTCGACCAAGTCAGGCAGGGTCCTCGAGAACGGCATGGACCACTGGTGGGACGACCAGGGCAACGGCAACTGCTGGGAGAACAACCACTACGCCGACGGCCATCAGGACGACAACTTCGTGATCCCGCCCCGGAGCTGCGCCGCGGGAGGCTCGTTCTTCACGCCCGGGCTCAGCGTCAAGGACGCGGGGTTCCTCACCTGCAGCCAGTACGACCGCAACGACCCGGTCCTGCGACACCCGCCGCTCTGCCTGTGGTTCGAGAGCCCCACGAAGCCGGCAGCCCGCAGTGCCCAGAGCCCCGTCGCGGCCCGGCCCGAGGTCGACGGACAGTCGCCCGCCGTACCGTTGCTCGGCCTGAGCGGCGGCGTCGTCCTGGCGTTCGGCCTCGGGCGGCTCCGGCGGCGGAACCGTGCTGCGTAGGTTCCTGCTCCTGGCTGGTCTGATGGCGCTGATAGTGGCCGGTGGTGGGATCGCCGTGGCCCGCTCGACGCCGTCGCTGTCCACGGATGGTCCGACCGATGTGGCCGGAGCTGAGGCCTCGGCCGGGTTCCGGGTAGCGGACCGGACCATCCGCCAGATCCGCTACGTCGACCTAGGCACGTTCGACTACAGCTTCGAGATCCACAACGACGGGCGGCTTCCGGTGCGGCTGCTCGGACTCGCCGACGACCAGGCCGACTCCAGGCTGTTCACCTTGGTCGACCTGACCACCCGGACGATCGGCGGCGGCGAGAGCGCCGAAGTCACGCTGACGGTGAGCATGAGCGGCTGCGAGACCCTGTCGTCCCGTTCGGGGGCATTCGTGACCACCGTGCGGGTGCGCACGGAGCAGGCTGGCATGTTCGAGGACACGGTCGAGCTCACGCTCCCCGAGGAGATCCACACCGGATCGCCTCGCGAGATCTCCTGTCCCAGGTCGACTGCGACCTCGCGGCCGCAAGGCTGAGCTGCTAGGCCCCGGCGGCCCTCGGAGCCGTGGGGTCGGCGGCGTCGACGCCCGCCTCGCGGGCGACGTACTCCTCGATGTCCTCGATGTCGTTGCGGTTGCGCTCGACCACCGCCAGCAGGTCGCTCATCGTGGCGACCTCTTCGACCTGTTCCTTGATGAACCACTGCATGAACTGCTCCGAGGCGAAGTCACTCTCCTCGCGGGCGGTCTTGAGCAGGCCATTGATCTGTGCCGTGACCCGCTTCTCCTGGTCCAGCGCCAACCGCACCGGCGAGACCACATCCTCGAAGGCGGCGATCGGCGCCTCGACGCCGGAGATCACGACATCGGCATCGGTGTCGAGGAGGTATTGCACCATCATCATCGCGTGGGTGCGTTCCTCCAGCGCCTGGCCGTAGAAGAACGCCGCCATCCGGGGCATCGTCAGCGCGTCATAGTGCACGGCCACCGCAAGGTACTGGTTGTGAGCGGCCAGCTCGTTGCCGATCTGTTCGTTGAGCTGGTCGGCGAAACGCTGTGCGGGCACCTGCACTCCTCGTTGTGACGGCGGCCGACGAGGCGTCAGGCGACCTTGGCGAGCTTCTTCTTCTTGACCTTCTTGCCGTCCGCGCGGACGAGCTTGCGCTTCTTGACGGTATACCCCTCCGGCAGGCTGCCTTCCTTGAGCATCCTGATCGGGCAGCGGTCGCACCGCTTCTTCGAGACGCAGCACTTCACCTTCGGAAGCTTGCGCACAGTGCCCTTGCCCACCCGATGAAGGTACCAGATCTTTAGGGTTGCCTTACCTCAGATGTGACGGAGATCCCGTGCCGGGCCGTCCCTGATGTGGCGTCAGGCGAGGCCGTGGGCCTTGCGGATGACATCGACGATGCCGCCCATGATCTCGGTGAGGCCGAAGTCCTTGGGGGTGTAGACCGCGGCCACCCCGGCCTCCATCAGCTTGCGGCCATCGGAGTCGGGGATGATCCCGCCGACGATCACCGGCACGTCGGCCAGCCCGGCCGCCCGAAGCCCGTCCAGCACTGCCGGCACCAGCTCCATGTGCGAACCGGAGAGGATCGAGAGGCCGACGCAGTGCACGTCCTCGGCCACCGCTGCGGCCACGATCTGGTCGGGAGTCAGCCGGATGCCTTGGTAGATCACCTCGAAGCCGGCGTCGCGGGCCCGTACCGCTACCTGCTCGGCACCGTTGGAGTGACCGTCGAGGCCGGGCTTGCCGACCAGCAGCCGCAGTCGCCCGCCGAGCTCGTTGCTGGTCGTCTTCACCTTCTCGCGGACCGCACTCAGCTCGGAGCCGGCCTCCGCGACGCCGACGGCCCCGCCGACACCGGTGGGGGCCCGGAACTCACCGAACACCCCGCGCAGTGTGCCGGCCCACTCTCCCGTGGTCGCGCCAGCCCTGGCGGCTACCAGCGTCGCGGCCATCAGGTTGGTGTCGGTCTTGGCTGCCTCCGTCAGGGCGGCCAACGCGTCGGCGACCTCGGTCTCGTCGCGTTGGGCCTTCCACTCCTTGACCGAGTCGAGTGCGGACTGCTCGGCCAACGGGTCCGCGGCCATGATGGCTCCGTCGAGGTCGGCCGTCAGCGGCGACGGCTCGGTGGTCTCGAACCGGTTCACACCAACGATGATCTCGTGGCCATTCTCGATCCGGGCACGCCGGGCGGCGTGGGCGGAGACCAGCTCTTGCTTCATGTAGCCGGACTCGACGGCAGCGATCGCACCGCCCATGGCTTGTACGCGGTCCATCTCGGCCCGGGCGCTCTCCACCAGCTCGGCGACCTTGGCGGTGATGACCGTGGAGCCTTCGAAGATGTCGTCGTACTCCAGCAGGTCGGACTCGAAAGCCAGCACCTGCTGCAGCCGCAACGACCACTGCTGGTCCCACGGGCGCGGGAGACCGAGCGCCTCGTTCCACGCCGGCAGCTGGAGCGCGCGGGCCCGAGCGTTCTTCGACAAGGTCACGCCGAGCATCTCCAGCACGATCCGCTGAACGTTGTTCTCAGGCTGAGCCTCGGTCAACCCGAGGGAGTTGACCTGCACTCCGTAGCGGAAGCGGCGCATCTTCGGATCCTGTACGCCGTAGCGCTCGCGGGTGATCTCGTCCCAGAGCTCGACGAAGGCACGCATCTTGCACGTCTCCTCGATGAAACGGACTCCGGCATTGACGAAGAAGGAGATCCGACCGACGACCTTCTCGAAGTCGTGCTCGGAGACCTGGCCCGACTCCTTCACCTCGTCGAGCACCGCGATCGCCGTGCACAACGCGTAGGCGAGCTCCTGGGTGGGCGTGGCGCCTGCCTCCTGCAGGTGGTAGCTGCAGATGTTGATCGGGTTCCACTGCGGGATCTGGTGGACCGTGTAGGAGATCATGTCGCTGATCAGACGCAGGGAATGCTCGGGCGGGAACACGTAGGTCCCGCGGGAGAGGTACTCCTTGATGATGTCGTTCTGGGTGGTGCCGGTCAGCTGCGCGGCGACCTCCTCGGGCGAGAGATCGGGGTTCTGCTCCTCGGCAACGACCTGGTACATGGCCAGCATCCACATGGCCACCGCGTTGATGGTCATCGAGGTGTTCATCTCGGTGAGCGGGATCTGGTCGAACAGCTTCCGCATCTCGCCCAGGTGTGGCACGGGCACACCGACCTTGCCGACCTCGCCGCGCGACATGATCGAGTCGGGGTCGTAACCGGTCTGGGTGGGCAGGTCGAATGCCACCGACAGGCCGGTCTGACCCTTGGCGAGGTTGGTGCGATAGAGCGCGTTGGACGCGGCCGCCGTCGAGTGGCCGGAGTAGGTGCGCATCACCCAGGGCTTGTCCTTCTGCGGACGCTCGGGAGACTTCTCGGTCATGTTCCGAGGGTAGTCGTCGACTACCCGTTGGTAACCGGATGGGCGTGTGGCTTATCCGACACCCGCCAGCCGGACCAGTCAGGCGCTGGCGGCGATCCGCTCGACCTCGACGACGCGGATCAAGCGGCTCATGTGCAGAAGGCGGCGGACCGCGCCGTTGCAGCCGCGCAGGGTGAGGTGATGGCCGCTACGGCTGGCCTGACGGGTGGCCACAGCGAGGACCCGCAACGCCGTGAGGTCGACGAACTCGACGGCTGTCAGATCGATCGCCACGTCACGATCGTGCTGCTCGAGGTGTTGGTAGATGGCGTTGCGGACCTGCCACGTGCTGCGGCCATCGAAACTACCGCTCAGCACGAGGGTTGATCCGTCCGTGACGATGTCCATGTCCCTGTCCTCCCCGAGTTCGTTGCCTAGTACCCATAAAGACGCCACGGCACGCCTATTGGTTGCGTCGCAGCACCTGCTACTTCCGAAAACAATCTGACGATCGTGCCGATTCCCCTCGTCGCCTTGACCGGAGGGCCACTCCATACTTGCTCGAGTGGTGGCATCAGCACCCAACGACGGACCCTCGGCACCTCCGCGTGCTCTCGATACGCTTCGCGGATGGTCAACTTGACGCGGATCTACACACGCACCGGCGACGACGGCGAGACCCGGCTCGGCGACATGAGTCTCACGTCGAAGAACGATCCCCGCCTGCACGCTTACGCCGATGTCGACGAGGCGAACGCCTCCCTCGGGCTGGCGTTGGCCGCGGGCGGCATCGAGGCCGATGTGGCACAGGTGCTGACCCATGTGCAGAACGACTTGTTCGACGTGGGCGCCGACTTCTGCACCCCAGTCGTGGACAAACCGGACTTCCCCCCGCTCCGGATCGAGCAGGACTACATCGACCGGCTCGAGGGATGGTGCGACCGGTACAACGAGTCGCTCCCCAACCTGCGGTCGTTCATCCTCAACGGCGGGACCCTGGGCGGGGCACATCTGCACGTCGCGCGAACCGTGGTCAGGCGCGCCGAGCGGTCCGCCTGGGCGGCGTACGAGGTGCACGGCGAGAGCATGAACAAGCTGGCCATCACCTATCTCAACCGTCTCTCCGACCTGGTCTTCATCTTGGCCCGCTACACGAACAGAGCAGACGGTGACGTGCTCTGGGTTCCCGGTGGCGAACGCTGATGAGTTGCCCCTAGTGGACTAGACGGCCCTGCCCGAAAAGGCGAGTCAGAGCCAGACTTTCGCCTCAGGGTTGTCGAGCAGAGAGCTTCCGGAATTGAACGCAGAACTCAGGCGGGCCACCTGGTTCGACATCACGGTCCCGATCCTGACCGCGGTGGTCACCATCTTCAGTGCACTGATCGCCTGGCAGGCTGCGATCGATGGCAACGACGCCAGCAACGCGGACTTCAGTGGCCTAGGTGCAGCGGTCAACAAGCAGGACGCGCGGGCACTCAACGCCACGACCACCTTCCAGCAGCACGGGGCTTTCACGCAGTATCTACGCAACGTCGAGGTCGGCGACGCCATCAACGCCGACCTGACCGACGAGGGTGCCAGCTTCAACGTTCGCCAGCGCGCCTCGATGGAATCCGAGCGCGACGCCAGGTGGAACCAGACCATCGTCGACAAGGACTTCTTCGACAGCCGCTACCTCGGCGCCGATGGCGACTATGACACGAGGCGACAGCTCGGCGAGCTGGCCGCTGAGGCCGCACAGCTCAAGGACGTCCAACCTCAGCCGCACTTCGCGGCCGCCGACGAGCTTCGCCAGAACTCGAAGCTCACGGTCGGGATGCTGATCGTGATGGCGTTTGCGCTGCTCTTCTACACGCTGGCCAGCGAGCTACGCCATCCCAGCCGCTATGGGCTAGCGGTCCTCGCCACTCTGTGCATGGTCATGGGCGTGGCCGGCGCGATCACGATCCAGGTGGTGACGTGACCGAACAGCATCACCCGTCGCGCCAGGGCGCGGATCCGTTCGACCGGCTGACGGCGATCCTGATCGCGGCGGTGACGATCGTCGCCGCGACTGCCGCATTCCTCCAGACCGACGCCAGCAACCACGCCGATGTTGCCGACCGCGATGCCCAGAACTTCTCGTTGGAAGCGGTGGGCCTGCGGACCGCCGGACAGGCGGAGGTCGACTACGGCTGGTACGGCGCCGCCCACACCTGGTACGAGCTTGACACTCTTGCGCAAACCGCCGAGCACGGCGGCGACGAGCCTGCGGTCAAGCGCTATCAGGCCGTCCGCGACCGAATCTCGCACCTGAGCCCGTTGCTGCAGGCGCCGTACCACGACACGACCAGCGGCAACTATCCCGATCTCGCCGCCTTCGAGAGCGACAAGTTCCTGGTGGAGGCCACCAAGCTGAGCGAGCGCAACACCAACGCCGCTCGCCTGAGCAACGCCTGGGACGGCCGAGCCAGCACCTACGTCCTGCACCTGACCCTGCTAGCGGTGGCGTTGGCGCTGCTCGGCCTCTCCGCCACCCGCGCGGCGTGGCCACGCAAGCTGTTCGTCAGTGCCGGGAGCCTGATCGTTCTGGTCACGATCGTTTGGATGGCCCTGGTCACCACAGGTGACATCGAAGAGACGCCAGACGACGCGATGGACGCCTTCGCGCGCGGCTACGGCCTGGCGTGGCGCTACCAGCCACAACAGGCGATCGAAGCCTTTGACGAGGCGTTGGAGGCCGACCCGGCATACGCCAATGCCTACTACGAGCGCGGCAACTCACACTTCACCCTCGCATTCGACGAGGTCGGTCTCGACCCGGTGACCGCGCAGGGCGAGCTCGCGAAAGGTGCCGAGGACCTGGAGTCGGCTCGCAAAGCCGGTAACAACGACAAGAATGTGAACTGGAACCTCGGTTTCGTCTACTACCTCATGGGTGACTTCGACGAGGCGATCGAGGCCGGGGAGCGGGCCCTGGCCGAGGACCCGACCCTCTTCCCCGTGACCTGCAACGTCGGACTCACCCACCTGGCCGCTGGAGACCTCGATGAGGCGCGCGCGGTCTACGCCGCCGCAATGGACACGGTGACCAACGCAGTGACCGACGCCAAGCGGGCCGGCCGGGAGCCACCTTCTTCGTTGTGGGTCTACCTCGACCTGTGCGCGGGCGATCTGGACAGTCTGCGTGCCCGGCTCGGCCTGGACGCGCGGACCTGGACCCAGGCGCCCCCGCGCGACGCGATCACGGACAGCGATGACTTGCGCAGGGAGGTCGACCGGCTCCTGACTGAGATCAAGGACCACCTGGTCGCGCTGGAGTACACCGGCGAACCGCCAGGAGGGCCCGTCCAGACAGCAGTGGAGCCTTTCAGCTTCGGGCTGGCGCGCACCGATGCCAACGGCGACCCGGTCTACGACCAGGACGGCCTCCCGTTCTACGATCCGGACCCCGATGCCACCTTCCCTTCGTGGACCGACGAGGTGAACGTCCTCTTCGACTACGCGGGCGCGGTAGACGGAGAGAAGGAGGACTGGAAGATCTACGTCGACGGTGCCGAGGAGCCGGGCCTCCGAGTCCGCTCGGATTGGACGCTCGGAGAGGCCGGCAGCGCCGTGCTCCCGATCAGCTACGCGTTCAGCAGCACCTTTGCGCTGCCCAGCGGGGAGTACAACGTGGAGCTGTACCTGGACCATCACCTCGCGCGGCGAGGGACATTCACGATCAAGTAGCGCAGGGGAGCGCGTTACCGGGACCAGTCGGTGCCCGGTGGCCGGGCCTCCAACCAGGACTGGAATCCGGTCACGGAGCCGGCGCTCATCGCCAGCTCTACCTCGCCGGTCGTGGTCTGACAGCGGATGACCTGATGGTCGGGGTAGAGCGACATCTGCTCGGCGCCAAGAGTCTCACGCCTGCCGTCAAAGGAGAGAGACTCGCGTCGCCAGGAACGCTTCGGTCGCGGCGAGAGCGAGAACAACCGGAACCACTCCAGCCGCTCGCCGGAGTAGCGGCCGAGCCCGAGCATCCACCCCCTACCGGGGTGGTCGGTCCGCAGATGGTGACTCAGCTCGAACGTGCCGCCGTTGCGCGCCAGCAGACGGCGGCGTACGACGAGTGCAAGGCCGTAGCCCAGAGCGAGCAGCAGCAGGATGCCGGCAACGTCGACCACCCATTGCCACACCGACATCCGGCCCCCCTTCGTTCACCGGGAGCCTAGTGCCCCGCCCGAAAATTCTCGTAACGGGTCAGGAGGCCTTCTCGACCGCTCGGATCCGTGACTCGGCGCGGCGTACACGCTGCTCGGCGTCGTCGTCCTGGCCGACGAGACCCTGGGCCTCCTCCAGCTCGGCCCGCGCGTCGTCGACCTTGATGTCCTCGGCCAGCACCGCCCGCTCGGAAAGGATCGACACCCGGTTGTTGCGCGACCGAGATGAACCCGCCGTCGACGACCGCGACGATGGTGTCGCCGCCGTCGGCGGTGATCTCGACGGTCGCATCGGTGAGCAGCGAGAGCAGCGGGGCGTGGTCCTTGAGGATGCCCACCTCGCCCTCCACGGTGCGCGCGATCACCATCGTGGCCTCGCCGGACCACACGGTCCGGTCGGCCGCGACGAGCTCGACGTGCAATGCGTCTGCCATGTCAGGACCTCAGAGGTTCTTCTGGATCTCGGCCCACTTGGCCTCGACGTCGTCGAGGCCACCGCACATGAAGAACGCCTGCTCGGCAACGTGGTCGTAGTCACCGTCGGCGATCTTGTTGAACGCCTCGATCGTGTCGGCGATCGGCACGGTCGACCCCTCGAGGCCGGTGAACTGCTTGGCCACGTAGGTGTTCTGCGAAAGGAACCGCTGGATCCGGCGGGCCCGGGACACGATGATCTTGTCCTCTTCGGAGAGCTCGTCGACACCGAGGATCGCGATGATGTCCTGGAGCTCCTTGTTGCGCTGCAGGATCTGCTTGATCCGGATCGCGCAGTCGTAGTGAGCCTGCCCGATGTACTGGGCGTCCAGGATCCGCGAGGTCGACGTCAACGGGTCCACCGCGGGGTAGATGCCGAGCGAGGCGATCTCTCGCGAGAGCTCCGTCGTTGCGTCGAGGTGCGCGAACGTCGCGGCCGGCGCCGGGTCGGTGTAGTCGTCGGCCGGCACGTAGATCGCCTGCAGCGAGGTGATCGAGTGGCCGCGGGTCGAGGTGATCCGCTCCTGCAGGGTGCCCATCTCGTCGGCGAGGTTGGGCTGGTAGCCCACCGCGGACGGCATCCGGCCGAGCAGGGTCGAGACCTCGGAGCCGGCCTGGGTGAAGCGGAAGATGTTGTCGATGAAGAGCAACACGTCCTGCTTCTGCACGTCGCGGAAGTACTCCGCCATCGTCAGCGCAGACAGCGCCACCCGCAGACGGGTGCCCGGCGGCTCGTCCATCTGACCGAAGACCAGAGCGGTCTGGCCGATGACACCGGCGTCGGTCATCTCCTCGATCAGGTCGTTGCCCTCACGGGTGCGCTCACCGACACCGGCGAACACCGACACGCCACCGTGGTCCTTGGCGACGCGGGCGATCATCTCCTGGATGAGCACGGTCTTGCCGACACCAGCACCACCGAACAGGCCGATCTTGCCGCCCTGCACGTAGGGAGCCAACAGGTCGATGACCTTGATGCCGGTCTCGAACATCTGGGTCTTGGACTCCAGCTGGTCGAACGCCGGCGCCTTGCGGTGGATGCCCCACCGCTCCTTGACCTCGTACTCCTCACCCTCTTCGAGGTTGAGCACGTCGCCGAGCATGTTGTAGACGTGGCCCTTGGTGATGTCGCCGACCGGGACCGTGATCGGCCCGCCGGTGTCGGTCACCTGGGCGCCGCGGACGAGGCCGTCGGTGGGCTGCAGCGAGATCGCGCGCACCATGCCGTCGCCGATGTGCTGGGCAACCTCCAGCGAGAGGATCGACTTCTCGCCGGCCAGCTCGAGCTCGACCTCGAGCTTGTTGTACATCTCGGGCATCGCGTCGACGGGGTACTCGATGTCGACGACCGGGCCGATGACTCGGGCGATCCGCCCGATCGAGCCGGGGGTGGTCTTGTTCTCTTCAACCGTTGCAGTCATGTCTCTCTCGCTCTACTCGCTGGCGGAGTTCGCGTCGGCCAGCGCGTTGACGCCACCGACGATCTCGCTGATTTCCTGGGTGATGCCGGCCTGGCGGGCCTGGTTGGCCACTCGCGTGTACTTCTTGATCAGTTCGTCGGCGTTGTCCGTCGCGGACTTCATCGCCTTCTGGCGGGCGGCCAGCTCGGAAGCGGCCGACTGCAGCATGGCGAAGAAGATCCGGCTCTGGACGTACTGCGGCAGCAGCCCGTCGAGCACCGCCTCCGGCGACGGCTCGAACTCGTAGAGCGGGAGCAGCTCGGACTTGTCCGGCGCGCTCTCGCCCTCCTCGGCCTCGACGATCTCGAGCGGGAGCACCCGCACGGCCGTGGGCTCCTGGGTCAGCATCGAGCGGAACCGCGTGTAGACCACGTGCACCTCGTCGACGTCACCCTCCTCGCCCGGGTCCTTGAGGAACGAGTCGATCAGGGCCTTGCCCACCTCGGCGGCGATGTCGTACGCCGGCTGGTCGGAGAAACCGGTCCACGCCTGCACCACGGGGCGCTGGCGGAACTTGAAGTACGCCTGCCCCTTGCGGCCGCAGATGTACCAGTCGATCTCCTTGCCCTCCTCGCGCAGCGTCACCGCGAGGCGCTCGGCCTCCTTCAGCACGCTGGAGGAGTAGGCACCGGCCAGACCACGGTCACTGGTGACGATGAGGACGGCGGCCCGCGTGGGGTTCTCCTCCTCCTTGGTCAACGGGTGGTCGACGTTGGAGTAGGTCGCGACGGCCGAGACCGCCCGGGTCAGCTCGCGCGCGTACGGCGCGGCCGCCTGGGCCCGCTGCTGCGCCTTGATGATGCGGGACGCAGCAATGAGCTCCATGGCGCGCGTGATCTTCTTCATCGACTCCGTCGACCTGATCCGCGCGCGGTACTCACGCAGCGATACAGCCATGTGTGCTCAGCCCCGCTTCTGCTTGACGATCTGCTCCTGGTCCTCGTCCTCCAGCGCCTCGGCCTCGGGCTCGTGACCGACCTTGATCGACCCACCCTCCGAGGTCTCGAACTGGTCGAGGAAGGAGTCGTAGGCCTCGCTGACCGAGGACTCGGTGTCGTCCTCGAACTTCAGCGAGTCACGGATCGCGGCGAGCACGCCCTCGTGCGAGCGGCGCAGGTAGTCGAGGAACTCGTTCTCGAAGCGCAGCACGTCGTCGGTCGGGACCTTGTCGAGCCGGCCGCTGGTGCCGAGCCACAGGGAGACGGTCATCTCCTCGAGCGGGTACGGCGAGTACGCCGGCTGCTTGAGCAGGGCCATCAGGCGCTGCCCGCGCTCGAGCTGCTGGCGCGAGGCGGCGTCGAGGTCGGAGGCGAACATCGCGAACGCCTCCATGGCGCGGAACTGCGCCAGGTCGACCTTGAGCGAGCCGGTGACCGTCTTCATCGCCTTGGTCATCGCCGAGCCACCCACCCGCGACACGGAGACACCCACGTCGATGGCCGGGCGCTGGTTGGCCGCGAACAGGTCGGACTGCAGGAAGATCTGGCCGTCGGTGATCGAGATGACGTTGGTCGGGATGTACGCCGACACGTCGTTGGCCTTGGTCTCGATGATCGGCAGGCCGGTCATCGAGCCGGAGCCCATGTCGTCGGACAGCTTCGCGCAGCGCTCGAGCAGGCGGCTGTGCAGGTAGAAGACGTCACCGGGGTACGCCTCGCGGCCCGGCGGGCGGCGCAGCAGCAGCGACACGGCGCGGTAGGCCTCGGCCTGCTTGGTGAGGTCGTCGAAGATGATCAGGACGTGCTTGCCGTCGTACATCCACTGCTGGCCGATGGCCGAGCCGGTGTAGGGGGCGAGGTACTTGAAGCCCGCGCTGTCGGACGCCGGGGAGGCCACGATGGTGGTGTACTCCAGCGCGCCGGCCTCCTCGAGGGCGCCACGCACCGAGGCGATGGTCGAGCCCTTCTGACCGATGGCGACGTAGATGCAGCGCACCTGCTTCGCCGGGTCACCGGACTCCCAGTTGGCCTTCTGGTTGATGATCGTGTCGATCGCGATCGTGGTCTTGCCGGTGGCGCGGTCACCGATGATCAGCTGACGCTGGCCGCGGCCGATCGGGGTCATCGAGTCGATCGCCTTGATGCCGGTCGCGAGCGGCTCGTGGACCGACTTGCGGTCCATCACGGTCGGGGCCTGGATCTCGAGGGCACGACGGGCGTCGGCCTCGATCTCGCCGAGACCGTCGATCGGGGTGCCGAGCGGGTCGACGACGCGACCCAGGAAGTTGTCGCCCACGGGCACGGAGAGGATCTCGCCGGTACGACGGACGGGCTGGCCCTCCTCGACGCCGGCGAAGTCACCCAGGATGACGACACCGATCTCGCGGGTGTCGAGGTTCAGGGCGATGCCGAGCGTGCCGTCCTCGAACTCGAGCAGCTCGTTGGCCATGCACGAGGGCAGGCCGCTCACGCGAGCGATGCCGTCACCAGCCGAGGCGACGGTGCCGACCTCTTCCTTGCTGGCGGCCGCGGGCTTGTAGTCCGCGACGTACTTCTGGAGCGCGTCGCGGATCTCTTCCGGACGAATCGAAAGCTCCGTCATGTTCCCTGCCTCTTCCTGGATCCTTGGGTCTGTCTGTGGTGATGGCTGGTGATGGTCGGGTGTCTGGCTGACTCAGCCGGCGAGCCTGCGCCGTGCCTCGTCGAGCCGGTTGACCACCGTGCCGTCGATGACGTCGTCGGCGATCTCGACCCGGACTCCGCCGAGGACGGACGGGTCGATGATTTCGTTCAGGTGGACCGGGCGGCCGTACTGCTTCGCCAGCGCGGCCCGCAGCTTCTCGCGGTCGGCGTCGTCGAGCGGCTTGACCACCCGGACGGTCGCCACCGACTCGCCGCGCACCGAGGCGACCACCTCGCGGTAGGTCTCGAGCGCCGCCGAGATGGTGCCGTAGGTGCCGGCGAGAGCCTGCTTGACCAGGGTCACCGTCGCCGGCAGCGCGTTGTCACCGAACAGCTTCTCGGCGAGCTGCGGCCCGGTCCTCGACCGTGCGTCCCGGGTTGGAGAGCGCGTCGCGCAGCTCCGGGTCGGTCGAGATGGCCTGGGCCGTCGCGAAGAGCTCGTCGACCAGCTGGTCGGACTTGGCGCCGACCGACTTGGCCAGGGCGATCTCGCTGAGACGCTCCAGCGCGGCCGGGAGGTCCACCGAGGCAACCCACCGCCGCTCGGCGGCAGCCAGCGAGCACGTCCAGCGCGCCCTGCTCGAGCTTGCTCCCGAACAGCTGCTGGACGAGCCCCTGCTTCGCCTCCGTCTCGAGCGACGAGTCGGTGACGACGCGACGGATCGACGCGTCGGCACGAAGCAGGACGGCGACCGAGAAGAGCTGGTCGGCCAGCGTGGCGGTGTCGGCCTGGTTGAGACCCGACCCGACCTTCTCGGTCAGCTCCTCGAGCGCTTCTGCCGAAGCTCCTCGCAACAACATCAGTTCGCCCCGCTCCGCCCGGCTGCCTTGAGAGGACTCCAGCGTCTCGAGGTCGGCCAGGAAGCGGTCGACAACGCGTCCGCTCCGCTCGTCGTCCTCGAGGCTCTCGCCCACGATGCGACCGGCCAACGTCGTGGCCAGCGCACCTACCTCCGCACGAAGGGTGGTGACGGCCTGCTGACGCTCGGCCGAGATCTGAGCCTGCGCGTGCTCCACGATGCGAGCTGCCTCGACCTGCGCCTGCTCCTTCTTCTCGGCGATGATCGCGTCGCCCTGCTCACGAGCCTCCTCGCGGATCCGAGCAGCCTCCTGCCGGGCGTCGGCGATCTGCGCCTTGTACTCCTCCTCGGCCTCCTGGGCTCCGGTCTTCGCCGCTTCGAGGTCCGCGAACTCCTGCCGGATCGCGTCCTGGCGAGCGCGTCATCGCCCTGTTGATCGGCGGGATGACGTAGCGTGCCGCAGGAAGAACACCAGCAGGGACGACCGCGAACAGCTCGAGCGAAGAACGTGCCGTTGGGGACCAGGAAGTTGCTGTCTCCCACTGCGGCCGCACGCAACGGCGCCAGCTTGCCGCGAAGCCATGATCGGTCACCCGAGGACGAAGACGAACATGGCCATGAATGCGAGGTTGATGAAGAACATCGCCTCGACCAGGCCGACCGTCAGGAAGAAGATGGTCTGGAGACGACCCTGCGCCTCGGGCTGACGTGCGACACCCTCGATGTAGGACGCGCCGGCGAGGCCGTCGCCGACACCGGCGCCGATGGCGCCACCGGCAAGGGCGATGCCGCCGCCGATGAAGGCACCGGCCAGTTCATAGAACCCTCTGCTGCCATTGAACTTCCTCTCCTCAACTTGTGCGTCACGAGGACGCCTCGACTTACCTCTGTAGCGGACCGGCCGGGTGGTCGGCTCGCTGGTCTGTGGTTATGCGGGTTGGGCGACCTTCTCGGCGTGCGAGTCGGCGTCGTGCTCGTCGTGCTCTTCGTGCTCGTCGTCGTCGTGGCCCTGCTCCGGCCATCGCGAAGTAGAGCACGGTCAGCAGGGCGAAGATGAACGCCTGGATGCCGCGCGATCGCACCCGTCGAACAGCCTTCCAGAGCACGGTCGGGCGCCCAGAGCGATGTAGAACGGCATCATGGTGATCAGCCCGAGCATGATGCCGCCGGCGAAGATGTTGCCGAAGAGTCGCAGTGCGAGCGTGATCGGCTTGATCAGCTCCTCGAGCAGGTTCAGCGGGAACATGCACCGGGAACGGCTCGAAGAAGTGCTTCAGGTAGCCCCTTGAGGCCCTTCTCCGGATGCCGTAGACCCACACGCTCACGATGGTCACCGCGGCCAGGGCGTAGGTGAGGTTGGTGTCGGCGGTCGGGGCCGACAGCAGGTGCGGTCGATCGTTGAGCTTGAGACGGCAGCAGCTCGAGCCAGTTGGCGAACAGGATGAAGAAGAACAGCGAGATCGCCAGCGGCGCGGCGTACGGGTGCACCTTGCCGAGGTTGTCCTCGACCTGGGCGTTGACCTGGCCGACGATCGCCTCCCAGATCAGCTGGAGCTTCGTCGGCACGTGGTCCTCGGGGTCCTTGGTCAGTGCCCGGCGAGCCAGAAAGCCGAGGAGCAGCACGAGCGCCCCGGCGACGACCGTGGAGATGATCGTGTCGAGGTGCACAGTTCCGATCAGCGGCCAGTCGGCGGTCTGGTGCTCACCGATGTGGATCTCGGCCTTCGGGGCCTTCTCCCCCTGGGTCGTCCAGATGACTCCCCCGATGAAGGACACGATCGCCAGGATCCCGGCGCCGTTGCTCACTTTTCTCAGCGTCATGGGTTCTTCAGCTCCTTGAGCAGCGGGATCGTTGTCATCACCAGGGCGATGAGCCGGAAGAGGGCCAGGCCCAGCAGCAGTCCGATGCCATCGGGCCACCACCACACGGCGAGGGCCACGGCGATCACCGTGAGGAGCAGCAGGCGGCCAAGCGTAGAGCGCACCATCGCGGCCCGAGTGGGCTGCTCGCCGCGGACGATGATGCGGAGCAGCCAGAACTCGGTCGCGAGGTGGTTCAGAAGTCCGAGCGCGACTCCGATGGCGATCGCGGTGGCCAGGCGCCATTCGCCGAGCTGGCCGGCGATCCAGAACGCCGCCACGCCGAGGCCCACCGCGACCAGGATCGACTTCTTCTGGTCGCGGAGCACCCGACCGATGCCGGGCTTCTTGCCGCCGGCGGCAAGGTCGTCAGGGAGGGGGGTGGTCACGGTCATCGCGCCTCAACCTCGAAGCGCGGAGCGGACCCGGACCCAGAAGCCGAGCGCTCCGAGCACGATGCCGGAGCCGACGCCGACAAGTGTGAAGGTCGGACTGCTGCCGGTCGCGTTGTCGACGACGACGCCAACGAGCGTGAGCGCAATGACTGAGCCGGCGAGCAGGGCACCGAGGCCGAGGAGGTCACGGCCTCGCAGTTCTGCATCGGAGCCATCATCGGCCATCCACCCAGGTCGCTTTCATTGGCATGAGGGAGAACGTCGGGAGCGGCACCGAACAGATTGCTCCACCGCGCGAAGCCCGACGACGGCGCGAAACTACCACAGCGCGAGAGGGCCCCAGACGGCGGGACCACGTGGGTGGCAGGGGGCCGAAAAGCTTGCCATCGGGGGCGGTCGTCATGAGCGGCGGCCGATCTCTTGGGGGCATCTGCGGGTGCTCGTGAAAACTATCACAAGGTTCCGGGCGGTTCCGCATCAGCTCAGATCGCGGCCCCGGTGCACCGCCGGAAGGAGGAAGGTCAGGGCCAGCGTGATGACCGCCATCGCGCCGATCACCGACCACATCGAAGGGCCCGCATACAGGCTGGCCACGACCGTGCCGAAGGCGATCAGCGCCGCCCAGAGCCACATGATCGCCACCGCTCGCCGGTGGGAGTGACCGATCTCCAGCAACCGGTGGTGCAGGTGCTGCTTGTCCGGGGCCATCGGAGACCGACCGGCCCGGGTGCGCCGGACCACGGCAAGCACCAGGTCGGCCAGCGGCACGATCAGGATCAAGATCGGCAGAGCCAGTGGCAGCAGCATCGGCAGGAGGCTCGAGCGGGCACCGTCGGCGCCTTGGCTCAGGTCGCTCTGCGGCGAAGCCCGTCGTCACCGTGATCGCGGTGCCGGACATGACCACGCCGATCAACATCGAGCCACTGTCGCCCATGAAGATCCGCGCCGGGTGGAAGTTGTGGATCAGGAAGCCGGCGCAGGCCCCGGCCAGCGCTGCGGAGAGCAGTGCGCCGGTGGTCGCGAGCGAGATCTTGTTGAAGTTGGCCAGCTGGTAGCAGAAGAGGAAGAAGGCCAGGGCGCCGATGCAGACCACGCCGGCGGCGAGGCCGTCCAGGCCGTCGACGAAGTTGACTGCGTTGACGGTGGCAACGACCAGGACTGCAGTGAGCAGCGCACCTTGGGCGGTGTCCAGCGAGAACGTGGTGCCGTCGGGCTGGTAGAACCAGCGGAACTGGATGCCGGAGTACACGAGCAGCCCGACGGCCAGGATCTGACCTCCGAGCTTGGTGAGCGCGTCGAGGTCGAAGATGTCGTCGATCATCCCGACGCCACACACCAGCGCCCCCGCGAAGAGCACGGTGCGGGCGTCCTCGAAGACGAAGGGCCCGCTGTTCGACAGGAACGGCAGCTGGGTGGCCACGGCGTACGCCGCTGCGAGCCCGCCCAGCATCGCCAGCCCGCCTAGGTAAGGAACCGGCTCAGCATGCACGTCGCGGTCGCGCACCTTCGCCACTGCACCTGTGCGGATGGCGATCTCGCGTGCCACCACGGTGAGCAGGTAGGTGACGGCGCCGGCCACCAGGAACACGAGGAGGTACTCACGCATGCCTGGGTCAGTCCTCGTCCGTCAATGCGAGACCCAACGGCTCCAGCGCCGCGTTGAGGCGGTCGAGCGTCACCGCACCCCGGCGCAGGACCCGGCCACGCTCGCCGGTGGCGTCGACGATCGTCGAGGCCTCGCCGCCCGGCGACGGACCGTCGTCGACGATCACCTCGACCAGGTCGACGAGCATCTGCTCGGCCCGGTCGGCGTCGATGGCTGCGGGCGCACCCGTGGTGTTGGCGGAGCTGACCGCCAAGGGTCCGGTGCGCTCGAGGATCTCGCGAGCCAACGCGTGGTCGGGCATCCGGACCGCAACCGTGCCGCGGGTGTCCCCCAGGTCCCACTGCAGCGAGCGCTGCTGCGGAAGCACGAGCGTGAGCGGGCCGGGCCAGAACTCCTCGATCAGCGTTCGCGCGTAGGCCGGGACATTCGCTGCCAGTGCGTCGACGGTGGTGGCGGCGCTGACCAGCACGGGGGGCGGCATCTCACGTCCGCGCCCCTTGGCCGCGAGCAGCTCGGCAACCGCCTCCGGGTCGAACGCGTCGGCAGCAATGCCGTAGACGGTGTCGGTGGGGATCACCACCAGCTGACCGCGCTGGATGGCAAGGCTGGCCGCCTCGATGGCCGCCTCGCGCTCCTCGTCGGTGGTGGTGGGTAGTCGCTGTGTCATCGCAGGGTTCATGGTGCCAGCCGAGCGGTCACGAAACGCGGACGGCCCGCCAGGTCGTCGTGGTCACGGATCTCGGACCACCGGCCGGCGGCGGCGAACACGGCCGGGGCGGACTCGCCCTGCACATCTGCGTGCTCGACGCCGACCACTCCCCCTGGCCGCAGCAGCGCCGATGCACGCTGCTCGACCAGCCGGATCGCGTCGAGTCCGTCGGTCCCCGAGAACAACGCCGGGTGCGGGTCGTGGTCGCGTGCCTCAGGAGCCACCGACTCCCACGCCTCCAACGGGATGTACGGCGGGTTGCAGGTGACCACGTCGACCTCACCGATCAGCTCGGGGAACGCCGTCACCAGATCGCCCAGGCGAAGGTCGACTCCTGATCCGTCGAGATTGCGCTGCGCCCAGGCGTGGGCGTCCGGTTCCAGCTCGACCGCGTGCACCGACGCACCGGGCACCTCGTTGGCGACCGCAAGCGCGATCGCTCCAGATCCGGTGGCGAGGTCGACCACGGTGGGCTCAGTCATCTTCGACGCTTGCTCGACCGCCCAGCCGGCGAGCAGCTCCGTCTCCGGCCGGGGAACGAAGACCCCCGGCCCGACGGCCAGCTCGACGTGGCGGAAGTACGCGCGCCCAGTGAGGTGCTGGAGCGGCTCCCGGGCCGCGCGGCGACGGATCAGCTGGGCGAAGCGCGCGGCAACCGATGGCGACACGTCGTCGACGAGGGGCAGCTGCCCGCGGGTGGTGCCAAGCAGGTGAGCGAGCAGCTCTGCCGCATCATGCTCGGGGCTGGCAACGCCGGCCTCTGCCAGGCGGCGGACCGCCTCGGTCAACAGCGCGCGGCGCTGGTGACCCGACTGATCCCAGGACTGGGACATCGGGTCAGTCCTCTAGTGCGGCGAGGCGGGACTCGAGATCTGCGCTGAGGCAGGTGTCGAGCACCGGCTGGAGGTCGCCGTCGAGCACCTGGTCGAGGTTGTAGGCCTTGTAGCCGGTGCGGTGGTCGGAGATCCGGTTCTCTGCGTAGTTGTAGGTGCGGATCCGCTCCGAGCGGTCGACGGTGCGCACCTGGCTCCGACGGGCTGCGCTCGCCTCGGCATCGGCGGTCTCGTGGGCAGCGGCCAGCAAGCGAGCACGCAGGATCCGCATCGCCGCCTCCTTGTTCTGCAGCTGGCTCTTCTCGTTCTGGCAGCTGGCCACGATGCCGGTCGGCAGGTGGGTGATCCGGACGGCCGAGTCCGTCGTGTTGACGCTCTGGCCCCCGGGGCCGCTGCTGCGGAAGACATCGATCCGGAGGTCGTTGTCGTGGATCGAGACGTCGACCGGCTCGGCTTCGGGCAGCACCAGCACGCCGGCGGCGCTGGTGTGCACGCGCCCCTGCGACTCCGTCACCGGCACCCGCTGCACGCGGTGCACGCCGCCCTCGAACTTGAGCAGCCCGAAGGGACCTTGGCCCGGCTCGACGGTGCCCTTGGCCTTCACCGCGACGGTGACCGACTTGTAGCCGCCGAGGTCGGACTCGTTGGCGTCGAGCAGCTCGACGGTCCAACCGCGACGCTTCGGCGTAGCGGGAGTACATGCGCAGTAGATCGCCGGCGAAGAGGGCCGACTCCTCGCCGCCCTCGCCGGACTTGACCTCCAGCAGCGCGTCCTTGTCGTCGGCGGGATCGCGGGGCACCAGCATGTGTCGCAGGTGTTCCTCGGCCTCCGCCACGGCGTTCGAGGAGCGCGTCGGCCTCCTGGGCGAAGGCAGGGTCCTCGGCCGCGAGCTCACGAGCCGCAGCGATGTCGTCGCCGTACCGCTTCCACTCCCGCCAGACCCCGATGATCCGGCTGAGCTCGGCGTAGCGCTGGTTGAGCCGCTTGGCGAGGCGCGCGTCAGCGTGGGTCTCGGGCGCGCCGAGCTGGGCCTCGAGCTCCTGGTGCTCGTCGAGCATCCCCTCCACGGCTTCGAACACGACTGCTCCTCTGGACAGAAACAGGCGCCGGCCCCGCACGAAGCGGGCGCCGGCGCCTGTGACGAAGCTACTTGGACTCTGCCGTCTCCGGGGCCGACTCGGCCTTCTCGGGGGCCGGCGCCTTCTTGGCGTAGCGGGCCTCGAAGCGGGCAACGCGACCGCCGGTGTCGAGGATCTTCTGCTTGCCGGTGTAGAACGGGTGGCACTGCGAGCAGACGTCGGACCGGATGGAGCCGGACGCAACGGTGCTGCGGGTGGTGAACGTCGCGCCACAGGTGCAGGTGACCTGGGTCGCGGTGTAGTCCGGGTGGATGTCCTTCTTCATGATGTCCTCTCGATCCCTCAACGACCGCCGGGTCGCCGCACAGACGTGCGACGTGAACCGGAGCCAACGGGCAATGCTACTAACGTCGCACGGGCCGGCCCAATTCCCGGTCAGTCCTCGTGCCCGCCGCCGGTCGTCGGCGTGGTCTTCTGGACCTGCATCAAGAACTCGATGTTGCTCTGCGACTTCTTCAGCCGCTCCAGCAGGAGCTCGAGCGCCTGCTGCCCGTCGAGTGCCGAGAGCACCCGGCGGAGCTTCCAGACGATGGCCAGCTCCTCCTTCGACATCAGCAGCTCCTCGCGCCGGGTGCCCGACTGGACGGCGTCGATGGCGGGGAACAGTCGCTTGTCGGCGAAGTCGCGGCGGAGTCGGATCTCCATGTTGCCGGTGCCCTTGAACTCCTCGAAGATCACCTCGTCCATCTTCGACCCGCTCTCGATCAGCGCGGTGGCAAGGATGGTCAGCGAGCCGCCGTTCTCGATGTTGCGGGCGGCACCGAAGAAGCGCTTGGGCGGGTAGAGCGCGGCCGAGTCGACGCCACCGGACAGGATCCGGCCCGACGCGGGAGCGGCCAGGTTGTAGGCGCGGCCGAGTCGGGTGATGCCGTCGAGCAGGACCACCACGTCGTGACCGAGCTCGACCAGTCGCTTGGCCCGCTCGATGGCCAGCTCAGCGACGATCGTGTGGTCGGCGGCCGGGCGGTCGAAGGTCGAGGAGATGACCTCGCCCTTCACCGATCGCTCGAAGTCGGTGACCTCTTCGGGGCGCTCGTCGACGAGCACGACCATCAGGTGGCACTCGGGGTTGTTCGTGGTGATCGAGTTGGCGATCGACTGCATGATCATCGTCTTGCCGGCCTTGGAGGGCGAGACGATCAGGCCGCGCTGCCCCTTGCCGATCGGGGCGGCGATGTCGATGACTCGACCGATCAGGTTGGCGGGATCGGTCTCGAGGCGCAGCCGCTCGCTGGGGTAGAGCGGAGTCAGCTTGGAGAAGTCGACCCGGTTCTTGGCCTGCTCGGGGTCGGCGCCGTTGACGCTGTCGACCTGGACCATCGGGTTGAACTTCTCCTTGCGCTCGCCCTCCCGGGGTTGGCGCACCTGACCGACGATCGCGTCGCCGCGGCGGAGGCCGAACTTGCGGACCATCGACAGGGACAGGTAGACGTCGTCGGCGCCGGGGAGGTAGCCGCTGGTCCGCACGAACGCGTAGTTGTCGAGCACGTCGAGGATGCCGGCCGCCGGCACCAGCACGTCGTCCTCGAGGATCGTGGTGTCGGGCTCGTTGCGCTGGGCGCCGCCACCGCTGCCGCCCGGGCCGGGTGCCGGCCGGTTCTGACGATCGCGACCACGTCGACGCCGGTTGCGACGGCCGTTCTCGTCGTCGCGCCCGGCACCCTGGCTGTCGCCACCCTGGTTGTCGCGGGCCTGGTTGTCGCGGGCCTGGTTGTCGCGGTTCTGGCTCTGGTTCCCGCCACCCTGGTTGTCGCGGGCTTGGTTGTCGCGATTGCGGGCCTGGTTGCCACCACCCTGGTTGTTACTGGCCTGGTCGTGACGGGCCTGGTCGTTACGGGCCTGGTTGTCCCGGTTGCGCGGAGCGCGGTCCTGGTCTCCGGAGTCGGAGCGATCCTCGTCCGAGCGGTCGCGTCGGCTGCCTCGCGGGGTTGTTGCCGATCCTGGTCCCGGGGGGGCTCCTCGGATGACGCAGCCGCCTTCGGCTTCTTCTCGGTCTGGTCGGTCTTGGGCTCCGTCTTCACGGCACCGCCGCCGACCCTTCCGCCCGACTGGGCCGCCTTGATGGCGTCCACCAGGTCAGCCTTTTTCATCTTGCCCGCCCCCGAGATGCCCATTCCTCCGGCCATCTGCTTGAGGTCGGCAATGAGCATGGAGTTGAGTCCGCCACCGCGCTTCTTGGGCGCCGCGCCGCTCGCAGAGGCGGCGTCCTGACCGGGGGTGGTGGATTCGATGGTTTCCGTCACGTGAGGTCCTTCCCACGTATAAGTGGTGTTGGTGCTTCCCTCGCCACCGGCAGCCGGGGCCGGCGGGGTGTGCAGATGAGATCCGCACGAATTGAAGGAAGGGGATGCACCGCCTGGCCTGAGTAGCTGCTGGGTGCTGCGCCGAAATCCATGGCGCGACGCGAATGTATCACCCAGCCGCTGAGAGGTTGGCAATCAGGCGACCTGCACGCCGAGGGTGTCGACGGCGAGGTGCATCGGCACCCAGCCCGCGGGGCACCGGCCCAGCAGCGCGTCCGTATCGACGCTGCTGGCGCCGTAGGTGAACGCGAGCACGGTCGGCCCGGCACCTGAGACGACAGCCGCAACGCCGCCCGCCCGCAGCTCCTCGACCAATGCCAATGACTCGGGCATCGCCTCGCGTCGATAGTCCTGATGCAAGTAGTCCCTGGTAGCCCTCAACAGCTGCTCGGGTTGACCACCGAGCGCCGCAACGAGCAGCGCCGCGCGGCCCGCGTCGGCCGCCGCGTCGGCGTGCGGCACCTGTTCAGGCAACAACCCGCGGGCTGCCTCCGTGGAGAGCGGCCCGGGCGGCACCAGCACGACCACGCTGACCCGCGGGTCGACTGCCGACCCGACGGCGTAGAACTTCCCGTCGTCGTCGTGACCGGAGATGACGAACCCGCCGTACAGCGCAGGCGCCACGTTGTCGGGGTGTCCTTCGAGCGTGGCCGCCAGCGCGAACATCGCGTCGTCGGACCATGACTGAGAGCCCCCGTTGACCAAGCCTCTGGCGAGACTCAGCCCGCCGACGATCGCCGCCGAGGATGACCCGAGGCCGCGCGCGTGTGGGATGACGTTCGTGCAGGAGAGCTTCAAGCCGGCCGGCTCGGCGCCCAGGTGCTCGAAGGCGGCCCGCATCGCGCGGACGACGAGATGGCTCTCGTCGAGCGGCACCTCGTCGGCGCCTGCACCGTCGACCTCGACCACGAGCCCTTCGGGTATCACCTCTGCCTCGAGCCGGTCGCGCAGGTCCAGAGCCAACCCGAGCGAGTCGAAGCCGGGGCCAAGGTTGGCCGAGGTAGCCGGGACCGACACCCGCACCGGGCCGGGCACGAAAGTGGCCACGGTCAGGTAAGCCCGGCTGCGACAGCCGCCGCGGTGACGTCTGCGTCGATAACGGTGTCGACGATCGGCCCCATCCCCTCGAGCGCGGTGGCGGTGTCCTTGAGCCCGTGGCCGGTCACCGTGACCGCAATGGTCAGCCCCGCGTAGGACTCGCCGGCCGCGGTGTCCTGGAGCAGACCGGCAATACCGGCTGCCGACGCAGGCTCCACGAAGACGCCGTCGTGGGAGGCAAGGTCGCGCTGGGCCGCCAAGATCTGCTCGTCGGTCACTGACGCGAACCGACCGTCGGACTCCTCGACGGCGGCCTCGGCAAGCTTCCACGAGGCGGGGTTGCCGACCCGGATCGCGGTGGCCTTGGTCTCGGGGTCGGGGAACGGCTCGCCCGTCACCAACGGCGCTGCCCCCTCGGCCTGGAAGCCCCGCATCCTCGGGGTCTTGGAGGCCAGTCCGAGGTCGAAGTACTGCGAGTAGCCCAGCCAGTACGCCGCGATGTTGCCGGCGTTGCCGACCGGCAACAGGTGGAGGTCAGGAGCGTCACCCAGGAAGTCGACGATCTCGAAGGAGGCGGTCTTCTGGCCCTGCAGGCGCACGGGGTTGACGGAGTTGACCAGCTCGACGGGGTACTCCCAGGCCAGCTGGCGGGCGAGCGCGAGGCAAGCGTCGAAGTTGCCGCGGACCATGATCACCTGAGCACCGTGCATGATCGCCTGGGCCATCTTGCCCGCGGCGATCTTGCCCTCGGGCACCAGCACGAGCGGCTTGAGCCCGGCCTTTGCGGCGTACGCCGCCATCGAAGCCGACGTGTTGCCGGTGCTGGCGCAGACCACCGCCTGGGCACCTGCCGCCTTGGCGACGGAGATCGCGGCGGTCATTCCGCGGTCCTTGAACGAGGCGGTGGGGTTGTTGCCCTCCACCTTGAGCCAGACATCTGCCTTGGTCAGGTCGGAGAGCCACTCGGAGCTGACCAGCGGCGTGCCGCCCTCACGCAGGGTGATCGCGGGGGTGTCCGCCGGAATGTCCAGCAGGTCGCGGTACTCCTCGATGACGCCACGCCATTGGTGGGTCCTGGTTGCGGTGCTCATCTCACTCCTCGCCGCCTTCTACGCGCATCACGGCGGTGACCTCGCGGACGATGTCCATCTCGCGCAGCTGCTCGACAGTGGCGGAAAGCTGCGCATCGGTCGACTCGTGGGAGACCACAACCAGCTGGGCGTCGTCGTCACGGCCCTCCTGGCGGACCGTCTGGATCGAGACACCGTGGTCGGCGAAGGCGTTCGCGACCGACGCCAGCACCCCGGCTCGGTCGTCGACGTCGATCGCGACGTGGTAGCGGGTGCGGGTCTCCCCCATCGGCAGGACTGCCCGATCGGCGTACGCCGACTCACCGACGCCGCGGGTGCCGGCGAGCGTGTTGCGGGCGACGGTCACGAGATCACCCAGCACGGCGCTTGCCGTGGGCGCTCCCCCGGCACCAGGGCCATAGAACATCAGCTGACCGGCGGCCTCGGACTCGACGAACACCGCGTTGTAGGCCTCACGCACGCTGGCCAGCGGATGCGACCTTGGGATCATCGCCGGGTGGACCCGGACGCTGACCGCCTCCTCACCGGTAGGTCCGGCACCGAGCTCGGCGATCGCGAGCAGCTTGACCACGCTGCCCATGTCACGCGCTGACTGCACGTCAGCGGCGGTCACGTCAGAGATGCCCTCGCGGTGGACGTCCGCAGCCGTCACCCGGGTGTGAAACGCGAGGCTCGCCAGGATCGCGGCCTTTGCGGCGGCGTCGAAGCCCTCGACGTCGGCGGTGGGGTCGGCCTCGGCATACCCGAGCTCTTGGGCTTCCTCGAGTGCTTCGGCGAACCCGGCGCCCGAAGTGTCCATCCGGTCGAGGATGAAGTTGGTGGTGCCGTTGACGATGCCGAGCACCCGGGTGACCCGGTCACCGGCCAACGACTCGCGCAGCGGCCGGAGGATCGGGATCGCTCCTGCGACGGCGGCCTCGTAGTAGAGGTCGCGCCCCGCCTTCTCGGCTGCCTCGAACAAGGTCGGGCCGTCCTCGGCCAGCAGGGCCTTGTTGGCGGTGACCACGCTGGCGCCGTTCTCCAGCGCGCTCAGGATCAGTGATCGGGCTGGCTCGATGCCGCCGATCACCTCGACCACGAGGTCGATGTCGTCGCGAACCACGAGCCCGGCGGCGTCGGTGGTCAGCAGCCCGTCGGGCACCTCGACCTCGCGTGGCGCGTCGATGCGGCGTACCGCCACACCGGCGAGCTCGACCGCTGTGCCCACACGAGCCGTCAGGTCGGACGACTGCTCCAGGAGCAGCCGCACCACCTGGGACCCGACCGAGCCGCAGCCGAGGACGGCCACTCGGAGGGTCTTGTCGCCCTCAAGCATCTGCGCACCAAACATCCGTTGCCAACAAGTCGTCCTCAGTCTCGCGCCGAACAAGGACGCGCGCGACTCCGTCCCGCACCGCGATCACCGGGGGACGCAGCGAGTGGTTGTAGTTGGAGGCCATCGATCTGCAGTAGGCGCCAGTGCCCGGCACCGCGAGCAGGTCGCCAGGGGCGATGTCACCGGGCACGAACTCATCCTTGACCACGATGTCCCCGGCCTCGCAGTGCTTGCCGACCACCCTTGCGAGCACCGGCGTCGCGGCAGAGGCGCGGTTGGCCAGCGTGCAGGAGTAGTCGGCGTCATAGAGGGCAGTGCGGATGTTGTCGCTCATGCCGCCGTCGACCGAGACGTAGGTTCGGATGGCGCCGCCGTCCAACCCCACCGGCTTGACCGTGCCGACGGTGTAGACGGTGCACATCGCCGGTCCGACGATCGCGCGACCTGGCTCGATCGAGAGCCGCGGCTCCTCGATGCCGAGCGCTCGACACTCGCGCTGGACGATCTGGCTCATCTCGCTGGCCAGCTGTGCGGGGTCGGAGGGGTCGTCCTGGGTGGTGTACGCGATGCCGAACCCGCCACCGAGGTCCATCTCGGGCATGGTGACGTCCAGCTCCTCGGACACCTGCGAGTGCAGGGCCAACACCCGACGGGCCGCGACCTCGAAACCTGAGGAGTCGAAGATCTGGCTCCCGATGTGGCTGTGCAGACCCAGCAGCTCCAGCCCTGCGGCTGCCTGAACCCGGCGTACCGCCTCCATGGCGTCGCCGCTGGTGATCGAGAACCCGAACTTCTGGTCCTCATGGGCGGTGGCGATGTACTCGTGGGTGTGTGCCTCGACGCCTGCGGTCACGCGCACCATCACCGCGGCGCTTTTGCCCAGCTCGTCGGTGATCTGGGTCAACCGCTCGATCTCGGCGAAGGAGTCGAGGATGATCCGGCCCACGCCTAGGTCGACTGCTCGGCGCAGCTCGGCATGACTCTTGTTGTTGCCGTGGTAGCCGATCCGGGAGGGGTCGAACCCGGCCCGCATCGCGACAGTGAGCTCGGAGTTGGAGCAGACGTCGAGGCTCAGCCCCTCCTCCGCGATCCAGCTGGCCACCGCGGTGCAGAGGAACGCCTTGCCGGCGTAGAAGACGTCGTAGGCGGCGAACGCATCGCGGAACGCTCGTGCCCGCGACCTGAAGTCTGCCTCGTCGAGCACGTACGCCGGCGTGTTGAGCTCCGCGGCCAGGTCGGCCACCGCCACTCCCCCGACGACCAGGTCACCGTCGATCTTCTGGGCCGTCGATGACCAGAGCTGCGGCACGAGCGCGTTGGGGTCGACCGGCTCACGCAGCCAGGACGGTCCGCGCAGGGCACCCGGTGCGTGTGCCCATCCGGCTTCGTGGGTCACATCCGGCCCTTCACATTCTTTCGGGCGCGCTGACACCGAGCAGCGCCAGGCCGTTGGCGAACACGACCCTGGTCGCCTCCACCAGCATCAACCGCGCACGGTTGAGGTCGGTCGGGTCCTCGTCACCCATGGGCAATACCCGGCAGTTGTCGTAGAAGCGGTGATAGGAGCCGGCGGTTTCCTCGAGGAAACGAGCCACCCGGTGTGGCTCGCGCAGCTCCGCTGCCGCAGCCACCACCCGTGGGAACTCGGCGAGCGCGCGCAACAGCTCGCCCTCCTTCTCGTGCCCGAGCAGTGACGGATCGAAGGCCTCGACCGTCAGCTCGAGACCGAGCTCGCCAGCATTGCGCAGGATCGAGCTGGTGCGGGCATGGACGTACTGGACGTAGTAGACGGGGTTCTCGCTGCTGGCCTTGGTCCACAGATCCAGGTCGATGTCGATCGGCGAGTCAGAGCTGTAGCGCGCCAGCGCGTAGCGACTGGCGTCGACGCCGATCGCCTCGACCAGGTCATCGATGGTGACCACCGTGCCGGCCCGCTTGGACATTCGCAGCGGCTGGCCGTCCTTGAGCAGGTTGACCATCTGGCCGATCAGGATCTCGAGGTTCACGTGCGGGGTATCACCAAAGGCCGCGCACATCGCCATCATCCTCGCGACGTAGCCGTGATGGTCGGCGCCGAGCATGATGAAGCAGCGGTCGAAACCACGCTCCCGCTTGTCGAGGTAGTAGGCAAGGTCACCGGAGAGGTAGGCACCGGTGCCGTCGGACTTGATGATCACCCTGTCTTTGTCGTCACCGAACTTCTCGGTGGCCAGCCACAGGGCGCCGTCCTGCTCGTAGGTGTTGCCCAGCGCGGTGAGTCGTTCGACCGCGGTCGTCACCGCACCGCTCTTGTGCAGCTCGTCCTCGTGGAAGTAGACGTCGAAGTCCACGCCGAAGTCGTGCAGACTCTGCTTGATCTCCGCGAACATCAGCCCGACGCCGACCTCGCGGAAGACCTCTTGGGCATCCGCGTCGGGTAAGTCCTTCACGTCGGGTCGTGCCTGGACGACATCGTTGGTGATCTCGTGGATGTACTCCCCGCCGTAACCGTCCTCCGGGGGCGGCTCACCCTTCGCGCTCGCCAGCAGCGAGCGGCTGAACCGGTCGATCTGGGCGCCGTGGTCGTTGAAGTAGTACTCGCGGGTGACCTCGGCTCCGGTCATGGTGAAGATCCGGCCGAGGGCATCGCCGACCGCCGCCCAACGAACGCCACCGAGGTGCAGCGGCCCGGTGGGGTTGGCGGAGACGAACTCCAGGTTGATCGACTCGCCCGCAAACGCTTCCGAGGCGCCGTACCTCGCCCCAGCGGCCACGACATCGGCGGCGACCTGGCCCTGGGCGCCCGCTTCGACGCTGATGTTGAGGAACCCTGGACCGGCGATCTCCACCTCGGCCACGCCGTCGACCCGCCCAAGCCCGGTCTTCACCAGCTCAGCGAACGCGCGCGGATTGGAGCCGGCCTTCTTGGCCAGCTGCATCGCCACATTGGTGGCGTAGTCGCCGTGACCCTTCTGGCGTGGGCGCTCCACCGTCACGGTCGCCGGCACGCCGTCCGGCAGGGAGATTGCGCCCTCGTTGACCAGCGTCGTCAGCACATCGACGATCGCGGCGGAGAGCTGCTCGGGAGTCACCGGCCAAGCCTATCGGCGAGGTGTGGTCCGCTCCGAACCGGTTTCACCCCGGGCCGAGTCGGCCGGTAGGGTTTGGCTCATCCAGGAGCCCCCGTAGCTCAGGGGATAGAGCGCCGCCCTCCGGAGGCGGAAGCGCAGGTTCGAATCCTGCCGGGGGTACTTCGTCTCGACACAACGGGCAACTCGACGTGACCCACTCGGCTAGACCACGTGAGCCGTACGTTGCTTTTCGCGAATGGGAACGCGACTGGGCCCTACTGTCCGCCTGTGCCGACATTCAGAACCCGCCGCCTGCAGGCCGCGACCATATTTGCCGCGCTCGTCCTCGTCGCCGCCGGATGCAGCGGAGGCGGTGACGGCGGAGACAAGAAGAGTGACGCGAAGAGCGCACCCACAGAGGCTTCCGATGACGGTGGCACCTGGACTGTCCTGCACTACTCCGTCGCCGACAACAACCTCGAGCAGCCGATGTCTGCGGACGTCAATGAGCTCGGCGAGGTCGGGTCGACCGGTGGTCTCCAGGTGCGCGAGTACCTGGACCGATCACCCGACTACGGCGATGACGAGGTCCTGGATCAAGGCTCGTGGGTGGGGGCTCGTACCTTCGACATTAAGGAGGGTGGCACCACCGAGCTAGTGGCCGACCTAGGCGACACCGACTCCTCGGACCCTCAGACCCTGGCCGACTTCATCGCACAGGGCCTCACGGATCTACCGGCCGACCACTACGCCCTCGTCATCTCCGATCACGGCGGGCAGTGGAACGGCATCGGTCAGGACGAGACCTCGGGCGGCGGCCTGCTCACCCTCTCCGACTTGGTCGACGGCATCTCGGCGGGACTCGACGGGGCAGGGGTGGACAAGCTCGACCTGTTGGGCTTCGACGCTTGCCTCATGGCCGGTTATGAGGTGGCGAGCGCGATGGCACCGTTGGCCGACCGGATGGTCGCCTCGCAAGAGTCCGAGCCGGGCCACGGCTGGGACTACACCGCCTTCGACGTAGCGGCCGACGGTTCGAGCGTCGACGCGCTCGGCTCCTCCATCATCGATGGCTTCGAGAGCCAGTCGGAGGAGGCAGGTGACGTAGCCGGCGTCACCCTCAGCATGGTGGACCTCACCCAGATGGACGAGCTCGACCAAGCGCTGGAGGACTTCAGCTCTGCGCTCGCGGCGGCACCGGACGTCTCACCGGTGGTCGGACGCGCGCAGACCGAGGTGATCGCTTTCGGCAAGAGTCCCGATCCGGTCCAGGACCAACACCTCAGCGATCTGGGACGCCTCGCAGACGTGCTGGCCGAGGAGGCTCCGGAGGTCGCCGAGCAGGCCGACCTGCTGACTCAGGCAGTCGACGCCATGGTGGTCGACAACTTCGTCGGCTCCGCACGCCAGGGCGCCACTGGGCTGTCGATCTACCTGCCGCCGACCTACGACCTCTACAGCGCTGACTACGACGAGCTCACCGGTCCGTGGGCGAGCTTCCTGGACTCCTACTACGGCGTCGGAGAATCCATCGCCTCAGACGCGATCGCCTCGTGGACGCAGTACGAGCCCGATGTCGAGATCGACGAGGACGGCGACGTCGTCCTGACGGCCAGCTATGACCCGGCGAGCCAGGACAACCTCACGAGGGCGACGATCACCTACGCCTTCGTCGAGGACGACGGGACCGTGACCTACTTCGGTGAGGAGAGCGCCGAGCTCGGCACGGCCGACGACCCGACCGCGTACGGCACCTTCGACTTCACGGCGCTACAGATGTCCGACGGCGAGGACACCGTGACGGCTTACACCGATCTCGCCATCGACGTCGAGACCGACACCGCCACCATCGACGTGCCGCTGACGTACTACGTGCCCGAGGACGTCGACTTTGAGTATCCCCTGGACATCCTCCTCAGCCTGACGCTGGACATCTCCGGTGACGCTGAGATCACCAGCGAGGTCTACTACTTCTACGACGAGGCGACGTCCACCTACGGGGAGGCTCAGCTCGAGCCGGAGGGCATCATCTACCCGGTGGTCGCCAACTACGATGACCAAGGCAACGAGACCTGGTTGACGACATCCGATGTCGGGCTCTACGCCAACCTGGAAGACATCACCTACGAGTTCGCTCCCCTCGACTCTGGCACCGAGCTGCAGATGGACCTTGTCCTCTACGACTTCGGAGGCAACGAGAGCTATTCGACGACGTTCGTCGATGTCCCCTAGCGCGTCTCGGTCAGTCGCAGTAGTTGCAGGGGCCGGTAGCGGGAAGCTCGGTGTAGCAAGTCGGACACGTGGGCGCGACGCGCTCCTGCAGCCGTACCTTGCGGGCGCGGGCGCGTGAGGCCGCGAGTCGGGGCGTCAGCTCGGCGTTACCGCCCTCGGCAGGCAGGTCCGCGCCGAAGGCCTGGTGGCAGGCGAGCCGCTCCTGGGCCGCGGACACGTCGGGATCCTCGAGGGTCTCGCCGCGGATGGACAGCACGGTGGCGGCGTAGATGTCGCCGACGCTTCCCTCGGCGTTGACGCACAGGGCGGACAGCAGCGGCTCCCCGCGGCGGTCGCACTCGACAGCGACCCGGCCGAGGATGTCCCCGATCCAGTAGTGCGCGCGCTGGCTGGTGCGGATGCCGCTGCGGCGCTGCACAAGGAGCGCAAGATCTTTCGAAGCGACGATGCCCTGGTACTGGCCGGCCACCTCGATGAGCTCCGCGCGAGCCGCCTCGGTCCAGGCGGCCCGGGCGACGTCGTCGCCAACCTCGGCTGCCTCCTGCCACTCGCCGGTCACAGGAAGGTCATCCAGAGTATGCATCTATCGACCTTAACCCCGGCAGGGCCCGACTGCCGCTTCGTCGATGCTGGAGAGCGGCCGAGCAGGCCAAACTCCCCGGCAGTTGGTGGTTGCCGGGGTGTGGGGCGGGTGGTCAGGGTTCGGCGGTGTGTGGGTGGGTGCCGGTGTGGTCGCGGATGGAGGGTGATGCCGTTGGGGGTGGTCCAGCGGTAGGTGCCGCGGCTGAGGACGGTGTAGGTCCACGGCGCTGTGGGTTTTGGCGCGGTGGTGGCGTCGACACAACGGAGCGGTGTTGTCGGAGCTGGTCGATCCGCCGTCGGCGAACGGGACAACATGGTCGGTGTCGCACCGTGCGCTGGTCGGGTGCAGTGGGGGAACACGCAGTGCACGTCGACCAGGGCGTTCTCCTCTTTGAGCCGGTCCGGGGTTTCGTAGGCCTCGACATGGATGTGTTCGGCCAGGTCGATCACCGGCTTCACGACCACCCTGGTGGCCTCGCGCGCACCAGCCCTTGATCTGTTCCACGCTGACCGGGGTCCGGGTGTTCCGCACCGGGCCACCGGTCCCTCACCGAGGTGGGCGTAGAGCACCACCGACCGACCCGGTGTCGCCTCGGCGTCGGTGGTGTCGAAGCCGAGGGCGAGCTGGCGGCGGGCCAGGTCACCGAGCGGCGATGGAGCGGCGTACGTCCAACGACTCGGTCGAGCCCAGGGCTGCGTGCTGCCGCGCACCGGCACGGATCGCGTCCTCCAGATCCAGGGCGTCGGCCAGGTCCAGCTCGCCATCGACGTGGACGGTGCCGTCGTAGGAGACCTGGTCGACATGGAGGTCGAAGTGACGCCGTTCGGCTGCCTCGAGACGCCGGGCGTCGGCAGCTTCGGGGTCGAACCGGACCAGGGCTTCCTCGACAGTGCGGTCCATCTGCGCCCACGAACACGAGTGCGCCACCGGGGCCAGATGCCGGTCGACGTACCCGGCCCCAGCCGCGGCAGGCGAGATGGTCTGGTCGGCGATCCGACCCGCCCGCCACACCGACAGCTCCCCAGCCAGCACCCGGTCCCACAGGCGCGGGAGTCGGTAGCGCAGCTCCAGCGCCCGCCCGATATAGGTCTTGCCGGCATCGGTAGACATCCCCAACACGGCGGCGTACTCCATCGCCGCGAACTCCGCGACCAACGGCGCCCCCGCACCCGCCAACGGAACGCCACGGTCACCGATGGCCTGGCCGTAGTTGGCATACCAGTCATCGGGCTCGACCTCGTTGAGGACCGCCCAGTCGATCGTCGCCCTCACCATCGCAACCTCGGCCGCGTCCCGATCAGCCTTGCGACCGCGCACCACCGACAGCCACCGGCCGAGTTTCCCCCTACTCCACAAGGGTTTCCGGCTCGTCGCTGACGCACCCGACGATGGTTGAGATGCGAGCCCGCGCGCCTCGAAACCACCCGACGCCTTGGGTCAGAGACCGAGTTTGCGCTTGATCTCCGGGGCCAGATATTCGGAGTACGGGATAGAGACGTGCTCGACGTCGCGGTGGGTCACCAACCGACCGACAACGGTGGGGCACAGCGCGTCCCAGCAAAACCATTGCCTGGTCACCAGGAACTCGGCGCCGGCGGTTTCGGCGGCGCGCCGCGTGGCGTCAGCCATCGTCTCCGAACGAGCCTCAGGTGGCGAGAGGCATCCCTCGAGGGTCGGATTGCGTACGGTCAGGCATTTGACCGGGCTGACCTCGTGGATCGGCGGGTCTCCGAGGATGACGGTGCGGTCGCTGTAGGGCTTGATCCGCTCGATCTGGGCGACCATCCCGGACTCGACCATCTGCTCGATGGTCGCCTCGTCCTCGACGTGGTTGCCATCCTCGTCGGCATAGCCGCGCTCGTTGGCGTCGGTGCCCATCAGCGTGACCGCTGGGTGCAGCTCCTGGACGGTCTCCGCGGCCCAGTCCTGGAAGTCTGTGCAGTCGTACTGCGGTCCGGAGTTGTCGGCCTTCCACGGAGTCTGGTCGACGGCCGGGCAGCCCTCGCGCACCAGGAAGTAGGCGACGTAGCCCTCCTCCTCGGCGATCTTCTCCAACGCCGGGATCCACTGCCTCGCATGCGAGTCACCGATCAGGATCATCGTGCGGTCAGCGTCGATGTCGCCTCGCGGGCACAGCGAAAGCTCTTCCTTCGGCACCCCGAAGTACTCGCAGTCCCCGAGGTCCGGGACGCTTTCCTTGAGCTCGAGCGGGTTGGGCGAGAGATCACCCGGCATCTCCAGGCCGTTCTGCGCAGCCAGCACCGATGCCTCCACCAGCGCGACGTAGGGGTCCTCGCTGAACTTCGGTTGCGGGTCTCCGGGCTGCCGGCCGAAGTTCGAGAGGGTGATCGCGGACCCACCGTCGGTGACCGATGCCTCGACCACGTGGTTGGCCACGGCGACCGAGGGAAGCACGACGAGAACGGTCGCCGGGTAGAGCAACAGTGACCGGGCCCGACCGCGGTCCTTCTTGGTCAGCGCCGGGGCAAGCCGGAACGGCGTCTCGACCCAGCGGTAGGTCGCCGCCGACAGTGCCGTCGCCACGATGAGCAGGGTGAGCCCGCGCCAGCCGGAGACGGGCCCCCAGAGGTAGGCAGCCACGATGATCAGCGGCCAGTGCCACAGGTACAGCGAGTAGGACCAGTCGCCGATGGCGCGCATCGGCGCTATCGACAGCAGGCCCTGCGGCCCCCACCGGCGGACGGCACCGTGACCACCGACCAGCAGCAGCGCAGCTCCAACGACGGGTAGGGCGGCGGCGTAGCCAGGGAACGGCGTGCCGGGGTCGTAGACCAACGCGGCGTAACCGATCATTGCGACGCCGATCCAGGATGCGACGCCACGCGTTGACTGGCCGATCTTCGAGAGATGGGGCATCGCCGCCGCACCCAGCGCGCCGATGGCGAGCTCCCAGGCGCGGGCCGTCGTGGAGAAGTAGGCGCTCTGCGGGTTGTGCTCGGTGGAGTAGAGCGACCAAGCCACGGAAGCGACGGTCGCGACGAGCAGGACCAGGATCGCCGGCTTGTGAGGACCAGCGAACCTCCTGCGGAGCAGGAGCAGCGCGCCCAGCAGGATCAGCGGCCAGAACAGGTAGAACTGCTCCTCGACCGCCAGCGACCAGTAGTGCTGCAGCGGGGAGGCGGGATCGTCAGCAGCGAAGTAGTCCGTGCTGTCTCGGGCGAACTTGATGTTGGCGGCGAAGAAGGTCGCCCAGATCGCTTGCTCCCCCACCAGCAACGCCGCCGCTCCATCGAGGAACAGCACCGACAGCACCAGGGTCGCCATGATCACGAGCAGCGCCGCGGGCAGGATCCTGCGCGCCCGCCGGGCGTAGAAGTCGCGCAGCGACACTCGGCCGCTGCGGTCGGCCTCGCGCAGGAGGAGCGAGGTGATCAGGTATCCGGAGATCACGAAGAAGACGTCGACGCCGACGAAACCGCCGTCGAAGGGACCCACGTTGGCGTGATCGAGAGCCACCAGACCCACGGCCACCGCACGCAGGCCCTGGATGTCCGCTCGGAAGTCCTTCTGCACGTCGCGGGAGTCTAGGTGAGCGGGGTCAGCATTGTTCGATCGTGGCGTCCCGACGGGCAGCGTCGCCGTACCTGCGGGCCTGGTCGAGGTAGGGCAGCACGACACTGGCGCCACCGATGTCTCCGATGCCGCCCTGCACCACGCAGCTGGTGATCTTGCCGGGGTCGACCTGGGCTACGGCGTGGGCGATCCGGAACAACTCGCCCGGACGTAGATCGGTGTGCATGTGCTCCAGGACGGTCAGCACGCCTCGCGCCAGGAAGCCTGGTTCGTCAGCTCGCGTCCGGATCTCCCCCTGGATGCCGCGCAGCACCCTCTGCTGGTTGGCGGAGCGATCGAAGTCGCCGCCGGGAAGGGTCTTGCGGATCCGCGCGAAGGCCATGGCGTTGTAGCCGTTGAGCTTCACCCGTCCGGCGGGGAACCCGGCCGGCTTCAGCGAGGAGTCGGAGAAGTACCCGGGGTTGCGGACGGTGATGCCACCGATGTCATCGATCATCTGCTCGAAGAACGGGAAACGGGTGACGAACACGTAGTCGGGCTGGATGCCGACCATGCTCCCGACGGTCTCCCCCAGCAGCTGTGGTCCGCCGTAGTAGAGGGCGGCGTTGACCCGGTCCGAGCCGTAACCGGGGATCGTGACGTAGGAGTCGCGTGGGATCCCGATGGACGTCGCCGCGCCGGTCTGGGTGTTCATGCCGATCAGCTGCAGAGCGTCGCCACGGACGCGGGTCATGTCCTCGCCTGGGCGGGCGTCGGAGCCAACCGCCAGGATCCAGATCAGGTCGGAGTCAAGATCGACAGCTCCGGCCCGGTCGATCTTGACGAGCACCGACTCGGTCGACTGAGGCCCCGCGTCGGGGATCACCAGTCCGCACACTGCCAGCATCACCACGAACACGGCCGTCTTGAGAGCTCGGACCACGCGCTGTCCTCTCGTCCTCATGCCATCCCCCGCTGTACGTCGTAGCCGAACACGCGCCAGCCGCCGCCTCGCCAGGTCAGGAACAGACTTCCTGCGACCCGCTCCGTCCGATTGACCTCACCGGCAAGCTTCATCGTCAGCACGAACCGCGCGGTCACTCCGGCCGCCCGGCGATGCACCGCCAGCACGTCGATGCGCAGCCTCCGCTTGGTGGCTTCCACGCTCTCGAGGCGATCGGCGTACCGGGCGTTCGACATCAGCCCGGAGTCACGCCGGGCGTCGCGCGCAGCTCGAGCACTGAAGTGGGGGTAGGCGTGGTCGAAGTCGGATCGCGGCCAGTCCCCGCCGATGTACGCAGCATCGAACCACTCATCCACCACGGTGCCGATCCGCTTCTTGAGCCGGCCCCGAGCGTCGTCGGCGAGCTTGCCGGAGACCACACCCATCGTGGTGTGCGTCGTCAGCGGCGGCTTCCCCGGCCGACTGCCCGACGACGAACCGTTCTCGTCACCCGGCCCGCTGCCTCCCGAACAGCCGCTGAACGCAAGCAGCATCGTGATCACAGTCGTGGCCAGCACGGTGCGGCGGAGAGCTGGTCTGGTGGGTCGAGCCATACTCGAGGAACACCCCTTGTCTCGTCGATGGTCGGTCATGGAAGTGGCTCTGGTGACAGCGTGCCCGAAACGGGGACCTGACCCGGGCATTTGCAGGTCCATGGGTCTAGCCTTGACGCGCACCCACATCAATCCGCTCCACCCTTCGGAAGAGGCGAAGCAAGTCGTGCCGCAGTCGTCAGGCAGCCAGTCTCCTAGCAACCCCGACCCCACCGGTTCCTCTCAGAAGTCGGTGGAGCCCCCCTCCTCCGACTTCGGAGCCAACGAGTGGCTCGTGGAGGAGATGCGCGAACGGTACGCAGCCGATCCCAGCAGCGTCGACACTACGTGGGGCGAGTTCTTCAAGAGCAACGGGGCTTCGAGCAGCGGGAACGGTGCTTCTGCTGCCAGCCAGACCGACGCCACGGCAGCTCCCGCCAAGGCCGCGACCAAGAGCGAGCCCGAGCCGGACGCCAAGGCAGAGGCCAAGTCGGAGCCCAAGTCGGAGCCCGAAATCCGAGTCCAAGTCGGACTCGCCGCCGGCGCCGGTAGCCAAGCCGCGACCCAGCGCGAAGGCTGCCGAGCCCGCCAAGGACACCAGCGACCCCATGCCCAAGGAGTCGCGCCCGGCGCAGCCACCGGCTGCCACCGACGAGCCGACGTACACGGTCCTGCGGGGGGCGCCAGCCCGCACCGTGCAGAACATGGACACCTCCCTGACGGTGCCGACCGCCACCTCGGTGCGCTCGGTGCCCGTCAAGCTGCTGTGGGACAACCGCACCGTGATCAACAATCACCTGGCCCGGGCTCGAGGCGGAAAGGTGTCGTTCACGCACCTGATCGGCTACGCCCTGGTCAAGGCGCTGCGCGCGATGCCGGAGATGAACGTCGGCTTCGACGTCGTCGACGGCAAACCCAACCTGATCACCCCGGCGCACATCAACCTCGGGCTCGCGATCGACGTCAAGAAGGACAACGGGACGCGACAGCTCCTGGTGCCGAGCATCAAGGCGGCCGAGTCGATGGACTTCGCCGCGTTCTGGACTGCGTACGAGGACATCGTGCGCAAGACCCGCGACGGCAAGCTCGCCGTCGAGGACTTCCAGGGCACCACCATCTCCCTCACCAACCCTGGCGGAATCGGCACGGTGCACTCCGTGCCGCGCCTGATGAAGGGGCAGGGCGCGATCATCGGCGTGGGTGCCATGGAGTACCCGCCGGAGTGGCAGGGCGCCTCGGACGACGCCATCTCGCGCAACGGCATCAGCAAGGTGATGACGCTGACGTCCACCTACGACCACCGCGTCATCCAGGGCGCGCAGTCGGGCGAATACCTCAAGCGCATCCACGGGTTGCTGCTCGGCGAGGACGACTTCTACGACGACATCTTCCGGTCGCTACGGATCCCTTACGAGCCGATCCGCTGGGGCAAGGACATCGCGACCTCGCACGACGACGAGATCAGCAAACAGGCGCGGATCCTCGAGCTCATCCACGCCTACCGCGTGCGCGGTCACATGATGGCCGACACCGATCCCCTGGAGTACCGCCAGCGCAGCCACCCCGACCTCGAGGTGGAGTCGCACGGACTGACCCTGTGGGACCTCGACCGCGAGTTCGCCACCGGCTCCTTCGGAGGCGAGGGCCGGCGATTCATGAAGCTGCGCCAGATCCTCGGCATCCTGCGTGACTCCTACTGCCGCACCACCGGTATCGAGTACATGCACATCATGGATCCCGAGCAGCGACGATGGATCCAGGAGCGCGTCGAGCAGCCGCACACCAAACCACCCCGCGAGGAGCAGCTGCGCATCCTGCTGAAGCTCAACCAGGCCGAGGCCTTCGAGACCTTCCTGCAGACCAAGTTCGTCGGCCAGAAGCGGTTCAGCCTCGAGGGTGGCGAGACCACCATCCCCGTGATCGATGAGATCTGCGAGGCCGCCGCCGAGGCGGACCTCGACGAGGTGACCATGGGTATGGCCCACCGCGGCCGGCTCAACGTGCTGGCCAACATCGTCGGCAAGAAGTACTCCCAGATCTTCCGCGAGTTCGAGGGCAACATCGACCCGCGCACGGTCCAGGGATCTGGCGACGTGAAGTACCACCTCGGCGCCGAGGGTGAGTTCGAGGCCGGATCCGGCGACAAGATCAAGGTCTCGGTCGCCGCCAACCCGTCCCACCTGGAAGCGGTCGACCCGGTGCTCGAGGGCATCGCCCGTGCCAAGCAGGACGTGCTCGACCGCGGAGCCGACTTCCCCGTGCTCCCGCTGCTGATCCATGGTGACGCTGCGTTCGCCGGACAGGGCGTGGTCGCGGAGACCCTCAACCTCAGCCAGCTGCGCGGCTACCGCACTGGCGGCACGATCCATCTGGTCGTCAACAACCAGGTCGGCTTCACCACCTCGCCGGGCTCGTCGCGTTCCTCCCTCTACTGCACCGATGTGGCGCGGATGGTCCAGGCGCCGATCTTCCACGTCAACGGCGACGACCCCGAGGCGTGCATCCGGGTGGCGCGACTGGCCTTCGAGTACCGCCAGGCGTTCAACAAGGACGTCGTCATCGACCTGGTCTGCTACCGCCGCCGCGGCCACAACGAGGGCGACGACCCGTCGTACACGCAGCCGCTCATGTACGACCTGATCGAGCAGAAGCGATCGGTGCGCAAGCTCTACACCGAGTCGCTGATCGGGCGTGGCGACATCACCATCGAGGAGGCCGAGCAGGTCCTCAAGGACTACCAGCAGCAGCTGGAGCGCGTTTTCACGGAGGTGCGAGAGGCGAGCAGCCAGCCCTCCGAGTGGACCACCGTGCCGGACTATCCCGACAAGCCGACCGGTGAGACGAAGACGGCGATCTCGAGAGAGGCGCTCAAGCGGATCGCGGACGCCTACGTCACTCCGCCTGAAGGGTTCACGGTGCACCCGAAGGTGATGCCGCAGCTGCAGCGTCGCGCGACGGCGATCACCGACGGGCCCATCGACTGGGGAACCGGCGAGATCCTCGCGTTCGGCGGTCTGCTGATGGACGGCCGGCCCGTCCGGTTGGCTGGCCAGGACTCGCGGCGCGGCACCTTCGTCTCCCGCTTCGGAACGATCATCGACCGGACCAACGCCGACGAGTGGACCCCGCTCTCCTCGCTCACCGAGGACCAGGAGAGGTTCTACATCTACGACTCGTTGTTGTCCGAGTACGCCGCCCTCGGCTTCGAGTACGGCTACTCCGTGGCGCGGCCGGAAGCGCTGGTGCTCTGGGAGGCCCAGTTCGGCGACTTCGTCAACGGCGCCCAGTCCATCATCGACGAGTTCATCTCCGCTGGTGAGGCCAAGTGGCGCCAGCGGTCCGGTGTCGTGCTGCTCCTCCCTCACGGCTACGAGGGCCAGGGCCCCGATCACTCCTCCGCCAGGATCGAGCGATTCCTGACGATGGCTGCCGACGACGCGTTCGTCGTGGCGCAGCCGTCGACGCCGGCGTCGTACTTCCACCTGTTGCGGCGGCACTCCCTCGGTGGAGCACATCGCCCACTGATCGTGTTCACGCCGAAGTCGATGCTCAAGCGCAAGCAGGCGGCGTCACAGCCCGACGACTTCACCACCGGGTCGTTCCAGCCGTTCATCGGCGATGACCAGGCCGACCAGGGAGCAGTTGACACCCTGCTGATCTGCTCGGGCCGGGTCACCTGGGACCTGATGGTCGAGCGGGAGAAGCACGACGACGCCGAGCGGTTTGCGATTGCGCGGATCGAGCAGCTCTACCCGCGCCCGGTCGACGCCATCAAGGACGAGATCGCCAAGTACCCGAACCTGAAGTCGGTGCGCTGGGTGCAGGACGAGCCGAAGAACATGGGGCCGTGGCCCCACTACATGCTCAACGTGTGGCCCGGGGTTGATGCGACGGTGGAGCCGATCACCCGGGACGAGTCATCCTCGCCGGCAGTGGGCACCGCCAAGCGTCACACCGAAGAGCAGAAGGACCTGCTCGCCCGGGCCTTCGCGTAGGTCGGCGAGGTGTACTTCACCGATCGCGGGATCGAAGAGCTCGAGAAACGGCGGGGTGACGAAGAGGTCACCGTGGCGTGGGTGGCCGAACGCTTGCAGGAGTTCACCGACATCCACCCGGAGTTCGAGACCGCGGTGGAGCGTTTCGCCACCTGGCTCGCCCGGCTCGACGATCCGGAGGACTGACCGTGGCTGCTGACGCCTCCCCCTCCGGCACGAGTGCCTACATGTCGTACGCCCAGTGGGGCGAAGACTTCTTCCAGACCGCCGTCTCGGCCGAGCGGGTGCTTGCCGGGGTCAACGTGCTGGCGGGCCAGGTGGTCGACGTCGGGCCGATGGGCGTGGGTCCTGGCCGGGTCGTCAAGGTGACCGCGAAAGGTCAGATCGGCACCGCGGTCGGTGAGCGGGTCTCCGACGATCCGGTCAGTTTTCGGGTGCAGCTCCCGGTGTCCCTCGAGTTCGCGATCAACCTCGGTGTCGACACCCACAAGTTCGTCGCCGACATCGTGGTGCCCCTGGTGCTCACCGCCCGGGCTCGCGCCGACCTGGCGATCGTGCTCGACGTGGACCCGCCCACGGCGGCCCAGGTCATCGTCCGTCTCAAGGCACAGGGGCTGCGCGCTTCCATCACCCAGCACGCCGCGAACGTCGAGGGCGAGCTCAAGCGATTCGTGGCCAAGTACGTCGGCCGCGAGCTCGAGAAGCCGTACGTGAAGGCGGCCCGGTTGATCGACGTGTCCGGAGCCATCGACAAGGCGGTCTCGACGCTCGGCCCCCGTCGGCCGCGGGCCGAGGAGATGACCTCCGACCTGCCGAGCGCGCTCGAGGCCGAGATCTTGGAGCACGGCGACTTGTTCACCGACGAGACGCTGACTGCAGGCGACGAGAGACGGGCCTAGTCTCGGAGCATGGCTGAACGCGCTTCCGAACCGGTGACCTATCCCGCCGCCCCCTGGCAGATGGTGGGCTCCCTCTGGCTCTCGCTCTTCAAGCTCAAGGTCGGTGTCGACGAGCTGCGGCCGGCCGGGATCTACGGCGCCGCCTTCGTCTCCTACGAGGAGGGCAGCCCGCTCACCTACTCCGAGCTGCTCGTCGCCCGGCCGATCAAGTCACCCGAGCACGGCCGGCGGGTGAGCATCACCGACATCTGGGTCGACTCCCCCGCCTCCGTCGCGGGCGGCCGTGAGCTGTGGGCGATCCCGAAGGGTCTGTGCGACTTCACCTTCGAGAGCAGCCACACCGGCCCCGTCTCGCGCACCGAGTGGTCGGCTTCGCTCGAGCGAAGCCCGATCGCGAGCGCCCGCTTCACGGATGTGTCCCGGGCCGCACCGCGACTGCCGTTCAAGGGTGGCACCTGGCAGCCCGGCATCGACGACACCCACGGCGAGCCGCGTACCGCGACCCTCCAGGGCTCGTCGAAGACCCTCCCGGCTCGGGGTGTGTGGGACTTCAACGCCGATGGTCCGCTCGGCTGGCTCCGCGACGCCCGCCCGCTGGCGTCGTTCCGGCAGGCAGCGTTCAGGATGTCGTTCGGTTGAGCTGAGCTGTCAGGACGTTTCTGACGGGTCGACGTCGGGCATCTCGGCCTCGGCGGACCCGACCTGCTCGTCGGACGCCTTCTTGGCTGCGTCACGGATCTCGTAGACCTCCGTGGCGAAGCCGCCGACCGCGCCGGCGACGTCCTGCACCGCCTTGGTGATGATCTTTGCGACCTGGCCAACAGTGTCGGCCGCGGCCTCCACCGTCGACTGCACGGCGTCCTTGCCGATCTCGCCCTTGCTGAGGTTGTCGCTCATGGCTTCAGTCTGACCGGTCGCGGTCACGCGGCCAAGGCGGGCTTCGGTCACAGCAGGTGCATCGTCCTGCTTCGGGGCGCGGTTCGGGAGCGCGAGCCGGAAGATCTTCCGAGCGACGCTGCCCAGCTGCCGGTGCAGCGGGCCGGTGTTGTAGTCCAGTCCGTACTTCTCACACAGCGCTCGTACCTCGGCGGACAGCTCCGGGTATCGACGCGCGGGAATGTCGGGGAACAAGTGGTGCTCGATCTGGTGGGAGAGGTTGCCGCTCATCAGGTGGAGCAGCTTGGAGCCGCTGATGTTGGCCGAGCCCAGCAGCTGCCGGTAGTACCAGTGACCGCGCGACTCGTCCTCGCACTCCTCCTCGGAGAACGTCGCGACGCCTGCCGGGAAGTGACCGCAGAAGATGATGTTGAAGGCCCAGATGTTGCGGACCAGGTTTGCGGTCGCGTTACCGGCCAGAGTGAGCGGGAACAGCGGGCCGGTCAGGGCCGGGAAGAGCAGGTAGTCCTTGAGTGCCTGTCGGCGGACCTTGCGCATCAGCCCGGCGTGCAGCTTCTTGTTGTCGGACAGCTTGCGCTTTCCGGCGACGATGTTCTCGACCTCGAGGTCATGCATCGCGACGCCCCACTCGAAGAAGACCATCAGCAGGAACGCATAGACCGGGTTGCCCAGGTAGTAGGGGTGCCACTTCTGGTCCTCGTCCATCCGGAGGATGCCGTAGCCGATGTCTCGGTCCTTGCCGAGGATGTTCGTATACGTGTGATGGATGTAGTTGTGCGAGTACTTCCACTGCTCACCCGGGCACACGTTGTCCCAGTCGTACATCCGCGAGTTCAGCTTGGGGTCGCCCATCCAGTCGTACTGACCGTGCATGACGTTGTGCCCGATCTCCATGTTCTCGAGGATCTTCGAGACGCTCAGCGCGGCGACAGCCAGCGGCCAGGCAGGCGGCAGGTAGAACAGTGCGCGGCCGGCGACCTCGAACTGCTGCTGGCGCTTGACGACGTTGCGGATGTAGGCCGCGTCGTCCTCGCCCAGATCGGTCAGGACGCGCTGCCGGATCGCGTCCATCTCCTTGCCGAACTCGTCGAGCTGGTCAGCGGAAGGCTTGGTGGTGTTCATGGTGTTCCTCTCTCAGAGGTCGATCGTGCAGTCGCCCTGGGGGGCGCTGACGCAGATGCGGATGTCTTCGTCGGGCAGCGAGCTCTCCTCGCCGGTGAGGATGTTGCGCACCGTTCCCTCGGTCTTGGTGGTCACGCAGGAGAAGCAGATGCCCATCCGGCAGCCGGACTCGGGCTTGAGCCCGAGCGCCTCGGCTTGTTCGAGCAGGCTCTGACCGGTGTTGGCCGCGGTCTGGCCGGTCCGGGTGAACGCGACTTCACCCTCGACGGTGCCGGCCGACACCCGCGGCGGCTTGAAGAACTCCAACCGCAGCTTCGCGGAGTCGGCATACGCCGTCGAGATCAGGTCGACCATGGCACCCGGCCCGCAGGCCCAGGTGTCCGTGGTCAGGTAGTCCGGCACCAGCCGGCGCAGCTCGAACTCGCTGAAGATCTGCTCGCCGTAGCGCAGGTGCACCTCGATGTCGTTGTCAGCCTCGGCGATCTCGGCGAGCTCGTCGGCGAAGATCTGGTCTTCGGGGCTCCGAGCGAAGTGAAGGAAGGTGACCTTGCGGTTGGCCCTGCCGTCGTAGCCGTCGCGCAGCAGCGTGCGGACCATCGACATCGCCGGTGTGATGCCGGAGCCGCCGGTGATGAACAGCAACGGGTAGGGGCTCGGCGTCGAGGGGCTTCCTGGGAGGGTGAACTCGCCGTCGGCCTGACTCAGGTGCACGATGTGGCCGGGCTGGGCATGGTTGACCAGGAAGTTCGAGACCTGGCCCTCGTGATGGGCGCGGATCGTCAGGGTGAACCGCTCCCCCGGCGCCGAGGCAGCCGAGGAGATCGAGAAGCATCGGGTCATCCGCTTGGCCGAGCCCGGGAGGTCGACGCCGACCTGGACGTACTGACCGGCGCGGTGTCCGCGCCAGGTGGCGGTGGGCTGCAGGGTCAGGGTGGCCACAGGGGCCGTGTCTGCTCCAGCGGTCTCGCGGCGTACCTCGACGATGCGGGCCCGCACCTCGTGAGCAGCCCACATCGGGTTGACCTGCTCGAGGTAGCGGTCCACTCCGTGCGGCGAGGCGAGAGCGGCAACGGCGCGGGAGCGGAGGATGCCCCGGCCGAGCCCTGCCAGCGGTGCTGTCACGCTCATCCGGACTCCTTCGGTGATTTCAGTGCACGTTCGTACACTGAAACTATCGTCAGAACCGACCGCTGCGGTCAAGTGTTCGCCGGTGTGCCCGTGAACACATGTCCACCGACTAGACTCCGGGTATGACGGCGACCCGCGGTGAGCGCAAGGAGCGCACCCGCCGGGCCATCCTCGACGCCGCGCTGGTGCTGTGCGAGGACAGCAGCCTGGTCGCCCTGTCGCTGCGCCAGGTGGCCAAGGAGGTCGGCATCGTGCCGACCGCGTTCTACCGCCACTTCGACTCCATCGAGGCACTCGGGCTGGCTCTGGTCGACGAGTCGTTCGCCTCACTACGGGCCATGCTGCGCGACGTCCGCCGAGGCGACCCGGACTTCAAGGACATCGTGGACCGATCGGTCGAGGTGCTCAGCGAGCACGTGCTCGCCCAGCGGCAGCACTTCGCGTTCATCGTGCGCGAGCGTGCCGCCGGGCCACCGGGGGTGCGGGTAGCGATCCGACACCAGATCGAGCTCTTCGAGCGCGAGCTGGCCACCGACCTCGACCGCCTGCCCGGCACCGACCCCTGGTCGGCCGAGGACCTTCGGATCCTCTCCAACCTGATCGTCACCGCCATGGTGGCGACGGCCGAGGCGCTCATCGTCACCGGTCGGGGACCGGAGGAGCAGGTCATCGAGACCGCCCGCACCCAGCTTCGGATGGTGCTCGTCGGCGCCCTCAACTGGCGCCGTCGCTAGTCGGAGCTCAGGCGTCGTGCGGCGCCAGCTCGACGGCGTCCGGGAGCCGCCCGGGCAACACGAACGCCAGCGCAACCACCACGAGCGACAAAGCCGCGCCGACCACGAAGGCCAGCTGCAGGCCGCCGACTGCCGCGTCGCGCGAAGCCTCACCGCCTGCCAACAACGAGTCGGCACGAGCCGTCATGATCGTGATCACCAATGCGGTGCCGAAAGCCGCTGACACCTGCTGGAGCGTGCCCAGCATCGAGCTGCCGTGGGAGTAGAGGTTCATCGGGAGGGCACCGAGGCCCAGCGTGAACACCGGCGTAAACAACGCGGCCAACGAGATCATCAGCAGGACATGGACCAGCAGACAGCTGCCAGTACGGCGTGTCCAGCGACACCCGAGTCAGCGCCGCCAGCGATGCCACGATGCCGAAGGATCCTGGGATCACCAGCACCCTGCCGCCGAGCTTGTCGAACACCTTGCCTACCCGAGGTCCGAGAAGACCCATGGCTAGGCCACCTGGCATCACCAGGAGGCCGGTCTGGAGCGGGCTGAGCCCGCGCACGTCCTGAAGGTAGAGCGGCAACAAGATCATCGAGCCGAGCATGGCCATGAACGCGACCGCCATCAGGAGCAGCGCCAGGGTGTAGGTCCGGTGGCGCAGCACGCGCAGGTCCATCAACGGCACACCGTCGCGCTGGAGCCACAGCTGCCTGAGCACGAAGATCGCGATCAGGGCCACACCGGCTAGGACGATGCCCACCGGGGCGAGGCTGACGCCCTCACTGAAGCGACTGAGCCCGAAGACCAGGCCGCCGAAGCCGAGGGCGGCGACCACGACGCTGAACCAGTCGACGGTGCCGGGCTGTGTCTCGCCGACGTTCTCGAGCTTGCGCAGACCCACCCAGCTGATGCCCAAGGCGATCGGAAGCACCAGCAGGAACATCAACCGCCACGACCCGAGCCCCAAGACGATCCCGGACACCGCAGGGCCGAGCGCGGGGGCCACGGACATCGCCAGGGTGACGTTGCCCATCACCCGGCCCCGGTCGTGCTGGGGCACCACCGTCATCAGGGTGGTCATCAGCAGCGGCATCATCACCGCGGTGCCGCCAGCCTGGATGATGCGGGCCCCGAGCAGCACCTCGAACGTCGGGGCTACTGCCGCCAGTGCGGTGCCGGTGCAGAAGACGGTCATCGCCGTCGCATAGGCGCTGCGGGTCGAGACCCGCTGGAGGAACCAGCCGGTGATCGGGATGACGGCGGCCATGGTCAACATGAAGGCGGTGGACAGCCACTGAGCGGCGCTCGCGGTCACGTTCAGGTCGGTCATCAGACGCGGAATCGCGTTGATCATGATCGTCTCGTTGAGGATCACGATGAACGTCGCGAGCACCAACAGCCGGATCACGGCTGGGGTGCGCTCGACGCCGGTCGCGACGTCGGTGGACGTCGCGGGGGCAGGGGTCGTCACGTTAGTTCCTCGGCTGGGGGTTCGCACATCGTCATTCAGGTCTGACTCGAGCGGCGACGCTAACTCATCGCCGCGCCGGCTTCGACCGATTTCCGGGCCGGTGGCACGTCACATCTAACAACCCCGGCCGTCCGGAGCATTCCCGAGTCCGCCGACGAATCAGGCCCCGGCCGCGGCTGCATCGGCCTGATCGTGACCTCGGGGATGGTCGCACCGTCCGGCAGGTCAAGCACGTGCAGCACCGTGTCGGCCACCGCGCTCGCCGCGATCCACCGTGACGAGTCGTAGGTGCGGCCCTCCTGCTCGTGCACCTTCTCCTGCATCGGGGTGGCGGTCCGGCTAGGGAAGACGGTCGCCACCCGTACGCCGTTGTCGATCTCCTCCGCGCGCAACGAGTCGGCGAAGGCACGCAACCCCCACTTCGAAGCGGCGTACGCCGACCACTGCGGGCTGGCAACCAGCCCGGCCGAGGAGTTGACGAAGACATAGGTGCCGCGGGTCCGACGCACCGCCGGGAGCGTGAGCCGGGTCAGTACGGCCGGGGCCACCAGGTTGACCTCGATCTGCTCACGCAGCTGGGTGATCGGCTGCTCGGCAACCGAGCCGAGCTCGACGACCCCGGCCACGTGCAGCACCGAGTCGAGGCGGTCCAGCTCGGGCAGGGTGAGCGTCTCGGGCAGGGCGAGGTCAGCGGCGAACGTCAGCGATCCCGGGTAGCGGTCGGACAGCTCCGCGGCCCGCGCCTGGGTGCGCGCGAGGAGCACCAAGGAGTCGCCGCGCTCGTGCAACCGGTCGGCGAGTGCAGCCCCGATGCCAGACCCCGCGCCGGTGATCAGGTGGGTCCTCATCAGCGACTAGTCATTCGTGAACACAATCTTCCCGAAGACCTCGCCCGCCGCCATCGCGGCGAACCCGTCCCGAGCCTCGGTCATCGGCAGAGTTCGGTCGATGAGCGGTCGGGTGCCCGAGGCGTCGAGCAGCGAGACCAGCGAGGCCAGCTCGGTGCTGGAACCCATCGTCGAGCCGATCACGCTGAGCTGCAGGAAGAAGATCCGGGTGAGCTCGGCATCGTCCAGCTGCGGGCCGGACGTGGTCCCCGAGATCACGATCTTTCCGCCAGGACGAAGGGCCCGGATCGAGTGCGTCCAGGTCGCTCGGCCCACGGTCTCCATCACCGCATCGACCTTGACCGGCAACCGTGCGCCCGACTCGAAGACCTCGTGGGCGCCGAGCTCGAGCGCCTTGGTTCGTTTGGCCACGTCGCGCGAAGTCGCCAGCACCCGCATGCCGCCCGCCCGGGCGAGAGCGATCAGGGCGGTGGCCACCCCCCCACCTGCCCCCTGCACCAGCACCGTGTCGCCGGCCGTCAGCGAGCCCTGGGTGAAGAGCATCCGGTACGCCGTCAGCCACGCCGTCGGCAGGCAGGCCGCCTCTTCGAACGACAACGACGAGGGCTTCGCGATGACGTTGGCGCGGGGCACGACGACCTTGTCGGCGAACGTGCCCTGGTAGCGCTCGGACAGGATCGACCGCTTGGGGTCGAGGGTCTCGTCACCTCGCCACGACGGGTCGGAGACGATGGCATGGACGACCACCTCTCGGCCCTCCTCGTCCAGGCCCGCAGCGTCGCAGCCGAGGATCATCGGTAGCGCTTCCTGCTTGAGACCCACACCGCGCAGCGACCAGAGGTCGTGGTGGTTGAGCGAAGCGGCCTTCACGGTCACGGTCGTCCAGCCGTCGGGCACGTCCGGATCGGGACGCTCCCCGACCACGAGACCGGCGAGTGGGTCGTCGGATGAGAAGGACTCGGCGTAGACGGCGAACATGCCGGTCACGCTAGCGGGCCGCCGTCCGGGCCCCGCCGATGGTCAGCGGCGCGCGACGCCGTCGCGTCTGGCCGCGGCCGCCACTGCGCTGGCGACCGCAGGTCCGACCCTGGGGTCGAAAGGTGAGGGGATCACCATCTCCTCGCTCAGCTCGTCGCCGACCAGAGCGGCCAGTGCGGTGGCGGCGGCGAGCTTCATGCCCTCGGTGATCGCAGTGGCATGCACGTCGAATGCTCCGCGGAAGATGCCGGGAAAGGCCAGCACGTTGTTGATCTGGTTCGGGAAGTCGGAACGTCCGGTGGCGACGACCCGCGCGTGCCGGTGGGCGACGTCGGGGTGCACCTCGGGCGTGGGGTTGGCGAGACCGAAGATGATCGCGTCGGCCGCCATGGTGGCCACGTGCTCCTCGGGCACCATGCCACCCGAGACGCCGATGTAGACGTCGGCGCCCACCAGCACGTCTGCCAGCGACCCGGTGCGCCCGAACCGGTCGGCCGTGTCGACAGCGAGTGCTCGCTTGACCGGGGTGAGGTCGCCGCGCTCGGAGTTGAGGACTCCCTTGCGGTCGGTGACCGCGAGGTCCTTGATGCCGGCCTCGAGCAAGATCCTGGCGACCGCGACTCCGGCAGCACCGGCGCCCGAGATGACCACGCGGGTCGACTCGGCGTTGCGGCCGGTCAGCTTGAGCGCGTTGGTCAGGGCAGCGAGGGCGACCACAGCCGTGCCGTGCTGGTCGTCGTGGAAGACGGGGATGTCGAGCAGCTCCTTGAGCCGCGCCTCGATCTCGAAGCAGCGCGGGGCGGAGATGTCCTCGAGGTTGATGCCGCCGAAGCTCGGCGCCAACCGGACGACGGTCTCGATGATCTCGTCGGTGTCGGTCGTGGCCAGGCAGATCGGCACGGCGTCTACCCCGCCGAACTGCTTGAACAGCACGGCCTTGCCCTCCATCACTGGCATCGCCGCTGCCGGACCGATGTCTCCGAGCCCGAGGACGGCGGTGCCGTCGGTGACCACGGCGACGGTGTTGGGCACCCAGGTGTAGTGCTGGGTCAGCGACGGGTCAGCGGCGATCGCCTCGCACACCAGTGCCACGCCGGGCGTGTAGGCCATGGAGAGCTCGTCGCGCCCGGTGAGGGCCACGGTGGAGACGACCTGCATCTTGCCACCCGCGTGCAGGTCGAAGATCGGGTCTCCGGCGTGCGGGTGTGGGGTGGGGTCAGCGGCGGGCACGGTGAGCAATCCTTTCACAGCACCTGGCCTTGTCTCACAGTCGACGCCGGGGGCGCGGCCAGACGCGACCCAGCGCGACGGCTTCCACGGCAGGGACCGGGCCGCGATGCCGTGAGTCGACACCCTGCTCGCGGTCGTCGCTCAGCAGCCACCAGCCCGTCGTACGCCGCTCGGCAACGCGCTTGACGGCCAGCGTCCCGTCACTGAACCGAGCCACGACCACATCACCCACCTGCGGCGCCCGCCGGTAGGAGACCAGCAGCCGATCGCCTGGCCGGAGCGTCGGCGCCATCGACTCACCGCGCACCATGGCGAAGCCGATGAACGCCCTGTTAGTCGGGTACCCCACGACTAGTAGTGTCGCAACCGTCGGAAAAATCGAACCGAGAGGACCCGCATGTTCGCGCGCATGTTCGCACCCACCATCGAGGTTTCGGCCCACTGCGACCTCCCCTGCGGTGTCTACGACCCCGCCCAGGCCCGCATCGAGGCCGAGTCGATCAAGGGAATCATCGCCAAGGTCGCCGACAACGACGATCCGGACTTCCGGACCCGCGCCATCCTGATCAAGGAGCAGCGCTCCGAGCTGGTCAAGCACCATCTGTGGGTGCTCTGGACCGACTACTTCAAGCCTCCCCACTTCGAGAAGTACCCGCAGCTGCACACGCTCTTCAACGAGGCCACCAAGCTCGCCGGCGCCAGTGGCACCAAGGGCGAGCTCGACGCTGGCAGGGCCGACGAGCTTCTCGCCAAGATCGACGAGATCGCCGAGATCTTCTGGGAGACCAAGAAAGCCTGAGGCTTTTCCACAGGATCTGAGCTGCTGGAACGCTTGCGTCGACGCGTGCGTTCCAGCACCCTCGCCGCCTAGGATCCAGTGGCCAGGGCTGGTGAGTGTCGGAACCCCTTGAAGGTGAGCCACAGGCCGAGTCCGAGTTCCCAGGCGGCGATCGGGAGCGCGAGCGGGAGCGCGGCGACCGACATATCGTCCATGCCGCCGAAGGCGACGATCATCGACTTGGCGATCAGCAGCGGTGCCCCGATGAGCCCGAGGAGGGGCAGGATCTTCGGAACGAGTCCCGCCCGGTAGAGCACCGTTGCGAGGAAGAGTGCATTGAACGACGGCATGACGCCCGGGCCGAGCAGAAATGTCCAGTCCCGAACGTCGACGAGTGCGTGCGCAACGGCCATCAGGCCCGGGGGCGCTTCGTGGCTCCCGCCGATGTCCTGGCGCAGCGTGACGACCGACAGGATGCTGACAACTCCCACGAGGATCATTCCCGCCTCGACGATGCGGGAGGAGACGAACCCGAGCGCGGCGGTCTTGCTGATCCTCCGGGTAACCGGGTAGAGCACGAGTGCGGTGGCCACGCACGCCAACGCAGTGACGAGCTCGAAAATCCCGCCGAGGAGGACCTGGTTGTCGTTGCCGCCACCTCCGAGGACGAAGTCGGCGTGATCGGTGGCCGGGCTCAGCAATACGACCGCGGGCATGGAGAACACGAAGGTGGCGAGGTACGCAATACCGCCCCAGAACGCGACGTGGCGGGCGTTGTTGTTCACGAGGTGGTTCTTGCAGTGAGGATGCGGCCACGGACTTTGTGCAGCTGTGGCATGAGGCCGTAGATGACGATCGGGACGGCGATGGTGGCGAGCACGAAGGTGCGCAGCACCGCGGACATGGGAGCCAGCCAGTCCGACAGCGTCAGGTTGATGACGGTCAGCGTCGGGAAGACGCAGAGCCAGATCATCAGCGCAAGCTGATGCTTGCTGGGCGGCCCTGCTGGGCGGGTGGCCTGGTCGGACATGGGGTTCTCGCTTTCGGTGTGGGTGTTGGGTCGTCAGGCCGGGAGACCGGCGCGGAAGGCAGCGATCGCGTTGCGGACGTCTTCGTCGCTGAGGTGGTTGTTGATGGCGATCGCGGCGGCGGATCCCTCGCCCGCAGCGGTGATGACCTGGGCGCGGGGGTTGACGGCATTTCCGGCCGCCCAGACACCGGGCACCGAGGTCTGGCCGGCGTTGTCGACGACCGCCCAACCCTGGGAGTCAGTGGCTGCGCCGAGGCTGGTCAGGAGTTCGTTGTTGGGCACGAACGACGGGCGTACGAAGACCGCAGCCCTGGGGACGAACCTGCCGTCGACGAGGGCGATTCCGACCAGGTGGTCGTTCTCGACCACGGCGCGGGCGACGGGGCCTTCAACGATGCCAATGGCGCGCGCTGTTAGCTGCTCACGCTGCTCGACTGTCAGCTCACTGGTGTGAGCGAAGAACACGACGTCTTTGCTCCACTGACGGATCAAAAGTGCATGCTGAACGGCCATCGCGGTCCCCCCGAGGACACCCAGCGCCTGGTCACGGACCTCGTGGCCATGGCAGTAGGGGCAGTGCAGGACGTCCCTTCCCCACCGTTCGGCAACGCCGGCCACGTCGCCGACCTCGTCCCGCAGACCAGTCGCGACCAACAGGCGGCGCGCGGTGAGTGGGGCGGCCGAGGCGAGCAGGAGGCCGAAGGTGGTGTCGCCGCGCCGGACGACTCCGGTGACCGAGTCGTCGATGAGTTCGCCGCCATAGGACGCGACTTCGTCACGACCCGCGCTCAACAGCGCGGTCGGCGACATTCCGTCACGGGACAGAAAGCCCTGTAGGTGGGCGGCCGGGGCGTTTCGGGGTCGACCGGAATCGATGATGGCTACCTGCCGGCGGGCGCGGGTCAGGACCAGGGCTGCGGACAGACCGGCGGCGCCACCGCCGATGACTGCAACGTCGTAGGAGTTCATGACCACGAGACTGGGCGTTTGTCCCGGTATCGACAACAGTTGTTGCGGAAACTGGGAAATCTGCGGACGATGGAGGAATGGACGCGAGCGCAGAGGTCATCGGGGCTGCCCTGGACCAGGTCGGCGACCGGCTTCGGACGATCCGTACCGAACGTGGCCTCACCCTCACCATCGTCGCCAGCACCACTGGCATCTCCAAGAGCACGCTGTCGCGCCTCGAGAACGGTGAGCGCAAACCCAGCCTCGAGCTCCTCCTACCTCTCGCCCAGGCCTACCGGGTCCCACTCGACGACCTCGTCGGCGCACCCGAGGTCGGTGATCCCCGCATCCGACTCAAGCCGAAGCGCGTCAACGGCCGCACCGTCGTCCCACTCACGCGGCACGCCGGCGGCATGCAGGCCTGGAAGATTGTCATCCCAGTGACCAAGAACGTCCCCGAGCTGCGCACCCACGAGGGTTACGAATGGCTCTATGTCATCGCTGGCAGAATGCGGCTCATCCTCGGCAAGCACGACCTGATCCTCGGACCTGGAGAAGTCGCCGAGTTCGACACCAAGGAGCCGCACTGGTTCGGCAGCAACGGCGCAGTCCCAGCCGAAGTCCTCAGCCTGTTTGGCCGCCACGGTGAACGGATGCATCACCGAGCTCGGGAGTACGAAGCAGCACCCGATGTGACCGAATGAGTCACCTCGCCGTCGCCAGATGCGTCATCCTGCGGCGCCCGCGCACATCCAACGGGCGGGGCGCTCGGCTCAGCGCACCAGCCAGCCGTAGCTGTAGACGAGGCCCACGAATCCACCGAGGGTCAGCCAGAAGACGAGGCGCACCGCGAGGTAGGCCGGCGCGAGCGGCAGTGCGGCCACGGTGTTGCTGACCTGCGAGTACGACGCGCCGAACGAGCGGCTGCTGTGGTGGGCGATCAGCACGTCGATCCGGTCCATGCCTGCTCAACGACGAAGCTCAGCCTGCGTAACGGACCTGGAGGTCGGTGATGCCATTGATCCAGCCTGACCGGATGCGCGCCGGCTCCCCGGCGCGGGCAATGTCGGGGCACTGGTCGGCCAGGGCTTCGAAGATCAGCTTGACCTCGAGGCGGGCAAGGTTGGCGCCGATGCAGTAGTGGGCACCATGGCCGCCGAAGGCCAAGTGCGGGTTGGGCGAACGAGTGATGTCGAAGGTGTAGGGGTCGGTGAAGACATCCTCGTCGTGGTTGGCGCTGGCGTAGAAGATCCCGACTCGCTCGCCGGCCTTGATCTGTACGCCGCTCAGCTCGACGTCCTCCAGAGCCGTGCGCTGGAACGACGTCACCGGCGTAGCCCACCGGATCACCTCGTCGACCATCGTGTCGGGTCGCTCGCTCTTCCACAGGTCCCACTGGTCGGGGTTGTCGAAGAACGCGTTCATGCCGTGGGTGATCGCGTTGCGGGTCGTCTCGTTGCCGGCCACTGCCAAGGCGATCACGAAGAAGCCGAACTCGTCGTCGGTGAGCCCCCGTCCGTCCTTGTCGGCGTTCACCAGCTTGGTGACGATGTCGTCGCGCGGGTTGGCCTTGCGGTCGGCGGCGAGACCCATGGCGTACATGAGCAGCTCGGTCGACGCAGCTTGCGGGTCGATGCCCGAGTCGGGATCGTCGGTGGTCATCTGGTTGGTCCAGACGAACAGCTGGTGTCGGTCTTCAGTCGGCACACCGAGCAGGTCCGCGATGGTTTCCAGCGGCAGCTCTGCGGCCACTTGATCTACGAAGTTGCCGCTGCCCCCAGCGACGGCGTCCGCCACGATCCGCTTGGCCCTGGTCTCCATGACGTCATCGAGAGCGCTGATCGCGCGGGGGGTGAATCCCCGAGAGATGATGCTGCGAGTCTGGGTGTGCTCAGGGGCGTCCTGGTTGATGATCACGAAGCGGGTGAGCTCCACCGATTCCCGGGTGGCCGTCTCGGGATAGCGGATGATCGCGCTGTTCTCCCTGCTGGAGAACACCTTGCTGTTCTTGGAGACGGCGGCCACGTCGGCGTGCTTGGTCACTGCCCAGTAGCCGGCGCCCTCCATGCCCGCCCGCGCCGATGGCTCCTGCGCGACCCAGGTGATGGGAGCGGTCTGTCGCAGCGCCCGGAACGCATCGTGCGGCACCGCCGCCAGGTTCACATCGGGGTCGGTGGGGTCGAACCCCGCGGGGACGGCGTACTGGGTCACGAGCTCCTCCAAAGGAAACCATTCACATTTATGAAGATGGATGAACAGAATCACGAAAGTGTATGGTCGTCAAGGAAGGAGGTCGGATGAGGACTCATGGATGGGCGGGCCAGCCACCCCGCGACGGCGCGGAGGCGCGGCGACGCATCCTGCGGGCAGCACGAGCGCGTCTCGCCGCGAGCGGATCCACCACGACCGCTCAGGTCGCCGAGATCCTGGGGGTCACCCGGCAGACCGTATACCGCTACTTCGCGAGCACCGAAGAACTGTTGAACGCCGCGGCGATGGACGCCGTGTCCGACCTGGTGTCCCAGCTCGCCGAACACGTGAACAGTCACGTCTCGGACACAGGGGGCGACGCGGGCGACGCGGTGGTTGAGGTGGTGGCGTTCGTCTACGAACACCTGCGAGACGACCCGGCACTCAACCATCTGATCGCCCCCGGGCGGATCAGCAGCACCATCTCCGGCCTGACCGCGCCAACCTCGATCACCCTGGGTCGCACCTTGCTGGCCGGGTTCCCGATCGACTGGGAAGACGCCGGGCTCCACGGCGATCTGCAACGCGAGCTGGTCGAGCATCTGCTCAGGGTGCTGCAGTCGCTGGTCCTGGACCCGGGAGAGCCCCAACGAACTGCCGCCGAGCTTCGTGCCTACCTGCAACGCTGGGTGGCACCCGCACTACGGGCCCCAGCCGCCCCTCACCCCGTCCGCTGAGGCAACGAAGACGCCGCCCCTGCCCGGGCAACCGGGCGGAGACGGCGTCCATGGGCACTGGAGAACGAGCTCCCTGTCGCGCTCTGCCTGCCCGTCACCGCCGATCCAGGCGGAGAGTCAACTCATTGTTGACGACGGACCTGAGATTTACCTGTGCGTCGCCTCGGAACCGGGCAAGACCTGACTACTAGGCCGTCGGGTCGTCTGCCAGCGCAGCGATACTGGTCGGGTGGAGCATCCCTGCCAGCACGATCAGGGCGGCGACGACCAGCACCCCCGCTACCAGGACCACATCGCGAAGGTTCCAGGCCAGACCGAGCTGGATCAGCTGGGTGAGCAGCACCGGCCCGCGCGCCCAGCCCTGCCGCCTGGTCAGCGCAGCAGCACACAGCACGAGGACGAGGCCGTAGATCACGAAGAAGACTGCCGTCGAGACTCCTAGCGAGATCCGGTCCGAAGACACGCTGGCCAGCTCCAGCACGGCGAAGACGAGCAACAGACCGCCCTGGATCACGACCAGAGAGGCCGCCACCGTCAGTGGCGCAGGGTTAACGAGACGACCGGGCACCGCTGCAGCCTAGGCAACAAGTCCGCGTTGTGACCCAACCGACCAGCCCAAACGCTTGATCCGGAGGCGATTAGTTGAGAGCCTGGGGGGTGCGCTCGTGAAAACGTTCACATTTGCACGTATCAGCGCGCCCGTAGGCCTGAGCACCCCTGCCTGCACTCAAGCAGAAAGAGAGATCCACCAGCCATGGATTGGCGCCACCGTTCCGCATGCCTCGACGAGGACCCGGAACTGTTCTTCCCGATCGGCAACACCGGTCCGGCCATCCTCCAGATCGAGGAGGCCAAACAGGTGTGCCGACGCTGTGATGTGCGCGAGCAGTGTCTTGCGTGGGCGCTGGAGGCTGGTCAGGACCACGGTGTGTGGGGTGGCCTGAGCGAGGACGAGCGGCGGGCGCTCAAACGCCGCAACGCCCGGTCCCGAGTGCGCACGGCATAGATCTTCGGCGCTGCTAGTCCAACGGCACATCGACCACGGCGCGAGTGCCGCCGTCCGGGGCCGCGAGCAGCTCCAGCTGCCCGCCGAGCTCTGACTCCACCAGGGTGCGCACGATCGACAGCCCCAGATTCGTGGACTCGTCCAGATCGAAGCCGGCCGGGAGCCCGCGACCGTCATCGTCGACGGTGACGTGCATTCGGCCCACCAGGCGGCGCACGGTGACCACGATCTGACCGGAGATCGCGAGCGGCTCGTGGGCCGCGTCGGCGGCAGGATCAGCCGGATAACCGTGTTCCACGGCGTTCTGCAGGATCTCGGTCAGCACCATCGCCATGGGCGTCGCTGTTTCTGACGGCAGCTCGCCGAAGCTGCCGTCCCTGCGCACCCGGACCTGTCCAGCCAGGTCGCTCACCTCGGTCACCATCGCCCCGAGCCGGTCGGCGATCTCGTCGAAGGCCACGTTCTCCTCGACCGCCTGGCTGAGGGTTTCGTGGACGATCGCGATCGAGCCCACGCGGCGCACTGCCTCCTCGAGGGCCGACTTGGCCGAGGGCGAGTCGATCCGTCGGGCCTGCAGTCGCAAGAGTGCCGCCACCGTCTGGAGGTTGTTCTTCACCCGGTGATGAATCTCGCGGATGGTGGCGTCCTTGGTCACCAGCTCGCGGTCCCGGCGGCGCAGGTCGGTCACGTCGCGGACCAGGATCAGCCCACCGATCAGCTCGCCGGTCGGTCGGAGCGGGATGGACCGCACGATCAGGGTCACCTGGTCGTTGCCGATCTCGGTGTCCCGGTGGGCGCGCGCCGCGAGCACGGCGCTGAGGGTCTCCTCGTCGGGTCGCCGCCGTGGCGGCACGAGGTCGCGCGTCAGGTCGGCCAGCGAGAGTCCGTCGAGGTCGCCCGAGACTCCGAGCCGTCGGTAGACAGACAGCGCATTGGGGCTCGCATAGACCACTCGCCCGGCGGCGTCGACCCGGAGGAAACCGTCTCCGACCCGGGCAGTGTCCGCATGGTCGCTGCGCTGACCGGGCGAAGGGAAGTGGCCGGCCGCGATCATCTGGGTCAGGTCGGCGGCGCTCTGGAGGTAAGACAGCTCGAGTCGACTGGGGGTCCGCACTCCGAGCAGGTTGGTGTTGCGGGCAATCACCGCGATCACCCGGCCGGAGTGCCGCACCGGGATCGTCTCCACCCGCACCGGCACGTCGTCGCGCCACTCCGGGTCGCCGTCGCGGACCAGCCGCCCCTGCGAGTACGCCGTGTCCAGCATGGGCCGGCGCCCGGTCTTCACGAAGGTGCCGACGATGTCGTCGACGTACGCCGTCGGACCGGTGGTCGGGCGCATCTGCGCGGCGGCCCAGAAGCCGGTGCCCTCACGGTCGGGCAGCCACAGCACCAGGTCGGCGAACGAAGGTCGGCGACGATCTGCCAGTCCGCCATCAACAGCTGGAGCCACGCGACGTCCCCGGGCTCGAGGTCCGTGTGGCTGCGCACCAGATCGGCGAGGGTCGGCACCTGGCAAGGGTAGGGGGTGTGCCAGATCACCCCGGCCGGTCCGATCGCGATTCGTTTGGCAGGATGGCATTCATGTTCTCGGCATACTGGGGGAAGGTCCTCGGAGGCGATTTTGCGGTACCCGCCGATCGCCCCCTATCTGACCTGACCGCTGAGCTGACTCAGATGCTCGGTGACCCGGACCCCTACGTGCGCGACGACATCGCGTTCCCGACTCTGTGTGCGTGGATCGGCCGAGGAGAGTACGACGACCTCCTGCCCGGCCTCGGGCGACGGGATGGCGGCCGGCCTGCGCTCCGGTCTCGGTCAGTCCGGCACTGACAGCGTCTTCAGGCGCAGCTTCTCCGCGCTGGTCCTGGCCACGTGCATCGCCCGCGACACCGAACGGCCTTTGGTGCCCGGCGGCAAGGTGCTGGAGTGGGGAGATCGGCATCGCGACCTGGATCCTCGAGGAGAAGGACCTGCGGGGGTTCGTCCCAGGCAAGGGTTGGGCCCATGCCGTGGCCCACGGCGCCGATGCCTTGGGCACTCTGGGGAGCTCTCCCCACGTCGGCCAGGCCGAGCTGACCGTCCTGCTCGACGTCATCGCCGAGCGGCTCTCGCTGCCGGTCGACCGACTCTTCGCCCACGGCGAGCCCGACCGCCTGGCGACGGCCACGATGGCGCTGCTCCGGCGCGACCGCATCCCGATCGAGACCCTCGAGACCTGGGTGTCGCGGCTGGGCCAGATCGCCCGGCGTCAGTCCACCAACGGTGACCCTTATCTGGTCAAAGGCAACACAGAGGCGTTCCTCAGGGCCCTCTATCTGCAGCTCGCGCTGGGTCCGCGACCCCCAGTCGTCCGCGCCGACCTCCTGCTCCTCCTGGTGGACGAGCTCCGCACGACCAACCCGGAGACGCTGCAGTCGAGTAGTCGGTAGCCGCCGTGCTAGGTGGCTATAGCCTGCGGTCATGACCGAGAACCTCGAAGGCCACAGTGGACAGCTGGCGGTCGCCGTCGCTCGCGCGCATGGCGTGGAGACGATGTTCACCCTCTCGGGGGCCCACGTGTTCCCGATGTACGACGGCGCGGTGAAGGCTGAGCCGCCGATGCGCCTGCTCGACGTGCGCCACGAGCAAACGGCAGCGTTCGCCGCCGAGGCCACCGGCAAGCTGACCCGGGTGCCGGGGCTCGCCGTGCTGACCGCGGGCCCGGGGGTGACCAATGGGGTGAGCGCCATCGCTCAGGCGCAGTTCGCCGGTTCACCCATGGTCGTCGTGGGCGGCCGCGCACCGGCCAACCGCTGGGGCAGCGGGTCGCTGCAGGAGCTCGACCAACCGCCGATCGTGGCCTCGGTCTCGAAGCTGGCGCGGACCTTGCACACTGCCGACGACGTCCTCGACGGCATCCATGAGGCCTTCACGGCTGCCGGTTCCTCGCACCGCGGCCCGGTCTTCGTCGATGTGCCGATGGACGAGTTCTTCAACGTCGCCAAGGGTGAGCTGCCAGGGGTCGAGCTCGCTGCGCGGCGGTGACCCGGACAGCGATGCGATCGACCGCATCGCCGGCCGGCTCGTCCGGGGCGTCGCGACCGGTGGTGATCCTCGGCACCGACGTCTGGGCCGACCGCGCCGACGAGGCCGCCCTGCGGCTCATCGAAGCCATAGGCGTGCCGGTCATCACCAACGGCATGGGTCGCGGCGTGATCCCTGGCGGACACCGGTTGCTGTCGACCAAGGCGCGCAGCCAGGCCCTCGGCGGCGCAGACCTCGTCATCGTGGTCGGCACTCCGCTCGACTTCCGTCTCGGATACGGGATATTCGGCGGGAAGGAAGCGGCGGTCTTCCCCGGCGCAGGTCGTGCACATCGCGGACTCCCCCGGTCAGATCTCGGGTCACGCCACCTTGGCTGACTCGGTCTCGGGCGACCTGACTTCGGTCTTCGACGGCCTGCAGTCGGCACTCGAGCGTGGCCCCAAACCCAACTGGTCGGCCTGGGTGGGGCAGCTGCAGGACACAGTGAAGATCGCCACCGCTCGCGACCTCGAGCTCCTCGGCGCCGAGGCGGACCCGATCCACCCGGCCCGCATCTACGGCGAGCTGGTGCCGCGCCTGGCCGAGGACGCGGTGGTGATCGGAGACGGCGGCGACTTCGTCAGCTTCGCCGGCAAGTTCGTCGAGCCCCAGCGGCCTGGCGGCTGGCTGGACCCCGGCCCTTACGGGTGCCTCGGTGCCGGCCTCGGCTCAGCGATCGCGGCTCGGCTGGCGCGGCCGTCGGCCCAGGTCGTGCTGCTGCTCGGCGACGGCGCTGCCGGCTTCTCGCTGATGGACGTCGACACGCTGGTGCGCCACAACCTTCCCGTCGTGATGGTGATGGGCAACAACTCCGCCTGGGGCCTGGAGAAGGGCCCGATGCAGATGCTCTACGGCTACGACGTCGCCGCCGACCTCGCCGAACGCACGGCTTACCACGAGGTCGTGAAGGCGCTCGGTGGCGCCGGCGAGATGGTGACCGACCCGAAACAGATCGGCCCCGCGCTGGACCGGGCGTTCGCGTCGGGTGTCCCGTACCTGGTCAACATCATCACCGACGTCGACGCGGCGTACCCGCGCAACACCTTCGGGATCTAGGCGTGCGGATCAAGTGGGACTGGTCACCCGCGCCCGGCGTCGGCCTCGTCGCCTACTGCCTGGAGCTCTGATGGACGCCTGCCTGACCTTCACCGTCACCGAGGCCGACACCGCCGAGGCCGTGGGCTCCGGCAGCCTGCCGGTGCTCGCCACCCCCCGCCTGCTGGCGTGGTGCGAGGCGGCCACCTGCGCGGCGATCGACCCGACCCTCGAGTCCGGCTCGACCAGCGTCGGCACCCGGGTCTCCTTGGAGCACCTGGCGGCAAGCCCGGTCGGCCAGGAGGTCGAGGTCACCGCCTCCGTGGCGTCCGTCGACGGCCGACTGCACCGCTTCACCGTCGGCGCCCGCAACGTCGGGGGGGCCCAGCGCGGGGGCAAGGTGATCGGATCCGGCGAGATCACCCGGGTGGTCGTCGACGCCGAGAAGTTCCTCTCCCGCCTCTGAGCCACCCGCGAGTTTCGACGGGCACCATTTCGGGCCGGGACCTGGGAGGATGACTCGATCTCGATCCAGGAGGAACACCATGGGCAAGACCGGCCGCAAGCGCCGTTCGCGTCGTAAGAAGGCTGCGAACCACGGCAAGCGCCCCAACAGCTGAGCGCTGAAGAACGTCGAACCCCCAGCCACCAGGCTGGGGGTTCGTTGCATGTGCGGGAGGCGGGAGCGGTCAGCCCTCGCGGATCTCGACGGAGACCTCGCGGAGCCGCAGCATCACCCGCTCGCGCAGCTCGTCGGGCGCCGCCTCCGAGCACGACCGGGCCACGACGGACTTCACGGTCCGCTGCAGGTCGTACTTCTCCAGGCACGGGTTGCAGGTGTCGAGGTGCTTGCGGACCTCGCTGCAGTCGGCCTCGTCGAGCTCGTTGTCGATGAAGTAGACGATCCGCTCGAGGTAGTCGGCACACTCCGAGGCCGATGACGTCGTCGCCATGGGGGTGGTGGGTCATGACTTCTCGCCCTTGCCGGAGACGGTGCCCGCCGGGAGCAGGTCGTTGGCGCGCACGTAGTCCGACAGCATGTCGCGCAGCTGACGGCGGCCGCGGTGCAGGCGGGACATCACAGTCCCGATCGGGGTCTCCATGATCTCGGCGATCTCCTTGTAGGCGAATCCCTCGACGTCGGCGAGGTAGACGGCCAGCCGGAACTCCTCGGGGAGCCGCTGCAGCGCGTCCTTGACCTGCGAGTCAGGCAGGTGCTCGAGCGCCTCCATCTCGGCGGACTTCAGGCCCGTCGAGCTGTGCGACTCCGCGCGGGCCAGCTGCCAGTCCTCGACGTCCTCGGACATCGACTGCTGCGGCTGGCGCTGCTTCTTGCGGTAGGTGTTGATGAACGTGTTGGTCAGGATGCGGTAGAGCCAGGCCTTCAGGTTCGTGCCGGGACGGTACTGGTGGAAGGCGGAGTACGCCTTGGCGAAGGTCTCCTGCACCAGGTCCTCGGCGTCGGCCGGGTTGCGGGTCATCCGCATCGCCGCCGAGTAGAGCTGGTCCAGGAACGGCAGTGCGTCGCGCTCGAACCGAGCCGTGCGCTCGGCATCGGTCTCGGACGCCACGTCGACGTCGGGAGAGTCGGTCACGGGAGAGTCAGTCATCGGGTCCCAGCCTACGTCGGACAGCGGGACGTTCCAGCAGTGCCATCACGCTGTGGAGAACGCAGCGCCCCGGCCGGTCATTCCCCCACGATCTCGCGGACGATCCACTCCAGGGTCGACTCGACCACGATCTCCATCGCCTCGTCCTGCGAGATCGAGCCTCGCTTCGGCACCTTGAAGCCGTGGTCGGCATCCGGCACCACCGCCATCTCCACCTCGTCGGGGAACGCCTCGGGGCGGCCCATGGTGTCCTTCTCGCCCTGCACGACCAGGGTCGGCACCTGGGCCCCGACGAAGCTCGTGGAGCCGTGACTTCTCCGGCTGTCCCGGCGGGTGCAGCGGGAACGCGAGCGCCAGGCAGCCCACCGCGCCCAAGGTCCTTGCGCACAGCGGGCTGCCGACCGGGCACCGGCCGACCGACCGCCGAGCACGAGCGGAGTTCGGATCCGGAGCTTGCCGTACGCCGCGATCAGTGCGGCGTCCAGCGTGGCGGGAGGCGTGGCCACCTTGCGGCCGGCGACCCGCCAGGGCTGCTCGAACCGCACGACGCTGATCCCGTTGCGGGGCAGATGCCGGGCCAGCGCCTCGAGATCGCGCGCTTCGATGCCGTTGCCGGCGCCGTGGCTGAGCAGCAGGGTCGCTATGGGCGATCGCGCCCGGTCGGTGACGAGGCGACCCACGCCGTGGGGGGTCTCGACGCGGAGTTCGGTGCTCACTCCGTCGGGCTCCAGCGGAAGCGGCTCGAGCAGCTCGGGGCCGTTGTTGCGCACGTTGCCGACCAACGTCGAGACGGGGTAAGCCTCGAGGTTGCCGGGTGCTGCCGGCACGAGCAGGTCGAGCAGGTGGTCCTCGGGCGGTGCCCGGATCGAGCCAGGCTTCCCAGCGCTCCGGCTCGACCATCAGCGGCATCCGGTCGTGGATGTGGCCCACAGCGTCTTCGGCCTCGGTCGTGAGCACGGTGCAGGTCCACCGGAACCGGTCGGGTCGTCCTCGGCCAGCTCGGGGTCGCGCCAGATCTCGTAGAGCCCCGCCATCGCGAGCGTGCCGTGGTCCTTGGGCCGGATGAAGAACGGCTGCTTGCGCGGCTTGCCAGCCGCCGTCAGCTCCTCGGTGGGGTACCACTCGAAGTAGCCGTCGGCTGGCAGCAGGCATCGGCGCGCGGCGAACGCCCGTCGGTAGGCGGGCTTCTCGGCGACCGTCTCCATCCGGGCGTTGATCATCCGGTTGCCGATCTTGGGGTCCTTCGCCCAGGAGGGGATGAAACCCCAGGTCAGAGTGCGGAGCTGGCGCACCGGAGCCCGATCGATCGCGGTCTCGGAGGAAGCAGGGCTCGAGCCATCTGGCAAGCCGCGCTCCGAAGGCGGCCGCTCGACCACTGCGTAGACCTCCTTGGTAGGGGCCACGTTGTAGTCGGGCGGCAGCGGGGTCTCGACCCTGCTCTCGACGACCTCGAACTCCTCGACGAGGTCCTCAGGCTTCCGGCTGGAGGCGTAGCGGCCGCACATGCCGTCACCCTAGTGCCGCGGCCGGACACGCCAGAGGGGTCCTTGGCCGCGACGAAAGTTGCCTCCGAGGCGTCACGATGTAGTGCTTCGAGCGTTTGAATGGCGTGAGGACCATCTTCCCCCGGGGCCCCAGGCACGCGGCGACGCCGAACTCATCTCGGCGGCGCGGACCGGCGACGCCGATGCGTACGCCGAGCTGACCGCCCGCCACGCGCGACGCAGCCCGCCGACTGGCGCGGATGCTCGTGTCCACCGACGAGGTCGAAGAGCTGGTCGCGGAGGCGTTCGCGAAGATCGAACGTCGTGCTGCAGCGCGGCGACGGCCCCGACCTTGCGCTTCCGGCCCTACCTCCTGACCGCCGTTCGCCGACTGCACGTCGACCAGGCGAAAGCGCACCTCAACCCGTCGCTCGGACCTCGAGGACGCGGCGGCCGCGCGAGCGTTCACGTCGCTGGCCGAGCCCTGGCGGCTGGTCCTGTGGCACACCGAGGTCGAGGGCGAAGACCCAGCCGACATCGCCGTCCTGCTCGGCGGAGCCGGCCGAGTCGATGCCGCCGCTGGTCGCCCGGGCCCGCGAGGGCATGCGCAGTCGCCTGGCTGACCATGCACGAGCCGGCCACTGACAAGGAGTGCGAGTGGACCCGGCGCAACCTCGGCGCCTACGTGCGCAAGGTGTCCTTCGACCGCGACACCGCGCGCGTCGAGCGGCACCTCGAGAGCTGTGCGCGGACTGCACTGCGATCCTGCGTGCAGCTCACCGAGGGCGGCTCCGACCTGCGCGCCATCCTGGCGCCGCTGGTGCTCGGTGCCGCAGCCGCGACCTACCTCGACACGACCAAGGGCGGCAACAGCCCGTCCAGCAGGCCCTCCCGGTTGGCCGCCGCTCGAGCGGCAGCCGTCGGCGCCATCACAGCTGCCTTCGTCGTGCGGGAAGCAGGGTCGGCAGCAGTGCGGCTAGCGCCGCAGGACGCATCGGCGAGCAGTTCGCCAAGGTGAAGGTGTTGACGGCCAAGCGGACCGCGGCAGTCGCCATCGCCGGTGTCGCCGCAGTGGCCGTCATCGCCGGCGGGACATTCATCGTCGTGCAGACCTCGGACGGGCCGCTCGAAGCAAGCGCGGACGCTCCGGGCGACATCGCCCTCGACGAGGATGCGACGGTTGACGAGCCACCGGCCACCGATGACCCGGCGGACCCCGAGGCGAGCGACATCGGAGCCCCCGCATCGGCATCGCGCTCCGCGAGCGCGTCCGACAACCCGTCGAGCAGTGCGTCCTCGCTGTCGACCGACGACCCGACCTTCGGCCCCTCGGACACACCGTCGGAGAATCCGACTCGCCCCGGCCAGTCCACCCAACAGCCCTCGCAGAACCCCACTGGCCCCGGCCAGCCCACCCAGCAACCCACTCGGCAGCCCACTCGGCAGCCGACCCAGACGACCCAGCCGCCCACCCAGACGCCCACGAGACGCCGACCCCGGCACCGCCGCCCACCGATCTGAGCATCTCTGCGTCCAGCAACAACCTGGCCGGCACGTTCTACGCGATCGACGTACGCATCACCGGACTCGGCTCGGGAGCAACCGCCACGCTGACCGTCCAGTCCAGCGGGGGGAACGGCTCGGGGCTGACGATGGACGGCAACCGGTGCACCCAGACGGCGGGCGGCGGGGCAACCTGTCGGGTGACCTCGGACCCGGCAAGCTTCCGGTTCCGGGCCAACGCGCTCTCGGGACGCTCGAACACGCTCACGTTCACGGTCACGCCCGACAACGGCTCGGACGCCAACACCAGCGACAACTCGACGTCGGTCACGATTCGCCCCTAACCGTCCGTAATGGCCAGGGGGCGTCAGGCGTGACCACATCGGGTACTAATGGGGCATGTCCCTCAGCCGACTGGTCGCCCGCCCGATGCTCTCGTCGATCTTCCTGGTCGGCGGCGATCCAACGCCCTGCGCAACGCCCCAGCCCTCGCGGCGAAGGCGTGCGCCGGTGACCGACAAGCTGGTCCCGCTGCTGCAACGCGCGGCGCCTCAGCTCGCCGCATCCCCACCGATCCGGCCCTGCTGATCCGGATCAACGCGGCCACGCAGATCGCCTCGGGCCTGACGCTTGCCACCGGACGGGCGCCCACGGCTCTCCGCGGCCGTGCTCGGCGCGACGCTCGTCCCGACCACGTTCGGCGGACATCGGTTCTGGGAGCTCGACGACCCGACTACCCGCAACCAGCAGCGCCTGCACTTCTTCAAGAACGTCAGCCTGCTGGGCGGGCTGGTGATCGCCGCCGGTGACACCGACGGCAAGCCGGGGGTGGCCTGGCGAGCGCGGCGGGTCGCCAAGGACGCGCGTCGCGAGGCCAAGCACCTCGGCAGGGCCGCCCGTCGGGAGGCCAAGCTCGCCAAGGCGCAGCTCACCTAGAATCGGGTCAATGACTCCCGCCCCCGGTCTGTGGCCCGCCCCGCGCGCGTCGCAGCCCGTCGACGCGGTGGTGTCCCTGCCCGGCAGCAAGTCCCTCACCAACCGGGCGCTGGTGCTCGCTGCCATCGCCGACCGGCCCTCCGTCGTACGCCGCGCCCTGCGCTCGCGCGACACCGAGCTGATGGCCTCGGCGCTGACGGCACTCGGCTCGGCGGTCGACACCTCGGGCGACGACTGGGAGGTGCGGCCGGGCCCGTTCGCGGGCGACGCGGCGGTCGACTGCGGCCTGGCGGGCACCGTGATGCGGTTCGTGCCGCCGCTCGCCGGCCTCTCGACGGGCGTCGTCTCGTTCGACGGCGACCCCCACATGCGCAAGCGACCCGTCGGTGAGGTGCTGACCGCCCTGCGGGCGTCTCGGGGTCGAGATCGACGACGACGGCCGCGGCGCACTTCCGTTCGCCGTGCGCGGCACCGGGTCGGTGCCCGGCGGCACGGTGGTCGTCGACGCCTCCGCCTCCTCGCAGTTCGTCTCGGCGCTGCTGCTGGCCGGCGCCCGCTTCGAGCGGGGCGTCGACGTCCGCCACGACGGCAAGCCGGTGCCCTCGCTCCCCCACATCGAGATGACGGTCGCGATGTTGCGCGAGCGCGGCGTCGAGGTCGACGACACCGACGCGAACCGGTGGTCGGTCTCCCCCGGCGTGATCGGGGCCGTGGACACCGTGATCGAGCCCGACCTCTCCAACGCCGCGCCGTTCCTGGCCCTGGCCGCGGTCTCGGGCGGGTCGGTGACCGTGCGCGACTGGCCGCGCGCCACGACCCAGCCCGGCGACGCCCTGCGCGACATCCTGGCCCGGATGGGCTGCTCGGTGTCGTGGGTCGACGACGGCCTCAGCGTCACCGGACCCGACGTGCTCGAGGGCATCGACCTCGACCTGCACGACGAGGGCGAGCTGACCCCGGCCGTGGCCGCCCTGTGCGCGCTGGCCGGGAGCCCCTCGCACCTGCGCGGCATCGCCCACATCCGCGGCCACGAGACCGACCGGCTGGCCGCGCTGGCCAAGGAGCTCGGCGGGCTCGGCGCCGACGTCGTCGAGCATCCCGACGGGCTCGAGATCCGGCCCGCCACGCTGACCGGCGGCGTCTTCCACACCTACGCCGACCACCGGATGGCGCACGCCGGCGTGATCGTCGGCGCCGCCGTCGACGGCGTGCTGGTGGAGGACATCGACACGACCAGCAAGACCTTCCCCGACTTCGCGTCGTTCTGGGCCGGGCTGCTCCGCTGATGTCCGGGCGCTACTCCGACCAGGACGTCGAGCACTACGACCGCCCGCGTCGTCGGACGCGGCCGCGCACCAAGGAGCGCCCGACCTACGACGACGCCGTCGACGGTGTCGTGGTCACCGTCGACCGAGGTCGCCTCACGCTGCTCGTCGGCGGCACTCGTGGTGCTGGCCGTCAAGGCCCGGCCGCTGGGACGCAAGGGCGTGGTGGTCGGCGACCGGGTGCGGGTGGTCGGCGACGTCTCCGGGGCCGACGGGATCCCTGGCGCGGATCGTGGAGGTGCAGGAGCGGACGACGACCCTGCGGCGTACCGCCGACGACGACGACCCCGTCGAGCGGATCATCGTGGCCAACGCCGAGCAGCTGGTGATCGTCACCGCGCTCGCCGACCCGGAGCCGCAGCCGCGACTGATCGACCGCGCGCTGGTCGCGGCGTTCGACTCCGGCATGCAGCCGCTGCTGTGCCTGACCAAGGCCGACCTCGCCGACCCGGAGACCCTGCTGTCGACCTACCGCTCGCTCGGCGTGCCGTGGGTGGTGACCGAGCGCGGTGGCGACCTCGCGCGAGGTCCGCGAGCGACTGCGAGGCAGGACCAGCGTGCTGATCGGCTCCAGCGGCGTCGGGAAGTCGACCCTGGTCAACGCGCTGGTGCCCGAGGCCCATCGCGACGTGGGCGTCGTCAACGCGGTGACCGGACGCGGTCGGCACACCTCGACGTCGGCGTACATGCTGGCGCTGCCGGGCGACGAGGGCTGGATCATCGACACCCCGGGCATCCGCTCGTTCGGCCTGGCCCACGTGCAACCGGAGCAGCTGATCACGGCGTTCCCCGACCTCGACGAGATGACGGCCACCTGCCCGCGCGGGTGCACGCACGGCGACGCCGAGCCCGAGTGTGGCCTCGACGAGGCGGTGGCGGCCGGGACCGCCGATCCCGAGCGGGTGGCGTCGTTCCGCCGGCTGCTGGCCGCGCGGAGCGAGTCGGCGTACTGACGCTCCGGCTCCGGAGCGGCTAGCTGCCCCAGACCGCCTGGGCGCCGGCGTCACCGGTGCGGATGACGTAGACGACCACGGCTGCGACGCGAACGCCGGCGAGCAGCACGTTCAGCGCGATCCGGACCAGCCCGCTGCGCGCGTGTGCAGCCAGGCGGACAGGATCGCGACCAGGGCGAAGCCGAACGTGAGCGAGACGCAGCGTCTCGGCCAGGTCCTCGTGCTTGTCGATCTGGTCGGACAGCGGCGCCTGGTTGAAGAACTCCTTGCTCTCGCGGAAGTCCTCGCCCGTCTGAGGTAGGCGACGAAGATGCGCACCGACGGCGACGACCACGCGCCACGACCATCGGCCAGCGCAGCCGATCGCGCCACGACGGCACCAGGTAGGCGAGAGCCGCGAGACCGCCGCCAGCGGGCCGAAGACGACCGCGGCATGCACGACGAGCGGATGCAGCGGGAGGCCGTTGATCTCCATAGGTGAACGCTAAACCAGCTCGGGCCGAATAGTGTGAGAGGCGTGAGCATCGACTACACCGACGACCTCCGCCTCGCGCACGTGCTCGCCGACGACGCCGACTCGCTGACCACGGCCCGGTTCAAGTCGCTGGACCTGCACGTGATGAGCAAGCCGGACCTGACCCCGGTCACCGACGCCGACCAGGCCGTCGAGGAGGGCATCCGGCGGACCCTGTCGCGGGTCCGCTCGCGCGACGCCATCACCGGCGAGGAGCAGGGCAGCTCCGGCAACAGCCAGCGGCGCTGGATCGTCGACCCGATCGACGGCACCAAGAACTTCGTCCGCGGGGTCCCGGTCTGGGCCACCCTGATCGCGCTCGCGGTCGACGACGAGGTGGTGCTCGGGCGTGGTCTCGGCCCCCCTGCTGCAGCGGCGCTGGTGGGCGTCCAACGGCAACGGCGCCTGGACCGGGCCGGTCGCTGCTCAAGGCCAAGCAGTGCCAGGTCTCCGACGTACGCCGTCTCGAGGACGCGTCGCTCTCCTACGCCTCCCTGATCGGCTGGGAGCAGCGCGACCGCCTGGACGACTTCATGTCCCTCATGCGGCGCTGCTGGCGCACCCGCGCCTACGGCGACTTCTGGTCCTACATGCTCCTGGTGGAAGGCGCCGTCGACCTGGCCGCCGAGCCCGAGCTCGAGGTCTACGACATGGCCGCGCTCGACGTGATCGTCCGCGAGGCGGGCGGGCCGGTTCAGCTCGCTCGACGGCACCGACGGCCCGTGGGGCGGCAACGCGCTGGCCTCCAACGGGCACCTGCACGAGGCCGCGCTGTCGTTCCTGGGCGCGCATGCCCGACGGCGACGACCCCGACTGGCCGGCCACCGGGGAGGGCACCGTGTCCGACCTGCGCTCCCACCGCGTCCGACCCGTGGACGACGAGACCGCGGACTGACTCTGGTCAGCCGCGGCGCCACCTGAGTACCGTCAGCCGCATGCGTATCGGCGACATCCTCAACGCCAAGGCCAGCCAGAGCGTGGTCACCATCAGCCCGGACGCCGGCGTCCGGGAGCTGATCGCGCTCCTGGCCGAGCACAACATCGGCGCCCTGATCGTCAGCAACGACGGCACGTCGCTCGACGGCATCGTCAGCGAGCGCGACGTCGTACGCCATCTGCACAGCGACGGGACGGTGGTCAACAACACCGTCTCGGCGATCATGACCGAGGTCGTGGAGACCTGCGCTCCCGACGACGACCTCGACGAGGTCATGCAGACGATGACCGAGCGGCGGTTCCGCCACATCCCCGTCGTCGCCGACGGCGACCTGGTCGGCATCATCAGCATCGGCGACGTGGTCAAGCACAAGATCGGCCAGCTGGAGTTCGAGCGCGACCAGCTCGACGGCTACATCCACCAGCCTAAGCCTCGATCGGCGCTCGCTCAGTAGGCCTCGCGATAGGCTTTGCCGCATGGACAAGCCTGAGATCGACTTCTTCGACCCCGAGCCGCCCACCGACCTGGTCATCACCGACATCACGCGAGGGTGACGGCGCCGAGGCGGCCGCCGGCAACACCGTGTCGGTGCACTACGTCGGCGTCGCCCACTCGAGCGGCGAGGAGTTCGACGCGTCGTACAACCGGGGCGAGCCGCTGCAGTTCCGGCTCGGCATCGGCCAGGTCATCGCCGGCTGGGACACCGGCGTCCAGGGCATGAAGGTCGGCGGCCGTCGCCAGCTGGTGATCCCGCCGCACCTCGGCTACGGCGACCGCGGCGCCGGCGGCGCGATCAAGCCCGGCGAGACGCTGATCTTCGTGGTGGACCTGCTCGAGGTGCGGTAGCGTCGCGCATCCACGAGAGTCACCGCGTGATGTGCAGCTGGCCCAGTACGTTCCCGAGTCAGGTGCGCATTTCCGGTGCGGGTGTCAGTCGCTGGTCAGGCCGTAACCAGCCTCACCAGGGCAGGTTGTCGGCGCCCTCGCCGCCGACCTTGGCGGACTTGGCGGCCACCGACACGACGTCGCCCTTCTCGAGCTGACGACCCCTGCGGGTCTCCACCTCGCCGTTGACGCGCACGACGCCGCCGGACAGCAGCTGCTTGGCCTCGGAGCCGGACTCGACGAGGTCGGCCAGCTTCAGGAACTGGCCGAGCTTGATCGACTCGTCGGAGATCGGGACGTTCTGCGGATCGCTCACGCCGCCATTGTCCCAGAAACCCGGCCGCAGAGGCTCAGTTCAGCGAGCACCGCGACCGTGTGGATGAGCACACCGACCAGCCCGCCGACGATGGTGCCGTTGATCCGGATGAACTGCAGGTCGCGGCCGACGTGGAGCTCGATCCGGCGGGCCGCCTCCTTGCCGTCCCAGCGCTCGATGGTGTGCGTGATCACCGCGGTCAGCTCCGCGCCGTAGCGGTCGACGGCGAAGACGGCCACGTCGCTGGCCATGCCGTCGAGGCGCAGCCGGAGCTGCTCGTCCTCGGTGAGCCGCTCGGCGAACGCGCACACCTCGGCCAGCAGGCGCTTCCGCACCGCGCCGTCGGGGTCGCCCAGCGACGCCGTCAGCGCCCTGCGCAGGGCGTTCCACAGCGAGATGCCGGAGGTGATCACGGCGGGGTGCTCGAGCAGGCGGTCCTTGAGCCGCTCGGTGCGTCGCTGGGTGCCGGGGTTGTCGAGCAGGTCGGCGGCGAGCTGGAGGAGCATCGAGTCCAGCGCGAGCCGGGCGTGGTGCCGCGGGTCGGACCGGATGTCGCCGACCCAGCGCACCATCTCCAGGTGGATCCGCGCGGTGACCCGGTCGTTGATGGCTCGGCGGCGCCCACCAGGGCGCCCGCTCGCCGAGCACCTCCTGCACGGTGTCGGGGTTCTCCTTCAGCCAGTCGTGCAGCTCCTCCAGGGCCAGGTCGACCAGTCCGTGGTGCAGGTCGTCCTGCAGCGCCTCGGACATCAGCCCGCCGAGCAGCGGCGAGATCGGCTCCTCCCGGAAGCGCGGCACCAGCGCGTCGTTGACCAGGGAAGCGATGTGGTCGTCGCGGACCTTGCTCGAGCGCGATCGCGGCGACCTCGGCCACCTCGTCGACGACCCGGCGCGCGTTGGCCGGGTCGGCGAGCCAGGTGCCGAGCCGCGCCGACGGGGTCGCGGCGGCCAACCGCTCGCGGATGATGTCCTCCTGGAGGAAGTTCTCCCCGACGAACTCCTCGAGCCCCCGCCCGAGGTCGTCCTTGCGTTTCGGGATCAGCGCGGTGTGCGGGATCGGCAAGCCCGAGCGGATGCTTGAACAGCGCGGTGACCGCGAACCAGTCGGCGATCGCGCCGACCATCGACGCCTCGGCGCCGGCGTTGACGAAGCCCAGGAAGCCGTCCTGGTCGAGCGTGAGCGACGTACACCGCTGCCGCCACCAGCAGCAGCGACACCGCCACCGTGCGCATCTGGCGCAGCCCGCGCCGCCGCAGCGCGTCGGCTTCGGGATCCGCGCTGATCATGGTCACACTCGTCGTCACATCGGGGCTCGCCATCACGGCCCATCCTTGCGCAAGATCGACGCCTCTCCGTGCCACACTGGAATCCATGTCTTCCCCGACAAACCGGACGGTCATCACGTTCGGGACCTTCGACGTGTTCCATGTCGGACACCTCCGCGTGATCGAACGAGCCGCCGCGCTCGGTGATCGGCTGGTGGTCGGCGTCTCGGCCGACGAGCTCAACCTGCGCAAGAAGGGGCGCGAGCCGGTCTTCAGCCAGGCCGAGCGGCTGGCCATCGTCGCGGCGCTCAAGCCGGTCGACGAGGTGTTCATCGAGGAGAGCCTCGAGCTCAAGCGCACGTACATCGAGACAGTACGCCGCCGACGTGCTCGTCATGGGCGACGACTGGGCCGGTCGCTTCGACGAGTTCCGCGACATCTGCGAAGTGGTCTACCTCTCGCGCACGCCCGCCATATCCACTACTGCACTGATCGAGAAGATCTCAGCGACCAGCTGACCGACCGGTCCACGCCCCCTGCCCCATCTCGAGGACGAGGAGCATCATGCGCCGCACGCTTGCCGCCGCCATCGTGGCGTTGGCCGTCTCCGCCACCACGTGGCCGGCCGTCTCCGGTCAGGCAGCAGGAGCGACGCCGACCCGCGGCGACGACCGGCAGCTCGTCGGCGAGCCGGCAGAGCTGGTGCTGTCCAAGGCACTGCGGATCATCAACCCGTCGCCACTGGTGCCGGTCGCGGCGAGCGGGCACGCGTCCGAGGTCCTCCGCGAGCTGTTCGACTCGCTCGCAGACCTGGAGGGCGAGGAGCGGGTGCTGGCCGAGCGGATCCTGGCGCGCCCCTCCGACGGCGCCAGCGACCCACGCGGCTACGGCTATACGACGCGCTCGGTGAAGAGCTGCCGGCAAAAGGTGTGCGTGCACTGGGTGCGGTCCACTGCAGACGCCCCACCGGACGATGCATGGGCCAAGAAGTCCCTCGCGGTGCTCAACCAGGTCTACCAGCTTGAGGTCGGCCAGCTCGGTTTCCGGCGACCTGTCGCCGACAAGAAGCACGGCGGCAACTCCAAGTTCGACGTCTACCTGAAGGACCTTCCCACCGGGCTCTACGGCTTCTGCGTGCCCGAGTACTACAAGCCAGGTAGCCGCAAGGTCGCCTCCGGCTACTGCGTGATCGACAACGACTTCTCCCGGGCCGAGTTCGACGGTCGCCCGTTGGCCAACCTCAAGGTCACCTTGGCCCACGAGTTCTTCCACGCGATCCAGTTCGCCTACGACATCAACGACGACCCGTGGATCTATGAGTCCACCGCCACTTGGATGGAGGAGCGCTTCATCGACAGCGCCAACGACAACCGGCAGTACCTCAGGCTCGGCCAGGTCCGTCTGTCCCACATCCCGCTGGACACGTTCGCAGATCCGGGCATCCACTACGGCAACTGGGTCTGGTGGGAGTACCTCAGCTCGCGCTTCGGAAACGACATCGTGCGGAAGGTGTGGTCTCGGCTCGACGCCAACAAGGGCAGGCCCGACATGTACTCCACGCAGGGCTTGCGGGCAGCCCTGAAGTCACACGGCGGGTTCACCAAGGTCTTCGGCGCCTATGCCTCCGCCAACACCGTGCCGGCCAGGTTCTACGCCGAGGGGAAACAGTGGCCGTCGGCGATCCTGTCGGGCGGCGCTGTACTCAGCAAGAGCGATCGGCGGGGGCAGTTCCGCGCCAGTGTGGACCACATGGCCTCCCGCAACTACGTCGTGAAGCCGAACAGCACCCTGAGTGGCAGCTGGCGCCTACGGATCAAGGTCGACGGACCGAGCCGTTCGTCCGCCCCGGCGGCGTACGTCATCGTGCGGAAGAAGGGCGGCAAGGTCGAGCGCCACGCCATCGCCTTCAACCGCAAGGGCGTAGGCAAGACGACGGTGACCTTCAGCAGCCGGCGAGTCGAGCGTGTTGTCGTCACCGTCGCCAACGCTTCGACCGGCTTCACTTGTCGTCGCGGCACCGACTACTCGTGCCGTGGTGTCTCTCGCAACGACAACCGGCGTTTCGCCATCAGCACTGCGGTTGCCAGGTAGCCAGCCGAGTCAGCCCTCGCAGTTGCGTCTGATTTCGGCACGGCAGTAGTCCACGCCCTTCCCACCGTCGATGATGTCTTTTCCTGCTTGCCCGGAGGCGCGGTCGTTGCCCGCGCCCAGTCGCACCACGTCGTCCCCGGCCCCGCCGTAGATGGCGTCGTCACTGTTCGACCCGATCAGCAAGTCGGCACGGCTGGTGCCGACAACGATATGGACGTCCGAGAACTTGAGACTTCCGCCGCTCCAGCTTGCGAGCCCTTTGCCAATGTCAGCGGTCACCCTGCGGCGTACCCCCAAGAAGACGATCTGGTTGTTACCGCCGCCGCCGCGCACAACGGCCCTCACGCCCCTGCTAAGCAAGCTGAACTTGTCGTTCTCGCGCCCACCCACAACAGTCGGGGTGCCATTGACGATTCTGGCAGCATTGACACCACCGCCGAGGTAGGCCATTACCGTCCCCGAGGCGTCCACGAAGTCGCCACCAGCGCCGCCGCGGATAACGCCACGAGTCCCGGACAAGTAGTCGCTCCCCGGCCCGCCTTTGATGACACCCCCCGTCGAAGACAGGTAGTCGTTGCCGGGACCACCAGCCAAGACATCCTCACCGGTGAGCCCTCGCAGGTCGTCGTTGCCGGCGCCGCCGATCATTCGATCGGCGTAGTTCGTTCCTTCGATTGTCTCCGTGTCCGTCACATCGTGGCCAACCCCGTCGATGGTGCGGCCGTTCCGGACGGTGATCCCCGACGTCGCGGACTTGTAGCTCAGGAAGTCCTTTCCGGGGCCACCAACAATGCGGTCGTTGCCGGCGCCGCCGACGATGTAATCGTTGTCATCGTCACCGAATATCTGATCGTTACCAGCTCCCCCGGCCAGCACGTCCCTGCCACCACCGCCGCAGATGATGTCATCGCCACCGCCACCGTCGAACGAGTCGGACCCACCCAAGAGGTTGACTACGTCGCGCTCTGGAGTGCCCATCATCCTGTCGTCTCCGTTTGTCCCAACGATCGTGGCAGGTAACCCACCGCAGGTACTAGCTGCGGCGGCCGGCGCAGCAATAGTTATCGGTGAACAGGCGAGAGCGGCGATCGCGACGGCGGTACGGACAGGCATGTGTCTCCAAGGCTGGTGATCGTTGTTTCGATACAACGACGGGAACGGCCTCGGGTTCCGACTCGTCCGATGTGCCCGCGCACCAAGCCACAAAACATGGGTCCCGCGACCACGGAGCGACTCTTAGCTCCTCGCCAGGAAGAGAGTCTCTGCGAGGTCGATCGCTCCCGCTAGCGCTGCACTCTGGCAGCAGCGAATGCCAACCACCGGTCTAGGAGATCGCGTAGCTCACCCAGGCGCCTCCGGCCGGCCCCGCCAAGGTGTGTAGTCGTGAGTTCTGGACGCCGGCCCGAGGTAGCCCGAAGGCCCGACCGACGGCGGCACACGCTGCCGAAGCGTCCGCGAAGACCACCGGGCTCGTGATCGTCCAGGTGTCCCCCGCCTGGCAGGCGGCCGGGTGGGCGTCGGAGCACGGCGCCGCCACCCAGCGGCTGTCGGCACCCTGGAGCGTGCAGCTCCCGGCGCCAACTCGCGGCTCGTCCGGCGCCCAGCTCCAAAGCGTGCCTTGGATGCGTCCATCCTCGGGCAGCAGCTGGTCGAACCCGAACAGGTTGACGCCGCAGTTCGTCATTGCCTGCACCTTTAGTGGGGTGAGCGCATCCGGGTCCGCCGGGGGCCTGCTCGGGTTGAGCAAGGTCGAGACCAGCGTGCTGTCCTCGAAGTAGCGCACCATCTGGGCGGCGTACACGCTGGCAGGGTAGATCGCGTCGCAGCCGGGGTACGCCTGGTAGGCAGCGGCCGAGCCGCCCTCCACGTGGGCGGGGCTCCAGTCAAAGACGTTGCTCGCCCAGCCGGTCGCGCACGTGCCGACGAGCACGACGCGGGCACCGGAGGAGCGAACGTTGTCGCGGGAGACGCCCAGCGGCAACGGGACGCAGCCATTGGCCGCGCGCTGTGCAGGGGTCGGGGCGATAGATCAGGCTGGTGCCATCCGGACGGCGCAGCACAGTGTCGAGCGTCGCCATCGCGGATGGGTACGCCGCCGGCGTCTTCATCAGGTCCTCGAGGTACAGCAGGATCACCTCATCGGTGTGACCGGGGGCGTTCAGCCAGGTGGCGATCTTCGGTAGTACGTTCTTGAACAGCGGCTCGATGGTGCAGCCGAAGTCCATCACGTCAGGTCCCTGGCCGTGACAGACGGTGACCCCGCGCCCGCCGAGCAGCTCCAGCCGCGGCACGTAGTGCAGGTCAAGCTCGAGCGAGCGGACATCGAGGTCCAGCTGCTGGGTCAGCGACAGCTGCTGGTTGGAGTCAGCCTGCGACAGGGTGAAGGAGTCGCTCAGGCTGTTGAACGAGTTGTGGGTGCCGAACCACTGCGCTTCCCGCATCGGCAGCGAGTCGCCGAGCGCGTACTGGAACTGCGCTACCTGGTGCACCCAGGAAGCCAGGTACGCGTCGCGTGCAGCCTGGGTGACCTGGTGCGCCAGCGGAAGCATGCAGATCGTGTCAGCCAGGCCGACCCGACGACACTCGGCGCCGACCGCGTCAACCACCTTGTTGAGCGCGACGCACGGGATGGCGATCGGGCTTGACGCATCGCAGGGTGCGGTGGGCGAAGGCGGTGAGGGCGGCGGAGGCGGGTCCGTGGAGGCCGCGCCCGCCGGGGCGACCGCCGTGACCAGCAGGGCGACCGCGGCTGCAGCGACGGCACTCTTCATCGATCGGGTCCAAGGCATGGGCCACCTTGACGCAACCACTCGCCGCGCGCCAGCGTTCTTGGCCTGTCAGCTACGACGCAGCGTCAGCTTCGAGCAGCTCCTTGAGCCGCGACAGGTCCTTGGTGGTGGCCCGCCGCATCGCGATCCTCATGACGGGTGCGGCGAGCCGCGAGAACCCCGCTGGGTTCCCCCGGTTGCGGAGGGTCATCCTGGTGGCTTTGGCGCCTCCTCCTACCGGAGCCCAGGTGTAGGTGGTCTCCATCGGGAACGGGCCGTCCGCGGTGCGCATCACCAGTCGCTGCTCGGAGAGCTCAGCCACTTCGTAGGTGTAGGCCAGACGTCTCCCGAGGAACTGCGCCACAAAGTCCATCCGGGAGCCGACTGCTACAGGTGGCGGCGTACGCCACTCCACGGACTTGATGTTGGCGTACCACTTCGGCGCATTGGTGGGGTCGCCTGCGAAGGCCGCAACCACCTCCGGCGGTCGTTCGATCGTGGTCTCCACGGTGACGTCCACACTCATGGCGATCATCTTTGCGCGTCGTCGACCGAACTGAGCATGCCCCTGGGGGCACACTTGGGGTCATGATGGTCCGGTTCTGCGCTTCGGTGCTCCTGTTGACGTTGCTCACAGCTTGCGGCGACGACTCCGGGCGGACAGCGGGAGTTGTCAGCTCACCGTCAACCCCCGCCGGTCAGACCGACACCCCAACGGCCACCGCAACCAACCCAGCACCCGCGACCGCGTCAACCCCAGCAACCAAGCCCCCAGCGCTCGGAGCGCGCATCATGGCCGCCGAGAGCGAGTTCGGAGAGATGCTGTTCGACGCCACCGGGCAGGCGATCTACCTGTTCGACGTAGAGACGACCGCACAGCCAGAGTGCTACGGGGAGTGCGCGGTGGCCTGGCCGCCGGTGCTCACAAAAGGGGAAGTGGTTGCGGGGCGCGGGGTGGACGGCTCACTGCTCGACACGACCGAGCGCAGCGACGGCACCAGGCAGGTCACCTACAACGACCATCCTTTGTACTTTTATGCGCACGAAGCCCCGCGCGAGGTGAGGTGTCACGACGTCTTCATGAACGGCGGCAACTGGTACGTCGTGCGGCCCGACGGCGCTCCAGCGCCCCCTGGCTGACCCGGTCCCGGCGGAGCGTACGTGGTCCTCGGCGCACCGCCGCGATATGTGAGACTCGGCAAGCGCGAGCTGGCTGTACCGCTGCTCGTCATCGCTACTGCGATCAGGAAGCTGTCCATGGTGTCTGAAGCAATCACTCACGAACCGGCAACGCGATTGCGCCGCGAGAACGCGGTCGCGGCCGTCATCCACCTGGGTCAGGCGATCCTGGTCGTGGCTCTCGCGACCAGCTTCTCGCTACCGGTCACGGCCGCCTACCTCGAGGGCCCACCCGGCACGGCGTCCCAGGATTCGGTCGTGCTGTTCGACATCCCGACCGGTCTGGCGGTCGCCGCTTTTCTGGCGCTCTCCGCCTTGGCTCACGCGATCGTGTGCACGGTCTGGTGGCATCGGTATGTCGCCGACCTGGGTGCCAAGCGCAACCCCGCCCGGTGGGTGGAGTACTCACTCTCGGCTTCCCTCATGATCGTGTTGATCGCGCAGCTCGTCGGAATCTCTGACATCGCGGCGTTGGTTGCGCTCTTCGGCGTCAACGCGTCGATGATCCTGTTCGGATGGCTCCAGGAGCGCTATGAGCAGCCGGGAGGGGGCGGCTGGTTGCCGTTCGCGTTCGGTTGCGTAGCCGGAGTAGCCCCCTGGGTGGCCATCGGTGTCTACCTGCTGTCCCCAGGCTCGGAATCGTCCGCCAGCCCGCCGGGATTCGTCTACGCGATCTTCATCTCGCTTTTCATCTTCTTCAACAGCTTCGCGGTCAACCAGTGGCTGCAGTACCGCCAGCTGGGCCGCTGGCGCAACTACCTGTTCGGCGAACGGATTTACATCCTGCTCAGCCTCACCGCCAAGTCCGCCCTGGCCTGGCAGATCTTCGCCGGCACCCTGGCCAGGTGACCCCGGGGCGCATCACTCGGCTCGGCGACGCTGCCGCCACCGCGACGTTCGCTGGTACCGCACGACAGATGGCTCCTACCTTCACTACCCCGGCGGGCGGACCACCCCTAGCTGCTTCCACATCAGCTCGTGGTCGGCTTCAGCTCGTGGTCGGCCTCGTGCCAGTGCTCAACGACCAAGCCGTCCTCGGACTGGAATACGTCGACTCCACCCGGCACCGATCATCAAGCCTAGGGTGAGCCGACTCAGCATCCGCCGTACCCGATCCACCCACGTCGTGGGAGCGCGTGGTACCTCTAAGTGGTGATGGCGACTTCAGCAGCGGGCCGGGGTTCCGAGCTCATCGGCGGCCGCTACCGCGTCGGTGACCTCTTGGGCAGCGGCGGCATGGCCGACGTCTACCGCGCGACGGACGAGTTCCTGCACCGCCCGGTAGCCCTCAAGCTGCTCCGGCCGATAGGCGGCGGCGAGGATGGCCGCGCTCGCTTCATCGCTGAGGCCCGGCTGCTGGCCAGCCTGACCCACACCGGGCTGGTGATGGTGCTCGATGCGGGGTTCGACGCTGAGCGTCCGTTCCTGGTGATGGAGCTCATCGAAGGATCCACCCTGACCGGGGTATGCGCCGCTGGGTGCGACGCGCAGCGAGTGGGATCGATCGGCGTCCAGATAGCCGAGACGCTCGACTTCGTGCACAGCCGCGGCATCGTCCACCGCGACGTCAAACCCGCCAATGTGCTCCTGGGCCCAGGTGACCAGGTCAAGCTCGCCGACTTCGGCATCGCCCGCCTGATTGACCAAGACTCCGACTTCACGCGCACTGGCTTCGCCATGGGCACCGTCGCGTACGCGTCGCCAGAACAAGTGCGCGGCGAGAAGGTGACCGGCGCCGCTGATGTTTACTCGCTCGGGCTGCTACTGCTCGAGGCGCTGACGGGCAAACCGGAGTACCCCGGCAACGATCTCGCGTCGGCCCAGGCTCGGCTCGCCCGCGAGCCTCACATCGATGACGCCCTTCCCGACCCTTGGCCACGTCTACTGCGGGCGATGACCGCACTGGACCCGACGTCGCGTCCCACGCCCGCTGAGGTCGCCGAGCGGATTCGGGAGTGGCCCACCGGCCAGATACCCGTGACCAGACGTCTGCCTGTAGATCCGGCGACCGTGCCGCTGCTCCAGGCTGCCCCGGCGCGCGGGGTCCCACTCACGGACCGGGCCGGTGACGCACTGGGTGATCTGGCACAGCGCGCCGGACGTCGGATGCTCGACCTCACGCAGGCACAACGCGCCCTGATCGGAGTCGGAGCGGCCATGGTGGTTCTGCTCGTCATCGCTGGACTCGTGAGTGACACCCAAGATCAGGATGGGCCCGCGGTCCCGACAGACATCCCGAGCGAGCTACGGGGCCCGCTTGGGGATCTCCACGATGCGATCAATGGGAATGACTGACGTGCGCCTGATGCGTCCTAGCAAAGTGTCCCTCGCCGCGATCCTCGTCTTCCTGGCTCTCACGGTGGCAGCCTGCGGACAGGAGCGCTCTCCCGCCCAGACCGTGCCGGCACTGGCGGACCGCCTGGAGCAAGTCGATGCCGCGCTCGCGGACGGTCAGACCTCCAGAGCTCGCAAGGCCATCGACGACCTCCTCGACGAAGCCGCTCAAGCCCGTTTGGACGGAGCGCTCACTGCCGACCAAGCCGATCGCATCCTGCGCGCCGCCACCGAGCTGATCCGGGCCCTCAACGATGCCGGTTCCGATGGGTCCGCACCCACCGACTCGTCCACCCCCGAGCCTCTGCTCGACCCGTCTGAGGACACCGATGAGGGAGAGCCAACGGACGAGAAGACGAAGAAGAACGACGACGAGAAGAAGCCTGATCGTGAGGACAAGGATCCTTCGAAAGACAAGGGTCGTGGCGATGACAAGGACCACTAGCGTCACGCGGCTCCCAGCGTCTCTGCGATCAGGTTGCTGGCAGGTACGTCAGGCCACCGTGTGTCGATGTAGTGACCGACCTGCCCCTTCTGTTGAGGACTCACCATGTTCGATCTCATCGACGGGATCCCCGTCCACCCGCTCGTGGTGCACGCCATCGTCGTCCTGTTGCCGCTGGCCACCCTCGGCACCCTGGCGGTCGCGGTCCGCGCGCGGTGGCGGCTCCGGTACGGGCCGCTTGTCGTCGCGGCTGCGGCCGTGGCCACCATCCTCTGTCCGGTCGCGACATCGAGCGGAGAGCAGCTCGAACAGCGAGTCGGAGACCCCGGCAGCCACGCCGCGCTCGGGGAGCAGCTGGTCTGGTTCGCACTCGCCCTGACCATCGTCTCCTCAGCACTGTTGTTGCTCGAGTGGCGCAGCAGCCGAGCCGCGGCGCCCCAGCGTCGTACGCTGATCACGGTCGTGGCCGGGGTGGCCGTGCTTGCCGCGCTTGCTTCCACCGTTCAGGTCTACCGAGTCGGTGAGTCCGGAGCTCGCGCGGCCTGGGGTGACGCCACCTCGGACTCTGCAGGAGGGTGATGCCATGAGGGTCGGGGTCTGCGAGGACGACGTCGCGATCCGGAGGCTTCTCTCTCGCGCTCTCGATTTTGCCGGCCACGAGGCACTCCTGGCCCACGACGGGAGTGAGGCCCTACGGCTGTTCGGGGCCGATCAAGCAATCGACGTCCTGGTCATCGACATCGGGCTACCGGACTCCGATGGCCGAGATGTGACACAGGCGTTGCGGTCAGCAGGCCAAGTTGCGCCCGTGCTGTTCCTCACCGCACTCGGAGCGGTGCATGACCGGCTGTCCGGGTTCAGTGCCGGCGGCGACGACTATGTGCCCAAGCCGTTCGACGTCAAGGAGCTGATCGCCCGGATCGAGGCACTCGGGCGGCGCGGGAGGCCGGCGAGTCCGGGGCTGTCGGGTCTGGTGCTGGACCCCACGCGCCACGCCGTCCGCTCGCCCACGGGCGAGGCGCTGCTGACGCCAACGGAGTTCCGCATGCTCGCCGCCATCACGTCGCGCCCCGGCGAAGTCGTCCGCCGAAGGACCGTCGTAGCGGCCGCCTGGCCGGACGGCTCGGTCGTCAGCGAGAACACCATCGACTCGTTCATCCGACGGGTGCGTGTCAAGCTCGCCGCCATCGGCTCCCCCGCCACCCTCGAGACCGTTCGCGGCGTGGGGTTCCGGCTGACGTGAGGTTAGGACTCGGCTCCTTCCGCGGGCAGATCGTGGTGCTCACCGCCTGCGTCACCGCATTTGCCATGGTCCTTCTTACCCTCGTCCTGCAGCTGCTGCTCGCGCAGGTGACCAGGGGCAACCTGGACCAGCTGCTCGAGGAGCAGGCCGACTCGGTGATCAGCTCGGCGCTCGCTGCCTCCCCCGAGGATGGCCTCGTCGTCCCCTCCGCCGAGCTGGATGCAGGAGTCGTGGTCTACGACGCCCGCGGGCGACGGGTCTCCGGCGTCCCCATCCGAGACCTGCAGGCCGACTACGACGCCCTGGGGACAGCTGACCGCACCAGCTTTCGCGACATCGACGACGTGGTACGGCTGATCGCTGAGCCGTTCGCCTCCGAATCGGGCGTCCGCGGTGTCGTGGTCGTGGGCGAACGGCTGGCTCCCTATGAACAGGCCGAGCGTTACGCGCTGATCGTCAGCCTGGTCACCGGACTGCTCGCGACCGGGGCGGCCGCTGCCATCGCGGCCTGGGTGACCGGTCGGGCGTTGCGACCCGTCGGGGTGCTCGCGACGACCGCTGCCGAGTGGAGTGAGCACGACTTGGCCCGCCGCTTCGACCTGGGCCCACCCACCAACGAGATCACCTCACTGGCCGCGATCCTGGACACGCTGCTGGACAAGGTGTCGGTCGCCATTTCTTCGGAGCAGCGGCTGACGTCCGAGCTGGCGCACGAGCTGCGTACGCCGCTGACCGCCATCCAAGGCACGGCCGACCTGGTGCTCCTGCGCGACGACCTCCCCGTCGCCGCCCGCGAAGACCTGGAGGAAATCTCCGTAGCCGCCCACCGCATGGCGACCACGATCAGCACCTTGTTGGAGGCCGCAAGAAGCGACGCCAGCATGATGGCGGCTGCATCGTGTTCGCTCGCCGATGTCGTGAAGGAGATCGTCGCGTTGCTGCCAGCAACGCCGTCGTTCAGCCTGGACGTCGGCACAGAGCGCGTTGGAGCGCCCCACGATCTCGTCGTGCGAGCCGTCGCCCCCGTCATCGAGAACGCAGCGCGCTTCGCACACCGCACCGTCACCGTCACCTCCGGCTCCACGAACGGGCACGCAGTTCTACTTGTCGTCACGGACGACGGGGACGGCCTCCCCGACGGGTTGGATGACATCTTCGAGCCCGGTACGACCTCCGGCAGTGGCTCGGGCGCCGGACTGGGCCTGGCCATCGCCCGACGGTTGGCCCGCAGTGTCGGTGGCGACGTCGACCTCACCGACCGGCTGCCGGCGACGTTCACGGTGCGGCTCCCACGCGCCTGAAGATCGGTCAGGTCAGTGGCAGGTTGCTCCGACCATCCTCGGCGCATGAGCCAACCCGACAAGGCACCCACCCGACGCAGCGCCCCGACCATGCTGAACAAGGTCCCGGAGGTCGTGCTCCTCTTCTGGGTCATCAAGATCATGTCCACCACGGTCGGGGAGACCGCCGCCGACTTCCTGGCCGCCAACGTCGGTCTCGGGCTGACGGCCACATCGCTGGTGATGGCCGTCCTGCTCGGGGGCGCCCTGGTGCTGCAGTTCCGCACCCGGCGGTACGTGCCCGCCGTCTACTGGCTGGCCGTGGTGCTGATCAGCATCGTCGGCACCTTGATCACCGACAACTTGGTCGACAACTTCGGCGTCAGCCTCTGGACCACCACGGTGGTGTTCTCAGTAGCGCTCGCCGCGACCTTCGTGGCGTGGTACCGATCCGAGCGCACGCTGTCGATCCACACCATCGTCACCAGCCGACGAGAGTGGTTCTACTGGACAGCCATCCTGTTCACCTTCGCGTTGGGCACCTCCGCAGGTGACCTGGTCGCCGAAGAGCTGGCCGTGGGCTACCTGCCGTCTGCCGGGCTCTTCGGCCTGCTGATCGCACTGATCACATTGGCCTGGGTCAAGGGCGGGCTGAACCCGGTGCTGGCCTTCTGGGCGGCGTACGTGCTCACCCGACCGTTCGGCGCATCGGTAGGCGACTTCCTCACCGCGGATCCGGCGGACAACGGGCTGGGCCTCGGCACCAACGGCACCAGCGCCTTGTTCCTGGCCATCATTCTCGGCGCTGTCGCGTGGTTCACCGTCGAGCAGCGACGAGCCGATCGGGCTGATGAAGGCCTCTCTGCTCCGATCGCGTCCTGAGCGCCCGACCCGCGCTTCGCAGCCGGTCCGGCAACCATCGCTCATCCGAACAGTTGCCCCAATTCCCAGCGCGGGGCTCGGCGAGCGCCCTAGGATCCCCGCAACTTCTCCCCCGAGATTGCCTAGGAGCTCTTATGTCAACAGCCCGCCGATTCTATGTTGCCGCATCAGTTGCGGCCCTCACCTTGACGTTCGCCGGCTGCGGCAGCGACGACTCCGACTCGGCAGACGGACCCACCTCCTCATCGGAAAGCACCTCGGAATCACCTTCATCAGCAACCTCCGAGACGCCGTCCGCTGAGAACACTGCTGCCTGCGAGGCGCTGGTGGAATACCAGCAAACCATGGCAGCGAGCGCTGGCGGCCCACCGGACAAGAAGACCATCAAGAAGATCCAGACCCTGATGACTGCCATCGCGGCCGGCACCGAGGGCGAAGCCTCGACCAGCGCGCAGAGCGCCGCCGACACGATCAGCGAGGCGTTCGAGACCAACAACATGAAGCTGCTCGACTCCGACGAGTTCTTCGGCAGCTTGATGGTCCCGGCCGCCGCCGGAAGGGACTGTGGTTTCACCCCCATCGATCTCACCATCGAGGAGATGCCCGGCGCAACGAAGGCCGACAACCCCATGTATCACTACAAGGGGGTGCCCGAAGAGCTCACCCCGGGCATCTACAGCATCGGCATGACGAGCGAGAGCAAGGCTTTTCACGAAGCCATCGTGGTCAAGCTCAAGGACTCCTATGAGGGCACCAAGGACGAGCTGCTCGAACTTCCTGACGCCAAGATGAGTGCACAGTTCGACGGCGCGCCCACCGTCGGCTTCGCGCCGCCAGAAACCACGGGCTACGTGAACGCCGACATGAACGCTCCGGGCCGATACCTCGTCTTTTGCCACATTCCGCTCGAGGGCAAGGGCGGCAAGCCGGTCATGGGTGCGACTGGGCCGATCTGGCACTTCTTGATCGGTATGGCGGAGGAAGTGACCGTCGGCTGAACGTGAACCGGGGCTGGACGCGCCGTGGGCTGCTCACGGCGCTCGGCAGCTCCGCTGTCGGCGTCTCCTTCTCGTCGCTGCTCAGCTCATGTTCGAACCACCAACGGCCGTCGGCGGGCCCGCTCGAGCCGGGCCCGCCTGCCCCGATCACCCCAACAACGTCGACACCTCTGGGTTCTGGCCCATTTGCTGGGGAGACGGAGTTCGCCCAGACCGGGACCCGACTGCTCAGCCAGTGCGAGTTTCCGGAGCCGTTCACCCGTCCGCTGGTAGTACCGACACCGCTCCAACCGGTCGGGGTCAGCGCCGGTCGCGATCTTTACGAGGTGACCGTGCGCCCGGGCGAGGCCGAAATCGTGAGCGGCTACACCACGCGGGTCTGGGGGTACGACGGCCAGTTCCCGGGCCCTCTCTTCGAAACGACCCGCGGACGCGGCGCCAGCGTCCGAGTGCGCAACGACTTGCCCGTGCCCATGGTGCGCCACCTGCACGGCGCGCTGACGCCGTCGCCGTCGGACGGCTACCCGCTCGACTACGTGCTGCCATCAGCGGGGTGGGACCACCACCTGCACATGGCGCGGACCGTTCACGACGGCGAGTTCACCTACACCTACCCACTCGACCAGCGGGCCGCGACGCTCTGGTATCACGACCACCGCATGGACTTCAGCGGCCCGCAGGTGTGGCTGGGTCTGGTCGGAATGCACCTGCATCGCGACCAGGAGGAGACAGCGCTGGGCCTGCCCAGCGGTGACCGAGAGATCCCGCTCCTCGTCTGCGACCGGTCGTTCGGTCCGTCAGGCGAGCTGTTGTATCCCTCGCGCGATCCTGATCTGGTGGCGCCCCATGGCGTGACTGACGACTTCAGCAACGGCGTGCTCGGCGACACCGTGCTGGTCAACGGCACCTGGGCGCCGTACCACGAGGTGAAGCAGGGCAGCTACCGTCTGCGCATCGTCAACGCGAGCAACGCTCGGCACTACCGGCTCACCGTTTCCCCGCTCCCGGGTGCTGGCGAACCGTTCGTGCAGATCGGCACCGACGGCGGCCTGATGGCAGCGCCCATGCAGGTCCGCAGCCTCCTCCTCGCGCCCGCGGAGCGGGTCGATGTTGTGGTCGACTTCTCCCAGTACGCCGTCGGAGACGTCGTGACCCTTACCAACGTGTCTGGATCCGATCGAACAGCCGACCTCGTGCAGTTCCGGGTAGTCGGTCCGGACGACCGTCCGAGCTGGGTGCCACCAGCCCAGCTGTCCGAGGTGCCCGTGCTCTCGCCCCGCCAAGCGGTCCGCACGCGTCGATTCACGTTCTCACGGGTGCCCGTCGCGGGTGGAACCGAGTTCCATGTCGGGCACGAGACCTTCCATCCCGATCACGTGGCGGCCGACCCCCGTCAGGGGGACATCGAGATCTGGGAGTTCCGCTCAGATCTCGCCCATCCGATCCACGTGCACAACACGCACTTCCAGATCCTCGGGGACAGTGGACCACCCGCATGGAAGGACGTCGTCAGCCTCAGCGCCAACGCCACGGCGCGCGTCATCGCTCGCTTCGACAGCTACCGAGGGCTGTACATCCTGCACTGTCACAACCTGGAGCACGAAGACATGGGCATGATGGCCAACTTCGAGATCCGCTGAGTGCAGGCATCAAACGCCATCTGAGGCGGCTGGCAATCTGGGGAGACGCACAGATCAGGCGCGGCACCGGCATCGGCACTCATCTTGACAGTCACTGTCAACCGGCAGAACACTGGCTGCATGATCCTCGACAAGTTCGCGGTGACCGACAAGGTGGCGATCGTCACCGGTGCGGGCCAGGGCATCGGTCGGGGCATCGCAATCGCGCTCGCCGAAGCAGGAGCCGACGTCGTCGTTGCGGCTCGCACGTGCACTGATCTCGACGAGGTCGTGGCGCGCGTCGAGGAGGTCGGCCGGCGCGCCCATGCGGTCCCGACGGATGTGATGGAGACCGACCAGCTCGGACATCTGGTGGCTGAGACCCTGCGCGTGTTCGGTCGGCTCGACATCCTGGTCAACAACGCCGGGGGCACGGCTCCGCGACCAGCAATGATGACGTCCGAGCGCTTCTTCCACTCAGCAGTCCACTTCAACGCGATCGCGCCCTTCCTGCTGACCACGATGGCTGCGCAGGCGATGGTCGACACGGCAGGCGGTGGAAGCGTCGTCAACATCTCCTCGCGCGCCGCTGACATGGTGCTCACCTCGTTCGTCGCCTATGGCGTCGGCAAGGCAGCCCTGACCCACATGACCAAGAACCTTGCCGCGGAGTTCGCGCCCCTCGTGCGCATCAACGCCATCGGGACCGGCGCGATCGACACCCAGGCGCTCGCGACCGTGCTGCAAGATGAGCAGATGCACAACGAGCTCCTGGCCCGCACACCGATGGGGCGCGCCGGAAAGCCCGAGGACATCGCCTGCGCTGCCCTCTACCTGGCCTCCCCTGCGTCATCGTGGGTGACCGGCAGCATCCTGAACGTTGACGGTGGCTCGACCGTGCCCGCCGTACAGATCCCCGCTCCACCCCTCGAACCGCGAGCGGCGAGGTAAGCATGCCCACTGCCCGCCAGGAGTCTGGTCAGACCGCGGAGAGCGCTCCGGTGCCGCTGCGAGAGCGGCAACGCAACGCACTCCGCGCAGACATCCAACACGCGGCGTTGCGCTTGTTCGCTGCGGACGGTTTCGACAACGTGACCACCGAGGCGATTGCGGAAGAGGTCGGCATCTCACCGAGCACGTTCTTCCGGCACGTACCGAGCAAGGAACACCTCTTGCTGGGAGCCACCCAACGCGGCCGGGCCCAGATCGTCGCCAACTTCCGCGCCCGTCCACCCGAGGAGGAGATCGCGGAGTCCATCGCAGCGGCCATCCTCGCTCGCACCTCTCAGTTCGTGAACGACGACGAGACAGTGGAGCTGTGGCGTCGGGCGATGGCCTCGGCGCCGGCAGAGCTGCGTCGCGCTTCCCTGCTCAGTCGCGAGGACTGCGACGAGCTCATCGACGCCGTCTCCCTCCGGCTCGACCAACCCGTCAGGTCGACGGACCTGCGGGCCGGTGTGCTCGTCCGTGCGGCCGTCGCAGCGGTCGAGTACGCCTACGAGTGGTGGCTCGCCAACGACCAGACCGAGTCGTTGCACGCTCTGACCGAGCGCTCACTCCAGCTGGTCACTGACGGGATCGCCGCGCCGCCGGCACGTCGACGACGAAAGTAGCTGTCAGGCCGGCAGTCGCAGCCTGCGGTCGGTCACCGGCTCGGCCGCAGCCGAGGGACCGGCACATCCATGGCCGGCCGCTCGCAGCCGCCGTCGACATGAAGCAGCGAGCCGGTGACCCACGCTGATGCCGGTGAGGCCAGGTAGAGGGCAGCACAGGCGATGTCCTTGGGCGTTCCCGGCCGACCCATCGGGGTATTGGCTTCGAACTGCGCGCGCAGCTCGTCGTCCGTCAGCACGACCTCGAGGCCCTGGGTCGCAACGCCACCGACCAGGATCGCGTTGACGCGCACCAGCGGAGCGAACTCGCCGGCAAGGTTACGAGTCACCATGTTCAGCGCCGCCTTGCCCGCCCCGTAGGCGGCGAACGAGCTCAGCACCATGTCCGAGGACCGCGAGGAGATGTTGACGATCGACCCGCCCCCCGCCGAGTCGACCATCGGCTGTGCGACAAGCTGGCTCATCAGGAACGGGGCGGTGACGTTGAACTTCATCGCCATGTCGATGAACCGTTCGGAGGTCGTCATCGCGGATCGAGGCCCGGTGCCGCCGGCGTTGTTGATCAGCACGTCGAGTCGGCCGAACCGGTCGACCGCAGAGTCAACGAGCCGGCGCCGGTCATCATCCAAGAGCACATCGGTCTGCACGGCGAGCGCCTTGCCTCCAGCCTTCTCGATGAGGGCGACCACGTCGTCGAGGTCGGCCCTGGTGCGGGCTCCGACCACCACGCTGGCTCCGGCCTCTGCCAGGCCGAGAGCGATGCCGCGGCCGATTCCTTGCCCGCCACCGGTGACGATGGCGACGCGGCCGTCGAGTCGGAAATCGTCGAGGATCACCTGGCGCGCCCGTGCCCGAACTGTGGGGCTGCACGACCGGCCAGCAAGGGAAGATCCAGATAGGTCTTGATGCCGGGATCGGCAGCGACGACGTACGGGATGGCACTGACGCAGTGGTTGGCGGTGACCACCACCCCGGGATTGCGGACCAGTCCTTCCTCGATGGTTTCGGGCTGGAGGCCCTTGAAGGTGAGCTTCACGTCGGGGTCTCCAGTGATCTCGACCTCGAACCGCTCCCCCTCGGGGCCGAAGTTCCAACCTGGGTCGAGATTTTCCTCCCCCATGAACCAATTGACACTCGCGGTGACCACGGGCTTCCCGTCGACCAGCGCTTGCCAGTGGAACTTGCGCGCTGCGACCTGGCCCGGCTCGATGATGCCGACCGGCGCATCGATGGGTGCGGTCGCGACGGCAATCTCCTGGACCGTCTCCAGATCTGGGTCGACGTCGAATCCCATCTCCGCCACGATCATGCGAACGGAGGCCTTGAAGCCGGCACCGAGCAGGTCGACGATCGGACCGGACATCGCCTCCTCCGGCGTTACGCCGAAGCCCATGATGTGGCGCACGACATCGGGAGCGTTGTAGGTGCGGATGTCACTGAACTCCTCCGCCCGCACGTGAGTGACCTGTGCGCTCAACGCCGACACCATCAGCGGGAAGCGCTCAGTGATGCCGCCCGGGTGGATGCCGGTGCCGTGCAACGTGCTGCCACCCTCAGCGCAGGCATCGAGGATCGCCTTGCAGTGGTTGAGGTCGGGATAGACCCACCCGACCGGCGTGACCACGTTCTTCCCCGACCGCAGGAGCGCCACCACCTCGTCCTCGCTGGGCAACAACGGGCTGTAGACGACGCAGTCAGCATCAAGCGCAAGAATTTCGTCTGCGCTGGTCGTGGCACGAACGCCGATCGGATCCAGACCGACGAGCTCACCGGCATCCTTGCCGGCCTTGTCCGCCGAGTGCACCCAGACGCCGACCAGTTCCAGGTCGGGGTGAGCCAGCACCCCCTCGATCGCCGCCTTGCCCACGCCACCGGTCGCCCACTGCACCACGCGAATCGTCATGGCCCTGATTCAGCCATTCTTGACAGTTACTGTCAAGATTCAAGAAACTGTCAGAATTGTCGGGTAGCGGATGCCGTGATCCTTGACTGGACGACCCGCGGTCCACCACCACCGAGGAGACAGTGTGACCCGAAATCGGCTTGACTACCTGTTCCTGCCCTTCTTCGTGATCGGCATCATCTACGGCGCCCTGTTCAGCCTGCCGGAGGCGCTGGGCGTGCCGGTTTCATCCGACAGCCCTTGGCCACCGTTGCGGTCACTGCACACCTGGGCTGTGGAGCAGGAGCCGCAACACCTCGACATCCCACCAGCGCTGCAAGCCACGGTCCTCTACGACGGCTTCGTTCAGCTGCCATTACTGATCGTGCTGGCCATCGGCTTCTGGAAGCTCAAGTCTTGGTGGTGGCTTGGCACGGTCGGCCTCGTCTACGCCGTCAGCGCGGTGGTCAACATGTACTTCTACTTCATGCAGACCTTCCTCGGACCCGACAGCCCCCCGCACCTCGGGACCTACCTGCCCCTGAACCTGCCCTGGCTCATCGTGCCGATGCTGCTCGCCTACCGCTGCTGGCCACGTCAGGACGAGCTTCGGGCATCCTGAGCAGGACGCCATGCGTTTCCTGCAGCATCACGGCTCGTAGCTGACGCCCCTCGGCGACCTCCACAACCTGGTCCGTGATGGACCGACTCGGGCACGCTCACATCCAGACCACCGAGAAGTACCTCCACGCCCCCTCCGACGCCGACCACAAGAACCTCACCGCCCTCAACAAGATCCGCAGGCCCGACTCCCGGTCGCGACCGGACCCCGCTGGCGAATGAACCCGCCGGTCATCACAGTCCAAGCGCACCAGCACCCCCGAATGGACACCAAGCCTCAGGTAAGACGAGTGGCCAGGAGCGGGGGATCCTCGGTCATGACCCAACTCGGTTGAGCCTGCCGTACAGTTGCCGTACAGTTCTGGGTGGAGGTAACCACGATGACCACAAGCACCAAGCCACGCAAGAAGCCCGCCGCTTCCAAGGCGCCCGCCAAAGCGCGCCTCGAGGCGCGGATCGACGCCGATCTCGACGACCTGATCACCCACGCCGCCCAAGCGCAGGGGGTCAGCAAGACCGCGTTCGTCTCCGACGCCGCCCGCGACGCCGCGCTCAAGGTCATCGCCCGCGCCGACGTCACCCTGATGGCGGCCGAGGTCTTCGACCAGATGATGGCCTCCATCGATGTCGCCGACGAATCCCCCGAGCTCGAGGAGCTGGCCGCCCTGCCACGGCGCATCTCCCAGTGACCGACCCGGATCCCGAAGCCACCTACCGCGTCACCAAGCTAGCCCCCGGCTACGCCCTGGAGGCGTTCGACTGCGGCGAACCCGCCTACAACGAGTGGCTGACCCGTCACGCCGCCGCCTCCATGCAGGCCGGAGTCTCGGCGGTGTACCTGCTCCTCGAAGAACGCCAAGAGGCCTCGCGCGTGGTGGGCTACTACGCCATCAACCCTACCCAAGTCGTCCGCCAGGACCTCCCTAAGCAACTGTCCCGAGGCTGGCCACACGCCGTGCCCGCCTGGAAGTTCGGCAAGCTCGCCGTCCACACCGACCTCCGCGCCGACAAGAACGCCCAGTGGGGCCGACAGCTCCTCCGCGACGCCCTGGAGACCATCGTCAAGGTCGCCGACGCAGGTGGCGGCAAGGTCATCGTCGTCGACGCCGACAACGAAGCACTCCTCGGCTTCTACCTCCGCAACGGGTTCAAGACCACCGGCATCGACGGCGACCTCGCGCTGTATCTGAAGGTCTCCACCGCCCGAGCAGCCCTCGACCGCTAGAACCCATACCCACAACGCGGGTCCCGCCGACCTCATAGCCCCCAACCGCGAAGCACTGAACACGGGCAGATTCGGTCCGCCGCGGGTGGTGGGACTCGACACGGCGGCATCTGGAACCTGACAAGCGTCGCCCGAACATCGTGCAGCAATCGGGGACAGCGAGACTCCGCCACTGCTACTTTCGCCGCGACGGTCGAGCCGCCGTCGTGGCAACAGCAAGTGGGGTGCGCCGATGAGTCTTGACCGCGACATCGTTGTTGCGGCCCTTTCTGCCTACGACGTCGGAGACGAGATCGGCCGCGGCGCCCACGGTGTCGTGCTGTCAGGCACGCACCGGCAACTTGGGCGACACGTGGCGATCAAGCAGCTGCCCAAGGCCCTCGGCTCGGACCCTGACATCCGCCGACGATTCCTGTCCGAGGCACGCGCCCCTCAGCACTGTCGGGGGCAACGTCCTCGATGCCGTCGGACATAGCCGTGAACATCAACTCCTACCTGGCCGCCGGGGTCCCGGCGCACAAACTGGGGATCGGCATCGGCTTCTATGGGTCGTGCTGGTCCGGCGGAGTCACCGGCCCCGGACAGCCGATCGGATCATCGGGAATCACGGCCGACGACAACACGATGAGCTACACCAACATCATGTCGTCCTACTACACGAGTTCGGCCTACCACTACGACACGACCGCCCAAGCGCCGTACCTGGGTTACACCTCCCCGCACGGACCGCAGGGTTGCACCTTCATCTCCTATGAGGATGCGAGATCGCTGACCGCGAAGGGCGCGTACGCCGCGCGGCGTGGCCTCGGAAGCCAGATCGTGTAGACCATCAACCAAGCTCATGTCCGAGGTGCGCCAGCAGGCAAGACCGATCCACTCCTCAAGGCGGTCAGAAACGCGTTCCACTAGCGCCCGAGGTGACTGAACCGGATTCACGCCTGGCCCTGCGACCTACTGATTTGGGCAATGACCTCTGGGTCATCTGCCAAGAGGTCACCCAGCGGAGCTTCCGCGAACCTTCGCCCAGGCTCGCGGATCTTCGCCGGAACGGCCCAGAACGACCCGATCCGAGGCAGTGTCCGCAGACATTCTGCGGACATCGAACGCCAAAGGCGGCCTCCGGATCTCTCCGAAAACCGCCTCTGACCTGCGCAAACACTTGGTAGCGGGGGCAGGATTTGAACCTGCGACCTCTGGGTTATGAGCCCAGCGAGCTACCGAACTGCTCCACCCCGCGTCGGTAAATGCAACGTTACGGCATGGATTGAAGCCCGGACAAATCGGGTGGCTCAGCCGGCGGCGTGTGGACTCGCCCTCTGTCGGTGACGGCTGTGCGGAAGGGTCTCCGCCATCCGGGTTCGCGGCCTGATCGCGCCTTGCGTCGAGCGCGATGGCCTGCCTGATGAAGCGCTCGGCGTTGCCGATCCGCTCCTGGTAGAGCGCGAGATCGCCGGCGGCGAGCGCATCGTCGGCCGCGTCGAACGCAGCCTGTGCCTGGTCGAGCAGCCGCGAGATCTGCTGGTCGATGGTGCCCGTCGGCTGGTCGGGCCCGTTCGGCTCGATCAGGCTTGTCGGGATCGATGGGCTCGGTCGGAACATTGGTGATGCCGAGCATGTCCTTCAGCGACTCGGTGAGCGAGCCGCCGATACCGACCTGGTCACCGTCGGAGACCAGCACGAACTGCAGGATCGGGAATCCGCCGCTGGAGCCGGACCGCACGGCGTACACCGGCTCGATGTAGATGAAGCCGTCCTCGACGGGCAGCGTGAGCAGGTTGCCGAAGATGGGTGGGGTGTTGCCGGCGTTGAACTCCAGCAGGCGATCCCGCACCTCCTGGTCCTGCTCGAACTCGTTGGCGATCAGTCCGGGACCGTCGGTGGTGGTGTCGTTGAGCTCGAGCACCTTCATCTCGCCGTAGGTCTCCGAGGTCGCGTCGGAGTCGACCGACATGAAGGAGGCGAGGTTCTCCCGCTGGAAAGGCGTGAAGACCGAGGTCAGCGCCCAGGTGCTGCCGGTCGGCCGCCGCTCTGGTTCGCGAACAGGCGGTACGGCGGCTGCAGGTCGCCCCGGTTGGAGTTCGGGTCCTTGGGAACCTGCCACCGGTCGTTGCCCTGGTACCAGTCGCTGGCGTTCTCGACGTGGTAGCGCGCGAACTGGTAGCGCTGGACCTTGAACAGGTCCTCGGGATAGCGCAGGTGCGACATCAGCTCATCGTCGATCTCCGTCGCCGGCACCACGGTGTCGGGGAAGGCGCCCATCCAGGTCTTCAGGATCGGGTCGTCCTCGTCCCACTGGTACAGGGTCACCGTGCCGTCGTAGGCGTCGACGGTCGCCTTGACCGCGTTGCGCATGTAGTTGATCTCGTCGGTCGGGAGGGTCTGCAGGCCCACGTCCTCCTGCAGGGTGTCGTCGGTCATCTTCTCGAACGACTCACGTTGGCTGTTGGGGTAGCGATCGGTGGTGGTGTAGCCGTCCAGGATCCAGACGACCTTGCCGTCGACCAGCGCAGGGTAGGCGTCGTCGTCGACGGTCAGCCACGGTGCGACCTTTTCCACCCGGTCGTGCGGATTGCGGATGTAGAGCACATCGCTGTTGTCGTTGACCCGTCCGGAGAGCAGGAAGTTGGGTTCGCCGAACTTGATCGCGTACATCAGCTGGTTGAACGTACCGCCGACCGGCACGCCACCCTCGCCGTCGTACGTCGTGGTGGCCTCGCGGTCGGAGTCGGACCCGGCCAGCCCGAGCTCGACCGACTGTGGAGTCTGCCTTTGCCTTGCCGACCACCGAGTACTCGGGGCTCTGCTCACCGAAGTAGATCCGGCCCTCGTAACCCTCGGGGTCAAGGGTGGCCAGGGCGTCCTGGCCGGGCTGCAGGCCCTCGGCCCAGGTGATGCCGCCCCCCTCGGTGTCGGTCGTCGCTGAGCGCTCCTGGTTGGTCGCGGTCCGCTGGTTGGCGTAGGCGGCGATCACGCCGTTGCCGTGGGTGTAGACGGTGTGCAGGTTGGACCAGTTCTTGTCGCCGTCGTTGAGCCCGTCCTGGTCGAGCTCGCGTACGCCCAGCACCAGCGCTCGCTCATCGCCTGCGAAGTCGTAGCGGTCGACGTCGAGCACCGGCGCCACGGAGTAGTAGGCGCGTCCCTGCTGGGTCTGCTGGAACGTGTCGCGGACCAGGCGGGGGTCGATCAGCGGCACAGTCGAGAGCTGGGAGAGCACCTGGCTGTACTGGTCCTCCTGGACCGTCGAGCTGGTGTACTCCTCGGTCTCGACGTCGGTGAGGTCGTACGCCGCACGGGTCGCATCAATGTTGGTGGCGATGTAGCTGTCCTCGCTGGTCGGCCTCCGACGGCTTGACCTGGAACTGCTGGACGATCGCCGGCCAGATCATGCCGAGCAGGATCGACGACAGGGCCAGCAGGGCGAGGCCCACGCCCGGGCAGCTGCCAGGTGCGTCGCCAGATGTTGAGGAAGAACAGCACGGCACAGATCACCGCGACCACGAGCAGGATGTTCTTGGCAGGGAGCACGGCATTCTCGGCCGTGTAGTTCATGCCGGTGAAGAGCCTGTTGTCGTCGTTGACCAGGTCGAAGCGGTCCAGGTAGTAGTCAGCGCCCTTGGCGAGCACGAAGAACCCGAGCAGCACCGACAGCTGCACCTGCGCGGCGCCCGAGAGACGGTCGCGGCTGGCCTGGAGGCGGAGCCCGCCGTAGAGGTAGTGGACGACCGCTCCGGCGATCAGCGCGACCACGGCGGCGGCCATCGCGAAGTCGACCAGGTAGTGCAGCCAGGGCAGCTCGAACACGTAGAAGCCGATGTCGCGGTTGAAGTAGGCGTCCTTCTGGTCGAACGGCACGGAGTTGCGCCACAGCAGGAAGTTGCGCCACTGACCCATGCCGGAGGCGCCGGCGAAAGCGCCGATGACCAGCGAGACACCGATCAACAACCAGGTGCGGATCGGGAGTGACCGCGTCGCGGTAGCGATCGAGGTTGGTCTGCTCCGGCGACTGGGGTCGGAAGAGCGGCCGGTAGCGGTAGGCCACGAAGATGCTGACGCCGACCGCGATAGCCATCAGCAGGCCGAAGACGATGAACAGCACCACCCGGGTCCACAGCAGGGTGCTGAACACCTGGCCGTAGTCGACGGACTTGTACCAGAGCCGGTCGGTGTAGATCGAGGCGAAGGTGCGTGAGCGCGAAGAACGCCACGATCAGCACGACCGCGGTGATCACCAGGGCGCGCGACCGCCGCGAGGGTCGGAGCGGCTCCGTCCTCGCGGGGGTCGTCGTCGAAGAGCTCGCTCACCGTTCCTCCTGCGGGTCCTGCTGGTCAGTGGGTGGGTCAGCCGGATCGTCGGTCAGCGTCGCCCCGAGCAGCGCCAGCAGCCCCGGCACCAGGTCGGCGCCCCCGACGACCGACTGGTCGTCGTCGTGGGCGCGCAGCCGTAGTGCACAGTACGTGGCGCCGTGCCGGGTGGCATCCGGCGACGATGCGCACCTCCTGCCGATCAGGGTGCTCGCGGGCGAACTCCTGGGCCTCGGCGGGGTCGGTGGGGATCGCCTCGTCGGCGTCCGGAGGCAGCACGAGTCGCTCGACCACGGCCGCGCAGCCGGTGACCTCGTCGGGCCAGACGATCTGCTCCAGCACGTGTCTCGAGCAGCTGGTCGGGATCGACCTGGTCCTGCTCGATCGGGGTCAGCGATCCCTCCTCGGACGGCGCGTCCAGCCCCATCGCGGCGGCCAGCTGCGGCTCGCGCTCCACCAGCTGGGCGGTGTCGACCAGCGCGTAGAGCCGAGCGGGCTGGTCCCAGCCGTTCTCGGCGATGTGCGACTCGATCTCGAGCACGGCTGCCGCCAGGGCGGGGTCGACGTCGAGGGCGGCCGACAGCTCCGGGTCGGTGGGGCCGGTCACTGCTGCGCCTCGGCGCTGGTCGAGGTCGCTGCACTTCGGCAGGTCGGCGTCGCGGTCCTTGGCCCAGGCCTCGAGGGCCGCCACCGCGTCGTGCATGGTCTCGGCCAGCACCAGCTTCATGTCGCCGTTGTTGACGTCCTCGATGTCCGGGACAGTTGGCCGGCGGCACCAGGAACAGCTCGGCGCCCTGTTCGCGGGCGCCGGCGATCTTCTGGGCGATGCCGCCGATGGGGCCGACCGACCCGTCGGGGGCGATCTCGCCCGTGCCGGCCACGATCTGGTCGTCGGTCGAGCGAGCCGGGGGTGAGGGTGTCGTAGATCGCCAGCGAGAACATCAGCCCGGCGCTGGGCCCGCTGATGTCTGGGGTTGATGTTGACCGAGACGTCGAACGGGAAGATCGAAGCCCGGCCCGAGGCTGATCCCGACCCGCGGGCTGCCCTCGACGTCCTCGGGCACCAGCGGAGACGCGGCGCTCGATGTCGCCGCGACGTGACCAGGAAGCCGACCTTCTCGCCCGGTGAGGCGTCGGAGACGGCCTTGCTGACGTCGTCGCTCGAGGTCACCTTCGTGCCGTTGACCTCGAGGAAGATGTCGCGCACCTCGAGCCGGCCGTCGGCCGGAGAACCGGGAGTGATGCCCTGCACCTCGACCAGCGGCTTGAGCTTGTAGCCGAGCTCGGTGAGCGCGACCGCGATGGCGGAGTCCTGGGACGACACCATCTGGGCCGCGCCCTCGACGTCGTTCTCCTCCGGCGTCTCGTCCTGCTGGTAGACGGCGTCGTAGGGCATCACCGCGTTGTCGCCGTTGAGCCAGGTGGCCATCAGCTCGAGCAGGCTGTTCTTCTGCTTCGGCTGGCTCACGATGACCGTGGTCATCCGGAGCTGGCCGGCGTCGCGGTAGGTCTGGTGACCCTCGACCTGGATGATCTCCTGGCCGTCGTCGCCGTTGCCCAGCACGTCGAGCGTGCCGCCGGGCCGGTAGGTGACGTAGGGCAGCGGCGCGAAGGACGCCAGCACCAGCAGGAGGGCGACCAGTGGCGCGGCGACCACGGCAGCGATCATGCGGCGGCTCATGGCGCCAACCTTCTCATCCAACGCCAAGCGTGCGGGTGGGCGGTTCGCGGTCGCTCAGGAGGCGCGACGAGACGGCCGGACGGCGATCCCGGTGCTGCGGTCGCGCTCGCGCGGCGTCGCGCGTAACGCAGGCTGCTGCGGACGGCGGCTCAGCGCCTCGCCCAGTGCGGCGTACGGCGACCTCCCGGTCGACCTCGCCGCGGCCCTCGCGTCCGATCCAGCCGACCCACAGCATCGCCACCACCGTGACCACGGCGGGCGGCACGAGCCAGAGCAGGATCTCCACGCCCCGAGGGTAGGTCTGCCCAGCGTCGCCGTCGGTGCGACACGCGCTCAGGGCGCGCCGACCCACTCCTCGGTGCCGTCGGCGAACACCTGGTGCTTCCAGATCGGCACCTCGGACTTCAGGGTGTCGATCAGGTCGCTCGAGGCGGCGAATGCCTGGCCGCGGTGCGCCGCCGAGGTGGCGACCACGACGGCGAGGTCGCCGATCTCGAGGCGTCCGGTGCGGTGCACGGCGGCCACGCCGTTGACCTCGTGACCGGCCGCGACCCGGTCGCACACTTCGCGGAGGCGGTCGAGCGGCGGCGGGTGCGCGGAGTAGTCGAGCCCCTCACTCCCTTGCCCGCGTCGTGGTCGCGCACCTTGCCGACGAACAGGGTCACTCCCCCGTCGGCTTCCTCGTCGAGGCAGGCGAGCACCTCCGCGACGTCGAGCGGCGTCTCGCGGATGTCGACCAGGCGTACGGCGGGGTGGGCCACACCTCGACTCTACGGGTTTGCTCCGCGGGTTGCCGCCGCGGCGTACCGTTGACCCATGAGCAACACACCGGGCGACGATCCCGACGAGGGCCAGAACCCCTTCAAGGGCACGCCTTTCGAGCAGTTCTTCAGCGGCGCCGCTGGCGGCCTCGGCGGCCTGGGCGCGGGCATGGGCGGCATGGACATCAGCCAGCTCTTCGGGCAGCTCCAGTCGCTGATGCAGCCCTACGACGGCGCCCTCAACTGGGAGGTCGCCACCGACCTGGCCCGCAAGGCAGTCGCCGCGTCGCCCGACCCCTCGCCGTCGCAGCGCGAGAACGACGCCGTCGCCGACGCCGTCCGGCTGGCCGACCACTGGCTCGACGACGCCACCGGCCTTCGCCTCAGGCGTGAGCTCCACCGCGGCCTGGAGCCGCGCCGAGTGGATCGTCGGCACCCTCGACGTCTGGAAGGTGCTGGTCGAGCCGGTCGCCGAGCAGTCGGTCAAGGGCATCAGCAACGCGCTTCCCGCCGAGGCCCAGGCCACGGCCGGTCCGCTGCTCGGCATCATCGGCAAGGCGATCGGCGCCATGCTCGCCACCCAGGTCGGCTCCGGGCTCGGCGCGCTGGCCGGCGAGGTGCTGACCGTCTCCGACATCGGGCTGCCGCTGGCGGCACCCGGCAGGGCCGCCCTGGTCACCGCCAACGTCAAGGTGCTTCGCCGACGGGCCTCGACGTCACCGAGGACGACGTGATCCTCTACCTGGCCCTGCGCGAGGCCGCCCACCAGCGGCTGTTCGCGCACGTGCCGTGGCTGCGCGAGCACCTCATCGGTGCGGTCACCGACTACGCCCGCGGCGTCGAGATCAACGCCGAGAGCCTGCAGCAGCGGATCGAGGAGCAGCTGCGCGGCGTCGACCCGACCAACCCCGAGTCGATGCAGCAGCTGCTCGAGGGCGGGCTCTTCGACCTGCCGAAGTCGCCGGCCCAGGAGGCCGCCCTGCAGCGGCTCGAGGTGACCCTCGCCCTGGTCGAGGGCTGGGTCGACGAGGTCGTCGGCCAGGCCACCGTCGAGCGGATGCCGGCCGCGGCCAAGCTCCAGGAGGCGGTACGCCGCCGCCGCGCCGCCGGCGGTCCGGCCGAGCAGACCTTCTCCGCACTGGTCGGGCTCGAGCTGCGACCGCGACGGCTGCGCGACGCCTCGACGCTGTGGGGCTCGCTGCGCACCCGGCAGGGCACCGAGGCCCGCGACGGGGTGTGGATGCACCCCGACCTGCTGCCGACGTCCGCCGACCTCGACGACCCGCTCGGGTTCCGCGAGGACGCCGCCGCGCCCGAGAGCGCTCAGCGAGGACGACTTCGATGCCGAGCTGCGCAAGCTGCTCGACGGGCCTGCGGAGAGCCGCCCGCCGACGAGGAGTGAGCCTCCACGCCGACGCGCTCGCGGTGCTGCGCGCGTGGGACCCCGCCGACCCCGGCCCAGGGCTCGCTCCGCGACGCGCTATCGTCGCGCACCTCGAGCAGCACCCGGACGGGATGTCGCGCACCTGCCTGCCCGACCACCTGACCGCCAGCACCCTGGTGTTCAACGCCGACGGCACCCAGGTCCTGCTGACCCTGCACGCGAAGTCGGGGCGGTGGTTCCAGTTCGGTGGTCACCCCGAGCTCGCACGACCAGACGCTGGCGGCGCCGCCCTGCGTGAGGCGGTCGAGGAGTCCGGGCTGGCCGCGACCGACCTGGCGGCTGGACCCGGTGCCGGTGCTGCTCGACGAGCATGCGGTGCCGTTCTGCGGCCCGGAGCCGGCGTACACCACCTGGACGTGATGTTCCGGGCCGTGGCGCCGGCGACGGCGCCGCGCACCGCGTGAGCGAGGAGTCGCTCGACGTGCGCGTGGTGGCCGGTCGACTGCCACTTCCGAGCCGACGGCGAGCTGGTGCGGTTCGTGGCTCTGGCTCAGGCGTCGGACGGGCGGCGGCTCCATCCGGGCGGCGGCCGACCAGCCGAGCAGGTAGCCCTTCGCCTTCTCGGCCTGCGGGTAGTGGTCGACCCAGGCCCAGAACTTCGCGTCGTGGCCGGGCTCGAGCAGGTGGGCGAGCTCGTGGACCAGCACGTAGTCGACCACCCAGGTCGGCATCGTCTGCAGCCGCTCGGACAACCGGATCGACCGGTCACTCGGGGTGCAGGAACCCCAGCGGGAGTTCTGGTTGGCCACCCAGCGCACCGTCTCGGGCGTCGGCCAACCCGCCGAGGTAGTCGTCGCTGAGCCGGATCGCGCGGTCGAGCAGGTCGTCGTCGGTCAGCAGCGCCTTGCGTTCGGCCTTCTCGATCCGGGCCACCATCGTCTCGACCCACTCCGCCTCCTCCTTGCGGGTGAGCGAGGCGGGGATGAGGACGACGATCCGGTCGCCGTCGCGGTAGGCCGACACCGTACGGCGCCGCCGCTTCGAGCGGCGTACCTCCACGTCGGCCTCGGGTCATGGACAGAAACTAGCCGTTCGCCCAACTCAACAGGCGCTCTTCGGGCCAGGTGTTGACGATCCGATCGGGGTCGATGCCGGCCGCCTCGGCTCGCTCGCAGCCCAGCACCTGGAAGTCGAGCTGACCGGGGGCGTGCGCGTCACTGTCGATGCGAGAACAGGCAGCCGATGTCGCGGGCCAGCTCGAGCAGCGCCGTCGGCGGGTCGCGCCGCTCGGGGCGGGAGTTGATCTCGACCGCCACGTCGTGCTCGGCGCAGGCCTCGAAGACCGCCTTGGCGTCGAACTGGGACTGGCCCCGGGTGCCGCGGTTGCCGGTGACCAGTCGGCCGGTGCAGTGGCCGAGCACGTTGGTGTGCGGGTTGCGGATCGCGCCGATCATCCGCTTGGTCATGTCGGCCTTGTCCATCTTCAGCTTGGAGTGGACGCTGGCCACCCGCAGGTCGAGCCGGCCGAGCATCTCGTCGGTCTGGTCGAGGCTTCCGTCGTCGAGGATGTCGACCTCGATGCCCTTGAGCAGCCGGAACCCGGCGCCGGCCAGGTGCTCGTTGACCGCCTCGATCACGCCGAGCTGTCTGGTGAGCCGCTCGACGCTGAGCCCGCGGGCGATCGTGAGCCGCGGCGAGTGGTCGGTGAGCACGAGGTAGTCGTGGCCGAGCTCGATGGCGGTCATCGCCATCTCCTCGATCGGCGAGCCACCGTCGGACCAGTCCGAGTGGGAGTGCAGGTCGCCGCGGAGCCTGGCCCGGATGTCGGCCCCACCGCTGGTGAGCGGGCCACCGTGCTCCTGCTCCAGCCTTCGCCAGCCGCTCGGGCAGGACGCCGCGCACCGCGTCGCGATCACCGACGGCCGAGCTGGCCCCGATGCCGGGGAGCTCGGTCAGGGTGCCGGCGTCGACCGCCTGGGCGACCTCGTCGTGCGGCCATCGGCAAGATCACGTCGGCGGCACCGCGGAACGCCTTGACCTTGTAGGTGTCCTCGCGGGCCCGCTCGAGCAGGAAGGCGATCCGGCGCAGCGCCGCGACCGGCCCGCCGTCGTACGGCTCGAGCGGGCTATCTGGGCGGCGACATCGACCAACTTTCTTCTCTCCACATCCGGTGGAAACTCATTGTCCCTGGTCAGCGCGTGGTACGCCAGAACTTTCGACTCGTCATCCACAGGCGGATCCCGGCTTTCCACCCCTCCTCCACCGGTGGCGGCCGTTCCTCCACAGGTTTATCCACAGCGTTATCCACAGGTTGGCGCGGCGATTCTTTGACCTGGTCGCCGCCGGTCCCTAGCGTGCTCCCCAGACGAGGCCCCCGGCCCGCCCATCGACATTCGCAAGGGGAAGGCAAGTGTCGAGAAGCGGGCCGAGGGCCTCTTCTCTTCGCTCCACTCTAGCCGGTGAAGACCGGGCGGCCGCTTCTCCCGGCTGGCCCGGATGCCCTCCTGCAGGTCCGCCGTGGCCAGGGTGATCGGCTGGGCCATCGCCTCCCACTGCAGACAGCTCTCGAAGTCGGCGTGGCCGCCGTCGGCCAGCGCGAGCTTGGTCAGCCGGCTGGCGATCGGCGCGGTCGCCGCGATGCCCGGCCGCGGTCGCCAGCACCTCGTCGAGGAAGCCGTCGCGCTCGATCACCCGCGAGACCAGGCCCAGCCGGAGCGCCTCGTCGGCGTCCACGACCCTGCCCGTGAGCAGCAGGTCGCGGGCGTGGGCCTCGCCGACGACCTGGGGCAGCAGGTAGGTGCCCGCCATCCCGGGGTGCATGCCGAGCTTCACGAACGGCGCGCCGAGCTTGGCCCCGGGGCGGCGTACCGGATGTCGCAGGCGAGCGCCAGGCACAGGCCGGCGCCGATGCTGGCGCCGTTGACCGCGGCGATCGTCGGCACCTCGAGCTTCCGGATCGAGAGCCAGGCCCGGTAGAAGCCGATCATCCGGGTGCGCAGGTGGTCGACGGTGGCGTCCGGCTCGCTCGCGATCCAGCTGGTGTTGCCGCCGGAGCAGAACGCCGAGCCCTCCCCGGTGACCACCACGGCCCGCAGCGAGCGGTCGGCCGCGAGCTCGTCGACGGCCGGCACCCACGAGGCGGTCATCTCGTCGGACATCGCGTTGCGCAGGTCCGGGTTGTCGAGCACGAGCAGGGCGACGCCGGCGGAGGGGCGTTCGAGGCGAAGATGGGTCAGTTCAGGCATGGCCCGAACCCTACTGAGGGAGCCGCTCGGCACGCCGCGACCGGGGCCACGCTCCCGCGACTCGCGTGAGCGCTCACGGGGTGCCTCCCACGCCTGCGCCCCCGCGTGTCGTAGGGTCGAGAATGGTTCTGAGGCACCCGTCACAGAACTCCGGCGGGCTTCCCCCTAATCCCCGCCGCGACGACCGAAGAGTGACAAGGCAAGGAGGCCGTCATGGCGGAGACCTGGAGCGGCGAGTTCTACTGCGTGAAGTGCAAGGAGAAGCGCGAGGCCGAGGGCGAAGTTCGGGTCAACGACAAGGGCACCCGCATGGCCAAGGCCGTGTGCCCCGTCTGTGGCACGAACCTCAACCGGATCCTCGGCAAGGCCTGATCCCAGCGTTCAGCGAGCTCGCTAGACGAGAGCTTTCGCGGCGGTGTCACCCCTCGGGGTGGCACCGTCGTTTGCTTCCCTCTCCTCTGGCTGCCGCCTGTGGATGAGCCCAGCGCGCCGGCACGCCGGCTCGTGTGAGGCTGCGGACATGGACCTGCCCGACCTGCCCGCGCGGCCCACGCTGCGGCCCGGGCCTCCACGTCGTCCGCCGCGACGCCAGCGACGCTGCAGATCGGGGTCGATCCACCGGCCCGCGTGCTCGCGCCCGACACCGACGGCGTACGCCGGCTGCTCGCTGCTCTGCGCTCCGCACAGCCACCGCTGAACCTCTGCCGCCGGATGCGCTCGGCTGCCTGATCGACCTGCTCGCCGCCGACCTGGTCGTGACGGCCGACCGCTGGACGGCACGTCGGCCGCGCAGTTCGGGTCCGCGGCCGCGCAGCCGGCGCTCGGCGGCGGGCCGAGGCGTCGGTCCGGCGTACGCGGGCCGAGCCGCTGGCCGCCCGGGCCACCCGAGCACTGGCCGACGCCGGGGTCTCGGCGCCCCGGCGGACCGGAGCCGCCCACGGCCTGGCTGGTGCTCAGCGAGGGTGAGCCGGTGCGCGAGCGCGCTCGACGACCTCGTGCGCGAAGGGGCGCCGCACCTGCTGGTGATCTCGCGGGCCGGCGCCTGGAGGTCGGGCCCGCTCGTCGTACCCGGCCGGACAGCGTGCTTGCGTTGCGTCGACGCCCACCGCGCCGAGCCCGACCCACGGCGCCGGCTCGTGGTGGAGCAGACCGCCCGCGCGTGGCCGCGGGCGCGCTGGAGCCGCGCGACGACCTGCTGTGGTCGCTCGCCCTGGCCTGGGCCGTGCGCGACCTGCTCCGGTTCGCGGAGGGCGACCGACCGTCGACCTGGTCGACCAGCTATGAGATCGGGCCCACTCGATCCACCTCGGGCGTCGGAGTGGGCGCGGCATCCGCACTGCGGCTGCGCCTGGGACGAGCCCTCGCTACTGACGGGCTACTGGTGCGACCGATCACCACCACTCGCTGTCGAGCTTGCCCTCCATCGCCCGCAGGTGGTCGCGCGAGCAGTCGTCGCAGTAGGTGCGGCGCCGACGGCCGTTCTCGACCGACGTGGTCCAGGTGAGCGTGCTTCGCGTCGTCGAGCTCCTGCCGCCCGCAGAAGTCGCACGTGGTCACCACGTCAGGATAATCGCCGTGCCGGCTTCGGAGAACATGGAAGCCGGGTACGACGCAACGTGAGTCGTGTCGTACCCGGCTTCTTGGTTTCACCCGCGATCAGGGTGTTGGAGGTGAACCTCCGGCCTCTCTTACAGAGCGCGGGCGAGGGCGAGGCGAGCCTGCTGCGCTGCCTGCTCGGCCTTGCGGCTGAGCCGGCGGGCACGGGCAAGACGATTGCCCGCGCGCAACTGATGCGCCTCTCCCAGGCGCGCGGCCATGTGTGCGCGCGCTAGGTCCTCATGCATGAGGTTGTTCATCTCGTACTCCGATTCGTGTGGTGCTGATGTGGTCGGGGTGGTGCTCTCGGACTTGGCTGGACTGCCGGTCGGCTGCCTGGTCACGCAGCGACCTCGTTCTTGCGAGGCCGGCCGCGCGGACGCTTGCGGGGGATCACTGCTCCCTGCAGGAACAGGTGTCCGCCCCAGACGCCCCAGGGCTCCCGGCGTTCGAGCGCGCCGGTCAGGCACAGCTGCCGGACTGGGCAGTCCTGGCAGAGGGCCTTGGCGAACTCCACGTCGGAGGGGGATTCGGCGAACCACAGCTCCGGGTCGTTGATGCGGCAGGGCAGTAGCTCGACGTCCACCATTCCGGCCTGGTCGTGCAGCAGCCCGAGGGTGGGCTCCTGCACATCACCATCGGTGCGGTCGAGAACGCTGATAGTCATATGTCACCTCCTGTCGTTGACCTGATCGCGTTGTGCTGGATTTCCTTTGCGAGGCCCGCGGCGTCTGTTCCGAAGAAACAGAAAGGCCGCGGATCCCTTGGTGGGTTCCGCGGCCTGGAGGTGCCGATCTGCTGATATCTGTCAACAGAGAGGCGGACTCCAGGCGTTGGTACCCGGGACGTAGGCGAGATCGCGCTTGGTGGCGTGACCCAGGTGTCCCTTGGTGACGACCTCAATGGCGGCGATCTGTCGCTCGAGACCGTCTCCACAAGGGCGGACGTGCCGAAGACGGCGGAAGGCAGGGTCATCGAACCGAAGGCGAGGCCACAGGTGGGCATGCCGAAACTGCTCGTTGATCCACTGCTGGGTCATCGGGATCATCTGGTTCTGTTGTCCACTAGTGCCACCTCCTTCGGTGCTTCGGGCGCCGGCTTTGTCAGGGCCGTGATGCGCGATGAGTGCGTGACGGAGAAAGTTACCCCGTCGCTGATGTAATGAGCAAACCATTTTATGGGTATTTCCGAAATTTCTCGGGAGACCGGTCTGGACCGCCTCAGCCGACGATCTGGAGCAGCTCCTCGCCGTACTTCTCGAGCTTCTCCGGACCGATCCCATTGATCTCCAGCAAGGCCGCGGGGTCTGCGGCCGGTGCTCGGCGACCTCCTCGAGGGTGCGGTTGCTGAAGACCATGAACGCCGCCACCTCGTCGGTCTTGGCCCGCACCCGGCGCCACTCGCGCAGGCGGTCGAACAGCTGCTCGTCGTACGGCGCCGGGCATCCCTCGCAGCGGCCGCGGGTCTTCTCGGCCGTGCTGGCCAGCGGCTTGCCGCACACCGAGCACATCCGGGCGCGCCGGCTCGAGGCCTTCGGGACCGGATCTGGGCTTGCTCGGGGAGCAGGGGCGCGAGGAAGCGCGACGGCTTGCGCCGCGCCGCCTGGCCGGGGTTGCGCGCCTGGGCCCAGGACAGCGGCGAGGTCCTCGCGGGCGCGGGTCATGCCGACGTAGAGGAGCCGCCGCTCCTCCTCGATCGCCTCGGGGGTCTCGGCGTAGGTGATGGGCAGGGTGCCGTCCTGCAGGCCGACCAGGAACACGGAGTCCCACTCGAGGCCCTTCGCGGCGTGGAACGTCGCGAGCGTGACGCCCTGGGCGACCGGCGCGTGCTGCTCGGCCGCTCGCCGGTCGAGGTCGTCGACGAAGCCGTTGAGGTCGGCAGTCTCCGGCTGCGCCGCGGCGTACTCCTCCGCCTGGCCGACCAGGGCCTGCCAGGACTCCCAGCGGTCGCGGGTCTGCCCGCGCGACTCCGGAGGGTCGATGGTCCAGCCCATGCCCGCCAGGGTCGCGCGGACGATGTCGACGAGCTCGCCCTCGGACTCTGCCACCGCGGGCGGCGCCGCGCAGGCGGGTCACCGCCTCCCGCACCTCGGCGCGGTCGAAGAAGCGGGCGGCGCCGCGGATCACGTAGGGGATCTTGTGGTCGGTCAGCGCCTCCTCGTAGGCCTCGGACTGGGCGTTGATGCGGAACAGCACCGCGAACTGGTTCAGCGGCCGTCCGGCATCGCGCAGCTTGGTGATCTGGGCCGCGACGCCCTGTGCCTCGGCAACCTCGTCGGACCGCTCGGTGTAGATCACTTCCGGACCAGCTGGACGCTGCGCCCTCAGCTCCACGCCGCGGCTCGTCGACCCGGCGAGCAGGCGGTTGGCGGCGTCGACCACCTGCGGGTGTCGAGCGGTAGTTGCGGACCAGCTCGATCGACGTGGTCTTCGGATACTTGGCCGGGAAAGTCGGAGAGGTAGTTGGCGCTGGCGCCGGCGAAGGAGTAGATCGTCTGCGCGGGGTCGCCGACGACACACAGCTCGTCACGCCCACCCAGCCAGAGGTCGAGCAATGCCGACTGCAACGGCGAGACGTCCTGGAACTCGTCGACGACGAACCACTTGTACTGACGGCGCACCTGGGCGGCGACCCGCTCGTCGTCCGCGAGGATCCCCGCCGTCAGCAGCAGCACGTCCTCCATGTCCATCCGGCCCTGGCCCCGTTTGACCTCCTCGTAGCTGCCGAAGACCCGGCCGACGGACTCGGCGTCGAGGTTCGCCACCGTGCGGCCGCGTTGCACAGCGAGCCGGGCATAGTCATCGGGATGCACGTTGCTGACCTTCGCCCACTCCACCTCAGAGGCGAGGTCTCGCAGCATGGCCTGGTCGGTGTTCAGCCGGTGACGCCGGGCGGCGGCTGCGATCATCGCGATCTTCGACTCCGTGAGCGTCGGCAGCTCGGTGCCGTGCACATGCGGCCAGAAGTAGCGCAGCTGGCGCAACGCGGCGGAGTGGAAGGTGCGGGCCTGCACGCTGCCCGCGCCAAGTCGACGTAGCCGTCCACGCATCTCGCCCGCTGCCCGCGTGGTGAAGGTCACCGCCAGCACCTCGGTCGGCGCGTAGACCCCGGTAGCCACGCCGTAGGCGATCCGATGGGTGATCGCCCGGGTCTTGCCCGTGCCCGCGCCCGCCAGCACCCGTACCGGGCCCCGTAGCGTCTCCGCGACCTGGCGCTGCTCAGGGTCGAGCGCGGCCAGCAGCTCCTCGGCGGGCTGGGACATGCGGGGAACAACTCCTTGTCCGGGGTGGTTCGAGTAATAGGAAACCCTAGATGGCGGAGGCGACAGCCCAGATGTCCAGCGACACCAGCACCGAGAGCAGCACCCACCACACCACCGGGAGCCCGGACGTGAGCGCCTCGTTCACGATGTACACGACTCCGTGGTGTGGGTACTGCCACCGGCTGAAGAGCCAGCTCGACCGCGAGGGCGTCAGCTACGACATCGTCGACATCGAGGCCCAGCCGGATGCCGCGGACATCGTCGAGTCGGCCAACAACGGCAACCAGACGGTGCCCACGTTGGTCTACACCGACGGCACGGCTCAGACGAACCCGTCGATGGCCCAGATCAAGGCGAAGCTCGCCTCGTTGGCCTGACGGTCACCACTGGCCCGGCAGCGGGCCGCCGTACCAGTGCTCGACCAGCGAGCGACTGATCGAGATGCCGCCGGGCAGCACCAGCGTGCCCGCCTCGGCCTCGGCCTTCATCTCGGCTCGGGTGAACCAGCGAGCTTCCTCGATCTCTTGCTCGTCGACGACGATCTCGGTGGACTCTGCGTGGCCGATGAAGCCGACCATGAGGCTGGCCGGCAGCGGCCAGGGCTGGTTGCCGAAGTAGTCGACCCTGCCGACCACCACGCCGACCTCCTCGAGAACCTCCCGGCGTACGGCGTCCTCGAGGCTCTCCCCCGGCTCGCAGAAGCCGGCGAGTGTTGAGTAGCGGCCCTGGGGCCAGATCGCCTGCCGGCCCAGCAGGCAGCGTTCGTCCTCGGAACCGGGGTTCCCGGAGCTGACGACCATGATCACCGCCGGGTCGGTCCTGGGGAACTGCGCCGTGCCGCACTGCGTGCACCGCAGCTCGTGGCCAGCTGCGCGCGGCTCGAGGGTGCCACCGCAGCGCGGGCAGAAGCGGGTCACCCACAGCCACTCGGCGATGCCGAGGGCGTGGAACACCAGCGGCGCCTCGGACGCCGACTCACCGGACAGCACCGGCAGCAAGCCACGCAACGGGAACCACCGCTCAGGCTCCGACTTCGCGAGCGCAGGCTCGGTGACGACCGCGAACCAGTAGCTGTCGTCGCGCTCGCCCAGCGAGCACTCTGGTGCCTTCGGGAGTCTCGCCGGGGCTCACCCACTCGAGGCTTCCGTCAACCGGACGCACCCGCGTGCCCGAGACGACGAGAACTCGCGTCGCCGGGTCCGCCCAGCGCTCGTCGAGCCAGGCCTCGTCGATGCGCCGCAGTGCGGTCCGGTCGTGCGGGTTCACCGTCAGCACCAGGTGCGGGTAGGTCACGAACCGAGACTCTAGGTGCTCCTAGGCTGACTGCCATGAGCACCCATATCGGCGCCCAGCCCGACCAGATCGCACCGGTCGTCCTGATGCCCGGAGACCCGCTGCGGGCCCGCTGGATCGCGGAGACCTTCCTCGATGACGCCGAGTGCTACAGCGAGGTACGCGGCATGTACGGCTACACCGGCACCTGGCGTGGTCACCGGGTCTCGGTGCAGGGCTCCGGGATGGGCCAGCCCTCCCTGGCGATCTACCTGAACGAGCTGTTCACCGAGTACGCCGTGGAGTCGGTCATCCGGGTCGGCTCGTGCGGTGCGCTGACCGAGAAGCTGGCGATCCGCGACATCGTGATCGCCAGCGGCGCCTGCACCGACTCCTCGATGAACCGGATCACCTTCGAGGGTCTCGACTACTCCGCCGTCGCCGACTTCGGGTTGTTGCGCGATGCCGCCGCCGCGGCACCCGAGGCCCACGTCGGGTTGCTCTTCAGCAGCGACTCCTTCTACGCCTCCCGGCCCGAGCTCACCTCGCGGATGGTCGAGTACGGCGTCCTCGCGATCGAGATGGAGGCCAACGCCCTCTACACGCTCGCGGCGAAGCACGGCCGCCGGGCGTTGGCCGTCTGCACGGTCTCGGACCACATCGTCACCGGCGAGGCGACCACCGCACAGGAGCGCGAGCAGACCTTCGGTCGGATGGTCGAGATCGCGCTGGCTGCCGGGCTCGGCAGCCGTAGCCGTCAGGTGTCCGGCGCGCGGTCGCGGACGTAGGCGGCGAAACCCGGCATCGTGAAGCGGACCAGGCCGTGGCCGACCGGCTCGATCACGCCCTTCTCGATCAACCGCTCCCTGGGGACGCTGATCGACCGCGACTCCTGACCGAGCTCCGCGGCGATGGCAGCGCGAGTCACGTTGTCGGTGCCGATGGCGGCCATCGCTCGGATGAAGGCACGTTCGGCAGGCGTTGCCGAGGACCACCGTGCTCGGAACATCGCGTCCAGCTGGTCGCGGGCCGCCGGGATGCCTGCGTGCACGTGATCGGGGGTCAGCGAGCCGCCGGAGTGCGGTCCGGCCGCATCCCAGGTGGCGCTGCCGAGCAGCTGGAGCAGGTAGGGGTGGCCGCGGCACTCAAGCGTCAGCAGGTCGAGCGCCTCGGTCGACCAGGTCACGCCGAGCTCCTCGGCCGGCACGCTGAGCAGCGCACGGGCGTCGTCGTCACTGAGCACGTCGAGCGGCACGAACGAGCTGCGCTCGCCGAAGGTCGCTGCCCGGGTGATCGCCTCCGGGGTGACAGGGAGCCCGGCCGTGACCACCGCGAGCGGGTTGTCGTCGCGTTCGCCGTCGAGGTTCTGCACGGCGTTGAGCAGGATCGAGAGGTCGTCGGTCGACGCCGCGTGCAGCTCGTCGAGGAACACGATCAGCCCGGCACCGTGCTCGCCGCGCGCGAGCGTGGCCGCGCCGTGCAGGAGGTCCTCGAGCGCTCCGATCGGCGCAGTCTCTGCTGGCGCCGGTGGCTCTGCGTCGGGACTGGTGACGAGGTCGCCGCCGATCTTCAGGCCGGCCACTCCCAGCTCGAGCGAGATCTTCTCGAGGCGGCGCTTCCAGCGCTTGGCGGCGGCACCGGTCGGCAGGTCGGCGCGCTCCAGCGCTCGGCTCGTGGCGTGCACCAGCTCGGGGAGGAACGGGCGGTCCCGCGAGCAGGCCACCCAGACTGACAAGCAGCCGACTTCGAGGGCCTGGCGCTGAGCGGTCCGCAGCAGCGAGGTCTTCCCCAGCCCACGCGGAGCGTGGAAGACCAGCAACGGACCCCCGAGCTCGCCGAAGGTGGCCACGCGGCTGATCCGGTCGCGGATCCGGCCGAGCTCGGCCTCACGGCCGGCCAACACGCGGGGCACCTGGCCGGGCGTGTAGGGGTTGGGTGCCGTGCTCATCAGCTCGCCTCCACCGCGACGCTACCGTCTGATACTTCGCACAACGTATCAAGCTCTATCATGAACCAGCCACCAGTCGTTCGAGCCGAGCCCGGTCCGGCAGGTCGGTCGGCTCGACCAGGTCGTCGGTGCGCACGTAGTAGAACGCCGCCCGCACTCGCTCGAGCGGGATCCCGTGCAGCTCGGCCCAGGCGACCCGGTAGATAGCGAGCTGGAGCGGGTCTGCGTCCTGGAGGCGATTGGTCTTCCAGTCGACCAGCAGGAACCCGGCAGCGCCGTCGACCTGTTCGGCGTAGACGGCGTCGATGCGGCCGCGGACCACCTGCCCACCCAGCACCAGAGCGAACGGTGCTTCGACGGCGTGGGGTGCCCGGTCGGCGAACGACCCGGCCGCGAACTTCTCGATCAGCTCCTGCAGCTCGGCGTCGTCCTCGATGTCGGCATCCGCGCGCCCCGAGAGCTCGTCGGGATCGAGCAGCGCCTGCTGTCCGAACGTCGTCTCGACCCAGGCGTGGAAGCGGGTGCCGAACCTCGCCGCCCGCGACGGCCGGCGCGGCATCGGCCGGGCCAGGTCGGCCGCGAAACCTTCCGGGTCGTCGCGCAGGCGCGACAGGGCGGTAGCCGACAGGCTCGACGGCAGGGCGACACCCACTTCGAGAGGGCGATCACGACGCGCCTCTGCTAGGAGGCGCTCGATCTCGTCGTCCCACTCGGCGACCCGAGCCGCCTCCAGCACGTCGAGTCCTTCGTCGGCGGACTCGGGGTCGATCTTGGTGACCAGGGCCGCCGCGTCGATACGGCGCCGCGACTCCTCACCGACGTCGGTGACCGGCCACGGCCGCGAGGGATCGTCGGCGTCGTAGGGGTTGGACTCCGCCTTCGGGTCCGGAGCCTCACGCCAGACGGCGGGCGGCTGTCCGCGTTGGACGAGGTAGTCGCGCACCACCCGCTGGTAGTCCGACGGACCGAAGGGCGTCGCGCGGGTCGCCCAGCAGTACGACGTCACGGCCAGCCGGTGGGCGGCGCGGGTGAAGGCGACGTAGCCGAGCCGCAGCTCTTCTTCCGCGTCGTGGGTCCGGGTGGCGTCCCGGTAGGCGTCGAGTGCGTCCTTGTCGTGGCCGGCGAGCTGAGGGAGGTCGGGTGCGTCACCGCGCAGGGGTGCGGGCAGCACCGACGGCGACGAGGTCCAGAGCGTGCGCGAGCGGTTGGACGGGAACCTCGTCTTGCAGACACCGACCAGGAAGACCGAGTCCCACTCGAGCCCCTTGGCCCGGTGGACCGTCAGCAGCTTGACCGAGTCAGCCTCGGTCGGGGTCGCGATGTCGAGCGCGTTGCCCTGGTCGTCCTCGGCCGTCAGGTAGGCCAGCAGCGCGGGCAGGGTGACGTCGCCGTCGACCGCTTGGAACTCCGCCACCGCCTTGACGAACAGGTCGAGGTTCTCGCGACGCGCCTCCGCGGCGGGAGACACCGCAGACGCGAGCTCGACGTCGACGCCGGTGAGGTCGATGATCCGCCGCACGATGTCGAGCAGCGGCTCGCCGACGTGGGTGCGCAGCTGCCGGAGCTCGCGCGCCAGCAGGCCGAACCGCTCCCGCGCCGCCGGCGAGTACGCCGCGTCGCCGGGGTCGACCAGCGCGTCGTCGAGCGCCGGAACCTCCGCAGGGTCGATGCCGTCCGCGATGCCGACGAGCTGGTCAGTGACGGTGTCGGGAGGCGCTCCCCGTCCGCGGTGGCCGGCCAGCTCCTGCGCCCGCCGCTGAGCAGCCGCAGGTCGCGCGGGCCGATCGCCCAGCGCGGGCCGGTGAGCAGCGTGAGCAGCGAGGTGTTGGACGTGACGTCGTGCATCAGGTGCAGGATCGCGACCACCTCGGCCACCTCGGGCAGCCGCAGCAGCCCCGAGAGGCCGACGATCTCGACGGGGATGCCGGCACCGGTCAGGGCGTCGAAGACGTCCTCGGCGTGCGCGTTGTCGCGGGTGAGCACCGCGATCTTCGACCACAGCTCGGTGTGCGCCTCGGTGACCCCGGCGACCAGTGCCGCCAGCTCCTCGGCGTGGGTGTCGAAGACGCTGGTCGTGACCTCGCCCTCCCCCACGTCGTCGTCGGGCTCGAGCTCCTCGACCTGCGGGTACTTCGCGTAGAGGGGCGCCGCCAGCAGGTTGGCGACGTCGAGGATCCGGGTGTCGGAGCGGCGGTTGACGGTGAGGTGGTGGATCGGCGCGGTCGTGCCCGCGCCGCCGGGGAAGGTGTCGTCGAAGTTGAGGATGTTGGAGACCGAGGCGCCCCGCCAGCCGTAGATCGCCTGGTTGGGGTCGCCCACCGCCGTGACCGCGTGGCCGAGCCCCGCTCCGGCCGGTCCCGGAGAAGATCCGCGACAGCATCGTGGCCTGGGCCACCGAGGTGTCCTGGTACTCGTCGAGGAGCACGACCTGGAACTTCTCCCGCTCGAGCGTGCCGACCTCCGGCTGGTCGCTGGCCAGCCGCGCGCCCAGCTCGATCTGGTCGGAGAAGTCCATCAGCCCGAGGTCGTGCTTGAGCCGGCGGTAGCCCTCGACCAGCCCGAGCAGCTCGGTGCGCCGGTCGATCGCAGAGATGGCCTTCTCGCAGGCACCGAAGTGTCCCTTGCGGTTCTTGACCGGCGATCTCGGCCAGCCGCTCGCGCTCGAAGCCCTGCCGCGCCTCGGCATCGACCCGGCGTACGTCGGCGGCCGAGACCAGGTGTTCGCTCATGGCGCCGTCGAGCGCCAGGAGGTTCTGGATCACCGTCGCCGGGTGGTCGGAGAGCTGGATGACCTCGCCGGTGTAGCGGTCGACCACGCGCGCTCCGAGCTGGTAGCGCGCGGCGTCGGTGACCACCCGAGTGTCGGGCTCGTGCCCGATCCGCAGGCCGTGCTCGGTGAGCAGGTTGGCGGCGTAGGCGTTGTAGGTCAGCACCGTCGGCTCCAGCGCCTCCTCGTCGTCCGGGCCGGTCGGCGCGACCATCGCCCCGGCCGTGACCAACGCCTCGCGGATCTTGCGGCGCAGCTCGCTCGCCGCCTTGGTCGTGAAGGTGAGACCGAGCACCTGGTCGGGACGGACCTGCCCGGTCACCACGAGGTAGACCACGCGCGCCGCCATCAAGGTGGTCTTGCCCGACCCCGCGCCGGCGATGACCACGGCCGGTGACAACGGCGCAGAGATCGCCTCCCACTGCTGTGCGCTGGGGGCGTACGACGTGCGCATGACCTTCTGGAGGTCGGGCGGCGAGTCGATGCTGACCGGCTCGGTCATCGGTCGGTCACCGAGCCCGCGCTCTTGATCGGGCAGATGGGCACGAACGAGCACTCGCGGCAGTAGGGGCCGGCGATCGCGGGGAAGTTCTCGGCCCGCAGCAGGCCCGCGGCCCGGCCGATCTCGCCGCGCAGCTGCTGCCGGAAGGCACCGTCGGCGGGTTCGGGCTCCTGGCGCTGCACCCTCGCGTCGGGCTCGCCGTCCTCGAGGCCGAGCTGCACCAGCTCGGCACCGCCGGAGGCAGCCGGCTGCCCCTCGGGCACCAGCTCGTCGACGGCACCGCTGTCGACGGCGTACTGGTAGAGGCCGAGTTGCACGTGACCTTTGACCCCGGGGCCGGTCGGCGCCGCTCGACTGGTCTTCAGGTCGACGACCACGACGTTGCCGTCGGCGTCGAGCTCGAGGCGGTCGGCGTAGCCGGTCAGCTGGACCTGCTCACCGTCGATCTCCACCACAGTCGCGAAGGGTTCCTCGACGGCCAGCACGCTGCGAGGGTTGCCGTGGTGCCAGGCCAGGAACTTCGTCAGCGCCGCCCGGACCCGCTCGTGCTCTCGCAGCTTGGACCAGGGCGTGCGGAACTCGAGCCGGTCCCAGACGTGGTCGATGTGTTCCATGAGGAGGTCGACATCGTCGGGCCCGGCGGCGAGCTCACCCTGCGCCACGCGCTGCGCGAGCGCGTGCACCAGCTGGCCGAGGTTGGCCGACTGGTGGGCGCGCGCCACTCCCCCGGCCTCCCGTTCGAAGAACCACTGGGTCGGGCACACCATCAACGACTCCAGGGCACTGGCCGACATCGGCACCGGCAGCTCGGGATCGCGGATCGGCTGCACCGACCGGGTCGCGGCCCGCGTGCCCCACCAGGTGGACGGGTCGGCCTGGGGCACCAGCGGCCATCCGGCACTCGGAGGTCTGGCCAGCCAGCCGGGCGAGCCGACGGGCGGCCGCGTCGCGCAGGGGGTGGCTGGTGCTCGGGTCGGCCGTCGTCCGCCGTAGCTCACTCACCAGCCCTTCGATGGAGAGCGGCCGCTCGGGACGGCCCACGACATGGCCGATGTGCTCGGGCTTGGCGACGACCTCGTCGAGGAACCGCGACGGCTGCTCGCCGTCGTCGTCGGGAGACTTGACCGCCGTGACCACGAGGCGCTCGCGGGCCCGGGTGCAGGCGACGTAGAAAAGTCGACGCTCCTCCAGCAGCAGCTCGCGCGAGGTCACCGGCGGCACCAGCCCGTCGGTGCCGATCCGGTCGGCCTGGAGCAGGGTGGTGCGCCGCCGCAGGTCCGGCCAGCCCTCCTGCTGCACGTGGGCGACGACGACGAGCCGCCACTCGAGTCCCTTGGACCGGTGGGCCGTGAGCAGGCGTACGGCGGCGCCCCGCGAGCCGCGGTCGGCCAGCGTGTCGGCGGGGATCTGCTGCGCGGTCAGCGTGGCGAGCAGGTCGGGCACGCCGAGGTGGAGCCGCTGCTCCTCGGCCCGGGAGACCACGTCGAACAGCGCACAGATCGAGTCCAGGTCGCGGTGAGCGCGGCGGGCCTGCCCACCGCCGGCGTGCACTGACCGTCGGAGCCGCTCGGGCCAGGACGTGCCCGACCACAGGTGCCAGAGCACCTCCTCGGCGGACGCTCCGTCGTCCAGGTCGGCGCGTGCGCCGGCCAGCAGCGCGGCCAGCGACCTCGCGCGGACCACCTCCTCGCCCTCGAGGTCCTGGAGGAACCCGGCATCGACGACCGCCTCCCGCAGCAGCTCTCGAGACGGCCGGGCCATCGTCTCCTCGGTGTGCGCCCGCTCCTTCTCGCGTTGCCGCAGCTGCCGCGAGAGGCGACGCAGGTCGCCGGCGTCGAGGCCGGCCAGCGGGCTCAGCAGCAGCGCCTCCGCCCGATAGGGATGGACGTAGTCGACGTGGTCGAGGTCGTCGTTGTCGAGGTTGACCACCGCTCGCATCGCGTCGAGCAGCGGCAGCACCGCAGGGTCACGGACCAGCGGCACCTCGTCGCTGGACACCTCGACCGGCACGCCGGCCGCTCCGAGCGCGCGGCGCAGCGGCGGGATCGAGGTGCGGCCCGACCGCACCAGCACCGCCATGTCGTCCCACGGAACGCCGTCCTCCAGGTGAGCGCGCCGGAGCAGGTCGGCGAGGTGCTCGGCCTCGGCGCGGTCGGTGTCGAAGGTACGCACCACCACGCGGCCGTCGCCGAACGGGCCGGCTTCTGCGGCCGGGTTAGTGAACGCCTCGCGGGCAGTCGCGGGGATGCTGCCCGGTAGCGCGAGCCGGCCTGGCCACTCGCTGGGAGGCGAGGAGCAGGTTGGGGCCGAACCGCCTCGTGGTGCGCAGCGCGACGACCTCGGCCGGCGCGCCGTCCGGGTGCGGGAAGTCGCGAGGGAAGTCGAGGATGCCGCGGACCTCCGCCCCACGGAAGCCGTAGATGGACTGGTGCGGGTCGCCGACCACGGTCAGGTTGCGGCCGTCACCCGCGAGCTGCCGCAGCAGGGCGACCTGGCCCGGGTCGGTGTCCTGGTACTCGTCGACGAACACGTAGGAGTACTGCGCCCGGAGCTCGGCCCGATGCTCGGCTGCCTCGATCGTGGCGCGCCGGATCAGGTCGGCGTAGTCGGTGGCGCTGTGGTGGTCGAGGTTCTCGAGGTACTGCTCGAGGAACAGGCCCGGCCGCCATGAACTCCGGCAGCTGGTGCTCGATGCCGAGAGCGTGCAGCTCGGGTCCGTCGAGACCCTTCTCGCGGGCCCGGGACAGGACGGCGTTGACCTCGCGGGCGAAGCCGCGGGTGGTCAGCGCGCGGCCGAGCGCGTCGGGCCAGGTCACCGACTCGGGATGGTCGTTGAGCAGCTCGCGCAGGATCACGTCCTGCTCCGGTGCCGACAGCAGCCGCAGCGGCGAGGCGTAGAGCTCCGGCGGGGAGTAGCGGCGGACGAGCCCGTAGGCGAAGGAGTGGAACGTCGAGCTCAGGCTCGTCGACATCGTGCGACCCAGCCGGGCAGTCACCCGGTCGCGCAGCTGCTCGGCAGCCTTGCGGGAGAAGGTGAGCGCCAGGATCTGGTCGGGGCGGGCGCCCCGCGCTGCTCGACGCGGTCGACGATCGCCTCGACCAGGGTCGTGGTCTTGCCGGTGCCGGGACCGGCCAGCACGAGCAGCGGGCCGCCCTCGTGGTCGACCACGCGCTGCTGGTGCTCGTCGAGCTCGGGGACCTCGGTGACGACGTCGGGCCGCACCAGGCGGTACGTCGTGGGTCGTCGAGGTCATGGGTTCACCTCATCACAGCGGACCGACAGGGTGGGCAGCCGGGGAGTTCCGGGCATCCTGACGTCCGGGCGTTCAACGCCCGGAAGTCGGATGCCGTCGGCGGGATGCCGCGTCAGCCCAGGTCGACGATGGCCGCGACCGGGCCGCCGCCGTCGGGACCCTGGTGGGCGGCGGAGACCGAGACGAACACGGCCGGGTCGCCGGTGACCGCAGCGGTGACGCCACCGACGGCCGCCTTGATCTGGCGGTGCCAGTGCACGTCGGAGTCGTCGAGCATCGCGTTGCGGCGGCCGCGGACCTGGCCGTCCTGGGAGACCTCGCACTTGAGGAAGACGTTGACCAGCCGGCCGTCGAGGTCGGAGGTGCGCGGGTCGTTCCGGGAGATCGAGGCCGGCGGAGCGGATCGCCTCCCAGATGCCGTCGGCGTCGAGCGCGTCCTTCATCACCGAGTGGCCGACCTTGTAGCGGCCACCGACGCCGGTCGCGTTGCCGACCACCACGACCTGGGCCACGTCGAGCTCGACGCCGGAGGAGCACGAGGCGACGGCCGAGAAGAGCGAACGGTCGTGCATGACGTCGGCATCGGTCGGCATCTCGATCTCGCCGAGCGCGACGGCGATGCCCAGCGCGGTGCAGCCGTTGGAGAGGTCCATCGACTCATGGGTGTGCTCGGTCCAGACCGACTTGCCGCGCGACTTGGCGTCGCGGATCGTGTGCACCGTCAGCAGCGGCGTCTTGGTCTGCACGTAGTGGACGTCGGCGACGTCGGTGATGCCCGCCCGCTCCATCGCGACCTTCACGGCGTCGGCCACCTTGGAGACCATCGCGACCCGCCCGATGTCCTCGGGCAGCAGCACCTCGCTCATCGCGTAGCCCACCGTCAGTCGCGGCTCGTCACTGGGCTCCGCGTCGGTGGTGGCGAAGATCGTGGCGTGCGGGCTGATCACCCCGTCGGTGCCACCGGACCAGACGATCGGGATCTGCTTGACCTGGTCGGCGGGAGCTCCCTTGGCGACCAGCACCTCGCGGAAGGCGCGGTCGGAGATGATCCGCGTGTAGTCGTTGACCCCGCCGTTGCCCTCGGTCTTGCCGATGATGGCGATCACGCGGTCGGCTGCCATCACGCCGTCGTCGATCAGCTTGGCGAGCTCGGAGGCGTCGGCGACGGAGTGGATCGGGACCTTGCGGACTTCGATGGCACTAGGGAGATCTGGGGAGGGCATGCGGTTCCTTTCGGGTGGGTCAGTCGGGCATGACGACGGTGCCGGAGCCACCGTCCAACGCATCGGTGATGTTGTCCAGGCTGGTGATCACGCAGCGCTCACCACCGTGTTCGACGAACCGGCAGGCCGCGTCGACCTTCGGGCCCATCGACCCGCTGGCGAAGTGGCCCTCGGAGGCATGACGGCGCAGCTGCGAGACCGTGATCTTGCCGATCGGCTCGGCCTCCGGCGTACCGAAGCCCAGCACGACGTTGGGCACGTCGGTGGCGATCAGCAGCACGTCTGCCTCGACCAACCTGGCGAGCAGGGCGGCGCTGAGGTCCTTGTCGATCACCGCCTCCACGCCGCGCAGGCGGCCCTCTTCGAGCACCACCGGGATGCCTCCACCGCCGGCCCCGATCACCACGAAGCCGGCCTGGACCATGGTCAGGATCGCTGGAGCGTCGACGATGTCCATCGGTTCGGGTGAGGCCACCACCCGGCGCCAGCCCTTCTCGCCGCGGTCCTCCCACGTCTCCCCGTGCTCCATGAGCACGCCGGCTTCGTCGGCGCCGAGGTAGCGCCCGATCGGCTTGCTCGGCCGCGCGAACCCAGGGTCGTCGGCGGCGACCAGCGTCCGGGTCACCACCGTTGCGGTCCGGCGCTCGAGGTCGCGCGCACCCAGCGCGGCCTGCAGGGCGTTCATGAGCACGAAGCCCAACGTGGCCTGGGTCTGGGCGCCACACCAGTCCAACGGCACCGGCGGCACCACGGGGGCCGCGATCTCGTTCTTGACCAGCAGGTTGCCCACCTGCGGGCCGTTGCCGTGGGTCAGCACGACCTCGACCTCCTGCTCGAGCAGGTCGGCCACCGCGGCCATGGCGACCTCGGCGGCAGCGATCTGGTCCTCGGGGCGGGCCCGGCCGTCGGCGTTCGTCATCGCGTTGCCTCCGAGCGCGACCAGGACCCTCATGTCCCGACCTTAGAGCCCTCGTGCGCAACGATCACGTCACGCCGGAGACAGCAGCTCGAAGTCGTCGAAGTCGAACCCCGGCGAGACCAGACAGCTCACCAGTGCGTCAGTGTCCGAGGGGATCGTGCGCTGCCAGACCCCTGCCGGCACCAGGACCTGGGGCAGGGACTGGTCGACCACGGTCTGCGTGGACGCCCCCGGCGTTTCGTGGTTGCCGCCGAGCTCGAGGGTCACCGCTCCGGTGTGCGCCAGCCAGACCTCGTCGGAGGTGACCCGGTGCCAGGCCGACGACTCCCCCGCCGGCAGCAGGAAGTAGATCAGCGTGGCGGTGGGTCGCACCCTGCCGTCGGGCAGGGTCACGGTCACGGGCGAGACCCAGGTCTGGCGGAACCAGCCGCCCTCCGGGTGGGGCTCGAGACCGAACGACTCCACGAGCCCTGGACGCTGCACCGCAGCGGACCATCCGGTGGTTGGGAACCATGATCGGTCCGGCCGGGCCCTCGGCTGCGTAGTCGAAAAGGCCGTCGTCCGCCCAGCCCTCCCGCTCGTAGAACCGCCGGGCGCGGGTGTTGCCCGGCCGCCACCGCCAGCCACGCCCGCTCGTGCCCGCCCCGGCCCACCTGGCGCAGCCCCGCCGCCATCAGCGCCGGCGCCACCTCGGTGCCGCGGTGGGCTGCGTCGACGAAGACCTGCTCCAGCTCGTCGTCGTGCACGACCACGAAACCCGCGAGCGTGCCGTCCACAAGGGCGACCATGGTTTGCGGGATCCGCGAGGCGGTCCGGGCCAGGAACGACTCCGGAGTGCGCACCGCGGTGAGCTCGTCGGGCACGTGCCCGTCATGGCCGTCGTGCCAACCGCTGTCCCAGATCTGAGCGATCGCCTCGGCCTCCTCTGGGCGGGCCGCGCCGCAGCTCGACGCCGGTCACGGCACCACGTCCACATCGGCGTGCGTCGCGCCGCCCGACAGCCGGGCATAGCCGGGCCCGCGGTCGAAGAACGCGGTGGGACCGCGCTCCGCGGCGAGCCGGGCTCGCAGGTCGCGGGTGGCGTCGGCGTCGTGGCCCAGTGGTGTCGCCGTCGAGGGTGCCGCTGAGCACGACGCCGTACTGCTCCTCGGCAGCGGAGGGCGAGACCTTGTGCCACAGCACGTCGCGGACGACGAGGGCCGGCTCGCGCTCGAGCGGGTCGCCCCACCCGCCCCCGCCGGTGGTCCGGATCCGGATCACCTCTCCGGCCCGCACCGGCTCTGCGTCGGCCAGCGCATCGACCTCCCGCTCGTTGGGTCCGCCGACGTCGATGGCCACCGAGAACGGCTGGCCGGCGAGGCCGCCCTGGACACCCCAGCAGGCCAGGATCGAGCGATCCGCGATCGACATGAAGTGGGCGTCCTCGAGCATCCGGATGTGCTTCTCGTAGCCCAGCCCGCCGCGGAACTGTCCGGCGCCGCCGCTGTCGGTCGCCAGCCCGAGCGACTCCACCCGGAACGGGAAGCGCGCCTCGGTGAACTCCGAGGGCAGGTTGCGAGAGTCGGGCACCACGTGGATCGTGTCCTCGCCGTCGGCGTAGTAGCGCCCGCCCGAGCCGCCGCCCAGCACCTCACGCATCAGGTAGGGCCGACCATCGCGGTCGTCGCCGTACACGCCGGTGTAGCGGATCGTCTCCTGGTCGGCGGGCATCCGGCCGTCGACGGCCTTCGCAACGACGCCCGCGAGCACCCCCAGTAGCCGCAGGATCACGAACGTGCGGGCGTTGGTGGGCGCCGGGAAGACAGGGGTGAGCAGGGTGCCGGGCGGCGGGAACCGCATCTCGATCAGCGGCACGATGCCCTCGTTGACGTCGAGCTCGGCCATCCGCTCCGGGGTCTCGGCCAGGTTGCGCAGGATCGGCGCCAGCCACTTCTTCAGGAAGACGCCGTCGCTGTAGTCGCCGCAATGGTTGATCGGACCCTTGGCCTGCGGACCGGTGCCGTCGAAGTCGAGCACCAGTCGCTCTCCATCGGGGTCATCGGCCGGCGTGTGGGTGAGCGTGATCCGCTGGGTGTGCAGCTGCGGCTCGTCGACCCCGTCGTGCTCGGCGTAGTCCTCCCAGGTCCAGCTGCCGATCGGGATCTGGCTCAGGATCTCGCGGCGGTACGTCGTCGTGGTCCGGTCGAGGATCGCGTCGAAGCAGGACTCGACGGTCTCGACGCCGTAGCGGTCGAACAGCTCGGTGAGCCGTCGGGCGCCCATCAGACAGGCGGAGCACTCGGCGTCCAGGTCGGCGGCCAGGCTCTCCGGCATCCGTGAGTTGCGGGTCATGATGGCCAGAGCGGCGCGGTTGGGGCGGCCCTCGTCCCAGAGCTTGATCGGGGGGACCATCAGCCCCTCCGAGAAGACGCTGGTCGCATCGGACGGCATCGACCCCGGCACCGCGCCGCCGATGTCGTCGTGGTGGCCGAATGCCTGCACGAAGGCGACCACGCGGCCACCGCTGAAGACGGGCACCGTGACGCACAGGTCCGGCAGGTGGCCGATGCCGCCCTCGGAGCGGTAGACGTCGTTGTGGAAGAACACGTCGCCCTCGCGCATCTCCTCGATCGGGAAGTCCCGCGCCACCGGGTGCACCAGCGCCGAGTAGGAGCGGCCGGTCAGCTTGCGCAGGAGCCGGTCGTGGATGCCGGCCCGGAAGTCGTGCGCGTCGCGGATCATCGGGCTGCGGCTGGTGCGTCCGATCGCGGTCTCGACCTCCATCTCGACGCTGGCCAGCGAGCCCTGCACGATCTCGACGAGCACCGGGTCGGCACTGGCTCCCCGGTCGTCGGTCAGGAAGCCGTAGGGGAACTGGGTGGGTGCCCGCTCGCTCATGACGTCTCCCCCGTCTGCGACCGGGTGACGATGATGTTGCGGAACTCGTCGATGCGGGCGACTGAACCCCGGGTGGAGCGGCACGGTCGAGCCGAACTCCTCGATCACCGCCGGGCCGGCGACGGTGGCGCCGGGCGGCAGGTCGGGCCGCCAGTAGACCGGGGTGTCGGCGTACCCCCGCTCGGCGTCGAAGCACACCGGACGGCGCCCCGCTTCTTGGCTTGCCGCCGGGTTGTCGGCGAGGAGCTCCCTGCCGATCTCAGGTCGGGTGATCGGACCGATGCCCGAGACCCGCAGGTTGACCCACTCGACCTGCTGGCTGGGGTCGCCCGAGAAGTCGTAGCCGTAGAGGCCGCGATGGGCCGCGTGGAAGGCATCGGCCACGGCGCTCAGCACGGTGGCGTCGACGCGTCCGTCGGGCACGGAGCACCCGCACCTCGAAGGCCTGGCCGAAGTAGCGCAGGTCGGCCGTCCGCACGAAGCGGTGCTCCTCGATCGGGAACCCCTCTTTGCTCAGTGCGTCGCCTGCCCTGCGCGGACAGCTCGTCGTACCTGCTGCCGACGTCGGCGGCGTCCAGCTTCTCGGCAAGCGCCACATGGGTCTGCACGTAGTCGTTCTTGACGTCGACCGTCAGCAGACCGAAGGCCGAGACGTTGCCAGGGTCGGGAGGGACCAGCACCGTGGGGATCGCCGAGCACATCCATCAGTCGGCACAGCAGCAGTGAGCCGGACCCGCCGAACGTGGTGAGGGTGAAGTCGCGAACGTCGAGGCCTCGCTTGACGGTGACCTGGCGCAGCGCGTTGGCCTGGTTCCAGGCCGAGATCTCCAGGACGCCGGCCGCGCACGCCTCGGGCGAGAGGCCCAGCTGGGTGGCGAGGGCCCGGATGCCGCGGTCGGCCGCCTCGACGTCGAGCGGGATCTCGCCGCCGAGCAGGTGCGGTGGGATCCGGCCGAGGAACACGTGGGCGTCGGTGATGGTGACCTCGGTGCCGCCCTTTCCGTAGCAGAGCGGACCGGGGTCGGCGCCCGCCGACTGCGGTCCGACCTTGAGCGTGCCCTCGGGCGAGAGCCAGGCGATCGAACCGCCGCCCGCGCCCACCGTCACCACGTCGATCATCGGGATCTTGCTGGGGAACGCGCCGACGGATCCTTCGGTGGTGAGGGTCGGTTGGCCGTCGATGACGACGGAGACGTCGGTCGACGTACCTCCACCGTCGCAGGTCAGCACCCTGTGGAAACCCGCCACCTCCGCGATCAGGGCCGCTCCGAGGGCTCCTGCAGCCGGCCCGGACAGGACGGTCGTGATCGGTTGGTGCACCACCTCGTCGGCCGACAGGACCCCGCCGTTGCTCTTCATCACGTAGAAGGGCGGGCTGCCGTACTCGGCGAGCCGGCTCTTGATGTTCGTGACGTACGCCGACAGCCGCGGCTTGACCGCCGCATCGACCAGCGTCGTCATGGCGCGCTCGTACTCGCGGTACTCGCGCAGCACTTCGCTGCTGATCGAGACCACGGCAGCGGGATGCTCCTCGGCCAGGACGGCGCGCATCCGCTCCTCGTGCTCGGAGTTCGCATAGGAGTGCAGGAAACAGACCCCCAGCGTGTCGACCCCCTGGTCGCGGAACCAGCTGGCGACCTGCCGCGCGCCGTACTCGTCGAAGGGCTGTACCTCCGCACCGGTGAAGTCGAGCCGGCCCGCCACTCCCTTGACCAGGTCACGCGGGACGATCCGATCGGGCTTGACCCAGAAGTACGAGTTTCCGTAACCGTCCGGCACCGACTGCCGGGCGATCTCGAGCATCGCCTCGTAACCGGTGTTGGTCACGAATCCGAGGCGGCCGACCTTGCCCTCGAGCAGCTGGTTGGTGGCGACGGTCGTGCCGTGGCTGACTGCGGTGATCGCGTCCCCGCCGGCGCCCACCAGGTCCAGCACCTTCGCGATGCCGGCCAGGAACCCGTCGGCGGGATTGCTCGGAGTCGACGGCGTCTTGGTGGTCACCAGCTCGCCGCTGTCCTCATCGAAGGCCACCACGTCGGTGAAGGTGCCACCGGTATCGATCCCGATCCTGATCCTGCTCCGAGCCATACCTAGATCCAATACCGTTCTGTCAACCCATGCACGCCGACCCGGCTCGACTTCACCCCCAGACACGCCGACCCGGCTCGACTTCACCCCCAGCCACGTCGACCCGGCGTCAACACGAGCCGGGTCGACCGTTTCTAACGTCAACACGAGCCGGGTCGACCGTTTCTAACGTCAACACGAGCCGGGTCGGCGTTTAGGCGTCGGGGGCGTGGTCGTTGTAGACGCCGGCCGTCTCTTGCCCGGACAGGGCTTGGATCGCGCTCATGATCTCGTCGGTGACCTCGCGCCGCGCGCGGCCTAGGGGCACGCCCTCGAACCGGCCGGCGACGTCGATCGGACTACCGAAGGCGATGGTCAGCGGCACCAGCTTCGGGAATCGACTGCCGACGGGCTGCAGCTTGTCCGTGCCGATCAGGCCGACCGGCACCACCGGTACGCCGGCGGTCAGGGCGAGGTGCGCGACTCCGGTGCGGCCGCGGTACAGGCGACCGTCGCGCGACCTGGTCCCCTCGGGATAGATGCCGAACGCCTCCCCGCGGGCCAGGACTTTCAGTGCCGTGTCCAAGCTGACCAGAGCGGCCTTCTTGTCGTCGCGGTCGACCGGGAGCATGCCCATCCCCTCGAACCACGCCTTCGACAGCACGCCCCTGACTCCGGCGCCAGTGAAGTAGTCGGACTTGGCCAGGAACGCGACCCTGCGCGGCACCACCACCGGGATCACGATGGAGTCGGCAAAGCTCAAGTGGTTGCTGGCCAGGATCACGCCACCGCTGCTGGGCACGTTGTCCAGCCCGTGCACCTGGGGTCGCCACATCGCCCTCGCCACAGGCGGCACCACTGAGTGCAACAGCGTGTACATCATCGGCCGCGCTCGGCCCTGCCCCAAAAGCTCATGTCCCGATCGTAGGCGTGCGGCCGGGACCGTTGGTGGGCGATGCCGCTGGTTCGGAAATAGGCGAAGGGCCCTCGCAAGTATGAGTTGCAGGGGCCCTTCAGTTGGCCGGTACTGGTGACGCTCCCGACCGATCCGGCTCTCAGTCCGACCCCGAAGGCTTCGTCACCCAGCCTCCGCCTCGAGTTGCCCCGTGGTGCGGATCTTTCTTCCTGCTGATCCCGCCCTCCCGAAGGAGGACGTGAGGGAAGTTCTATGCCCTCGAGACCACGCCGCGCAAGAGGAATCCCCAAGTATTTGGGGGAAATGTCGATCATCGGCGTGTCCTCCACAGTTCGGGAGGCTTCGTCCACAGAACTCCAGGCTGTGTCCACAAGATGGGTGCTGACCTGTGGATGAGCGATGCCGAACGGGCAGGGTGGGCGCTCCGGCATCCGGCGCGGAAATAGGCGAAGGGCCCTCGTAGGTATGAGCTACAAGGGCCCTTCAATTGATCGGTCCGGTGATGCTTCCGATCGGCAACTCTTCGACTCCGGCCCCAGCAGTCTCATCACCCGACTGCTGCGGCGGGTTGCCCCGCCGGGTGGACCCTCGTTTCCGAGTTGTCACGCCTTCCCCGGAGGGAGTGCGTAGGAGAAGTTCTATGCCCAGGTCGACAGTCAGCGCAAGACTTTCGCGTGACATTCCTGTGGTTCAACAGCCGGACCGCGTGTCGTCCACAGGTGGCGGCTCTTCGTGCACAGCCAGGTAGCGCTTTCCCACAGGTTCGCCCACAGGTTCGCCCACAGGGCTGGCTCGACCCCAGGGGATCTAGAGTGCTTCCGGACCAGCGTCGAGGAGCTGCTTGAACCCGACCTCATCCAGGATCTTGACCCCTAGCTCTCCGGCCTTCTCGGCCTTCGATCCAGCGTTGTCACCGACCACGACATAGTCGGTCTTCTTCGACACCGAGCCGGAGGCCTTGCCTCCGCGAGACAGGATCGCCTCCTTGGCCGAGTCGCGACTGAAGTCTTCGAGCGATCCCGTCACGACCACGCTCAGCCCCTGGAGCGTGCGGGCGATCGACTCGTCGCGCTCGTCAGCCATCGAGACGCCGGCCTGCTGCCACCGATCGACGATCGCGCGGTGCCAATCGACGTCGAACCACTCGGTCACCGCCTCGGCGATCGTCGGACCCACTCCCTCGGCTGCGGCCAGCTGCTGCTCCGAGGCTCCCCGGATGGCCGCCATCGACCCGAACTCCTGGGCCAGTGCCCGGGCGGCGGTCGGGCCCACGTGTCGGATCGAAAGTGCGACGAGCACTCGCCACAGCGCCACCTGCTTGGCCCTGCTCAGATTGTCGAGCAAACGCTGCCCGTTGGCGGACAGCACCGGGTCGTCCCCCTCGCCCTTCCTGGGTGCCCGGGTGAACAGGGGCGTCTTCAGCAGCGCTGCCTCGTCGAGATCGAACAGCTCACCCTCGTCGGCGATGACGTGCGCGTCGAGAAGTGCAGCCGCAGCCTCATAGCCCAGGCCCTCGATGTCGAACGCGCCGCGACCCGACACGTGGAAGGCGCGTTCGCGCACCTGGGCCGGACAAGAGCGGTGATTGGGGCAACGCAGGTCCTTGTCCCCTTCTTTCTGCTGGGCCAGCGGGGTGTCGCAGGCCGGGCAGCTCGACGGCATCTTCCACGGCCGAAGCCCCTTCGGGCGCAGTGCCAGCACCGGGCCGAGGATCTCGGGGATCACGTCACCGGCCTTGCGCAGGATGACCGTGTCGCCGGGTCGGACATCTTTGCGTTTGACCTCGTGAGCGTTGTGGAGCGTTGCGTTCTCCACGGTCGACCCGGCGACGAGAGTCGGCTCCATCACGCCGTACGGCGTCGCCCGACCTGTGCGTCCGACATTGACCCGGATGTCGAGCAGCTTGGTGTTGACCTCTTCCGGCGGGTACTTGAACGCGATGGCCCACCGCGGCGCTCGGCTCGTGGAGCCCAGTCGGCGCTGCAGCGCGACCTCGTCGACCTTGATCACGACACCATCGATGTCGTAGTCGACGATGTCGTGTCGGTGCTCACCGGCGTGCTCGATGAACTTCTGGACCTCCGCCAGGCTCGACAGCACCTTGACCTTGTCGCTGGTGGGAAGTCCCCAGGCCGCAAGGGCGTCGTAGGCGTGCGACTGCGCCTTCGGCTCGAAGCCTTCGCGGGCGCCGATGCCGTGGCAGACCATGCCGAGGTCGCGGGTAGCCGTGACCCGCGGGTCCTTCTGGCGCAGCGACCCCGCGGCGGCGTTGCGCGGGTTGGCGAACATCGGTTTGCCGGCATCGGCCATCGTTGCGTTCAGCCGCTCGAACGCATCGGCGGGCAGGAACACCTCGCCTCGCACTTCGATCAGCGCGGGGACGGGGAACTCGTCGGTGCCCGTCAACCGGTGCGGAATCGAGTCGATGGTCTTGACGTTCGGCGTGACGTCCTCGCCCGTCGAGCCATCACCTCGGGTCAGGGCCCGGACGAGTCGGCCCTGTTCGTACAACAGGTTGATGGCCAGGCCGTCGACCTTGAGCTCGCACAGCAGGTCGGGGTCGGCCACACCGTCGCGCCCGAGCCTGGCGTACCACGAGTCGAGCTCGTCGTAGGAGAAGGCGTTGTCGAGGCTCTCCATCCGTCGCAGGTGGTCGACGGCGGTGAACTCCGTGGAGACCGCTCCACCCACCTTCTGGGTGGGCGAGTCGGGCGTGCGGAGCTCGGGAAAGGCCGACTCCAGCTCCTGAAGCCGGCGCAGCTTCTGATCGTAAGCAGCGTCGGACAGGGTTGGCTCGTCCTTGACGAAGTAGCGCCACCGCGCGTCTTCGATCAGCTCGACGAGCCCTTGGTGCTCCTCGCGCGCCTCTGCGGTGGCCGCGGCCGGGGCGGGGGTGGGCTCGGTCATGGGCCTATCTTGCCGGGTCCCGCCGACATGCAGTCGACCGCCGAACGGCAGGTCGGAGTCGGTGGTCCAGACCAACGAAAGAATTCGGGTTGAAGGGAATGCCGTACCGACCTAGCCTGTTCGATGAAACGAAACCGTTCCGTTTCATCCATCTGCACAGAGGACTCGGATGACTCCCAGCCAAGCCGCCGCCGCGACCAGGCCGCGCATCGAAGGTGATCGCGAGCAGGAAGTCCTGGCCGCGACCCTCGAGGTGCTCGCCGATGTCGGCTACGACCGACTCACGATGGACGCCGTCGCCACGCAGGCCCGCGCGTCCAAAGCGACGCTCTATCGCCGCTGGAACGGCAAGGTCAGTCTGATCATCGACGCGTTGGTCTCCCAGAAGGGACAGCCGGCGGTGCCTGACACGGGCACCTTGCGCGAGGGACTGCTCGAGTTCTTCTGCGGGATGGGCGGTCTCACCGACCGGAGGCAGATGGCGGTGCTCGGCAGCGTGATCACCGCGATCTCCCGCGACGAAGAGTTCGCCACGGCGTTCCGCGAGCGGTTCATCGGGCCCAAGGTCGCGGCCGCTCGCTTGATCTTCGAAAGCGCCATCGAGCGCGGTGAGATCCGGGCCGACGTGGACCTCGACATCGTCACCGCTGCCCTTCCGGGCATCGTCCTGCACCGCCAGTTCATCCTCGGTGAGGCGCCCGACAAGGACCTGATCGCGCGGGTGGTCGATCAGATCATCCTCCCCGCCGTACTCACCCACCACCCGTTCCACAACGGCTCGGACAACGACAAGGAAAGCCTGTGACCGACACGACGACAACCGAAGAGACGACTCCCGGAAAGCCACCAAAAGAGCTGCACCTGGGGTGGGCGCTGGTACTGATCTCCGTCGCCCAGCTGATGGTGGTGCTCGACAGCACCATCACCAACATCGCCCTCCCGTACATCGGCAGGGACCTGACCATCAGTGGCGCCAACCTGACCTGGATCGTCACTGGGTACGCTCTCGCGTTCGGCGGCCTGCTGCTGCTGGGCGGTCGACTCGGCGACCTCTACGGCCGCCGGCGCGTATTCGCCATCGGCCTGGTCGTGTTCGCCGTGGCATCGGCCATCGGCGGACTGGCTCAGACCGAGGCCATGCTGCTCGCCTCTCGCGCCCTGCAGGGCCTCGGCGCCGCGATGGCCGGTCCCACGGCTCTGGCACTGATCACCACGACCTTCCCCGCCGGACCGCAGCGCAACCGCGCCTTCGCCGTGTACGCCGCCATGTCGGGTGCCGGAGCGGCCGTGGGCCTGATCCTGGGCGGTTGGCTGACCGGCCTCACGAGCGTGGCCGGCATCGATCTGAGTGGCTGGCGACTGACCTTCCTGATCAACGTGCCGATCGGTCTGCTGGCCGCGTTCTTGGCTCCTCGAATCCTGAAGGAGTCGGCGAAGAACCTGGGGCAGCTCGACGTGCCCGGGGCGATCACCGGCACCTTCGGTCTGCTGGGACTGGTTTACGGGCTGACCCGGGCCGGCGAGGAGCAGTACGGCTGGGGCGACCCCTGGACGATTGCCAGCCTGGCGGTCGGCCTCACCCTGCTCGTGGTCTTCGCGATCATCGAGTCGCGGGTCGAACACCCGTTGCTCCCGATCCGGATCTTCCGCAACCGGACCCGGGCGGCGAGCTTCCTGGCGATGATGTTGGCTCCGGCCGCGATGTTCGCGATGTTCTTCTTCCTCAGTCTGCTCATCCAGCAGATCGTGGGTTACAGCTCGTTGCGTACCGGCTTCGCGTTTCTGCCGTTCTCCGTCGGCATCGTGATGGGCGCAGCGCTGTCCTCCAACCTGGTCAACCGAATCGACGCCCGCTTCATCGCCGGCACCGGCACCTTGCTGGCGGCGTTCTCGCTGTTCATGTTCTCGCGGATACCGGTCAATGATGGTCCGGCTGACGTGCTGCGAGCACTCGGCGACAGCGGTTACGCCGGCTCAGACCTGAACTACTGGGCACACATCTTCCCGTACATCATGACCATGGCGATCGGCATGGGGTTGACCTTCGTGCCGCTGACGCTCACGGCCGTGCATCACGTGCGCACTCAGGACTCAGGGATCGGGTCGGGGGTGCTCAACACCATGCAGCAGGTCGGTGGCGCACTGGGCTTGGCCGTCCTCAGCACCGTCTCGCTGCACTTCATCGACAACCGCGAGGACCTGGTCCGTGAGCCTCTGGCTGCCGGGTTGCAGGGAGCGAACCCGCAGCAGGTTGACTTCGCGGTCTTCCAGGCGACGTTCGCGGAGGGCGCGACCCATGCGTTCCTGGTCGCCTCTCTCCTGATGCTCGGCGCGTCCTTGGTCGTCTGGCTGTTCCTCGACGTCAAGCATGCAGAGCTGGCCACGGACGGACCTGAGGCTGTGCCGGTCGTCTGACCCGAGCTCGTGACCCCCACCGTGCGCTACTGCGCACTGTGGGGGGCACGACTGTGCTCAGGACAGGTTGCCTGCCACCGCACGCGCCAGCACGATCGCCTCGCTGGACCAAGCCGTGCTCGCCCCGGCCAGCCCGCAGGTTGCCGAGATGCCGAGCAACGGGTGGACGATCTCCTGGTCGAGACCCACCATGTCCATCCACCGCAGCACCCGCTCGGTGAGCGCTGCGTCGTCGCGACGCGGGACCGGCTCGACGGAAGGCACCACGCCGAGGACGACGCTCTCACCCGCGTCGAGAGCCTCGGCCAGGACCTCGTGATCCGCTGCGGACATCTGGTCGAGGTCGACCGACAGCCCGCGAGCACCGGCACCGCGCAGCAGCGAGAGCGGTGTCTCCGCAGCGCAGGAGTGCACCCAGGGTTCAGCACCTTCGCCGACGATGGCGTCGAACACCCAGCCCAGCGAGTCCGAGGCCTCCGGCGGATGGATGCTGCGGTGCCGGCCGAACCCGGAGGCGGTCGGCACCCGCGCGGCGAGCACGCTCCCGAGCATCGGCTCGTCGACCTGCACCACGAGACGAACGACCCCCGGCAGCCGACGGCGCACGTCACGGATGTGGTCGCGAATGCCCTCTGCCAAGGCCTGAGCGAGCTCGCGCCGCGCCCCCGAGTCGCTGAGTATCTTGTCGCCACGCGGCTTCTCCACGGTCGCGGCCAGGGTCCACGGACCGGCCACCTGGATCTTGAAGCTGCCGGCGTAGCCGTCGCCACGCTCCTCCAGACCGTCGAGATCCTGAGCCAGCAGGCTCCGGGCCCGACGGTGGTCGAGGCCGGGGGCGTCGGTCAGCCGCCAGCCAGAGGGCTGCAGGTCGGCGCCGAGCGAGGCCATCACCGCCAGCCCGCGTCCGGTCATCCCGGCGGTCACCCCCCGACCTGGCAGCTCCGGGAGGTGCGGCAGGTCCGGCAGCTCGTCAAGCACGAGGCGAACCGCTGCATCGAAGGCAGGCTGGTCGTCGCCGGGCATCGACCCGACGCCGGTGGCAAAGCTCATGCAGAGGCTCGCTCGGTGGCGGCAATGGTCGCCGAGCCGACCACGCGGGTGCCGTCATACATGACCGCCGCCTGACCCGGAGCAATGCCGTACGCCGGGTCGAGCAGCTCGATCTCGACGGCCTCGCCCCCAGTGGCCACCCTGGCCCGGTGCTCGGCACCGTGCGCGCGGAGCTGGACGGTGCCGTCGAGCGTCGCCGGCACGGTGCCGCACCAGCGTGGCCTGATCGCCCGGAGCCGGTGCACGGCAAGCCGCTCGTGCGGGCCGACCGTGACCTTTCCCGAGACCGGCTCGATGTCGAGGACGAAGCGAGGCTTCCCGTCGGGCGCGGGCCGCCCGATGCGCAACCCCTTGCGCTGACCGATGGTGTAGGCGTAGGTGCCCTCGTGCTGACCGAGCACCTCCCCCGACGACTCGTCCACGATGTCCCCGCCATGGTTGGGGGCGCGCTCGCCCAGCTTCTCGCGCAGCCAACCGGCGTTGTCACCGTCGGCGACGAAGCAGATGTCGTGGCTGTCGGGCTTGTCGGCGACCAGGAGCCCTCGGGCAGCCGCCTCCTCACGCACGACGTCCTTGGTGGTGTCGCCCAGCGGGAACATCGCGTGGGCGAGCTGCCGCTGGTCGAGCACGCCGAGCACGTAGGACTGGTCCTTGCCCGGGTCGACGGCCCGGTGCATCTCGATCAGGCCGTCCGAGCCCGTGCGCAGCTGGGCATAGTGACCGGTGGCCACCGCCTCGAAACCGAGCCCCAAGGCGCGCTCGAGCACGGCCGCGAACTTGATCTTCTCGTTGCACCGCAGGCAGGGGTTCGGCGTGCGGCCCGCGGCGTACTCGTCCATGAAGTCCTCGACCACGTCCTCGTGGAACCGCTCGCTGAGGTCCCAGACGTAGAACGGGATACCGATCACGTCGGCCGCCCGACGTGCATCGTTGCTGTCCTCGATCGTGCAGCAGCCGCGCGCGCCCGAGCGGTACGACGCCGGGTTGCGCGACAGGGCAAGGTGGATGCCGGTGACGTCATGACCTGCCTCGGCGGCTCGGGCAGCCGCGACGGCCGAGTCGACGCCACCCGACATGGCGGCGAGGACCTTCACCGGGCAGCCGCCGCCCGGGCCCGTTCGACACAGGGTCCGATCGCGTCGATCACAGCCTCGATGTCGGCAGCGGTGGAGGTGTGACCCAGGGAGAATCTCAGCGAGCTGCGCGCCTCCTCGTCGCCGCGACCCATCGCCAGCAGCACATGGGAAGGCTGCGGGACGCCGGCCGAGCACGCTGATCCCGTGGAACACTCGATGCCGCGGGCGTCGAGCAGCATCAGCAGGGAGTCGCCCTCGCAGCCGGGAAAGCTCAGGTGAGCGTTGCCCGGCAGGCGTGCGGTCGCGTGTCCGTTGAGGACAGAGTCGGGAACCACGTGCCTCACTCCGCGCACGAGCTCGTCGCGCAGAGCGCCGATCCGCGCAGCGTGCTCGGCCTGATGCTTGACCGACACCTCGATCGCTGCGGCCAGTCCGGCGATGGCCGGCGTGTCGATGGTGCCGCTGCGAATCTCGCGCTCCTGGCCCCCGCCGTGGACCAACGGAGTCACGGCAAGCTCGCGGCGGACGATCAGTGCACCGACGCCATACGGTCCGCCCACCTTGTGTCCGGTCAGGGTCAGGGCGTCCACGCCTGAGGCCGCGAAGTCGACCGGTACGGCGCCGATCGCCTGCACGGCGTCGGTGTGCACCGGGATGCCGTGCTCGGCCGCGATCGCGACCACCTCGTCGACGGGTTGCAGCGTGCCGACCTCGTTGTTCGCCCACATCACCGAGATCAGCGACACCGGCCGCTCTGAGACGAGCGTCCGCAGCTCTTCGAGGTCGATCCGGCTGTCCTGGTCGACGCCGAGCAGGCGCACCTCGGCCTCCTCGCCGTCCTGCAGCCAGCCGAGCGGATCGAGAACTGCGTGGTGCTCTACCGCGGTCGAGATCAGCCGCGAGGCTGGCTCGAGGTCGGCTTGCCGGGCCCAGTGGATGCCCTTGATCGCCAGGTTGTCGGCCTCGGTGCCGCCAGAGGTGAAGACAACCTCGCCCGGCCGGCAGTTGAGCGCCTGCGCGATCGTCTCGCGGGACTCCTCGACCACCCGACGGGCGTTCCGTCCGGAAGCGTGGAGCGAGCTGGGGTTTCCGACATCGCGGAGGTGCGCAGTCATCGCCTCTACTGCCACCGGCAGCATCGGGGTCGTGGCAGCGTGATCGAGGTAGACGGGCATGGCTTCACCAGCGTACGGCGTGGGCTGAGGCGATGCCGACTCCGTGACGCTGATCATGGTCGGCCCCAGGCTTCGGAGTCAGCGCCGGGCGACGACGGCGACGACCGGCTTGTGGTCGGTGCCATCGATCTCGAGGGTGCCCGTCGTGGTCACCGCCCAGTCGTCGCTGACCAGGACATGGTCGATGGGCGCGACCGGTCCGAGGAAGCCGATCAGCCCGAACAGTCCGTTGACCGGCCAGGTCGGCTGGAAGCCGCCGTTGACGACGTCCACCGAGTCCCGGTAGCCAGCCCCGTCGAGGGCGCGCATCGGCCGGTGGTCGGGAGTTGCGTTGAAGTCACCGGCCACCAGGTCGGGGGCGTACTCCTTGACCGCGGCGAGCACCTTGTCGTGGTCATCGCGCCAGCCGTCCGGCGACACCGGTGACAGCGGGTGGACCGCGATCAGCCGGAGCTCGCCGGTGTCCACGACCAGGGCGCCGAACTGCGTATCGAGCACGTCGCGCAGCACGGTGGGCTGGGTGCTGAAGACCATCGTCCCGGAGCTGGCACCGTCGGCGGCAGGGTTGCCCTCGCGGAAGGGCAGGACTTCCCGCAGACCGGCCTGCTCCAGCTCGGCCAACGACGAGATCGTGATCTCGTTGACCACGAGCAGATCGACGTCCACCTCACGCACCAGGGCCATCAGCTGGGTGCCGTCGGCGGCGCCGCGCAGCAGGTTGCTGGTCATCACGATCACGGGCTCGGCATCGGCTGCGGGCTCAGGCACGTCGCCGACGAACTGAGGAGCGAACCATGCGACGTGCAGCACCAGGCCGACGAGCGCCAGCCCAGCAGTGACGGAGTAGGGCGCGGCGTAGGTCCGACGGACAACCATCATCGCCACCAGCAACGCCAGAGCCGCGGCGTACAGGAAGGCCGCAAAGGGCGTGAAGGTGACTGCCTGGATCAGGCGCGCCGGAGTGGGGTCGGTCAGCCGCAGCAGCGTCAACAGCACGGCCGGTGCCAGCAGGATGACCACCACCACCGCCAGGGCGGCGGTGCGCGCCCTCACAGGAGGGCGAGGGCGTCGCGATGCACGACCTCGCGCTCGTAGCCGGCTCCGAGCTCGCGCCTGAGGTCGTGTGAGGAGCGACCGATCAGCTGCGGCATCTCGGCAGCGTCGAAGTTCACCAGTCCCCTGGCGAACGGCTGACCGTCGGGGCCGGCCAGGTCCACGGGGTCTCCGGCGACGAAGCTGCCCGTGGCGCCGGTCACCCCGGCAGCAAGGAGCGAGGCCCGCCGTTCGACCACGGCCCGCACCGCGCCCGCATCGAGCAGCACGGTGCCGCGGGGTTCGGTGGCGTGGGCCAACCACAGCAGCCGGGTAGGGCGTCGACGTCCGGTGGTGTGGAAGAGCGTGCCGACCGGGTCGCCGGCCAACGCGGCCACGGCGTGCTCCGCCGCAGTGAGCACGACCGGGATGCCGGCCCCGGTCGCGATCTGGGCCGCCTGCACCTTGGTCTGCATGCCTCCGGTGCCGAGTCCGTCGGGGCCCTGCTTTCCGATGCGTACGTCGGCCAGGTCGTCGAGCGAGGTCACGTCCGAGACCAAGGTGCTGGCGGGGTCGCTCGGGCGGCCGTCGTACAGACCGTCGACGTCGGAGAGCAGGACCAGCAGATCAGCATGCACGAGATGGGCGACGAGTGCGGCCAGCCGGTCGTTGTCGCCGAACCGGATCTCGGAGGTGGCGACGGTGTCGTTCTCGTTGACGATCGGCAGGACTCCGAGCTCGAGCAGCTTGGCGAAAGTCTGGTAGGCGTTGCGGTAGCTCGAGCGACGGGTGACGTCGTCCAAGGTCAGCAGCACCTGCCCCGCGATCACGCCGTGGCGCGCGAGCTCGTCGGTGTAGCGATGGACGAGCAACCCCTGGCCGACCGACGCGGCCGCCTGTTGAGCCGCGAGAGACTTCGGTCGCCGCTTCAGACCGAGCGGCGCGAGGCCCGCGGCGATCGCTCCGGAGGAGACAAGCACGAGCTCGAGGCCGCGCGACCGACCCTCGGCGAGTGCGTCGACCAGGGACCGCAGCCGGTCGGGATCGATCCCGCCGGCAGGGCTGGTCAGCGACGACGACCCGACCTTGACCACGACGCGGCGTGCCCCGGTGACCTGCGAACGTCGCATGGCGCTCATGCGTCGGGGTCCGACTCAGCCCAGTCGGGGTCGTCGGCCGAGCCGACCTCGTAGGCCATCGGCCCGGTCTGCTGAGGGCGGTCGAGGCGACGGGCGACGTCGGCCCGGGTCTCGCCTTCCTCACGCTCGGGCATCAGCTCGTCGATCTCCTGACGCCGACGCGCGGCGGGGCGCTTCTCCTCGAACCGCTGGTCCTCTCCCCGACGGGTGAGGATCTCGGCGCCCGCATCGATGCCGGGCTTGAAGTCGAACACCACGGCATCGTCGGGGTGGCCGATGAGCACGGTGTCGCCTTCTTCGGCACCCAGCTGCTGCAGCTTGGCCTCCACCCCGAGCCGGTTCAGCCGGTCTGCGAGGAAGCCCACCGCTTCGTCGTTGGCGAAGTCGGTCTGCCGCACCCAGCGTTCCGGCTTGATGCCACGCACGCGCCAACCCTCGCCGGTGCGTTTGATGGTGAAGTCGTCGCCGCCATCGGCGCTCGGGGGGCGGATGATGATGCGTTCGGCTACCGCCACCTCCCGCTCGGCGCGCGCAGCCAGCACGATCTCCGACATCGCGAAGATGAGCTGCCGCGTGCCCTCACCCGACGCAGCGGAGACGGGGAAGACGCGGAGCCCGCGCTCCACCAGCTCCTCGACGACCATGTCCGCGATCTCGCGGCCGTCGGGCACGTCCACCTTGTTCAGCGCCACCAGCCGGGGGCGGTCCTCGAGACCGCCGTAGCGGGACAGCTCGCGCTCGATGATGTCGAGGTCCTCGACCGGGTTGCGTCCGGGCTCCATGGTCGCGGTGTCGATGACGTGGACGATGGCCGCGCACCGCTCGATGTGGCGCAGGAAGTCGTGGCCGAGACCCCGCCCGTCGCTGGCGCCCTCGATCAGGCCGGGTACGTCGGCCACGGTGAAGGTCACCTCGCCTGCCGAGACCACCCCCAGGTTGGGCACCAGGGTGGTGAACGGATAGTCGGCGATCTTCGGTCGCGCGCGCGAGATGGCAGCGATCAGGCTGGACTTCCCCGCGCTGGGGAACCCGACCAGCCCGATGTCGGCAACGACCTTGAGCTCGAGCACGACCTCGAGCTCTTCGCCCGGCTCGCCGAGCAGCGCGAAGCCGGGTGCCTTGCGCTTGGACGACGCGAGTGCGGCGTTGCCGAGCCCACCACGCCCTCCTGCCGCGACCACCATCTCGGTGCCCGGCCCGACCAGGTCGGCGAGCACGGTGCCGTCGGGCAGGCTGACCACGGTGCCCTCAGGCACGGGCAGGACCAGGTCGGAGCCATGGGCGCCGTTCTTGTGGCCGCCCGCGCCGTGGCCGCCGTTCTCGCCCTGCCGCTTGCGGCTGTGGTGGTAGTCGACCAGCGTGGTGATGTCGGGGTCTACCCGCAGGATCACCGAGCCGCCCGGCCCGCCGTTCCCGCCGTCGGGGCCGCCGAGGGGCTTGAACTTCTCGCGGTGCACCGATGCCACGCCGTGACCGCCCCGGCCGGCGCTGATGTGCAGCGAGACCTGGTCGACGAACGTGGGGACAGCCATGAGGTGCTCCTGGTTCAGGGGGATTTTGTAGGTGTGGGCTTCTTCCCTGCTCCGAAATCGGCGAAAGGCGTCCCGAGAATGGGGACGCCCTTCGTCAACGCGTGTGGGTGAGCGTCAGTTACTCACCCGGGACGATGTTGACGACCTTGCGGCCGCGCTTGCGTCCGAACTCGACCGCACCTGCGGTCAGAGCGAACAGGGTGTCGTCACCGCCGCGGCCGACGCCGCTGCCCGGGTGGAAGTGGGTGCCGCGCTGACGAACGATGATCTCGCCCGCATTGACCAGCTGGCCGCCGAAGCGCTTCACGCCGAGGCGCTGGGAGTTGGAGTCGCGGCCGTTCTTGGTGGACGCGGCGCCCTTCTTGTGTGCCATTTCGGTGATCCTTCGTGTGAGAGCCCAGAACGTGTCAGCGGACTCAGAGCTTGATGTCGGTGACCTTGACCTGCGTGTACTTCTGGCGGTGGCCCTGGCGCTTCTTGTAACCGGTCTTGTTCTTGTACTTCTGGATGATGATCTTGGGGCCCTTGGTGGCGCCGAGCACCTCGACCGTCACCGATGCCTTGTCGAGGCCGGTGCTCGTGACGGTCTCGCCGTCCACAGCCATGACCACAGGCAGGCTGATCGACTCGCCGACGGCGGTCGAGACCTTGTCGATCTCGATGACGTCGCCGACAGCGACCTTCTGCTGCTTGGCGCCTGCGCGCACGATCGCGTACACCGCGGTCTCCTTCATCTGGCTCTTGCGTCTGGGTCTGCGGCACACCTCGCACCCCATCAAGAGGATTGGGTTGCCTTGCAGAGAACGGGCACGCCGGAACGTGACCTGCGGATCAATGGTACGGATCGGGCGCCGACACGGCAAAACGAGGTGCCCGACCCAGGCGCTCAGCGCTTGCGGGTGCCCTTCTTCTTGATCGGAACGTGCTCGACCGCCGGAGCGTCGCCCTCAGGCGACGTGCCCTCGCTGCCCGCCAGCGCGGGCGGTCCAGCTGCCCGGCTCGCGCTCCGGCCACGGGTTCGGGTGACCACCTTCGGCGGCTCCGCTGGGCCGGGGCTGCCGTCCTCCTGGTCGACCGAGACGTCGGCAGCTTGCGGCGGGACCTGCAGCGGGACCTGGATCGGCTCCGCGGGTTCCGGGGCCCGGACGGGGGTACCCGCCGGGCGGCTGGCACTACGCCTGGTCCGCGTAACCACCTTCGGTGCCGCCGCTACGGGTGGCGTGACCTCGGCGCTGACGGGCTCGGCCTCGACCTCGGCCCCGACCTCGACGGGAGTCGGCTCCGGCTCGCTGACCGGGGTCTCAGGTGGCTGGACCTTGTCGGTCCTGGTCCGGTTGGCGGGCTTGCGGGTCCGCGTGGTGACCACGACCTCGGCCGGAGCCTCACCGGCTGTCGACTCGATGATCCCGGGAGTCTCGATCGGCTCCGGGCTCTCGGGAGCCGAGGCGACCGGCTCGACCGGCTCGGCTGGCTCGGCTGGCTCAGTAGGCTGAGCGGCCCGGGCCATGGCGGCGATGTCCTTGGGCGACGGCGCGGTGAGCTTGGGGGCGCTCGATTCGTGGTCGTCATCCTGGCCTCGACCTCGACCTCCGCGACGACGGCCACTACCGCCACCACCCCGACGCTGGTCGTCGTCGGGCTTGGCACCCTCGACCGGCATGTCGTGCAGTACCAGGCCACGGCCCTGGCAGTGGGGGCAGTTCTCGCTGAACGCCTCGAGCAGACCGGTGCCGATCCGCTTGCGGGTCATCTGGACCAGCCCGAGCGAAGTGACCTCGGCGACCTGGTGACGGGTGCGGTCACGGCCCAGGCACTCGACCATCCGTCGGAGCACCAGGTCACGGTTGGACTCCAGGACCATGTCGATGAAGTCGATGACGATGATCCCGCCGATATCGCGCAGCCGCAGCTGACGCACGACTTCCTCCGCCGCCTCCAGGTTGTTCTTGGTGACGGTCTCCTCGAGGTTGCCGCCCGACCCGGTGAACTTGCCGGTGTTGACGTCGACCACGGTCATGGCCTCGGTGCGATCGATGATCAGCGACCCGCCGGAGGGCAACCAGACCTTGCGGTCGATCGCCTTGGCGATCTGCTCGTCGACGCGGAAGGACGCGAAGATGTCGGCGTTGCTGCCGTCGTACTTCTCGAGCCGGCTCTCGAGGTCCGGCGCGATCGACCTGACGTAGTCGGAGACCGAGTCCCACGCGTCGTTGCCCTGGATGACCAGGCGGGTGAAGTCCTCGGTGAACAGGTCGCGGACGACCTTCAACGTCAGGTCAGGCTCGCCGTAGAGGAGCTTGGGCGACTGACCTTTGGTCTTGGCCTCGATGTCCTCCCACCGCGTCTTGAGCCGCTCGACATCGCGGGTCAGCTCATCCTCCGAGGCGCCCTCTGCGGCCGTGCGCACGATGACGCCGGCGGTGTCGGGGACGATCTCCTTGAGGAGCGCCTTGAGCCGGTTGCGCTCGGTGTCGGGCAGCTTGCGCGAGATGCCGCTGGTGGTGCCGTCGGGCACGTACACCAGGAAGCGACCGGCCAGGCTGACCTGGCTGGTGAGACGGGCCCCCTTGTGGCCGACAGGGTCCTTGGTGACCTGCACCAGGATCGTCTGACCCGAGCTCAGCACCGACTCGATCTTGCGGGGCGCGCCGTCCTTGTGGCCCAGCGCGGACCAGTTCACCTCGCCGGCGTAGAGGACGGCGTTGCGGCCCTTGCCGATGTCGATGAACGCGGCCTCCATGGACGGCAGCACGTTCTGGACGCGACCGAGGTAGACGTTGCCGATCAGGGAGGTCTGCGACTCCCGGGCGACGTAGTGCTCCACCAGCACCTTGTCCTCGAGCACGCCGATCTGGGTGAGGTCGTCGCGCTGCCGGATCACCATCACCCGGTCGACGGACTCGCGCCGAGCGAGGAACTCCGCCTCGCTGACGATGGGTGCCCGCCGGCGACCGGCCTCTCGGCCCTCCCGGCGGCGCTGCTTCTTGGCCTCGAGCCGGGTCGAGCCGGCAATGGCCGTGATCTCGTCGTCGGCCGAACGCGGCTTCCGGACGCGGGTGACGGTGTTCTGCGGATCGTCGCCGCCCCCGGAGCGGTCGTCTCCCTCGCGCGTCCGCCGACGGCGTCGACGGGATCCGCCCTCGCCGCCTTCGCCGTCGCCGGTCTCACCGGAGTCGTCGGACGGACCCGAATCGCTGTCGTCGGCGCCGCTCTCACCGTCGCCGGGCTTACGGCGGCGGCGTCCGCCACGGCGTCGGCGTCGACGGGATCCGCCCTCGCCGCCTTCGCCGCCATCGGCGAACTCGTCACCGTCTGCGGAATCACCGGTGGGGTCACCACTGGAGTCCCCGCCCTCAGGCTGGTTGCCACCCGGCTTGGCGGCGGGCTTCTTGGCCGCCGTCTTCTTCGTGGCGGTCTTCTTCGCGGCCGCCTTCTTGGCCGGAGGCTTGACGGCGGGCTCGTCACCCGAGTCGCTGGCGCCCTCCGGCTCGGTCTCGACGACCTTGCGTGGCCGCGCGGGGCGCGAGGTGAGCTTGGTCGGCTCCGGGGCTTTGAAGAGCAGCATGGTGCCGGGGCCCTGCTCGGAACCCTCGTCGGCGCCCTCGTCGGGGGGAGCCGGCTGATCGGTCTTCATGCTGGGCCTTTTGCTGGCCGACTTCTTCGCCGCGGACTTCTTGGCAGGAACTTCGTGGGCACCCTCAGCGGGCTCCACGTCGGCCTTCTTGGCAGCCTTCTTGGCCGTCTGCTTGACGGGCGCCTTCTTGGCAGCCTTCTTGGCGGGCGCCTTCTTGGCGGGCGCCTTCTTGGCCGCCTTCTTGGCGAGCGCACCGTCCGGTGTGTCGGGGGCCGAGCCGCCATTGGAGCGGGAACCCGCTGAAGTCTCGGTGGGCGGGGTGAAGTCGTCGTCAGCCATTGCTGCTCCTTGGCCCGGGTTCGCCGATGGCGCCCGGGATTGTCTGACGCCGCGGATCCGTGTCACTGCCGGATCGACGGCGCAAAGCCTTCTGTCGGTACGCCGACACCCTCCGCGGTGCGCCACTGGATACGGGCCTGGTCACCTGCCGCGGTCGTCGGCACCCCATCCTGGTCCGGACTGGATCGCTGTCACCGATCCAGATCCGACACGCGGGGGCCGCGTCGCGGTCTGGCAACGACCTGCACCCACCGTGCCGACCTCCACAACTGCGGAGAGACCGGCGAGAACGTCGTCGGGTCGAGTCAGGTGGCAGATTCACCACGGTCCTCGACCACCGGCAGTATCGCACAGGGGTCCCTGGACGGGATCATCAACGCAGCGGGTCGCCGATCGATCCTGTCTGCTCGTCCAGGGGGCCCTGGGCCAGCCGAGTGAGCAGCGGCGCGCCGGGCGACGCGAGCCCGCCGACCTCCGCCAACCCCCGGAGCACGTCGTCGGGACGGACCGCGGGCACGGCGTGGCGCAACACCAGCTCCATCCGTGACCCCTCAGCGCCGCCAGCCAATGTCAGCGACACGACGGCCGCTCGACAGTCGAACTCGCGCAAGCCCTTCTTGGTCATCCGCTCGACACCGATGCTCTCCGCAGCGAGGAACGCCGCCACCGCGGGAGCGCAGACGGCTTCGGGCAGGTCAAGGTCCATCACCCAGTGGCTGGCCTCGAGCCGGTCGGCCACCCCACCGCCGGGTGACTCGACCACCTCGACCACGTCGAGACCGTCAGGGAGGGCCTCGTCCAGTGCCGCATGCACCCGGGCCGGGTCGACCGGCTCGGCCAGCCCGATCTCGAGGTACTCCGCCTCGCTGGCCGCGCCGGTGGGTGACGCTCCGGCGTACGAGATCCGCGGGTGGGGGTTGAACCCTGACGAGTACGCCATCGGGATTCGCGCTCGGAAGATCGCCCGCTCGAAGGCCCGGCTGAAGTCGCGATGACTGGTGAACCTCAGCCGTCCGCGCTTTGCGTAGCGGATGCGCAGCCGCTGGACCGGGGGTGCCTGTTGTTCCGGCTGGTCGCGGCTCATCCGCGGTGGTTCCGTGCTCGCCCGTGCTTCATCGCAGACGAAGGGTAGACGGTGCCGACGATCTCTCCGTCAAGCCATCCGGTGAGCCGGGCAGCCTCGAGCTCCAGCGCCTCGAGAGCGGCGGGGCTCACCACGTCGGTCAGCTCCACGCGGACTGCGGCGTCCGCGTCCTGTACCCAGCAGCCCACGATCCGGCCGTCCACCCAAGCCGTGGTGCCGGCGTTCCCGTTGCGATCGAAGAGAGCCGGCCCGTTGTCACCGAGGTAGAAACCGCGCTCCTTCCAGCCCATCACGGTCGGATCGAGCACCGGCAGGAGGGCCACCCACGGCCCGGGGTCGGGCACCGGGTCCAGATCGTCGGGGAGCACCCAACCGCTGGCGCTGCCACCGCTCAAGGTCACCTCGACCGCCTCCACGTCGGCAAGTGCGCGGCGGACGGCCTTCTTGGTCGCACCCAGCCACCAGACCAGGTCGGTCTCCGTGCCAGGACCGAACGTGCCAAGCCACCGACGGGTCAGCTCGGCATATCCCTCGTCGGTCGGCAACGGCTCGGGGACCGGGGTCAGCCAGTCCTCCATCAGCGTCCAGCGCGGCCGAGACAGCCGCCAGTGCTGGGTGTTGAGTCCGCGGACGATGTGCGCGGTGGCACCGAGCTGGGTGAGCACCCGATGGGCGACCCAGACCGAACCTCCGGAGGCGCCGATCTTGACCGCGATCTTCGGCACGCGCTCGCGCAGCTCGAGCGCGGTCAGTCCGGTCGGGTTGCCGGCCAGCTCGTCGAGCACCGCTGCGCGCGCGTGGTCGAGCCACGCGTCTCCATCGGTGGCCAGACCCGCCAGGACGACATCCTTGGCGAGTCGCCTGCGTTCGGTGCTGGCGACTCGTGTCGATGCGCTCCCCCATGCTGCGGGCAGCAGGTCGCGAGAGAAGACGAAGAGGGTGCGCCGCATGGCCAGCTGCTTGACCAGTGAGCGGTCGTCGTAGAGCGCCTGGTCGACGTCGGCAACGGTCAGTCCCGGCACCCGAGCCCACAGTGAGAGGTAGACGGTCGCCGGCTCGGTGGAATGGAGCGCTGTCATGGTTCGGGTAGCCAGCTCCGCGGTCGCCGCGCGGGCACCTGGGGCGAGGGCATGACGCACGGCAAGACGGGTCCGACGCTCCTCGTCGCGGATGTGGCGCACGACGCCATCTTCTCCCCTGCGGCCCTGCTCCCTCTCGGTAGAGCATCGGCGAACTCCTGACGCGGACCCGGGCCCACCTCTAGTGTGTGGGCCGAGCATCCGCTCGCCGTCGACAACGAGGAGCCGAATCGTGTCCGAGAACCCGCCGCCTCCTGGGCCAGACCAGCCGAACGGTTCCGGCGAGAACGTGCCACCGCCGAACCCCTACGGCGCGCCGCCCCCGCCTCCCGCCTACGGCCAGCCCGCTCCCTACGGCCAGCCGGCCCCCGGACAGCCGCCGGCCGGACCGGCCTACCCGGCGTACGGGCAGCCTGGTGCGCAGCAGCCCGGGAAGGGCCTCGCGATCGCATCGCTCGTGCTGGCGCTGATCCCGTGCATCATCACCAACCTTGTCTCCCTGGTGCTGGCGATCGTGGTGCTGGTCGGGAAGAAGGGCGGCAGAGGGCTCGCCATCGCCGCCATCGTCATCAACGTCGTGGTCCTGATCGGTTGGGGCGCCCTGATCGCACTCGGGGTGGTGCTTGCGGGCACTCCCATCGACGACCTGAACTCCGGGGAGTGCTTCACGGCCGAGGGACTGACGAGCTCGGACAGCGGTGTCTCCCAGATCGAGGTGGTCAGCTGCACCAAGTCGCACGACGGTGAGGTCCTGGCGGTCAAGACGCTCAACAGCGACGAGGCCACGGCCTACAAGGACCAGTCCGGGAGCGAGGCCTGCGGCCCGCTCATCGACGTGGCAGTGATTGCAGCACTCCCCGCGGAAGTGGCGGTCACCGCGCTCACCCAGAGCGAGGAGCCCGAGTCGGGCGACCACGTGGCCTGCGTCGCGTATCGCGAAGACGGCAAGAGCCTGACCGAGAAGCTCGGCTAGGCGAGCCCGGGCGGCGACCGTGTCTGAGCCTGCTGGGCCTTCGGGACCCGGGCCGCCTGAGCCGTCGCCGCCCGAGGGCTACCCGACGTACCACCCACCCGGACAGGGTCCGGTCACGCCGTGGCAACCCGCACCACCGGTTGGTCCGGCCCGTCAGTCGACCGGCGTTCGCGCCTTCGCGCTGGCCCTGGCACCCCTGCTGATCACCAACCTGGCCTCGGCCGTGCTGGCCGTCATCGCCCTCAGCCGGCCGAGCAACGGTGCGGACCAGGGCCGAGGATTCGCCATGGTCGCGCTCGTCATCGACACGCTGGTCGTGGCCGCCTGGGCGCTGGTGCTCACCCTGGTGCTGGGCTGAACCTCGCCAAACCATGACAGCAGCGTTGTCACAGTTGACCTGTCATCGAGAGTTCGAGAAGGTCAGGACCGTGCCTACTGCCGCTTCAACCCCACATCCCATCTCGCGACGCGGCGTCCTGGTCGCCTCAGGTGTCGCGGGAACTGCCCTGCTCCCCGGCGGACAGGCGCCAGCCTTCGCGGCCCGCCCGGGCCGCCGGGTCGCGGTGATGGGCGGCGGGATGGCTGGCCTCACTGCCGCCCACGAGCTCGCCGAGCGCGGGTTCCAGGTGACCGTCTATGAGCCGAGCGCGTGGGGAGGGAAGGCCCGCAGCATCCCGGTCCTCGGCACCGGGCGCGGTGGCCGACGCGACCTCCCCGGTGAGCACGGCTTCCGGTTCTTCCCCGGCTTCTACCACCACATCCCCAACACGATGCGACGAATCCCCTACCGGGGCGGCACCGTCGGCGACAACCTGGTGGACGCGACCGGCGGGAAGTTTCTCCGAGGCAAAGGTCGAGCGGACGGCTTCATCTTCGGCATCGGACCCGACCCGGAGCAGGTGCTCACCGTCGATGGCCTGCGGAGATACCTGACTGACAACCTCAACGGGTCCACGGTTCCACCGCACGAGCTGGCCCACTTCGTCGCTCGGCTGATGGTTTTCTTGACCAGCTCCGACGCCCGGCGATTCGGTCAGTGGGAGCACGTCAGCTGGTGGGACTTCGTCGGCGCCGCGCGACGATCGAAGGAGTACCAGACGGTGCTGGCCGCCGGGCTGACCCGCAGCCTCGTCGCCGCCAAGGAGACCATCGCCAGCACCCGCACGATCGGCAACATGGGCGAGGCCTTCGTCTACAACATCATGGGACGCGGCAACGACGGCTCCATCGACCGCGTTCTCGACCTGCCGACCAATGAAGCCTGGATCGACCCGTGGCTGCGACACCTGGCGTCGCTGGGCGTGCGGTTCGTCCGCGGCCAAGGGCTCGAACGCTACGAGGTCAAGCGGGGAAAGATCCGAGCTGCCTGGCTACGCAACGGCGCAGGAAGACGCAGCCGGGTCGAGGCGGACTGGTTCGTCAACGCCATGCCGGTCGAGCGGGTCACCAAGACCTTCAGCCCGGACCTGCTCCGACTCGATCCCTCGCTACGCAGCCTGCGCCAGCTGCACCCCGACTGGATGGTCGGCATCCAGTACTTCCTGCGCAAGCCGGTGGAGCTCACCCGCGGCCACATCACCTTCATCGACGCCCCGTGGGCACTGACCGCGCTGACCCAGGGTCAGTTCTGGGAGGACCGCGACATCGCCCGCGACTACGGCAACGGCGAGGTCATCGACATCCTCTCCGTCGATGTCTCCAACTGGGACTCTCCCGGCCTCGACAACCACCGGTCGGCGAAACGTTCGCGCCCGCACGAGATCGCCCGGGAGGTCCTGAACCAGATCCGCTACCACGACACGGCCCGGGCGGCACTGCCGAAGGACGCGGTCCACTCGTGGGCCCTCGACCCCGGCGTCCGGTGGAACCCGCAGCGGGGTCGCAACACCAACCGCACCCCGCTTCTGATCAACACCGTCGGCTCCTGGGCCGACCGGCCCAGCGCCACCACGAGGATCCCGAACCTCTTCCTCGCCGGTGACTACGTGCGCACCGACATCGATCTGGCCACCATGGAGGGTGCCAACGAGTCGGCCCGGGTGGCCTCGAACGCCATCCTGGCCAGCGCCGGCTCGCGCCAGGCACCGGCAGAGACGTTCCGCCTCTACGACCCGCCCGAGTTCGCGGCCCTCAAGGCCGTCGACGCCGAGCTGTACGCCGCCGGCCTGCCCAACGCGTTGGACAACCCGCTGCTCTGAGCGGGACCCCCCACGGTCACACGACAGCGAGCGGCAACAGCGTCTGGCCGGTGGGGCCGATCTGGATCTCGGTGCCCATCTCGGGACAGACACCGCAGTCGTAGCAGGGCGTCCATCGGCAGTCCTCGACCTCGACATCGGTGGACGGGTCGATCGCGTCCTCCCAGTCGGCCCAGAGCCAGTCCTTGTCGAGGCCGGAGTCGAGGTGGTCCCACGGCAGGACCTCGTCGTAGTCGCGCTCCCGGATGGTGAACCAGTCGAGGTCGACCGCGGTGTCAGCGAGCGCCTGGTCGGTGGCCTCGACCCAACGGTCGTAGGAGAAGTGCTCGCTCCAGCCATCGAACCGACCGCCGCCGCGCCAGACCTGTTCGATCACAGCGCCGACTCGGCGGTCACCGCGGGAGAGCAGTCCTTCGATGATGCCGGGCTTCCCATCGTGGTAGCGGAATCCGATCGCCCGGGCGAACTTCTTGTCCTCGCGCACGGTGTCGCGCAGCTGCTTGAGTCGCCGATCGGTGGTCTCGTGGTCGAGCTGGGAGGCCCACTGGAACGGCGTGTGCGGCTTGGGCACGAACCCGCCGATGGAGACGGTGCAGCGGATGTCGTTGCGACCGGAGACCTCCCGGCCCTTGGCGATCACCTTCCGGGCCAGGTCGGCGATCTGGAGGACATCGTCATCGGTCTCGGTAGGCAGGCCGACCATGAAGTAGAGCTTCACCTGCCGCCAGCCATGGGAGTACGCCGTGGCGACCGTGCGGATCAGGTCTTCCTCGGTGACCATCTTGTTGATCACCTTCCTCATCCGCTCCGACCCACCCTCGGGCGCGAAGGTCAGCCCCGAGCGCCGACCGTTGCGGGAGAACTCGTTGGCCAGGGTGATGTTGAAGGCATCGACGCGGGTCGACGGCAACGACAGCGAGACGTTGGTGCCTTCGTAGCGGTCGGCCAGCCCCTTGGCCACCTCGCCGATCTCGGTGTGGTCGGCCGAGCTCAGGGACAGCAGACCGACCTCCTCGAAGCCGGAGGAGCGGATGCCGTTCTCGACCATGTCGCCGATGGTCTTGATCGACCGTTCGCGCACCGGACGGGTGATCATGCCGGCCTGGCAGAAACGACAGCCACGGGTGCAGCCACGGAAGATCTCGACCGAGAAGCGCTCGTGGACGGTCTCGGCCAACGGCACCAACGGCTTGCGTGGGTAGGGCCAGGCGTCGAGATCCATCAGGGTGTGCTTGGTGACCCGGAAAGGAATGCCGGGTCGGTTGGGCACCACGGCCTCGATCGTGCCGTCGGCGGCGTACGCGACGTCGTAGAACTTCGGGACGTAGATGTTGCCGGTGACCGCGAGCCGTCGCAGCAGCTCGTCGCGACCACCTGGTCGTCCCTCACCCTTCCACTCGCGCACCACCTCTGAGATCGCCAGCACGACCTCTTCCCCATCGCCGAGCACGGCCGCGTCGAGGAAGGTGGCGACGGGCTCCGGGTTGAACGCCGCGTGACCACCGGCCAAGACGATCGGGTCGTCATCGCCGCGGTCGACCGCGTGCAGCGGGATGCCGGCGAGGTCGAGCGCGTTGAGCATGTTGGTGTAGCCGAGCTCAGTGGAGAAGCTGAGCCCGAAGACGTCGAAGGCGCGCACCGGCCGGTGGGCGTCGACGGTGAACTGTGGGATCGGACCGGCGGCGTCGCCGGTGCGCATCACGTGCTCCATGTCGGGCCACACCGAGTAGGTGCGCTCGGCCAGGATCCAGTCCCGCTCGTTGAGGACCTCGTAGAGGATCTGGACGCCCTGGTTGGGCAGCCCGACCTCGTAGGCATCGGGGTACATCAGCGCCCAGCGGACGGTCTCGCCGCCGTCGGGGGCGCAGTCCCAGTCCTTGACCGTGGAGTTCAGCTCGCCACCGACGTACTGGATCGGCTTGGAGACCTCGTGGAGGCGAGGCTCGAGGCGAGCGAAGACGCTGGTGGACATCCCGTGAGTCTACGAGGGGATCGACGGGACCCGAATTCTGCGAACTGCGGCGGAACCGGGCTGTGGGGTCGCTGATGGCCGTCCGCCTCTCAGCGGACGCGGGGTCAACCCGTCAGGCGGGCTGCATCTCCTGCAGCGAAGCGGAGTCGAGGAGCTCGGCCGCTCGAGCGACCAGCCTGTCGTTCTCCTCGGTGAGCCGCAGGATGAGGGACTCGAGCTCGGCCACACGCGCACGGAGCCGAGCGTTCTCGGCGGTGGTGCGGGGGTCTCGCAGGTCGCTGTTCATGTAGCCGATCAGCGCCTTGGCCATATGAAGAGAACCTTCCGATCAGAGGGGTGGCCCAAGCGGTTGTGGACCGTCTTCAAGAGTCCCACCAAGCAGGCTCTTGGTCAATCCGCGACCGTGACCTGCGCCGTTCGTCGCGCTCGGGGTACCGGCTGACAGCTCGGGCAGAAGTACGACGAGCGGTTCATGAACGAGATCCGCCGGATCGCGGTGCCGCAGCGCTCGCACGGCTCGTCCTGGCGCCCATAGGCGCTCAAGGACCGCTCGAAGTAGCCGGACTCGCCGTTGACGTTGACGTAGAGCGAGTCGAAGGAGGTGCCTCCCTGGCCGAGCGCCTCGGTCATGACGGCGCGAGCGTGACCGAGCAGGTCGCGCACCTGGGCGGCGGTGAGTCGATCGGCCGGCCGGTTGCCGTGGATCCGGGCCCGCCACAGCGCCTCGTCGGCGTAGATGTTGCCGACCCCTGAGATCAGCCCCTGGTCGAGCAGCAGCCGCTTCACACCGGAGGACCGCTTGCGCGACCGGCGCACGAAGTCCTCGTCGTCGAACTCGGGATCGAGCGGGTCTCGAGCGATGTGCACGATCTCCTGCGGGAGGTCGGCACCGCCGCGTGAGACCAGGAGACCTCCGAACATGCGCTGGTCGGCGAAGCGGATGTCCTGGCCGCGGTCCAGCATGATCCGGACCCGTAGGTGACGCTCGGGCGCAGCATCCGTGGGCCGCACGAGCATCTGCCCGCTCATCCCTAGATGGCCCAGCAGCGCGTCTCCGTTGTCGAGAGGAAGCCAGAAGTACTTCCCCCGCCTGCGGGCATCGGTGATCCGGCGCCCGGTCAGCGCCTCGGCAAAACCCTCGGGTCCGCTCGGGTCGCGGCGCACCGGGCGGGGATGGAGCACCTCGACACGCTGGATGGTGCTTTCGAGCACGTGGCGGGCGAGCCCGGCCCGGACGACCTCGACCTCGGGGAGCTCGGGCATCGCTAGTGCGTGGCGGTGCCGGAGCTGCTCGCGCTGACGTCGGCAATGCCGAGCTCGCCCGCGATCGCCCGGTAGGCCGTCTCTGCGGCAGACTGCTCCGCTTCCTTCTTCGAGCGTCCGACGCCGTTGCCGTGCATGCGGCCGGCGACGCGGACCTGGGCGGTGAAGGTCTTCATGTGATCGGGTCCGTCGTCCTCGATAACGTACTCAGGGACTCCGAGCGCTTGGTCGGCAGCCAGCTCCTGCAGCGACGTCTTCCAGTCGAGGCCGGCACCGAGGGCCGACGCCGCCTCGATGAGCGGGTCGAACAGCTTGTGCACGACCAGCGCGGACGCCTCGATGCCGCCGCTCATGTGCACGGCGCCGATCACTGCCTCAACCGTGTCGGACAGGATCGAGGCCTTCTCGCGACCGCCCGTGCTCTCCTCGCCGCGGCCCAGCTTGATCTGCGGGCCGAGGTCGATGACGAGGGCCACCTCGGCAAGGGCGCGGGCGTTGACCACGGCGGCACGCAGCTTGGCCAGCCGGCCCTCCGACAGATCCGGATGCATGACGTAGAGCGTCTCCGTGACGACCACGCCGAGGACCGAGTCGCCCAGGAACTCCAGGCGCTCGTTGGTCGGCAGGCCACCGTTCTCGTAGGCCCACGAGCGGTGGGTCAGCGCGCGGTCGAGCAGCGCGGGGTCCAGAACTGGATCCCCGAGCGCCGATCGGAGCTCGCTGTAGTCGGTGATGCCTAGGTCCGTGAGGTGGGTCAGAGAACCTGGCGGCGGTCGGCTCGGGCGCCGTACTGACCGCAGGTGCCGCAAGCGCGGTGCGGCAGGTGCTTGGCACCGCACGCGGGGTTGGCGCAGGTCACCAGGGACGGCGCGACGGCCTTCCACTGTGAACGCCGGTGGCGCGTGTTGCTGCGCGACATCTTCCGCTTCGGGACTGCCACTGTCTTCTCCTCAGTTGCTGTGTTCAGGGCTGCTGTTGTCGGTGCGGGGCTCGAGCTGGGCCAGCGCCGTCCACCGGGGGTCGATCGCAGGTTCGTGCGCGTGGTCCGGATCATCTGCCAGGCGCGTGCCACATTCGGCACACAATCCAGGACAGTCGTCCTCACACAACGGCTGGAACGGTAGTGCGAGCACCACCGCGTCCCGCAGCAGGGGTTCAAGGTCGAGCAGGTCGTCCTCGAGCGTGCTGACCTCGTCATCCTCCTCGGAAGGACTCTGGTCACGGCGATCGTTGTACACGAACAGCTCCTGGAACGTGACCTCGATGTCATCGGAGATCTGTTCCAGGCACCGCGCGCACTCGCCGTCGAGGGCGGCCAGCGCCGTCCCCGTGACCAGAACACCCTCCATGACCGCTTCCAGGCGCAGGTCCAGCTCGACCGGCGCACCTTCAGCGACACGAAGTACTTCGATGCCTAGATCTGCTGGAGCCGGAACCGTCCGTGACACCTCGCGTTGGGACCCCGGGCGGCGGCCGAGCTCGCGGGTGTCGAGCACGAGCGGCGCTCTCGGGTCCAGGCTGCTCAGGGGTTCACTTCCGGGTCCGGGCACAAACAGATCGTCTAGAAGCGTATCCGGCAGGTGACCATGGGAGCAAAACGCAGACGCGGCGCGCTCAGCCATCGTCCTTCTGGGCGCGATTTTCGGTCAGGCGGGCGGTGAGCCGGGTCAGGACGAAGTCGGGCACCAGGCCGGAGACGTCGCCGCCGAAAGCCGCGACCTCCTTGACCAGGCTCGAGGCCAGGAAGGAGTACTCCGGACTCGTGGGGATGAACACCGTCTCGACCTCGGTCAGGGAGGCGTTCATCTGAGCCATCTGCAGCTCGTAGTCGAAGTCGCTGACCGCTCGCAGGCCCTTGACGATCGCGTGGATGCCGTTGTCCTGGCAGAACGTCGTGAGCAGGCCGGAAAAGGCGTCGACACGGACGTTGTCGAAGGACGAGCACGCCTCCTTCAGCATGGCGATCCGCTCATCGGGCGTGAACAGACGATTCTTCGACGTGTTCACGCCGACCGCGACCACGACCTCGTCGAACAGCGCAGAGGCACGGGCGACGATATCGATGTGTCCGTTGGTCACCGGGTCGAAGGATCCGGGGCACACGGCTCTGCGCACGATCAGTCGCCTTCCCGCTCGGGTGGGTCCATGGGGGCTGCGTGACCGTACCAAAGCGTGGTCTCGCCATAGCGCTTCGACCGCGGGTGGACCAGCCCTGCAGGCCACTCCGGCTCGGGGCCTCGCGACGACCGCTCGACAACCACCATCGCGTCCGGCACCACCCAGCCCTGACCGACCAGGGCAGCCAGGTCGGCCGCTACGGCTGCCTCGTCGAGCGGGTAGGGCGGGTCGAGGAAGACGAGGTCGTACGCCGCTGCCGGCGGTCGGGCAAGCACACCCGCGACCGCAGCGACCCGCACGTCGGCGGCCGCGAAGCCCAGCGTCCGTGCGTTCGTGCGGATCAGGTCGGAGGTGCGCCGGTCGTGCTCGACCAGCGTCACGACCGCGGCCCCGCGCGACCAGGCCTCGAGGCCGACGGCCCCCGACCCGGCGTACAGATCGAGGAAGCGCAGCCCGTCGAGGGAGCCACATCGCGCCTCGATCGCGGAAAAAAGTGCTTCCCGGACCCGGTCGCTCGTCGGCCGGGTGCGGTCTCCACGCGGCGTGACGAGGCGACGTCCACCGGCCGCGCCACCGATGATCCGGGTCACGACTTGTCCATGAACTCGGACTTCTGCGAGTCCTCGAGCACGCTCACCTTCTCGGCAAGGCCGGGTGCGGACCGGAGGTCGGGATCTTCGTCGAGCAGCGCTTCCGCGGCGGTGCGGGCCTCGACGATGGTCTTCTCGTCGCGCAGCACGCGCAGGTTCTCCAGGCCCGTCCGGAAGCCCGACTGCGACTTGCCGAGCACGTCGCCCTCACGGCGCTGCTCCAGGTCGACGCGGCTCAGCTCGAAGCCGTCGGTGGTGGCGGCCACCGCGTCCAGCCGCTCGCGGGCCGGCGACTCGAACTCGGCCCGGGAGACCAGCAGGCACAGCCCGGGATGACCACCTCGGCCGACCCGGCCGCGCAGCTGGTGGAGCTGCGAGACACCGAACCGGTCGGCGTCGAGGAGCACCATCGCGGTCGCGTTGGGCACGTCGACACCCACCTCGATCACCGTGGTGGCGACCAGCACGTCGATCTCCCCGGCAGCGTAGGCGCGCATCGTCGCTTCCTTCTCCTCGGCCGGCATCCGGCCGTGGAGCATGGCGACGCGCAGCCCGGACAGCGGGCCCTCGGACAGCTCGACGACGACGTCCTCTACCGCAGCGAGGGACAACTGGGGCCGCGGCACCTCGTCGCCGTCGGGGTCGAGGTCGAGCTGGTCGCTCTCGCCCTGCTCGAGCTCGTCGCCACTGATCCGGGGGCAGACGACGTAGGCCTGGTGTCCCTTCTCCACCTCCTCGCGGACCCGCTCCCAGGCGCGGCCGATCCAGGAGGGGTGGTCGACGAGGTTGACGACGTTGGACTGGATCGCCGCCCGGCCGGCCGGCAGCTCGGTCAGGGTGGAGATCTCGAGGTCGCCGAACACGGTCATCGCGACCGTGCGCGGGATGGGCGTCGCCGTCATCACCAGGACGTGGGGCGGCTCCCCCGCCTTGTCGGTGAGGGCGGCGCGCTGCTCGACGCCGAAACGGTGCTGCTCGTCGACCACGACCAGGCCGAGGTCCGCGAACGAGACGTGCTCCTCGAGGAGGGCGTGGGTGCCGATCACGATGCCTGCCTCACCGCTGGCGATGTCGAGCAGCGGCTGGCGGCGCTGGCTCTTGGTCATCGAACCGGTCAGCAGGGAGACGGTGGTGGCCTCGGCTGCGCCGCCGAGCATGCCGCCCGAGGCCAGGTCGCCCAGCATCGCTGTGATCGATCGGAGGTGCTGCTGGGCGAGCACCTCGGTCGGGGCCAGCAGGGCCGCCTGCCCGCCGGAGTCGACCGTGCGCAGCATCGCCCGGAGAGCCACCACGGTCTTGCCCGAGCCGACCTCGCCCTGCAGCAGACGGTTCATCGGGTGCGGCTGTGCGAGCTCGTGGGCGATCTGCTCCCCGATCTCGCGCTGTCCGGCGGTGAGCTCGAACGGCAACCGCTGGTCGAACGCGGCCAGCAGGGCGCCGTCACCCCCGTCACGGGCCTGCGCGCCCAGCGCCCGGACCTCGCGACGTCGACGACCCAGCACCAGCTGGGTCACCAGCGCTTCCTCGAACCGGAACCGCCGCTGCGCCTGTGACACCTGCTGGAGGTCGTCGGGGGCGTGGATCCAGTCGTAGGCCTTGCGCGCGTCGAGGACCTGGTGGGTGCTGAGGACGGCCTCGGGCAGCGTCTCTGGGATGTCGAGGACGGTGCGGGCGAACGCCACCGCCCGCTGGATGTCCCAGGACTCGACGCCCTTGGTGAGCGGGTAGATCGGGTAGTAGGCGCCGACGTCGAGGATCTCGTCGTCGTCGTCCTCGCCGAACAACAACATCCGGGGGTTGGTCAGCTGCCACTGACTCTGGAACCGACCGGCCTGGCCGAGGAAGAGACCGCGCCGCCCGATGGGAAGCCTGTTCTTCTGCCAGTCGGAGGTGTGCTTGCTCTTGGCGAAGAACGTCATCCGCAGCGAGGGCCCGTCGGTCTCCAGCACCGTCTCCAGCCGGAACGCCGGCCGGCCGGTGCGACGGTCCGTGTAGGTCTTCAGCTCAGCGGAAGCGATCTCCCCTACGACGGTCAGGATCTGCCCCTCGGCAAGATCCTCGACCCGGGTGAGCTCGCCGGTCTTGAGGTAGCGCCGCGGGAAGTGCCGCATCAGGTCGCCCACGGTCGCGATACCGAGCTTGTCCTCGAGCTTGGTGCGCTTGCCCTTGGCGTCGCCGAGCACCGTCGCGACGGGCGAGTCGAACGTGATCACGGGATGCTCCGGTCACTCCACGGACAGGAGCAGCGGGTACCGCTCCTGCCCACCGTCGTACACCACGACGTCGACATGGGGGTGCTCCTGGTCGATCCAGGACGCCGCCCGCTCAGCCAGGTTGTCGGAAGCCTCGCCGGCAACCAGCGTGACCATCTCGCCACCTCCGGCGAGCAGTCGGCCCAGCACACCGGTGACGACGTCGTAGAGGTCAGCGCCCACCACGGCGAAGTCGCCCTCGATCACGCCGAGGACGTCGCCGGGCTCGCAGGGTCCGGCCATCGTCATCGCCTGCTTGGCCGCAATGGTGACCGCGCCGTGTCGGGCGTGCCGAGCCGTGGCGGTCATCTCGAGGATGTCCTGGTCGAACCCGCGGCCCGGCTCGTGCACGGCCATCGCCGCCAGCCCTTGGACCTGCGCCTGGGTCGGGATCACCGCGACCCGGATGCCGTGGTCGGCCTCCGCAGTGCGGGCCGCGATCTCGGCCACGCGCACCGAGTCCTGGTCGTTGGGAAGAACCACGACCTCGCGGGCTCCGCACCGGGTGATCGCCTCGAGGACCTGGCCGGTCGAGGGTCGGCGTCCGGGTCCGCCGGTCACGACGACCGCACCCGCCTCCTCGAACAACGCCTGCAGCCCGGGCCCGGCAGCCACGGCGACGATCGAGCGACCCGTGCGCTGCTCGGGTGCCCGTGCATCGGCGGCCTCGGCGACCTGCTCGGCGAAGTGGGTGACCCGGACGCGGTGCGGACGCCCGGCCTCGATGCCGGCCTCGATGGCTGCGCCGACGTCGTCGACGTGCACGTGGACGTTCCAGAGACCGTCGGCGCCCACCACGACGAGCGAGTCGCCCAGGGCACCCAGCGCGGAGCGCAGCGCGGGGATGCGTTCGTCGGTGCTCTCGAGCAGGTACATCACCTCGTACGCCGGCCCGTCGGCCGTGAGGTCACCGTCGGGCGCTCCGTCGACGGCTCTGCCCGACGCATGCGGGATCGGGATCTGGTGCTGACCCAGGGGGCTGTGCACCGGCATCGGCCGGTGGCCGGTCAGCGCGGTCTCGGCGGCGTCGAGGATCACGCAGATGCCTCGCCCACCTGCGTCGACGACGCCTGCCTCACGCAGCACCCGCAGCTGCTCGGGGGTGCGGGCGAGCGCCTCGCGAGCGGCCAGCGCAGCGCTGGTGAACACGTCGCGGGCGCGGGCCTCCGGCTGGTTCGCCTGCGCCTGGGCCGCCTCCGAGGCCGCCCGGCAGACAGTGAGCATCGTGCCCTCGACCGGCTCCCCCACCGCGGCGTAGCTCGCCTCGGTGGCGCTCTGGAGGGCTGCCGCCATCACCGACGCGTTGCGCTCCTCCGGAGCCGCGCTGACCATCCGGCGAGCGATGGCGCCGAGCATCTCGCTGAGGATCACTCCCGAGTTGCCGCGGGCGCCGAGCAGGGCCCCGCGAGCCATCGCCGCGAGCGCCGCGTCCCGGTCCGGCTCGGCCGTGCCGTTGACGGCCCCCCGGATGGCGTCACGGGCCGCCGAGATGGTGAGGTACATGTTGGTGCCGGTGTCACCATCGGGCACGGGATAGACGTTGAGGGCGTCGATCTCCTCCCGGGCGCCAGCCAGCGCGTCCGTGGCGATGTCGACGAAGCGCAGCACGACGGCCAGATCGATACTGCCGCCGCGGGGTGCCTCTTCCATGCGCCTGCCTCGGAGTTCGGTGTGCCGGAGCCCACAGGGTAGTGGGATCGTGCTCGTTGTCAGCGCAGCCCGGGCGTCCTGGTGGCGTCCTGGTGGTGAGCGCCTCTCGCTCGATTTTCGATGACGCGGTCGGTTCGGATACTCTTGCTCGGTTGCCCGCGCTACGGGCCATCACCCCATCTTTCTAGTTTCAGGAGTCATCGTGGCTGCCGTGTGCGACATCTGCGCGAAGAGGCCGAGCTTCGGCAACAACCGCCCGTGGTCCCGCAAGATCACCAAGCGTCGTTTCAACCCGAACATCCAGCGGGTCCGCGCCACCGTCAACGGCACCCCGAAGCGCCTCAACGTGTGCACCGGCTGCCTCAAGGCCGGCAAGGTCACCCGCTGAACCCACCTCAGACCTGAGGGAGCAAGCCGAGGCCGTCACCCACCGGGGGCGGCCTCGTGGCTTGCCGGGCGGACCCGGTCAGCCGGGTAGAGGTCAGGAATCAGAAGTGGGTCCAGCCCGACGATCCCCTCGTACGGCGAGCCGTCCACCGTCACGCTGCCGGGCTCTCCGGCCGAGACTGCGCCGATCACGGTCCAGCCGGACGGCACGCTGCCTGAGTCACTGAACGTCGCGAGCAAGGCGTGGTCATCTCCACCGCCCAGGATGAACTCGAGGGGATCCGCCCCGATGGCCGCGCCCACCGCGACCAGCGGCTCCGGCACCTCGAAGGAGGCCCGGTGCACGTCGATCGCCACTGCAGAGGCTGAGGCGATGTGTCCCGCTTCGGCCAGCAGCCCGTCGGAGATGTCGATCATCGCGGTGGCGCCGGCCTGCGCGGCCACCGCCCCCGCGTCGTAGGGGGGTTCCGGGCGCCGATAGGCCTCCACCAGCGCCCGCGGCGAACGGAAGCCTCGGCCCAGCACCGCCAGACCGCCTGCGGCCCAGCCCTGTCGGCCGGTGATCGCGAGCACGTCGCCGGGCATCGCGCCAGATCTCAGCACCGGGGCCTGGGCACATGCTCCGATCACGGTCACTGCTATCACGATCTGATCGGCCCGGGTCAGGTCGCCACCGATGATGCTGGCCCCGACCAGATCGCACTCGTCTGCGAACCCCTGGGCGAACTCCATCGCCCAGGCGGCCGGCAAGTCTGCAGGCGCAGCCAGACCGATGGTCAGCGACGTGGCCCGCCCTCCCATGGCGTTGACGTCGGAGATGTTCTGCGCCGCGGCGCGGTGCCCACGTCGGCCGCTGTGGCCCAGTCGCGCCGGAAGTGGCGGCCCTCGACCATCAGATCCGTGGAGACCACGGCGTGGCCGGACTTGATCCGCAGCACCGCCGCGTCGTCACCGGGACCCGACCAGCACGTGCTCGCCCTGCGGGAACAGGCGGACCAGGTCGGCGATCAGTCCGAACTCGCCGACGTCGGCCAGCGTCGGGTCGGGGTCGGTGGCCATAGCCCCATCCCAGCAGACCGTCCTGTCCGGTGACCGGCACTCCCTATCGACACGCAGGCCGCGCGCGGTAGTTTGGGCGCCGCCGTACCTCAACGGGATCCATCCCGTAGGAACCAAGTCGCAACGACGCGAGGGAGAGCACATTGGTCGTCCAGGCGTACATCCTGATCCAGACCGACGTCGGCAAGGCGGCTGAGGTCGCCAAGGCGATCGCCCAGGTGAAGGGCGTCACCCTTGCCGAGGACGTCACCGGTCCGTACGACGTGATCGTGCGCGCCGAGGCCCGCAACGTCGACGAGCTGGGCAAGCTGGTCGTGTCGAAGGTGCAGAACCTCGACGGCATCACCCGCACGCTCACCTGCCCCGTCGTCCACATCTAGTCCGATCCGGCCCTGCCCAGGCTCACCGAACAACACCGACGCCCCGGGCCTGCCTGGGGCGTCGTGCTGTCCTGCCTGGGCGTGGTCGCCGCCGCTGCACTCTCCGGCTGCTCCGCCGGCCCGGTGCCCATCGACTCGTCCGACCTCGCTGCCGCCGACCGGGCAGCCTGCGAGGCGTTCCTCAAGGACCTGCCCGACGAGCTCGCCGACGAGAGCGCGCGCGACGCTGGAGCCCGTCGGCGCCCTCGGGCGCGGCGTACGGCGACCCGGCGATCGTGATCACCTGTGTCGACCGCGCGCCCGTCGGGCTTCGACGAGCTCGCCGCCTGCCAGCAGGTCAACGACGTGGGCTGGTACGTGCCCGACGACCAGGTGGCCGACCCGGATGCCGACTGCGGTGCTGACCGCGCTGAGCCACAGCCCGTTCGTGCGGGTGCAGATCCCCGCCGACTATCGCCCGGACGGCGCGGCCGCGGTGCTGGCCGAGCTGTCGAAGCCCATCTCCGAGAACCTCGAGCTCGTCGACGAGTGCCTCTGACGGAGCTCAGCGCAGGCCGGTGCCGCGGGCCAGGGCCAGCTGGATCAGCCGATCGACGAGCTGGCCGTAGTCGAGACCGGTGGCTGCCCACATCCGCGGGAACATCGACAGCGGGGTGAAGCCCGGCATGGTGTTGATCTCGTTGACCACCAGTGACCCGTCCGGCATCAGGAAGAAGTCGACGCGGGCCAGACCCTCGCAGCCCACGCGCCTCGAAGGCGCGGGCCGACGAGCGACCGGACCTCGGTCGCCACGTGGTCGGGCAGCCTGGCCGGCACGTCGAGCTCGGTTGCCTCCTCGGGCAGGTACTTCGCCTCGAAGTCGTAGAACTCGTGCTCTCCGGTGATCCGGATCTCGGCCGGGACGCTGGTCTCGATGCCTGGCGCAGCATCGGGGGACTCAGCCAGGCTCTCGAGCACACCGCACTCGATCTCGCGAGCGCCCTCCGCGCTGACCTCGACCACCACCTTGGGGTCGTGCTCCAGGGCGCCGACAAGGGCTCCCGCGAGCTCGGAGGCGTCATGCGCCTTAGAGATGCCGATGCTGGAGCCGCCACGGGCGGGCTTGACGAACAAGGGATAACCCAGCCGACTCCACCCGTGCGTGCACCTCGGCCGGGTCGAGGCGCCACTGCGCCGCGGAAACGGTCACGCTCGGCATCACGGGCAGGCCCGCCGCGGTCAGCACGACCTTCATGTACGCCTTGTCCATCGCCGCTGCTGACGCGAGCACCCCAGCACCGACGTAGCGCACCCCGGCCATCTCGAGCATGCCTTGGATCGTGCCGTCCTCACCCCACGGCCCGTGGAGCACCGGGAACACCACGTCGACCTCGCCCAAGCTGCGCGGGGGCTGGAACGGCTCGTGCACGGTCAGGTCGGTCGAGCTGTCGGCCCGGGCGAGCGTTACCGCGGCCCGCTTCACGTCGACGGACGGCAGCCGGTCGGCGCTCTGGATCTGCAGCCGCTGCGGATCACCGGACTCCAACACCCACCGGCCGTCCTTGGCGATCCCTATCGGCACGACGTCGTAGCGGTCGCGATCGATGGCCTGCAGCACGCTGCCGGCGGTCACACACGAGATCGCGTGCTCGTTTGACCGGCCCCCGAAGACGACGGCGACCCGCGGCTTGCGGAACTCGTCAGGCGCGTTCATCCAGATGACCCTATCCACTTAGAGTTCCTGGCATGACCGAGGACGCGCCCGAGCTCAGCCCGGCCACCATCGCCGTCACGGCGGGCCGCCCGCCCCACGACCCGGACGCACCACTCAACGTGCCGATCACGATGGCTTCGACGTACGTCGCCGGCGGCGACCTGGAGTACGGCCGCTATGGCAACCCGACCTGGACCGCCTTCGAGGAGGTTCTCGGACTGCTCGAGGGCGGCCGAGCCCTGAGCTTCGCATCAGGCATGGCCGCGGTGAGCACGGTGCTCGACCTCGTCGGCAACGGAGCCCTGGTCGTGGCACCCCACCATGCCTACAACGGCAGCACGATGGCGCTGGCCGACCTGGAGGCTCGCGGGCGACTGAGGACCCAGCTGGTCGACATCGGCGACACCGAGGCCACGATCCGTGCCTGCGACGGCGCTGCCCTGGTCTGGCTGGAGTCGCCCACGAATCCGGCCCTCGAGATTGCCGACTTGGAGCCGATCATCGAAGCAGCCCACGCCGCCGATGCTTATGTGGTGGTCGACAACACGTTCGCCACGCCGCTGCTCCAGCGTCCTCTCGACCTCGGTGCCGACATCGTCCTCCACTCGGCCACCAAGTGGCTCGCCGGCCACAGTGACGTGCAGATGGGCGCGGTCGTCACCCGCGAGGACGAGCTGTACGCCGTGCTCAAGGGTCGGCGCGACCTCGCGGGCGCCGTACCGGGTCCGTTCGAGGCCTGGCTGGCCCTGCGCGGCGTGCGCACCCTGCACCTGCGCGTCGAGCGCGCCCAGGCCAACGCGACCGAGCTCGCCCGTCGGCTCACTGCTCACGACGCGATCAGCGAGGTGCGCTACCCCGGCTTCGGCGGCATCCTCTCGGTCGTGCTCGCTGAGGGCGCGCTGGCAGCCGACCTGGTCACCCACAAGACGAAGCTGTGGGTGCACGCCACCTCGCTGGGCGGCGTCGAGTCAACCCTCGAGAGACGCCGGCGGTGGAAAGCCGAGCCGGCCACCATCCCCGACGGCCTGGTCCGGCTCTCGGTCGGCATCGAGGACGTCGAGGACCTCTGGCGCGATCTCGTGCAGGCCCTCGACACCCTGAGCTGACCAGCCGGTCAGTCGGTCTCTGCCTTGGTGTCGCGGGACAGGAAGGAGTCCATGCAGTCCATGGCGGTCATCCGTCCGGCGACGACCTCATCAACGTTCTGTGCGATCGGGGCGTCTACGCCGGACTTCTCGGCCAGCTCCCGCAGCGACGAACACGACTTCGCGCCCTCGGCGACCTGTCGGGTGGAGGCGTAGATGTCGTCGACGGTCATCCCCTTGCCGAGGTTCTCCCCGAACGTCCGGTTGCGCGACAGCGGCGACGAGCACGTGGCCACCAGGTCGCCCAGACCGGCCAGGCCCATCAGGGTCAGCGGGTTGGCACCCAGCTTCATCGCCAACCGTGCCGTCTCGGCGAGGCCGCGGGTGATCACCGAGGCCGTGGTGTTGTCGCCGAAGCCCAGCCCGACGGCCATGCCCACCGCCAGCCCGACGACGTTCTTGTAGGCACCCCCCAGCTCGCAGCCCAGCACGTCGACGCTGGTGTAGGGCCGGAACGCTGGCGAGTGGCAGCGGCGCTGAAGCATCTCGGCGACGCCCGCGTCCTCGCAGGCCACCACGGAGGCGGCCGGCTCGCGCCGGGCGATCTCCTTGGCCAGGTTGGGTCCACTGATCACCGCGATCCGTTCCGGGCCGGCGCCGGTCACCTGGTGGATCACCTCGCTCATCCGGTTCAGCGTGCCCAGCTCGACGCCCTTCATCAACGAGACCATCACCGCGTCGGACTCGATGAACGGCGCCCACTCGACGAGGTTGTCGCGCAGGCTCTGCGAGGGCGTCGCGAGCACCACCACGTCGGCGTCGTGCAGCGCCTTCTCAACGTCGTGGGTAGCACGCACCGTGGCAGGAAGCTCGACCCCCGGCAGGTAGTCGGGATTCTCGCGCTGCTCATTGATCGCTTCGGCAACTTCCTCGCGGCGCGCCCACATGGTGACGTCGTTGCCGCCGTCGGCGAGCACGATCGAGAAGGCCGTGCCCCAGGAACCGGCCCCGAAGACCGCGACCTTGCCAGAACTCACGATGCGTCCTTCCGAGACTTCTTGGGTGACTTGTGGGGATTGCCGATCTCGCTCACCCCGGCGCGCCGGATGTCGAAGCGTTCCTTGGGCGCCTGCTCCCCGCGAATCTCCTCGACGAGCTGGGTGATGGCGGCCATGATCCTGTCGGTGGCCTCCTGCACCACCGCCGGGGTCCGTCCCTGCGGGATCAGGTCACTGAGGTCGACGGGGTCGCCAGCCAGCATCACGATCTTCTTGCGCGGGAACAGGTCGGGCTTCTTGGCGTACGGCGCGAGCAGGTGTTGCGCCCCCCATTGGCCCACGGGGATCACCGGGCACCCGGTCTCGAGCGCGATCCTGGCGGCACCGGACTTGCCCGTCATCGGCCAGAGGTCGGGATCGCGGGTGATGGTGCCCTCGGGATAGACCACGACACACTCGCCCTCGCGGACCGCGGCCACGGCGGCGTCGTAGGCACCCAGCGCATCGCGCGAGAGCCGCTCGACCGGGATCTGACCGGCCGAACGAAGGAAGTAGCTGAGCAGCTTGTTCTTGAACAGTCCCGACTTGGCGAGGTAGCGGGGCAGCCGGCCGTGGTTGTAGGTGAAGTGGGCGGCGGTCAAAGGATCGACGTGCGAAAGATGGTTGAGCGCGACCACGCAGCCGCCAGCTGCTGGCAGCTTGGTGCCGTCGCGCCACTCGGGTCGCGTGGTGAGCAGGAAGAACGGTTTGAGGATCGCGACGCCGATGACGAAGGGCCAACCTCGTCTCTGCTGCAGTTTGCGGACCACCACGGAATGCACGCTACCGCCAAGTCGAGCCCGTGCCGCGATGACGACCCACCCGACCGGCCTGAGAGGATCTGATGGTGGATCGGACGTATGTCGCTGTGGTGCCGGTCAAACCCCCGACCATCGGGAAGTCCCGGATCCTCGGCCCCACCGACCGGCAGCGGCGTCAGCTCGCGGAGGCATTTGCCCTCGACACCGTTGCTGCCTGCCTGAGCAGCGATCGGGTCTCGGAGGTGTTGGTCGCCATCGACGACGCGGCGTTCTCGACCAAGTTCGCTGAGCTGGGGTGCGTCACCATCCCCGACGGCGACACGACCGACCTCAACTCCGCCCTGCGCCAAGCTGCGGCCGAGGCCAAGCGGCGGTGGCCGGCCTGCACCCCGGTCGCGCTGTGCGCCGATCTGCCTTCCCTCAGCCCAACCGACCTGGACGCCGCACTCGCGAGCGTGGGGGATGGACAGGCGTTCGTCGCGGATGCCGCCGGCACCGGCACCACGCTCTACCTGGCGGCTTACGACGCCTTCGACCCGCAGTTCGGGGTTGACTCACGCCGACGGCACCTGGCCGCAGGAGCTGTCGAGATCTCCGGCGACCTGAGCACCCTGCGCCAGGACGTCGATGACCTCGACGACCTGCGCGCCGCACTGACGCTCGGCGTCGGGCCGGAGACGAGCCGTCTCGTGGACGCCCTGACCGTGCTCTGACGGGTCGCCGCGAAATGACTCCGGGCCGCCCTCCCGGAGGAGGGCGGCCCGACGTCGGATCCGCGGACTAGCGCCTTGCGGTCTTCTTGGCCGGAGCCTTCTTTGCGGCCTTCTTTGCTGGGGCCTTCTTTGCGGCCTTCTTGGCAGGTGCTTTCTTGGCCGCCGTCTTCTTGGTCGCGGTCTTCTTTGCGGGTGCCTTCTTGGCCGCCGTCTTCTTCGTGGCGGTCTTCTTTGCGGGTGCCTTCTTGGCCGCCGTCTTCTTCGTGGCGGTCTTCTTGGCCGGTGCCTTCTTGGCCGCCGCCTTCTTGGCGGGTGCCTTCTTGGCAGCCTTCTTGGCAGTCGACTTCTTTGCAGTCGCCTTCTTGGCGGTCTTCTTGGCAGCCGACGCCGCCTTCTTGGCCGGCGCAGACGCCTTCTTGGCTGCGGGCGCAGCGGCCGCAATCGTGAGCTTTGGAAGCTTCTTCGCCCCAGAGACCACATTCTTCAGATCGGCACCAGCGCTGAACTTCGGCACCGACGTCTTCTTCGCCTTGATCCGCGCGCCGGTCTGCGGGTTACGGACCCAACGGGCTTCGCGAATCCTCTTCTCGAACGATCCGAAGCCGGTGATAGCGACCTTCTCGCCCTTGGCAACCTCGCGGGTGATCGTGTCCAGCACGGACTCGAGCGCATGCGCGGCTTGCTTGCGGTTCCCCTGATAACGCGCCGAAAGCGCGTCGATGAGTTGAGACTTGTTCACTAGCAGTCCTTCCAACGAACCGGTGATGCCGAGCCTGTGCCCGACTTTCTTCAAGGCACGCTAGGCATTCGTGGCTGTTGTGACAATCACCACGCCGAGGGAGCCACGATTCTTTTTCGGTCGGGAAAACTCCCACGATGGCCAGAAAAGTCCAGCGAGCACTGGTCGAACTCAACCGAGAAGTCGCCCGCGTCGGGGTTCGAGTATTCGTTTCGACCGAGAATCCCCAATGAGGTAAGGGTTATCAGGCTCTGATCGTTGCGGGCTTCCAGCTCGGCCGTGTCTGTTCGAACGCCGCAATGGCGGCGTCGTGACCAAGCGTGATGCCGATGTCATCGAGACCTTCGAGAAGTCGCCAACGCGTGTAGTCGTCGATGTCGAAAGAGTCCTCGATCGCGTCGGGACCTTCCCCAGCGCGCACCGTTCTCGACTCGAGGTCGACGGTGACAGTGGCACCGGGGTTGTCCTCGAGGTGGTCCCACAACCGCTGCACGACCTTCTCGTCCACTTGGGCGGCCAGCAGTCCGGACTTGCCGGAGTTGCCTCGGAAGATGTCGGCGAAGCGAGCAGAGATCACGGCCTTGAAACCGTAGTTCTGCAACGCCCATACCGCGTGCTCGCGAGACGAGCCGGTGCCGAAGTCGGGACCCGCCACGAGGACCGAGCCGCCGGCGTACGCCGGATTGTTGAGCACGAAGTCCGGGTCGTTGCGCCAGGCGGCGAACAGTCCGTCCTCGAAGCCCGTACGGGTAACCCGCTTCAGGTAGACCGCCGGGATGATCTGGTCGGTGTCGACGTTGCTACGACGTAGCGGCACTCCTACGCCGGTGTGAGCCGTGATCTTCTCCATGTCAGTTGCTCCCGACTGGTTCGAGGTCGGCGGGCGACGACAGCGTGCCCCGGACCGCCGTGGCGGCGGCCACCGGGATCGAGACCAGGTGGGTGCGCCCTCCCTTGCCCTGCCGGCCCTCGAAGTTGCGATTGGAGGTCGAGGCGCTGCGCTCTCCCGGCTCCAGCGTGTCTGGGTTCATGCCCAAACACATCGAGCACCCGGCGCCGCGCCACTCCGCACCTGCCTCCAGGAAGATCTTGTCGAGGCCTTCGTCCTGGGCCTGCAGTCGTACCCGCACCGATCCCGGCACCACCAGCAACCGCGTGTTGGCGTCGACCTGGTGACCCTTGATGATGTCGGCCGCGAGCCGCAGGTCCTCGATGCGCCCGTTGGTGCAGGAGCCGACGAACACCGTGTCGACCTTCACCTCGCGCATCGGAGTGCCGGCCTCCAGGGCCATGTACTGCAGTGCCTTCTCACAGGCGATCCGATCGTCGGCATCGTCGAAGTCATCCGGCGAAGGGACGCTACCGCTGAGCGGCACGCCCTGGCCGGGGTTGGTGCCCCAGGTGACGAATGGCGCCATCTCGGCGGCGTCGAGCACGATCTCGTCGTCGAACTCGGCGTCGGCGTCGGTGACCAGCGACTTCCAGTGCTCTACCGCGGCGTCCCAGTCGGCACCCTGCGGCGCCTCGGGTCGACCATTGATGTAGTCGAACGTGGTCTGGTCAGGGGCGATCAGACCGGCCTTGGCGCCCCACTCGATGCTCATGTTGCACACCGTCATGCGGGCCTCCATCGAGAGCTCCTCGATGGCCTGACCGCGGTACTCGACGATGTAGCCCTGTCCACCACCGGTGCCGGTGTGTGTGATCAGGGTCAGCACCAGGTCCTTGGCGGTGACTCCCGCCGGGAGGCTGCCGTTGATCGTGACCGCCATCGTCTTGGGCTTGGCCTGCATCAGCGTCTGGGTGGCCAGCACGTGCTCGACCTCGGACGTACCGATGCCGAAGGCGATCGCACCGAACGCACCGTGCGTGCTCGTGTGGCTGTCGCCGCACACGATCGTCATGCCGGGCTGGGTCAGGCCGAGCTGAGGCCCCACCACGTGCACGATCCCCTGCTCGATGTCCCCTAGAGGATGCAGCCGGACGCCGAAGTCAGCCGCGTTCTTGCGGAGCGTGTCCACCTGGGTCTTCGAGACCGGGTCGGCGATCGGCTTGTCCCAGTCGACCGTCGGGACATTGTGGTCCTCGGTCGCCAGGGTGAGGTCCGGCCGACGCACCGAGCGGCCGGCGAGCCGCAGCCCGTCGAAGGCCTGGGGGCTGGTCACCTCGTGGATCAGGTGGAGGTCGATGTAGAGGAGGTCCGGCTCACCCGGTGTGGAGCGGACGACGTGTTCGTCCCATACCTTCTCGGCCAGCGTCCTGCCCATTGCGCACTCCCTCTGTTCCGGCGGCGACATCGCCGCCACCTCTCTGCTACGTCACACAGGCTAACGCTTGCATCCCATGATCTGAGACGGCAGTATTGCTATATGGACAACTCTAGCGGGGTCGGCGTACTCGACAAAGCGGCCCTGGTACTCACCGCTCTCGAGTCAGGTCCGGCGACGCTAGCCGGTCTGGTTGCGGGCACCGGACTCGCTCGCCCGACGGCGCACCGGCTGGCAGTCGCGCTGGAGCATCACCGTCTTGTCGCCCGCGACATGCAGGGTCGCTTCGTGCTCGGTCCTCGGCTGGCCGAGCTGTCAGCGGCTGCCGGTGAGGACCGGCTGCTCGCGACGGCCGGACCCGTGCTGGCCCGGCTGCGCGACATCACCAGTGAGTCCGCCCAGCTCTGGCGGCGGCAGGGCGAGCACCGCGTGTGCGTTGCGGCCGCCGAACGACCGTCGGGACTGCGCGACACGATCCCCGTCGGTTCGCAGCTGACCATGCGTGCCGGCTCCGCCGCCCAGGTGCTGCTGGCCTGGGAGGACCCCGAGCGCATGCACCGCGGACTGCAGAACGCCGCCTTCTCCGCCGCCGCCCTTTCCGGCATCCGGCGCCGCGGCTGGGCGCAGTCGGTCGGCGAGCGCGAGCAAGGCGTTGCGTCGGTGTCGGCACCAGTGCGCTCCCCCGGCGGGAAGATCATCGCCGCGGTGTCGGTCTCCGGTCCGCTCGAGCGGCTCTCCCGCCAACCCGGGCGGATGCACGCACCGGCCGTGCTGGCCGCCGCGGAGCGCCTCTCCGAGTCCCTGCGTCGCGCCGCCGCGGAGTAGCCGACCCGGCTCGACTTCACCGCTCAGGGCGTCGACCCGGCTCGACTTCACAGCTCAGGGCGTCGACCCGGCTCGACTTCACACCTCAGGGCGTCGACCCGGCTCGACTTCACACGTCAGGTATGTGGACTCGGCGGGTAGAGAGGAGCCGGGTCGACGTACCCGAACGTGAACACGAGCCGGGTCGACGTACCCGAACGTAAACACGAGCCGGGTCGACATACCCGAAACGTCAACACGAGCCGGGTGGGCTTAGAAGAGGGCGTCCTGCTCGAGCTCCAGGAGCGTCTGCTTGCGGGGTAGACCGCCTGCGTAGCCGGTGAGGTTGCCGTCGGCACCGATCACCCGGTGGCACGGGATCACGATCGGGATGGGGTTGCTGCCGTTGGCCGTGCCGACCGCGCGCGAGGCGGCGTTGCTCTTGCCGAGGCGCGCTGCGATCTGTCCGTACGACGCGGTCTCGCCATAGCCGATCCGGAGCAGCTGGTCCCAGACCGACTTCTGCCAGGTGGTGCCTTGCGGCGCCAACGGCAGCGCGAACTCCTTGAGGTCATGGTCGAAGTACGCCGTGAGCTGCCGCCTGGCCTCAGCCAGCACCGGATGAGCGTCATCGCGGTCGCCGAGGGGGCGACCGCTCGCTTCCCGGAACGGCGAGAACTCGATCGCAGTGATCGCCCCGCCCTGCTCGACGATCCGTAGCTCGCCGACCGGCGAGTCCATCAGGGTCCACATGTCAGTTCTCCTCGGGGTCGGGGCGGTCGGCAGAAGTCAGGCTCTGCCAGAGATAGAGCTGGGCGTAGGAGCGCCACGGACGCCAGCCCTCGGCGAGCTCGGCGGCGTGCGCGGGATCACGGCCGGCGGCCGTCAGGGCGTCGCGAACTCCGACGTCGGTCGGGAGGAACACGTCGGGGTGGCCCAACGCCCGCATCGCGATGTAGTCGGCCGTCCACGGCCCGATGCCGGGCAGCGCCAGCAACCGATGGCGTACGTCGTCCCGGTCCGGGCCCCGGTCGAGCGCCACTGCGCCGCAGGACAGTGCCTCGCACAACCCGATCAGCGCCCGGCCACGCGAACGCGGCATCGGCAGCTGCTCGGGCTCAAGCGCGGCCAACACGTCGACCGCAGGGAAGAGATGGGTGAGCTCGCCCTCTGGCACCGGCAACGGCCGACCGTGAGCGGCGGTGAGCCGGGCGGCAACGGTGCGCGCAGCCGCCACCGAGACCTGCTGACCGAGCACGGCACGCACCGCGATCTCGTTGCCGTCGACCTGGCCAGGCACCCGCAGTCCCGGCCAGGTCCGCGTCAGGGGGCCGAGGAGTGGGTCGTCGGCGAACGACTCCCCCACCGCCACCGGGTCGCAGTCGGCATCGAGCAGCCGACGGGCGCGTTCCGTGGCCGCTGCGGTGTCGCGGAGGTCGGTGAGCCGGAAGGTCGCCGTCACGAACGCCGTCTGCCCCGACGTCCTGACGTCGGGCAGGTCAAGCCGAACGGTGCCGCTGCCGTGGGGCAGCGAGAGGCTGCGCGCATACCAACCGGGGCCGGCCGCCTCCACGCCAGGGATGGCACGCGTCGCGAGGAAGGTGTGCAGCGCGCGACCGGCGTACGGCGTGCGCACCGCCAGCCGCATAGTCACCGTGCCGGCCCCGGCCAGTCCGCCACGGCGTCCGCGGAGCTGGGTCGGGCTGGCGGCATAGACCTCGCGCACGGTGTCGTTGAACTGCCGCAGGCTGGAGAAGCCAGCGGCGAACGCAACGTCGGTGTAGCTCAGGTCCGTGGTCTCGATCAGCACCCGCGCGGTCTGCGCCCGCTTGGCCCGAGCCAGCGCCAACGGCCCCGCCCCGAGCTCCGACCTGAGGATCCGGGAGAGGTGTCGCGGCGTGTAGCCGATCCGGTGGGCCAGACCCTCGACGCCTTCGCGGTCGACGACACCATCCGCGATCAGCCGCATGGCTCGCCCGGCGGCAGTGGCGGCCACGTCCCAGTCAGGGCTGCCGGGCGTGGCGTCCGGCAGGCACCGCTTGCAGGCTCGGAAGCCCGCCGCCTGCGCGGCCGCTGGGCTCGGGTAGAAGGCGACGTTGGCTGCTGCCGGCGTGCGGGCCGGGCACGACGGACGGCAGTAGATGCCGGTGGTCCGTACGCCGCAGTAGAAGACGCCGTCGAAGCGGCGGTCCCGCGACCTCACCGCTCGATAGCACGACTCCGGGTCGAGTCGCTCGATCGTCTGCATGCGCCCATCATGAACCACGGCGCCGACAGCTTCTCGCGGAAAACGGACACCGACATCGTGAATACCCGGTGGATTTCCGACCCGAGCAACCAGCCATTTGGGATGATGGTCCGGTGGCCGACGACGCGAAGCCGCCGGCTGCGTCGGTGGACACCCAGCCGCGGTTGGCACGCCCGCACCGTCGCGCCGTCATCGTGGTCATCGTGGTCACCCAGCTGGTGCTGGCCGCGATCACTGCCGCGGGCGTCTACTGGGGCTACGACAACCTCAACGGCAAGATCAGGGCCGGGTTGCCGATCGTCCACGCGGTGCTCGAGCCAGCGGCCGACGAACCCGGCGAGAGCTTGCCCGTCAACATCTTGGTCATGGGTGATGACACCCGGTCCGGCGAGGGCAACGACATCGATGACGAGACCGGCGCCGGCGGTTCCGACACCACGATCCTGCTGCACTTCTCGGCGGACCGGGAACAGGCCTACGGCGTCAGTCTCCCGAGGGATGCGATGGTCGCCCGACCGGAGTGCCAGGTGGGCGACGAGATCATTCCCGCCGAGGACCCCGTCATCTGGAACTCCGCGTTCGCAGTAGGCGGGCCGCGATGCACGATCAAGATGGTGGAGTCGTTGACCGGCGTCTACGTCGACCACTTCGTGGTGCTGGACTTCAACGGGTTCAAAGCCATGGTCGACGCCGTCAAGGGCGTCGAGGTCTGCATTCCCGAGGACGTCGACGACGACAAGCACAACATCCACTTCGAGGCGGGCACCCAGGAGCTCGACGGAGCCGAGGCGTTGAGCTATGTGCGCGAGCGCTACCAGCTGTCGGTCACCGGCGACATCGGTCGAATGAAGCGCCAGCAGGCGTTCATCGCCTCGATGACCAACAAGGTGTTGTCGGCCGGCACGTTGTCGCGGCCATCGCGGGTCTACGACTTTCTCAGCGCGGTCACCGAGTCGATCCGGGTCGATGACGACCTCGACTCGCTGGCGAAGATGGCCGACCTGGTGATGGACCTGATCGGGCCAGGACTCTCCGACATCAAGTTCCTGACGGTGCCGATCGCGGAGTACGAGCCGGACCCCAACCGCCTGATGTGGACCGACGCGGCGAAGGACCTGTGGCGCCGGATCAAGAACGACAAGCCGCTGGGCCCGACGTTCAGCAAGGACAGCGTCAAGCCCGGCGACCCGGTCGGATCAGCTAGCGCCTCACCCGAGCAGACCGAGTCGCCTTCGCCCGGCTCGAAAGCAGAAGAAGAGGCGAGGGTACGACTGGCGAACGGCCTCTGCGCCTGAGGACAGCGGCGCGATGTGGGAACCTTCGAGGATGGCTGAGAACTACTGGGACCTGCTGACCAAGCCGCAGCGGATGGCCCTCGGACTGGCTGGCGACGCCCTCAAGACCCTGCAGCGCACAGTCGTTGCCGGGGCTGCCGGACCCGAAGAGCTGGTGCGCCACGTCAGTGCCGTGCTGGACGCCGCCGGTGGCCTGGCTACCGCCACCGCTCAGCCGCTCCAGGACTTCGTCGTCCGCCAGCGGGAGCTGGCCGACACCATGGCTTCCCTCGCGGTCGCCCAGGCCGAGCTGGCCGGGCTGGTCGCCACGCTGGCCCAACGGCATGCCGAGGCGGTTGCGGCCCTGGAGAGGGTCACGGCGCCGGCGTTCGGCCTGATGGGCACCCTGTCGCGCGACGAGGCCGCCGCGAAGCCCCCGCAGAAGCCACCAAAGAAGCCGCGCTGAGCGTCGCTGGTCGCTATCGGAGACGGCAGCACGGGGCAGCAACTGGGCGAAAGGCCCGGCACCTTGGCAGCACCGGACCTTCGACTCGTGTACCCCCGACCGGATTCGAACCGGCGCTAACGCCGTGAGAGGGCGCCGTGCTAGGCCGCTACACAACGGGGGCAGAACTACCCAGACACTCTATCGAGCAGCCGGAACCGCGACAAAATCGTGGCTTGTCCGCTGGGATACTAGGACTCGAACCTAGAATAACTGGACCAGAACCAGTCGTGTTGCCAATTACACCATATCCCACTGACTTACTGGTGTTCGGCCCTTTCTGACATCGTCTTCGGAGCCGACAGAAACCTTACACGCGAGGCGTTGACCCCTCCAAAACCCCTCGCTGGGTGCGGGTCCGCACCCCCATCCGTCGGGCGACGTAGACCGCCAGGCCGAGGTACACCAGTGACTGCGTGAGGGTCACCGGGATGCTCCACCACGAGCCTCCGGAGGGGTTCAACGCGGAGTCCATGTCGCCAAACGCCAGGGCGATCCCGAATGCCAACCAGTTGTTGAGCACGTGCATCGCGATGCCGGCCTCGAGGCCACCGGTGAGGATCACCAGCACCCCGGCAACGGCCCCGAAGGCGAACCGATCGAAGAAGATCGGCGCGTCCTGCGCGCCGTGGGCCAGCGCGAACAGGAGCGACGGGATGCCCACCGCCAGCACGGCGCTGAGCCTGGGCGAGGCGAAGAACCCACCGACCGCCTGAGTGAGGTAGCCACGGAAAACGTACTCCTCCCCCGCGGCTTGCAACGGCGTGAGAAGCACGACGACCAGCAGGTAGTCGCGCGCGGTCGTCGTGAACGCGTTCAGATCGCCGGACATCTCGCCATTCGCCTGCTCGGGAATCAGCAGCGAGACCACAATCGTCGCGATCAGAGCCACCAGCGCCAGCCCGAAGCAGACCGCCAACCATCGCCAACGGATGCGCGGCAGGACCGAGGACAGCCAGCCGGGTCGCAACCCGTGCAGCGTCCGCTGCAACAACCACACGACCGGGATGGCCAGCGCCCAGCCAAGGTTCACTGCCAAGAGGAAGCCCGGAGTGACCGGGTCTCCGGTCATCCGCGACTCGGCCTCGCCGAAGGTCAATCCCTGGGCGAGGTAGACCAGCGTCAGGCCCACCAGGACGACGACCTGGACGACCAGCACCAGCCCGACCAGGCACCCCAGCCCGACCAGCCCGCGCCACCACCCGTTGGCTCCCCACCGGCCACCGCGGTGGATCCGGTGGTACTCCAGCTCGGTCACCTCAGCGCGGACCGGAGTCGTGACAGGCTTCGGTCGCGGCCCAGGAGCTCCATCGACTCGAACAGCGGTGGCGACACGCGCCGTCCGGTGACCGCCACCCGCACCGGCCCGAAGGCAACCCGGGGCTTCAGCTCGAGCTCGTCGACCAGCTTGGCCTGCAGGGCCTCCTGGATCGCCCCGGTCGACCAGGAGTGCAGGTCGGCGACGGCGTCGTACGACGCCTGCACGATGCTGCGTCCCTGCTCGTCGAGCAGCTTCTCGACGTCGGCGGGGTCGCGGGCGAACGACTCCTCGTCGACGAACAGGAAGCCGAGCATGTCCACCGCTTCGGTGAGCTTGTTGATCCGCTCACCGACCAGGGGCATCGCCAGCTCGAGCAGCTGCGCGTCCGAGTCGGAGACGGGGTCGCTCACCACGCCGGCGTCCTTGAGGAACGGCAGCACCCGGTGGGTGATGTCCTCGATGCTCAGCAGCCGCATGTGGGAGGCGTTGATGGCGTCCGCCTTCTTGAGGTCGAAGCGGGCTGGGTTCGGGTTGACGTCGCTGATGTCGAAGGCCGTCACCATCTCGTCCAGGGTGAAGATGTCGCGGTCGCCGGAGATCGCCCACCCGAGGAGCGCGAGATAGTTGAGCAGCCCCTCCGGCAGGAAACCGGCGTCGCGGTAGCCGAGGGCGTTGGCCTCCGGGTCGCGCTTCGAGAGCTTCTTGTTGCCCTGGCCCATCACGTAGGGCAGGTGTCCGAACTCGGGCGCGCCCGTGCCGATGCCGACCTCGGCCAGCGCGGCGTACAGCGGGATCTGGCGCGGGGTGCTGGACAGCAGGTCCTCGCCGCGCAGCACGTGCGTGATCTCCATCAGTGCATCGTCGACGGGGTTGACCAGGGTGTAGAGCGGGTCACCGTTGGCTCGGGCCAGCGCGTAGTCGGGCACATGATCACTGTGGAAGCTGACCCGGCCACGGACGAGATCGTCGAAGGCGATCTCGCCGTCGGGCATCTTGAACCGCAGCACCGCACCCCGACCCTCAGCCTCGAACGCGGCCACCTGGTCGTCGGTGAGGTCGCGACAGTGACGGTCGTAACCCATCACCTTGGAACCGGACGCCTGACGACGTGCCTCGACCTCGTCGTTGGTGCAGTAGCAGGAGTAGGTGTGTCCGGAGTCGGCGAGCTTGGCGAGCGCGTCCTGATAGAGGTGACCGCGCTCCGACTGGAGGTAAGGCCCGTGGTCGCCGCCGACCTCAGGCCCCTCGTCCCAGCCGAGGCCGAGCCAGTGGAAGAGGTCGAGCAGCGCGTCGTAGGACTCCTTGGTGTTGCGCGAGGCGTCGGTGTCCTCGATCCGGAAGACGAACGTGCCGCCGTGATGGCGCGCGAACGCCCAGTTGTAGAGCGCGGTGCGGACCAGGCCGACGTGGGGGCTACCGGTCGGGCTGGGCGCCATCCGGACGCGGACGTTCGTGGTCAACGCTGGGCCACCTTGTTCGTCAGGACGCCGAGGCCGGCGATCGAGACCTCGACCTCGTCGCCGACCTGCATGGGACCGACACCCTCAGGGGTGCCGGTGAGGATCACGTCGCCGGGCAGCAGCGTCATCACGCTGGAGACGTGGGCGATGAGAGCGGGGATGTCGAAGATCATGTCGGCGGTCGAGCCGTCCTGGACCACGTCTCCGTTGAGGTGGGTGCGAACCGCCACCCCGTCGATGAAGGTCTGCGGGTCCAGGTCGGTCTCGATCCACGGCCCGAGCGGGCAGAAGGAGTCGAAGCCCTTGGCCCGGGTGAACTGCACGTCGGACCGCTGCAGGTCGCGGGCGGTCACGTCGTTGGCGATGGTGTAGCCGTGGATCACGTCGGTGGCTTGCTCGGGCGGCACGTCACGACAGATGCGGCCGATGACGACGGCAAGCTCCCCCTCGTACTGCACGTCCTGACTCTGCCGTGGGTAGAAGATCGGGTCGCCGGGTCCGGAAACGCTGGTGTTCGGCTTGAGGAACATCAGTGGCTCCGTGGGCACCTCGTGGCCGAGCTCGGCCGCATGGGCGGCGTAGTTGCGACCGATACCGACCACCTTGCTCCGGGGCAGCACCGGAGCGAGCAACCGCACGTCGCCGTAGCGGTGCTCCTGGTCGAGCAGCTTGATGCCGACGTACAGGGGATCGCCGGAGAGCGCGACGATCACGCTGTCCGGGGCCGGCTCGCCGTACTCGTCGAGATCGCCCGTGACGACTCCGTAGGCCGGCTCTTCACCGGTCGTGAACCTTGCAATACGCACGGGTCGACCCTAGCGACCCCCTCGGCACCTAGCCTTGGGCGCCATGGAGGTGCTGGAGGTCGCCGAGTGGCGGGAGCGCGCGAACGCCCACGCGGCGCGCGTCGACGCCTTCCTCGGTCCGCACCTCGCCCGCCGCGAGAGCCGGACCAGCCATCCGGTCCACGACTTCCTCTTCACCTACTACTCCCAGAGCCCCGCACAGCTGCGCCGCTGGCACCCTGGCTACGGCGTGGGTCTGGTGGAGGGTGAACCCTCCCGCGGCTACGTCGTCGTCGACGATGTGGCGACGGTCTCCGAGGAACACCTCACCTCTCAGCGTCCACTCATCGCGTCCCTGCACCGGCTACTCACCGCGACCGCCTCCCGGCCGGCCAACTTCGGATGTTTTGGGATGCACGAGTGGGCGATGGTCTACCGGCTCTCCGAGACCCAGACCCGGCACGCCGACTGGCCGCTGCGGCTGGGACCGGACGGCACCGACCGCGTGGTCGAGTCGCACCGGATCGCCTGCTCCCACTTCGACGCGTACCGCTTCTTCACCGAACCTGCGCGATCGCTCAACCTGCTCTCCCCCGGTCCCGACGACCGACCCGATCACGAGCAGCCCGGCTGTCTGCACGCCGGCATGGATCTGTACGGCAAGGTGGCAGTCAGGTTGAGTCCGCTCATTCCGTCCGAGCTAGTGGCAGACGCCTTCGTACTGGCATGGGAGATCAGGACGCTCGACATGCGCGCCGCGCCCTACGATTTCACCGGTCTGGTCCTCGCTCCCGACAACGAGCCGTGGACGCCCGTGCCAATCGAGACACCAGAAGGCAAGGCTGAATTCGTCGCCATCCAGCGAGAGTTCGCCGAGCGTGCCCAACCGATCCGGCGCCAGCTCATCACTTGGTGCGACCAGTTGCTGGATCTACTGTCCAGAACTCCCGCCCACAGCGGTACAGGAAAGTAGTCTCTGCGAGTGCTCACCGAGATCAACGGCCACCAGACGATGCTGATCGATGTCGGCGAGGGTCCGCGCGTGCTGGTGACCCAAGGTGGTTGGATCGGCAACTGGGAGCTGTGGAAACTGCAGGCGGAGGCGATGAGCCGTCGCGGCTGGCGCGTCATCGCCTTCGATCATCGTGGCAGCGGCGTCTCGGAGGCTGCTCCCGGCGACATCACGCTCGACGCGATGGTGGACGACTTGCTCGCCGTGATGGACCACTGCCACGTCGACCGTGCCGTTTTGGCGGGCGAGTCCATGGGTTCGCTGGTGGTGGAGCGTGCTGCAGTACGGGCGCCCGAGCGGTTCTCGCACCTGGTCATCGTCGGGGGCGCAGCCCGGTTCCCGCGCACGCCGGCCATCCGCGCGTTCGCAGCGGGTTTGAAATATGCGTACTCGCTCACCTTGAAGACGTTCGTCGTGATGGCGACTCCTGAGCGTGGAGGCAAGGCGGTTCGCGAGTGGGGCCGTTCCTTCCTGGAGCTGGCCGACCCGGACGCCGCCCGCGCACTCTTCGACATCCTCGCCGGTACCGACCAACGTGACCTGGCCCGCCACATCAGCCTGCCCACCCTGGTGATGCACGGAGCGGCCGACCTGATCGTTCCGCACTTCTTCGGGCGAGAACTGAGCAAGTTGATCCCGAACGCACAGTTTGTTTCGATGCCTTGGGTCGGGCACGTGCCGACGATGACTCGTCCGGACGACATCTGTCGCGCCATCGAGGAGTTCACGGCTCCGGAGTGACTGCACCGGTCGACCGACTCGTGCCAGCTCGTCAACCCGGTCGAGCATGCCGCGGCTCCGCAGCTGATCGAGGAGTGTGACCGGTTGTTGGAGTACGAGACGCCCCGGCCGCTACTCGATAGGGTCCGCTCATGAACGCTGTCGCTCGGCACAACGTCACCGTCACCGGGCCCGCCGACGGGCAGCCCATGCTGTTCGCCCATGGATTCGGCTGTGACCAGAACATGTGGCGCCTCGTCGCGCCGGCATTCGCTGAGGAATTTCCGCGTGGTGCTGTTCGACTATGTGGGCAGTGGCGAGTCCGACCTGGCTGCCTTCGACCCCGAGAAGTACTCCTCCCTCACGGGGTACGCCGACGACGTGCTCGAGATCATCCGCGAGCTCGACCTCCACGACGTCGTGTTCGTCGGCCACTCCGTCTCGGCCATGGTGGGGGTGCTGGCTGAACGAGCCGAGCCCGGGCGCTTCGCGAGCCTGGTGCTCGTCGGACCGTCACCGCGCTACATCGACACCGACGACTACCGCGGGGGCTTCAGCGAGTCGGACATCCGCGAGCTGCTGGAGTCGCTCGAGAGCAACTACCTGGGTTGGTCGTCGGCGATGGCTCCCGTGATCATCGGCAACTCCGACCGTCCGGAACTGGGGCAGGAGCTCACCGCCAGCTTCTGCCGCACCGACCCAGAGGTCGCCCGCCGGTTCGCCCGGACCACGTTCCTGTCCGACACTCGCGAAGAGCTGTCCAGCGTCAGCGTCCCCACACTGGTGCTCCAGTGCAGCTCCGACGTCATTGCCCCGCTCGAGGTGGGCGAGTACGTCGACGCCGCCATCCCTGACAGCACCCTGGTCGTGCTGGAGGCCACCGGCCACTGCCCCAACCTGAGTGCACCCGACGAGACGATTGCCGCGATCTCGGCGTTCGTCCGCCCGACGGCGACCTGACCCCTACCGTCGTCCCATGTCCCAAGACAGAGCCGCCGCCGAGTTTCAGGAGGCTCTGCTCGAGGACGACCCGGTCCAGCTGTACGAAAGGGCCCCTTGCGGTTACCTCTCGACCACCCCCGATGGCCGGATCACCAAGGTCAATGCCACCTTCGCGACCTGGACCGGTTTCGACGCGTCTGAGCTCGTGGGTCGGCAGCTGATCGACCTGCTCTCGGTCGGCGGTCGGATCTACTACGAGACCCACTACGCACCGCTGCTCCGGATGCAGGGCTCGGTCCGCGAGATCGCAGTCGACGTCGTCCGCGCCACCGGTGATCGCCTGCCGGTCTTGCTCAACGCCCGCCTCGACCGTGACCCCGACGGTGAGCCCCAGGTCGTCCGGATCGCGGTGTTCGACGCCACGGAGCGTCGCGCGTACGAACGAGAGCTGGTGCTGGCCAAGGAGGTGGCCGAGGTCTCCGAACGCCGGGCCAGCTCGCTGGCCCGGACCTTGCAGCAGACCCTGATCCCACCCATGCCCCCTGCCATCCCGGGGCTGGACATCGCCGCCGCCTACCGCCCAGCGGGTGACGGAACCGAGGTCGGGGGCGATTTCTACGACGTCTTCCTCGCCACCCAGGACCACTGGATGCTGGTGCTCGGGGATGTCTGCGGCAAGGGGGCCGAGGCGGCCGTCGTGACGGCGCTCGCCCGCTACACCGTCCGTGCGTTCGCGGGTTCACACAACCGGCCCAGCGACGTGCTGGCCCGGCTCGATGACGCCATCCAGCGCCATGGCACGGACCGTTTCTGCACACTCGCACTCGTGTGTCTGGAGCGTGATCAGGCCGGCTGGTCGGCCACCTTGAGCTCCGGTGGCCATCCCCCGCCGGTGCTGGTGCGCGCCGGGCAAGACCCACGACCCTGGTTGGTGCCAGGAACCCTGGTCGGGTTGCTCTCCGAGCCGAGCTTCCAGGACTGCGAGCTCCGGCTCGAGCCCGGCGACACGATCCTGCTCTACACCGATGGGGTCACCGAGGCTCGCAATCCGGACACTGGCTACTTCGGCAACGACCGACTGCTCGACGCCGTGCGCCGGCACTGCCCGCGCTCCTCGATCGGGCTCGTCGCCGACAAGCTGGTCCAGGGGCTCGTGAACGAGGTGCTGGACTTCCAGGACGGCCTGCCCCGCGACGACATCGCAGTGCTCGCGGTCTCCCTGCCGCTCTGACCAGCCGGGTGGTGCACCTCGGTCCGATGAATCCCGGGCCCCTCGGCTGTGGACACCTCCGCCGGCACAGCCGGACCGACTCGGCATACTTGGGCACGATGCCCACCGTGCCAGGAGTTTCCATGTCCACGTCGTTCGACCAGCTCGCCACCAGCATCCTCGAGGGGAAGCCGGCCACCGAGGACGACGCGCTCGCTGTGCTTCGTGCCCACGACGACGAGCTGTTGGCCGTCGTCGCCGCGGCCGGTCGGTTGCGGCGCGAGCACTTCGGCAACACCGTGAAGGTCAACTACCTGGTCAACCTCAAGTCGGGGTTGTGCCCGGAGAACTGCAACTACTGCTCGCAGGCGCTCGGGTCGACGGCCGACATCCTCAAGTACACCTGGCTCAAGACCGACGAGGCGCTCGACCAGGCGGCTGCCGGGCTGCGCGGCGGCGCGACCCGGGTCTGCATGGTGTCCAGCGGTCGTGGTCCGACTGACAAGGACGTCGAGCGGGTCGCCGACATGGTCGGCGCGATCAAGGGCGAGCACCCACAGGTGGAGATCTGCGCTTGCCTCGGACTGCTCAAGGACGGGCAGGCCGAGCGTCTCCGCGACGCAGGGGTCGATGCCTACAACCACAACATCAACACCGCCGAGTCTCACCACGACACGATCGTGCAGACCCATACCTACGCCGACCGCGTCGACACCGTGACCAAGGCGAAGACCGCCGGGCTGTCCCCGTGCAGCGGCTTGATCGCCGGTCTCGGCGAGAGCGACGAGCAGCTGGTCGAGGCGTTGTTCGCGCTGCGCGACCTCGAGTCCGACTCGATCCCGGTCAACTTCCTGATGCCCTTCGACGGCACGCCGTTCGAGAACACCTGGGAGCTCTCACCGGCGCGCTGCATGAAGATCCTGGCGATGGCGCGGTTCGTGTGCCCCGACCGGGAGATCCGCATCGCCGCCGGTCGCGAGATACACCTGCGTTCGATGCAGGCCATCGCGCTGCACGTGGCCAACTCGATCTTCCTGGGCGACTACCTGACCTCGGAGGGCCAGGCGGCCGAGGCGGACCTCGAGCTGATCCGCGACAACGGCTTCGTGGTCCTCGGTTCCGCCGAGGACACCGCTGGTCAAGGCCGGAATGGCGAGGGCTCACACGACCCGGCCAAGCGTCGGCGCGGTGCCGGCACCGCCGCGCTGCCCAATGCCTGAGCGCCATGGCTGACCTGCTCGCTTGGGACCGCGAGCACGTGTGGCACCCCTACACGTCGATGACCGATCCGACGCCGGTCCGGATGGTCGTCGGTGCCGACGGCGTACGCATCCGGCTGGCCGACGGCGCCGAGCTCATCGACGGCATGTCGTCGTGGTGGGCGGCCATCCACGGCTACAACCACCCGGTCCTCAACGCGGCCCTGACTCGGCAGACCGGCGAGCTCGCACACGTGATGTTCGGCGGGCTCACCCACGAGCCGGCGATCCGGCTCGCGCAGCGTCTGGTCGAGCTCTCGCCGGAGGGGCTCGAGAAGGTCTTCCTCGCCGACTCCGGTTCGGTCTCGGTCGAGGTCGCGTTGAAGATGGTGCTGCAGGCCCAGCGGGGCCGGGGTCGATCCGCAGCGCACTCGGATGCTCACGGTGACCGGCGGCTACCACGGTGACACGTTCGGCTGCATGAGCGTGTGCGACCCGGTGGGCGGCATGCACTCGATGTTCGCCGACGACGCTGCCCGCGCAGGTGTTCGCCCCTCGTCCACCTGCCGATGATGCCGGCGTAGCCGCGTGGGCTGCTGAGGTCGAGCAGCTGGCCGCGATGCACGCCGACCAGCTGGCCGGGATCATCGTCGAGCCGCTCCTGCAGGGTGCCGGCGGTATGCACATCTACCCCGCCGAGTGCCTGCGGGTGCTGCGCCAGGTGGCCGACCGCCACGGGCTGGTGCTGGTCTTCGACGAGATCGCGACCGGGTTCGGGCGCACCGGCACGATGTTCGCGGCCGACGCCGCGGGCGTGCCGCCCGGACATCATGTGCGTGGGCAAGGCACTCACCGGCGGGTATCTTTCCTTGGCTGCTGTGCTGAGCACCCGGGAGGTCGCAGAGGACGTCTCGGCCTCCGATTCCGGCGTGCTGATGCACGGTCCCACGTACATGGGCAACGCGCTGGCCTGCGCCGTTGCCCTGGCGAACCTCGATCTCCTCGCCGCTGGGGACTGGACCGCCAGCGTGCGCCGCATCGAGGGCCAGCTGGCCGACGGGCTACGGGACTGCCGTGCGCTAGCCGGCGTGGCCGATGTGCGCACGTTGGGTGCCGTCGGTGTCGTCCAGCTCGACCATGTCGTCGACGTCGTGAAGGCGACCGATGCCGCGGTCGAGGATGGCGTCTGGCTGCGACCGTTCCGTGACCTGATCTACACGATGCCTCCGTACGTCACCCCGCCCGACGACGTCGCGCGGATCTGTGCCGCGATCCGGCGAGCGGCGGAGGTCGGATGAGCTGGGGCGAGTGGCTCGAGCAGCAGGCGGCATCTCGTGAGGAGGCCGGACTGCGACGGGTGCTGCGGCCGCGCGCTGCAGCTGACGACCTCATCGACGTGGCTGGCAACGACTACCTCGGGCTCTCCCGCGATCCGGCGGTGACCGCGGCGGCCGCCGAGGCCGCCCTGGTGTGGGGCGCCGGTGCAGGCGCCTCCCGTCTGGTCACCGGCACCCTGGAGCTGCACGAACGAGCTCGAGCGCGACCTGGCTGACTACCTCGGCCAGCCGGCCGCCCTGGTGTTCTCCACCGGCTACCACGCCAACCTGGCGGTGGTCAGCGCGCTGGCGAGCCCGGACACCCTGGTGGTCTCGGACGCCCACATCCACGCGTCTCTCGTGGATGCGGTGCGGCTGTCCCGAGCCCGGCTCGAGGTGGTGCCCCACAGCGACGTCAGCTGCCGTACGTCGCGCACTCGCCAGCACGAGCGGCCGGGCGATGGTGCTGGTCGAGTCGGTGTACTCGGTGCTCGGAGACCGGGCGCCACTGCCGGAGCTGGCCGCGGCGTGCGCGGAGCACGACGCGTTGCTCGTCGTCGACGAGGCCCACGGCGTCGGAGTCCACGGGCCCGGGCTGGTCCACGGTGAGGGCCTGGCCGGCCATCCGCACGTCGTGGTCACCGCGACCTTGTCCAAGGCCCTCGGCAGCCAGGGCGGAGCCGTGCTCGGCTCGCCGGCCGTGATCGACCACCTGGTCAACCGCGCGCGACCGTTCATCTTCGACACCGGCGCTGGCGCCGGCCGCGGCCGGCGCCGCCCTCGCCGCCCTCGCCGAGATCCGGCGCCGACCAGAGCTCGCCGACCTGGTGCCGCGCCGGATGAGCGACCTGGCCGCCTCGCTCGGAGTCGAGCCCTCTGCCGGAGCGGTGCTGTCGCTGCCGATGCCGTCGCCTCAGGCCGCCGTCGCCGCGCAGGCGGCGGCGCTGGAGCAGGGCGTACGCGTGGGTTGCTTCCGCCCGCCGTCGGTGCCCGACGGCATCTCCCGGCTGCGGATCACCGTCAGTGCCGGCATCGGCGACGCCGACTGGCGACGAGCGACCGAGGTGCTGGTCGCCGTCGCGAAGGAGCACGCGATGACCGGTCGGGTCGTCGTCGTCACTGGCACCTCGACCGGCGTCGGCAAGACCGTGGCCACGGCCGCGCTGGCCGCGACCGGCCGCGGCTCGGTCGTGGTCGTCAAGCCCGTGCAGACCGGGGCTCGCCGACGGCTCCCCACCGACGCCGACGAGATGCGGCGACTCACCGGCGCTGCGGTCATCCACGAGCACGCCGCCCTCGACGAGCCGCTCGCGCCCGAGACCGCAGCGCGCCGAGCCGGCGTGCCGATTCCGTCGGTGAGCGAGCATGCCGACCGGATCCGCGAGCTCGCGGCAGTCGCACGGGCTCGTGCTGGTCGAGGGTGCCGGCGGCCTGCTCGTGCGCCTCGACACTGACGGGCGGCACCTTGCTCGACCTGGCCGCCGAGCTGGCCCAGAGCGTGACCGTGGAGGTCGTGGTGGTGACCGCCGCCGGCCTCGGCACCCTCAACCACACCGAGCTGACCGTCGGCGCCCTGCGCGCCCGCGGGCTGGAGCCGCTGGGACTGGTGATCGGATCCTGGCCGGCCGCGCCCGGGCTGGCGGAGCAGTGCAATCTCGAGGACCTCCCGAGGGTCACGGGCCTGCCCGTGCTCGCCGTGCTGCCCGAAGGGGTCGGGTCACTGTCCCGCGAGGAGTTCCTCGCCCAGGCCGAGGGCTGGTTCACGATCTCGTCAGCTCCCCTGACCGCTCACCAGCCGGGTGCTTTCCGGTCCGCCCAGGGGGCGGCCGCCTCGATCTGCGCCGAGAGGGAGAGCAGCAGCTCCTCCTCCGCGGGGCGGGAAGCCAGCATCACCCCGACCGGCAGCGCATCGGGCGTCCAGTGCAGCGGCAGCGAGACAGCCGGCATGCCGGTGACGTTCCAGGCCGAGGTCCACGGAGTGAAGGCCTTCTGGGCCTCGAAGTCGGCCGCAGGATCCTCGTCGTTGCGGATGGCGCCGACGGGCAGCGGCGGGACAGCAAGTGTGGGGGTCAGCACCGCGTCGTACGGCGCGAGCGCTTCCAGCGCGCCGGCCGCGAACCGCCGCATGGCTCCCAGCGCCAGCCCGAACTCGGGCCCGCTGACGGCCCGCCCTCGCTCGCTCAGCCATCGGGTCAGCGGTCGCAGCAGGTGTTCCTGGTCGGGCGGAACCACGGACAGGGCGGTCAGCACCGCCCAGCAGGTCTCGAAGACCGGCACCGCCTCAGCCGGCAACGGCACCGGCACGTCGACCAGCTCGTGGCCGAGGGCGTCGAGCAGGCGTGATGCGTCGTCGTAGGCCTGCACGCACTCGCTGTCGACGGGAGTGTCGGCAATGACCGGTTCGATGAAGCGCGCGATCCGGAGGTGACCCGGGTCGCGGTCACAAGCGGAGAGGAACGACGAGGAGGGAGGTGGCGCCCACGACGGATCACCCGTCCGACGACCGGCCATGACGTCGAGCAGCGCGGCCGCATCACGCACCGTGCGCCCGATCGAGCCGGCAGTCGCCAGACCGACCGGGTCGCCGTACATCGGGTAGCCACTGATCCGGCCTCGGGTCGGCTTGAGCCCCACCAGGCCGCAGCACGACGCCGGGATGCGGATGGATCCGCCACCGTCCGAGCCCTGGGCCACCGGTACCAGACCGGCTGCCACGGCGGCGGCAGCCCCACCGGAGGATCCTCCGGCCATCCTGGTCCGGTCCCAGGGCGTGACGGCAGCCGGTGCCCCCTCCGGCTCGGTGTAGCAGGGCGAGCCGAACTCCGGCGTGCTGGTCTTGCCGATGCTGATCAGCCCGGCGGCCTCGATCGCCAGGGTGACGGCGTCGGACACCTCCGGCACGTAGTCGGCGAAGACCGGTGATCCGAAGCTGGTGCGCGTCCCCGCGGTGAGGTTGAGGTCCTTGATCGCCGTGGGCACCCCGCGCAACGGCGATGCCGAGTCCGGCAGGCCGAAGGCCCGGCCGCGGGCCCGCTCGGGGGTCAGCGTGACGAACGCGCCGACCGAGTCGAGACGGTCGGCGCGCTCGAGGTAGTGGTCGACGAGCTCGGCAGCGGAGACCTCTCCTCCTCGCACGAGCTCGCCCTGCTCCAACGCGGTCAGGTCGTGGAGTTCACTCACTCCTCGAACCTAGCTCCACGGCCGTGCGGTTCAGAGTGGCAGATCAGGCTGCGGCGTCGTCGGCCTGAAACTCGACCAGTGTCGCCACGGCGCCGTGCAGCCTGGCGAGCACGTCCACATCAGTCAGCACGTCTACCTCGAGGGCGGACTGCGAAACGGTCGCCCCCTCGACCACGAGGGCGCCGGCGATGCCAGCCGAGCGGGCGGCGTCGGCATGCGACCACTTGCCGCCGAACCGCGTCGGGGTGGTGCCGACCACACCGAAGGGCATGCCGGTGAGGGCACCGCTGCCGTAGGGGCGCGAGAGCCAATCGATGGCGTTGTTGAGCACTGCCGGCATGGTGCCGTTGTACTCCGGGGTCACGGCCAGCACGCGGTCCGCCTGACCGACCGTGGCCCGCAGTGTCTGGACGGACGCCGGCACGCCGTCACCGTCGAGGTCCTCGTTGTAGAACGGGAGCTCCCCGAGCCCGTCGACGAGGTCGAGGGTGACGCCGTTGGGTGCCTCGTCCCGCAGGGTCTCGGCAAGCTTGCGGTTGAGCGAGTCGGCCCGAAGGCTCCCGACCAGCACTGCTACGCGGATAGTGGACATGAGGTGCTCCTGTACGCCGATGAAAGAGGGACGTCCGGCTAAACGGACTATGGTCCGTTTCTTATTCCGCCCGCACAGTTTTTTCTTGGCGCCCGCGCTGCTTGTGCTCGTAGGGTGACCGGACCATGTCCGGACCCCGCACCCTGCCCCTCCTCGACGAGCCGGGGCCAGAGCGCCGTGACGCCGCGCGCAACCGAGAAGCGCTTCTGGTCGCGGCCGAGGAGCTGATCGACCAGGGCGGGGTTGACGCGCTGACCATGGACGCCGTGGCGGCCAGGGCCAGGGTCGGTAAGGGCACCGTGTTCCGACGGTTCGGGTCCCGCGAGGGACTGATGGCTGCCCTGCTGAACTTCTCCGAGACCGCCTGGCAAGCCTCTGTCATCTCGGGTCCTCCCCCGCTCGGGCCGGGCGCACCCCCGATGGAGCGGCTGCTGGCGTTCGGGCGCTCCCGGCTGGAGTCCACCCTGGTCAACGCCGAGCTGATCCGCGCGGCGGGCTCGGCTGCGAGCCGGTCCTACGCGGCGTACTCGTTCGCCGCCATGCACGTGCGCTACCTGCTGCGAGAGCTGGGCGTCGCGGGTGATCTCGACCTGCTCGCCATTGCGCTGCTGGCGCCGATGGAGATGCCGATCGTGCACCAGCAGGTGCGCGTCGACGGGTTCCCGGTCGAGCGGGTCTACGAGGGGTGGGTCGACCTGGCCCGCCGGGTCACCGCGGCTGATTGATCAGTCGGTGTGGTGTCGGCGCAAGCCGTAGGTGAGTCCGTCGACCAGCGCTCCCCACGATGCCTCGATCACGTTGTGGCCCACACCGACCGTGACCCAGCTGGTGGCGCCGTCGCTGGTCTCGATCAGCACCCGGGTCGTCGCGTCACTGCCGTGACCCTGATCGAGGATTCGCACCTTGTAGTCGACCAGCTCGAACTTGGCCACCTCGGGGAACGCCTGGTCGATGGCGCTGCGGAGGGCGTGGTCGAGCGCGTTGACCGGCCCGTTGCCCTCGCCCGTCACCAGGTAGCGGACACCCTCGGCCGTCAGCTTGACCGTCGCCTCGGAGATGGCTTCGTCGTCGGGCCCGGCATTGGTGAGCGTCTCGGTAATCACCCGCCACGACTCCACCTCGAAGTACGCCGGCCGAGCGCCTTCGATCATCTCGACCAGGAGCAGCTCGAACGACGCGTCGGCCGCCTCGAACGTGTAGCCGTTCGACTCGAGCATCTTGACCCGGTCGGTCACGCGGGCAATCAGGTCCTTGTCGCCGCCCAGGTCGAAGCCGAGCTCCTTGCCCTTCAGCTCGATCGAGGCGCGGCCCGCCATCTCGGAGACCAGCAGCCGCATGTCGTTGCCGACCTCGACGGGGTCGAGGTGCTGATAGAGGTTGGGGTCGACCTTGATCGCGCTGGCGTGCAGGCCGGCCTTGTGCGCGAACGCCGAGGAGCCGACGTAGGGCTGGCGCGAGGCGGGCGCGAAGTTGGTGACGTCGGCGACCGCATGGGCGATCCGGGTCGACTCCCGCAGCAGGCCGGGCGGCAGCACGGGCCGGTCGAGCTTGAGCTCGAGGTTGGCCACGACGGTGATCAGGTCGGCGTTCCCGGTGCGCTCGCCGTAGCCGTTGACGCAACCCTGCACGTGCGATGCCCCGGCGGCCACGGCCGCGAGCGAGTTCGCCACGGCGCAACCGCTGTCGTTGTGGGCGTGGATGCCGACCCGGACACCGGTTGTCTCGATGACGTCGTGCACCACGTCGGAGACCCAGTCGGGGAGCATCCCGCCGTTGGTGTCACACAGGGCCACCACGTCGGCGCCCGCCTCATGGGCCGTGCGGAGCACCTCGAGAGCGTAGTCACGATTGGCGCGGTAGCCGTCGAAGAAGTGCTCGGCGTCGAGGAAGACCTCGCGGCCCTCCGCACGCAGGTGGCTGACCGTGTCGCGCACCATCTCCAGGTTCTCCTTGAGAGTGGTGCGCAGCGCCAGCTCGACATGACGGTCGTGCGACTTGGCCACCAGCGTGACGACCCCTGCTCCGCTGTCGCGCAGGGCGGCCACCTGCGGGTCGTCGGCCGCCTTGATCCCGGCCCGTCGGGTGGAGCCGAAGGCGGCGAGCTTGGCGTGGTGGAGATCCAGCTCCTGGAGCGCGCGTCGGAAGAACTCTGTGTCCTTCGGGTTCGCGCCGGGCCAGCCACCTTCGATGTAGCCCACCCCCAACAGGTCCAGCTGACGAGCGATGTTGAGCTTGTCCGCGACCGAGAGGTTCAATCCCTCCTGCTGCGCGCCGTCGCGCAGGGTGGTGTCGTAGACGTGGAACTCGCCGTGCAGGTCCATGAGGTCGTCTTTCGCTGGTCGAGCGGGGTGATGGTCGGGGCCCGGGCAACAAAAAAACCTCCCGATAACGAGAGGTTGGCGCGCCTGGAGTCCCGGCGCGCTAGTCAATGATGATGCGGTGCTGCTGCATGTGGCCATGCTGCCACGATCGCCAGCACTTCGGCCAGGAGTCTCGAAATTCGGTCACCCGGAGTTCAGCGCGACGGCAGGTCATAGGAGGCGAACGGGCGCTCGCTGGCCGGGAGCCAGGACACGCCGTCAGCGGCCACCCGCACGCCGCTCAGGACGGCGAGCACGGCCACGACCGCGATCGCGATCGTCCATGATCCGACGTTGCGCGACACCGGGTGGACCACGCGCACCAACGGCCCCCGCAGCCGGCTGCCACCCGGCCCCCACCACAGCGCCTGGGCGAGCACCACGCCGCTGACGAACAGCGTGGCGCCGATGCCGGCAGCGACGGCGTAGCAGATCAGCGCTGCCGCCACCGCAAGTCCCGGCGCTCCACAGCACCAGCATCACGGTGCCGGGGATGGACTGGACCAGGTGCCATGGGGTGCGCACGATCAGCTGGGCTCCGTCGTACCACTTGCGGCCGCGCAACCTGCGCTTGTCCTCGACCGCGGTCGCGGCGAGAGAGCCGCTTCGCAGCAGCCATACCGCGAGCACGATCAGGCCAGCCGTGACCCAGGGGACGGCCGCCAGCGCGGCTCCGCTCAGGATGCCGCCGCTGCCGATGAGCAGCCCGCGGCGGAGCTTCTCGGGCCACGGCACCACCCTGGCCTCCGGGGCGGCCTCGAAGGCGTGCTCGATGTCCCAGGCGCGCTCCCAGTCCGACAGGACAGGGGCCGGGGCCGGCGCGACTTCGGTCGGCATCGCCAACGTGCTGGGGTGGCCCTCGTCCGGCACCCGCTTCGTCTCGACCTCCCCGAACGCCTGGGCGGCCAGCGCGAGCGGCACCGTGAAGACATCCTGTACCTGGCCCGCCGAGGACGTCGTGGCGGTCGGGACCGGGGCGGCCGGCAGGTGGGGGCGGGTGGTCTGCGGGCGCAGCCAGGCGAGTAGCGCATCGAGGGTGGGACGACGGGTCGGGTCCGGATCGAGAGCTGCCGCCAGCACGTCGCGCAGCGAGTCGGGCACACCGGAGAGGTCGTGCTCACCGCGCCGGACCCGGTCCATGATCGCCATCGAGGGGCCGCGGCCGAAGGGCGGATTGCCGGTGGCGGCGTAGCTCACCGTGGCGGCCCAGGAATGCACGTCGGAAGCGACGGTCGCGTCATCGCCGAAGAGGATCTCGGGGGCGAGGTAGCCGGGGGTGCCGAGCAGCCAGCCGGTGTGGGTCAGCTTCGGATCGTCGGCGACCCGAGCCAGACCGAAGTCGATCAGGATCGGAGTACGACCCTCCATCAACACGTTGGAGGGCTTGATGTCGCGGTGCAGCACTCCGACCTGGTGCACCGACGCGAGTCCCTCGGCCAGGCAGCCAGCGAACCACAACAGGTCCTGGCCCGAGATCGGCCCTTCCTGGACCACGTGGTCGTGCAGCGCAAGGCCGGGCACGTAGCGGGTGACGACGTACGGAATCGTTGCCCACGGGTCGGAGTCGACGATCTCGGCGATCCAGGTGCTGCGAATCCGGCTCAGGGAGTTGACCTCGCGAGTCAACCTCGCTCGCGCTTCGTCATCGCCGACGATGTGGGGGCGCAGCATCTTCAGCGCCACCCGTTCACCCCCGGGCTTGCGCGCCAGGTGCACGATCCCCATCCCGCCCTCGCCGATCTTCGACAGCAGGGTGTAGCCGCCCACGGTGGCCTCCGAGGGGGCGGCTGATCCGGGCGGGGTCGACACGTTCTGAGATTACCCGCGGACGGGCCTGACTCAGACGACGCGGTGCATCCAGCCGAAGGTGTCCTCGGATCGGCCGTACTGCACGTCGGCGAGCGCCTCCCTGATCCGCATCGTGAGCTCGGTCGAGGTCGGGGCTGGCGCCTCTCCACCGGCCCACTTCAGGGCACCCACTGGGGTGACCACGGCAGCGGTGCCGCAGGCGAAGACCTCGACAATCCGACCGGTGGACACACCGTCCCGCCATTCGTCGATCGAGAGCTTGCGCTCCTCGACCTGGTGACCCAGCTTGCCGGCGAGCTCCATGATCGAGGCTCGGGTGATGCCTTCGAGGATGGTGCCGGTCTCCGGCGTGACGATGTGGCCGTCGTCGAACACGTAGTAGAGGTTCATGCCGCCGAGCTCCTCGATGTACTGGCCCTCCTGGCCGTCGAGGAAGACCACCTGGTCGCACCCCTGGGCGGTCGCTTCCTGCTGCGCAACCAACGAGCTGGCGTAGTTGCCGCCGGTCTTGGCCGCACCCATCCCGCCCCGGCCGGCGCGGGTGTAGTCCTCGGAGAGCCACAGCGTCACCGGCTTCACGCCGCCCTTGAAGTAGGCGCCCGCGGGGCTGGCGATCACCATGAACGTCACGTGCTGGGCCGGTCGCACCCCGAGAAAGACCTCGCTGGCGATCATGAACGGCCGCAGGTAGAGGCTCTTCTCGCCCTCGTTGTCCGGCACCCAGCGTCGGTCGACAGCCACCAACGCGTCGACCGCCTGCACGAAGTCCTCCACCGGCAGCTCGGGGAGGGCCAGCCGCTGGCTCGACCGCACCATCCGCGCGGCGTTCTCCTCGGGCCGGAACGTCCAGATCGAGCCGTCATCGTGACGGTAGGCCTTCATGCCCTCGAAGATCTCCTGGGCGTAGTGCAGGACAGCGGTGGCCGGATCCATCGAGATCGGGCCGTACGGCGTGATCCGGCCCGCGTGCCAACCCTGGTCGGGAGTCCACTCGAGGGTGAGCATGTGATCGGTGAAGTGGGTGCCGAATCCCGGGTTCGCGAGGATCTCGGCGAGCTGCTCGTCCCCGACCGGAGAGTCCGCGAGCGTGGTGGCGATCTGCATGGGAGACAAAATAGTCGAACTTCCTACTAAATGGTGAGCCGAGCGAACCCGGGGTCTTGCCGGGCCCCGGAGCTGCGGGCGGTCAGCCCAACCGGGATGCGATCGCGTCGCCGACCTCAGCCGTACGACGGGTCGCACCGGGTACTCGTTCGGCCAGGTCGGCGATGACGGCAGCCTCGACCGCGGCAGCGGCATCGGTGTGCCCGAGGTGGTCGAGCAGCAACGAGACCGACAGGATCGCGGCCGTCGGGTCGGCCTTCTGCTGGCCGGCGATGTCGGGCGCCGAGCCATGCACGGGCTCGAACATGGACGGCGCGGTCCGGTCGGGGTTGATGTTGCCGGAGGCGGCGAGGCCGATGCCGCCGGTGATGGCAGCGGCGAGGTCGGTGATGATGTCGCCGAACAGGTTGTCGGTGACGATCACGTCGAAGCGGGCGGGATCCGTCGTCATGAAGATCATGGCCGCGTCGATGTGCATGTAGTCGACGCTGATGTCTGGGAACTCCTTGCCGACCTGCTGGGTGAGCCGCCACCACACCGCACCGGCGTTCACCAGCACGTTGGTCTTGTGGACCAGCGTCAGCTTCTTGCGACGACGCCGCTGGGCGCGGGTGAACGCGTCGCGAACGACCCGCTCGACACCGAACGCGGTGTTGACCGAGACCTCCGTGGCGATCTCGTGCGGCGTCCCGACGCGCAGCGCCCCGCCGTTGCCGGTGTAGGGGCCTTCCGTACCTTCGCGCACCACGACGAAGTCGACCTCGCCGGGCTCTCCCACGATGTGGGGGGCGAGCGGCGAGGAGACGCCCGGGAAGATGCGTGACGGACGCAGGTTCACGTAGTGATCGAGCTCGAACCGAAGCCTCAGCAGCAGGCCGCGCTCGAGGATTCCCGGCGGCAGGTTCGGGTCGTTGGGCTTGCCGCCGACCGCACCGAGCAGGATCGCGTCGTGGTCGCGGATCTCGGCGAGCACCGAGTCGGGCAGCACCTCACCGGTTGCCAGGTAGCGCTCGGCGCCGAGGTCATAGCGGGTCGGCTCGAACTTCAGGTCAGCGGGCGCGGCGACCTCCAGGACCTTGAGGGCCTCCGCCGTCACTTCCTGTCCGATGCCGTCGCCCGGGATGACCGCCAGCTTGAGTGAGCTCATGTGGCCGAACGCTAGTTGTCGTCCGGGCGTTCGCTACCGTTGTCTCGCAGGTCAAGAGCCGTGTGCAGCGGCGCCGCGGTGGTCGGTGGTGCCCTGGTCGTCGGTCCGGTTCTTGGCCGGGCCCCATTCGGGATACATGTCGTACATCGCTCTTCTCATTCCGGGATCAGATGGGTGGTTGCTTCGGTTGGGGATGCACCGAAGACGCCCGCCGGAGCGGGTGGCGTCACTCATGGATCGCATGAGAAGAACTGGCTACAAGATCTGCGGATCGCGCCATGTCTGGAGCTGCGACCCGCTGCGGCGGGCGTCTTCGGGCTTCTGTTGTGTCGAGAAGCCCGTACCAACGCCGATCCACCGCGGCGAGGTGGCCTCTCGTCAGGCCTCGCCGCGGCGTTCGATGAGTACGAAAACGCTCCGCATGATGAAAGGAGCGTACGCCGCCCGCTCGCTGCCGTCTCGCGGATTCCGCCATTCGTTCGCCATGCGAGACGACCGTCCCGCAATGAAAGACTCGCATCATGTCTGCCCCGCCCGATCTTCCCGATGTCGTGAATCGGGCCTTCGACGTCTCGCGCAAGGCCGGCTACGTGTCGTTCTGTCGTAATGAGACGGGACGGCTGCTGGCGATGCTGGCAGCGACCCGTGAGGGAACGATGGCCGAGTTCGGCACCGGCTGCGGTGTTGGCACCGCCTGGCTGCGCTCCGGCGTCCGCAACGACAAGACCACGATCCTCACCGCCGAGCTCGACCCGCGCCTGGCCAAGGCCGCCGCCGAGATCTTCGTCGACGACCCGCAGGTCGAGGTGCTGGCCGCCGACTGGTCGACCCTGCTCGACCGCGGCCCCTACTCCTTGCTCTTCCTCGACTCCGGCGAGCCCACCGAGGTGGGGGTCGACGGCGTCGCCGACCTGGTCGAGGACGGCGGGATCGTGGTGCTCGACGACTTCACCCCCTGCGAGAGCTGGCCGCCGATCACGGCCGGCCGGGTCGACACGCTGCGCGAGCTCTGGCTGACCGACGAGCGCTTCACCACCGTCGAGGTGATGGTGGCCCCCGACGCCTCCACCTTGATCGCCACCAAACGCTGAAACCACTCGGGCCAGCTCCTGATGGAGCACGCCGGCTTCGACTTCAGCCTCGCCCTGAGACGTCAGCGGCACACGCGATGCACAGCCGTGCGGTAGGTCGAACCTCCAGACGCGGCCGACCGATCGGTCGGCCGCACCGCTCACAGGTCCCGTAGGTCCCGGCGGCCAGCCGGGCCTCTGCTGTGTCGATATCGGTCAGGTGCTGCCGCGCCTGGCGCACCAAGGCGTCCGCCTGCGACCGCTCGAACGCGATCGTCGCGCCCTCCGGGTCGTGCTCGTCGTCAGCGTTGGTGTCCTTCGACGCGGCCACCACCTCATCGAACGCATCCGTCAGGCCGGCCAGCCGTCGGAGCGTGTCCGCACGGTCCTGCTCGAGCCGGCTCGCTGTGCTATCCGGCGCAGTCACAGCACCTTGGTGCCGTACATCTCTCCCAGCGGATCGGCGATCAGCTCGAGCCTCGCCCCGTTGGGATCGCGGAAGTAGATGGAGGTGCCGCTCTCGCTCTGGTAGTCGACGCCCGCCTCTTCGAGCTTCACCTTCAACGATGCCCACTGCTCCGGCTCCACCGAGATGGCGATGTGATGCAGGCCACCCATCACCTCGGCGTAGGGGCCGACGTCCAGACCGGGGAAGTCGAAGAAGGCGATCAGGTTGTCGTTGCCGATGTCGAAGAAGAAGTGGTTGGAGCCCTGGTAGTCGCGGTTCTCGAAGATGTCGGTCAGCGGGAACCCCAGCACGTCCTGGTAGAACCGCACCGTCTCCTCGACGTCCCTGGCGACGATCGCGAAGTGGTGCAGCCCACGGGCAGTGGAGCTCGGGCGGCTCGCCTCCGGCTTGAGGTACGCCGCGCGGATGCGTTCGCGCTCGGCGTCGACCGCGGCCAGGTCGATCGCCGGCTGGCCCGATTCGGTGGTCATCAGAGAGGCCCGCCTTCCCAGTGCTCGAGTCGGGTCAGGCCCTCGACACTAACGCGCGTCAGCTTGGTGAGCTGGCGGACCGGCCTGCCGAGCGGCACCACACAGGCGACCGCGTGTTCGTCCGGGATGCCGAAGAGCTCGCGGACCCGTGACTCCTCGGCGACGGCCATGGTGGTGATGGTGCCGCCGAAACCTTCGTTGCGGGCAGCCAACAGGATGTTCCACACCAGGGGGTAGACCGAGGCTCCGCTGACGATGCCTACGCGGTCGAGTTCCTGGTCGAGCGCCGCCACCAGACGTAGGTCGACGCAGACGACCAGCACCACCGCGGCTTCGAGCACCGGCCTGGTCCAGAAGTCGGGCACCTCGGTCGCCGCGATCTCGTCCGCAGAGAGCTGTGTCGGCTCGGCGGCGTTCCACGGTCCTTCGCCAGCCGCCTTCTGCGCCGTGTAGCGCCGCGCGCCGGTGAGGTTCAGCTCGGCCAGCGCGCGCCGGGTCGCGAGGTCGCGGACGACGAGGATCTGTGTGCCCTGGCGGTTGCCACCGCTCGGCGCGAACCGGGCGTTGTCCAGGATGGTGTGGAGCACGTCGTCGGGCAGCGGTTCGCCGGTGAACTCACGCACCGCCCCCGTGGTGCGCATCGCCTCGTACAGGTCCATGACTGCAGTCTTCCGCATCCACAGCACCGGGTTCCTCGCGCCGGCGGACGACGACGATGACGACACCCAGGGCAACGAGTGGCCCGACGACCAGCACGAGCGACAACGCCCACTCGATCGCATGGACCGCACCCAGGTGGAGCGGAGTCATCAGACCTTCTCGGCTGTCAGGCTCCCGGTCTTCGCGGGGCCCATCCTGTTGTAGCGGCCGATGCCCCAGCCGAGCGAGACCACGAGGACAGCCGAGCACAGCAGCACGATCAGCCCGGCAACGGTCCAGAGCCACGTCGGCACGTCGTCCTTCAGCTCGCGTTGCAGGATCACTTTCTCGTCGCCGAAGCTGCGCGACGCTTGCTCGGCCGGCACGACCGCCTCCTCCAGGACGCTGTCCTCGGGCAGGAAGATCGCCGCGGCCGAGAGGTCGCGCCCGTCCTGGAGCCGGACCAAGGTCTTCCATGACCCGCCGACGGCATCGGCTCCGTCGTTTCATACGTCGTGTCGTCAATGCGACGCAGATGGTCGATGTGGAGTCCTTCCTGGCCGCCGCCCTGCCACGCGGTGATCGTCAGCCAGGCGGGGTCGTCGCCCTCGAAGGGCACGCGGTTGAACTCGACCGTCGCCGTGGCCTGCTTCTCCTGGTCGCTGGTCGTCGTCGACGGGGTGATGGTGGCGCTCAGGTCGTCGGGACGGGTGATCCAGAGGCCGTTCACCGTGGCCACCGCGATGGCCAGCACGCTCCCGGCGAAGACCAGGCGGGTGAGTCCACCGGCAGGCAACCGCCGCTGCAGACCCAGTGCGAGCAGCGCCCCGCACACACCGCCGGCGACGCCGCCGACGACGGCCATCAGCACGCCCTCGGGGACGAGGTCAGTGGTCCACGGCAGCGGGAACACGACGTTGGTCCACCAGAACTCCACCGCGAAACCGACCGTGCCGATCAGCACCCCTGCCAGGGCGCCGAACGCGAGCGGACGGCGTACCAGGAGCAGGGCGGCGACCTCCACACAGAGCGCCTCAGCCAGGTAGAGCGGCACGGCTGCCCACAGCTCGCCGATGACCAGGGGGCCGACGATGACACTCACGCCGCCGCGGACGAGCTGGTAGAAGAGCACCGCAGGTGACGGCGCCGCCGGGGCCGATCCAGAGCCGCGCGGCCACCAGGGTGACGCCGGCCGCCACGGCGATGAGGAGCGGCTGCAGCACCAGGCGGAACTGGGGCACACCGAAGTCGAACTCCGCCTGGAAGACCGAGAGCCCGATCAGCATCCCGCCCATCACCGCCGAGCCCTGGACGTACTCGCGCCAGGGGTGGGCCGGCTTCTGCGTGGGGGTGGGGAGCCGACCTTCCTCGTGGAGCAGCGCCATCCCGATCAGCGACAGGCCCGCTCCTCCGATCAGCATCAGGTGGGTGGGTCCCCACAGGGTCACGTCCTGGCCGAAGATCCGGTGCCACACGTCGTCCAGCGGGAAGCCCAGCAGCGCATAGGCACCGGCGCCCATCAGCAGCACGCCACCGAGCGGGGCCCGCCAGTTCTTCGAGATCTGGACGCCGTTCGGCCCGGCCTGGTCGCCGCGCGGCAGCGCGCAGGCGAGAGCACCGGAGGCACTCAGTCCGAAGAGCCCGAACAGGATCGGGTAGTGCGCGGGGTTGGCCAGCGGTCCTTCGTCGCGGCCGACGCCGATGTGCAGCGAGATGTCCCAGTACATGCCGAACAGCGCCGTGATCAGCGAGATCATCGCGGTGAACAGCGGCACGGACGCCCAGCCCGCGAGCCCGCCCCACAAGGGGTTGCGCTCCACGCGCTCGATCACGGTGTCCAGGATCGCTGAGCCTGCCGGAGCGGTGGCCCAGCAGCAGCCAGCCCAGGCCAACGCTGAGCACCGTCACCACGCCGGTGGCGAGGAAGACCTGGTCGAGGGCTGCGCCCCCGGCAGGTCGGCTCTCTACGGCTGACACGAGCAAGATCGACGATTGCATGTTTTCATGTAACCGTGAACGATGTAGCCATGGCAAGAGCTGGAGCCGTCGGAAGTGACCGAGGACACGGACCCGGACGAGTTCGTGGTCGAGGAGCTCGCCCGCCGCACCGGCCTGACAGTGCGCTCGATCCGCTCCTACCAGACCCGCAAGCTCCTCCCTCCCCCGTCGATGCGGAGCCGCACCGGCTACTACGGCGAGCACCACATCGCCCGGATCGAGCTGATCAAGGACCTGCAGAGCCAGGGGATGAAGCTGAGCAGCATGGCCCGGCTGCTCGACGACCAGTCCGGCTCGGACGCCGATCTGCTGCGCTTCAGCCGCACCCTGTCGACGCTGTTCGACGAGCGCGCCCAGGTGCTGACCACGGCCGCCGACCTGCAGCGCCGGTTCGACGTCGACGACGACCAGGCCGCCGGCGTACTCGGCAAGGCGACGGAGCTCGGACTCCTCCGCGACCTCGGCAACGGCCTGCTCGAGGAGGTCTCGCCCCGCCTCCTGGCCGCCGGCGAACGCGCGATGGAGACGCTCCACCTCGACGCCCAGGGCGCGCTGCGCGTCGTCGAACAGCTGCAACGCCACTCCCAGGCAGTCACCAAAATCTACATCGACCTCTTCACCGACCGCGTCTGGACGCCGTTCGCCGACAGCCGGTCATCCGCACGACCAGTGGCCGGAGATCGAGGCCGCCCTCGCCGACGTGCGCACCCTGGCTACGGAGGCTCTGGTCAGCAGCTTCGAGCTGGTGATGTCGGCCGAGGTGAACGAGGTCTTCGACCGGGAGATCGGGCGGCCGCGCCCTCGGGCACCCCGCGGTCGGCGGCACAGGAGTTCGCGGCCCTGACCCTGATGGCCCGAGCAGCGAAGACGTCGGACGCCTTCAACGCGATCGCGGAGCCGCAGCGCCGGAGCGCCTTCGAGTTCCGCGTAGGCGGAACGTGGGACTTCGTGATGCACACGGTGAGTCCCGCGACGACCCGGACACCCAAAGGCTGCGCGACGAGGCCGTCGCGAAGTACCACGCGATCCAGGGTGGCCAGCAGACCCTGGACAACCTCGCCGCCTACGTCACCGAGAGCCTGCCGAAGGCAGACGAGTAGGGGAGATCAGAGCCCGTAGACGCGGATCGCGTTCTCTCGGAACACCTTGGCCAGCAGCTCCGGGCCCCGCGGCGCCAGGACGTCGTGCAGGGCTCCCGCCACGGTTGCGTGATCGGTCAGCGACTTGTCCATCGGGAAGTTCGACCCGAACACCTGACGGTCGGGTCCGAAGACGTCGGCGGTGTGCTCGATCAGCGGGGCTGTCAGCTCGGCGAGATCGGCACGACCGATCCCGACGCGGCGGCTGCCGAGCGGCGGGAAGGCGAATCCAGATTGCTTCGCGACCACGTTCGGATGCGCCGCTACTGCCGCGATGTCGTCGCGCCAGCGGTGCATCAGGTCGCTACGGCTGCGCTCGTCTCGGCCCGTTCGCTTGCCCATCGGGCCGAACAGCCCGACCGGCGTCGCGTAGTGGTCCAGCACGATGGTCGTCTCCGGGTACGCCGATGCGAGCTGGGCAACGTCGCCCAGCTGGCCGGCGTAGACCCATGCGTCGAAGGTCATCCCGCGCTCGGCGACCGCCGCGAACCCGCGCAGGAACTCGGGGGACGCCAGCAGCCCGTCGCTGTCGGCGAAATCCTTCACCCCGGGGTCGGCATGCCAGGCAGCGGAGAGCCGGATGCCCTTCACTCGGGCGCTCGCGGCGAGGTGGCCGTCAAGAACCCGCTCGATGTGCGGCGCCCGTGGGTCCGCTTTCGCGATGATTCCGGCCAGCCTGGGAGTCCCGTCCTCCCCGAACGGCAGGGTCTCGAGCCACCGGGTCTCATCGACCGGATCCGGCCCGTGCCACGAGGCCTCGACGTGCACGACTGCCTCAACAGGTACGCCCAGTGAAGTAGCCGTTCCGGCTGCGTCCGCGGCGTAGGTGGCCGGGAGATATCGACTGGCAACGTGACGGGGAGTGATCACCAGCTCGCGGTCCGCTCGGGGCGCCAGCAACGGCAGCAGGAGCTCGAGGACGCGAGGGGCGCGGGCGTACAGCGGTGCCAGCCTCGACGCCTCACGGGGCGTCGTGAACGGATCCCACTGGTGGATGTGAGCGTCGATGATGCCGGGCACGACGCCGGCCAGGGAGGAGGTCACCCGGACAGTGTGGCCCGTGGTGCGGAGCCTGCGCTGCGGTGGGCTACGCGCGGCCGACGTTCAGTCCGACGGCGATCACGGCGTCCAGCTCGATCCCGGCCGACCGGCGAACGGCGACCTTCAACGGGAGCAGGTAGCGCCCGTCCTTGGGGAACAGCGCCGTCGCGAACTCGACGTCACCCACCCGCACCACTACTGGCACCTGGCCCCAGTACTCGATCCCCTTGGCGGCGAGCTTGATGTCCTCACTGTCTTCCTCGGGGATGCGCAGGAAGTAGAAGGGTGCGGGGCCTCGCCACTCGATGACCGGGCCCTCGAGCTCGAAGTCCATGGATTGCATCCCCCCGATCGTCGCGGCTCGTCGGTTCAGGACAGATTGTGGGCGATTGCCTCGCGGACCAGCTCGACGAAGGAGTTCTCGTCGAGCGTGTCCCCTTCCTTGAGGTCGATGGCCCGCCGCGTGCCTGCATCCAGGCTGGCGTTGAACAGCCCGGACGGGTCGTCGAGCGAGGCACCTTTGGCGAACGTGAGCTTCACCTTGTCGCGGTAGGTCTCGACCGTGCAGATGAGGCCGCCGCAGGAGAAGGTCGGCACGCCATCCGGATTGGACGCCTTGCGCCACTTGGCCTCTTCGACCAGGTCAGGGTCCGCTCCTAGCAGGAGTGAACGCAGCTTCTCGACCATCTCGACCCGCCAATCGCCCATCAGCGCTACTGCCCGCGCCGCTGGTGCAGGCGCTCCTGCGCTGCCGGCAAGAACTTCAGGCACGGCGCCTCAGCTCCCGGGTGCTTCTCGGTCAGGTGGAACGTCCATCGGTCCATCGCGGCCATGAAGCCGTTGTCCTCGCCGGGTCGGTACGCCGACCAGCTTCGGTCACCGCGCACGACGCACTCGGCGCAGCTGACCTTGTAGACGAACTGGGCGTCGTCACCGACCTCGATCTTCACCTTCGCCAGGGGGCCGGCTTCTACGGCGGCCTTCTTCTGTCGAGCTGTCCGGCTCGCCGGCATCGCACCCCCTGGTGTGGTCGGGATGTGAAGCCTACGCCGCGATCACGGAGTAGCTCGGCTCAGTCGCTCGGCGAGCGCCGCGACCGCGGCCTGGAGCTCCGGGCCCCCCTCGACGCGGAAAGCGAAGGGCACGGTGGCCAGCCACTCCCCGGCGTACATCGCGGGGTTGCTGGTGCTCCCGACCAGCACGCAGCCTGAGCCGCACGGCTCCAGTCGACCCATGGGTGGACGGATCCACGGCGCAACCTCAGCCCCGGGCGCCTCGAAGACGACGCGGGTGGGGTACTCCCATCCGGTACCGAGGTACTCCTCGAGCGCGGCAACGGGATCGAGGTCATCGGGTCGCTCGAACGTCCCGCTCGGTCGGCCGAACGTCGCGGACCCGGTCGATCCGGTAGGTGCGGACGGCATCGGCGTGGTGGGAGAAGCAGAGCAGGTACCAGCGGCCGAGGCGGACCACGACCGCCCACGGGTCCACCTCGGTCTCCCACTCCGTTGCCGGACTCGGCTGCGGTAGCTGACGACCACGCGTCGCCCGGCCGCGACCGCCGAGACCAGGGCGCTGGTGATGGCCGGGTCCGGTCGGGTCGAGACGCGGACCGGCGCCGCCGAGGCGTGCTCGCGCAGCACCGTTGCCTGCCGCCCGACGGCCTGGGGCAGCGCGCGGATCACCTTGCCCAGGGCGGCGCCGACGATGTCGTCGCCGTCGACCGCGGCCGCGTTGCCCGTCGAGCACCGCCATCACCAGCGCCAGCGCCTCGGGCTCGGTGAAGGCGACCGGTGGCAGCCTCGTGCCCCGACCGAGCCGGAAGCCGCCGTGCGGGCCGCGGATGGAGTCGACCGGGATGCCGGCCTCGCGCAGGATGCCGACGTAGCGCCGCGCCGCCCGCTCGGTCACCCCCAGCCGCGCGGCCAGCTCGTCGGCCGTGGCGCCGCCGCGGGTCTGCAGGATCTCCAGGGTGCGCAGGGCGCGGGCGGTGGGGCTGGTCTCGGCGGGCATCGCTCAACCCTAGAAGTCGTCGGCACTAACCGGAAGCAGAACGTCCGGAAATGGTTTTACCGTTGCCGCCATGACCGAGTTTCGCGAGCAGGACCTGCCCGGCGCGCGCTTCGAGAAGACGAACCTGCGCGGCGCCTCCTTCACCGACGTCTACCTCAACGACGCCCAGTTCCGCGACGTCATCCTCAGCGGCGCCCAGTTCCGCATGGTGCACTTCCACGGCGTGCGCATGCGCGGGGTCGAGCTGCACGACGTCGACATCCACGGCGACCTGGAGAACGTCGTCATCAACGGCGTCGAGGTGTCGGCGTACGTCGATGCGGAGCTCGACCGCCGGATGCCCGAGCGGGCGAAGATGAGACCCGAGGACGCCGACGGCTTCCGCGAGGCATGGGCGGTGCTCGAGCGGCTGTGGGAGGAGACGGTCGCGCGGGCGAGGAAGCTCCCCGAAGAGCCGAGCTGCACCGTCAGGTCGGCGACGAGTGGTCGTTCATCCAGACCCTGCGCCACCTCGGCTTCGCCACCTCCGCCTGGATCAGCCGGATGATCCTCGGCAACGCCTCCCCCTGGCACCCGCTGGACCTGCCGTGGGACGAGGCGCCCGGATGGGACGGGATCCCGTGGGACCGCGAGGCGCGGCCGTCGCTCGACGAGGTGCTCGCCCTGCGCAGCGAGCGGCAGGCGATGGTCCGCGAGGTGATGGCGGACGCTCACCGCCGAGCAGCTGGCCTCGACGGTCACCCGCACCGAGCCCGGCTGGCCGCAGCTCGAGGACTTCTCCTTCAAGCAGTGCCTCCGCATCGTCCTCAACGAGGAGTGGGAGCACCGGCTCTACGCCGAGCGCGACCTCGACCTCCTCGAACACCTATCGGAAAGTGAGCTGAACCATGGACATCATCCTCATCGCCGGACTGTGGCTCGACGGGAGCACGGCCTGGACCTCGGTCGTGCACGAGCTGGAGGCGCGCGGACACCGCGGCGTACCGGTCGCGCTGCCCGGCCAGGGCGACGGCTCGACGACCGCCACCCTCGACGACCAGGTCGCGCGGTCGTCGCCGCCATCGACGCAGCGCAGGGCAAGGTCGTCGTGGTCGGCCACTCCGCCGCCTGCACCCTGGCCTGGCTGGCCACCGACGCCCGCCCCGAGAAGGTGGCGAGGGTCGCCCTGATCGGCGGCTTGGCCGAGCCCCGACGGCGAGCTCTACGCCGACTTCTTCGAGATCCAGGACGGCGTCCATGCCCTTCCCTGGCTGGGAGTCCGTTCGAGGGGCCGGACTCGGCCGACCTCGACGACTCGGCCAAGCGCGACTTCGAGGCCGCCGCCATCGCCGGTGCCCGAGGCCGTCGCCCGAGGGCGTCGTCCGACTCACCGACGAGCGCCGCTACGACGTACCGGTGCTGGTGATCTGCCCCGAGTTCAGCCCGGCCGAGGCCAAGGAGTGGGTCGCCGACGGCGACCTCCCGGAGCTCGCCAAGGCAAGCACGCTCGACTACGCCGACATCGACTCGGGCCACTGGCCGATGTTCACCCGGCCGGCCGAGCTCGCTTCGATCCTCGCGGCAGCCGTCCGTTAGCGCTCGCTACCGGCCGTCGATCAGCGCCGCAACCTCGGGCGAGGAGTAGAACGGCTCGAGCTGGGCGCGCAGGATCCGCTCCAGGTCGCCCGACTCCCGCAGCGCAGTCACGACTCCCGGCGCGATCCGCACCAGGTCGGCACCAGGTCGTCGCGGCTCAAGTCCAGCTCGTGGAGCAGCTCGCTGGGAGTGCGACCACCGAACCGATCGAAGAAGCCGTCCACGATCGCTGCGCCCAGGTCCGCGACGTGCTCGATTGGCCAGAGCGCCGCGACGGTCAGGTCGTGCGCGGCATCGACCACGCCGGTGACCTCCTCGCGACTCGCGTGCTGGCTCAGCCCCCCGACCGGCGCCTCGGCGAACGAGGTCCCACACCTCCAGGACGGCGTCGCGGGTCGTGGGGTCGCGGAGCGTCTCGATCAGGATCCGGTTGAGCCGGCGCACGGCGAAAGTGCCGCCCTTGCCGACCGCGTCACCGAGCAACCCTTCGAACTGCTTGTCGGCCGCGCCCATCACCCGGGAGGCCGCCGTCGTGCCGAAAGACATCAGCGGGCCGAGCCCGGGAACCTTGTCGGCCACCGTCTTGTTGGCCTGCAGTACCTCGCCGACGACCCGGCCCATGAACCTGGTCGCGATCGTGCCGACCAGCGGACTTGCCGTGAGCCGCTCCAGTCCCCGTTCGAGCAGCGGATGGAGCGCCAGCAGCTCGTCGAGGAGGGTCTCCAACCGCTCCCGGTCGACGAGTCCACCGATCGGATACGGCTCGGCGGGCCCGGCCAGGACCACCTCGGCCACCAGGTCGACGATCTCGCCGACGGCGGCGCTCCCCGGCACCGTCACCAGGGCTCGGGCCAAGATCGCCTTGATCGTCTCGCGGTCGACCAGGTCCTCGATCGAGTGCCGACCCGTCCCGTCGAGCAGCACCTCAGTGAGGACCGAAACGGTCGGCGCAAGCCGGTCGCCGGCGAACCGGCTGAGGTGATGGGCGACCTGCGCATCGAGCAGCTGCTGGGCTACGGAGTCTGCTCGCGCATCGGTGGACACGACAAGACCGTACGGGACCGGTCAGGTCCGCTCGCGACCGTGCCACTCATGGCAAGACGAGACGAACGTTCGTTTCTTCCCGGAGCGCGCCCGTCTTCAGATCTCGCCGGCGGACGCCTTCCGCACCACGATCCGGGTCCAGGCACCGAGGTAGATCCGGTCGTCGGCGTTGATCTCCTTCTTCTGGCCCTGCGGGATCGCGTCCGTGGGCAGGGCGTCGACCGAGCCGGCGACGTAGGTGCCGTTGGAGGAGCCGAGGTCCTCGACGAACCAGCGCTTGCCGTCGGTGGTCAGCTGCGCGTGGCGACGGCTGATGCCGGAGTCGGAGGACAGGTCGATGTCGGGGGTGATGTTGCGGCTGCGGGAGGCACGGCCGATCAGGATCGACTGGTGCTTGAGGGGTACGACGACGGGCAGGCCGGGCGACGGCAGCGGGTCGGTGCTCTTCTGGTCGGCGTACCAGTCGGGGTCGATCCAGATCTCCGCCACCCAGCCGTCGGTGAGCTCTGGTGACGGGTTGGCGTCGGCGGTCGGGGTGACCGCGCGCGCGTCCGGCGCCGACACCGGCCGCGGCATGGAGCCGGTGGTGAAGTCGTAGCCGCACGCCTCGCAGAACAGCGCGTTGGGCGGGTTGGCCGCCTGGCAGTTGGGGCAGGTGCCGTCGGCGTTCTGACCGCCCGAGGTGTCGATCTGCTCGGTCACCGGCAGCGTCCCGGTGCCCTCCGGCGATGAGTCGGGCGTGGCTGCGCCGGGGGCGTCCATGGCGATGCCGCAGACGTCGCAGTAGTCGGTGGCCGTGGTCTCGTGGCCGTTGGGGCAGGGCTCACTTCTTGATCCGGGTGGTCTTGGTGGAGGCGGTGTCGAGCGCCATCTCGTCGGCCTTGTTGACCGCAGCCTTGAGCCGGACGGTGCCTTCCTTCTCGTCGTCGATGTCGACCACCTTGCTCAGCTTGGAAGTGGCCTCGTCGTTACCGGTCTCGGCGGCCAGCTGGACCGCGCGACCGAGCTTCGTGGTCGCGGTCGCCTCGTCGCCGGCGGCCTTGGCGGCCAGGCCCTCCTGGATCATGGCGGCCAGCTCGGTCTGCCCGGTGTAGTGGGCGACCTGCTGGTCGATCCGGGTGGTCAGCTCGGAGTTGTTGGACCAGGTCGCCTTCACCAGCCCCTGCGCGGCGACGTCCTCCCCCAGCGCGAGCTGCACCCGTGCGGCGAGCTGCTCCTGCCCGATCGCCTTCGCGGCGACGCGGACGCCGACGTGGTAGTCGCGCGACTCGTCGGACCAGGCGCCGGTGGGATAGCCGCCGGTAAGCGGGTTGAGCTCGACGCGGCGGGCGGTGAGGTCCTCGACGGTCGGCGAGACCTGGCGCACGAACAGCACCTGCGCACCCTGCGGCGTCCACACCCGCAGCTGTGCGTCGGCCACACCGCGCGCCATCGCGGTCTGCATCATCGCCTTGAACTGCTCCTGCATCTGGGCCGGGCTCGGGATGATGTCGACCGTGCCGAGCAGCGCCTGCGCGATCCGACGGATCTCTTCGACCACCCAGTCGGTGCCGGCTCCGCGGCAGTCGCACTGGAAGACGCCGGTGGCGCGGCGGATGGCGTCGTCGAGCTTGCCGGCGTCCTCGCGGTTCTCCCCGTCGGTGAGCAGGATCGCGTGGCGCTGGTTGACCTCGGGCACCGACTCGAAGAGCGTCAGCGCGAGGTCGAGCCAGGTGCTGATCGCCGTACCACCGCTGGCCACGAACTGGTCGACCGCGCGGGACGGCCTCCGCGCGGGTCTCGGCTGTCATCTTCACCAGGCCCGGTCCCGACGTCACCCGCGGGTAGGCCAGGGCGGCGCGGTCGGAGCCCGCGATCACGGCGAACCAGGTGCCGTCGAGGATCTCGCGCGATCGCAGCCTTCGCCGCCGCCCGGGCGGCCGCCATCGTCTCGACGCCCATCGAGCCGGAGGTGTCGACGATGATGATCTCGCCTGCCGACCCGGAACCGCTCTGGCCGGCTGCGCCGGCTCCGGCGCAGGTGACGGTGACGATCGCGTTGACATCGGTTCCGCCGTCGGGCAGGAACTCGTTCTGGTAGACGGCGGCGGTGAACTCAGCCATCGGGCTCTCCCTCAGTCGTGGGCTCAGTGGTGGTGCCGGTCGGGCTGTCAGTCTGGGTGTCAGCGGCATTCTGCCCGGTCTCGACGCGGGCCAGCGACGGCCGTGATGTTGTCCGCGCCGCCCGAGGCGTTGGCGAAGTCGACGAGCGCGAGTGCCAGCGCGGCCGGATCGGACGTGGCTGCCTGCTGGATCTGGGCGGCCAGGTCGGCGGGCTCGGAGGCGTAGTTCCACAGACCGTCGGAGCAGACCAGCACCCAGCCGGGGCCATCGATCGTCAGCTGGCCCACCCGCGGTGCGAGGTCGGGCGCGTCCTTGCCGAGCCACCGCGTGATGGCGTGCGCCTGCGGTCCGGTCTCCGCCTGCTTGCTCGGCACTCCGGCCTCGATCTGCAGCTGGGCGGCGGAGTCGTCGACCGAGAGCTGCTTGCCGACGCCGACGTCAGGGAGCCAGTAGGCCCGCGAGTCACCGATGTTGGCGAACCACAACGTCGTCCGTCTCGACGATGGCCGAGACGAACGTCGCTGACGGAGGAGCCGTCGAGCCGTCGGGGGTGGTGTCTGCCACTGCGGTGTTCGCGGACGCGACGGCGTCCGCGAACACCTTGGTCACTGCCGACATCCGGCCCTCCGGAGTGCCCATCCCCTGCGGTAGTGGCGCGCGTAGGACCCCGAGCGCGGCCTGGGCGCCGGCGAGCGAGGCGATGTGGGAGTCGTCGGTGTTGGAGACGCCGTCGAGCACGATCAGTGCCGCCCGCACCCCCGGCGTCTCGGAGGCCATCACCGCCATCGCGTCCTCGTTGCGTGAATGCCTGATGCCACGGTCACAGACCCCAGCAACCCAGCTCGCGGGCCGCTCGCGGAAGTGGTCGCGTTCGGTCGGCGCCTTGGTGCCACAGTTCTCGCAGTAGCCGTCGGGAGCGACGTCTCCACCGCAGTGGAGGCACGGACGACGGGCGGAGCCGAAGGACCCCGTCGGCTCCCTCGTCGCCCCGGCCGCCCGCGTGACCGCGCTGATCGGCCCACTGCCGAGATCCTCGGCCGGGCCGGCGCGGTGCTCCGCCGGCTCGGCTCCCGATTCGGGTCCGGTCGGCGCCGCACCGGTCGGCTGGCCACAGGACTCGCAGAACCTGGCCCCCTCCTCGAGCGGCTCCCCGCAGTGGGGACACGAGGCGTCGGCGTGGGGGTCTCGGTCATGTGAGGGTCCAGCTGCGTACGGCGTTGGCCTGGTTGACGAGCTCGATCCGTTCCTCGAGCTTCGCTGCGTCGCGGGCCAGGTCGCGGTAGGCCTGCTCCAGCCCCGCCCGCAGGCTCGGCTCGGTGGCCTCGAAGCTTCCGACCTTGAGCTTCGCCGCGCCCCTACCGGCCCGCACGATGTCCAGCGCCTGCTGGAGGATCCGCACGGTGTAGCGACGCCTGGTGGTGGGGTCCATCGGCACCGACTCGATGCTGGACATGGCCTGGTCCAGCACGCTGAGGTCGCCGGAGTCGTTCGTCGAGACGAGCACGTCGGCTCGCACCTGCCTGCTCTCCACGAAACCTCGGCTGCTCGACGGCACCTGGTCGAGCGCGTTCACGGCACCGGCGGTGTCACCGCGCATCGCCCGCACCCGGGCCATGCCGAAGGACGCGGGAGCGACGTAGGTGGCATCGGTCTGGGCGCAGGTGTTGTAGAGCCCCTCGGCAACCTCGGGCCGACCGCCCCGCTCGCAGGCGACAGCCAGCGCGAGCTTCGGCGCAAGCTCGCCCGGCACCTGCTGGCAGACGGCGTTGAAGGAAGCCATGGCCGATGGCCAGTCCTCCAGCGCCATCGTGGCCAGGCCGTCCATCCACAGCGCCCGCCACTCCCACGGGTCGTCGCCGAGCAGGTCGGCGGCGTAGCCCCCGCGACTGCGCCGGATGCTGCGCATCGAGGGCAGCGCGAGCCCGGGTCAGCAACACCTCGGCGGTCTCTTCCGGTGCCTGCTCGAGCTCCTTGAGCCGCTGCTCGGGGTCCTCGGCACCGAGGCTGGCCAGCCAGGCCTGCTGCGGGTCGTTCGGGTCCGGGCGAAGCTCCGGCAGCTGCGACCAGGTCAACACCGAGGCCGACGTGCTCGGCGTCTCGAACAGTACCGACGACGCCGAGGTCAGCGCCGTGCCGGGCGTCGCCTTGGCCACGACTTCGCGCAGCACGCCGAGCAGCTGCGTGCGGAGCTCATCGGCGGAGGCGAACCGGTCGGCCGGATCAGTTGCACAGCACTTGGAGATCAGCCAGTAGAGCGAGTCGTTCTGGGCGAACAAGGGCGTCGACTCCGGCGGCGGCAGCGAGTTCAGGTAGGTGCCCTGGTAGCCGCGGAACTCCATGCACAGCACCACCAGCGTGCGACCGATCGTGTAGATGTCGGAGGCCACGCTCGGCCCGATCTCGGCCACCTCGGGCGCCTGGTAGCCGACAGTGCCGTAGATCGCCGACTCCTGGTCGTCGATCCGGCGTACGCCACCGAGATCGATCAGCTTGACCGCGTCGCCGACCTGGATCAGGTTGTCCGGCTTGAAGTCGCAGTAGACCAGGCCGAGGTCGTGGAGGTACTGGAACGCCGGCAGCACCTCGAGGATGTAGGCGAGCGCCTGGTCGATCGGCAGCGGGTCGTACGTCGCCGTTGTTGTCGCGCATCCGCTGCTTGAGGATCTGCTTCAGCGACTTGCCGCCGACGTACTCCATGACGATGTAGCCGGCACCCTCGTGGGTCACGAAGTTGTAGATCTCGACGATCAGCGGGTGCTCGACCTGCGCCAGGAACTGCTGCTCGGCGATCGCCGCCGCCAGCGCGTCGGGGTCGCCAGAGTTGAGCAGGCCCTTGAGCACCACCCACCGGTTGGAGACGTTGCGGTCGCGGGCGAGGTAGATCCAGCCGAGGCCGCCGTGCGCGAGGGCGCCGGCCACCTCGTACTGGCCGCCGACGACGTCGCCGCTCTTCAGCTTCGGCGTGAACGAGAACTCCTGCCCGCACTGCGGGCAGAACCCCTCCTGGCGCCCCGGCTTGCCCGTCGCGGCTGCGGCCGATCTCGGTGCCGCACTTGGAGCAGGTGCGCTTGTCCTCGGGCACCGACGGGTTGGGGTTGATCGCCTTGGCGGCGTCGACCGGCGGCGCCGGTGGCACCCGGGTCAGGCCGGCACCGAGCCGGGCCGCGCGCATCCGCTGCGATCCGGTGCGGGTGCGCCGCGTGGAGGACGTCGCGTTGGTCGCCCGGGCCGACCCGAACGCGGTCGACTGGACCTTGCTCGCCGAGGTGGCGACCGAGACCTCGTTGAGCGGACCGCTCGAGCTCTCCGACGACCGGCGTCGAGTCGGCCGCGGTGCCGCAGATGTCGCAGTAGCCGTCGAGGATCTTGCCGCACAGCCAGGCTGGGCACACGGCGTGCCGTCGGCAGCGGGGCGAACCGTCGGGCGCGGCGCCGCGGCCGGCCGATGCCGCATCGGCGGTCGAGCCGTCGCGACTCGCCGCCATGCCACAGACGTCGCAGTAGCCGTCGACGATGTCTCCCGCACATCCGGGCTGGGTGCACTTCATGCGGATTCCTTGGTGAGCCAGGTCTGGTAGGTCGCCACGAGCTGGCGACACACGGTCATGGGGGCGGGGCGACGGGCCGAGCACCTCGCGGGCCCGGCGCTCGCTGTCGGCCAGGTCCGGCCGATCGCTGACGCCGAGCGCCCTGGCCTTGGCCACGTAGGCATCGAGCAGGTCGACCAGCTCGGTGTGCTCGGCCAGTGCGTCGGCGTACTTGTGCTGGGCGAGGTTGAGCGCCTCGGACACCCGCTCGAGCTTCGCCCGGTAGACCTGGATCGCGTCTGGGCGTGTTGGGCACCGGCCCGAGCGCGTCGACGTCGGGCACGGCGTAGTGCGGCGACGGGTCAACGGTGCGCACGCACTGCTCGGCGAGCAGCTCGAGCGCTGACTCCCGCGACTCCAGGTCGGCCCGCAGCTCGCGGACGCTGACCAGCTGGTCGCGGGCGTCGCGCCGCTGGGCGTTGCCGACGATCAGGTCGCGCTCGCAGGTGGTGGCGTCGTTCTCGAGAGGCGTGAGGAGCCCGCCCGACGTCGGCGCCGCGCTGGGCCTTCTCGGTCAGCTCGGCCAGGCGGCCGGCGAGCTCGGCCACCCGCTCAGCGGGAGCTTGCGCGATGGTTGGCCGGCTCGAGGGCGACCTGGTCACGCAGCCGCTCGAGCTGGGCGCGCAGCTGCTTGATCCGAGCAGCGGACGCGTCGGCGCCGGGCACCAGGGCGAGCGTCGTCCGCAGCTGGGCGGCCAGCGCGTCGGAGAGCCGACAGGCCTCGGGCACCGAGACGGCCATGCCTCCCGGGCAGCTCGCTCGCCCCGTCGAGGCGGCCCCAGATGAGCGAGGAGATGCGCTCGCGCTGCTCCTCGAGCACCCGGCCGCCGTCCCAGGTCGCGAAGATCAGCTGGTAGCGGTCGGAGACGGCCTTCCACAGCGCCAACGACAACATCATGTCGCCGGCCACCTGGCCGCCCCGGTTGGCGGCCAAGGCGGCGGCGTCGAGCTCGTCGAGCTCGGTACGCCGCGCGCGCAGCCACTCGTCGAGGGCGCTCAGGTAGCCCTGGATCGCGGCCGGCTCGATGGCCGACCCGATCGAGCCTGGCGCGCCGGGTGCGGTGATCATGATCAGCGGCGGCCGTACGTCGGTGCGGCGGCTGGCTGCCCGGGCCGAGGTTCGGCCGGAGCCAGGTGTCGTAGCTGCGCTGCCACGATCCGTCGGCCCGCATCTGCTCGAGCACGGCGTTGACGAACCGCACCAGGTCGCGGTTGTCCTTGTTGACGCCGATGCCGTAGGGCTCCGCGGTGAACTTGTCCTGTCCGGGAGGCACCACGGCGTACGGGTCCTGGGCGGCAAGCCCGGCGAGCACGGTGTCGTCGCCAGTGATCGCGTCGGCCTCTCCGCGCTGGAACTTCACCAGGCACTGGGTGTGGTTGATCGCGGTGACGATCTCGGTGCCCGCGGGAGCCAGATCCTGGATGTTGGCGAGGCTGGTGGTGCCCAGCGGCGCGCAGACGCGGAGCCCGGCCAGCTCGGCGACCGTGTCGACCGGATCGGCCAGGTCTGCCAGGTCCTGGCGGACCAGCAGCTTCTGCCCGGACTCGTAGTAGACGGCCGAGAAAGCGATCTCCTCCCACCGCGCGCAGTTCATGGTCATGTTGCGCACCACGATGTCGACCTGATCATCGATCAGCGCTGGCAGCCGGTCAGCGGCGGTGATCACCCGGAACGTGATCACCTTCTCGAGATCGCGGGCCGTCGGGAAGATCGCCCGGGCGACGGCATTGACCATGTCGATGTCGAACCCGACCAGCTCACCAGTCAGCGGGTCGCGGGAGGCCATCTTGAACGTGTCGGCAGAGACTCCGGCCACCAACCGTCCACGACTCCTGATCGCTGCCACCTGAGCCCGATTGCCGAGCTCGGCGATATCGGCACCGGGACTGTAGGACTCGGTGGCGTTGTCGCAGACCACTGGCGGCGCCGCAGGTGCAGGTGGGCTCGAGACAGCGGCTTCCGGGGCGGGGATGGTGGTGGCGTCGTAGCTGCAGCCCGCCAGGAGACCCGCCAGGAGCCCCCCGGGGAGGGTCGTCAGGATTGCGGACCTGAGACGCGTCATGCGTACTCCCTGCGTCGCTGGTTGATGCCCCAGGCGGCGGCGGCCGCCCCGAGCAGTCCGACCAGGAGCGTGACGAAGGTGAGGAACAAACCCAGGTTGTTGGAGCTGAGCTCGTCGGTGGCCACCTTGCCGGATACCTCGATCGCGTCGGCCGACCTGCTGTCGAACCGGTCGAACGCGAAGGTGCTGCCGCCCTTGTCAGTGCTGGTCGCCACACCGACCGCGCGGTCCCAGTCACCGTCCACGTCGAACGCGTCCACGTTGGCGTGGGCAACTTTGTAGACACCCCACGGACCGGAGAACGACGTGTTCGCGTCGACGATCGCGGCCTGCTCCTGCCACGGAGCGTCCACCGACTCCCCGGAGGCCCGGTCGATCAGGCGTTTGCTCTCCAGCGCCTTCGCGTTGTTGGCCGCGGTCCGAGCGGCCGCCTCATCGATGGCGTCCTTGAACGCGCCATCGCGCAGATCGTCGTTGGCACCGTTCCGAGCGCTGGCGTAGCTCACCGTGAAGAAGGTCAGGAGGGCGATGCCCAGGGCCGCGACCAGCAGGCCACGGTTGAACCGGCGGTGGAAGCGCCTGGCGATCGAGCGGTTGACCAGCCAGAGCGCCGCGAGGGTGAGCAGCGTGAGCCCGAGGAGCCACCACGGATGCTGGGTGTCCATCTCGTCCTCTGCCCGGGCGGCGTTCGCCTCGGACAACGCGTCGAGCGCCGCAGTGGCGTCGACCCGCAGGGCCGCGCTCGCCTCCCGCAGGTACTGCGCACCGACCGGATAGGCCTGACGGTTGTTGTCGCGTGCCTGCGTCACCCCGGTCGTGTAGTCGGTGACCAGCTCGTTGAGCGTCGCGAGCACGGCCCGGTCGGCAGGCTGAGCCTCTGCCGCGTCCGCGATCTGCCGGAGCACGCCGCTGATCGTCGTCGTCGTACGCCGCGCGCTGGGCGGGTGGCTCCAGACCACCGCTGAGGAACGCGTTGCTGGCGAGAGCGTCGGCCCGGTAGAGCGAAGTCTCGATGTTCTGGACGCGGACCAGCTGTTCGGTGTTGGCGGCGGCCCGGTCGCCGGCCTGCCAGGCCAGGAACTGGATGAGGGCAGCGGCGACGCCGAAGACCAGGCAGACCGCGACCGCGACGGCCTGCCAACGGTTGAGCAGCGAGGCACGTTCTCGGTCGTCGGGCGCTGCCCGGCCGCCGGCCCGACGCCGACGGCTGGTGCGGCAGCCAGCACGGGTGCGGGTGCCGACATCGCTGGGCCGCGGGTGCGCCGGGCGCCTGCGTCATGGGGTCTCCTCGGGTGCCGCCGGTTCGTGGGGCGTGCGGCCGGAGCATCGTCTCCCCCAGGGGGCGCGATGTCGACAGCGGGTTCGGGGTGCCGGCGCGGGGCTCGGCGGCTCGAGCGCGACCGGGTCGAGGTCGTCGGGCTCGAGAGTGCGCAGCTGTTCGAGAGTGGGCTTCTCGATCTCCCGAAGTCGCCAGGCATGCCGCCCGATCGCTGCCTCCATCACGTTGCGGACGTAGCGCGCGTTGCCGAACGTCGGCCCACGGGTCACCAGAGCCAGCAGCTGACGAAGGCGTTCGAGCACCTCGTCGTCGACGTCGTACTCGGCGGCCTTGGCCATCACCCTGAAGATCTCGGCCAGCTCGTCGTCGGTGTAGTCGACGAAGTCGATCGTGGTGCGGAAGCGGCTGGCCAGGCCGGGGTTCTGGGCGATGAAGACCTCCATCGGCAGCGGATAGCCGGCGACGACCACGACCAGGTTGTCGCGCTTGTCCTCCATCTCCTTGACGAGCGTGTCGATGGCCTCCTGGCCGTACTGGTCGCCGGCCAACGAATAGGCCTCGTCGATGAAGAGCACGCCCCCCTCGGCGGACTTCACCACCTCGGCGGTCTTCATCGCGGTCTGACCGAGGTAGCCCGCGACCAGCTCGGAACGGTCGACCTCGATCAGCTGGCCCGTGGAGAGCAGGCCCAGCGCCCGGTAGATGCCGGCCAGCAGCCGCGCGACCGTGGTCTTGCCGGTGCCGGGGTTGCCGTTGAAGATCATGTGCCGGGTGATCGTCGGAGCGGCCAGGCCGGCCTCCTTGCGCAGTCCCTCGACCCTGAGCACCGCCGCCTGCCGCTTGATCTCGGCCTTGACGTCCGTGAGCCCAACGAGCTCGTCGAGCTCGGCAAGCAGCTCCTCGACGCTCTTCGGCTCGGGCTCGGGTTCGGCGGGCTGCTCCGGTTCAGCGGGCTCGTTCGGCTCGGGGGCTGTCTGGATGGGGTCGACCTCGGTGAGGTCGAGGTTGGTCAGCTTCCTCTGCACCTGGCCGAGCTGGTCGAGCATCTGCGCCAGGAAGTGGTCGGGTCCGACCGGACCCGATGCCGGAGGTCGACGTCCGGCAGGCTGGCGCGGGACGGGACATCACCCAGCTGAGCGGCGGCGGCCGTGGTCGCGTTGCCGATCACCCGCGGGTTCGCCTCTCCCAGGGTGGTGGCGGCGAGGGCGACCTCTGACAACGCCTTCGCGTACGCCGGCGCATGCGGCGAGCGCGCCAGGGAAAGGCTGGCCATGGTCGGCGTCGGCGCGGCTCGATAGCGACGACCCCGAGACGCGGCGTTCGTGAAGTCCTCGGCGCTGCGACCACCACCGGTCTGCTCCGACCACGCGACGTAGGCACCCTTGGCGGGCTCGGCCACGGTCGCGGCCAGCGACTCTCCCTCGAGCCGGGCGGCGACAAGATCTACATCGGCGTCCCGCGCCGCTGCGACCAGCGCGTCGAGCGCCTCGGCCAGCGAAAGCTCACTCATTCAGGGGATCCCAACGTCAGGCCGGGGCCGGCGGTCGGTTGCCCGAACTTGGCCTCGAGGAACTTGCCGTGCAGCAGCAGGGCCTGGGCGTCGGCCCGGTTGGCCGCGTCGAGCACCTTGTCCATCGTCGAGCCAAGGAGCTCGAGCTGGTCGACCAACACCATCAGCGCGGTCTTGTAGCCGTCGATCGGCCGGGTGTCGGCCCACTCGCGCGGAAGCCGGAGGTAGCCGCCGACTGCCTCCGGAAGATAAGAGGTCGCGGTGGCGACCACTGAGTAGGCCTCCAAGCTGGCGAGCCCCAGGTTGCCCGAATCCAAGTTGCGCAACCTCGGCAGCGTGTCGTTGATGGCCCGCGCGATCCGCACCACCCGAGTGATCACTACCGGCGGGGCGTTGCCCTCGCGCAGCATCGCGTTGACCCGGTTGAGCGAGGCCAGCACGTCCTGCTCGGTCGGCGCAGCGGGCACCGTGCTCGCGTCGTCCGATGCGCGCCGTCGTTTCAGCCACGACTTGAGGCCCACTAGATGACTGATCTCGTTTCGGTCAGGAGCCGATGGCTAGGCGATGTCCAGGGTGCCGGCTGCGTTGCGCTGATCGTGCTTCTTGACCCGGTCGAGGTAGGACTGCGACTTCTCGACCTCGGTCTCCAGGACGCCGATCGTGGCCGCCATCGAGTCCAGCGCCTTGAGCTTGAACTCGTCGATGCTGTCCATCGTGGCGTAGATGTTGGCGAAGGCGGCCTGCAGCTGCTCGATGCCGATCGTCGACGACGCCGCCTGTTCCTGGATAGCCGCCGAGTTGTCCTTCAACATCTCGGAGGTCCGCTGGATCATCCCCGACGTAGTCGTGTTGAGCGCCGTGATCTGGTCGAGCACCAGCTTCTGGTTGCCCAGCGCCTGGGCCACGATGACCGCCGTCCGCAGCGCGGAGATCGTCGTGGTCGACGCGCGGTCGACCCCCTTGATCAGCTCGATGTTGTTCTTGATGATGATGTCGATCGCCAGGTAGCTCTGGATCGAGACCGCCAGCTGCGTCAACAGGTCCTGGTGTTTCTGACGCACGTAGAACAGCACGTCCTGGTTGAGCGCTTTGGCTGCCTCGGGGTCGGTCAGCTCGAGCTCGGCGATCTTGGCCGCGAGCCTGGCGTCAAGCCGCTCGGCGACATAGACGTACTGGTTGAGTCGTCCCATGGTCGCCCACAGGTTGGTCTTCTCGAGGTTGAGCGCGACGTTGTCCTTGGTCAGCTCGTCCTGGCCGTTGCGCAGGCTGTGCAGGATGCCGTTGAGCTGGGACTGCGCCGACTGGTACTTGCGGAAGTAGTCGGTGACCTTGTCGCCGAACGGCAACAGGTCCAACCACCGCTTGGTGCCGGTGGCCTTGCTCGGGTCGAGGTCCTCGACGGTCCGCCGCAGCTCGAGCAGCGTCTTGCCGACCGCCGACCCCTGGGCGATGCCGCCCTCCTTCAGCGCCCGCACTGGTTGTTCCAACATGCGGTTCGAGGTCTCGGCCGCCCTGCGGATGTCGGCGTCACCCATCGTGCGTACGTTCTCGGCCTGCGCCGCGAACTCCGGGCTGTTGGCCTCCGTCGAGCTCAGCGCGGTCAGGAAGGAGTCGACCTTGGCGTCGAGCTCGGGCATCTGCTCGGTAGCCACCTGAGGTGCCATCTTCGGCGCCTGCGTCTCGATCACCAGGGCCGGTGCCTCAGGGGCAGTCAACGTGAGGGTCTCGGTCGGCGGTGCCAGCGGAACTGGCTCGGTCGACTGGGCTGGCGTGGGCGTTTCGGTCATGAGGTGTCCTCCGCGGCACGGAAAAGTACGTGTCCGGAGGTTATCGGCAGAGCGCGCGCGAGTCTTCCTTGACCGGCAGTTCGATGAGGAAGACCGGGAGCAATGCCTGGGCGATCGGGCCGATCGAGAGCGCGAAGGCGATGGTGCCGACCCCGAGGCCGCCTCCCAGCAGCAGGCCGATGAGCACCACCGAGACCTCGAGAGCGGTGCGCACCAGTCGGAGCGAGAGTCCAGTGGTGCGGGTCAGGCCGGTCATCAGGCCGTCGCGCGGACCTCGACCCAGCTGAGCCCCGATGTAGAGGGCGGTGGCGACACCACAGAGGACGACCCCGCCGACCATGAGGGCCAGCCGCAGGGCGAACGCGTCCGGCCGGTCGAGCAGGGCCAGGGTCACGTCGCAGGCCATGCCGACCACCAGCGCGTTGGAGATGGTGCCCAGGCCAGGGATCTCCTTCAGCGGGATCCACAGGACCAGCACCACGAAGCTCATCAGCACCACGGCTTGTCCCAGGGTGATCGGCACGTGCCGGATCAGGCCCGAATGGAGCACGTCCCAGGGCGCCAGGCCAAGGTCGCCACGGACCATCATCGCCAGGGTCATGCCGTACAGGAGCAGCCCGACGTAGAGCTGAGCCAGGCGCCGGCCCAGGCGGCCGGCGCGCAGCTGGGCGAAGGGGCCGAGGTCGCTGAGCCCGGCAGGGGCGACGGCCGTGACGAGCGGACGAGCGGAGGTACTCACCCGTCCAGCGTGACCTAGATTGGCCTGTTATTACATAGCCAATCGTGAGAGAGTGGACTGTATGATGCAGTCCATCAGCGCCGGGCGGGTCGGCACTTTAGTAGGCGAGTTCGACCGCAGCCCTGCCTACGCCGGCTTGGCCACCTCGCTCACCCGGCTCATCGGAGACGGCCGGATCGGCCTCGGCACCCGGCTGCCGAGCGAGCGAGAGCTGACCGACACGCTCGGGGTCTCGCGCACCACCGTGACCCGTGCGTACGCCGCCCTGCGCGAAGCCGGCTACGCCGAGGCGCGCCAAGGCGCCGGCACCTTCACCCGGGTGCCGGGGGGACAGTCCCGGGCTCACGATCGGGCCCTGCTGCCGCGCCCGGGGGACCACGACGCCATCGACCTCAACTGCGCCGCTGCATCGGCTCCGCCCGGGGTCGCCAACGCCTACGCAGAAGCGGGTGCCGAGCTGCCGGCGTACCTCGGGGGGCATGGCTACTTCCCTGCCGGACTCCCCCAGCTCCAGGCCGCCATCGCGGCGACGTACGAGGAGCGCGGGCTCCCGACCGATCCGAGCCAGATCCTGGTGACGCCCGGTGCGCTCTCTGCGGCATCGATCGTGGCCCAGGCATTCACCGGACCGGGCGACCGCGTGCTCGTCGAGTCGCCCGTCTACCCCAATGCGACGCTGGCGATCCGGCACAGCGGCGCTCGGCTCACCGGGTCCCCGGTGGATCCCGGCGGCTGGGACCTCGACGCCATCGGCGCCGCCTTGCGCCAGGTCGCGCCTCGGCTGGCCTACTTGATCCCCGACTTCCAGAACCCCACCGGCCATCTGATGTCCAGCGCTCAGCGCGAGGAGTACGCCGGACACCTGCGGCGGGCCCACACCGTCGCCGTGGTCGACGAGGCACATGTCGAGCTGGCTCTCGACGGTCAGGCGATGCCGCCATCGTTCGCGTCGTTCGCGCCGGACACGGTGACCCTCGGGTCGTCGAGCAAGTCGTTCTGGGGCGGGCTTCGGCTCGGCTGGATCCGGGCTCCGCGCGGGCAGGTGGAGCGGATCACCAACGCCCGGGTCGGCCTCGACCTCGGCGCCCCCGTGATGGAGCAGCTGGTGCTGACCCGCCTCCTGGCCGACCGAGCGGCCATCGTCGAGCGGCAACGCGTGCGCCTGCGCGAGCAGCGCGAAGCCCTGGCCTCGGCCGTGACGGAGCTGCTGCCCGAGTGGCGGTTCCAGCTGCCTGGCGGGGGGTTGGCGCTGTGGTGCGAGCTTCCCGGCGCCTACGGCACCGCGCTGACGGTCGAGGCCGAACGGCGCGGCGTGATCGTCGCACCCGGACCGGCGTTCGCTCTCGAAGGTGGCCTGGACAGGTTCGTCCGGATCCCGTGGACCCTGCCGGCCGACGAGCTGCGCGAGGCGGTGACGCGATTGGCCTCCGCCTGGGCCGGCGTACGCGATCGGACACCGGGAGCGCCGACCGCGGTCGGCCGAGTGATGGTGGCCTAGCCGCTAGCGCCAGGAGGCGTGCTTCTCGGTCACCTTCCCGTACTCGTAGCTGATCCAGACGAAACCGCTCTTGCTGCTGCACGCCTGGTACTCACGGGACTCGTACTGGTCGAAGTCGAAGAACTTCCTGCCGGCGTATCCGATGATCTGCTTGACCTTGGTCTTCGACATGCCGATCTTGACCTGTCGGAACTCCGACTTGCTCGAGCACCTGTCTCCTGCCGCATGGGCGACCGGAAGAGGTGCGACGACTCCGACGACTAGGGAGCACAGGCCGGCGGCTACGAGCTTCTTCACGATTCTCCCAGGATGGACGACGTCGGTTCAGTGGTCCCAACGAGAGTGCCGCCATGGGGATACGGGGTCAGGAGAGGTTGATCGCACGCGCAGAGTTGGCGTCCATCGCGGCCTGGATCTCGGCCAGCGTCTCGGGCGTGATGGCGGAGTCGACCGAGACCGCCACCAACGCCTGGCCGCCCTTCACATCGCGCGCCACCTGCATGCCGGCGATGTTGACGCCGGCGTCACCAAGGATCTGACCGACCGTGCCGACCATGCCGGGACGGTCCATGTAGTTGAAGAACGCCAGGTGGTTGGTGGGTTCGAGGTCGACGTCGAAGCCGTTGATCTCGACAAGCCGCTCCTTCTGGTTGATCCCTACCAGGGTGCCGCTGACCGAGACCTGGCCGCCGTCGGCGAGGGTGCCTCGGATCGTGATCAGATTGCGGTGGTCGGGGCTCTCCGGGTCGGTCACCAGGCGGACTGCGGTGCCGCGCTCGGCCGCCAGCAACGGGGCGTTCACGTAGGACACCTGGTCCTCGACGATGTCGGTGAAGATGCCTTTCAGTGCCGCGAGCTCGAGCACCTTGACGTCGAAGTCGGTGATCTCGCCACGCACCTCGACGTCGATCTGCTGGGCGACCTCGCCGGCCAGGCCGGTGAAGACCCGGCCGAGCTTCTCGGTCAACGGGATGCCGGGACGCACGTCCTCGGCGATCACGCCGCCCTGCACGTTGACTGCGTCGGGCACCAGCTCGCCCGACAGCGCGAGTCGCACCGACTTGGCGACGGCGACTCCAGCCTTCTCCTGGGCCTCATCGGTGGAGGCACCGAGATGAGGAGTCGCGACCACGTTCTCCAGCTCGAACAGCGGACTGTCGGTGCAGGGCTCGCTGGCGAACACGTCCAGGCCGGCGGCGGCGATCCCACCGGTCTTCAGCGCGTCGTAGAGCGCGTTCTCGTCGACGATGCCTCCGCGCGCGGCGTTCACCAGGACCAGCGTGCTCTTCGCCTTCGCGAGCTGGTCGGCGCCGATCAGCCCGACGGTCTCGGGAGTCTTCGGAAGGTGCACCGACATGAAGTCGGACTCGTCGAGCAGGGTGTCGAGGTCGACCAGCCGCACGCCCATCTGGGCGGCCCGCCCGGCCTGCACATAGGGGTCGTAGGCGATCACGTTCATGCCGAAGGCGCTCAGACGCTGGGCGACGAGGACGCCGATCCGGCCCAGCCCGACGATGCCGACGGTCTTCTCGTAGAGCTCGATGCCGGTGTACTTCGAGCGCTTCCACTCGCCGTTCTTGCAGCGCCGCATGAGCCGGCGAGACGTGGCGGGCGGCCGCGAGCATCAGGGCGACGGCAAGCTCGGCGGCGCTGACGATGTTGGAGGTCGGCGCGTTGACGACCATCACGCCGCTCTGGGTCGCCGCCCGGACGTCGACGTTGTCGAGACCGACTCCCGGCGCGGGCGACCACCTTCAGCCGTTTGGCAGCGGCCAGCGCCTCGGCGTCGACCTTGGTGGCGGAGCGGACCAGGATCGCGTCGACGTCGGCGATGGCCGCCAGCAGCTCGGCGCGGTCGGCGCCGTTGCAGCTGCGGATCTCGAAGTCGGGACCGAGCGCATCCACGGTGGCGGGGCTCAGCTCTTCGGCGATCAGTACGACGGGGCGGCCGGATGGTGTGGCAGTCACAGCGGGTCCTTGGGTCTCAATTGGGGTCTCAAGGTGGCGAGGCGGAGAACGTTCGGCACGACGCTGTGCGACGCGCCACTTTACCCCGCAGCGGCAGCTAATTCGGTCGCGCCCGAAGGGTGGCGGCGCCTACCGTTGATACGTCCCTACCCCCGAAGAAGTAGGTGCCATTTGAAGCTCTGACGTCGTGTTCCGCAAGCTCGACACCTCGTCTCAAGGAGCTTCCATGCCCGCTGCTGTTCCTGCAGCCATCACCTGCACCTCTCTCACCTTTGCGTGGCCCACGGGCGACCAGGTGATCGACGGCCTCGACCTCGTGGTCGGACCCGGTCGCTCGGGTCTGGTCGGCCGCAACGGCGTCGGCAAGTCGACGCTGCTTCGGCTGATCGCCGCCGAGCTGCCCCCCACCAGTGGTCGGGTCTCCGTGGCCGGCTCGGTCGGCTACCTCGGGCAGGACCTCACCCTCGACGTCGAACAACGAGTAGCCGATTTCCTGGGTGTCGCTGAGGTCCTCGAGGCCCTCCGCGCGGTCGAGTCAGGCTCGGTCGACCAGCGTCGGTTCGACACCATCGGCGACAACTGGGACATCGAGCAACGCACGGTCGCCGTGCTCGGTCGGCTGGGCCTCCCACCGGACGTCCTCGAGCGGCAGATGGGCCAGCTGTCGGGCGGGGAGGTCACCCAGCTCGGGCTCACTCGCCTGCTGCTGCGCCGTCCCGACGTGCTCCTGCTCGACGAACCGACGAACAACCTCGACGCAGATTCCCGGGCGCGTCTGTACGACGTCGTCGAGTCGTGGGCCGGCACCCTGCTCGTGGTCAGCCACGACCGCGAGCTGCTCGCTCGCGTCGAGCGAATCGGCGACCTGCGGGACGGCGCGGTCCGATGGTACGGCGGCGGCTACTCCGCGTACGTCGACCAGGTGAGGTCCGAGCAGGAGGCGGCCCAGCAGGGGTGACCACCGCGAAGGCCGAGCTGCGCAGGCAACATCACGATCGGGTCGATGCGGAACGGGTCCTGGCCAACCGGCTGAAGTACGGGAAGAAGAGCGCGACGTCAGTACCGAGGAGCGTTGCCGGCGCCAAGAAGCGGCAGGCCCAGGTGTCGGCCGCGAAGTACCGCGCCCTCCACGAGGACCGGGAGCGGCAAGCGCGCGACCGGCTGGCCGACGCGGAGTCGCTACTGCGCCAGGACCGCGACATCCGGGTGGACCTGCCCGGCGCGAAGGTGCCCAGCAGGGCGGCTGGTGCTGACCACGTCCGAGCTGGTCATCCGCACCGGCGCACCCGTCCGTCTCGAGCTGCGTGGCCCGGAGCGGGTGGCCGTGGTCGGCTGCAACGGGTCTGGCAAGACCACGCTGCTGCGGACCGTGGCGGGCGAGATCGAGCCCGTGTCCGGATCCGTGGACCGGCATGTCCCACTGGGCTTCCTGCCGCAGCGTCTTGACCTGATCGATGATGACGCTGAGCGTCTTCGACAACGTCCTGCGGCGGACGCCCGGAGCCGACGCGAACGCGGTGCGCGCGCGGCTCGCCCGCTTCCTGTTCCGGGGCGCCGCCGGTGACCGGCTGGTGGCCGGTCTCTCCGGCGGGGAGCGCCTTCGCGCGTGCCTGGCCGCGGTGCTGCTGAGCCGATCCGACCCCACAGCTCCTGTTGCTGGACGAACCGACCAACAACCTCGACTTCGCGTCGTACGACGCGCTGGTCTCGGCCGTCGCCGACTTCCAAGGTGCGCTCCTGGTGGCCAGTCACGACGCGGGCTTCCTCGACGACATCGGCGTGGACCGGGTGGTCGCGCTGCCGGGTGCTGAGCGTTGTCGAGGATGACGCAGCGCTTGCTCGGGCTCCACTCAGCCGAGCGACGGCCACCCCGGGACACTGGTCAGGCGAAGAGCGCCTGACCGACGTACTCGCCCTGCCCGATGCCAGGCGGGACGGCGAACAGGGCCGATCCGGTGACCTTCAGGTACTCCATCAAGGCGTCGCTCTTGGCCATCGCCTTCTGGATCGGGATGAAGTGGGTGCGCGGGTCGCGGACGAACGCGAGGAAGAACAGTCCGGCGTTCAGTCCACCGAGCAGGTCGCTGCCGTCGACGAAGTTGTAGCCGCGACGCAGCATCCGTGCTCCCCCGTGCTGATCCGGGTGGACCAGACGGACATGGGCATCGGGAGCGATCACGGGCAGATCGTTGCTGCCGGGCATGTCGAAGTCGGGCTCGGTGAACTCACCTCCGCCGGACAAGGGGGCACCGGGACCCTTGGTGCGCCCGATGAACGCCTCTTGGTCCCCGAGCGGCTGACGGTCCCAGACCTCGATGGTCATGTTCATCCGGCGGGCCACCAGGTAGGAGCCACCGACCAGCCACCCGTCTTCCGCGTTGCCGCCTACGTCATCGCTCGAGACCCAGACGTGCTCGTCGAGCGCTCCGGCCTCTTCGGACTTCACGTTGGCGGTGCCGTCCTTGAACCCGAACAGGTTGCGGGGAGTCGTCTGCGAGGTCGACGTCGACGAGGTGCGCCCGAAGCCCAGCTGCGACCACCGCACCGACACCGTGCCGAAACCGATCCGCACCAGGTTGCGGATGGCGTGCACCGCCACCTGCGGGTCATCGGCGCAGGCCTGCACGCAGAGGTCTCCGCCGGACTTGATCGGATCGAGGACGTCAGCGGTGAAGTGCGGCAGCTCCTCGAGCGCTTCGGGCCGGCGATCGGCGATGCCGAACCGGTCCCAGCCGTTGCGGTCGCGGAACAGGGTCGGGCCGAAACCGAACGTGATGGTCAGACCGCTGGCCGGCAGCCCGATCGCCTCACCGGTGTCGTCGGGCGGAAGGTTGGCCGGCCCGTCGAGGGCGCCGGTCACGCCTGCCTGCTCGCCCCGGGTCATCTGCTCCGCGGCCAAGGTCCAGGCCTTCAGCAGCGCGACCAGCTCCTCCCGAGAGTCCGTCGTGACGTCGAAGGCGGCGAAGTGCAGTCGGTCCTGGGCCGGCGTAGCTATGCCCGCCTGGTGCTCACCGCGGAACGGGTACGACGCCGCACGGATCGCTGCCTGTGCCTGCTCACCACCCGCGACCCGACCCACTGCGAAACCGCCGGCCACCCCGGCAGCGGCCGCACCGCCACCCCCCAGCAGCCCTCGCCTGCTGACCCGCGTCAGGACAGCACCGCCGCCGTGAGTCGGCCCAGCGGCTCGGAGAGCGCGTTGACTGCATCGGAGAGTCCCTTGATCTCCTCCTGGCTCAGCTCGTCGTAGTAGGCGAACCCGTCGCCTCTGCGCTGCGCGTCGAGCAGCACCTGCAGGTCCGCGAACCGGCTCTCGAGCAGCTCGGCAAGCTCAGGGTCTTTGTGCTCCACGATCGCTGCGACGCCGTCGTAACCGACCTTGGCGCCGTCGACGTTGGCCTGGAAGTCCCACAGGTCGGTGCGTGACCAGTACTCCTCCTCGCCGGTGACCTTGCCGATGGCGACCTCTTCGAGCAGTCCGCGCGAACCGTTGGCGATGATGTCGATCGGGTAGGTCAACGACTGCACCCGGGTGTCGAGCTCCTCGGTGTTGGCGAGGAGGTCAGCCGAGTAGCTGGTGCGCTCGTCGGGGGTCAGCGCGCGGTACTTGCCGGCGCGCGCGGGCCACAGGTCCTTCTCGATGAGATGCCAGCCGGTCCACTCCTCGCCCTCCTGGATGTCGGCTTCGCGGGCGTCCATCAGGGGGTCGAGGTCGCCGAAGGACTCGGCGACCGTCTCGATCCGCTCCCAATGGGTGCGGGCCACCGGGTAGAGCGCCCGGGCGGCGTCGTCCTGATCACCAGCTTGGTAGAGCTCGACGAACTCGCGCGTCTTCTCCAGCAACTGGCCGGACTGGTCGATCACGTATTCCGCATAGTCGGCCTGCGCCTGTTCGACCAGCTGGGCGTCGGCCTCATTCACGACTTCATCAGACTCGGTCACCGTGAAGTCGGCACGGATGCCTTCGCCGACCATCCCCGGCTTGCAGGCGGTGATGTAGGAGCCAGCCGGGGCGCTGAAGGTCAGCTGCTGGGTGGCGCCGGGGCCGATGTTCTCGACCTCCGCGAGGATCCGCTGTCCGTCGTCTCCGAGGAAGTAGAACTCGGTCACCTGGGACCCGCTGTTGGTCACAGTCGAAGTTGAGCACGCCCGCCGGTGCCTCGGTCGCCGACAGGTCGCAGGCGTCGTCGGACGACTCGACACTCAGGGAGCGGGCATCGGCGGTGGCGTCTCCCCCATCGGGGTCCGTGCTCTCGGTGGCGCAGGCTGCGAGCACCGGCGCCGCGAACAGGAGCGCGACGGTCAGGGCGGTGTGCTTCACGTGGTTCCTCATCTTTCGGGGGTTGTTGTGGCGGACGTCGGCGACGCGGGGGCCGGCATCCCGGGGCGCGGCTTGCGCTTGCGGATGACGACGATGAAGGCGGGCACCACGAGCACGACGTAGCCGATCCACGCGGCCGCCTCCCAGTACGTCGTCCGGGGTGAGAAGTTGAAGATCCCCTTGAGCACGGTGCCGTACCAGGAGCTCGGCGGGATGACGTGCGAGACGTCGAAGAGATGGCTGTTGACGCCGGCCACGACGCCGGCCTCCTGCAGGTCGTGGATGCCGTAGGAGAGCACCCCGGCCGCGACCAGGATCAGGAAGAAACCGGTCCAGGTGAAGAACACGGTGAGGTTGAGTCGGATCGCACCCCGGTAGATGAGGTAGCCGAGCACGACTGCGGTCAGCAGGCCGAGAATGGCGCCCACGAGCGGCGTGGCGCCGCCCGGGGCACCCTCGGGCAGGTCGCTGTCGATGGCGACCCTGGTGTTGGACCACAGGATGAGGGCCGTCTCCATGCCCTCGCGGCCGACGGCCAGGAACGCCACCACCGAGAGCGACCACCAACGCCCTGCAGCGTCGTCGATCCGGCCGCGCAGGTCACCCGCGATGTGCTTGGCCGCCGTGGCCATCCAGAAGATCATCCAGGTGACGAATGCCGCCGCCACGATCGAGAGCACGCCGCCGAGCAGCTCGCGCGCCTGGAACGTGAGCTGGCGCGACTGGAGGCCGAGGCCAACCGTCAGCCCCACGCTGAGCAGAACGGCCACGCCGACTCCCAGCCAGATCCACCGCAGCTGGTGGCGTCGATCGGACTTCACCAGGTAGGCAACGAGGATGCTGACGACCAGAGCCGCCTCAAGGCCCTCGCGGAGACCGATCAGGAAGTTTCCAAGCACGAACGAGATGGTACCTCCTTAGGTAAGGAGTACCTAAGTTAGGTCCACGAGGATCCCTGCCGAACCGGGCGACCCGAGGCCGCGGCGAGGTGCTTTGCTCGTTGTCGCAGACGCCGGACCACCAATCCCTCTAGGCTGCGATGGTCGACGCTGGACATCATGGGGCGTGAAGCAGGACCGAGGAGAGGATCGACCGTGTCAAAGAACACCGAGAGCGAGCGTTTGAGGCAGCTGGATGCCTTCTCGACGTTGTCCGACAGGGACCTGAAGAAGGTCGCCGAAGCCGGACGGTTCGTGCATCTCCCGAAGGACTGGTCGCTGATGTCCGAGTCCACCCCTGCCGACAAGGCGTACGTGCTGCTCTCCGGCGAGGTGTCCGTGCGCAAGCATGGTCAGGAGGTGGCCACGGTCGGCGCCGGTGGCGTCATCGGCGAGGTCGGGATCCTTGAGCACCGCCTGCGTACCGCCAGCGTCGTCTCGACCACCGAGCTCGAGGTGGTGCACTACACCAAGGACGACCTCGCCAGGCTCGTCGACGAAGTGCCCGACCTCCGGGAGGCGCTGCACGTGACCGCTGAGGCCTACCCCGACGGGGAGTAGCCACCACCCTGAGGTGATCTCGGGGTCCTTCCGGGGGTGGCTGGGGACTCGTCCCTGATGCGGGCGAGCACCCGCGACGACCACGCTGGACCCATGATCGAAATCAGCGCACTGACCAGGACGTACGGGGGTCTTCGGGCCGTCGACGACGTCACCTTCGACGCCCTGCCGGGCCGCGTCACCGGCTTCCTGGGCCCCAACGGCGCCGGCAAGTCCACGACCATGCGAGTGATGGTCGGGCTCACCCCGCCCAGCGCCGGCACCGCCCACGTGCTCGGCCGCCGCTACGCCGACCTGCCCAACCCTGGCCGGGAGGTCGGCGTACTCCTGGACGCGTCCGCGCAGCACGCGGGGCGCACCGGGCGCGAGACGCTCCGCGTCGCCGCCCGCACCATGGGCCTGCCCACTACCCGCGTGGAGGCGATGCTGGACGCGGTGGGCCTGACGCCGACCGAGGCCGGCAGGCGCGTCCGCAACTACTCCCTGGGCATGCGTCAACGGCTCGGACTGGCCACCGCGTTGCTGGGCGACCCGGAGGTGCTGATCCTCGACGAGCCCGCCAACGGCCTGGACCCGGCCGGCATCCGCTGGATGCGGGACCTGCTCAGGACCTTCGCGGACCAAGGTGGCACCGTGCTGCTCTCCTCGCACCTGCTGCACGAGATCGAAGTGATCGCCGATGACCTGGTCGTGATCGGCCGGGGTCGGATCGTGGCCCAGGGCACCAAGGCCGAGCTGCTCGCCAGCGCCGGCACCGTCGTCCGGGCCACGGCGGTCGCGGACCTACGACTCGCCCTGACTTCCTCCGGCATCGCGACGACGCCCTCCGGCGACGACGGCTTCCGGGCCGACGCCGACCCCGAGCTGGTCGGCAAGGTGGCCCAGGCCGCCGGCGTACCACTGCTGGAGCTGAAGACCGCCGACGGCGCCGGACTCGAGGACATGTTCCTCGAGCTCACCGCCGACACCTCACGAGAAGGAGCTGCCGCATGACTGCCCTGACTGCAGAACGCCCGCGCGTGCGGGTCGCACCGAAGCCCATCCCGTTCACTCGCATCCTCGGCGTCGAGCTCACCAAGCTCTTCAACACCCGATCGGGGTTCTGGCTCACCGCGGGCATCGGCATCTCGGCGGTGCTGGCGACCGCGTCCGTCATCGTCTTCGCGCCACCCAGTGACCAGACCTACGACAACTTCGGCGCCGCCATCGGCATCCCGATGGTCGTCCTGCTGCCGATCATGGCGATCCTGTCCGTGACCAGCGAGTGGAGCCAACGCAGCGGGTTGACGACGTTCACCCTGGTACCGCAGCGGTCCCGGGTGATCATGGCCAAGATGATCGTCGCCGTCTCCGTCGGAGCGGTCTCGATCCTCGTGGCGCTCGGTGTCGGCGCGCTCGGCAACGTGGTCGGCGCCGCCATCGCCGGTGTCGACACCGTCTGGGACATCCCCCTCGACCAGGCGATGTCGCTGGTACTCGCGAACGTGCTCGGCCTGCTGATCGGCTTCATGCTGGGCGTGCTGATCCGCAGCTCCGCCGGGGCGATCGTGGCCTACTTCGTCTACGGGTTCGTACTCACCGGCCTCGCCGTGCTGTTGGCCCAGAGCCAGCAGTGGTTCTCCGACCTGCAGCCGTGGGTCGACTTCAACTACGCCCAGGGCGCGCTGTTCGAGGGGAACCTGACCGGCGAGCAGTGGGCGAACCTCGGCGTCTCCAGTGTCCTCTGGATCCTCCTGCCCCTGTCCATCGGCCTGATGATGATTCGCCACTCCGAGGTCAAGTAGCCGTCCTGCCGACCCGGCTCGACTTGACTACCAGACAGGTCGACCCGGCTCGTATTCACGTCGATCACGTGAACAAGAGCCGGGTCGACGCTTTTCAGCGTGAAGTCGAGCCGGGTCGGCCTAGCGGGCGGAGGAACCCTCGACGTAGTCGGAGTCGTGGGACTTGACCCAGGCCATCAGCTTGCGCAGCTCCCGGCCGGTGGTCTCGATCGGGTGCGCCTCACCCTTCTTGCGGAACTCGGTGAACTCCGGCGAGCCGTTGTCCATGTCCCCGATGAAGCGCTCGGCGAACTTGCCGTTCTTGATGTCTTCGAGCACGGCGACCATGTTGGCCTTCACGTCGGGCGTGATCACCCGAGGACCGGAGACGTAGTCACCGAACTCGGCGGTGTCAGACACCGACCAGCGCTGCTTGGCGATGCCGCCCTCGTACATCAGGTCGACGATCAGCTTCAGCTCGTGGAGGCACTCGAAGTAGGCGACCTCCGGCTGGTAGCCGGCCTCGGTGAGCACCTCGAAGCCGTACATGACCAGCTGCGAGGCCCCGCCGCACAGGACGGCCTGCTCGCCGAACAGGTCGGTCTCGGTCTCCTCGGTGAACGTGGTCTTGATCCCGCCGGCCCGGAGCCCGCCGATGCCCTTGGCATACGAGAGCGCGAGCGGCCACGCGTTGCCCGACTCGTCCTTCTCCACAGCGACCAGCACCGGTACGCCGCGGCCGTCGACGTACTCACGGCGCACGAGGTGCCCGGGGCCCTTCGGCGCGACCATGAAGACGTCGACGCCGGCGGGTGGGGTGATGTAGCCGAAGCGGATGTTGAAACCATGACCGAAGACCAAGGTGTCGCCCTCGGCAAGCTGCGGCTCGATCTCCTCGGCGTACAGCTTCCGCTGGTGCTGGTCGGGAGCGAGGATCACGATCAGGTCGGCCTCCTCGGCCGCCTCGGCCGGGGTCACGACGCGCAGGCCCTCGGCCTCCGCCTTCGCGCGGCTCTTCGATCCCGGCTGCAGGCCGACGCGGACGTCGACGCCGGAGTCGCGCAAGGACAGCGCGTGCGCGTGGCCCTGGCTGCCGTAGCCGATCACGGCCACGTTCTTGCCCTGGATCAGGGAGAGGTCGGCATCGTCGTCGTAGAACATCTCAGCCACTGGTGGGCTCGCTTTCTGGTTTGTCCATCATTGGTTGGTGGTACGTCGTTCAGCCGGCGACCGGCGTGGTGGGTACGGCGATCGGGCGCAGGTTGCGCTCGGAGATGGAGCGGGAGCCCCGGCCGATGGCGACCTGTCCCGACTGCGCGAGCTCGCGCACCCCGAAGGGCTCGATCACGCGCATGAAGTCGGTGATCCGGGCGGCGCTGCCGACCATCTGGATGGTGACGGCATCGGGGGCCACGTCGATCACGGTGGCGCGGAACAGCTGGACGGCGTCGAGCACCTGTCCCCTGGTCTCTGCGGACGCCGAGACCTTGATCATCACCAGCTCACGGTTGACCGAGGCGTCAGGATCGAGCTCGACGATCTTGATCACCTCGACCAGCTTGTTGAGCTGCTTGGTGACCTGTTCGAGCGGTGAGTCCTCCACGTTGACCACGATCGTCATCCGGGAGACCTCGGGGTGCTCGGTCGGCCCGACGGCCAGCGAGTCGATGTTGTAGCCACGCCGGCTGAACAGGCCGGCGATCCGAGCGAGCACGCCGGGCTTGTTCTCGACGAGCACCGACAGGGTGTGGTGGCTCATCAGAGGTCGTCCTCCTCGAAGTCGGGCGCCAGGTCGCGGGCGTACTTGATGTCGTCGTTGCTGGTGCCGGCCGCCACCATCGGCCACACCATCGCATCGCGGTGCACGCGGAAGTCCACCACCACGGGCAGGTCGTTGATCTCCATCGCCTTCTCGATCGTGGCGTCGACCTCCTCGGGGGTCTCGCAGGCCAGCCCGACGCAGCCGTAGGCGTCGGCAAGCTTGACGAAGTCGGGGATCCGCTTGGAGTGCAGGTCGGTGTTGGAGTAGCGCTCGTTGTAGAACAGCGTCTGCCACTGGCGCACCATGCCGAGGGACTCGTTGTTGATCACCGCGACCTTGATCGGGATGTCATTGATGGCGCAGGTGGCCAGCTCCTGGTTGGTCATCTGGAAGCAGCCGTCGCCGTCGATCGCCCAGACCGTCTGGTCCGGCACGCCGACCTTGGCACCCATCGCGGCCGGCACTGCGAAGCCCATGGTGCCGAGCCCACCGGAGTTGATCCAGGTGTTCGGCCGCTCGTACTTCACGAAGTGGGCCGCCCACATCTGGTGCTGGCCGACTCCCGCGGTGTAGACGGTGTTCTCTCCGGAGATGACGCCGAGCCGCTCGATGACGTACTGCGGGGAGAGAGCGCCCTTCGGCATGTCGTAGCCCAGCGGGTACTTCATCTTGACCCCCGCCAGGAACTCCACCCACGCCTCGTAGTCACCGGTGTTGCCCGCGTCGGCCTCGGCCTTCAGGGCCACGATCAGGTCGCCGAGCACCTCGCGGACGTCGCCCACGATGGGGACGTCGGCGTGTCGGTTCTTGCCGATCTCGGCGGGGTCGATGTCGGCGTGGATGACCTTGGCGCCGGGTGCGAACGAGTCGAGGTTGCCGGTGACCCGGTCGTCGAACCGGGCGCCCAGACTGATCATCAGATCGCTGCGCTGGAGCGCGGCCACCGCGGCGACCGTGCCGTGCATGCCGGGCATCCCGAGGTGCTGGGGATGGCTGTCAGGGAAGGCGCCGCGCGCCATCAAGGTGGTGACGACGGGCATGCCGGTCAGCTCAGCAAGCACCTTCAGCTCGCGCGACGCGCGGGCCCGGATGGTGCCGCCGCCGACGTAGAGAACCGGACGCCGGGCCTCGAGGATCAGCTTGGCGGCCTCACGGATCTGCTTCGCGTGCGGGCGGGTCACCGGGCGGTAACCCGGCAGCTGGATCTCGGTCGGCCACGTGAACGTGGTCATCGCCTGCAGGGCCGACTTGGCGACGTCGACCAGCACCGGACCGGGGCGGCCGGTCGAAGCGATGTAGAACGCCTCGGCCACGGTGCGCGGGATCTCGTCCGGATCGGTGACCAGGAAGTTGTGCTTGGTGATCGGCATCGTGATGCCGCGGATGTCGGCCTCCTGGAAGGCGTCGGTGCCGATGGACTTGGCCCCGACCTGTCCGGTGATGGCGACGATCGGCACCGAGTCCATGTGGGCATCAGCGATCGGGGTGACCAGGTTGGTTGCGCCCGGCCCGGAGGTTGCCATGCACACGCCCACCTTTCCCGACGCGGCGGCATAGCCCTGCGCGGCGTGGCCGGCGCCCTGTTCGTGGCGGACGAGGATGTGCCGGATCGTGGAGTCCATCAGCGGGTCGTACGCCGGAAGGATCGCCCCACCGGGGATGCCGAAGATGTTCTCGGTCCCCGCCGCCTCCAGCGACCTGATCAGGCTCTGTGCGCCTGTCACCTGCTCGCTCATCTGATCCTGTCCTGTGTTCGTCCGGTGCTGGTCAAAGGTTCGTCACAACAAAAAACCCCTCGGCCGCTGGGGCATCGAGGGGAGGACGTGCTGGCTGGTCAGTCAGCCGGCACGCCCGGTGCATACGAGGATGTCGTGAAGCATGAGCACACCGTATAACCCGGGTCAGCCGCCAGGCAGCCACTCTCCCACTCGTCTCAGAATACGGGATAGCAGTCCCAACATCCGATCACCCCGTCCGGCCTTCCGGAGTACAGACGCAGACCTTGTTGCCATCCGCGTCGGCCAGCACCCAGAACGCGGGAGCGTGCTCGTCGGTGACCAGCGTTCCGCCGGCAGCCACGGCTGCGTCGATCCGGGCCTGCGCCTCCTCAATCGGGACGACGATGTCGAGATGGAACCGCTGCCGGGGTTCGTCGTGCGGCTCCGTCTGCTGGAACCAGAGCGTCGTGATCCGGCCATCGGGATCGACCACCTCGGGGGCGTCATCGTCCGGCTTGAAATCGAGCACGGCCCCCCAGAACGGGAGGATCGCCCGGATGTCGGCGGTGTCGAGTGCCAGCTCGAGCACCTTGACCTTCGTGGTGTCGGCAGCGACTCCGGCCGACGCCGCCAGCTCGGTGATCCGGCGAGCCAGATCCAGGTCGCGGCTGGTCACGCCGCCGACGTCATGGCTCACCAGCTTCACCGCCAGGAACGGATAGCGCAGATCGAGGTCGGGATGGTGGTTCGCCTCCTCCGCCGCGGCAGCAATCGCGTCGGCCAGGGCGATGCCGGTGGCGAAGTCGCCGGTCGCGAAGCGTGCGTGCAGCCCGCCCAGCAGCCACCGCCAGTCGGCGAGACCGGCCTCCTTCACCTGCTCGTAGGTCAACACGGTCCGTGGGGTCACTCATGTCGGCGAGCCTGCCACAGGTTCGTCGAGAGGTGCCGGCGCAGCGGACTCCTCCGCCGCGTACGCCGGCAGGGCTGCCAACGCCTCGACGGCCGCGCGACCTGCAGCCCTACCCGACTCGATGGCGGCATCGATCTGGTGGAACTCGAGCAGCCCTACGTTGCGGGTCTGGGCTGTCACCACGACGTCGGCGAGCCGGACGGCGGCCTCGTCGGCTCCGGCTCCGGAGAGCAGGAGGCTGCGCATCAGGGTGTCGCCCAAGGTCGGGATCCGCAGATTCGTCCGATCGCGCGGACCATCGCCGCTGCCGACAGCGAGGTTCGCCGCCAGCACGGGCCCGACGCATTCGGCGGCCAGCGCCTGCACCGGCAGGTTGCCGGTCGCGGCTCCATCGACGTAGATGCGACCGCCGACCTTGACCGGGGGCAGCAGTGCCGGGACCGCGGCCGAAGCCTGGGTGATCTCGCGCAACAAGCCGGTCCGCAGCACCGTCGCCTCGCGGCGGTAGAGGTCGGTCGCCATGACGGTCAGCTCGCGGGGCAGCTCCTCGGCCGTGAGGTCGCCGAACACACGATGGGTGGCCTGCCGGATCCGCCCCCCGCGCGACAGCGCGTAGCGCGGCAGCGTCCAGTCGGAGACTGGCTTCCGCTGGACGAACTCGGCGCGCATCACCTCTTCGATCCGCTCCGTCTCCCATCCCGCAGCGAAACCGGCCCCGATGTAGGACCCGACACTCACTCCGGCGACCCGGTCGACCTGGATGCCGGCCGCCTCGAGCTCATACAGCAGTCCCACATGGGACAGTGCCCGGGCGCCTCCTCCAGCGAGTGCCACGCCGAGAGAGCGTCCGCTCAGCCGGGCCGCCAGCGGCTCCAAGCCGATCACGTCGAGCTGGTGGACGCGCCGGGCGCCGGTGCTCGACATCCAGGCACTGATCCGGTCACTGTTCGCGGCGCCACGAAGCACGAGCTCGCAGCCCTCAGCCGGCCGCGGCAGCCGAGGGTCGCCCTCGGCGACCAGGACGATGCAGTCGGCATGACGCTGGCAGAAGTCGCGCCAGTCCTCGTCGTCGTAGCCGGCGACGAGCACGACCCGATCGGCTTCGCGCTCGGCCCGCTCGAGCCCTTCCGCACTGACCTCGCCGGGACTGAGCACCCGAAGGTGCCTACCCAGTGCACTGACCAGCGAGTCGGCAACGTCGTGAGGAGCCGGCCCGGCCACGGAGAGGATCGCGATCACGCTGGGGGCCGCATCGCCGCGAGGCCGCGGCGCGAGCCGGGTGACCTGCTCGGCCAACGCCCGAGCGATGCCCACGTAGGCCTGTGGACGATCGGTGAGCACAGCGAGCACATCGGCCGCGGTGACCTCGAGCAGCACGCTGTCACGGGCGGCGATGACGGTGGCTGAACGCGCGCCGGCTGCGAAAACTGCCAGCTCACCGACCACCGAACCCTGACCGATGTCGGCGATCTCGACGCCGTCCTTGCTGATCGTCAGGCGGCCGCTGAGCACGAGCAGCAGCGAGTCTCCGGGGTCCCCTTGGCGCATGAGCACTCGGCCCGCCCGCACCTCCCGGCGCTCCCCTCTCGCGCTGAGGGCCGCCCGAGTCTCCACGTCCAAACCGCGAAGGATGCTCAACTGCTCCGGCACGCGACGCCCGCGGCCACCACGTCGTTGCGCCGCAGCGCGGGGGCGGCGAGCTCCGGCGCGTCCTCCGCCACCAGAACCTTGCTCGGGCGCAACGCCAGTGCGATCACCGCGGCCGCGACGAAGCACCACATCGAGAACCGCCATCCGTCGCGCAACGCATCGAGCCCCGACAACGGGTCAGTGGGGACACCGAGCACCACGACGAGCAAGGAAACTCCGAGCACTCCGCCGAGCTGACGCACCGCACTCACGATCGACGACGCGGTGGCGTAGGCACCTCCCGGCACCGCAGCCACCGCGGCGCTGCCGAGCACCGGCAGTACCGCACCGCATCCGATGCCTGCCAGGAACGCACCGGGCAGCCACTCGGCGACGTAGGAGGGCGAGGTGCCGACCCGCTCGCTGAACCACCAGAGGCCAGCCGCCCAGACCAACGCACCCGGCACCGCGACCCTCCGGAAGCCGTAGCGCTCAGCGACACCGCCGAGTCGTGCGGCAGCCACGGCAGTCACCAGGGCGCTCGGAGCAACCGCCAGTCCTGCGGTGAGCAGCGAGTAGTCCCAGACGTAGCTGAGCCAGATGATGTGGTTGAGCAGGTACGCATACATCCCCATCCCCGCGGCAAGCGTGGCCAGGTTGGCCACGGTGAAGCTCGGGATCCGCAGCAGAGCAGGATCCACTACGGGCACCGGGTGCCGCGTGCTGCGCCAGCCCACGACGACCAGCAGGAGGCCACCGCAGCCGAAGGCCAGCAGCGTGCGCACGCCGTCCCAGTGCCATGTGGGCCCCTGGACGATGGCCAGGCTGATCAGCGCCAAGCTGACCGCGAGGATACCTACGCCGGCGAGGTCCGGCAGACGACGTCGACCCGGTGAGCGACTCTCATCCAGCAACCGCATCCCGGCGACCCCGGCGGCGATACCCAGCGGCAGGTTGACCAAGAACGCCAGCCGCCACCCCGAGACCTCGATCAGGGCGCCACCGATGGGCGGCCCCAGCCCGGCGGCCAGGGCCGCCGCGGCGCCCCACATGCTGACCGCATGCGCGCGCTTTTCCGCCGAAGCGGCCTGGATGACCAGCCCCAATGAGGCCGGCACCAAGAGCGCTGCGCCGAGTGCCTGGAAGACCCGCCAGAAGATCAGCCAGCCGAGAGTCGGCGCAACGGCGCACAAGACCGAGGCAATCGTGAAGGCCACGACGCCGAGCAGGAAGGTACGCCGACGTCCGACCAGGTCGGCGAGCCGACCGCCGGCCACCAGAGCCGCGGCGAACACCAAGTTGTAGGCGTTGAGCACCCACGCGAGGGCGCCGGTCGAGCTGTCCGGGAACGACTCCTGGATCGCCGGGAAGCAGACGTTGACGATGGTGGCGTCGAGGAAGGCCATGAAAGCCCCGAACGAGGCGATCACCAAGGCGGCCCGACCGGCGGTCCGGTGGGGCGCCCGAGGCTCGCTGACAGCAGTCATGGAGACACCTTTCGCGAGCACGTGGTCACGGTAGGGTGCGCCACGCCGCAGCCCGGAGTAAAGAGGGGTGACGCCCCCGGGGTGGTCTACACCAGCCCCCGGGATTCGCTAACCCTAGGGTCGGGCCATGACCTGGGCCAGGCGTTGGCATGCGGTGACCGCGCTCGTGGCGATCGGTGCGGTGCTGCTGCAGCTGGTGCTCGTGATCCAGGGCGGCCGGGTCCTCGACGAGCAGACCCGCCCGGACCTGCCCCTCCGGCTGCTCCGGCTGATCTCCTACTTCACCATCCAGAGCAACGTGCTGGTCGCGATCACAGCCGCGCAGCTCGTCCGCGACCCCGCCCGCGACGGAGCCCGATGGCGGGTGCTCCGGGTCGCGGGGGTAGCCGGCATCGCCATCACCGGGCTCGTGCACTTCGTGCTGCTCCGACCACTGCTCGACCTTCAGGGCGCGGACTACGTCGCCGACAAGCTGCTGCACATGGCCGTGCCGCTGCTTGCGGTCGCCGGTTGGGCACGGTTCGGTCCTCGCCCCCGAGTCACCGTCAGGGTGGTCGGCCTGGCTCTGGTCTGGCCGTTCGTCTGGCTCGCGGAGGCCCTGACCGTGGGCGGCCTCAGCGGTTGGTACCCCTACCCTTTCCTGGACCACCGCGAGGACGGCGTGGCGGCTGTCGTGGTCGCGGGCATCGGGATCACACTGCTGTTCCTCGCGGTCTTCGCCCTCCTCGCCCGCATCGACGGCCGCGCGAAGCCGACGCCCGTCGACTGGAAGTCGCACCCGCACTAGCGGACTGGCAGCATCGGGACCATGCCCGAGTCGCGTGAGGTCCACCTGACCATGGACCTGTGCCTGCGCGTCGGCGAGACGTTGATGGCCAACGGCGCCGGCGCAGCGGACGTCACCGCGACCATGCAGTCGCTCGCGATCCATCTCGGGCTGCGCTCGGCCGAGATCGACGTGACGTTCACGTCACTGTCGATGAGCTTCCAGTCGGCACCCGACGAGTCGCCGATCGTGTTGATGCGACAGGTGAAGCAACGCGATCTCGACTATGAGGACCTCACCCGCGCCGACCACCTGGTGCGCGACGTGCTCGCCGACCGGCTGACCCTGGCACAGGCTCGCAGCGAGGCTGCGCGGATCGTCTCGACCGGACACCAGACCCCTCGTTGGGCGGTCACAGCAGCGACCGGCGTGATGTGCGCCGGGGTAGCGCTGATGCTGGGCGGGGATTTGCTGGTGATCGCCGTTGCCGCGCTCGCCGGCGTCGTGATCGACCGCCTCCAGCTGGTCATGTCGCGGCGGCGACTGCCGACTTTCTACCTGCAGATCGTCGGCGGTGGGGTGGCCACCCTGTTGGCCGTCGGCGGTGCCGCCCTGAGCGACCAGGTCGACCCGTCGCTGGCGGTCACCGCCAACATCATCATGCTGCTTTCCGGCATCGGCTTCATGGGTGCGCTGCAGGACGCACTCTCCGGCTTCTACCTGACCGCATCGGCGCGGATCATTGAGGCACTTCTCGCCACGTCGGGTCTGATCGCCGGTGTCACCGGAGGCCTTACCGTGGCCGAGATCGCCGGTGTCGAGCTCGGCCGGGTGGTGCCCGGGCGGGTGGTCGCTCTGGACACCCTGACCGTGATGGCGATCGGCGCGGGCGTCGCCGCGGCGGCGTTCGCCGTCGCGTCCTACTCGCCGTGGCGGGTGGTTGGCCCGATCGCGCTCGTCGCCGCCCTGGCGATGCTGACGTCGCAGGGCGTGGGCTACGCCGGCTTCGACCGCACCTGGGCAGCCGGGGTCGCCGCGCTGGTGATCGGACTCGTGGCGTACGGCGTCGCCGGCTGGGCCCGGGTGCCGCCCCTGGTCGTGGTGGTCTCGGCGATCGTGCCGTTGCTGCCGGGTCTGTCGATCTTCCGCGGCCTGTCGTTGCTGACCGCCGGCGACGAGGCGGCCACGAGCCGGGGGGTCCTCGCCATGGTCACCGCAGCGTCGGTGGCGCTGGCTCTGGCTGCCGGTGTGATCCTCGGCGAATATCTCGCCCAGCCCATCCAGCGCGAGGCGCAGCGGTTGGAGAGCAGGCTGTCGGGGCCGCGCCTGGTCGGGCCGTTCCGGGCTAGGACCGGCGGGCGCCGACGATCTGGGTGACGGCCTCGCCCACCATCTCCAGCCCGCGCTCCAGCTCCGCGTACGACGTCGAGAGGGGCGAAAGACCGATCCGCAGCCCATCCGGGTTGCGATAGTCGGGGATCACGTCGCGCTGCCACAGGGTCGACGTGACCTCGCGCATCACCGGGTGGGTCAGCGTCACATGGCCGCCGCGCAGACCCGGGTCTCGCGGCGAGGCGACCGCGACGCCGAGCGGGGCGAGGATGCGATCCGCAAGGTCGATGGCCCGGCCGGTGAGGGCGACCGACTTCTCGCGGATCCGCTCGATGCCTACTTCGCCGACCAGCTCGAGCATGTCCTGCAGCGGCAGCATGCCGATGATGGCCGGGGTGCCGCTGAGCATCCGACGGATGCCCGGCGCGGGCGCATACGTCGGCCCCATCACGAACGGATCGGTAGCACCCATCCACCCCTGGATCGGCTGGGTGATGTCATCCAGCAGACGCTCCGCGACGTAGGCGAAGGCGGGCGATCCCGGCCCGCCGTTGAGGTACTTGTAGGTGCAACCCACCGCGAGGTCCACCTCCCACTCGTCGAGGTGGACCGGCACGACGCCCGCCGAGTGACAGAGGTCCACCAGGATCAGCGCGCCGGAGTCGTGGGCAATCGTGGTGAGAGCCGCGACATCGGCCAGCCATCCCGAGCGGTAGGCGACCTGGCTGACCACGACCAGCGCCGTGTCCGGGCCGACGACCTGTGCCAGCTGCTCGGCGGCCACGCCGGCGTCGGTCTCGACGTCGATCCAGCGCACGGTCAGGCCACACTCCCGGGCTACGCCGTCGGCCACGTAACGATCGGTCGGGAAGTTGTCGCGGTCGACGACGATCTCTGTGCGGCCCGGGTCGAAGCGCGACCGCGGCCCGCATCAACTTGTACAGCAGCACGGTTGTGGAGTCGCCGATCACGGTCTGGCCGGCGGCAGCGCCCAGCACGATCGACCCGAGCTCGTCCCCGATCCGCTCGGGCAGGTCGAACCAACCCTCGTCCCAGCCCCGGATCAGTCGCTCTCCCCACCCCGCCTCGACGAACGCGGTCAGGCGCGGCGCCGGTGGCCTTCAGCGGTCGACCCAGCGAGTTGCCGTCGAAGTAGACGAGCGGGGTCTCGGCGCCCACGAACCTGTCCCGGTGGATCCCGAGAACGTCCGCAACATCCAGCTCGTCGGCGCTCGTCACCGCTCCTGTCTATCTCACTGGAAGGAGACGAAGCGGACCTGGGGCGGATCCGGCCCACCTCGTGAGGCCCCATCCGGTGGACGTCCTCGTCGTAGAACAGCTTGAAGCCCATGTGGAACTTCGAGGAGTGCTCGACGGTGTCGGTACGTCGCCAGCTTCTCCCCCGGGGTCCCGAACCCGTCCACGTGCTGCACCAGGGCCAGGCCGAGCCGGCGGCGGACAAGCGCGATGTTCTCGATCATGGTGGTCCGGAACTGGTGCAGGACGAACAGCTTCTCGGGCAGATCGTGCGCCGTCGGTCAGGCGAGAGAGCCAGGCGGAGGTCCGGTTGACCTCGTCGGCGGTGACCGATCCCGATCACCCGCCCGGGCACGCCGCCGTCGATGCATCCGCCACTCGGGGTCCAGCGCCAGCCCGACGTTGGGGTGTTGCAGCGCCCAGGCCCACCGCTTGGCCACGGCCTTGAAGTCCGAGCGCCCGGGCTGGATGTCGAGCAGCAGCAGCGCGCCGTTGCGCGTGCGCGGCCCGGATGTAGCGCTTGACCATCCGGCGGGAGATGTCGTGGCTGAAGTCGCCGTCCGGGCCGGGGCTCGCATCGGCCACCGTCACGATCATCTCGTAGACCGGCGTGATCGGCTGGCCAGGACGCCGGAACGGGGCGGCCGCACGCATCAGCCGCCGGTGCATCACCGCCGGTGGCCCTTCTCCCAACACGCCCAGGGCGCCGCTGCCGCCGGTGCCGTAGTAGGCCACCAGGAGCCGGTTGCCGTCGAAGATCCGGCGCCCGCCGTGGGGGAGCACCCCGCCGGCTGCGTGCGGTGGGCTGACCCCGCCGGAGGGCGGAGGTTCGGTCGGACGGGGCGTCAGCGTCGCGTCCACCGACGGATCGACGGACTGATCGAGGGACCGGGGCTGGTCCGCTGCGACGGCGTCCGGCTCGCCCTCGAAGATCCGCACGCCGCCAGCGAGCAGCGAGCAGCGTGAGCATGGCGACCGCAACCGAGAGCAGGACCGTGCGGTCCCGAGGAGATTTCAACAGGCATCAGGATCAGCTGGTCACGGCACCGTGCGCGGCGGACTGCACGACCTTGGCGTACTTGCCGAGCACTCCCCGGGTGTACTTCGGGGGCAACGGCTCCCAGCCGACCTTGCGCTCCTCGAGGTCCGGCATCTCGACCTCGAGCGTCCGGTTGAGCACGTCGAGGGTGATCTGGTCTCCGTCGCGCACGAACGCGATCGGACCCGCATCGACGGCCTCCGGCGCGACGTGGCCGACGCACAGCCCCGTCGTACCACCCGAGAAGCGGCCGTCGGTCAGCAGCAGCACGTCCTTGCCGAGCCCGGCGCCCTTGATCGCTCCGGTGATGGCGAGCATCTCGCGCATGCCCGGGCCGCCCTTCGGACCCTCGTAGCGGATCACCACGACGTCGCCGGCCTTGATCTGGCCCTCGGTGAGCGCGTCCATGGCGGCCCGCTCGCCGTCGAAGACGCGGGCGGTGCCGGTGAAGACCGACTCGTCGAAGCCGGCCGACTTCACGACCGCGCCGTCGGGAGCCAGCGATCCCTTGAGGATGGTCAGCCCGCCGGTGGCGTGGATCGGCCGGTCCAGCTTGCGGAGCACCTCGTCGTCGAGCTCGGGCGGCGCGAGGGCGGCGAGGTTCTCGGCCATCGTCTTGCCGGTGACGGTCAGGCAGTCGCCGTGCATCAGACCGGCGTCGAGCAGGGCCTTCATCACGACGGGGATGCCGCCGACCTTGTCGACGTCGTTCATGACGTACTTGCCGAACGGCTTGAGGTCGCCGAGGTGCGGGACCTTGTCGCCGATCCGGTTGAAGTCGTCGATGGTGAGCGGCACCTCGGCCTCACGCGCCATGGCCAGCAGGTGGAGCACGGCGTTGGTGGACCCGCCGAGCGCCATCACGACGGTGATCGCGTTCTCGAAGGCCTCCATGGTCATGATCTGGCGCGCGGTGATGCCGCGTCGCAGCAGCTCGACCACGGCCTCGCCGGAGCGGTGGGCGAACCCGTCGCGTCGGCGGTCGACGGCGGGCGGCGCGGCCGAGCCGGGCAGCGACATGCCGAGCGCCTCACCGACGGCGGCCATCGTGTTGGCGGTGTACATGCCGCCGCAGGCGCCTTCGCCGGGACAGATCGCCCGCTCGATCCGGTCGACCTCCTCGCGGGTGATCCGGCCGGCGAGGCAGGCACCGACGGCCTCGAACGCGTCGATGATCGTGACGTCCTGGCCGTCGACCTGGCCGGGCATGATCGAGCCGGCGTACAGGAACACGGAGGCGAGATCGAGCCGGGCGGCGGCCATCATCATGCCGGGCAGCGACTTGTCGCAGCCGGCCAGCAGCACCGAGCCGTCGAGCCGCTCGGCCATCATCACCGTCTCGACGGAGTCGGCGATCACCTCGCGCGAGACCAGGGAGAAGTGCATGCCCTCGTGGCCCATCGAGATGCCGTCGGAGACCGAGATGGTGCCGAACTCGAGCGGGTAGCCACCGGCCGCGTGCACGCCGTTCTTGACCGCCTTGGCCAAGCGGTCGAGCGAGAGGTTGCAGGGGGTGATCTCGTTCCAGCTCGACGCGACGCCGATCTGGGGCTTCAGGAAGTCCTCGTCCTGCATGCCTACCGCGCGCAACATGCCGCGCGCCGCGGCCTTCTCCAGGCCGTCGGTGACGTCGCGCGAGCGCGGCTTGATGTCAGGCGGAGAGGTGGGGTCGGTCATGGGTCCAGGCTAGTTGGCCCTGGTTCCTGACGCGCGTGCGGCTCAGTAGGACGCGGCCCGGACCACCATCACGTCGGGAAGGTTGGAGACCAGCTGACGCCAGGTCTCCCCCGCGTCCGCCGAGCCCCACACGGCGCCGTTGCGGGCGCCGACGTACAGGCCGGCCGGATCGTGGTCGTCGGCCGTCATCGCGTCGCGCATGACCCCGACGTAGAACTCGTCCGGAAGCCCGTCCGCCCAGGGCCTCCCACGAGTCGCCGGCGTCGGTCGAGCGCCAGACCCGGGCGCGGCCGTCGGTCGGGTAGCGGCCCTCGCCCGCATTGAGCGGGAAGACGTAGATGGTGTCCGGCTCGTGGGGGTGGACGACGACGGGGAAGCCGAAGTCCGCCGGCAGCCCCTCGGCTATCGACTGCCAGGAGGCGGCGTGGTCGTCGGAGCGGTAGACGCCGCCATGGTTCTGCAGGTAGAGCCGCTCGGGACGCGAAGGGTGCCGGGTGACCTTGTGCACGCACTGGCCGAACTCGGGGTACTGCTGGCCCTCGGGCAGGAACTCCGCGCGGATGCCCTGGTTGCGCGCATTCCAGGAGCCGCCGTCGTCCTCGGTCTGGTAGACGCCGCCGGTCGAGATCGCCACCGTCGCCGACCGAGGGTCGGTGGGGTGCGGAAGGATCGTGTGGAAGGCCTGACCACCGAAACCAGCGCCCCACTCGGATCGCTGCGGGTGCCGCCAGAGCGCCTCCTCGAGGGCGAAGTGCTCACCGCCGTCGGTCGAGCGCCACACCGCTCCCGGCTCGGTGCCTGCCCAGACGACGCCGTCCTCGGCGCCCGCGGTGAGCTGCCAGATCCGCTCGACCGAGGCGTCCTCGCTCTCCGCGAACCGGATCGCGCCGTTGGGGGTCTCGTGCCAGGTCTGGCCCAGGTCCTCGGACCAGCGGACCTGCGGCCCCAGCCAGCTCGAGGACGCGCCCGACAGCAGCCGTGGCGCGCCGTCGGGGCCGGTCCCCCGCTTGTCGACCATGCAGGAGTAGACCTCCTCCATGTCCTGGTGCGGACCCGTGAAGTCCCACTCGACGCCGGTCGTCGTCCGAGCGACCGATCCAGAGTCCCTTGCGCGTCCCGACCATCAACACCGTGCTCATCCGGTCCCCTCTCGTCGTCCTGCCTGATCCTCCTCCTACATTGACCCGGTGACCACGGCGAAATCATCGGCCTCCATCGATGGTCGAGCTCGCCGATCTGGCTGGTGCTCATCGGGATCATGTCCGTGCAGCTCGGCGCGGGCATCGCCAAGGACCTCTTCGACGAGGCCGACCCGACGACGATCGTGTGGGTCCGGCTGGCCGTGAGCGCGCTGGTGCTCGGCCGTGGTGGCCCGGCCCGCGGTGCGCGGGCGCTCTCGTGAGGACTGGCTGGTCGTGCTCGCGTTCGGCGCCACCCTCGGGCCTGATGAACTGGGCGATCTACCAGGCCTTCGCCCGGATCCCGCTCGGGCATCGCGGTCACCATCGAGTTCGTCGGCCCGCTCACGCTGGCGGTGCTCGGCTCCCGCCGCGCCCGCGACCTCGTGTGGGTGGCGCTGGCGCGGCTGCGGCGTGCTCCTGCTCGGCCTCGAACGCGCCGAGCTCGACGGTGCGCAGGGGTGCTTTTCGCGCTGCTCGCGGGCGGTGCGTGGGCGTCGTACATCCTGCTGAGCGCGCAGACCGGGCGGCGGTGGCCGGGTTTCGACGGCCTGACCATGGCCAGCGTCATCGCCACGGTGCTCGCTGGTGCCGCTGCTCCTCGAGGCGGGCGGCACGTCGCTCGCTCGGCGACCACCGGATCCTGCTGCTCGGCGCGCTGGTCGGCCTGCTGAGCTCGGTCATCCCCTACACCTGCGAGCTGGTCGCCCTGCGCTCCCTGCGTCCTTCGGTCTTCAGCGTGCTGATGAGCCTGGAGCCGGCCGCCGCGGCGCTCGCCGGGACTGGTCGGTGCTGCACGAGCTGCTCAGCCCGGTGCAGCTGCTGGCCATGGCCTGCGTCGTCGTGGCCAGCATCGGAGCCACCCGGAGCGGCGCGACCATCGCGGAACCGGTGCCAGACTGAAGGGGAACTGGGAGTCGGCTGTGAGTTCACAAAGATGTCACGCCCAGGGGTAGTGCACAAGAGGTCTCTGGGGGTCTAACTTCGAGACTCAGCGCACTCGTCACTCGGAGCCCACCATGCACCTGCCCACCATCCCCCACCTCGCGGCCGCTGCCCGCACCTGGTCCGTCGAGTCCCAGCAGGTCTCCCGCCGCAACGCCATGCTCGCGGCCACCCAGTGCGCCCAACGTCGAGCCGAACGCGAGGACGTCGCCGACTACCTCGAGGCGCAAGGTGGCGCCGAGCGCGGCGTCGACCGACTCGACCGTCCGCACCGCGCAGCGCTGACGCGTTCGCGCCACTGACCGGTGCGCAGCTCGCTCCTGGCAGAATCGACGCGCATGCCGACCTCCGCTGCCCGGGCCGCCACCGCCTCGTCGATCAGCTATCACGACATCCTGTCCGACGACGGCACCCACCTGCGCGCCTGGACCAACGATCCCGACCTGCTGATCGACGGCCCTACCGTCGTGCTGTGCAACGGGCTCGGCACCAACCCGTTCATGTGGCCCGCCCTGCTGAGCCCGGACTGCGGCGTACGTGTCGTGTCCTGGTACCACCGCGGCGTCGGCGGCTCCGAGCGACCCCGCGACCCGCAGCCACGTCGAGATCGAGCACTTCGTCGAGGACGGGCTCTCGGTCATGGACCACTTCGGCATCGACCAGGCCGTGCTGATGGGCTGGTCGATGGGCGTCAACACGATGTTCGAGCTCGCGGTGCGCCACCCCGAGCGGGTGACCGGCCTGTTCGCCGTGTGCGGCGTGCCTGGCGACACCTTCCGCACGATGCTCGCCCCGTTCCGGCTGCCCCACCCCGTGGCCCGGGTGGTGACGGTCAACATCGCCCGCGCCCTCAAGCACACCGGCTGGGCGCTGTCGCCGATCGCCTCGCGACTGCCCATCGGGCCGCGCACGATCGACCTGCTGGCGCTGACCCGGTTCCTGGACCCGGTGCCCGACCCCGACCTCGCGGCCGTGGCGATCAAGGAGTTCCTGCAGGTGCCGGTGCAGTGGTACATGCACCTCGCGCTCAGCACCTCGCGGCACGCGCGGGTCCGGCTCAGCAAGGTCGCCGTGCCGGCCATGTTCGTCGCGGGCAAGCACGACATCCTGGCCGGCTCGCGCGACATGAAGTCCGCTGCCGAGCGGATTCCCGGCGCCGGCTACCTCGAGCTCGACGGCACCCACTTCGTCCAGATCGAGCAGCCCGAGCGCGTGCACGAGCTCCTGCTCGACTTCCTCGAGCTGGTCGGCTGACGTCAGCTACCGAGGGGTCCGCGACCTCGGCCAGCAGGTAGGCCGTGAGGGCGGCCTCTACGCAGGCGCCGAGCACGTCTCCGGTGACCCCACCGAGCGTCCGTCCGGGCCGCGCAGCAGCACCGAGCGCGACCGCGACGCGCCGCGGCCAGCACGCCCGCGAGCCCGCGCACCCCGTGCACCGCACCCGGCGAGCGCGGCCAGCAGCACGCCGACGCCCGACGGCCACGAGCGGCGGCACCGTGCCGGACACCCCCGAGCCGAGCCCGTCCGGTCGGGCGGCCGGGACCCCGCGCACGCAGGCCAGGGCCAGACCCGCCCGGCTGACGGCGACGGCCGAGGGCCAGCGGTCACCGCGGCGGTGGTCGCACCGCTGGCGGCGAGTACGCCGGCCAACGCACCGACCTGCGGGAGCAGCACGAAGACGAGCACCGCGGCACCGGCGGGTCCGACGTCGCCGCGACGCATCACCTCCAACCGTCGCTCGCGTCCGCCCGGAGCCGCCAGCCCGTCGGCGGTGTCGGCAAGGCCGTCCAGGTGCAGCGCGCCGGAGGCCAGCGGCCAAGCCCGCCACGGCGAGCGTCGCGGTGAGCAGGGGGGCAGCCCCAGCGCATCACCGGCGTACACCGCCGCGACACCGGCCGCGGCCACCGGCGCGCTGCCAGCGGGGCGAGCGACATCGCGACCGCTGCCACCGACGGGCCGACCGTGCGCGGAGGCGGCACCGGCACCACGGTCAGCGTGCCCACCGCGAGCCGCAGACCGTCTGCCAGCACGGTCACGGCTGCGGCTTCCGGCTCGGTCCCGAGGATCTCGGCGAGGGTCGACATCTGGGCCAGCAGGATCGGGCGCCGCGCGCAGCACCGGGAGTGCGACCAGCGCGCCCGGTCGCCTCGCCGAGGCGCATGCCCAGGTCGACGACCGGCTCGAGCCCGAGCGCCTCCAGGGACAGCACGGTGCGCCGGCTCGGTCGACCGGTGTCCGGCACACCACCAGGCCGCGGCGCCGGGGGCGAGGCGCTCGGCCAGCACCGCACAGGCCCCCGAGACCACGCCGTCGAGAAGGGCCGGCACGCCGCGCTCGGCGGCGCGGCGCAGGAACCCGGTCATCGCCGCGACGTCCGCGCTGCCCACCACGCGGAGCAGGCGCAACCGGGTCGTCCCGGTGCGGCCGGGCCCGAGCCAGCGCGGCGTCGACCACGGCCAGCTTGCTGGCGCGCGTCGCGTCGTCGATGCCGGTGCCGCGGCCGACCACGTCGCTGGGCCTCGAGCCCCAGCGCGGCACCGACCAGCGCGGCGACGACGGTGGTGTTGCCGATGCCCATGTCGCCGGGGACGAGCAGGTCGGCGCCCGCGTCGATCTCCTCGTCGGCGATCGTCGCGCCCGCGGCCAGAGCAGCCTCGGTCTCCTCGGCCGTCAACGCGTCCTCCGCGGTCGATCGCGCCGCTGCCGCGGCGCACCTTGTGCTTCACGACCTCGGGCGGGGTGTCGAGCAGGTCGGCGTCGACCCCGAGGTCGACCACCCTGACCCGGGCGTCGTGGGCGCGGGCCAGCACGTTGACGGCCGCGCCCCCGCGCAGGAACTCGTGCACCATCATCGCGGTCACGTCGCGGGGGTACGCCGACACGGCGTCGGTCGCCGCTGGTCACCCCGTGGTCGCCCGCGAAGAGCACGACCGCGACCGACTGCGGGCGGCGTCGGGGCGTCGCGGTGCCCTGCACGCCGGCCAGCCAGACCGCGAGCTCCTCGAGCCGACCCAACGCCCCCAGCGGCTTCGCCAACGCGTCGAGCCGGACCCGGGCTGCTGCTCGGGCCGCCTCGTCGGGTGCGGTCATCGAGGTCATGAGATTCCTCCTGGGAGTCGCTGGACCCGTCCGGCCACCACGACTCGGACGTCTTCGGATGCGTCGGCCAGCCGCTGGTTGAGCCGCCCCAGCGCGTCGCGGAACAGCACGCCGGCGCGGGTGGCGGGCACCACGCCCGAACCCGACCTCGTTGCTGACCGCCACGACCGGCACGGTCACCGAGCGCCACGCCTCCAGCAGGCGGTCGACCTCGTGAGTCGAGCCGGTCGCTGCCAGTCGGTGTCGCCGTCAGCCGACTCCCAGGCGCCGACCTCGGACATGGTCTCGGCGAGCCAGGTGGCGAGACAGTCGACGAGCACGGGCACCTCGGCCTCGGCCAGCGCGGTCGCGACGTCGCGGGTCTCCAGCGTCGTCCAGGTCGCCGGTCGGTGTGCCTGGTGGGCGGCCACCCGGGCCGCCCAGTCGGCGTCAGCGTCGTCCGGCACCGGACCCGGCGCCACGTAGAGCACCTCTGCCTGATGGGCGAGCAGCTGCTGGGCATGCCGGGACTTTCCCGACCGCGCACCGCCGAGGATCAGCGTGCGCGGTGCCGGCGGACGAGCAGCCGGACGCGGCGGTCGCGGTGCCAGGCCGCCCGCCGAGCACGTCGCGCAGCCCGGCGAGCAACCGGGCACGGGCGTCCGGGTCGGGATGGACCGCGACCCGGACGTAGTGGGCGTCCAGACCCGGAAACGTCTCGCCGCGGCGTACGGCGATGTCGAGGTCGAGCAGCCGCTCGCGCAGGTCCGGAGCCGTCCGCCCGCAGCAGCAGGAAGTTGGCCGGCGACTCCCACACCTCGACCGGCAGCCGCGAGCCAGGCCGTCGACCAGCTCACGCCGGGCGGTCGGCCACGGCTCGCGGCGCGGGCGCGCCGTTCGTCCTCGGCAGCGCACAACAACGATGTCGCTCGCAGCGCCGGCGCGTTGACGGGCCACGGTTGACGGACCGCCGCGAGCCGACGCACGAGGGTGGGCTCGGCCAGGAGGTAGCCGACCCGGAGGCCGGCGAGGCCCCACAGCTTGGTCAGGCTTCGCACGCACACGACGCCGGGCAGTCCCGATGGGTGCAGGCCCGCGGCATCAGGCAGGAAGTCGGCGAAGGCCTCATCGACGACGATCACCCGACCCGGTCGAACGAGCGCAGCTGACCACCTCGATCGCCTCCCACCGCCCGGTGGGGTTGTCCGGCCGGCCGAGCACCACCAGGTCGGCCTCTGTCCGGCACCGACGACGGATCGAGGGCGAAGTCGTCGGCCGGCGTGGCGGAGCACCCGTTGCACCGGCACCCCGCTGGCCCGCAGCGCGGCCTCCGGGCGCGGTGAACGACGGGTGCACGCACGCGGCCAAGCCGCGGCCGCAGGGCCTGAGCGATCAGCCAGAACGCCTCGGCCGCACCGTTGAGCAGCAGGCACTCCTCGACGGGCACGCCGTGCCGGGCGGCGACCGCGGCCAGCGCGGGTCGCCTCGTCGGGATACGCCGCCAGGTCGACCGCGCTCAGCTCGGCGCGGAGCCACTCCGGGGTCGGGGCGAGGACGTTGACCGCCAGGTCGAGGGCGCCGGGCGGCACCTGGCGGTCGCCGTGGTCGATGGAGATGAACGTGGTCGGGGACGGGGTCGCTCACTAGAAGTCGATCCCCCGGCGGGCGCGGACGCCGGTCTCGTAGGCGTGCTTGATCTTCCGCATCTCGGTCACCGTGTCGGCCAGCTCGATCAGGGGCTCCGGGGCGTTGCGGCCGGTGCAGAACACGTTGGTCGTCTCGGCCCGGCTCGCGGATCGCGTCCCACACCTGGTCGCCGTCGATCCAGCCGTAGTTGACCGGGTAGGTCACCTCGTCGAGCACGACCAGGTCGTAGCGACCGGACGCGAGCGCCTCGGCCGCCGCCGCCCAGGCCTCGCGAGCGATGGTTGCGGACCGGTCGAGGTCGTCGGACTCCCAGGTGAAGCCGTCGCCGATCGTCCACCACTCCACCCCGAGCTTGCGCGCCACTGCCTCCTCGCCGACCTTCCACTTGCCCGACTTCATGAACTGCACGACGCAGACCGACCAGTCCCGGGCGACCGCGCGCATGATCGTGCCGAACGCGGCGGTGGACTTGCCCTTTCCGTCGCCGGTGTTCACCAGCACGAGCGACGCCACGTCGCGGCGGAGCGGTCGCTGCTTGGTCATGGCGGGGCAGGGGCTCGGTGCTGGTCATGGTCGTGCTCCTCGGTGTCGACGGATGACGGTCTCGCCGACCACGGCGAGTCCCACGGCTAGGGCGGCAGTTCGTCGAGCGACGCGCACCGCGGCAGGCACGGCCCCGGGACCTGCTGGCGATCCCGACGGGTGGAGGTCGTAGTGGCCGCGCTTGGTCAGCCGCAGGTCGAGCCGCAGCGCCATCGCGGCCATCGGCCATCCGGCGTTGGGTGACCGGGTCTTGCGGGCCTCGGCCGGCAGGGCTGGCCAGCTCGCCGCGGGCGAGCAGTAGCGCCGCGGTGAGTCGCGCCGGGACGAGGTTCAACACATCGTCGGCCCGTGCAGCCGGTCGCCCGGCGTAACGCCACCGCGGCGTGAGGTAGCCCCAGCAGGCGTCGGCGGTGTTGGCGAACCGATACACCGCGGCGCCGGGCAGTCCCGCGACCAGGTACCAGAACAAGGGCGCCACCAGGGAGTCGGAGAGGTTCTCGGCGAGCGACTCGACCGCTGCGCCGCGGATCTCCTCGTCGGTCAGCCCGACGGTGTCCCGGCTGACGATCCGGCCGAGGGCCCGCGCCGCGACCCCGCTCCCTTCGGCGAGGGCCTCCTCGACGGCGGTCACCTCGGCGAACAGCATCCGCGCAGAGAGCAGCGGCCACAGCGCCAGCCCGCGGACAAGCCCCGCCCACGGGCGACCGGCGCGCACGGCCAGGCGCTCCACGCCGAGGCCCCAGCAGGCGGCGACGCCTGCCCCGCCCAGCCAGGCGACCGCCCCGGTGGTCACGGCTGGTCCCCGCGGCTCGGAAGGCAGGTGGTGTTCGGCGGCTCCCAGGTAGCGCCCGAACCCGACCACCGGATGGACCTGCTGCGGGGGCTCCATCAGCCAGGTATCGAGGGCGGTGGCCACGAGGACGCTCACGGACGGGCCCGTAGCGGCAGGACGGCCGGGCCGGCATCGCGATGAAGCACCTCGACGCGGGCGGCGTAGACCTCGGCAAGCCGAGCGGGCTCTAGCACCGCCTCGGGCGGACCGTCGGCCACCACGCGGCCCTCGTGCAGCAGCACCATCCTGCGTCCGTAGTGCCCCGCCAGGGTCAGGTCGTGCATCGCCGCCACGACCGTGAGACCGTCTTCGACACGCATGGTGTTGACCAGGTCGAGCACCGCCTGCTGGTGACCGATGTCCAGCGCACTGGTGGGTTCGTCGAGCAGCAGCACCTGGGGTTCCTGGGCGAGCGCGCGACCGAGCACGACCCGCTGAAGCTCGCCTCCGGAGAGCTCGACGGCAGGACGGTCGGCGAGCTCCTCGAGGCCGAGCCGGCGGATCGTCCGGGCGACGGCAGCGCGGTCGGCCGCCGACTCGGTGCCGAAGCTCTTCAGGTGGGGCGTGCGGCCCGAGCTGCACCAGCTCACGGGCGCTGACCCCCTCCGGCACGATCGGGCTCTGCGGCATCAGCGCCACGACCCGGGCCATCCGACGTCGCGAGGCATGGGCTGGGTCCAGCCCCGCGACCCCGATCCGACCGCTGGCCGGCAGGAGCCCGGCAATGGCGTGCAGCAGCGAGGTCTTGCCGGCCCCGTTCGGACCGACTACCGCCACCCAGTCACCGGCCTCGATCGCGAGGTCGACACCGGTCACGACCTGGACGCCGCCCCGCTCGACCCCGACGTCGTGACACTCGACGGCGGCCGCGATGCTCACAGCCGCCCTTTGTAGCGGCGCAGTACGACCAGGAAGAACGGCGCACCCACCACCGCCGTGACCACTCCGATCGGCAGCTCGGCCGGCGCCAGGGCGTACCTGGCCGCGACGTCGGCCAGCACCAGGAAGGCCGCACCGAAGAGCAGCGCGAGCGGCAGCAGCGTGTGGTGGGCCGCACCGAAGAGCAGTCGCACGGCGTGCGGCACCACGATGCCGACGAAGCCGATCAGCCCACTGACGCTGACCACTGCAGCGGTGCCGAGCGTCGCGGCGAGGACCAGCACCAGGCGAACCCGGGCCGGGTTGACTCCGAGGCTGCTGGCCTCCACATCGCCCACGGCCATCACGTCGAGCGTCCGCCGGTACAGCAGGATCGTGCCGCAGGAGACCACGACGTACGGCAGCGTGATCAGGACGTCGGACCAGCCGTCGGTGCTGAGCCGACCCAACATCCAGGAGTAGACCGCGAGCAACGAGTCGTCGTACCGCTGCTGGACGAAGTTCTGGATGGCGTTGAAGAACGCACCCACCGCGACGCCCGCCAGCACGATCACCACTGCGCCGCGGTTGCCGCCCACGCTGCGCCCGAGTGCGTACGTCGCCGCGACGCCCAGCACCCCGCCGAGGAATGCCAGCGGAGGGATGCCGAGTGGACCGATGCCACCCCCGGCCACGATCCCGAGCGTCGCACCGAGGCCGGCTCCGCTGGAGACCCCGAGCAGGTAGGGGTCGGCCAAGGGGTTGCGGAACACCCCCTGGTACGCCGTGCCAGCGACCGCGAGGGTGGCGCCCACCATCGCGCCGAGCACCACCCGCGGGAGCCGGATCTGCCAGAGGATCGCCTGCTGGGTGGCCGAGAGCCCGGAGTCGACCTGCACTCCAGGCAGCCCGTCGAGCAGCTCCAACAGGACGCCTCGGACGCTGAGGCCGGCGGCACCGACCAGCACCCCGACCAGCAGGGCACCGACGAGCACCAGGGTCGCGAAACCGACCTTCAGCACCCTTGCCGAGGGGCGGATCGCCTGCCAGGGACGCACCCCTGCGCGCACCGTGGGCAGGTCCGCTGCCCTCGAGGCCTCCAGCGACATGATCGGTCCGATCAGCTGGCGGTCTGCTCGGAGTGCTCAGCCAGCAGCCCGCCGATCAGCTCGACGAACTCGACCACGCGAGGTCCCCACCGGCTGGTGATGTCCTCACTGACGACGTGGATCTGGCCATCGCCCACCGCGGACATCTCCTGCCAGCCGGCCCGGGCCTGGACGTCGTCGGCAGTGACGTCGCAGCACCCGTTGTCTCCCAGGAAGACGAAGTCGGGGTCCTCGGAGACGACGAACTCACTGGACAGCTGGGGGTAGTCGTCGCCTGCCCCCGCGGCGTCGGCGATGCTCTGCATGCCGAACAGGCTGTAGATCTCGCCGATGAACGTGTTGCCGGTGACGGTGTAGAGATCCGGGCCCAGCTCGTGGAAGTACGTCAGTCCCGACGCGTCGGGCGCCTCGGCCAACGCCGCCTCGATGCCGGTCTGCATCTCGCCGACCACCTCGGCTGCCTCCGCAACATGTCCGGTTGCCGCGCCGAGCCGCTCGAGCTGCGAGTAGGCCTCGTCGAGGTCGACGGCCGAGGGAAGCAGGAGCACCGGGACGTCGATGGCGCCGAGGCCGGCGACCAGGTCACCGCTGTCACCCGAGGCAACCACGAGGTCGGGCTCGTAGCCGAGGATCGCCTCCACGTTGGGCTCGTAGCCGGAGAGCTCGGTGGTCGGCACGCCTTCGGGGAAGTCGGACTGGTCATCGACGGCGATCGACCTGCTCGTCGGCGCCGATGGCCCACAGCATCTCGGTCGCGGTCGGGCTCAGCGAGATGATCGACTGGGGCTCGGCCTCGACGGTGATCTCGTCGCTCCCGTCCATCGGGCCGGACAGCACGGACACAGGGAACGCGTCAGGGGCAGCGGCGGAGCTCGAGGGCTCACCAGCCGGCGTCGCTCGTCTCGTCCCCGCAGGCGCTCAGCGCAGCAGAAGAGCCAAGAAGAGGGGCAGCACCGACCAGATGGTGCGGCGGCGCGGTGACCTGATGGGGGTATTGGTAGGGGGCACAGCATCCTCCGGATTTCGGAGGACGAAAGTCGTCGCACCGCTAGAGCCAGGGATGGCCGTTGCCGCACGAACTATCCTTCGTCCGAGGGTAGTTACGTGGCCACGGGCCATTTGACCTGGCTCGTCCGGCCTCACGAGCGGCCGGCTTCACAGTTGCGGGACAGCACCGGAGTCACACCGGATTTCCTTGAGCCCGTGGCACTCCCGCTTGGGACGGGAGCGCGCTCACTGTACGCCCTCGCCGGGCCGATTGCCCTACCGAGTCCGTGTGGAATGGAGCACTCCGCGGACCCCTAGGGTGTGCCTCGATGAGCGGCAGCCTGATCGTGCTCGGCACGACCTCCGACGCGGGGAAGACCGTCGTGACCACTGGCCTGTGCCGCGCTCTGTCGCGGCGCGGGTCTGCGGGTGGCGCCGTTCAAGGCCCAGAACATGTCGAACAACTCGATGGTCACCGCCGAGGGCCTGGAGATCGGCCGGGCTCAGTGGATCCAGGCGCTCGCTAGCCCGGGCCGAGCCCGAGGCCGCGATGAACCCGGTGCTGCTCAAGCCGGGTAGCGACCGTGGCAGCCATGTCGTGGTGATGGGCCGACCGGCCGGACATCTCGACGCCCGCGACTTCGCCGAGCGGACGCGCGGTACTGGCCACGGCGGCGTACGACGCCTTCGACGACCTCGCTAGTCGTTTCGACGTCGTGGTGTGCGAAGGTGCGGGCAGCCCGGCCGAGGTGAACCTGCGTCGGCACGACTTCATCAACATGGGACTGGCCCGGCATGCCACGGTCCCCGCCATCCTCGTCGGCGACATCGACCGGGGCGGCGTTTTCGCCGCGTTCCACGGCACGCTCGCCCTGCTCGAGGAGGACGACCAGGCGCTGATCAGCGGGCTGGTCGTCAACAAGTTCCGCGGCGACCGTCGAGCTGTTGCGGCCCGGCCTCGAGACGCTGGAGGCGGTGACGCACCGACCGGTGCTCGGCGTGCTGCCGTGGCTGCCCGAACTGTGGCTCGACTCGGAGGACTCCCTCTCGGTCGGCGACCGCGCTGCCGCCGCACCGGAAGCCGGTGACCGCCTCCGCGTGGCCGTCGTGAGGCTGCCGCGGATCAGCAACTTCACCGACATCGACGCACTGGGCCTCGAGCCGCAGGTCGAGGTCGCGTTCGTCGACCACCCGCGGGCGCTGCACTCGGCCGACGTGGTGGTGATCCCCGGCACCCGGGCGACGCTGGCCGACCTCGGTTGGCTACGCGAGCGCGGGCTCGACACCGCCATCGAGGCGCACGCGGCCCAGGGCCGCGCAGTGCTCGGCATCTGCGGGGGCTTCCAGATGCTGGGCCGCCGGATCAGCGACCCCGCGGGCGTCGAGGGCGAGCCCGGCGCGAGCGCCGAGGGGCTCGGTCTGCTCGACGTCCACACCACGTTCGGTGTCGACAAGGTGCTGGCGTTGCCGACGGGACGAGGCGCTGGGTGTCTCCGTCGTCGGGCTACGAGATCCACCACGGGCCGAGTGGAGGTAGGCGAGAGCGAGGACTTCCCGATCGGCGCCCGTAGCGGACGCCGTGTTCGGCACGATGTGGCACGGCTGCCTGGAGGGCGACGAGTTCCGCGGCAGCTTGGCTGGAGCTCGTCGCCGACGCGCACCGGCATCGACGGGTTCCGCACCGGCGGCGTGTCGTTCGCCAGCTGCCCGCGAGGCGCGGATCGACGCGATCGCGGACGCCATCGACGAGCATCTCGACCTGGAGGCGATCCTCGAGCCTCGTCCAGCACGGGCCGACCCGGTCATTGCCGCCGGTGCGCGGCGGGCTCGTCTAGGCTCAGCTTCTCCAGGATCAGCTCGCGCACCCGGCCGGCGTCGGCCGAGCCGCGCATCTCCTTCATCACCGCGCCGATCAGCGCACCGGCCGCGGCAACCTTGCCGTCGCGGATCTTGTCGGCGACGTCGGGGTTGGCGGCGATGGCGACGTCGATCGCGGCACTGAGCGCGCCGTCGTCGGAGACGATGGCCAGCCCGCGGGCGGCGACGATCTCCTCCGGAGTGCCCTCTCCGGCAACCAGCCCCTCGAAGACCTGACGGGCCAGCTTGTCGTTGATCGTGCCCGCGTCGACCAGCGCCTGTACGCCGGCCACGTCGGCCGGCGTGACGCCCAGCTCGGCGATGTCGATGCCGGTGTCGTTGGCCCGCCGGGCCAGCTCGGAGAGCCACCACTTGCGCGCCGCCGTCGGGCTGGCGCCGGCCGCGATGGTCTCCTCGACGAGCAGCAGCGCCCCCGCGCCGACGGTGTCGCGCATCTCGAGGTCGGAGAAGCCCCACTCGGCCTGGAGCCGCGCCTGCTTCTGGGTGGGGTTCTCGGGCAGCGTGCCGCGCAGCTCCTCGACCCACTCCTTCGCCGGCGCCATCGGCACCAGGTCGGGCTCGGGGAAGTAGCGGTAGTCGTCGGCGTCGGACTTCTCGCGGCCCGAGGTGGTGACGCCGGTGTCCTCGTGCCAGTGCCGGGTCTCCTGCAGGATCGAGCCGCCGCCGTCGAGCACCGCCGCGTGCCGCGACATCTCGTAGCGGACAGCGCGCTCGACCGAGCGGAACGAGTTGACGTTCTTGGTCTCGGTGCGGGTGCCGAGCACGTCCGTGCCCTTCGGGGCGAGCGAGAGGTTCACGTCGGCACGCAGGTTGCCCTGGTCCATCCGGGCCTCGGAGACATCGAGTGCGACGATCAGCTCCCGCAGCTGCTGCACGTAGGCCCGGGCCAGCGCCGGCGCCTGGTCGCCCGCCCCGACGATCGGCTTGGTGACGATCTCGATGAGCGGGATACCGGCTCGGTTGTAGTCGACCAGCGAGTAGTCGGCGCCGTGGATCCGTCCGGTCGCGCCCCCAACGTGGAGCGACTTCCCGGTGTCCTCCTCCATGTGCGCGCGCTCGATCTCGACCCGGAAGGTCTCACCGTCAACCTCCACGTCCATGAAGCCCTCGAACGCGATCGGCTCGTCGTACTGGGAGGTCTGGAAGTTCTTCGGCATGTCCGGGTAGAAGTAGTTCTTCCGGGCGAACCGGCACCACTCGGCGATCTCGCAGTTGAGCGCCAGCCCGATCCGGATCGCCGACTCGACGGCCTTGCCGTTCACCACCGGCATGGCGCCGGGAAGGCCCAGGCACACGGGGCAGACCGACGTGTTCGGCTCCTCCCCGAAGGAAGCGGGGCAGCCACAGAACATCTTGGTGTTGGTGTTGAGCTCGACGTGGACCTCGAGGCCCAGGGCAGGGTCGTACTTCTCCAGGACTTCGTCGAACGGCACGAGGGTCTCGCTCATGCGGTCGCTCCTAGCAGCGCAGGGGCCTGGTCGAGCAACGGGCCGCCCCACTTCTCGGCAAGCATCGCCTCCAGGGCCGCTCCGACGCGGTAGACCCGGTCGTCGGCCATCGTCGGCGCCAAGATCTGTACGCCGGCAGGCAGGCCGTCCTCGTCGGCCAGTCCGCTCGGCACGGAGATGCCGGGCACGCCGGACAGGTTGGCGGGGATCGTCGCGAGGTCGTTGAGGTACATCGCCATCGGGTCGTCTACCTTGGCGCCGATCTCGAACGCGGTGGTCGGCGCCGTCGGCGAGATCAGCACGTCGGCCTTCTCGAACGCCGCGTCGAAGTCGCGCGAGATCAGCGTGCGCACCTTCTGGGCCTGGCCGTAGTAGGCGTCGTAGTAGCCGCTGGACAGCGCATAGGTGCCGAGGATGATCCGGCGCTTCACCTCGTCGCCGAATCCGGCGTCGCGGGTGGCGCGCATGACGTCCTCGGCGCTCGGGTTGTCGATGCCCTCGGGATCACCCGCAGCCCGTAACGCATGGCGTCGAACTTCGCGAGGTTGCTGGAAGCCTCGGCCGGCAGGATCAGGTAGTAGGTGGCGAGCGCGTGCACGAAGGTCGGGCAGGACACCTCGACCACCTCGGCACCGGCGCCGACCATCAGGTCGACCGACTCCTGGAAACGCGCGAGCACTCCGTCCTGGTAGCCGTCGCCGCCGAGCTCCTTGACGACGCCGATCCGCACGCCCGTCAGGTCACCGGTCGCGCCGAGCCGCACCGCGTCGGTGAGGTCGGGCACGCGTGCCCTGGATCGAGGTGGAGTCCCTCGGGTCGTGACCACCGATCAGCTCGTGCAGCATCGCGGCGTCCAGCACGGTCCGCGTCACCGGACCCACCTGGTCGAGGGAGTTGGCAAGCGCCACCAGCCCGTAACGCGAGACCGAGCCGTACGTCGGCTTCACTCCCACGGTGCCGGTGACCGCGCCCGGCTGCCGGATGGAGCCGCCGGTGTCGGTGCCGAGCGCGAGCGGCGCCTCGTACGCGGCGACGGCGGCAGCCGAGCCACCGCCCGAGCCTCCGGGGATACGGTTCAGGTCCCAGGGGTTGTGGGTCGGTCCGTAGGCAGAGTGCTCGGTCGAGGAGCCCATCGCGAACTCGTCCATGTTGGTCTTGCCGAGGATCGGCAGCCCAGCCGCTCGGAGCCTGGTGACCACCGTCGCGTCGTACGGCGGCACCCAGCCCTCGAGGATCTTCGAGCCACAGGTGGTCGGCAGTCCGCGGGTGGCGAGCACGTCCTTGACCGCGATCGGCACGCCGTCGAGGTCGCTGGCCGGCTTGCCGGCGGCGCGCCGGGCATCGGAGTCGGCGGCCTGGGCCAGCGCTCCCTCGGCGTCGACGTGGAGGAAGGCATGGACCGCGCCGTCGACCTCGGCGATCCGGTCGAGGTGGGCCTGGGTCAGCTCGACCGAGGTGATCGCGCCCGATGCGAGGTCGGCGGACAGGTCCGCGGCGGTCTTGCGGACTCCCCCATGGTTCGCGCTGCTCACTGCTCGTCCCCCAGGATCCGCGGCACGGCGAACCGCTGCTGCTCGACGGCCGGCGCCCCCGACAACGCCTCCTCGGCGCTCAGGCAGGGCTGGACGACGTCGTCGCGGAAGACGTTGGTCAGCGGCATCGGGTGCGAGGTCGGCGGCACGTCGTCGCCGGCGACTCCGGCGATCGAGGCGACCGACTCGAGGATGACCGAGAGCTGCGGCGCCAGCTGATCGAGCTCGGCGTCGTCCAGGTCGATCCGGGCGAGGTCGGCCAGGTGCGCGACCTCGTCACGAGAGATTTCGGGCATGCGCCCATCCTAGGGAGCGCATCCGACCCGCTGACCGGCGCCTGAGCTCAACCGAGCCAGTGCGCGCGCACGGCGTCCAGGACCCTCGCGGCCTGAGCATGACCTGCTTGGGCGCTGGCCACCCGGGCAGCGGTGTCAAGCACGTTGGTGCCGAACGATTCCCGGGCGATGTGGTCCGGGCTGATGACCAGCGCCGGGGTGTCCGGAAGCGGCTGCTTGACGTTTTTCATCGGACCGATCGAGCGGTCCATCGGCGCCAGGGCCAGCACCCGCTCGCAGTCGGCGGCGAGGTCGGCGTTCGTGCCCGACCGCGCGCCACCGTCGATGTAGCTGCGACCCCCGATCGGCACCGGCGGATAGACGCCCGGCACCGCACAGCTTGCCGCGACGGCATCGCGCAGCGAGACCCCGTCGGACCCGTCGAAGACGTGAAACGCTCCGCTCTCGGCGTCGACGGCGGTGACCTTCAGCCGCCGCGGGCTCGGCCAGTCCGCATCACCCAGCCGGGCGGCTGATGGCCGCAAACCGTTCTTCGACCGAGGGGGTCCGACCGCGTGCAGTCTGCTTGAGCGCGAACGACGCCCAGCCGGCGACCGAGGACCTCGAGCTTGCCGCGGGACCCGAGCATCGCGACGACGTAGCCGACGCCGATCCTGCGCGCCGATCGTGGGGGGCACGCTCGGGCGCGGGGGCGTGACCTGGAACTGCGTAGAGCTCAGCCACGGACGCACCGCCGGTGAGCTGCGCGCCGACCACCGAGCCAGCCGACGTACCGACCACGAGGTCTGCTGCGGTCAGGTCGATGCCGGCCTCGAGCAGGCCGGCGATGATGCCGGTCTCCCAGGCGATGCCCGTGATCCCGCCGCCGCCGAGCACCAACCCACGCCCACTCTTCTCGGTCATCGGCGCATCATGACACCGGTCACGACACGGGCTCCTCGAGGGCGCCCTGGTGGACATCGAGACGGAGCAGTCGGGCCACGAGGTCGACCAACGGGCCGAGGACCACGATCACAGCGATCGTGCCCACCCCGATCGTCGCGCCCATCAGCCACCCGAACAGTGCGCCACCACCTTGGACCAGGCTGTAGCTCCACTTGAACGGCACCGGCGGGTCCCAGGCCAGCGCCGCTGCCTCGGCCGGCCCGGCGCCGGTCTGGCTGCCGAGGTACGCCGCGATCCCGACGGCGAGCACCGGGAAGGCAACGACGAGCAGCGCAATCCGTGCCGCCAGCGCGTCGGGAGTCTCCATCAGCTCGAGCAGCAGCGACACGGTGCCACCGACGACCAGCACCTGGACCACGGTCCCGAGACCGGGGTAGACGCGTCGGGCCGCGGCCATCACCAGGAAGAGCACGCTGATGGCGAAGTTGGCCACCACGAACTCGATGTCGAGCGCGATCGACGTGCCGTTCACCAGCGTCGAGTAACCGTCAGATCCAAGATCGGCGGTCAACAGCATCGCGACGCCGACCCCCAGCACGAGGCACCCGGCGAAGAGGAGCAGGACCCGGCCCGGGGAGTAGCGCACGTGCTCACTCTCTCAGTCACTTCGACAAGCACTTCAACGCCCAGCGATTTTCCCACTCGGATCGAAATCGCCTGATGGGCACGACCCAACCGTTTGCGCGATCCGAGGCATCTGTGAGGGTGACCGCAAGGGAGCCGCCGATGCCACGTTCACCCTCCGACGGGGAGTTCACCGAGTTCGTGCACGCGTCCTGGGCTTCGCTGCACCGCACCGCCTACCTGATGCTGGGCGACCGGGCCGAGGCCGAGGATCTCGTGCAGACCGCGCTTGCCAAGACCTACGCGTCCTGGTCCAAGGTGCGCGACGTCCAGGCCGCCCCGGCGTACGCCCGAGCAGTGCTGGTCAACACCGCGGCATCGTGGTTCCGCAAGAAGTCGTGGCGCAACGAACGACCGACCGCCACGCTGCCTGACCAGCAACACGAGACGGATCCGTCCGACCGGCCCGCGTTGTTCGCTGCCCTGGCCCAGCTGCCACCGCGCCAGCGCGCCGTGGTCGTGCTCCGCTACTACGACGACCTGAGCGTCAGCCAGGCGGCCGAGGCGCTCGGCTGCTCGAGCGGCACGGTCAAGAGCCAGACCTTTGATGCCCTCAGCAGTCTCCGCGGCCTCCTCGGGGACACCGTGATCCCGCAAGAACTAGGAGCCACCCATGACTGAACGACTTGCCCAGCTGCTCCACGACGAGGCCGACCGGCTCGACCTCCCCGTGCCCGACGCCGGCACCGCCCTGTCCCTCGGCCGCGGCCTGCGTCGGCGTCGTCGTCTGCTCGTCGGCGTGGCCACGACCGCGGTCCTGGGCGTCATCGGCGGTGCCGCCCTGGGCGTCAACGCGCTCGGCGGGGACGACGACGGGTCCAAGGTCGAGCCAGCCGGCTCCTTCGACTCCTCGGCGATCTTCTCGATCGGCAACACCGTCTACCTCAGCGATGCCGAGCACCAGTCCGTCATCGACGACAAGGCGATCAAGTCGCTCTACTACACCTCCGTCGGCGTGCTGGTCCGCCACGGAGACAACAACTGGAGCGACGGTGGCGGTCCGCAGCGGTTCTCCCTGGTGCGGCCGGACGGCAGCGTCGAGCGCATCAGCGTGACTACCGAGGAGACCGTGCACTCGACCGACGCCACCCAGCCCTACCTGGCCTACGCCGAAGCAACTGACGCCGGCGTCGATGTGGTCCTGCGCGACCTGCGCGACGACTCCGAGACTGCCCGAGTGTCGATCCCGGGCCCGTTCGACCGCGACGCTTGGATGCCACCCCCGGTGAGCCTCGACGGTGACATCGTCTACGTCGGCACCAGCCCGGCGGCGTACGCCGTCGACTGGCGCAGCGGTGACGTCTCCCAGACCAACCTCGTCGAGCCAGGTCGGATGCCCGAGGTTGTCGCCGGTCGACGGACCACCTACGGCGACGATGAAGTCTCCATCATCGACGTGGCCAGCGGCGAGGCGTTGCTGACTGCTCCGGTCGACGGCTACGGATACTTTGACCTGTCCCCTGACGGCCGCTTCGCCGAGCTGTCACTCGAGTCCGACGAGGCACCATCATCTTTCGAGGTCTACGACGTGGCCACGGGTGCGCACGTCACCCTGGAGGGCTCGGCCTACGACTACGGCTGGACTCCGGGAGGCGACTTGTTCAAGGTGAGCAAGGACCAGGTGACCACCTGCAGCACGTCGACCGGTGAGTGCACCTCAATCGAGCACGGCATCGACATGCCGCCTACGACGCCGACCGAAGACGTCTGCGAGAAGTCGCCCGATGGGAAGTTCTGCTATCAGACCGGCGGTGAGACCTGGGAGTCCACCCTGAGGCTCGGCAACCGGGTCTTCGAGTCCTGATCGCCGATGGTCAGCCGCCTAGCCAGGCGAGAATCTGCTCGGCGGCCCGGCCCGGGGGCACGTCGGAGTTGTCGAGCCGCAGGTGTCGATGCCGACCGAGCAGCTCATCAGCTGGGGTCGCGATGCCGGCAGTCGAGTTCAACATGTGCTGCTCCAGCTCTCGGACGTCGCCGTCCGACCACTCGATGTCGCGCTTGGACTTCTTCGCATCCAATCGTTGCTCCGTGCGGTTGCGGTCGAGCCGGGTCTCGAGGCTGGCGTAGAGCTCCACGAACGCCACCTCCCCTCCCGCGTCCAGGTACGGCGCGAGGTAACGACTGACGACCGCTGCGTCTTCGGCAACCTCGAGGCCCCACACGAAAGTCGAGACCAGGTCGGTGCCGCTCGCCGCCGCCTCCTCCACGACTCGGATCCGGAACTCGTGCAGGAGCGTGTTGAAGGCTGGCGTGCCGTAGTCGAAGACCTCCAGCAGCGGCTCCAGCACAGCGTGGTTGTGAAACAGCCGGAAGCCACTGCGCGCCACAACCTCACGACCCACCGTCATCTTGCCCACAGCGGGCGGACCGAAGATCACCAGGAGCCGCATGCCTGCATCGTCGCCGCTGGGTAGCCCGAGGGCGACCTATTTCAGTCGCGCACACGCCACTCACCCCGACCGGTGCTTCCTGGTCGGGGTGTGGGGCGGGGTGGTCAGGGTTCGCCGGTGAGTGGGTGGGTGCCGGTGTGGTCGCGGAGGATCCTGATGCCGTTGGGGGTGGTCCACCGGTAGCTGCCGCGAGCCAGGACGGTGTAGTCCCATGAACTGTGGGTCTTGGCGCGGTGGTGGCGTCGACACAACGGCGCGGTGTTGTCTGAGCTGGTGGCTCCGCCGTCGGCGTAGGCGACGACGTGGTCGGTGTCGCACCTGTGCGCTGGTCGGGTGCAGTGGGGGAACACGCAGTGCACGTCGACCAGGGCGTTCTGTTCCTTGAGCCGGTCCGGGGCTTCGTAGGCCTCGACGTGGATGCGCTCGGCCAGGTCGATCACCGGCTTCACGATGACTTTCGTGGCTTCGCTGCACCAGCCCTGGATCTGTTCCACGCTGATCGGGGACCTGGTGTTCCCGCACCGGGCCACCGGTCCCTCGCCGAGGTGGGCGTAGAGCACCACCGACCGACCAGGGGCGGCATTGGCTTCAGTGTCGGTGTCGGTGTCGAGGTCGAAGGCGAGCTGTCTGCGGGCAAGGTCACCGGCCGCGATCGAGCGGCGCACGTCCAGCGACTCGGTGTTCCCACAGGCTGCGAGCTGTGTGGCACCGGCGCGGATCGCGTCCTCGAGGTCCAGAGCGTCGGCCAGGTCCAGCTCGCCATCGACGTGGACGGTGCCGTCGTAGGAGACCTGGTCGACATGGAGGTCGAAATGCCGCCGTTCGGCCGCCTCGCGGCGCTTCGCCTCCGCAGCTTCGGGGTCGAACCGGACCAGGGCTTCCTCGACAAGTCGGTCCAGCTGCGCCCACGAACACGAACGCGCTACCGGAGCCAGATGCCGATCGACGTACCCGGCTCCCTGGTGCGACAGCGCGATGGTCTGGTCGGCGATCCGGCCCGCCCGCCACACCGACAGCTCCCCGCGACCACCCGCTCCCACAGCCTCGGAAGGCGGTAGCGCAGCTCCAGCGCCCGCCCGATATAGGCCTTCCCAGCATCAGTGGACATCCCCAACGCCGCGGCGTACTCCATCGCCGCGAACTCCGAGACCAACGGCGCACCCGCACCAGCCAACGGAAGACCGCGGTCGCCGATGGCCTGGCCGTAGTTGGCGTACCAGTCATCGGGCTCGACCTCGTTGAGGACCGCCCACTCGATCGTCGCCCTGACCATCGCAATCTCGGCCGCGTCCCGATCCGTCTTGCAACCGTGCAGCACCGCCAGCACCTCGGCCGTGGTGGCCGATCCGGTCTCGACTGCGGTGTCGACTGCGGTGCTGGACATAGAACTATCCAAGCACCCACCACCGACAGTCACCGATCATGTTTCCCCTTACTCCACAAGGGTTTCGAGGCTTGTCGCTGACGCTCCTCACACCTCAACCACCGGGACCCCCGACGGCGGTTGAAGTCGAGCCCGCGAGCCTGCGAAACCACCGTCAGCCCCGAGCCGCCTCGAACCCAGCAGCAGCCTCGAGCAGCCTCCGGTCACCACCATGAGGTGCCACGATCTGGACGCCGACGGGAAGACCGTCGGAAGTGAAGCCGGCGGGCACAGAGATCGCCGGGCAGCCGGTGACCGAGATGAAGAACGCCGAACGCATCCAGTCGAGGTAGGTCTCCATGACGACGCCGTTGATGGACGTCGGGAACTCCTGGTCTGCGGGGAAGGGTGGCACCTGGGAGACCGGCAGCATCAGCACGTCGTAGGTCTCGAAGAAGGTGCGCATCCGCTCGGCGAGCGTGGTCCGCTGGGCGAAGGCGCGCGCCACGTCGGCGCCGGTCAGGTCCGAGCCGGCGCGGATGTTGTCGGCGAGCGACTGCTTGAAGGCGGTCGGGTGCTCGGCCAGAAGTGCGCCGTACTTGGCCTGGAAGTGCCAGGCGCGCAGCGTGCGGAAGGTGTCGTCAGCCAACGAGAGGTCGGGCCAGGCACCGAAGACCTTCGCCCCCGATCGCGCGACCAGGCGTCCGGCTTCCTCGACCACGCGCGCGACCTCGGGATCGACCTGGAACGCCCCGCCGAGATCAAGCGACCAAGCCACCCGCAGCCCGCGGAGGGCGCCGGAGAGCGGAGGAGCGAAGGCAGACCCCGGCTCGCCGAGAGCGAGCGGAGCGCGCGGGTCGGGGCCGGCCAGCACCGAGAGCAGGAGCGCAACGTCCTCGACGTTGCGAGCCAACGGACCGCCGACCGAGGTCGTCTCCCACTGGTTGTAGTGCGGCCACTCCGGCACCCGTCCGAGCGAAGGACGCAGACCGACCACACCGCAGAAGGATGCGGGGTTGCGCAGCGAGCCACCCATGTCGGAGCCGTCGGCCAGGGGCACCATCCCCGAGGCCAGCGCGGCGGCCGCGCCTCCGCTCGACCCGCCGGCCGAGCGCGTGCGGTCGATCGGGTTGCGAGTGGTGCCGTAGACCCGGTTGAAGGTGTGCGAGCCAGCCGCGAACTCCGGGGTGTTGGTCTTGCCCAGCAGCACTACGCCGGCGCGACGGATGCGTTCGACGATCAGCTCGTCGGCGGTCGGCACGTGAGAGGCGAAGATGGGCGAGCCGTACGTCGTCCGCCAACCCGCGACGGCGTGGGTGTCCTTGACCGCGAACGGCAGCCCGTGGAGCGGGCCGAGCGGCGCACCCGAGGCGAGGTGCTGGTCGGCCGCGGCGGCTCCCGCGCGGGCCCGGTCGACATCCAGCGCGACGATCGCGTTGAGGTCGCCGTTGCGCTCCTCGATCCGCTGGAGGTGCAGCTCGAGCAGCTCCCGTGCCGAGATGTGGCCATCGCCGACCGCGGCAGCCATCTCGCGCGCGGTCGAGTCGGCCGAGACGTCGTTCACGGGCTCACCGGCGGCGGCCGAAGACCGAGCCTGCGACCACGCCCAGGAGGACCAGCCCCGCGCCGACGGCGATCCCCTTCATGAAGTCGTTGCCGAGTCCGGCCGAGGCCGACCGGGTCGGAGCGGTGAAGACGCCCGCTGCGTCGGGGGTGGCCGAACCGGTCGGGCTCGTCGACAGCGTCTGGGGTGCACCGATGGCGTTGCCGACGTTGCCGAAGAACTCACCGGCCATCCGCTTGGAGACCGACGCGAGCATCCGCTGGCCGACGCCGCCGACCATGCCTCCGACGACCGCGTCGGCGTCGTAGGAGATCCGGGTGCCCTCGGCGCCGAGGTCCTCGAACCGAACGGCCACGGCCGCATCGATGGTGCCCGGAGCACCCGCCCCTTGCAGCCGCATCACCAGCGACTCGTCGCTCGTGGAGATCGGAGAGCGTGCACGAACCGTCGTAGGTGCCCTTGATCGCCGCCACTCCGGCGGTCACGGTCATTGCGTAGGTGCTGCTCCCGTCCTCGGGGGCGCTCAGTGTCTCCAGCCGCTCGCACCCCGGGATGGTCCGCACCAGCACCCGCGGATCGAGGATCGCGTCCCAGACCGTCGCCACGGGGTAGGGCACGACGTTGTCGCCGCTGATCTTCATGAGTGCTCCTCGCGCAAGTGGAAGAGGTCGGAGGGGGAGATCGGCATCGCCCTGATCACCAAGGATGGGTGATCGGCCCGCTCGGCATCCTCGATCGCCGCGGCGAACACCGCTGACGACGGGATCACCCCGGCCTCGCCGGCGCCCTTGATGCCGAGCGGGTTGAGGGGTGAGGGGGTCTCGAGGTGGTCGATGTCGATGCCGTCCGGGATCTCGGTGACATACGGCATCAGGAAGTCCATGAACGAGGCGTTGAGCAGCTGCCCCGACTCGTCATAGGCCATCCGCTCGTAGAGCGCGCCACCGACGCCCTGGGCCACTCCCCCGTGGATCTGCCCCTCGACGATCATCGGGTTGATCAACCGGCCACAGTCGTGGACCACGGCGTACTTGAGGATGGTGATCTCGGCGGTCTCCGGATCGGTCTCCACGATCACCGCATGGATGCCGGAGGCGAAGGTCGCCCGCTCGGGTGAGTAGAAGTCGCGTCCCTCGAGCCCGGGCTCGTCGTCGTCGGCCACGGGTGGTCCGCTGGTGTCGCCGACGCTGAACTGGGTGGCCGCCTTGGACGCCTCGTCGAAGGCATAGCGCAGCGGGTTGGACAACACCGACACCGTGCCGAGGTCGATCGACGAGCCCGGTGAGCCCTTGACCGACACGACGCCGTCGACGATCTCCAGGTCGTCCTCGGATGCTTCCAGTGCATCGGCGGCGATCCGCAGCACCTTCTCCTTGGCTCGCTTGGTCGCCAGGTGGATGGCCGAGCCGCTCATCACCGCAGCCCGGGAGGCGAAGGTGCCGACGGCGTACGGCATCCGGCGGGTGTCGCCGGTGACCACCTCGACGTCCTCGAACCGGCAGCCCAGCTCGTCGGCCACCAGCTGGGCGAAGACGGTCGCATGCCCCTGCCCCTGGGTGGTCAGCCCGGTGGCGACCTTGACCTTGCCGCTGGTCTCGATGTGCACATGTGCGCCTTCGTACGGCCCCACGCCGGTGCCCTCGACGTAGCAGGCGAGGCCGATGCCGACCCTGCGCCCCTCCGCCGCCATCTCTGCCTGGAACTGCGGGAACTCCTCCCACCCGACCAGCGCCTTGAGCTTCTCCAGCGAGGCCGGGTAGTCACCCGAGTCGTAGGTCAGCTCGCGTCCGTCCTGGAAGATCAACCCCTGGGCGTACGGGAACTCGTCGGGCTGAATGAAGTTGGCCGCGCGTACTTCGGCACGGTCCTTGCCGAGCTCGGCCGCGATGGCGTCCATGGTGCGTTCCATCGCGTAGCAGCCCTGCGGCCGGCCGGCGCCGCGGTACGGCGTCGACCATCACGGTGTTGGTGTAGAGCGATTCGAAGCGGACGCGGTAGACCGCCGGTTTGTAGGGTCCGAGCAGCTGGGTCGAGGTGATGATCGGGACGATCAGGCCGTACGGCGTGTAGGCACCGTGGTCGTGCCAGAACATCACGTCCAGCCCGAGGATCCGGCCGTCGTCGTCGAAGCCGACCTCGATGTGGTGCACCTGGCCCCGCTCGTGGGCGCTGGAGATGAAGTGCTCGCGGCGGTCCTCGGTGAACTTCACGGTCCGGCCGAGGGCGCGCGCAGCCAGCGGCACCAGCAGCTCCTCGGGCCACGGGTGGTTGATCTTCACGCCGAACCCGCCGCCCACGTCGGGCGTGATCACGTCGACCTGGCCGAGGTCGAGACCGAGCTTGATCGCCACGGCGGCCCGCACCCCGGTGGAGGTCTGGGTCGACGACCAGACCTGGAGCCGGTTGGTGTCGGCGTCCCAGCTGGCGACGGTGCCGCGGCCCTCCATCGGTGTGGAGGCACTGCGTTCGATGGTCAGGTCGAGCGCGAGCCGACGCGGGGCGGCGGCGATCGCGGCCTCGACGTCACCGGTGTTCTGCTCCATCCGGGCGCCGACGTTGCCCGGCACGTCGTCGTGCACCAGCCGGTCCGCTGCTCTGGCTGAGTCGATGCCCACCACGGGCGGCAGGAACTCGTAGCTGACCCGGATCAGGCCGACGGCGTCCTCGGCGACGTAACGATCGTCGGCGACCACGAACGCGATCGCCTCGCCGACGTAGTTGACCTCGTCCTTGGCCAGCGCGTACTGCGTACGGCCGTGGGTCAGGTCCGGGTGCGGGATCAGCAACGGCAGCGGCTCGGCCATGGGGGCGGACAGGTCCGCGAGGTCGTCGTAGGTCCACACGACGTGGACTCCTTCGACGTCGAGCACGGCCTCGACATCGATGTCGACGATCCGGGCGTGCGCGTGCGGTGACCTGAGCACTGCGGCGTGCAGGGTCTCCGGGGCGACGCGGACGTCGTCGACGTACCGCCCGTGCCCGCGCAGGAACCGCTGGTCCTCGGTGCGCTGGACGCCCTGACCCATCAGCTTCCCCATCGCCTCGTCATCCGGTGCCGCCGATCTCGGCTGCCCGTTCGACGGCCCTCACGATGTTCTGGTAGCCCGTGCAACGACAAAGGTTGCCGGCGATCATGTCGCGCGCCTCGTCGTGGGTCGGGTCGGGGATTGTCGCGCAGACCAGCCGTGATCGTGGTCAGGAAGCCGGGCGTGCAGAACCCGCACTGCAGTCCGTGGCACTCGGCGAAGGCCTGCTGCACCGGGCTCAGCGATCCGTCGGCTTCGGTCAGTCCCTCCACGGTGGTGATCTCGAGCCCGGTCGCGGAGACCGCGAACATCAGGCACGAGCGGATCGGTCGGCCGTCGACCAGGATCGTGCACGCACCGCAGACCCCGTGCTCGCAGCCGACGTGGGTGCCGGTCAGCCCGAGGTCGTGGCGCAGCGCATCCGAGAGCAGCCGCCGAGGCGGGACCCGGACATCGTGGGCGACGCCGTTGACGACCAGGCGGACGTCCAGGCAGCTCCTCCGTCACCGGTCACCGCCTCGAGCGCCCGCGCGGTCAGCACCCGCACCAGCTGTGCTCGGTAGTCGGCGGTGGCATGGATGTCGGTGGCCGGGTCGAGTTGCTGGAGCGCAACTTCGCCTGCTTCATCGGCCGGCGACTCCGGTCAGGTCCACCACCACCGGAGTGTCGCTGACCGAGACGTAGCCCGCCAGCACCGAATCGCCCTTGCGCCACCGCGGCGACGCCTGACCAGCGCGTAGTCACCGTGCCGCCGCGCCACCTCCTCGAACGCCACCCGCCCGCCCGGCGGCCAGCGCCGGGAAGAACGCCGACGTGGCGATCTCGTCGTGCGCCAGCGATGCTCTCGAGCGGCCCGACGTAGAGCTCGGCGGCCGGGATCGTGCGGGTGCCGCCGGGGCCGGCCACCTCGACCGAACCGCCGAGCAGCGTCAGCACCACCGGCATCTCCGCCGCCGCGTCGGCGTGCACCAGCGACCCCACCGTCGTGCCGCGGTTGCGGATCGTCGCGTGCGCGACGTGCGACAGCGCCAGTGCGACCAGCGGCTGCACCCGGCGTACGTCGTCGGAGGCGAGCACGTCGGAGTGCCGGGCCAGCGCGCCGATCCGGACCCCCTCGTCGGTCACCGTCACCGCGTCGAGGTCGGGCAGCCCGTTGATGTCGACCAGCGTCGAGGGCGCGGCCAGGCGCATCGAGAGCAGCGGCACCAGCGACTGCCCACCCGCCAGGACCTTGGCGCCCGGGTCGCCGGCCAGTGCGGACGACGGCATCGGCCAGCGATCCCGGGCGGACGTAGGCGAAGGGGGCAGGCTTCACAGTGTCGTGCTCACGGCTCCTCGTGTGCTCCTGGGCTGCCGACAGCCATCATCGTCCCGTCGGCGTCGGGCGGTGCCACCAACTTAGCGAGGTGGAAACCGACGACGACGATGATCGTGCCAAGGGCGATGCCGCCGAGCTGGAAGTCGTCGGTGACCTCGAAGAAGCCGTTGGTGTCGCATCCGATGCCGGCGATGAGACCGGCCGCGATGGCCGACCAGGTTGACTGGGTTCGCCGAAGTTGACATGGTTCTCGATCCAGATCTTCGCACCCAGCAGCCCGATCATGCCGTAGAGCACGATGGTGATCCCGGCGATCACGCCGCCCGGGGTCGCGTAGATGACCGCCCCGAACTTCGGGCACGAACCCGAGCAGGATCGCGACGATCGCGGCCACGTAGTAGGCGGCCGTGGAGTAGACGCGGGTGGCGGCCATGACCCCGATGTTCTCGGCGTACGTCGTGGTGGGCGAGCCGCCGACTGCCGCTGGCGATCGACGGTGCCGACACCGTCGGCTGCGACGGCCCGGCCGATGTAGGGGTCGAGGTCGTTGCCGGTCATGCCGGAGACCGCCTTGACGTGGCCGATGTTCTCGGCGACGAGGGCGATCACGCCGGGCATGGCGAGGAGCGCGAAGGTGATCGAGAACGACGGCAGGTGCCACCCGACGTCGGCCATGTTGCCCAGCTCGTTCTGGTTGCCGACCAGGCCGCTGACGGTCTTCTCGGGGAACCCGAACCAGTCAGCGTTCTTCACGGTGTCCCAGTTGACCCGGTCGCCGGCAACTCCGCCGACGTTGATCAGGTCGAAGATCCAGGAGAGCAGGTAGCCGAAGACGAGCCCCAGGAAGATCGCGATTCGACCGAGGAACCCGCGCAGGCCAACGGCCATCAGAATGACGGCGAGCATCGTGATCATGCCCATCCACGGGTCGGCGGGGAGGTAGACGTCCGTGGCCACTCCCGCCGAGGTTGAAGCCGATCAGCATCACGACTGCGCCGGTCACCACCGGGGGCAGCACCTTGTTGACCGACCCTGGACCCGATGAAGTGGATGGCCACACCCACGAGGGCCAGCACCACGCCGGACACCAGGATCGCGCCGGTGACGTCGGCCGGACCGCCCTGCTGCGCATAGATCGCGGCTGGCGCCGCCGACGAACGAGGCAGACGGTGCCGAGATAGCTCGGCACCTTGTTCTTCACGATCAGCAGGAAGCAGATCGTGGCGATGCCGCTCATCATGATCGCGAGGTTGGCGTTCGAGCCCATGATGACCGGGAACACGAACGTCGCCCCGAACATCGCGATGACGTGCTGCGCGCCGAGACCAGTGGTCTTGCCCCAGCTGAGCCGCTGGTGGGGGGCGACGGCGACCCCTGGAGCCGGGTCCACCTTCTCCCACGAGAACATCGACATCTGAACCTCCTGTGACGGTACGGCCGCTGCCTCTACGTTGCAGGTCATATGAGACACCCTCCGAGGCGAATACAGCCGGGAGGAACGCCGCAACGGGTGGGGGTAGCGTCTGGCCCGTGTCAGCGACGCGAATTGCCGGTCAGCGCGCCACCACACGTCGCCGCCCGGCTGGCGAGCCGCCGAGCGACCGGCCGTTGCCCGTGCTGCACCGGGGACCCGACGCCGTCTACGTCGACCTCGACGGCTGGGCGCTCGGAGTCGTCTCCGCCCGCGCCACGCAGGTGCCGTGTGCGCTGAGGTCGCGCGCGGCGACGCTTCCGACCGGTGGCCTCGTGCCGGGTGGAGACCGGGGTGCTGCACCTGGACGACCTGCCCGTGGTGGTCGGCCGGCTCGGTCGACCACCGTGTCCCGCGCCTGCAGGCGACGCTGGCCGACCAGGTCCGCCGGACCCGGCCGAGCTCGTGGGTCGCGGCGACGGCCTGACGCCGTACGGTGATGACGTGCTCTGCGGATGGCTGGCGATCCACCGGGCGGCCGGAGTGCCGTCACCCGGCCTCGACGACGAGGTGCGCCGACTGCTGCCGCGCACCACGCTGCTCTCGGCCACCCTGCTGCGACTGCGCCATCCGTGGCGAGGTGATCCCCGAGTTCGCGGCGTACGTCGCCTCGCTCGGCACGCCGGGACAGCCGGCGGCCGAGGCCGCGCTGACCGCGGTCGGCCACACCTCGGGCGCGGGGCTGCTCGAGGGCGCGCGCTGGGCGCTGGCCGCATGACGCACTGCCACGTCGAGCTCCGCCCGGGCGCCTACGCCGACTCCGTGACGCTGCTCCAGGTCAGCCGAGCCGTGCAGGACCTGCCCGGCGTGGTCGCGGCCCAGGTCGCGATGGCCACCACGCTCAACATCGACGTGCTCACGGGCATGGGCTTCGAGGTGCCCGGCCGAGGCCACCACCAACGACCTGGTCGTGGCCCTGCGGCTCGACGGGACCGACGACCTGGCGGCGGCGCTGGCCGGCGTGGAGCAGGCGCTGGCCGCGGCTTCGCACCGCCCCGCCGGCGCGGCCGAGCTGGCCCCTCCGCGCACGACCGGCTCCGCCCTGCGCGGCGCCCCGGACGCCATCGTGCTGATCTCCGTGCCCGGACCGTCGGCGATGGTGGAGGCCATGGACGCGGTCGAGGCCGGGCACGACGTGATGATCTTCAGCGACAACGTGCCCGTCGAGCAGGAGCTCGCCCTCAAGCGGGCGGCCGACCGCGCGCGGCGTGCTGGTGATGGGGCCGGACTGCGGCACGGCCGTCATCGACGGCGTCGGGCTCGGTTTCGCCAACGTCGTGCGCCCTGGTCCGGTCGGCATCGTCGCGGCCTCGGGCACCGGCTGCCAGCAGGTGCTGGCGCTGCTGGACCACGCGGGACTCGGCGTGACCCAGGCACTCGGCGTGGGTGGTCGTGACCTCTCCGAACAGATCGGCGGCATCTCGACCATGGCCGCCATGACGCCGACTGGACGCCGACCCGGACGTCGAGCTGATGCTGGTGATCTCCAAGCCACCGCACCGCGACGTGGACGCCGCGGTGCGCGCGCACGCGAAGGCGATGTCCACTCCGGTGGAGATGGCGATGCTCGGCGCGCCCGGCAGCGACCTCACCTCGGTGGCGGAGTCAGTGCTGCGCGCGCGAGGACTCCCGGTGCCGCAGTGGCCAGTCGTCGGCTCGGCCGCCGCCACGACAGGTGGTCGCTTCGTCCGTGGTCTCTTCGTCGGCGGCACCCTCGCGACCGAGGCCCGACTGATCGCCGAGGAACCTCTCGACGCCGGCACCGGCCACACGTTCGTCGACTTCGGCGACGACGCGTACACAGCCGGACGAGCCCATCCCATGGTCGACCCGACGATCCGGCTCGAGCACCTTGCCCAGGCTGGCGCCGACGACGACACCGCAGTGCTGCTCCTCGATGTGGTGCTCGGCCACGGCGCGGAACCCGATCCGGCCGCACTGCTCGCCCCGGCCATCGCCACCATCCGCAAGCCGGTGGTGATCACGGTGGTGGGCACCGACGCCGATCCGCAGGGGCTCTCGCGCCAGGTGCAGGCGCTGGCCGACGCGGGCGCCGAGGTCTACCTGTCCAACGCCGCCGCCACCCGGCGCGCGGTAGAGCTTGTCGGAGGTGCGTCATGAGCGTGGTCAACGTCGGCACCGACCTGCTCGCGGCCGCCGTCGAGGCCCAGGCCGTCGACGTCACCCGGGTCGACTGGCGCCCCCCGATGCCCGGCACCGAGGCGGACCTCGCCGCCGTCGCCGGCGACCCGCGACGCACGGAGGCCAACCAGCGCGCTCTCGAGGCGATGCTCGGCGTGACCGCCCACCTCGTGGACGTTGCTCCGGCGTCCGAGGTGCTCGGCCTCGAGCGCGGGCAGTTCCTGCACGCCGGACCACCGATCACCTGGGCCCGGGCATCGGGGCCGATGCGTGGCGCCCTGATGGGGGCGGCTGCCCTCGAGGGCCTGGTCGCCGACCCCGACGATGCGGCGGCGCTGTTCGAGCGCGGCGACCAGGTCAGCCTCGACTCCTGCCACCACCACTCGGCGGTCGGGCCGATGGCGGGCATCACCACACCGAGCATGTGGGTGTGGGTCCTGGAGGACCGGGCCACGGGCCGACGCACCTACTGCACGCTCAACGAGGGACTCGGCAAGGTGCTCAGGTACGGCGCCTACTCCCCCGACGTGATCGAACGACTGCGCTGGATGGGTGACGTGCTCGCGCCGTTGCTGCAGAAGGCGGTGCGCGCGGTCGGCGGTGTGGACATCACCGGCATCCTCACCCAGATGCTGCAGATGGGCGATGAGGCACACAACCGCAACCGGGCCGGCACGCTGATGCTGCTGCGCGACCTGGCGCCGGCCATGGTCTCCTCCGGAGCCGACGCGGTCGACGTGGCCACGTCGCTCAGCTTCATCGGGGGCAACGACCACTTCTTCCTCAACCTGGGGATGCCGGCCTGCAAGCTCAGCCTCGACGCGGCCCGCAACATCGGCGGCTCGACCATGGTGGTCGCCATGGCTCGCAACGGCACGGACTTCGGCATCCAGACAGCCGGCACCGGTGACGAGTGGTTCACCGGACCCTCACAGCCCGTCGACGGCCTCTACTTCGGCGACTTCGGCCCCGACGACGCCAACCCCGACATCGGCGACAGTGCCATCACCGAGACAGCTGGCATCGGCGGGTTCGCGATGGCGACCGCGCCCGCGATCGTCCGGTTCGTCGGTGGCTCGGTGCCCGACGCGCTCGCCACGACCCGGCGGATGCACGAGATCACGCTGGGCGAGAACCCGCGGTGGTCGATCCCGGTGCTGGAGTTCCAGGGCACCCCGACCGGCATCGACGTCACCAAGGTGTGTCGCACTTCCATCCTGCCGCAGATCAACACCGGCATGGCCGGCAAGCTCGCTGGCGTCGGCCAGGTCGGCGCCGGCCTGGTGACCCCTCCCGCCGAGATCTTCCCGAAGGCCCTGAGCCGGTTGGCCGAGCTGAGCACGAGTACTCAGGCAAGTTGAGCGCCCCACCGGGGGTGAGCCGCCTGGGCTGCTGCGTCAATGGACCCATGACGCGCTACGCCGACCCCTCCAGGTGCCCGGACTGCTCCGCCGACCTCTTCGGCTCTCCCGCGTCCTGCCCGTCGTGCCGGCTCCCGCTGCGCCACCCGCTCACGGCCGAGCTCTTCGGCACGCTCTCCCGAGCCGATCAGCTGCTCGGTCAGCTGCGGCTCAGCGTGGTTGCGACATCCCCGGTGCCGGCACCCCCGATGCCGACACCCGCGGTGGCCCCGCGCCAGTCCCCGCGACGCACCGGCCTCCGCCCCACCTCCGTGCCCGCGATCCTGCTCGGCCTCGGCGCCCTCTGCCTGCTCGTCGCGGCGGTCATCTTCCTCGCGGTCGCCTGGTCCTGGCTGGGTGTCGGCGGTCGTACGGCGGTGCTCGCCGGCCTCACGGTCGCCGGTGCCGGCCTGGGCTTCTCGCTGACCGCCCGTGGTCTGCGAGTCGCCGGCGAGGCGCTGAGCACCGTGACCTTCGGTCTGTTGATCCTCGACCTGGTCGGAGCGGACCAGGCTGGCTGGTTCGGCGAGCGCACGGCGTCCGAGCTGGGACTGCTCGTCGGCCTGTCGCTGCTGGCTGCCGCCCTGGCCTGGTCGGTCGGGCAGGTGCGGCTCGCCGCACCTCAGCTGGTCGCTGGCATCGGCCTGTTCACGGCGTACGCCACCACGGTGGCGCTGGTCGGTCATCAGCTCCTCATCTCGGCGCTCGCGGTGGTTGCCTTCGCGACGCTCGCCGCCATTGGCCGAGCCCTCCGGCTGCCACTACTGCCCTGGGTCGCCCTGGCCGGCGCTGCTCCGTGCTGGCTCACGCTGTCCCTGACGGGTCTCGGGCAGTCGTTGGAGAGGCCTACCCTCCCGGCCCTGTGGTCTGCTGGTGGACCTGGCTGGGCCCTGCTCGCCGCGGCCGCGCTGCTCCTGCTGCCGATCGCCGGAGCCCACTTCGACAGCGAGGTCGGGCGCGCGTGCCTGGCCGCGGCCGCTTCGGTCGGGGTGGCGACGACCTGTCTGCCCGTCGTCGACGAGGGTCTGACCGCCGTCACGACCGGCGCACTCGCGGTCATGGCCGCCGGAGTCGCTGCCGGGGTCAGCACCCCCCGCAGGTGGCTCGCGGTCCCGCTGCTCCCGGCCGGACTCGCCTCCCTGCCGGTGCTCGCCACCTGGCTGACGATGCTCACCCAGGGGTCCGCGCACGTGGTCGGCGTCGGCGCCCCGTTCACGGCTTCGGCGGGCGTGCGCCTCGCGCCCTTCGTGGAGATCGCCCACCCCGCCCTAGTGGTGCCGTCGGCAGTGGCCCTGCTCGGCCTGTCCTGGCTCGCTTTCCGACCGGTTGTCTCGAGGGTGCTGCTCCTGCCGGCCGGGGTCGTGGTCGCGCTGTCCGCCGTCGCAACCCTCGCGCACTACCCCGTGCCGCTCTGGTCGGTGGTCGTCGCGGTCCTGGTCATCGGCGCGGTGGCCGCGACCCGGGAGATCGCCCTGGCTGCCGTGCTCGCTCTGGTCGCCGTGGTGGCCGGCCTGCCGAGCGCATCCCTGACGGTCCTCACGACCGGCATCCTGGTGCTCGCCTGTGCCGGCGCCCTCCGGCGGCCGGCGGCCGCACTGCTCCTCCCCATGGCCACCGGCAGCCTGCTCTGGTCTGTTGGTGAGGTCGCCGGTGTCGACGTCAGCCAGCGAGGAGTCCCGATTGCACTCGCAGTCGGCCTGCTCGCCCTCGCCCTCCACCGCGAGGAGATCGAGGCCGCCGCGGTCGTGACCGCCTTCGTCACCAGCGCCGCAGCAGTGAATGCGGCGACCAACGAGTCCGCCTCGCTCGCGCTGCACCTGACCCTGCTCGGTGCGCTCATCAGCGCAGCCGCCCTCCTCCACCGCGACCGCCGCCGGGCCGGCTGGTTGGGCGGGCTCCTGCTGGCCACGGCCACCTGGGTGCGGCTCGCCGACATCGGCGTCGACAAACCCGAGGCCTACACGCTGCCGTCGGCCCTGGCCCTGCTGGCGATCGGTGTCGCCCGGCTGCGCCGCGACCCGGCCACACCGACGGGAAGGGCGTTGGGCTCGGGGCTGCTGCTGGCGACCACGCCGTCGCTGCTGTGGTGCCTGGCCGACCCCATCTCCGTGCGGGCCATCCTGCTCGGCGCCGCCTGTCTGGTGCTGGTCCTGGCCGGGAGCCGACTGCGCTGGAACGCACCTCTGCTCATCGGCGCCGTCGTCGGCGGCATGCTGGTGCTGGTCGAGCTCGCGCCGTACGCCGCCCAGAGCCCGCAGTGGGTGATGATCGGGTCTGGCCGGCAGCTTGCTGACCGTCGTCGGCGTCACCTGGGAGCGTCGACTGGTCGAGCTCAGGCAGGCGGCGGCATACCTGGATCGGCTTCGCTGAGGCGTTCCACCAGGAGGGGATCGGGATCCCAGAACGCCTCGCGGATGTCGACCGCTCCGGAAGCCCGGCGCGGGGTGCCCTCCTCGGTGTAGCGGCGCTGCGCCTCCCCGAGGTGGCTCTCGGGCAGCGAGCCGTCGGCCCGCACCACACGCCACCACGGCACCGGTCCCCCGTGGCGGGCCATCACCGACCCGACCTGGCGGGGACCCCCACCGATGACGCTCGGCGATCGCGCCGTACGTCGTCACCCGGCCGCGCGGGATCCGCTCGACACACAACAGCACGGCCTCGACGTAGTCGTCGACGCCACTCATGGCTGCGCTTCCTCGGGCCCGATCGCGAACGCGACGCTGGCCACCACCGCGCCGGCGGTGACGGCGACCAGCGCGGCGACCCAGACACCGGCCGGCTCCGGCTGGTCGTCGATCGCCGCGAGGAGCGACCCAGACGAGCGGGGCAGCGAGCAGCGACAGCAGGCCACGACGCAGCCAGGTGCCCAGCAGCTCCGGGTCGAGCGGCAGCTCGGGCGGGCCGTAGGCCGCCAGCACGGCAGCCACGTGCGCGGCCACGAGCGCTGCAGCGGCCAGGAGCAAGCGAGGCCGGGAGCGCGGCGACGGGTCCGAGCGCCCACCAGCCGAGCACCAGCAGAGCCGCGGTCGTGCCGAGCTGGGAGTCGGGCAGCAGGGCGTGCGCCACCGAGAACGCTCGCGACCACGACCACCAGCCACGGCGGCGGCAGCTCCCCGTCGAGGCCGGACGCCAGCACGGCGACGAGCGGACCGGCTCGCGATCGTGATCCGCAGGGCGATCATCGTCGCCTCATCGTCGGCTGCTCGGCGTAGCGGGCGAGGCGCCGGAGCACGTCGTCGAGCGTGCCGGGGCCCGCGCCAGGCCACCACCGGGCAGCCCGCGAGCGGCGAGGCCGGCCAACAGCTGCTCCCGCTCCAGCCGGCGCATCCGCCAGGCCAGGTGGACGAGCCCCGGGTCGGTGCCGCCGGTGAACGCCGGCGCGGCGTCGGGGGGCAGCGTGTCGACCACCATGGTCGGCAGCCGTCGCTGCAGGAGCGTGATCGCAGCCGTGCCGAGGTGCTCCTCGAGCATCGGCGAGAGCAGCACCACCATGGTGCCGTCGGTGGCCCGCAGGCGCAGGCGGGCGGCGTAGCCCTCCCCCAGCTGGCTGGGCCGCACCACCGACAGGGTGCCGAGGATCCGCCGCAGGTGGAGCCGGCCGGCGCCGAATCCGACCTGGGCGCCGTCACCGCTGACCACGCGGAGGGCCACCCGGTCGCCCTGACGGATCGCGTGCTCGGCGATCGCCGCCGCGGCTCGGACGGTGCGGTCCAGGCTGCTGGCCGCACCGTCGATGCCGCCGGAGTGGCCGTGGTCGGAGCTGGCGTCGACCACCAGCAGGAGGCCGGTGTCCTGCTCGGAGCGGGTGGTGGTGACGTGGAGCTGGTCGGGTGCGCGCGGAGACCCGCCAGTTGATCCGGCGCAGCCGGTCACCCGGCTCGAACGCACGGATGCCCGAGAACTCCGTGCCCGGACCCGGGCCGCACCGAGCGGTGGGCGCCGACGATCCCCCGCGGTTGTGGTGCCTCGGCGCGTGACGAGTACGGCGGCGTGGCCGGCAGCACCCGCAGCTCGTTGCCGAGCAGCGACGCCGGCCCCCACCGGTAGCCTGCCCACGACGAGTGCAGCGCCACCATCTCGTTGCCGAGGGTCCGGCGACCCCAGCGTCGCGGGCTGATCTCGATGTCCGGTGGATCGTCGAGCAGCATCCGGCTCAGCCGCCCCTCGGACGGATGGCAGGCGACGTGCGGAGCGCGGTCCATCACGCGGGTGATCTGCTCGATGTCGTCGCCATCGTGGACCAGCAGGCGCGATGTGGTGCCCTGGCCCTCGTGGAGGGAGAGGTGGTCGAGCCGGTTGGTCACGATCGGGGTGCGGCGGGGCCGGCCGAGCAGGCCCATCGTGGCGGTCACCAGCAGCGGCGCGACCAGCACCGCCACACCGGGCTCACCCAGCAGGATCGCCCCGCCCACTCCGGCGCCACCGACCACGACCGACCGGGCCAGGGCGCCCGTCGGCCCGCCACTTGCCGGCCTTCTCCGGTTCGATCATCGGCGCTCGAGGGTCGCCGGGGTGGGCACCTGCGACAGCACCTCGTCGACGATGCCGCGGCCGCTCGCCTCGGTCATCCAGAGCTCGGGCCGGATCGTGATCCGATGGCCGAGCACCACCCGGGCTACGGCCTTGACGTCCTCGGGGATCACGTAGTCGCGGCCGCGGATGACCGCGAACGCCCGGGCCACCAGCACCAGCCCGAGCGACCCGCGCGGTGAGGCGCCGGTCAGTGCCTGCCGGTGCGCTCGGGTGGCGGCGACGAGGTCGACGCAGTAGCGGCCGACGCTCTCGTCAAGGCGGACGGTCTCCACCGCGGCCTGCATCGCGAGCACCCGGTCCGCGTCGGTGACCTGGTCGAGGGTGATGCTCCTCACGCTGGCGCGCCACGCGACGCTCCAGGACGTCGTACTCCTCGTCGGCGGTGGGGTAGCCGAAGCCGACCCTGGTCAGGAACCGGTCGAGCTGGGCCTCCGGCAACGGGTAGGTGCCTTCGTACTCGATCGGGTTGGCGGTGGCCAGCACGCAGAACGGCTCGGGCAGCAGCGAAGGTCTCGCCCTCCACGGTGACCTGGTGCTCCTGCATCGCCTCGAGCAGCGCCGACTGGGTCTTCGGCGGGGTGCGGTTGATCTCGTCGGCCAGCAGCAGCCCGGTGAAGATCGGGCCGCGGCGGAACGCGAACTCGCCGCTGCTGCTGCTGGTAGATGAACGACCCGGTCAGGTCCGAGGGCAGCAGGTCGGGCGTGAACTGGGCCCGCGCGAAGTCGAGCCCGAGCGCCTGCGCGAACGACCGCGCGGCCAGCGTCTTGCCGAGCCCGGGGAAGTCCTCGATCAGCACGTGACCCTTTGCCAGGATGGTGGCCAGCACCAGCGTGAGCGCCAGCGTCTTGCCCACCACTGCCCGCTCCACCTCGGCCAGCACCCGCCCCGCCAGCGTCGGAGGCTGGCGTCACACTCATCGTCGTCACAGTCGCTCGATCCTTCCGATCCAGTTCGTCGATCTCCTCGCGACTCAGCCGGGCGGGAGGGTCGATCATCCCGTCCCTCGCCTCGGCGAGCCGGATCAGGCGGTCGCGGAGGGCGGGATCGGCGTCGCGCGCCGTCAGGTGGCTCTCCAGCATCCGTACGTAGAAGGCGGTGCGGCTGTCGTGGCCGCGCCAGTCGTCGCGGTCGGTGTGCTCGAGGTGCCACTGGGGTGCCGGGTCGATCGCACTGTCGACCAGCAGCCCCGCGACCGCTGCCACCAAGGTGATGACCAGCAGCAGGCGACCGGGATGCGGGTCCAGGTCGAGCCGAGCGCCGGCGACCAGCAAGCCCAGCCAGCCGGCCAGGACCAGGCCGACGCGCCACCACCACCGCTGGTGACTCACCGTCGCGCTGCCAACGAGCCGTGGATCCGGTCCAAGGACGAGCCCGCCCGGTGGCGGGTGTCCTCGCTCAGCGCATGGTCGGAGAACCTGGCCTCGCGGTAGAGGGCCGCCAGCTGGGCCACGGCATCGGGTTCCGCCTCGACCAGGTCCAGGAGCCGCAGGGTGAACTCCGAGGACGTCTCCCAGGGCTCGCGGGCCATTCCGATCGACATCGCCTGCTGCTCGAACCGGTGCCAACAGGCGACGATCGCGTTGCGGGGGCTGCCGGCGAGAAGTGCGGCCCGCTGGCCGGGGGCATCAGCTGCGATCGCCTCGGCCACCCGCTCCGGCGCGTCGACGACGTCGAAGTCCAGGTCGGAAGCAGGTCCGATGGTGCCGCGTGGCGGGCGGCCTCGACGACGAGGTCGCCACCGGGCCATCCTGAACACCAGATAGAGCACTCCGACGAGCACCGCCAGCTGGACCAGGACCGCGAGGGCGTTCAGCCAGGCTGGTGGTTCTCCCCCGGACGGTCGGGCTGGGCTCCGCGAGGCACGGGCGATTCGTCCTCGGCCGGGCCGGTCCGCACGTCCGAGGAGGTGTCCGCCCGGCCATCGCCCCTGAAGACGTCGCCGGGTCCGGTCGACGCCGCCCAGGCCGCCAGCAGCACCACCAGGAGGGTGGCGGCGAGCGCGGCCACGACCGCCGTCGGCGTCGTACGTCCACCGCCTGGCCCCGGGTCATCACCGCCGTCGCGGGTGTTGCGCATGACCTGCAAGTTACCGCCGCGTCGGGTCGCTGACGATCAATTGACGGTCCGCTGGTCCCGGGTCAGGGGTTCAGGTGGCTCACAGCAGCGGGTCGAACGGCTCGGTGCCGTTGGCCAGGGCCAGTCCCGCGATCGGGCCGTGCTGCTGTGCGTAGGCCAGCTCGCGACCCAGGTCGCCGACGCCGTTGGATCCGGCGAGCGGTGCGATGGCCAGGGTCGACAAGGTGCCGAGCGCCCTTCCGTTGGCGTCGAGGAAGGCTGAGCCGGAGTCTCCGGGCACGCCCGGCGACAGGGTGTAGACCGGGTGGTTCCAGCCGCCGCCGTCGGTGCCGACGCTGATGCCCGTCTTGGGTGAGAGCTCCTCGAGTCCGAAACGCAGGCCGGAGTTGCCATAGCTGTAGACGCGCGACCCGGCCCCGGCGCCAGCGGTGTTGATGCCCGTCGGGCCGCCCCAGAACGGGACCGTGGGGTTGACCTTGCCGACATCGGCGGCGTCGACCTTCACGAGGGCGAGGTCGTTGTAGGCGCACGTGTTGGCGTCGGTCTCGTTGCGGTTCTGCATGGTCAACCAGCTGCTGTAGACCAGCGTGCCCTGGCCGACCTGGGTGCCCGAAGAGACCACGCTGCCACCGCGGTTGAAGGTCACTCTGGTACCCAGCGGGAGGGATTGCGCCAGGCAGCCATCGGTGTCGGTCGCCTCGCCGGTGCCGGCGCAGTGGGCCGCCTGACCGACGTACACGCCACCGGCGGAGTCGGTGAAGATGAAGTTGGCGGTGCATTGGCCGCTGCCGGCGGTGTTGGTCTGCACGCCGGGCGTGATCTGCGCGGAAGCCGCCGGGGCCCAGGCGACCGCGGCCTGCCCCGCGGCCCCTGCCGTCGTGGGCGCGACGAACAGGGCGGCGCCCAGAGCGGTGACCAGAGCGGTGCAGGCGAGCGCTGCGCCCGCGCCCGTGAGGCGGGGTGTGCACATCGAAGAAAGTCGCATGGAGGGCTCAACGTGCATCACCCGTTCAGGTTACGCACGTCTAGTCATCAATGACTAGGAATCCACGTCATGCCTAGTCACAAGTTACTAGTACGACGGCTGGCTCGGGTCGATCTGGTTCACCCAGGCCACCACGCCGCCACCGACGTGCACGGCGTCGCTGTACCCGGCACCCTGGACGATCGCCAGCGTCTCGGCCGACCGCACTCCCGACTTGCAGTGCATCACGATCTGCTTGCCAGCATCGACCGACGGCAGCTGCTCGAGGGCCTTCCCGTTGAGGAAGTCGCCCTTCGGGATCAGCACCGAGCCCGGGATCTTGTTGATCTCGTACTCATTGGGCTCACGCACGTCGACCAGGACGAAGTCCCGGGTTCCTTCGTCGCGCTCCTTGAGCATGTGCTCGAGCTGGGTCACCGAGATCGTCGAGCCGGCGGCGGCGTCGGCGGCCTCCTCCGAGATCGCCCCGCAGAAGGCCTCGTAGTCGATCAGCTGGGTGACCGTGGCGTGCTCGCCGCACAGGGCGCAGTTGGGGTCCTTGCGCACCTTCAGCTTGCGCCACTCGAGCTCGAGCGCGTCGTAGATGACCAGCTTGCCGACGGCGGGGTCACCGATTCCGGTGAGCACCTTGATCGCCTCGTTCACCTGGATCGAGCCGATGCTCGCGCACAGCACGCCCAGGACGCCGCCCTCGGCGCAGCTCGGGACCATGCCCGGTGGCGGGGGCTCGGGATAGAGGCACCGGTAGCAGGGAGCGTCGACGCTCTCGCCTTGCTCGTCGGTGGCGTGCGGCCAGAACACCGACGCCTGCCCGTCGAAGCGGTAGATGGAGCCCCAGACGTAGGGGATCTTCAGGAAGTACGCCGCGTCGTTGACCATGTAGCGCGTAGCGAAGTTGTCGGTGCCGTCGACGATCAGGTCATAGCCCTCGAAGACCTGGAGCACGTTGTCGTTGTCGAGGCGCTCCTCGTGCAGGATCACGTTGACATAGGGGTTGATCTCGGCGATCGACTCCTTGGCGGACAGCGCCTTGGGCTTGTCGATGTCACTCACGCCGTGGATGACCTGGCGCTGCAGGTTGGACTCGTCGACGGTGTCGAACTCCGCGATGCCGAGCGTGCCGACACCAGCGGCCGCCAGGTAGAGCAGAGCGGGGCTGCCCAAGCCGCCTGCACCGATCACCAGCACCTTGGCGTTCTTCATCCGCTTCTGTCCGATCATGCCCACGTCGGGGATGATCAGGTGGCGGCTGTAGCGGCGCACCTCGTCGATGGTCAGCTCGTCGGCGGGTTCGACCAGCGCGGGGAAACTCACGGTGTGCTCCTCAAGCGGTTCGGTGCAGGGTCGGGTCGGTCTGGTCAACACCGGAGCCGGCAGCCCTTGTTCCCTTCATGCTCCCCGGCCGCGCCGCTCGGGCTCGACTCGTCCCGTCATCCGGGACGTCCGCGCCGGGCAGGTAGGCTCCGCGCCATGGCAACTGGGCAGCACAGCGTCGAGGAAGCACGGCCCCGCGGGGGACGTCTGCCCCGCCGTGAACGCCGCGCCCAGCTGCTCGAGTCTGCCCTCGAGGTGTTCGCCGCGCACGGCTACCACGCCGCCGCGATGGACGACATCGCCGATCAGGCCGGGGTGTCCAAGCCAGTGCTCTACCAACACTTCCCGGGCAAGCTCGACCTCTACCTCGCACTGCTGGACTCCTCGTGCGACACGATCATCGACAACTGTCGACGAGCCCTGGAGTCAACCCAGGACAACAAGCAGCGAGTGGCAGCCACCATGGACGCCTTCTTCGCCTACGTCGCGAACGACACCGGCGCATTCCGGCTCGTGTTCGAGTCCGACCTGACCAACGAGCCGGCCGTGCGCGAGCACGTCGAGCGGGTCACCACCGAGTGCGCCGACCTGATCGCCCATGTGATCAGTGATGACACGGGCCTGCCCGACCAGGCATCGCGGCTGCTCGCGGTCTCGCTGGTGGGAATGGCTCAGGTCAGCGCCAGGTTCTGGCTGATCGACGCCAGTGGGCTCGAACGGTCGCAGGCAGCAGCCCTGGTGTCCGGACTGGCCTGGCGTGGCATCCGCGGCTACCCGCTGACCGACGACCACTGAACACCCCAGCTGAAGGAGAACCGACCGTGGAGGTCAAGATCGGCGTGCAGCACGCCGCCAGGGAGCTCGTCATCGACAGCGACGAGAAGGCCGAAGACATCGAGAAGCGGGTCGCCGAGGCGTTGTCGGGAGACGGCGTCCTCGTGCTCACCGACGCGAAGGGCCGCAGGACCCTCATCCCCGCTGCCAAGGTGGCCTACGTCGAGATCGGCGGCGGCGTCGCCGGAACGGTCGGTTTCCGGAGCTGACTCGCCCGCGAGGTGCTTGCAGCGGTTCGCGCCAACCAGCATCGTTGCCTCACCCGCACCAGCGGGCGACCTCGAGCGAAAGCAGGTGCAGCATGATCTGGACGATCATCGTCACCCTCGTCGGCGGACTGATCATCGGGCTGATCGGCAAGGCCGTCGCCCCAGGAGACCGCGACCGCATCCCGCTCTGGCTGACCGTGATCTGCGGCATCGGCGGCATGCTGCTCGGCAGCCTCGTCTACTTCTGGCTGTTCGGCGTCAACGGCAACGTCAAGGGCAACCCCGACTACGGGTGGGACAACACCACCAAGGGCATCGACTGGTGGCGCCACATCTGGCAGATCGGGGTCGCCGCAGTCCTCGTGATGTTGGCGGCAAGTGCCACCGGCAGGAGCAAGAAGCCGGTCATCTGACCCTCAGCTGTCGAGGCCGAGCTCGGCCATCCGCTCGGCGTGCCGTTCGGTCAGCCGGGTGAACATCCGGCCGATCGCGGCCAGGTCGAGCCCAGGGCGGTCCACTCCCCCGGCGAGGAGCGCGGTCAGCGACTCTCGCTCGGCGGCGACGCGCTGCGCCTGGGTCAACGCCTCACCCATCAACCGGCGTCCCCAGAGGGCGAGTCGGCCGCCGGTGGGCGGGTCGGCGGCGATCGTCTGCCGCACCCGCTCGATCAGGAACGCCGCCCGGCCGTCGTCCTCGACCGAGGAGACGACGAGGTCGCGGGTGTCGGGGTCGAGGTGGGCGGCGATCTCGCGATAGAAGTCGTTGGCCAGCCCGTCGCCCACGTAGGCCTTGACCAGCCCCTCGAGCCAGTCCGACGGGGCGGTGTGCAGGTGGAACTGGTCGATAGCTGCCCGGAACGGCTTCATCGCCGCGAAGGGGTCGGCACCGAGCTCGGTGATGCGCTGGTGCAGCGGTTCGACCTTGCCGAGCTCCGCACTCGCCATCGCCGCGAGCGCGACCTTGTCCTCCAGGCGACGGGGCCAGCTTCGAGTCTTCCGCGAGGCGCTCGAACGCGGAGATCTCGCCGTACGCGATCACGCCGAGCAGGTCGACCATCGCGGCCCGGTAGACCGGATCTTGGAACGCGACCGGGACTGGCTCCTCCGAAGGCCCATCCGGCGCAGATTCAGACATGCGCGCACCCTACCGATAGAGTCGGGACGTCTAGCGCCGCCTCCGGCGGCCCGTATGTGCGCGGCTGGGTGTGAATCAGCCGCATCCGAGTATCGAACTGGCTCGGACGTCCGGCTGATCTCACCGAAAGCAGAAGAACACTGACTACCTTCCGAGAGCTCGGGGTTCTCCCCGAGATTTGTGACGCGCTCGACCGCGTCGGCATCTCCACCCCCTTCGCCATCCAGGAGATGACCCTGTCGGTCGCGCTCCTGGGCACCGACCTGATCGGTCAGGCGCGCACCGGCACCGGCAAGACCCTTGCCTTCGGCATCCCCGTCCTGCAGCGCAGCGTGACCCCCAAGGACCCGGCCTACGCCGAGATGCCGCAAGGCAAGCCGCAGGCCCTGATCGTGGCCCCGACCCGGGAGCTCGCGCTCCAGGTGTCCGCGGACCTCGACCTCGCCAGCAAGGACCTCGGGCTCCGGGTCCTGACCGTGTACGGCGGCGTCGGATACGACACCCAGCTCGACACGCTGGAGTCCGGCGTCGACATCGTGGTCGGTACCCCCGGTCGGTTGATCGACCTGTGCAACCGCAAGGCGCTCGACATCTCGCACGTGCATGCGCTGGTGCTCGATGAGGCTGACGAGATGCTCGACCTGGGCTTCCTCCCGGACGTGGAGCGCATCCTCAGGATGACGCCCGAGACCCGGCAGACGATGCTGTTCTCGGCCACCATGCCGGCGGCCATCGTCGCCCTCGCCCGCACCCACATGCGCCACCCGATGAACATCCGCGCCGAGTCGTCCTACGACACCAGCATGGTGCCGGCCACGGCCCAGTTCATCTACCAGGCCCACGACCTCGACAAACCGGAGATCATCGGCCGCATCCTGCAGGCCGATGACGCCGACAAGATCATCGTCTTCACCCGGACCAAGCGACAGGCCCAACGGATCGCCGAAGACCTCGCCGAGCGCGGCTTCAGCACCAGTCCCCTGCACGGCGACATGGCCCAGGTCGCCCGCGAGAAGGCGCTCACCAAGTTCCGCGAGAACAAGCTCCGGGTCCTGGTCGCCACCGACGTGGCCGCCCGCGGCATCGATGTCCAGGGCGTCTCGCACGTCATCAACTACACGTGCCCCGAGGACGACAAGACCTACGTGCACCGGATCGGCCGCACCGGTCGGGCCGGAGCCACCGGCACCGCGATCACGTTCGTCGACTGGGCGGACCTGCACCGCTGGAAGATGATCAACAAGACACTCGACCTGCCGTTCGACGAGCCGCAGGAGACCTACTCCACCTCCGAACACCTGTACCACGACCAGGGCATCCCGCCCGGCACCAAGGGCCGCATCGTCGACCCCGCGCCCGTCGAGCGTGCTCCCCGATCCGATCGGGGCAGCGATCGTGGCAGTGACCGGGGAGAGCGCAAGCCCCGCGAGGCCAACCGCAACCGCAACCGGACCCGGACCCGCAGCGGCCAGACCGTCACCACCACGGACGAGGCGGGTCCTGCCGCCGAGGGTGGGGCGGCGCGTTCGGGCAACCGCAACCGCAACCGTCGTCGTCGTTCCGGTTCGGGTGCTGGCACCAGCGCGCCCCCGCAGGCAGCCGAATAGCTCAGGTCTGCTTGCTGGCCCGGGTGACGAAGGCGGCCAGGTCCTTGCTCTGCTGGAGCCGGGTCGGCTCGTGCACGTACATCATGTGCCCGGCCTCGTAGTAGGCGTGCTCGACGTTGGCGCGCAGCGACTCCGGGATGTCCAGGTGGGCCACGGCGTCCTCGGCGGCGAAGTACGGCGTGGCGCCGTCGTGGTAGCCGTAGGCAACGTGCACGCGTAGGTGGGGGTTGGCCCGCATCGCGCGGGACAGCCGGGCGGAGACGTCGATCGGCTTTCCCTCAAACTCCTTGTACGACCACTCCTCGTAGGCCTTGCCCGAGATCTGGGTGTAGGGCAGGTCGCTGCGGTAGGAGAGCTCGTCGCGCACATAGTGGTTCCAGGCTGCCGCGTAGGGCCCGCTGATGGCGTCCATCGAGGGATCGCCGTCCCACATCTCCGCGACGCCGCTGCCGAGCGGGCCGGTGAAACGGGTATCGAGGCGACCCACGGCCAGGCCTTGGTCGCGCAGCAGCTCGGTGAAGAACCGGACGTGCTCGATCCGCAGGTTCGAGCGGTCGACGTAGTCCTCGCTGAGGCCGGTCAGGGCGGCCAGCCTGGTCACGTGCTCTGCGCGCTCCGCAGCGGTGAGTCGCGCACCACGGGAGAGCGCCCACGGGTAGTCGCGGGCGGCATACTCCTCCGCGTCGTCCAACACCTTGCGGAGGGATTTCCGTCCGTGCTTGCCGTGGAAGTGCGCCGTGGCGGCGTACGTCGGCAGGTAGTCGACGTGAGCCCGGTCGTTGCGGAACTCGAAGTCGACGGTGGCCAGGTCGAGCACCGAGCTGATCAGCAGGATCCCGTTCGGGTAGAGACCGTGCTGGGTCTGCAGGTGCTCGGCCAGGGCGGCGGCACGGATGGTGCCGTAGGACTCACCTGCGATGAACTTCGGCGACAGCCAGCGGTTGTGCCGGGTGGTCCAGAGCCGGATCAGCTCGCCGACGCTCTCGATGTCGGCTTTGAAGCCGTGGTAGTCCTTCGCCTTCCCGCCCTCGACCGCTCGGGAGAACCCGGTCGACACCGGATCGATGAAGACCAGGTCGGAGACGGCGAGCAGCGACTGCGGGTTGTCGAGCAGGGCGTACGGCGGGGGCGTGAGCGCACCGGCGTCGCCGGAGTCGACCCGTCGCGGGCCGAGCAGCCCGAGATGCAGCCACACCGAGCTCGATCCCGGGCCGCCGTTGAAAGCGAACGTCACCGGGCGCTGGGTGCCCGGCGGCGCGTCCACGACGTAGGAGGTCAGGAACATCTCCGCCTTCGCGCTGTGGCCCTTGAACACACCGTCGTCGAAGACCTCCTCGCGGAGGACCACCCGCCCGGCCTTGGCGGTGTAGCGCAGCCGACGTCGACCTATCGCCAGCGTGTGCTCGGTGGTCACCGTGTCGTCCTGCGGCGGCGCCGGACTGGTGGTCGTGGCTACGGGCTTGTCGTCGCGAGGGGTTTCCTCCGACTGCTTCTCCTCCGACATGGCAACGACTCTATTGCCGAGCTCCCGGCAACGGCAGGTCAGGAGGTGACGACCACCGTGGTGCCGATCGGCGCGAACTTCCACAGCGCGACAGCGTCCTGGCTCTTCTGCCGAATGCACCCGTGGGACAGCGGGGTGCCGAGCTGGGCGATCGACTGCACGGGTCGACCAGCATCGACCGGGATGTCGTGGAAGCCGATCGCGGCCCCCGCGTCGCCCCGGGTGAACCGGACGAAGAACTTCATGGAGCCCGAGTCGTCGATGCCGAGGGCCGACTTGTCGCGCGAGTACACCTGGAAGGTGCCGGGATCGAGGTTGTCGTAGATGCTGCCGGACACCAGGTAGGTGCGGCGGACCTTCTCGCCCTCGGTCACCAGCCAGACACGCTGCCGGCTCTCGCTGAACACCACCCGCCGGCCGGTGCCGGAGCTACCGGGCAGGGCCGTGTCGATGAGCACCTCGTCGGTCTCGACCGGCACGAGGCCGTCGCCGGGCGTCTCCGTCCCCGGCTGGGCCGGGCGGTCCCGGCCGGGCGAGTGGTCCGAGAGCGAGGAGCTCACTTGACCGGAGCTGTCGTCGATGTTCGTCTTCGTGCCAACCTCGCCGGAGGCCACCGCGGGGACCTTCGCGGGCGGATCGTCGGCCAACGACGGGAGCGCTCCCGCTCCGCCCAGCACGGCAATCAACACCACTGCCACCGACGAACCCAGCGCGGCAATCCGGCCATAGCGGGGTCGCACCTCGGCCCGGTGTCGGCCGGGTGGATCAAGGTGTCTGCTCGTGGTCATCGGTCGGTTACCGGGCCCTCCGGGCCACGAGTGCTTCGGCGACCTCGCGATAGGCCTTGGCGCCCTTGCTGCTGCGACTGGTCGACAGGATCGACCGCCCGGCGGCAGGGGCCTCGGCGAACTTGATGGTCTTCGGGATCGGCGGCTCGATGACGTCGAGCTGGTAGGTCTCCGAGATCGTCTCCAGCACGGTCCGGGAGTGGTTGGTGCGGCCGTCGTAGAGGGTCGGCAACACACCCCACACCTCGAGGCCCTTGTTGGTGAACCGGCGAACGTCGTGGACGGTGTCGAGCAGCTGTCCGACGCCGCGGTGGGACAGGGTCTCGCACTGCAGGGGCACCAGCACGGCGTCAGCCGCGGTCAGGGCGGCGACCGTGAGCACGCCGAGCGAAGGCGGGCAGTCGAGCAGCACCCAGTCGTAGTGGACGCCCGTCGCAGCCAGGTCGTCCAGCACCCCTCGCATCACGTGCTCGCGCCCGGTGCGGGTCAGCAGGTCGGCCTCGGCCCGAGCCAGCTCGATGGTGGCCGGCAGCAGGTCGACGCCGTCATCGGTCGCGATGATGACTTCGGAGGCGTCGACGCCCTTGGTGAAGACGTGGTGGATCGACAGCTCGAGATCCTCGGGATCGATCCCGAGGGAGAAGGTGAGGCAGGCTTGGGGGTCGAGGTCGACCAGCAGCACCGAGTGTCCGAGCTCGCCCAGCGCGGCCCCGACCGAGGCCACCGTGGTGGTCTTGGCTACGCCACCCTTCTGGTTGGCGATCGCGAGGGTCAGGGTCGAGGAAGTCATCGGGTCCATCATGCCGGACACCCTGCGGATCGTGGCGCAGGCACCTGTGTCGGTTCTGCTTGACTGGCGGAATGGACGCGCCCAGCACCTCACCGAGCACCCCGCCCAGCACCGCACTGGTCACCGGACCGACCGCAGGGATCGGTCATTCATTCGCCCACCAGCTGGCGGCTCGCGGGCACGATCTCGTGCTCGTGGCGCGCAACCAGGCCCGACTGGTCGAGGTCGCCGCCGAGCTCCGGCTGGCGCACGGCGTCCAGGTCGAGGTGCTGTCAGCCGACCTCGCCGACCGTCAGCAGCTGGCCGCGGTCGAGGCCCGGCTCGCCGACCCGGACCGTCCGATCGAGCTGCTGGTCAACAACGCCGGCTTCGGCCTGAAGGAGCGGTTCCTCGACAACGAGGCGGACTCCGAGACGGAGATGCTCGACGTGCTGGTCACCGCGGTGCTGCGTCTCACCCACGCTGCGCTCGGCCCCATGTCCGAGCGCGGGCACGGCGGCATCATCAACGTGTCCAGCGTGGCGGCCTTCCTGCCGCGCGGCACATACGCCGCAGCCAAGGCATGGGTCAACAGCTTCAGCGAGTGGGCGGCCAACGAGTACCGAGGGCAGGGCGTGACCGTGATGGCCCTCTGCCCCGGGTTCACGAAGACCGAGTTCCATGAGCGGATGAAGGTCAAGCGCGGCACCGGCCCCCTGTGGCTGGACGCGGACAAGCTGGTGGCGACGGCGCTGTCCGACTTCGACAAGGGCCGGACCTACTCGATCCCGTCGACGCAGTACAAGGCGATCGTCACGCTCTCCAAGCTGATCCCGAACCGCGCCCTCCAGGGCTACCAGTCGATCGGCCGTCGTTAGCCGCCGCTAGCGAACCAGGGCTGGGGTAGCGCGGCCCGAGCGCGCCGAGGCGGCCGCGGCAAGGTCCATCAGCCGTTCGTACTCGTCGGGTTCGGTGGTGTGGCAACCGAGCTGGTGACCGGTCTTGCCGGCGCCGTGGTGGTCGCTCGAGCCGGTGACCACCAGGCCGAGGTTGCGAGCGATGGCGCGCAGCCGCTCTCGGGTCGGCGGGTCGTGGTCCTCGTGGTCGACCTCCAAACCCGCGAGTCCGACGGCGGCCAGGCCGGCGATGGACTCCTCGTCGAGGCTCGCCGGGGCGTTGCGCCCCCAGGGGTGGGCGATCACGGAGACCCCGCCTGCGCGTTCGACGATGTCGATCATCGAGGCCAGGGGCGCTGCATAGCGGTCGACGTAGGCCGGTCGACCGGCCGCGAGGAAGCGCTCGAACGCCTCCTCGCGGTCGCTGACCTCACCGAGGGCCACCAGGGCGTCGGCGAGGTGGGGTCGGCCGATCGCGGGCGTGGTCGGGTTGGCCCGACGTACGTCGTCGAGAGAGATGCGACTGCCGAGCTCGCGCAAGCGCTCGATCATCGCCGGTAGTCGCGACCCTCGACCGTCGAGGATCTCGGCGAGGGACTCGTCGAGGTCGGGAGATGTCGGGTCCGGCAGGTAGGCCAGCAAGTGCACGCCCTCGCCCAGATGTCGGGTGCTGATCTCCATCCCGCGCACCAGCTCCAGGCCGGAGCCCGCGGCTGCCTCGGCCGCCTCGGCCCAGCCCGACGCCGAGTCGTGGTCGGTGATCGCGAGCACGTCGAGGCCGGCGACCTTGGCTGCACTTACCAGCTCTGTCGGGGTCTGGGTTCCGTCACTGGCGAGCGAGTGGGTGTGCAGGTCTATCCGCCTCACCCCAGCATCACCACAGGATCACCATAGGGGCGCCGGGCCGCCGAACGGCAGCTCCACGAGCTCGGGCCCAGCTCCCGAGATGTCCCGCAGGATCCAGTCGTCGCGCAGGAGCAGCATCGCCGACGCAGGGCGCATGATCAGCCACAGCCAGCGGCCGGCCGCTTCACCGGCGACCACCGATCGGTCCCACTCTGCAGACGACGCGCTGGTCGACACTGACCAGAGGTTGACCAGCTGGCCATCCACCCGCACCTTCACAGCGGGTGGGCCATCCCCGAGGTCGGACCCGGGGTCGTCGTGCTCGGTGCCCGCGATCCGTGCGCCGAGACCGATCGCGGCTTCCTCGGCCACGACGGTGACCTCCACGATCCCGTCCAGCTCGCTGCTGCCTGAGCAGCAGGTCATCGTGGCTCGAGGTCGTGACGGCTCCGCACCAACCGCGGCGAAGTCGGTCACCCGCCATCCCGGGCTCATCGGCCAGGGGACGTAGGTCGGGAAGGACTGCGACGCGCGAAGATGCTCCGTGAACGTCTCGTACGACGACTCTGCTGGCCGCCACATCGGCTGGATCGCCCCGTGCTCGACGCAGGTCCAGCCGTCTGCGGTCTCCGAGACCGGGGCCGGACAGCGGGGGCAGCCGACGGTGAGCGACATGCGCCCACGGTGCTGGGTGGTCCTTGACCCGTCAAGGGCACCGAGAGCCCACCCACCACCCCCACTGGGTCAGGATTGGGCCAGGACCACCACGCGGTCGCCCGGCAGGACCGAGAACATCCGTGACTTCGCGGGGTTCACGACCACCCCGAAGCCGGACACGTCGTCGCCCCCGAGCTCCTCGGACTTGTAGCCGATCGCAGTCTCACCGCGGCGCACGGCGCCAGCGACCATGGTCGCGTAGGACACCTCGGCGCCGGCCTCCGCGTACCACTCGGCCGGCCTGAGATAGATCTCGCTGCCCTCGTCACCCAGCAGCTCGGCGAAGACGCGCTCGAGCCTGCTGTCCTCGGAGAGCTGGGTCACCAGCAGGCTGACGATCTCGCCGCTGACCACGACATCGTCGACATGGGCGACCTGGGCCAGCACCCGGTTGCGGTCGTCGATCATCTCGGTGACGACCGCAGACATGGAGTCCAGGCCCTTGAGGATGTCGCGCACATGCAGCAAGGTGACCAAGGTTCGCGCGTCAGCAGCCTGAGCGCTCAGGTGGTCGGAGTAACAGAGCACGATCACCTGGTCCAGCCCGGCCACCACGTGTGACTCGAGCACGGCCCGGTCCGTGGTGGAGGCGCTGACGAAGGTGACGTCCAGGTTGCTCAGCTCCGGCAGGACCGGATCGCCGAACGCGCTCAGGACGGTCAGGAGGGACCCAGCTGGGGCGTACTTGTCCAGCTCGCGCAGCACGATGGGGGCCCGGACGTTCCAGCCGATGAGCAGGGCCCGCGTGGGCCGCTCCGAGGTTGGCGCCTCGCTGCCGAGCCGGTCGAGGTCGGGCTGGGTCCACGCCGACACCTGGTGCTCAAGGGCCGCATCGTCCTCGGCGACCACGATCAGGCTCCGGTCGCCGATCTCGGTGTCGGGGGGCGGGTTGAGTGTCGCAACGCCATCGTCGATCAGTCCGATCACCGAAGCCTTCTCGAAGGCCAGCTGGGCATCGGCGTACGACGACCCACCCAGCTCGTGGCGCTCCATGAAGTAGATCTCGTCGCCCTCGAAGTCGAACAGCTCGGTGTAGACCGCGGCTGCACCGGACTGGCGGGAGGTCTGCACCACCAGCTTGGCAACCGTCTCGCGGATGTCGAGGAGCACGGTGCGGTCCGCGCCCACCAGGCGGGCCGCCTCGAGGTTGGTCGGGTTCCGGATCTCGGCCACGATGCCCGGTCCGTCGAGGCCGCCGTGGGTCAACGCCAGCAGCGTCTTGATCACCTCGCTGTCAGGATCCTCGGAGTCCGGGGCGAGCAGGATCACCGAGCGCGCCCTGTGGTGACTGCTCAACGCCAGATCGTCGATGTCCATCGGGGAGCCGGAGCGGCACACGATGCGGGTGCCGCGCAGGTCGGGCACCTTGGACTTCAGCTCGTCCTCCATCTCGACCTTGTCGAGGTCGGCCAGGATCACGATCACTGGTTTGTGACGACTCTCGTTGGCCAGGCTCAGCTCGCGGATGATCGTGAAGATCGAGTCCGACCAGCCGAGGATGACGGTGTGCTCCTTCTCGAGCACGATGGACCGACCTCGGCGCAGCTCGGCGAGCTTGCTGTCGATGCCGGCTGCGATCACGCCGATCAGCGCGCTCACGATGAAGAGCCCGGCGATGGTGAGGGCCAACATGGTGAGCAGGAACCGCCACCGGCCGTCGTCCCCGCCGATCGTGCCGGGGTCGAGCGCGTGCAGCAGGCTGTCGAACAGCTCGCGCCAGAACCCGCGGTCGGTGCCCGCGTCACGAAGCCGGAAGACCGTGACGATGACCGAGAACACCAGGATCAGGACCACGGTGGTCAGGGTCAACCACGCGATCAGTGCCGGTGTGCCCCGCGACATGCTGTTGTCGAACCGGTACCGCAGCTGGTCACCGAGGTCCGACGCCTGAGTGTTGGCCCCACGTCTGGTCGAGCTGTTGCGCGCCATCGCCTTGGCGGTGCGCATCCGCATCTGCTGTCCGGTCCGAGCCATTCGCTGATCGTGGCGCATCAATCGCCGGACCAAAGGCGTTTCGGTCAAGATCCGGTGGATTCGGCGGCACGCCCTAGGGTTGCGGACATGCCAGCAGCAAGCAGGGGCGATGCTCGCGTCGCGGTCTACATCGACTTCGACAACGTAGTGATCTCCCGCTACGACCAGGTGCACCCGGAGCCCCGGGACGCGTGGCGGCACGACAACGCCCGCGATCGCGTTGCCTCATCGGACAGCGACGACCCGATCGCGGTACGGCTGGCCGAGGCGACCGTCGATGTCGGCGCCCTGCTCGACTACGCCTCCTCGTTCGGCACGGTCGCGTTCGCCCGCGCCTACGCCGACTGGTCGGTGCCGGCCAACGCCTCGTACCGGCGCCAGCTGGTGGACCGGGCAGTCGACCTGATCCAGCTGTTCCCGGTGAGCGGTACCAAGAACGGTGCGGACATCAGGCTCTCGGTGGACGCGATGGAAGACCTGATGCAGTACGCCGACATCACCCATGTGGTGATCGTCGGCGGCGACTCCGACTACATCGCGTTGGCCCAGCGCTCCAAGCAGCTCGGCCGGTTCGTGATCGGTATCGGGGTGACCGGATCGACCAGCCGCGCCCTGATCGCCGCCTGCGACGAGTTCAGCCATTACGACGCGCTTCCCGGGGTCCCGCCACCGGTGCGAGCCGATGCCCCGGCAAAGAAGGCCACCTCGAAGGGCACAGCCAAGTCCACCGCGAAAGGCGCCTCGCAGGGAACCGCAGGCCACAGCGAAGTCCACCCGCGAAGTCTCCCAGTGAGACCGCGCCAAGAAGACGGCCCGCAAGACGACCGACAGCCGCGCGGCGATGGACGCCGACAACGAACCCTGGTGGAGGCCGCCGAGCTGCTCGTGCGCGCCCTCCGGATCGCGCAGGACAAGTCCGACGAGGACGAATGGCTCAACGGCGGCGGCGTGAAGAGCCAGATGCAGCGGATGGACCCGTCGTTCAAGGAGAAGTCCTCGGGCTTCAAGAACTTCTCCGACTTCGTGGAGGCCCTCGACGAGGTGGTCGAGAGCCACATCGACAGCGGCGACGGTCACCTGCGGTTGCGGCTGCGCTGACCCGGGCGCGGCGCGACTAGCTCGCGCCGGGCCAGAACTTGTCGGGCTGCGGCACCGGGCGGCCCGGCTGCTCGCCGCCGCGCGCCTCCAGGTAGCTGTCCTTCGGCACCATCACCTTGCGGCGGAAGATGCACACGATCTTGCCGTCCTGGTTGTAGCCGATCGTCTCGACGTAGACGACACCGCGATCGTCCTTGCTCTTGCTCTCGGTCTTCTCGAGCACGGTGGTCTCGCCGTAGAGCGTGTCACCGTGGAACGTCGGGGCGACGTGACGCAGCGACTCGACCTCCAGGTTCGCGATCGCCTTGCCGGAGATGTCGGCGACCGACATGCCCAGCAGGATCGAGTACACGTAGTTGCCCACCACGACGTTCTTGCCGAACTGGGTGGTCTCCTCGGCGTAGTTGAGATCGAGGTGCAGCGGGTGGTGGTTCATCGTGAGCAGGCAGAAGAGGTGGTCGTCGTACTCCGTGACCGTCTTCCCTGGCCAGTGCTTGTAGGTCGCGCCGACCTCGAACTCCTCATAGCTGCGGCCGAACTGCATGCGACTCTCCTGTTCCGGGCGGTGCTGACCGGCCTATCCTGCCAGGGTGCCGACGACCCCTTGGAGACTGACCTTCGACTGTGAGAACGCGCCGGTCATCGCGAGGTTCTGGATCATTGCGCTGGGCTACGTGGAACGGCCCCCGCCCGAGGGCTGGGACACCTGGGAGGACTGGCTCCGCCACTTCGAGGTACCCGAGGACGAATGGGACGACGGGGCCAACCTCGACGACCCCGAAGGCGTGCTACCCGGCGTCGGGTTCCTCAAGGTGCCGGAACCCAAGACGGTCAAGAACCGGCTGCACATCGATCTGCAGGTGTCCGGAGGTCGACACATCGAGGCGGCGATCCGCACGCAACGGATCGAGGCCACGGTGGATCGGCTGGTCCGGGCGGGCGGCGTGGTGCAGGATCGCGGTCAGTTCCATGGCGAGCTGGACCACGTGGTCATGTCCGATCCCGAAGGCAACGAGTTCTGCGTGGTCTGACCCACGACCGGCCGCGGTCAGTCGAGCTCGAACCAGGCCGGCAGCGACGGGTCCGCGTCCTGGGCCAGCCGAGCCTGCAGCGACTCCGAGACGGTACGACGACGCGAGAACCCCCCGGCATACAACCGGTCCACGTGGGCGGCGTACTGCCTGGCCAGCTGCGAGGAGTCGAGGAACCGGAACAGGATCTCGTCGGATCGCTGGGCGCGTGCGCTCCAGTTGGGCGAACCGGTGATCAGCACGTCGGCGGTGTCGTCGCCGTCGAAGGACCCGATGATGGAGATGGCCTTCATGTGCAGGTAGCGCTCGGGGATGCCGTCGCCGTTGCGGTCGATGATCACTCGGCGGATCGGCACCGGGCCGCGTCCCTTGGGGCTGCGCAGCGTCCGGTTGACGCCGCGGCCGGCCAGGGTGGTGATGATCTTGATGTCGCAACCGCGACCCCACAGGGCGCGGACCTGCCTGGCGATGTTGGTGCCGAACGAGTCGAACCAGCCCGCGATGGCGATCCGGATCTTGGTCCGTCGCTGTCCGTTCCGGACCTCGGAGTTCGGAATCGTGCACCGCACCTTCTGGAGCTCTTCGAGGATCGTGTTGCGACCGATGGCCGGCCAGAGCGTGATCTTCCGCTGGCCGAGGTCGGTGACCTGGTAGGGCCGGGCCACCCGGCGATCCTGCGCGTACTCGCGGAAGGTGTCCACCAGCGACGCGTAGAAGGCCTTGTTGCGGGTGGTCACCAGGTCGTTCCACTGTCGGAAACCGGCCGGCTTGGTCAGGTTGAAGGACCCCACCATGCTGATGTTCTGTGCCTTGCGCACCCGGCTGAACAGCACGAACTTCGAGTGCATGATCGAGGCGCCTCGGCAGCCACCCCGGCAGCGCACGGCGAAGGACTGGTCCCTTCGATTGGCGTTGAGCGCAGCAGCGGTGCGGGTCCAGTTGCTGTTCCGCACCGAGTTGGCGACCACGATCTGCACGTGCACCCCGCGGTGGTGGGCGTCCAGCAACGCGTTGGTCACCGCCCGGTCGTCGTAGTTCCACACCGCGGTCCGGATGTACTCGCCCTTGGCCGTGTTCCGGACCGACTTGATCACCCGGTTGAGGATCAGTCGCTTGCGGCCGCTGATGGTCGGGTCGCTGAGCAGGGCCCCACTGGGCGGCGTGAACCCGCGGTTCGGCTTCGGTGGCTTGGCGACCACGGCTACGCCGGTCTCCGGGACTGCGCCGTCCGCCATCACGGTGGGGACGGTCGCGAGCGTCGCGATCAGCCCGAGCAGGGCAGCGGACAACGCGAAGCGGCGTGCTTGTGGCATTCGGACTCCAGAACGGTGAAGGAAGGGACGAGCCCGGTCGACTTCTAGGAGCCGCCGCCACCCGCCTTACGCCGATGCATCTTAGGTGCTCCACCGACGACCTCGGAGCCGTGTGCCTTCTCTCGGACGGGTCCGTCCTTGTGGACGCCCTTCTCTGCCGACTGCTTGCTGTCCAGCGCCTCCCGCATCTTCGCCTTGAGGTCGTCGTTGCCGGTGGCGTCAGCCATGGTTCCTCCTGGTTCGCGCTGCACATGAGCCTTGGGTGCACTCCGTCGTGCCCAGCCTCGCACCCGACCCCCAGCAGCGTCGACTCGGTTACGGCTTCAGTCGCCGAGCCAACGCGCCCGTCAGCTCCCGCGCGTACTCGAGAGTCATGTGGCCGCGGTCGCGATGGGTGATGAAGTCGCCCACGACCACCGGACACTTGTCGAACGCGCAGAACCACTGCTTGGTCTCGAGGTAGTCCACCCCGGTCGTCTTCGCGGCCGCCTTCACCGCTCGGCGCATCAGCATCGAGCGGCGTGCGGGGTCCGACAGCCCGTCCGCCAGCGTCGCGCCACGCTCGGAGATCACGGACGGATCGAACTCCAGTCGCGGCACGTCGCCCAACACGACGATCCGCTGCGTGAGCGGTGTCAGCGAGTCGATCCGCTCGACCATCCCCTCCTCGATCATCGCGGCGATGTCCTGGTTGTTGTCGACGTAGTCCCCTTCGTCGGTGACGTAGCGGTCCTGCGTGTCGGTGGACATCACGATCAGGTCCGGACGCAGGTCCTCGATCTGGTCCTGGGTCCACTGGTGGAAGAAGGTGCAGTCGGTGTCGGGCGCCTCGGTGACCGGTGAGTACGGCAGCACCGACGCCGGCGTGCAGCCTTGGAGGACGAAGGAGTAGGAGCGGTAGCCGTTGCGCGCCGCGATCCTCTCGAGAGCAGGGACCCAGTGGCGCATGTGGGAGTCGCCGAGCAGCACCATGGTGCGGTCACCGTCGATGTCACCGCGCGGGCAGAGCGGCATTGGCTGCGGGATCCCCCAGTACTCGCAGCCACCCAGGTCGGCAGCCACGTGGTCGGCCAGCCCGAGCTGTGCCGGGTGCAGCGGGTTCGGGATCTTGGCGTCGTCCTCGGCGGCCAGCACCGAGGCCTCGACCAGGCGGATCTGCGGGTCGTTCGAGCACCGGGGGGCCTGGTCGGCGTCGCAGTACTCCGCGGCTGTGATGGGTGGTTGCTTCTCGTTGAGCTCGTTGACAAGCACGGTGTGTGCCGTGAAGATCACCAGACCCAGGATGGCTACCGAGGCCGGGTAGAGCGCGATCCCCCGCCACCGAGCCTTGAAGAACCCCCGCTCACGGAACGGGTTCTCGACGTAGCGGTAGGAGAGGTCGGCCATGCCCAGGGCAGCCAGGGAGACGAGTAGCCCGAACCAGCCGGTCGGCGTCCGCCAGGCCACGCCGACCAGGATCAGCGCCGGCCAGTGCCACAGGTAGAAGGAGTAGGACCGGTCACCGATGAAGCGCATCGGCGCGACGGCCAGGAAGCGTTGCGGACCCCAGCCCGCGGCGGCGGTGCCGCCACCCAACAGCAGCACGGCACCCAGCACGGGAAGCAGACCCGGCGCTCCAGGCACCCTGGTCTCGCCGGTGAAGCTCAGCGCCGCTACGCCGATCATCGCCGCGCCGACCCACGAGGCACCCGCCAGCAGGGCCGGAGACAGCCTGCGTAATCGAAGCACGGCTGCTGCGGTAGCCGCACCGAGGCCGAGCTCCCAGGCGCGCGCCGGAGTGGAGAAGTAGGCGCCGCGCGGGTTGTCCCCGACGGCGTAGACCGCCCACGCGAACGATGCCAGGCTGATCGCCGCGATGGCCAGCACGACCGCACGACGGGCACGGCCCCGACTGCGGAAGAGTGCGACCAGCAGCAGCACGATCAACGGCCAGACCAGGTAGAACTGCTCCTCCACCGCCAGCGACCAGTAGTGCTGGAGGGGCGGGATCGCGTCGTCCTGGGCGAAGTAGTCGGTCTCGTCGCGGGCGAACTTGATGTTGGCCGCGAAGAACGTGGCCCAGACGGTGTCCTTGAACAGCCGGATTGCCTGGATGCCGCTGAGCAGGAAGTAGCCGGCTACCACGGTCGCCGCAAGCACCAGCGTGGCCGCCGGCAGGATCCGCCTGGCTCGACGCGCGTAGAAGTCCAGCAGGGAGACGCGACCGCGACGGTCGGCCTCCGAGAGCAGCAGGCCGGTGATCAGGAACCCGGAGATGACGAAGAAGACGTCGACCCCGATGAAACCACCGTGGAACGGCCCGATCCGAGCGTGGTCGAGCACCACCAGGATCACGGCGAGGGCCCGAAGCCCCTGGATGTCCGGACGGAACGAACCCGACTTCTCCGAGTGGCTGCCGATCGTCGGCGTCAGCCCGGACATCGCCTGAGGTGGAGCGTCAGTCAAGCTCGAACCAGTCGGGGACGTTCTCACCGGTGCGCAGGTTCGGCACCGCGTTCTGCTCTCCGGTACCCCTGGCAGCGATGCGCGGCGAGACCTGGCGGTAGTGATCATGCGCCCACGGACCGAAGAACAGCCGGTCGGTGTTGGCGCTGTAGTCACGCACCATCTTCGTGGCCTTCAGGATCCGGAAAAGGATCTCGTCGGACTTCTGGCCACGCGTGCTCCAGTTGGGGGAGCCCGTGATCAACACATTGGCAGCGGTATCACCGTCGTAGACGCCGCTGATGGCGATGTTCTTCATGTGCAGGTAGCGCTCGGGGATGCCGTCCCGGTTGGAGTCATAGGTGACTTCCTTGATGGGAACCGGGCCGCGGCCCCCCGGGTTCTTCAGAGCCTGGTTGACGCCGCGACCCGCCAGCGTCGTGATGATCCGGATGTCACAGCCGCGCTCCCACAGGTTGCGTACCTGTCGGGCGATGTCGTTGCCGAACGCGTCGAACCAGCCGGCGATCGCGATCCGGATCGTCGTGTGGTGCTTGGCGTTCCCTGCTCCGCCGGTGGTGCCCACGCAGCCGACCTTCTTCAGCTCCTCCAGGAACGGGTTGCGGTTGAAGGCGGGGAACAGCGTCACCGTGTACTTGCCCAGGTCGGTCACCTTGTAGGGCGCCGGGATGATCACGTCCTCGGCGTACTCGTTGAACGTCTCCTCCAGGGCGGTGTACAGGCCCTGGTCACGGGTGGTGACCATGTCGTTCCACTGCCGGTTGCCGGCCGGGGTCGTCAGGTTGAAGGAGCCGAACATGCTGACGTTCTTCGCCTGGTGGATCCGGCTGAAGATGATGTACTTCGCGTGCATGATCTTGGTCCGGCTGCGACACCCACCGGTGCACTTCAGCGCGAAGCTCTCGTCGTCGGACCTGCGGTTGAGCTGCTCCCGCGTCCGGTTCCAGTTCGCATTCGCCACGGCGCCCGACACCACGATCTGCACGTTGACCCCACGACGGTCCGCGTCGAGCAGTGCGTTCGTGACCTGACGGTCGTCGTAGTTCCACACCACGACCCGGATGTACTCGCCCTTGGCCGTGTTGCGGACCGACTTGATCACCTTGGCCAGGATGTTCCGGTTGCGCCCGGGGATCATCGGGTCGCTCAGCATGGCTCCGGTGGGCGGCGTGTAGGCGCCAGCCTTCCGCTTCCGTTGCGCGACCCGATTGCTGGCGGAGGCCGCGAGGTCGGCGGAGCTGGCCGAAACCGACACCCGCGCGGGAGACTGCCCGGCCGCCCCGGAAGAGGACGACGTGACCACCATCAGCGGCGCGACCAGGCTGAACATGGCCACGAGAGCGAGCCGGGTAGCGCGCATGGAGGGGACTCCCTGGGTTTGAGACGAGTGACACTGAGTCGGTCACTTCCGGCCGAGACGATACCTCAGCAGTCGGGCAGATGAATGGTTCTCGAAAGGTCGGACGATCGGGTGGCGGCGCCTACAGCTTGTACTCCTCGAGAATGCGACGGCCGATGATCATCCGCTGGATGTCTGCAGTCCCCTCGCCGATCAGCAGCATCGGAGCCTCGCGGTAGAGCCGCTCGATCTCGTACTCCTTGGAGAAGCCGTAGCCGCCGTGGATGCGGAACGAGTCCTCGACGACCTGCGAGCAGTACTCCGAGGCGAGGTACTTGGCCATGCCCGCCTCGAGGTCATTGCGCTGACCCTTGTCCTTGATCCGTGCGGCCCGGACCACCATCTGGTGGGCGGCCTCGACCTTGGTGGCCATCTCTGCCAGCCGGAACTGCACCGCTTGGTGCTCGGCGATCTTCTTGCCGAAGGCCTCGCGCTGCTGGGCGTAGGAGACACCGAGCTCGAAGGCACGGTTGGCCACCCCGACACCGCGAGCGGCGACGTTGACGCGGCCGACCTCGACCCCGTCCATCATCTGGTAGAAGCCCTTGCCGGGCTCGCCCCCCAGGATCTGCTCGGCCGCGATCTGATGGCCCTCGAAGATCATCTCGGTGGTGTCGACGCCTTTGTAGCCCATCTTGTCGATCTTCCCGGGGATGGTGACTCCGGGAGCGGTCTCGCCGAACCCTTCTTCCTTCTCGACCAGGAAGGTGGTCATGTTCTTGTAGACCGAGTCGGCGCCCTCGTCGGTCTTGACCAAAACGGCAACCAGGTTGGACGACCCGCCATTGGTCAGCCACATCTTCTGGCCGGTGATCGAGTAGCTGCCGTCGTCGTCGTTCTTCACAGCCTTGGTCTTGATCGCCGCGACGTCGGACCCGCAGCCGGGCTCGGACATCGAGAAGGCGCCCCGCACCTCACCCATGGCCATCCGGGGCAGGTACTTCTGCTTCTGCTCCTCCGTGCCGTGCTGGAGCAGCATGTAGGCCACGATGAAGTGGGTGTTGATCACGCCGGAGACGCTCATCCAGCCGCGGGCGAGCTCCTCGACCACCAGGGCATAGGTCAGCAACGACTCCCCCAGCCCGTCGTACTCCTCGGGGATCATCAGCCCGAAGACACCCAGCTCCTTGAGCCCCTCCACGATCTCCGTGGGGTACTCGTCCTTGTGCTCGAGGTCGGTGGCGACCGGCAGGATCTTCTCGTCCACAAAGGTCCGCACTGCCTTGAGGATCTCGATCTGGTCCTCGTTCAGTCCGTCGGTCTCGCACAGGCGGGCCATCAACGTGCTCCTTGGTAGTTCGGCGTCCGGCCACGGGGGTGACCCATCAGTAACAAGCGGGCCACGGTAACCGGTCTCCCGGGTCCCCGACCATGATGCACGCCACTTGTAGCGACGTCGCGTGGTGATCACCCCTCGTTATAGTGCGGGGGTGCATCGCGTCCTGGTCATCATCCCGGCCTGGAACGAGCAGGATTCCGTGGGTAGCACCGTGCACGAGGTACGCGCTGCCAACCCCGACGTCGACATCCTGGTCGTCGACGACGGCTCCAGCGATGCGACGGCCGGGGTGGCCCACCAGGCTGGCGCGGAGGTCTGCCGACTGCCGTTCAACCTCGGGGTGGGCGGGGCCATGCGGGCCGGTTACCGGTTTGCCATGACGGGCGACTACGACGTGGCGGTCCAGATAGACGCCGACGGCCAGCACGATCCGCGATACCTACCTGAGCTGGTTGGCCGCCTCGGCGAAGCAGATCTGGTCATCGGTGCCCGGTTCGCCGGAGAGGGCGAGCCCTACAAGGTTTCCGGCATCCGGGCGCTGGCCATGAAGGTGCTGGCCCGAACGCTCAGCCGGATGGCCAAGACCCGACTGACCGACGTGACCAGCGGCTTCCGTGTCGTCAACCGGCGCACCCTGGCCCTCTTCGCAGCGCACTACCCTGCCGAGTACCTGGGCGACACGGTTGAGTCCACCGTGATCGCGATCCGAGCTGGTTGCACGGTCACCCAGGTGCCGGTGCAGATGCGGGAACGCCAGGGTGGTCAGGCGAGCCAGACCCCGATCCGGGCAGCCATCTATCTCTCCCGCGCAGTCGTAGCGCTGGCACTCGCGCTCGTTCGCAAGTGGCCCGAGGCGCCGGCGCCACCGGTGCCGGTCGCGGAGCGCGCATGAGGTCCACCATCATCCTGGGCGTCACCGGCTCCGCGGTGGTGCTGCTCGCCCTGTTCGAGATGATGCGCCGCCACCGGTTGCGCGAGAAGTACGCCGTGCTGTGGTTCTTCGTCGCGCTCGGCGTGCTCGCGCTGGCGATCTTCCCTGGGCTGCTCACCGGACTCGCCGACGTGGTCGGGGTGGAGCTCCCGGTCAACCTGCTCTTCTTCATCGCCAGCCTGGTGCTGCTGATCATCTCCCTCCAGCACAGCTACGAGCTCGGCCGGCTGGAGGAGAAGACCCGGGTGCTGGCCGAGGAGATCGGACTGCTGCGCCTCGAGCTGGACCGGCGTACGCGAGATGCCGAGGAGCCCGGACCGACGCGCTAGCTCTCGATCTAGTTCAGGGCAGGGTCGCCGCGTTCCACCAGGCTCGCCGGGAGGTCGTGAGCAGGGAAGTACACGTCGCCGAAGAGCAGCGGATGGTCGCTGATCCGGCCCAGCGTGCCCTTGTCGATGTACTGCCCGGTGAAGTCGATGTCGGTGGTGCCGAAGATCCAGTCGACCGGTCCGTGGCGTGGTACCTGACACGAACCGCCGACGCTACCGCCCGCGGAGGACGCCAGCAGTCCGGTGCCGGTGAAGCCGCAGAACGCCTCGGAGCGCTCGTTCATGTCACCGGCGATGATGATCGGCACTCCGGGCATCGCAGCGTGCAGGTCGGTGATGTAGGCCAGCTCGATCTGGCGCGCCACCGTGCGCGCGCCCGACTGGTTGCCCTTGACCGATGTTGAGGCGGGGTTGTGCACTCCGATCACGATCACCTGTGCCTTGGTGACGACGTGCTCCAGCCGGACCACGGGCATGTGCAGCGTGACCTGCCAAGGCACCGTGAACTCGCTGGTGTCGACCGCCTTCCAGGTGTCCTTGCGCCAGGCGATCCCGTTGCCGTTGCCGTTGCCGTCACGGAACGTGTTGTTGAGGGTGGCCCGGTGCAGGTCCCAGTCGCCGTCGGCGAGGATGACGCCGGCCTGCGGACTCTCGAGCTCGTTGAGCACCATGATCGAGCCGCCCGAGCCCTCGACCCGAGCGATGCCGTTGGCGACGCGCGTGGTGCCAGGGGCAAAGCCCCGACGCCCGCCGCCCGGCGCGGTCAGGTGGTGGCCGAGCACGTTGTAGGAAGCGATCCGGAAGCTGGTGTCCGCAATCCGGGTCGGTTGATCACCCACGGCCGCTCCGTTGTTCGTCAACCACCGCAAGGGGTCGAGGGCGCGGCTCTGACCGTCGGCACGGGTGCTCATCGCCAACCCGAGGGCGCAGCGGTCGACGGCCCCCAGGTCGCCCACCTCGGCCAGCACCGCGCCGGCAAGGACGGCCTGCCCCTCGATGACGGTGGGATTCTGGACGTGGGCATAGGACGTGGTGACGTTCTTCTCGTCCCAGCGAACCTTGATCAACCACGGGCCGGCCTCGGCGTTGTCCGAGACGAGCTGGACCACACCTCTGGTGGCCGCGACGACCGGCGTGCCGCACGCCGCGTCGAACGTGGTCTCGCGCGTCCCGGTCGAGGCGCCCTCGACGCTCGGGGTCGCCGAAGGAGCCCCCGAGTCCGCAGCGGACGGGGTGCGCACCGTGAACGAGGTGCCTGGCGGGAGTGGTAGTCCGCTCACGTCGGACGCCGTGACGTAGCAGCGCGACGGTGCGAGTCCGGCCGTGGAGACCTGGCTCTCGACGGCATTGGCGTCGACCGCGAGCTTCTTCAGCTGGAGGACGGCGCTCGGCCAGAACCGTTCGTAGCGGAACGGGTCGGGGGTGCCGAGCACCCGGTGGATCGCGATCGTCGGCGGCAGGGCCTGCCAGTAGTCGATCTCCGCCAGCTCGCGATAGAAACGTCCGGCAGAGCGGCGCCCAGCCGGCAGGTCACCTGCCAGCTGGGCGGCGATGGCCAGTGCCTGGGCGCGCGCCGGCACCTTGAGCTCGCGACCGCGGAGGGCCGTCATGTGGGCGGCCACGGTCTTGCCCGCCTCGTTCGACTTGGGCACCCGCACCTTGAGGGCGGGTGACAGTGCCGGTCGCGCACACGGGCGTACGTCGACGTCGCCCTTCGCGACTGCTGGGCCGGACAGGCCCACGGCCACCGGGGCGGTCAGGCTCACCACACCGAGGGCGAGCGCCGCAGCGGTCAGGAGCGCGGCGCGCAGAGGGCGCCGGGACAGGGGTCTGGTCATCCGAACATCGACTCGCCGTCGGGGAAGATGACCCGGTTCGCCAGCCAGCTGGAATCGTCGGCGCGGCGCGACATGTCCAGGCCGAAGCGACCGCCTGAGGTGGTGAAGTAGACGGTCGCGGTGACACCCGGATCGTGCAGCTCCACTTCCTCGACCGCGATCTCCTGCAGGTCAGGGAGCAGGCTCGGGTCGGTGTCGGCGTAGGCCTGTCGCCCACCCGGCGTGAGCATCGGCTTGAGCTGCCGCCACCAGCCGTCGTAGTCGGCTCCGGGTCGGGACCAGGTGTCGAGGACGACCGCGGCCACCTCGGCCACGTCGGCCCGAGATGCCTCGTGCTCCACGTCGAGCGGACTCGACGCGATCTCGCCCTTGTCCGGCCCCGTGGACCCGCCGTCGAAGATGGAGTCGCCGAAGATCACCAGGGTGGCCACTAGCGTCAGGATCGCGACGGGCAGGACCACCCAGCCCACGCGGTTGATGAGGCTCCGCTGCGGCACTTCGGCCCGGCGAGCACCGCCCTGGGGGCGCTCGGTCATGACCGCCCGCCTGAGGAGAACAACGAGGGACGGTCACTGCGGAGCGACGCGTTCTCCGCCCGCAGTCGCTCGACCTCGCGCAGCAGGTCGGCGGTCGCGTCGAGGCTCGACTCGAGCAGCCTGCGTTTGGTGACCTGCGAGCTGTCGGCCGAGGTCGTGGCCTGCGTCGAGGCTGGCGGCCGCAGGTCGGCGAGGTCACCGACGACCGGGAAGTTCCTGCTCTCGATGTGGTCGATCCAGGCTTCGGAGATCTCGGTGACGCGGGCGCGGTGACCTTCCGGGAGGCGCACCTTCTCTCCCGCCTGGCTGCGCAGGATGGTGCCGGCGTAGAGGCGCTTGACCACATCGCCGTAGGACTTCTCGTTGCCCCTGCGCGTCACCCGCTTGTTGATCCGCCGCAGCACCTCGGTCTGCACCTCGCCCAGCGACGTGTTGGCCTCGGCCTCGGGGACCTCGATCGGGAGGTCGCCGATTCCGAGCACCGTGGCAAAGCGGGTCCACAGCAGGTCGCGAGGGGCCCCCGGGGGCGGGCAGGTGACGACATGCACATGCTCGGCGCCGGCGCGGGCGGCCCAGCGGTCCAGCACCTGGGCGGGATCCTGCGCGCGCCAGAACCTCTCCCGGGTACGCCGGCGGGCCGGCGCCTCCGGTGCGGGCTCGGCCAGCACGGTGTCGAGGAACTCGTCGTAGCCCATCCGACGGCCGTGCTTGACGCCCTCCTGCCACTCCGCCGGCACCTGTCGGGCGGGGTCGCGCACGGTCACCACGACGTCGACCTCGACGCCGGACAGGTCGGCGAGGATCCGGGCAATCTGCTCGTCCGTCGCCAGGCAGAGGGTCTCGCTGCTGATCACCGTCGTGCCCTGCCGACCCCGTGCCTCGGTGACCACCGACGACCAGTGCTTGCGTCCCCGTTCGCTGGACCGACCCCAGGTCTGCGAGCGATCGGTGAGGTGGAGGACCGCGAGGAAGAGCCGCTCGCCGTCAGCCGCCGGCAGCTGCACGCCACGCGTGGCCAGCAGCGCGGCGTTGGCGCGCATCGTGCCCTGCACGAAGGACGTCCCGGTCTTCGGGAGTCCCACGTGGAGCACGGCGCGAGCGGTCGTCATGACGTCCTGTCAACGGGTCAAGGGCGCAGTCGGACGCACCCACGGGTGAGGCATGCCTCAGTGTACGTGCCGCACGTGGTCACGCGGGTTCGCTTCAGCCCGGTAGGCCAGCGCAGCTGAGCGTGCCGTATGACGCCTTCACGGTGTAGCCAGCAGCGGCGAAGTACTTCATCACCCGCTCGGTGTTGTCCGACTTGCCGGTGCACGCGAGATCCACCCCGAGCAGCTCCAGAGCGTCTGCGGAGTTCCGCTTGTTGGGTAGCGGCAGCTGACCGGAGGCCAACCGGTAAAGCACCTTCCGGGCGTTGGTGGCCGCCCGGGGTTCGTCGATGTTCTCGATGAACCACTCCCGTGGGACCACCGGGAAGGCCTCCACGGTGTACATCGTCAACACCTTCATCCACCGAGGCGGCAACAGCACCTCGCCACTCACGCCACGGTCCGCCAGGATTCGCACGTCGGCGAGCGCCTCGGTGTCCAGCTTCCAGTCCGGGCTCGACCGCAGCGTCACCGGTCCGCCGTGGCCGGTGTGGCTCCAGATCGGCCGTCCACCAACCACCAGGCCCGCCACGACGACCAGGGCGGCCACGACGGGCACCATGCGGGCGGCCGTCCGGCGGGCGGCACCCAGCTCGGGCACCGGAGCGGCGAGGAGCAGGCCGACCAGGACCGGGATGGGCGCGACGTACAGCATCCGCCAGAGGATCGGGCCGGCGCCGGTCACCGTGTTGACCAGGGCAAGGATGCCGGGAGCGAACACCAGGACGCTGCCCAGGGCGGCCGATCCGGCCAGCGCCGCGGGGGCCCCGCGCCGGGCGAGCACGACGGCCACGCCGAGCGCGATCAGCGAGAGCGCCACCATGGGCGTCTGCTCACCGAGGATCCGGACGAATGAGTCGCGGGCCGACAGGGCGACCGGATCCTGACCGCCGACGTCCTCGACTGACCAGGCCACCACCGCGGCGCCGCTGACGAAGGGGCCTATCGAGACGGCGAGCCCGCCCCAGGCCAGCGCCGAGGACCGCAGCGCCACGGCCGAGACCACCACGGCCGCCAGGATCACCGGCGCCCAGATCACGGCCGTCGGGGTGAGCCCGAAGAAGGCGATGCCGGACGCGAAGAGAAGGCCGATCGCGGCCCACCGGCCCCGACGGGTCCGCGGCCTCGTGGGCATCGACCAGGTAGGCCCAGATCAGCGGCATCAGCATCGCGACCGCGATGACCTTGCCCTGCCAGATCCGCACCACCCAGAAGTTGCCGAGCATCGAGTCGCCACTGAGCATCAGGAAGGCGACCGCGCCCGCGAAGACCAGGAATGCCCGGCGTGGTGCCCACCGGCGCGCGAGCCGCCACATGGCCAGCACGGCCAGGCACGCGGCGATCGGGGCTGCCACGAGGTAGTTGATGGTGCCGGCCAGGGTCCCGGTCAGGTGGGCGAGCACGCCGTAGAGCGACTCGATGGACGCGATCGGCACGCCGCCGCCGTACGGCGAGTTGAACACCTCGGGGCTGAACATCGTGTCCACCATCGAGGCGTTCCCGCGTTCGGCGACCCAGACGGAGCGGTTCAGGTAGTAGGGGTCATCGGTGTCGGCAAGGTGCACGAAGGCCGTGAGCAGGCCGGTGCCGACCATCACGGCGAGGACACCGAGCTCCTGCGGGCTGACCAGACGGACCCAGCGACCCGCGGGCGAGGCTGCGGCGGTTCCTCCGCGGCTAGCGGCTCGGGTCTCACCCGACCCGACAGCCAGCTCCAACCACTAACGTCGCGATGCCGACGACGAGTGCGACCCAGGTGAAGCGGAAGCTCCCGGCGGTCCAGATCAGGCCGCCGACCGCAGAGATCGCCACCAGGCCGAGCCCCACCACGAGCACCAGGTCGCGGCGCTCCGGACCGGCCTCCGATGGGCTGGGGGGACACCGTGGGTGGCTGGTCGGGCCGTCCGCCCCGGCGGGGAGCGCGAGCCGCACCCGCCAGACCAGCACGACCAGGGTCAGGCCGAGCCAGATCCAGCCGCTGGGCCACAGCGACCACTGGGTCGGCAGGCCGAGGCAGTAGAGCAGGGTCCACGCGGCGAACGAGATGACCGCGACGTCGAGCACGGCGTCGATCAGCCGCCCGACGAGCGTGTCCGGTCTGGCGCGATCGGACATCGGGTCAGCTCCTCTGTGAGTTCGGTGCGCCATGAATCGGGCGGAGTGCCGCCCGTATTATGCCCGGCATGCCACGCCTGACTGCGGTGATGCTGGCGTGGCGCGACGAACCCCTCCTGGTCGAGTCCGTCCACGCTGTGCTGGCCTCGGCTGGAGTCGATGTGGACGTGGTGCTCGTCGACAACGGCTGCACGTCGGACGCGGTCGAGCGGCTGTCGGCCGTGCCGCGGGTGCGGGTGGTCGACCCGGGCGACAACCTCGGCTTCGCGGGCGGGTGCAACCTCGGCGCCAGGCACGCCTCCGCGGAGTTCCTGGCCTTCGTCAACGGCGACGCGATCGTGCGTCCGGACGCACTCAGTCACCTGGTCGCCGCCCTGTCGGGCGAGGTGGGGCTGGCGACCGCGTCCGTGCGGCTCTACGACGAACCCGACGTGATCAACTCCGCTGGCAACCCGGTCCACTTCACGGGCCTGAGCTGGGCCGGCGGTCATGGCCAGCCCGCGACGGCGTACGCCGTGGGCCGCGCCGTCGCCTCGACGTCGGGTGCGGCGACAGCCTGCCGGGCGGATCGCTTCGCTGCGCTGGGCGGGTTCTGCGAGCCGATGTTCGCCTACTGCGAGGACACCGAGCTCAGCCTGCGGTCCTGGCAGCGGGGCTGGCCGGTCCGGTACGTGCCCGAGGCCGTGGTGCTGCACCGCTATGAGTTCTCGCGCAACCCACAGAAGTTCTACCTGCTCGAGCGCAACCGACTTTTCCTCGTGCTCACCGTCTTCGGCCCTGGTCTGCTGCTGGGTGCCTTCCTCCCTCTGCTCGCGCTGGAGCTGGCGACCCTCGGACTCGCGGTCCGCGACGGCTGGGGCCGGCAGAAGGTCGCCGGCTGGTGGTGGCTGCTGCGCCACGCGGGCCTGGTCCGGTCGCGGCGGCGGCAGGTGCGCTCCGAGCGCGTGGTGCCCGACCGAGAGCTCGCCCGGGTGCTCACCGGCGACCTGGACTTCGACCTGCCGGGGATGAGCGTCCCTGCCCTGGCTCGTCGCGCCTCCCGGGGATACTGGTCCATCGCACGCCGCCTGGCGTGACCTGCCGAGACGAAGGAACACCGTGCCTGCCACCCACGACCCGTCGGTGATCTCCGTCGACGCGACGGGCGTCACGCTCGCCGGGCAGGAGGACATCGTGCTCGACGTCCTCTTCGACGGACGACGGATCTGGTCGTTCTGGTCGCAGCGCGACACCGAGGAGCACGAGGTCAGCGGACAACGCGCGGCTGCCTGGCCTCGTCCGCTGGCGCGGTTCCTCGACGGCCGCGCACAGCTGACGATCCGCAGTCACGTCGGCGGTGTGGACCTGTTCGACGAAGAGCTGTCGTTCGGCAGCAGCGCCGAACGGATCAACGTCGTCAACACCCGCGGCGTAGAGATGAGCATCGACAAGTCGGGTCGGATGCAGATGACTTTCGACACCCGGAGCGCCGAGCAGGTGACACCGCTTCTGGACTCGGTCGAGACGGTGATCGCAGCCCTGGCCCGGGCCGGGGTGGAGGCCTTCCCGGCGTACGGCACGCTCCTCGGGGCGCACCGCGACGGCGCCCTGATCGGCCACGACAGCGATGCGGACCTGGGTTACGTCAGCCGTCACCGACACCCGGCTGACGTGATCCTGGAGTCGTTCGCGATCCAGCGCCGGTTGGCCGCGATGGGCTACGAGGTGGTCCGTTACAGCGGCGGCGGCATCAAGGTGATGGTGGCGGAGGGCGACGGCGGCACGCGTGGGCTCGACGTCTTCAGCGGCTTCTTCGACGAACAGGACAACCTGATCCTGATGGGTGAGATCCGGACGGCGTTCGATCCCGACTGGATCTTCCCCCTCGGCACCACCTCGCTCGAGGGCCGTGAGCTGCCTGCGCCCGCTGACCCCGACCGCTTGCTCGCCGCGACGTACGGCCCGGACTGGCGGACACCCGACCCGGCCTTCAAGTTCGAGACGCCTGCGTCGACGAGCAAGCGGCTCAACGACTGGTTCCGCGGCACCAGCGTGGGTCGTGCCGAGTGGGACCGCCGCTACCAGCGGCTGCGGCTCAAGGCGCCGCAGCGGCGCCCCGACGTACTCGCCCGGATCGCGCTGCGGCACGAGACGGACGTCGCGCTGGCCGTCGACCTCGGGTGCGGCCGTGGCACCAACGCGCGGTTCTTCGCGCGCCGCGGGGTGCCGACGCTCGGGCTGGACTTCTCGCCGCGAGGTTTCGAGCTGGTCCAGCAGCGATCCGGACAATGCCGAGCTGCCGTTGGAGTTCGGTGCGATGAACCTGCTGGAGACCCGGCACGCCCTGGCATACGGCGCCCGGGTGGGCGCCACCCCGGTCGCCGGATGGTGCTCGCCCGCCACGTCGCTAGACGCCGTACCGCGGATCGGACGCGAGAACCTCTGGCGGTTCCTCCAGCTGGCACTCACCGGTGGCGGGCATGCCTATCTCGACTTCCTGGTCTCCCCGGCCGACGAGGACCGCTGGGCGCAGCGCAACCTGCTGAGCCCGGTCGACGCCGACGAGGTCGCGGCGGACGTTGCCGCACGCGGCGGGCGGGTGGTGACCCGTCGGCTGATCGGCTCGGACCGGATGGGGATCGCCAAGAAGCGGCGCGATACGTTCTACGAGCGTCGGCAGGCATGCAGGATGGTGATCGAATGGGCGGGATGAACACGAACGCGAGTACGCAACGCCGTGCTGCGCAGCGGCCCCGGCCGGACGCAGGTGGAGATCGAGCGGCTGCGCGAGCGGGTGGCCTCGCTCGAGGACGCCGTCAGCGAGTGTCGCCGGCACCACCACCGCACCGCCGAGCTGACCGACCTGGTGCAGGCGCTGCTGGTGCCGCTGGCCACGCGCGACGAGGCCGAGCTCCAACGCCTCCTGCGCGAGTACACCGAGCAGCTCGGCTGATGAGGAGGGTCTTCCTCCACATCGGTCTCCCGAAGACCGGCACCAGCTACCTGCAGTCGATCGTCTGGTCCCACCGCGACGAGCTCCGCGCCGCCGGCGTACTGCTGCCCGGGCGGGAGCGCCGCGACCACCTCTGGGCCTCGCTCGTGGTCCGCGGGGATGCCGAACGTCGGCCGCCGCAACCCCGCGCGCTTCCGAGGCCTGGGACGTGCTCCGCCAGGAGATCCGCGGCTGGGACTGGCGACGCCCTGGTCAGCCACGAGTTCTTCTGCTCGGCCACCGCCGAGCAGGCGCAGGCGATGGTCACGCGCGCTGACCGACGACGGCGCCGAGGTGCACGTCATCGTCACCGCGCGCGAGCCGCTCTCGCTGTTCACCTCCAGCTGGCAGGAGCACCTGAAGAACAAGGGCACCGCCCCCATCTCGCGAGTACGCCGCCACCGTGTCCGACGACCCGACGGTGATCTGGAACTGGCGGGCGCTGGACCTCCGGCTGGTGCTCGAGCGATGGGCCCCGGCAGTCGACGACCCGCCCGCCTCCACGTGATCACGCCTCCCGGGCGCGACCAGCCCCGCGACGAGCTGTGGCGCCGCTTCTGCTCCGTGATGGACTCTCTCGCCGGCCGTCGCCTCGCCGGAGAGCTTCGCCAACGCCTCGATGGGAGTCGTGGAGGCCGAGACCCTGCGCCGGATCAACCTGCGTCTCGAGGGCTTCGACCGCGCCTTCGACCGGGGCGTCTGGATCCGCAGCTTCCTCGCCGACGACCGTCTGGTGCCTCGCGGCGGCGAGCCCTACTGGCCGGGTGCCGAGCAGGTCGCCGATTGCCGACGGCGCGGTGAGGCGGCGGTGGCCTTCGTCCGCGACGCGGGCTTCGACGTCGTCGGCGACCTCGAGTCTCTGCTCGTGCCCGCTTCCCTGCCCGAACGTCGTCACCCCGACTCCGTCACCGACGCCGAGGTTGCTTCCGTGGCTGTTGATCTCGTCGCAGACCTGCTGGGTGAGGTGCGTTCGCGGACAGCATCCGACGCGCCGTCTGTGGCACGGCCCGGCCTGCTCCAGCGGTTGCGCAACCGCCGAGCGTAGAGGTCGATCGCTCGCAGATCGCGACGTTGAGCGCGCGGGCATGCGACTGACCCCGACCGGTGCTTCCTGGCCGGGGTGTGGGGCTTGGTGGTCAGGGTTCGCCGGTGGGGCTGGGTGCCGGTGTGGTCGCGGACCAGGCTGATGCCGTTCGGGGTGGTCCACCGGTAGGTCCCGCGGCTGAGGACGGTGTAGTCCCATGAACTGTGGGTCTTGGCGCGGTGGTGGCGTCGACACAGCGGCGCCGTGTTGTCGGAGCTGGTTGATCCGCCGTCGGCGAACGCGGACAACGTGGTCGGTGTCGCACCTGTGCGCTGGTCGGGTGCAGTAGGGGAACACGCAGTGCACATCGACCAGGGCATTCTGTTCTTTGAGCCGGTCCGGGGCTTCGTAGGCCTCGACATGGATCCGCTCGGCCAGGTCGATCACCGGCTTCACGACCACCTTCGTGGCCGTTACCGCACCAGCTCTCGGATCTGCTCCACGCTGATCGGGGTCCGGGTGTTCCCGCACCGGCCCACCGGATCCCTCGCCGAGGTGGGCGTACAGCACCACCGACCGACCCGGCGTCGCCTCGGCGTCGGTGTCGGTCGAGGTCGAGGGCGAGCTGGCGGCGGGCGAGGTCACCGGCAGCGATCGAGCGGCGCACGTCTAGGGACTCGGTGTTCCCACAGGCTGCGAGCTGTCTGGCCCCGGCCCGGATCGCGTCCTCAAGATCCAGGGCATCGGCCAGGTCGAGCTCGCCGTCGACCTGGACGGTGCCGTCGTAGGAGACCTGGTCGACATGGAGGTCGAAGTGACGACGTTCGGCTGCCTCGAGGCGCTTGGCTTCCGCGGCCTCGGGGTCGAACCGCACCAGCGCTTCCTCGACCAGTGCGCTCCAGCTGCGCCCACGAACACGAGTGCGCCACCGGAGCCAGATGCCGGTCGACGTACGCCAGCACCATCGAGCGGGAGCGAGATGGTCTGGTCGGCGATCCGACCCGCCCGCCACACCGACAGCTTCCCAGCCACGACCCGCGCCCACAGACGGGGCAGTCGGTAGCGCAGCTCCAGCGCCCGCCCGAGGTAGGCCTTCCCGGCATCGGTGGACATCCCGAGCGCCGCGGCATACTCCATCGCCGCGAACTCCGAGACCAACGGCGCACCCCGGACCCGCCAGCGGAACGGCCGGTCACCGAAGGACTGCCGTGGTTGGCATGACCAGTCGTCCGGCTCGACCTCGTTGAGCACCGCCCACTCGATCGTCGCCCTCACCATCGCAATATCGGCCGCGTCCCGATCGGCCTTGCCACCACGCAGCACCGCAAGCACCTCGGCCGTGGTGGCCGGCCCGGTCTCGACTGCGGTGATGGACATCAGAACAATCCAAGCACCCACCACCGACAGTCACCGGCCGAGTTTCCCCCTACCCCACAAGGGTTTCGAGGCTCGTCGCCGACCGACGACCACCAGCCGAGGAACGCCAGCTAGCGACCGGGATCGACGTGGTCGAGGTCAGCACGGAGTGGTCGGTGATCCGGGCGACCCGAGGGGTGCGCTCGAAGGCGGCGACTGCTCACCTTGAACTCCGGCGAGACGAAGATCCAGTCGAGGTGCATCGAGCGTCGGGGGAACGCACTTCTTCTTGGAGGCGCGAGCCACCGGTGACCGCACGCAGGTCGGTCTGGCGGACCACCTTGCAGAAGACGGTCTTGCGCTCGTTCATGTCGCCGAGGAAGATCACCGGGATGTTCTTCGCCCGCTGGGCCTGGATCTTGGCGATCTCGATCTTGACGGCGGCGTTGCGCTCGCGCTGGCGGGCGGGGGTGTTCTTCGAGGAGTTGTGCACGTTGAAGACCCAGATGTTGCGGCCGGTCAGCTTGCTGCGCAGGCGCACCATCGGGTTCGGCCGGGTGGTGCCGATCACCGGCACCGAGACATCGACCGCTGAGACGAAGTCCCACTGGCTGGTGTCCCACATGACGCTCTGCCAGACCACCTTGCCGGTGTCGACCGTGGCCGGGTAGAAGGCGTACGTCGGAGCCAGCGTCTTCTGCAGCTGAGCGTACTGGTCGGACTTGAGCTCCTGGAACGCGACGATGTCGGCGCTCGTGCTCTGCAGCAGGTTGGCGGTCCACTCGGTGCGGATCCGTCCCGGCGCGTAGTTGAGCGCGCCACCGCCGGGCTGGGTGTGGTTGCTGCCCAGCACGTTGAACGACGTGATCACGGCCCGCTGGTCGAGCTTGCGGGCCGCCTGCCGCGGAGCCACGGCGCGCACCCCCGGCGGTGCGGACCGGTTGCTGCGGTCGCCGCGGCCGAGCTGGCCCTGCTCGTTGTTGCCCCAGCACTGCACCTGCGTGCGTCGGTCGTGAGGCCGCAGGTGTGCATCCAGCCCACGTCGAGCTGTGTGTACGTCGTCGTCCCGAGGACCCGCTTGGGGGTGCGCACGGAGGTCTGGCTGCCGTCGCCGAGCTGGCCGTAGCGGTTGCTGCCCCAGCACCAGAGAGCTCCCGCGGTGTCGAGCCCGCAGCCGTGGGCATCGCCGAGGCCCACGGTCGTCCACTGCTGGGTGCCGGCGACCTTGACCGGGGTGGTGCGGACCGTCGTGGTGTTGTCGCCGAGCTGGCCCTGGTCGTTCTGTCCCCAGCAGAGCACTTCCTGGATGTTGGTCACCCCGCAGGTGGCGGACCAGGAGGCGTCGATGCTGGTGAAACCGCGCGGCGACGAGATCGGGGTCGGGGTCAGGTAGCCGGTAGGTTTCCGGTGCCGAGCTGTCCGAAGTCGTTGCGGCCCCAGCAGTAGGCGAGCCCGTTGGTCCGGATGCCGCAGGTGTGCCAGCCGCCGACCGAGACGGAGGCCCAGTCGGTGATCGAGGCGACCTGGGCGGGCGACTTCTTGAGCGACTTGTTGCCGATGCCGAGCTCACCGCGGTCGTTGTTGCCCCAGCAGAACATGGCGCCGGTGGTCTTCACCGCGCAGGTGTGCAGCCAGCCGGCGGACACCTGGGCCCAGTCGTTGCCCTTGACCTTCTGCGGCGTCCAGCGCTGCGTGGCCTCGCCGATGCCCAGCTGGCCGCGGGTGTTCATGCCCCAGCAGAACAGCTCGGTGGTCAGCTTGATGCCGCAGGTGGTGGCTCCGCTGGTGCTGATGGAGGCCCACTCCGCGCCGCCGACCTGCACCGGCGTCGTGCTGTCCCGGTTGGTGCCGATGCCCAGCTGGCCCCAGGCGTTCTCGCCGAAGCACCAGGCCGTCGCGTCCGCGCGCACCTCGCAGCTGGCCTGTCCACCCGTGGATACCTGCGGGGTCGCAGGCGTCGTCGGCGGTCGGTCGGCGGGTCCGTCGGGCACGGTCGGTCGGGTCACCGCGGCCACGTTGACCGTGGCGATGACGGAGGAGCCGTCAGTCCGCGTGGCCCAGACACCGAAGATCAGTGCGAGCGCCAGCAGGAGAACGGCGACAGGGGGGAAGATCCTGGTCGCTTTCACTCAAGGATGGTAACTGTGTGGCTGGTGTGACGCTAGGGAATGCGTGCCCCGGGCGGGTCAGGCTGTAGCAGGACGCGCAGCGCGCTCCGGTATCCGCGGTCCTTCTTGAGGGGCCCATCGGTCTCGTGGATGACGCCGGTCGGCACGGCGTAGAAGCGGTCGGCGTAGGTGACCAGCGGGCGCCCGAACGAGCAGCTCCGGCTCTCGCGCCTTCACGGCGGTCGCCCTCCCGGCAGCCCCGGTAGCCGCGCGGCAGGTCGGCGCCGTCGCTCCAGACGCTGTCGCAGGCCGGCCAGTCGGCGGCGGGTCCTCCGACTCGGTCGGCTCGTCGGTCGGCGTGTCGCTCGGGCGCTCTCGGACGGGGTGTCGCTCGCGCTGCTGGGCGTCGCCGGATCGGTGGCGCTCGCCGCTCGTCGTCACTTCCGCACGCCGACAGCAGCGCCATGGGAATGGCCAGGGCGGCGATGAAGCGAGCGAGTGCGCATGTCCAGGAGTCTACGAGCCCAGCCGGCCGGCGGAGCACCCGCTCGAGGCGTCTCTTCGGCCACCGGCCCTGGCCACGAAGTAGTCGGCCAGGATCGCGGGGTCCTCGCGTGGCGGCGACGGCTGGTCCGGGTGCAGCTCCCCGGCGTCGCGGTCACGGGGGCCAGGTCGCCGGATCGCCATGCACGGCGTAGCCAGCCGCTCCGACCTCCTCGACCCACGCCTGGGTGGGCGCGGCCAGGAGTCTCGCGCAGAGTCGGCCGGGGTGCGCGGGCGAGGCGAGTCGCGGCGCGGCGAGGAGGCCCTCCGCCCACTCCCGCTTGACCAGCCGGTTGCGGTCGCCGGGCGACAGCCGGTCACCCAATGCCTCGTTGACGGCCCGGAGCAAGCGCGATCTCGGGCGGCCCCGAGCGACGGGTTGGTGGCCGTGACCGACGAGGGGTCCAGCAGCGCCGGGGTCGATGCCGAGCGCCGACGGCGAAACGGTTCCACAGCTCGGCGCGAGGGGCATCCGGCGGCGGGCAGACCACCAGGTGGACCGTGCTCGGGCGGCAGCCCGCGACCCCAGCGGCGCAGCGCGTCGGCGAAGTCCTGGGCATGCCAGAAGTGAGGGCGTACGCCGCCGGCGTCCGGACCCGGCGTCGCGCCCGGTGTCGGCCCGCAGCTGCTCGCGCTCGAACTCGGCGAACGACATCGTGGCCCCCAGCTTGACCTCCTCCTGCCAGTGCGCGGTCGCCTGCCGACCGAGGTCGCGGGCGGTCACCACCACCTGCACGTCCAGGTCCGTCAGCGGCGCAAGGGCTGCGTCGACCTGCTCGACCGTGGCGCCGGCCAAGCACCTCGTGGCTGATCACCGTCGTGCCGTCGAAGTCCCGCGCCCGTTGGCACAACGCGGCCCAGGTGCCGTCGACCTGCCGGGGGTCGAGCCCGAACTTGCGCGGCACTCCCCCGCACCTCGACCGCGCCCTCGAACATCGCGCCCGGGCGCAGGAACGGATAGAGCACGCCCGCGTCGCGCAGCAGGTCGCGGTGGTCGGCAAGCAGCCGCTGGAGGTACGTCGTACCGGTCTTGGGCAACCCGACATGCAGCGACGACACTCACGAGGGACATGGTGCCACCGGCCGGGCTCAGCGGTCCCGGGCCGATAGTTTGGAGTCGTGAGCACCACCCCCTCGCGCGTCTTCGCGGCCCGGCTCGTCGGGCTGCCGATCTTCGACCCCCAGGGCGACCAGGTCGCCAAGGTGCGCGACCTGGTCGTCGCGATCCGCTCCGAGGCCAGCCAGCCACGGGTCCTCGGCATGGTGGCCGAGGTCTTCGGACGACGCCGGATCTTCGTGCCGATGACCCGGGTGACCAACATCGACAGCGGGCAGGTCTACACGACCGGCCTGCTCAACATGCGCCGCTTCGAGCAGCGATCCACCGAGACCCTGGTGATCGGCCAGATGCTCGACCGCTCTGGTCACCATCACGGCCGGCTCCGGCCAGGGCGTCAGTGGCACGGTGTTCGACGTCGGCATCGAGCAGGCTCGCAACCGCGACTGGGTGGTCAGTCGGATCGCAGTCCAGGAGCCCGCCAAGGCCCTGCGCCGCCGTGGCCAGACCCACGTCGTCGAGTGGCGCGACGTGCAGGGACTGGCCCGACGAGAGGAGAGCCAGGGCGCCACCCACCTGATCCACGCCCTCAACGAGATGCGCCCGGCCGACGCCGCCAACATGCTCCACGACCTGCCCGTGGACCGTCGGACGGCGGTCGCAGCCGCCCTCGACGACGAGCGTCTGGCCGACGTGCTCGAGGAGATGCCGGAGGAGGACCAGGTCGAGATCCTCAGGCACCTCGACTCCGAGCGCGCCGCCGATGTGCTCGAGGAGATGTCGCCGGACGACGCGGCCGACCTGATCGCCGACCTGCCACCGGAGACCGCGGAGATCCTGCTCGACCTGATGGAGCCGGAAGAGGCCGAGGACGTGCGCCGGCTGATGTCGTACGTCGAGGACACCGCCGGCGCGATGATGACCGTCGAGCCGGTCATCCTCGGGCCGGACGCCACGGTCGCCGACGCCCTGGCCCAGGTGCGCAACCCCGATCTCACCCCGGCCCTGGCCGCTCTCGTCTACGTGTGCCGCCAACCGCTCGAACCCCCCACCGGCAAGCTCCTCGGGGTCGCCCACATCCAGCGACTGCTCCGCGAGCCCCCCTCGACGCTGGTCGCAGGAGCCCTCGACGACTCGATGGAGAACCTGCGGCCCGAGGCCACCATCGACCAGGTCGCCGCCCACCTGGCGACGTACAACCTGGTCGCGGCGCCGGTCGTGGACGAGAACAACCACCTGCTGGGCGCGGTCACCGTCGATGACCTGCTCGACCACATGCTCCCCGACAACTGGCGCGACCGTGCCCTCGGCCGAGGGGAGGCGACCCATGGCTGACCCGACCTCCCGCAAGGGGCGGTTGGACACACCGCTCGGCACCCGACGCCGGCTGGTGAAGACCCCCACCATCCGGCCGGACGCGCTCGGCGTCTTCTCGGAGAAGTTCGCTCGATTCATGGGCACCGCGACGTTCCTGATGTACATGACCGGCTTTGTCCTGATCTGGGTGATCTGGAACGCCGCCGCGCCGGAGGACGCGCGGTGGGACGTCTACCCCTTCATCTTCCTGACCCTGATGCTCAGCCTGCAGGCGTCGTACGCCGCCCCGCTGATCCTGCTTGCGCAGAACCGTCAGGAGACCCGCGACAAGGTGATCGCTGAGCAGGACCGCCAGGCCAACGCCCGCGCCCACGCGGACATGGAGTTCTTGGCTCGCGAGGTGGCCTCGTTGCGGATGGCGGTCGGTGAGGTCGCCACCCGCGACTTCGTCCGCTCCGAGCTGAAGTCACTGCTGAGCGACCTGGACGGGCGGGTTCAGGGCAGTGGCCCGTCTCACGGCACAGACGGTTCTGCCGATGGAGGTTCGAAACCAGCCACGAACTAGAGTCGGTGATCATGAGCACTCCGACCCTCGAGCAGGTCAATGCCGCCTTGGCGACCGTGAACGACCCCGAGATCAAACGGCCCATCACCGACCTCGGCATGGTCGACACCGTCGTGATCGACGACGACGGCCTCGTCCACGTCAAGGTGCTGCTGACGGTGGCCGGTTGCCCGCTCAAGGAGACCATCACCCGCGACGTGACCGGCGCCGTCTCGAAGGTCGCGGGCGTCACCGGCGTCGACCTCGAGCTGGGGGTGATGACCACAGAGCAGCGCGCGGGGCTCAAGGACGTGCTGAGCAACGGCAAGGCGGAACGGGAGATCCAGTTCTCACAACCGGGCTCGCTCACCAAGGTGTTCGCGATCGCCAGCGGCAAGGGCGGCGTCGGCAAGTCGTCGGTCACCGTGAACCTGGCCCTGGCCATGGCCAAGCAGGGCCTGAAGGTGGGCGTCGTGGATGCCGACATCTACGGCCACTCCGTGCCGGCGATGCTGGGTGTCGCCGACTCACGGCCTACCCAGGTCGACGACCTGATCATGCCGGTGCCGACCGCCAGCGGTGTCTCCGTCATCTCGATCGGCATGCTGAAGCCGCGCCGCGACCAAGTGGTCGCCTGGCGCGGACCCATGCTCGACCGGGCCCTGGTCCAGATGCTGGCCGACGTCTTCTGGGGCGACATCGACGTACTGCTCCTCGACCTGCCCCCCGGCACGGGCGACGTGGCCATCTCCTTGGGCCAGCACCTGCCCGGCGCCGAGGTCGTCGTCGTGACCACCCCCCAAGAGGCGGCCGCCGAGGTTGCCGAGCGCGCCGGCACGATGGCCTCGATGATGCACCAGCGGGTCGTCGGTGTCGTCGAGAACATGAGCTTCCTGCCGTGCCCGCACTGCGCGGCCGAGGGCAAGGACCACCGCCTCGAGGTGTTCGGGTCCGGTGGCGGCGACCGGGTGGCTGCCACCCTGTCGACTCGCTTCGGCTACGACGTGCCGGTGCTCGGCCGGATTCCCCTCGACATCTCGTTGCGCGAAGGTGGCGACTCCGGCAAGCCGATCGTCGACTCCGATCCCACCGCTCCGGCTGCGCTCGAGCTGACTGCGGTCGCCGAGCAGCTGTCGGGTCGCGGACGCGGTCTGGCCGGCATGCAGCTGGGGCTCACGCCGACCAGTAAGTTCTAGCCCGTGCCTGGGTTCGGCGAGCTCGTCATCATCGCGTTCGTCGCCGTACTCGTGTTCGGCCCCGACAAGCTGCCCGAGCTGGCCAAGCAGGCCGGCGCCATTCTTCGCAAGGCGCGCGACTTCGCCAACGCCGCTCGCGACGAGCTGCGCGACGAGCTCGGTCCCGAATACGCGGACCTCGAGCTGCGCGACCTCGACCCCCGCACCATCGTGCGCAAGCACATCGTCGAGGCGATGGAGGATGCGGGCGGGGAGGAGACCAGGCCGCGCAGACGCGGGCTCCGGCCGCTCGAGGACGGCGAGTCCCCGCCGTACGACGTCGACGCCACCTAGGGCCTGGAGGAGACCGCAGCCAGCCCGCTGAACGCGACCAGCACCATCCGCCCCCCGTCGGGCTCACCGATGCGCGCCTCCACGAAGTCAGCACCGACCCGGTGCAGGAGGCCGTCGATGCGAGAGCCGTCCACGAGGTGCAGCACACACGGCGAGCCGGTGTCGACCAGGCCCCTCAGGGCGGAGCCGATGCCGAGCTTGGTCACCTGGCTCCACGCCACCTCTGGAACCGCGCGTTGGGAGGCTCCGGCAACCGACTCGATGCCGGTCAGCGGCACCAGCCAGTCCTGCCCGGCACCGCGGATCAGGCACCATCCCGCGGCGACCCGCTCCAACGTGCCGGGCACGGTGCCAACGCCGCGGATGGTCGACCACCAACGACCTGTCGAGCGAAGCCATCAGCCGACTCGCGAGCGTGACCAGCCGGTACTCGGCGCGGCTCCGGTCGGCGAGGTCGGGTCCGCGCTCGGCGTCGTAGAGCGCCTCCGCGCGAGCTTCGAGATCGTCGAAGATCGCGAACAGCTCCTCCTCCCAGCCCATGCCGGCACCCTACGGCTGTGGACGACGGGTTGACGCGCACGCCAAAGAGGCTTTGACTACATCAAACGGCTCCAAACGCGAGGTTCTCGGGATGAATCAGGCCACAATTGCCACGGCTGGGCGCTGCCTGCTCACCTGGCTGGTCGTGACTGCCGCGACGGTCACCCTGCTGACCTGGGTCGTCCCCGACCTCGCGGCACGTCCCCCGGTGACCCCCTTCGCCTCCTGGCTCAGCTGGTGGGGCGCGCTGGTCACGGCGCTGTGCGTCTCCTGGGGCTGGCTGGTCACGTCCGCGGTCGTCATCGAGGTGCTGATCCGCCGCCCGCCTCACTCTCCGAGTCGAGCAGTGCCGACCTGGGCGCGCCAGCTGGTGCTCGCCGCGTGCGGTATGGCCGTCGTCGGCTGGTCCGCCCCAGCGGTGGCCGCCAGCGAGCCCGAAGACACCGGACACACAGCGCACCACCGGGTGCTGGAAGGACTGCCCCTGCCCGATCGGGCCGAGGGTCGCGGCATCACCGAGCGGGCCGACCACCGGGCCCGGCGCGTGGTCCGACCCGGCGACACGCTCTGGTCGATCGCCGAGGCGACCCTGCGCGAGGCGGGGGCTCCCGCCTCCGTCGGCGCGGTGGCGGAGTACTGGCCACGGATCTATGCGCTCAACCGGGACGTCGTCGGCGCCGATCCCGACCTGATCCGACCCGGCCAGCAGCTGCGGCTTGCCCTCCCGGCCTCCAGCCAACAGGGAGAGGAACCCCGATGAACCCGTTCCACGAGAAGGTCGTGCCGATCCGGGTGCCCGTTCCGGTCGCCACCACGCAGGGCACCCTCGCCCTGGACCTGCTGCCCCGCCACGATCCGCCGCCGGGTGCCGTGGTGGCGTTCGACTCGCGGGCGCGCCGCGGCGCCGACGAGTGGGCCCGCCGGTTCGCGCAGGCAGTGGTCGAGATCGTCGGCGGCGACCGTCCGGTCTCCCAGCTGCTGCGGTGGACCGAACGCACCGTCTACGCCGACCTGCAGCGACGCGCTCTTCTCGTGGCCCGTGCCGGAGGTCACATGCCCGGCCAAGCCCGCGTCCAACCGACCCGTCCGCGGGTGCTCAGCGTGCACACCGGCCTCGTCGCCGAAGGCGTCGTGGAGGCCAGTGCCCACGTCAAGTACGGCGAGCGCTCCCGAGCACTCGCGAGCCGCTTCGAGCTCCGTGACGGGCGGTGGTTCTGCACCGCCCTGGAGTTCGGCTGAGCGGCCTCTAGCCGATGCGGGCGGTGACCCCGGTCGGCCCACCAGGAGCGCCGTGGCAACGCTTGTACTTCTTGCCCGAGCCACAGGGGCAGAGCGCGTTGCGACCGACCTCGGCGAAGGGGTCGTCCGCGTTGGAGGCGGTTCCGCCCTTGACCTCGACGTCACCGTCCTCACTGGGCGCGGAGTAGGAGAGGTTCGTCGGCTGCTTCGGCTTCTCCAGGCCCTTGGCCCGGATGTGCGGCACCTCGGCGCGCTCGGCGCAGCGGCTGCGGCTGCGACGGGATCTCGCGGCGCAGTGGCTCCTCGACCTCTGGCTCGTCCTCGAGGGCGTCCTCGGGGTCTTCCTCGAGCTGGACCTCGAGGTTGAACAGGAACCCGACGGCCTCTTCCTTGATGCCGTCCATCATCGCCGCGAACATGTCGAAACCTTCGCGCTGGTACTCGACCAGGGGGTCCCGCTGGGAGTAGGCGCGCAGGCCGATGCCCTCGCGCAGGTAGTCCATCTCGTAGAGGTGCTCACGCCACTTGCGGTCGAGCACGGACAGCAGCACCCGCCGCTCCAGCTCGCGCAGCACCTCCTCGCCCATCTCCTCCTCGCGGGCGTCGTACGCCGCGTGGGCATCGGCCTTGAGCAGCTCGATCAGCTCCTCACGGTCGAGGTTGGTCAGACCGCCTGCCTCGGACTCGAGCTTCTCGTGATCGAGGGAGAGCGGCCAGAACTGCTTGAGGTCGGTCCACAGCTGCTCGAGGTTCCACTCCTCCTGGAAGCTCTCGAGCGAGCCGGTGACGGTGCCGGTGACCACGTCGTCGATGAACGTGCGGATCTGCTCGCGGAGGTCGGCGCCCTCGAGCACCTCGCGACGCTCCCCATAGATGACCTTGCGCTGTCGGTCCATCACGTCGTCGTACTTGAGGACATTCTTGCGGGACTCGAAGTTCTGCGACTCGACCTGGCCCTGCGCGTTGGCAATGGCACTGGTGACGCGCTTGTTCTCGATCGGTACGTCGTCGGGGATCTTCAGCATGGTCAGCACCCGGTCGACCCACTCGGACTTGAACAGCCGCATCAGCTCGTCCTGCAAGGAAAGGTAGAACCGTGACTCGCCCGGGTCTCCCTGCCGACCAGAACGACCACGCAGCTGGTTGTCGATCCGGCGCGACTCGTGACGCTCGGTGCCGACGACGTAGAGGCCGCCGAGGTCGCGGACCTCGTCGTGCTCGGCCGCGACCTGCGTCTTGATCTCCTCGAGCGTGCCGGCCCAGGCCGCTTCGTACTCGTCGGCGGTCTCGCCCGCGGGCTCGAGTCCCTTCTTGCGGAGCTCGGCGTCGGCGAGGAACTCCACCGAACCACCCAGCATGATGTCGGTGCCTCGACCGGCCATGTTCGTGGCCACGGTGACCGCGCCCTTGTGGCCGGCCATCGCGACGATCTTCGCCTCGTCGGCGTGCACCTTCGCGTTCAGCACCGAGTGGGGCACCCCGAGCTTCTTCAGCTTGTTGGAGAGGTGCTCGGACTTCTCGACCGAGACGGTGCCCACCAGCACCGGCTGGCCCTTGGCATTGCGCTCCGCGATGTCCTCGACGACGGCGTCGTACTTGGCCTCTTCGGTGCGGTAGACAAGGTCGGGCTGGTCCGCCCGCTGCATCGGCTTGTTGGTCGGGATCGGGACGACGCCGAGCGTGTAGATCTTGTCGAACTCGCTGGCCTCGGTCATCGCCGTGCCGGTCATGCCGGAGAGCTTCTCGTAGAGCCGGAAGTAGTTCTGGAGAGTCACCGTGGCGAGGGTCTGGTACTCCTCGCGCACCGTGACACCTTCCTTTGCCTCGATCGCCTGGTGCAGTCCGTCGTTGTAGCGGCGACCAGCCAGCATCCGGCCGGTGTGCTCGTCGACGATGAGCACCTCGCCGTCGATGACGACGTACTCCTTGTCGTTGCGGAACAGCTCCTTGGCCTTGATCGAGTTGTTGAGGAAGGAGATCAGGGAGGTGTTGACCGACTCGTAGAGGTTCTCGATGCCGAGGTGGTCCTCGACCTTCGTGATGCCGGTCTCGAGCACGGAGATGGTGCGCTTCTTCTCGTCGACCTCGTAGTCCTCGTCGCGGTGCAGCTTCTGCACCAGCTTGGCGAACTCGGCGTACCACTTCACCTCGTCCTGGGTCGGACCACTGATGATCAGCGGCGTACGCGCCTCGTCGATCAGGATCGAGTCGACCTCGTCGACCACGGCGAAGGCATGGCCACGCTGGACGCATTCCTCGATCGAACCGGCCATGTTGTCGCGCAGGTAGTCGAAACCCAGCTCGTTGTTGGTGCCGTAGGTGATGTCGCAGTCGTAGGCCTCGCGGCGCTCGGCGGGACGCATGTGCGGCAGGATCACACCGGTGGTCAGGCCCAGGAAGTGGTGGATCCGCCCCATCCATTCGGCGTGGTACTTGGCGAGGTAGTCGTTCACCGTGACGACGTGGACGCCCTTGTCCGCCAGCGCGTTGAGGTACGACGGCAGGGTCGCGACCAGGGTCTTGCCCTCGCCGGTCTTCATCTCGGCGATGTTGCCGATGTGCAGCGCGGCGCCGCCCATGATCTGGACGTCGAAGTGGCGCTGGCCGATCACCCGCTTTGCGGCCTCACGGACGGTGGCGAAGGCCTCCGGCATCAGGTCGTCCAGGCTCTCACCTTTGGCGAGGCGTTCCCGGAACTCCACGGTCATCGCCCTGAGCTCGTCGTCGCTCATCTTGACGAAGTCGTCCTCGATGGCGTTCACGGCTTTCGCAACGACTTCGAGCTGACGGATGATCTTGCCTTCTCCGATGCGGAGAAGCTTGTCGATGATGACGGGCACGGCGGAAGGACTCCTCGAAGATGGACTGCCGTTCGGCTTGCGCGTACGGCGTCCTCACTCTACCCAGCGGCAGGGAGCATCCCCATTCCGCGCCCGGGGTGTGGGGCGGGGTGGTCAGGGTTCGCCGGTGTGTGGGTGGGTGCCGGTGTGGTCGCGGATGAGTTGGATGCCGTTGGGGGTGGTCCACCCGTAGCTGCCGCGAGCCAGGACGGCGTAGTCCCACGAGCTGTGGGTTTTGGCTCGATGGTGGCGTCGACACAACGGCGCGGTGTTCTCCGAGCTGGTCGATCCGCCGTCGGCGAACGGGACGACGTGGTCGGTGTCGCACCTGTGCGCTGGTCGGGTGCAGTACGGGAACACGCAGTGCACGTCGACCAAGGCATCTTGTTCTTGGAGCCGGTCGGGTGCTTCGTAGGCCTCGACGTGGATCCGCTCGGCCAGGTCGATCACCGGCTTCACCACCACCTTCGTGGCCTCGCGGCACCAGCTCTTGACCTGTTCCACGCTGACCGGGGACCGGGTGTTCCCACACCGGGCAACCGGACCCTCGCCGAGGTGGGCGTACAGCACCACCGACCGGCCCGACCCCGTACTGGCTTCGGTGGTGTCGAGGTCGAGGGCGAGCTGTCTACGGGCGAGATCGCCCAGTGCGATGGAGCGGCGGACACCGAGAGGCTCGGGGCTGCCGAGGTCGGCCTGCTGTTTCGCACCAGCGCGGAGCGCGTCCTCGAGGTCCAGGGCGTCGGCCAGTCCGATCTTGGCGTCGATCGGGACGGTGCCGTCAAAGCCGACCTGGTCGACCAGCACATCCACGTGCCGCGACTCCGCCGCTGCCCGGCGTTGGGCTTCCGCGGCCTCGGGGTCGAACCGCACCAAAGCTTCTTCGACGAGTCGGTCGATCTGCGCCCACGAACACGAACGAGCCACCGGGGCCAGGTGCCGGTCCACATGAGCGGCACCAGCCTCCGGCAGACAGGTCGTCTGCTCGGCGACCCGACCGGCCCGCCACAACGACAGCTTCCCCTCCAGGACCCGCTCCCACAACCGGGGCAGCCGGTACCGCAGCTCCAGGACCCGACCGACCTGAGCGAACCCGGCCTCGGTGGTGATCCCCAACACCGCGGCGTACTCCATCAACGCGAACTCCGAGACCAACGGAGCACCCGCACCAGCCACCGGGAGCGCCTTGTCGGCGAACAACCCCACGCACTCGGCCGGATCCGCTTCGTTCAGCACCGCCCACTCTAGGGTCAGCTCCGCCCTCTCCACCTCGACCCGGGCGATCTCCGCAGCCTTGACCCGCAACCCCTCGAGCACGACAGCGGTGCTGTGCGTGGACGGGGTTGCAGTGCTGGACATGGACTAATCCAAGCACCCACCACCGACAGCCATCGACCGAGTTTCCCCCTACTCCACAGGGGTTTCGTGGCTCGTCACTAACCCTCCAGACGATGGTTGGGGTGCGAGCCCGCGAGCCTCGAAGCCACCCCAAACCGACCAGCGTGGTTTCGAGGCTCGTCGCTGACGCTCCTCACACCTCAACCACCGAGACCCCCCTACGGTGGTTGAGGTGCGAGACAACGAGCTTCAGGTCAGCTGGGACAGTGCCGGAGCCAGGTCGCCGCGGGGCTCCACTGCCACCTCGTCGAGACCGAGCCAAGCCGCCAGGCGACGGAGCTCGGCGGCCAGCTCCTCGGGTGTCTCCGACGGAGCTCCCGGCTCGGCGTAGGCGCCCTTCACGAGCAGCCGTCCGGTCGGCCGGTCGGCCTTGAGGTCGACCCGGGCGACGATGTGCTCGCCGAGCAGGAACGGCAGCACGTAGTAGCCGTGGATCCGCTTCGCCGCGGGAGTGTAGATCTCGATCCGGTAGTAGAAGTCGAACAACGCTTGCGCACGGCCCCGCTCCCAGACGATCGGGTCGAACGGGCTGAGCAGGGCGCGGGCAGCCACCCGGCGCGGCAGGCGGGCATCGCGATGCAGGTACGCCGGCCGCGACCAGCCCTCGACCGCGACCGGGAGCAGCTCGCCGGACTCGACCAGGGTGGACACCGCCAGGGCCGTCGGAGCGACCGCCATCCGGTAGTAGTCGGCCAGCTCCTTGACCGTCGCGACCCCGTGGGAGGCCGACGCCCGGCGGACCAGCTCGAGGTCCGCGTCCGCGGCCGTGGGTGTCGGCAGTGCCAACACCTCAGCCGGAAGGACGCGCTCCGGCAGGTCGTAGCGGACCTCGAACTGGCTGTTGCGCCCGGCGATCGCCAGCTGGCCCGACATGTAGAGGAAGTCGAGGACCTTGCGGGTCTCGGACCAGTTCCAGCCCCAGTGCGTCTTGGTGCGCGGCAGCCCGGCGTCGAGGTCACGGGCCGTGGAGCCCCCGCGGTCGCGGATCTCGGCCATCAGGTTGGCCTCGAGCTCGGGGTCGACATCGACGTTCCACCACTTGCCGCGCAGCTCGCGGTAGTGGTCCATCCGGTGCTGCATGACCGGCCACAGGTCGACCGGCATGAACGCCTGCACGTGAGCCCAGTACTCGACCACTCGGCGCGGCTTGCGCTCCGCCGCGCGACGCAACAGGTCGACGTCGTACGGGCCCATCCGCGAGTACAGCGGCATGTAGTGGGCGCGCTGGAGGACGTTGACGGAGTCGATCTGCAAGACGCCGGTGCGTTGCAGGATTCGCGCGAAGGTGCGCATCGTCGGCGCCGCGTGGGGCGGGTCGAGGAAACCCTGGGCGGCCAGCGCGACCCGGCGCGCCTGGGCCAGCGTCAGCGACTGCACGGGCCACACGATAGGCGGGGGCGCCGACAGCTCGTCAGGGAAGCTCGAGGAGCTTCTCCTTCACCGCGAACATCACGGCCTCCATCCGGGAGTGCAGCTGCAGCTTCTCGAGGATGTTGCGCACGTGGTTCTTCACCGTGTTCTCGCTGATGAACAGCTCACCGGCAATCACCCGGTTGTTCTGACCCTTCGCGACCAGCCTCAGCACGTCGAGCTCGCGCTCGGTGAGACGGAAGCCGGCGCCGGGCTCACGTTCGGGGCGCGACATCTGCTTGAACTCGTCGATCAGCTTGACCGCCATCGACGGACTGATCAGCGACTGCCCGTCGGCGACCACCCGGACCGCTTGGGCGACCTCCTCGATGGACGAGTCCTTCAGGAGGTAGCCCGAGGCGCCGCTCTTGACCGCTTCGTAGAGGTCGGCCTCTTCGTCGGAGACCGTCAGCATGATGATCTTCGCCGACGGTACGGCCTGCTTGATGGCCAGGCAGGCCTCGATACCGGAGCGTTTCGGCATCCGGATGTCGAGGAGCACTACGTCTGGCGCATCGCTGATGGCCAACTCGGTGCCCTCGACACCGTCGCCAGCCTCGCCGACGACCTCGATGCCGGGCTCGACGGCCAGGAGCATCGTCAGACCTCGACGGAACAACTCCTGGTCGTCGACCACAAGCACTCGGATGGGTTCGTCTCCACGACCGGCAGGCGCCACCCCGGCATCATCGCACGCCGCAGCCGCCCCGCCGGTCAGTCATCACCCAGGTCGAGGGAGATCACGCCGTAGTCGTAGCCGCGCCGTCGGTAGACGACAGCGGGCCGCTCACTCTCCTTGTCGACGAAGAGGTAGAAGTCGTGGCCGACCAGCTCCATCTCGTAGAGAGCCTGGTCCAGCGTCATGGCGGTTGCCGCGTGCGTCTTCTCTCGTACGACGAGCGGGCCGTCGCCGGTGACCGTGATCGGGCCGACCTTCCGCTCGATGATCTCGTCATCGGCGTCCGATGGCTCCGGGAGCGGTACGTCGGCCAGTGCCTGTCCGACCGAGACCGGAGCATGCCGACCCCTGTGCACCCGACGTCGATCGGCGGCTCGCCGCATCTGCGAGGCCATCTTGTCCAGCGCCAGGTCAAGCGCGCCCATCTGATGGTCGGCCGCCGCCTCCGCCCGGATGACCGGGCCCTTGGAGAAGGCGGTCAGCTCTATGTGTACTGCCTGGTCGTGCTGCCGTGGATTGGGCTCGCATTCGATCTCCACATGCACCCGGATGATCCGGTGGTCGTGCTTCTCGAGCTTGGCCAGCTTCTCAGCCGCGTGCTCGCGGAACCGGTCTGTGACCTCACAATGACGTGCGGTGACCACAACTTCCATGCGAACCTCCTGTAGAAATCAGTTGGTTATCCCCGGGCTCCTCCCAGGTGGCAAAGCTGGAGCCCGCCCGGCCGACCTGGTCTTCGACCCCACAACCGCCTGCTGAGACGCCCGCAGCTTGTCTGCCACTACTGGTCTTCTCCCGTCCACGACCGCATCTGACGATCGGGACGGGGCAGGACTTACTACTAAGCCGCACCGTGATCGCCTCCGCGAGGGAGGCTTACGTGGACCGTTTCGCCTGCGACTGGCATCGGCTTGCCGCTCGGGTCTGTCCCGATCGACGCAACCACGGACCCGGACGGACTCCATACCGCGACCGTAGTCCGTGCACCAAAGCGGCGAAAGGTGTTCACCTGAGAATTCACTGTGCTTGTGCGCGCCGGCGAGTTGCTGCCACGACCGCCGACGAGACGACGGTCAAGCCGACGCCCTCCAGGGCCCGCTGGGCCTCCCTGAGGGTGGCGCCGGTGGTCAGCACGTCGTCACAGACCACGATGCGCGAGCGGGGGTGCAGCCGGGCCAGTCGGCGCTGGGCGGGCACCGAGCAGGCCATCGACCGCGCCAGGTTGGCCGCCCTTTCGGAGGCGTGCAGGCCAGCCTGGTCGACCACCCCGGGCAGCAGTCGAAGCAGCGGCCAGGCCCCCGCTTCTACACCGGTTGCGCGGAGGGTGGCGGCCGCAGCCTTGGTCATCGAGTACGTCGGGTCGTACCCGCGCGCTCGCACGCTGGACCGGCGCGACGGCACCGGCACCAGCACCAGCGGGCCGGCGGTGTCCGAGGCGGCCACCGCCTGCGCGAGCAGGCCCGCCAACGGTCGGCACAAGGCGAGCAGGCGATGCTCCTTGTGGCCGAGCACCATCGACCGAACCGTGCCCTCGTAGGCACTCGCCGCGAACGGGGCCACCAGCCCCGGTGGTGTCGGCGCGGGCCAGGCGATCTCGGCACCCACCGGCAGCAGGGCGGCACAGTCGCGGCAGAGCAGTCGTCCGGGCTGGGCGCACCCAACGCAATGGGTGCCCAGCAGCAGGTCGCGGGCCGCGTCGGTGAGCACGCGCCCGATGTCAGCAGTCCGCGCCGTCCGTGAGCAACCGCCAGCACCGGCGCTGTGGAGATCCGCCGGCGGATCGGCACCACCGGCTCGGATCAGCCCACGTAGCCGAGGCTCGTGACCGGCAAGTCGCCGAGGAAGGTCCGGGTGAGCGTGCGGAGGTCGACCAGGCTGGTAGGAGTGACCGCGTACTGCCGACTGTCGGTGACCGGCGTACCGGCCAGGCCGAGCACCCCACCATTGATGCTCGTGGACGTGGTGTCCGTCGGGGCACCGTCGACCGCCACCGTCTGCACACTGTAGAGCTCCCCCGCCGCGACCGGGCTCAGCACGGCGATAGCGGTGGTCGACCTCCAGGCAATGTCCGTGACCCGCGGCTGGTCACTGTCGCCCAAGGCGATCTGCTCGGTCTCACGCACTCGAATCACCTGGCTGTTGGCGTCCTGCAGCTCCAGTCGGCCCACCCGCAGCTCGTCGACGGTCACCCCCGGCAGACCGGGTCGGCGGGATCGGACCACCGCGACGAAGCGGGTGCCGTCACGCGAGACCAGGAATGAGGTCACCTGACGACCGCTGACCTCCGGAACCTCGAGGACATGGGTCCGCCCCCGCTCGATGTACCTCACCTCCGCGCCCTGCTCGGTGCGGTCGACGACCCACAGGCGCCCGGCGAAGTCCCAGGCCGGGTTCAGCAGGTCGGCGCCACCGTGGAGCACGGTAGCGACACCGGACGGCGGGCCCTCGATCGAGGGTTCCCTGACGGCGGCGACCAGGATCCGACGACCGTCCTGGCTCACGCCGGCCGCCTTCTCCCCGTCGATGCTCACCGCCACCGATCGGAGCCGGTAGTCCCTTTCGCCGAACGGCCCCACGACCGGTACCAGCTCGTCCCGGGTGCCCGCCACCAGCAGCCCGTCGCGTAGGCCGTGCAACGCATAGCTGGCCTGGTAGCCGGTGGGCGTGAACTGCGGTGCGCTGTCGACGTCGAACTGGCTGACTCCGCCAGGGAGGCGGATCTCCTTGTCGGAGATGGTCAGCCGCAGTGCCGTGATCTCCTCCTGGCGCAGAGTCCAGGCCAGCTGGGCGAGCATCTTCTCAATGGCGTCGGGTGAGTCGGGCGGCGCAGCGGCGCCGACCAGTCGGATGTCGGCGACCCCCGCATCGGAAACAGGGGTCGAGAAGTCGAGGTCCAGGCCATCGGGGAACGCCGTGGTCTCGACGCGATCTTCCGCGGGCCCGGAGAGCAGCCGACGTACCAACGTGGTGGCCGCCTGGGCTCCACGAGGCACGAAGACCGGCTCCGGCACGAGGATCCGAGAGCTGCGGTCGAAGAAATAGACGTTCGCCTGCCGGTAGCGGTCGGCGAACCAGTCGCGGGGTACGACCTGGGCGTTGGGCGGGTCGACGATCCGGTACTCGTCGCCTTCCCGGACCGTCCGCAGCTCCAACAGGTCCTCCCCTGGCGCCAGCCGTCCCTGCCAGGCCCCCCGGTCGTCGTAGCTCTCCGCGTCGATCAGCTCGACGCCGATCGTGGCGACCTCCTCGCTCACCGGCCCCACATCGAGGTAGGTGATCGTGGAAGTCTCTGGCTTCCAGGACGACTGCGCCTCCGAGGAGAGGAACTGGCGGGCAACGTCGAGGCGCTGTGGCCAGGCCGTCATGGCGTCCAGGAACCCGTTCACGATGTCGACCTTGGAGTCGTTGGGTTGCGGCGGCAACGGGTCGATCCCCAGCGGTTGGACCTGGTCGACGTTGGGCGTGCTCCGCGCGTCGACGATGGGGCCGTCGACCGGCAGCTGCGAGCAGCCGACCAGAGCCAGCATCACGACGACCACCGCCGCTGTGCTGACCGAGGTGCTGACCGGACCAGTCCGGACCCGGGTCATGTCGTCCCCACCTCGACTCCATCAAGGGCATCCTCCGGGACCAGGGGCAGCGGGCTGTGGCGCAACGGGGCCCCGGCCTTGCGAGGCAGCGTCAGCCGGAACTGCGCTCCCTCGCCGGGCCGGCCCCAGGCCTGCAGCCACCCACCGTGGAGATGGGTGTCCTCCAGAGCGATCGAAAGCCCGAGGCCGGTGCCGCCGCTGGTGCGGGCGCGGGCCGGATCGGCACGCCAGAAGCGGTTGAAGACCGTTGCCGACTCACCCGGCGCCAGGCCCACCCCATAGTCGCGTACCGCGATCGCGGCGGCCTGGTCGTCGGAGGCGAGCCGCACCACGATTCCCGCCTCCAGGCCGCTGGAGTCCGCATGGTCGATGGCGTTGGTGACCAGGTTGCGCACGATCCGCTCGACCCTGCGGATATCGGCCTCCGCCACGCACGGTCGGTCCGGGGCCTCCACCACCACGCGCACACCGCGCTGGTCGGCGAGGTGCTGCGTCGAGCTCACCACGCGGTGGGCGACATCGACGAGGTTCACGTCGTCGGTATCGAGCACGGCCGCCCCGGCGTCAAACCTGCTGATCTCGAGCAGATCCACCAACAACGTCTCGAATCGGTCCAGCTCGGTCTGCAGCAGCTCAGCCGCGCGCGCGGTGGCCGGGTCGAAGGCGGACCGAGCGTCGTGCAACACGTCGCCGGCCATCCGCACGGTGGTGAGCGGCGTACGCAGCTCGTGGGAGACGTCAGAGGCGAACTGGCGCTGGACCCGGCTGAGCTCCTCGAGCTGGCGGATCTGCTTCTGCAAGTTGCTGGCCATCTGGTTGAACGACGTGGCCAGCCTGGCCAGGTCGTCCTCGCCCCGCACCCGCAACCGCTCCTGCAGCCGACCGGCGGCGAGCCGCTCTGCCACTCGGCGGGCCATCCGGATCGGCGTGACCACCTGTCGGGTCACCAGCCAGGTGAGCCCGGCCACCAGCACCAGCAGGAGAGCCGCAGCCGTGAGCAGCGCGCGAGTGAGCAGCGCGAGCGTCTCCCGCTCCTCGTCCAGCGGGAACAGGAAGTAGAAGGTGTAGATGTTCGAGTCCGCCGGCAGCTGAAGCTGGGAACCGACCACGATGCCGGGGGTGCGCGTCATCTCTCCGGTCACCGGGTCGGTCCGGATGATCTCCGTGAACGTGTACGCCGTGGGGGCGACCGCGTCGAACCGCTGCTCCATCGCCTCCGGGATGCTGGAGACGTCGACGTCGAGCGTCTTCTCGGCGCCGCCGTCGGCCAGCGTGCGGCCGCTGCCCACCGGTCCGCCGAGGATGACGTCGAAGCCGCGCGTCTCGCCGGCTCGGCGGATGGGGTTGACCAGGTCGGCCTGCTGCTGGGTCGCGTTCAGCTCGGTGCCCTCGACCGCCGCGAGCGAGTCGGATGCCTGCCCGGTCTCGCCGTTGGCCACGGCCACCACCACTTCAGCCCGGTGCTCGAGCAAACCATCACGGGTCTGCTGGAGCAGGAACCACCCGACGCCGACAATCACGATCGCCGAGAGCGCGACGGTGCTGGCGACCACGCGGACCTGGATGGAGCGGCGCCAGAACGTCAGCGCCCGGCGGACTCCGGCGGGCAGCCTGATCGACACACCCATCATCGACAGACCCTGGCCATGGGGGTCCGGGCCCCTTAGACGTTTCCGGCTTTGTAGCCGACGCCGCGGACGGTCACCACGATCTCGGGGTGCTCCGGGTCGTGCTCGACCTTCGACCGCAGCCGCTGCACGTGCACATTGACCAGCCGGGTGTCGGCCGAGTGGCGATAGCCCCACACCTGCTCCAGCAGCACCTCACGGGTGAAGACCTGCCAGGGCTTGCGCGCCAGGCACAGCAGCAGGTCGAACTCGAGTGGGGTGAGGTTGATCTGCGCGCACTCGCCGCGGGTCACCGAGTGACCAGGGCACGTCGATGGCCAGGTCGCCGATGGTCAACGACTCGGGCGAGGAGCTGTCGGAGCGGCGGACGCGGGCACGAATGCGGGCGACCAGCTCCTTGGGCTTGAACGGCTTGACGACGTAGTCGTCGGCGCCGGACTCGAGACCCACGACTACATCGACCGTGTCGCCCTTCGCGGTCAGCATCACGATCGGGACGCCGGACTCGGCCCGGATCTCCTTGCAGACGTCGATGCCGTCCTTGCCGGGCAGCATCAGGTCGAGCAGCACGACATCGGGTTTGTAGGCTCGGAACGCGTCGAGCGCCTCGTCGCCGCGGGTCACCATCCGGGTGTCGAAACCCTCTTGCCGGAGCACGATCGTGAGCATCTCTGCGAGCGCTGCGTCGTCGTCGACGACCAGCACGCGACCCTTGGGCGTGAGGGTGTCCCCGCTCGCTCCCGACTGGCTCATGCGATCAATCTTGCCACCGGGTCGGGTTCCCACCACGGGAACCCGGCTTCGCGGGCGATCAGTAGCGGTACTGCTCGGACTTGTACGGGCCGTCGACCGAGAGGCCGAGGTACGAGGCCTGGTCGTCGGTGAGGGTGGTCAGCCGGACGCCGAGCGCGTCGAGGTGCAGCCGCGCGACCTCCTCGTCGAGGTGCTTGGGCAGCACGTAGACGCCGACCGGGTACTCCTCGGGCTTGGTGAAGATCTCGATCTGCGCGAGGACCTGGTTGGTGAAGGAGTTCGACATCACGAACGACGGGTGGCCGGTCGCGTTGCCGAGGTTCATCAGGCGACCCTCGGAGAGCACGATGATCGCGTTGCCCTGCGGGAAGGTCCAGACGTCGACCTGCGGCTTGACGTTCTTGCGCTCGGCGACGCCCTCGGCCTCGAGGCCGGCCATGTCGATCTCGTTGTCGAAGTGGCCGATGTTGCCGAGGATCGCGTTGTGCTTCATCCGCGACATCTGCTCGACCGAGACGACGTCCTTGTTGCCGGTCGCCGTGATGATGATGTCGGCGACGTCGAGCACGTTGTCGAGGGTGTCGACCTGGTAGCCGTCCATGGCCGCCTGCAGCGCGCAGATCGGGTCGATCTCGGTGACGATGACGCGGGCGCCCTGGCCACGCAGCGACTCCGCACAGCCCTTGCCGACGTCGCCGTAGCCGCACACGACCGCGACCTTGCCGCCGATGAGGACGTCGGTGGCGCGGTTGATGCCGTCGATCAGCGAGTGGCGGCAGCCGTACTTGTTGTCGAACTTCGACTTGGTGACCGAGTCGTTGACGTTGATGGCCGGGAAGAGCAGCGATCCTTCCTTCATCATGTCGTAGAGACGCAGCACGCCGGTGGTGGTCTCCTCGGTGACGCCCTTGAGCTCACCAGCGATCGGCGTCCAGCGGTCCTTGGTCTCGGCGAACGAGGCGTTGAGGACGTCGAAGACGATCTTCTGCTCGTGGCTCTTGGCCGAGGCCGGGTCCGGCGCGACGCCCGTCTTCTCCATCTCGACACCGAGGTGGACCAACATGGTCGCGTCGCCGCCGTCGTCGAGGATCATGTTGGCGAACTTGCCGTCGGGCCACATCAGGATCTGCTGGGTGCACCACCAGTACTCCTCGAGCGACTCGCCCTTCCAGGCGAAGACCGGCACGCCAGCCGGACTGTCCACGGTGCCATGGGGCCCGACCGCCACTGCCGCGGCGGCGTGGTCCTGGGTCGAGAAGATGTTGCAGGAGGCCCAGCGCACCTCGGCTCCGAGCGCGGTCAGCGTCTCGATGAGGACGGCGGTCTGGATCGTCATGTGCAGCGAACCGGCGATCCGGGCTCCGGCGAGAGGCTTGGAGTCGCCGTAGCGCTCCCGCATCGCCATCAAGCCGGGCATCTCGTGCTCGGCGAGCTGGATCTCGGTGCGGCCGAAGTCGGCCAGAGAGAGGTCGGCAACCTTGAAGTCCATGAGGTGTGCTCCTGATCGTGTGCTGAGGCAACTGGCGAGAGATTAGAACGCGGGCGCGGCTAACGAAGAATCGTCGCGAGCGGATCCGCGAGAAATCAATGACCAGCCGAGGGGGGCGCCTGAGGACGCTCGGCGGGCACGTGGCCCTCCCGGAACAGGTCCGGCTCGAGGTAGATCGACCTGGCCATCGGCTCCGCCTCGCGGACTGCCACCTCCGCGGCATCGATCGCCTTCGCCACGTCAGCTGCCGTGGCCCGGGCGTCCACCGCGATCTTGGCAGCGACCAGCAGCTCGTCCGGCCCGAGGTGCATCGTCTTCATGTGGATCACGCGATCCACACCCGGGGTGCCCACCATCGCCGCCCTGATCCGCGACTGCGCCTCCGGCGTGGCCGACTCGCCCAGCAACAGGCTCTTGGTCTCGATGGCCAGCGTGATGGCGACAACCACCAGCAGGACGCCGATCATCGCGGTGCCGGCAACGTCGAAGTACTGGTTCTCGGTGATCAGGGTGAGGCTGACCGCCGCGAAGGCAAAGGTCAGTCCCAGCAGGGCAGCGAAGTCTTCGAGCAGGATGACCGGGAGCTCGGGCTGCTTGGCCCGTCGGATGAACGACCAGTACGACGCCTCTCCCTTGATCTTGTTGGTCTCGCGGATCGCGGTGCGAAACGACAGCGACTCCAAGACGATGGCAATGGCGAGGACCACGAGCGGGACGAATCGGACCCAGCTGCCCTCGAGCTCGCTGTGGCCGTCGTGGATCTCGTGCCCCTTGTGGTACGCCTCGTAGAGGGCGAACAGACCGCCCACACTGAACAGGACGATCGCCACGATGAACGCGTAGATGTAGCGCTCGCGGCCGAACCCGAACGGGTGCTCCTTGGTCGACTCCCGCCGCGAACGCTTGCCGCCGACGAGCAGCAGACCTTGGTTGCCTGCGTCAGCCACCGAGTGGATCGCCTCGGCCAGCATGGAGCTGATCCCTGTCAGGAAGAAGGCGATGAACTTGGTGATCGCGATTCCGGTGTTGGCGAGCAGGGCTGCCACGACCGCCTTGGTGCCACCTTCCGCTGCCATGGCCCAGAGGGTATCGGGGACTCAGGTGGTGGCGCGCTGGTCCGGAGGCGGGCCAGGCAGGCCGTCCTCGGGCCGGTCGAGAGCTTGGGTGAGCAGCGCGGCGTCCTTGGCGTGCCGCTCGGCGTAGCCGAACGGGTCCACGAGATTGGTCAGTCGAGCGGCCACCGGTCGAGCTGCCAGCAGCAGTGCCAGGCACAGACCGCCAAGGGTCGTCGCGACGAGCGCCGATGCCTCGTGCCGGGCGGCCCAGCCCTGGAACCCGGCGAACTCGGCCCCCTTCACGAAGAACCCGTGGAAGAGATAGACGACCAGGGTGGCGCTGCCCATCCGGCTGAACCAGCCGCTGGTCCGAGGGACGAGCGAGAGGAACGCCAAGGCGCCGAGGCATCCGATCGTCATCACCCCGGCGCGAATGGCGACCGCCTGAAGGTCGGACGTGGTGAGCTCGACGTACATGGCGCGGTAGTAGAGCCACTCGGTCGACGCCCAGCCGTCCAGGAACCAGGTGATGGCCACGAGGCCGGCGAGCACCACGACCGCCGTCACCTGGGCATGGCGAAACCGCAGCCACTCGAGCCGCTCGGGGGTGGCCTTCAGCCCCAGCACGAAGAACGGCAGCAGCCCGAGCACTCGGGCCAGGTCGAGAGTGTCGGCGACCCACAACCCCGCCGCAAGGCTGAGCACGACGGCGAGGAGCAGCCCACCCGGCAGCGCCCGGAAGATGGGGGTGACCAACCGCCAGAGGAACAGCGCCGGGAGGTACCACAGTGGCCAGTGGGGGTCGACGAAGAGATCCTCCAGCCGTTCACCGCCGACGTAGACCCGAAACAAGCCAAAGGCGCACTCGAACAGGAGGTAGGGAACGGCCACCGTGCGGACCAGCTGCGAGAGCCTCGGTCCGGTCCACGCGAACCCGCGCGAGAGGTACCCCGTGACGAGTACGAACGCCGGGATGTGCCACGAGTAGAGGAAGTCGTAGAGGTGACGGTTGACCGGGTGGTCGGGCAGCAGCGTCCAGGCGTGCCCGATCACGACCAGGGTCACCAGCGCCATCTTGGCGTTGTCGAGCCAGGGATCCCGCTCGCTGGATGCGGCCAACGGTCAGTCCTCGACGAGGCCGAGCCGCAGGTACTCGGCGGCGTAGGTACCGGTGAGCAGCAGTGAGGCGTAGCGGGCGACCTCGCTGCCGGCATCGGATGCGACCGTCTCGATGCGGACTCCGCGCTCGGTGGCCGCGGCCTGCAGCCGGCTGCGCTGCTCGCGCAACGCGGGCTCGTCGGCGCCGTCGTCGAGCACCACCAGCACCGGGCGCAGATCTCCCCCGCCCTCTGCCGACGAGGGGGCGAACGGGTCGACGAAGACGTCGCGGGGGCGGGCCGCCTCGATCACGGGCAGCAGGTGTTCGGCGTCGCCGGCCAGTGCAGATCGGCCGCTCGTGCGCCGGATCGACTCAGCCACGCGGCGGGCGGCCCGAGCGGCCAGCGTCGAACCTCCCCAGACGACCGGGTTGGCATCGGCGAGCGCGATGGCCAGCATCTTGGCGGGGTTGACCGCGATGTCGCGGTGCGGCGAGCTGGCCATGGCGACCGCGTCGAGGGCCTCCGCGACCTGCTCGGGTTCGGCGCTGGGACCCAGGCCCACCTGGTGCAGGTAGGAGAGGACCACGACCGCCGTCGCCAGCTGGTCGCGGGTCAGGGTAGGCAGGATCGTGCTCCAGCGGCCGGCTGCGTGCACGGCCACCATCGAGTCGGCCGGACACGCCACCACGACCTGGCAACCACGGCGTACGGCCTCGGCCACCGCTGAGGCGGTGCCCGTGTCGCGACCGTCGGGGGCCAGCACCACGACCAGGTCGAGGCTGCCCGCCCACCCGGGAAGAGCCGGCTGGGGCCAGGCAACGAACGGCACCGGGCACCAGGGCTCGAGCACTGCCCGGAGCAGACGCGAGTCCGGTCCGGCCGCGATCACCGCCCGGGGGCGGCCGTGCTCACTGTTGGCCACTGCCTCGGCGATGGCCGCCGTGGCCTCCCCCGCCTCGCGGCGGACGCGGGCTCCGGACTCGGCCAGCGTGCGCAACCGCAGGTCAGCGGCACCGAGGGCCGTCTCGTCGTCGAGCCGGGACTCATCGAACCAAGCAACCATCGTCAGCTCGGCTTGCGGGCTTCGTCCACCAACAGCACGGGGATGTTGTCGCGCACGGGATAGGCCAGTCCGCAGGTCTGGCAGACCAGCTCGCTCTCCGCACTGGCGGCGGTCAGCACCAGCTCGCCCCGGCAGTCGGGGCAGACGATGATGGCCAGCAGCGCCGGGTCGACCTGTGGCGGAGTCGTGGATGCAGGGTCGGGCTCGCTCATGACAGCTCCTGAACTTTCTTCAGCACTACGTCGCGGGTGCGAACCATCGTCGCCTGGTCCTTGCCCTCGACGTTCAGCCGTAGCAGGGGTTCGGTGTTGGACGGACGCACGTTGAAGCTCCAGTCAGCATGGCTGACGGTCAGGCCGTCGAGCCGGTCGGTGGTGACGCCGTCCTGCCCGCCGTACTCGGCCTCCAGCACGGTCATCACCGCATCCTGGTCGCTGACCTGGGAGTTGATCTCGCCGCTGAGCGGGTAGCGCTCGAAGGAGGCCAGCAGCTCCGAGAGCGGCCGCTCGGTCTCCGCCAGCGCGGCCATTGCGTGCAGCGCCGCCAGCATCCCGGAGTCGGCCCGCCAGAACTCGCGGAAGTAGAAGTGACCGCTGTGCTCACCGCCGAAGACGGCGTCGGTCTCGGCCATCGTGGCCTTGATGAAGGAGTGGCCGACCCGGCTGCGTACCGGCTTGCCGCCGAGCTCGGAGACCAGCTCCGGCACCGCGCGACTGGTGATCAGGTTGTAGATCACGGTGGAGCCGGGGTGCTTGGCGAGCTCACGTGAGGCGATCAGGCCGGTCAGCGTCGACGGCGAAACCGCTCGCCCGGTCTCGTCGACCAGGAAGCAGCGGTCGGCGTCGCCGTCGAAGGCGAGGCCGATGTCGGCCTGTTCCGACATCACCTTCTTCTGCAGGTCGACCAGGTTGGCGGCCTCGATCGGGTTGGCCTCGTGGTTGGGGAACGAGCCGTCGAGCTCGAAGTACATCGGCACCATCTCGACGTGATCGGCCCCGAGCCGGCCGAAGACGGCCGGCGCGGTGTGGCCGGCCATGCCGTTGCCCGCGTCGACCACGACCTTCAGCCGGCGCCCCACGACGGGAGCCAGCGAGATCAGGTGCGCGGCGTACGCCTCGAGCACGTCGTGCGAGGAGATGGTGCCCGTGCGGCGCGACTCGGCGAACTCACTCGAGATGACCAGGTCGCGGATCTCGGCCAGGCCGGTGTCCAGACCGATCGGCTGCGCCCCGGCCCGGCACATCTTGATGCCGTTGTACTGGGCGGGGTTGTGGCTGGCCGTGAACATGACTCCGGGCATGTCCAGGTGTCCCGAGGCGAAGTAGAGCTGGTCGGTCGACGCCAAGCCGATCATGGTGACGTCGGCACCCTGTGAGGTCGCCCCGTCGGCGAACGCACCGGCCATGCCGGGCGAGCTCGGCCGCATGTCGTAGCCGACCACGACCTCAGTGGCGCCGACGACCTGGACGTAGGCCCGCCCGGTCGCCCGGGCCAGCTCCTCGTCGAGCTGGTCGGGCACGGTGCCGCGTACGTCGTAGGCCTTGAAGATGGCGTTGATGTTGGCAGGATCGAGCGTGCCCTGCTCCGATGAGGCCATGGCCAGACCCTAACGGGTGGCGGTGGTCGGTCAGTCGGTGGTCAGCACCCTCAGGTGGCCGCGCCGGGAGGTCTCGCGAGCGTTCTCCTCACCGGGTGGGATCCGGGTCACCGGCACCGGACGAGCCGCCTCGCGCACGGCGTCGGCGAGGGCGAGCAGGTCGTCACCCGACGGGCCGCGCAGCTCGTGATCGGTGGGCAGCCGGAGAACCTCCCACCCGAGGGGCGCCGACAACCTGTCGCTGTGGCCGTCGCACAGGTCGTAGGCATGTGGCTCCGCGTAGGTCGCCAGCGGCCCGAGCACCGCCGTCTGATCCGCGTAGACATAGGTGAGGGTGGCCACCGCGGGGCGGCCGCACGGGGTGCGCGAACAGCGCCGGGCGAGACTCACGCGGCTGACGGTACCTGCCGGTCGGGCCGGGCCCGATTAGGCTCGCTGCCGTGCCGACACCCATCGATCAACCAGGTCGCCGGACCCGCGACCGACGCGGACGTGGCATGCGAGGACCGAGCGTTCTCCCACGGCGGCCGGGCCAGCCCGAGCTTCGCGGCCGGCGTGAGCGCTTCGACCAGCTCGTGCTCGCCGTGGTCACCGAGATCGACGCGCGCTGGCAGGACCGGCTCGGACTGGTGGAGTACGCCGTCGAGGACGCGCCCCTGATCCCCGACGACTGGTCGACGGCGACCGTTCCCCTGTCGTCGTTGGTACGTGGCACCGGCGCGAAGCCCACCCGGCTGGTGCTGTTCCGCAGGCCGATCGAGCACCGAGCCGAGTCTCGCGACGACCTCGAGGCGCTGGTGCTGACTGTCGTGGTTGAGCAGGTCGCCGAGCTGCTCGGCATCGACGCGGAGCAGGTCGACCCCCGCTACCCCGGCGAGATCTAGGTCGGTTCAGTCGAGGCCGGGTCGGACCTGAGCCACCAGGCTGTCGGTGATCAGCTCGACAAGCGGCACCACCGCGGCGCCCTTACCGGTCACGACCACCGAGCCCACCACCGACGTGCCTCGCGCCTCGACCTCGACCAGCCGGGTCTCCGACGGCAGCGAGAACGTGAATCCGCGCTGGGCGACAACGTCGATCTGCTGCTTGGCCACCTGCTTGCCGGCGTTGTCCCTGGCGGTGACGGTGACGGTGCCAGCCGCCTCGGCTCCGGCGAGCACGATCTTCTTCTTGCCGATCGGGGTCAGGACCGCCGAGGAGGTGACCGGCGCCCCTGGCACGGCATGGCTCAGGTCGCCGTCCACGAAGCTGCGTACCGTCGTGGTCAACGGAAGTGGTGAGGTGATCAGCAGCCCGATTGCGTCGGCCATCACATCCTTCGGCAGCAGCCGCGCCAGAGAAATCCGAGTCACCTCCGCTGGCCCGACGACGATGTCCTTGACGCCTTCCGGTGTCAGCACCGAGTCCTTCGTGACGACCTGCACGGAGGCCCGGGTCTCGTCCTGGCCCGGATTGGCGATCACCAGGCTGCGCTGCCCCGAGCCGGGAGCCAGCCCGAGCATCAGGTTGGAGGTCGCGGGTGCCGACTGGCCAGGCAGCCAGTCGCGTGCCGCCGCACCCGCCCCGAGCTGGTCGTAGCGGTCGCGGATCGTGGCCAGGACGCGACCCCGTGAGGTCATCACCTGGAGCGCCAGCTCGTCGCGGCGAGGGATCGTGGTCGCCAGGTTGATCCGGACCAGGCTCCGGGCCGGCACCGCGACGCCGCGCAGCTCGGGCGCATCGACGACGCCGCTCCGGCCGACCAGGGTGGCGTCGATGACGGCCGGCCCGGCGTCGGGGTTGACCAGCTCGAGCACCGAGCTGTGATGGGCGCCCGCACCCACGCCGGTGAACCATTGGTCGGCGATCGGCTCGCGACAGGAGGCAGCGGCGAGCGGGCTGTCGAAGACCCCTCCGACCAGGCCGGGGGCCAGGTCGTCCTCGCCCGTCACCACGACCGGCCCCACACCAGGGACGGTCGCGATTGCGCGGGGCGTGAGCCGGGTCGAGCTGTCGTCGGAGTCCTTCGCTTCCCGCACCGTGACCGTCCCGCTGACGTCGGACAACGTGCTCAGCGAGGCCTCCGGCGCGCCGCTCGGGCAGACGAGAGTCAACCGGGTCAGCGGAGTCCGGTCCGGGGGTTGGGTCGGTTGCTCGGGCTGGTCAGTGCGCACGAAGAGCAGCGTGGCCACGGTCAGCAGCGGCAGCAGCACGGCGAGCAGGACCGTGATGTCGGGGCGGCGCACCACGGCTGAGGCAATCCGGCGGCCAGAGGTCGGCTGGTTCGACGGCTCGCTCATGTGCGCCTCGGGTTCGCAGTGGGCGCACACAGCACCAGCACCCAGACGATGGCCAGCCCCTGCACGACCAGCAGCGCGATCCGCAGCCACGAGCGGGGACCGTCCACGACGTCGGGATCGAGCTCGCGGGCGACCTGCCAGGCGCGGGTGCCGCGCTCGGCGCTGGCCTGGGTGAGCCCACCGGTCGCGTCGAGCCCGGCCGCGACGGTCGTGTCGGCAGGCGCCGGGAGGACGACGTACTCGACACCGAAGCCCGCCAGGGCGGCCACCGCGTCCGGGTTCGGCCGCGAAGCCAGGCGCCGGACCACCTCGGCGAGCTGAGGATCGTCGGGACTGAGCGCCAGGATCTCCGCCTCGCCGACGGTCACCCCGTCACCGCGACGGATGTTGTAGCTGAGCCCCTCCTCGACGTTGCCCCGGACGACCAGGATCCCCTGCGCCGGCTCCGTCATCGAGCTCTGCACCATGTACGCCGGGATGTCGGAATCGCTGCGGCCGAGGGAGTCGTCCAGGCCGAACCCGAACCACGCCAGGCCGGAGATCGGGACCACCGCGGCGGCAACTGCGGCAGCCATCACCGGCCAGCGGGGGAGACCGCCACGCACCGCGCCGAGGACGCCTAGCACGACCGCCACGAGCAGGGTTGCCTGCAGGATCACGAGCAGGAAGCCCAGACCGACCGGCTCCTCGGTCGCGGCCAGCGACAGGGAGACCCGGCCCACCACAGCCGCGACCACGGCATCGACGGCCGCGACCACCCAGCAGACGATCACCGGTATGCGGCTCAGCCGTGGCACCAGCGCCAACGCCGCCAGGACCAGCAACAGCCACCCGAGGAAGGCGGGGGCGCCGTCTCCGACAAGGCGGCCGGTGAGCATCCCGATGTCGTCGATGCGCGCAGCAGGGAGGCGGCCGATGTCGAGCAACAGTCCCTCAGCGCTGCCGGTGCGGATCGCCGGCAGCCACCACGGCAGCAGCAGCAGCGGGACCGCTGCAACTGCGGCGGCGGGCGGTCCCCACATCGACCTCTCGCGCACCGCGCCGGGCACGATCGCTGACGCGGCGCCGACCACTACGAGACAGAGCACCAGGGCAAATAGCCAGGCGACCGGAGCAAAGGCCGTGGACAGGGCCAGCAGGATGGCCGAGCGCCACGCGGCGCGCCAGCGCCTGTCGGCATCCGGGTCGGCGAACCCCAGCGCGGCGTGCGCGAACCACGGCACCAGCACGGTGACCACCACCAGCCCGAGCCGACCCTCACCCCAGGCACCGGAGGCCACCGGCACCAAGGAGTACGCCGTGGAGCCGATCAGCAACAGCCACCGCGGCGCACCGAGCGGGCTCACCAGCCGACCAGCCACCCGGAGGAAGCGCCACGAACCCCACAGAGCCAGCGGCACCGCGAACAGCAGCAGCGCTGAGATCGTGGCGGTGGTGCCCAGGATCGACCCGAGCAGCGCGAGGGGCAGGAGATAGGCAGGAGCCGGCACATCGGTGCCCGCGCCGAGCTGGTGCCAAGACTCGAAGTGCAGCCGCCACCAGTCACCGACCCCGTCCGGCACAGGCGACAGTCCGGCGCCGGTGACCGCGCCATAGGCAGGACGCGCGAAGACCAGTGCCGCGACCACGAAGGCCGCCAGCAGGACGGCCACCGGGTTGGTCAGGAACCGCGCCACCACCCCTGTGTCCTCGAACTCGTCCTCGGACTCCGGGTTGTCGAGGTCGCTCGAGTCGATGGTGATACGTCGCGCGGCCATCGACGACGGGTCATGTTCGGCAGCCGCGGCGCGACGACGCTCGGCGACATCGGCTGCCTGGTCGGTGAGCGCCGAGAACAGGTCGCCGACGACGTCCATGCCGTGGCGGTAGGGCAACCACCACGGTGCGAGCAGCTGCTTCACCCGCGCCACCACCGCTGGGTCGCTGCACCGGGTGCGCAGCCGGGACCGGCGGGCGGCACGGATCTGCCCGGGTTTGGAGTAGATCGAGACGAGCGCGGCGAGCTCGTCGAAGGCCTCACCGGGAGCACGGACCAGGAAGAACCCGATCATCCGGAGCAGCGTCCCGAACACCAGTCGCAGGAGCTGGAACGGCAGATAGCGAGACGAGGAGTTGGCGAGCAACGTGTAGAGCGCGGCCCGGCGCTCCTGGTAGTGGGTGTGCCGGCCAGTCAGCACCGTCCGTCGTACGCCGCGGTGGGCGGCCTCGGCGTGGAAGACGACGGCGGCCGGTACCACGAGCGTGGTGTGACCGGCCGCCGCGACCCGCCAGCCGAAGTCGACGTCGTTGCCGAAGATCGGCAGCTGCTCATCGAAACCACCGAGCTCCTCGAGAACCCGCCTCCGGACCAGCATGCCTGCGGTGTTGACTGCGAGGACCGCACGGACGTCGTCGTGCTGGCCCTGGTCATACTCCCCGCGCTCGAGCCCCGACTCGCGACGGCCGGTGCCAGAGATGGTGACGCCGACCTCGAGCAGCCGGCGCAACGACGGCCACTCCCGCAGCTTGGGTCCGAGCACGTCGGCCGAGGGCTGGTGGGCGGCGGTGGCCAGCAAGGCCGCCAATGCCCCCGGCTCGGGGTTCGTGTCGTCGTGCAGCAGCCAGACCCATTCTGGCGGGTTCGGACGCGCGTGCAACCGTGCCAGCCCGAGCTGCACCGCGGCCGGGAAGCTGGTCCGCTCCGGAGCGGTCACCGGCTCACCGAAGGCCGCTGCCAGCAGGTCGGCGCTCTCGTCGCGGCTCGAGGTGTCGACGGCGACCACGCGCTGCGGCGTCACACTCTGGGAACGGATGCCTTCGATCACCGCAGGCAGCCATCGGGCGCCGTCGTGGCTGACCAGCAGCACGGCGACAGAAGCGGACTCGGACACGATCCGCAACAGTAACGGTGCCCACCTCGCGGTGAACCCCGGCGCTGGCCGGGGTCCTCCGAGATCAGGTACCCGTCAGACGGCTCGCTTCTTCAACTTGCGCCGCTCACGTTCGGACAGCCCGCCCCAGATGCCGAACCGCTCGTCGTTCATGAGTGCGGACTCCAGACAGTCGCCGCGCACCTCGCAGGTGAGGCAGACCTTCTTGGCCTCCCTCGTGGACCCACCCTTTTCCGGAAAAAACGCCTCGGGGTCGGTCTGCGCGCACAGCGCGCGGTCCTGCCACCCCGCTTCTTCGACGTCCGGTTCGAGAAGGAAGAGTTCTCTCATCGGTCAACGCCCCTTTCGACCCTCACTAATTCGACCCTGTCCCGTGGTGGGCCCCCCAGGTGAGCCCGTCGTGCTGTGTGAACAACACTACTGGAATTACATGCCTGTCGTACCCCGGAAGTCAAGAGCGGATCTGGTATGGGTACGTCGACCCTGGATGACCGACTCCCACGGCGACCGGGCAGAGTACGTCGCATGGAAGCACCCCTCCACCGGCTGACCGTCCTCTCCGGCGGGATGGGCGGCGCGAAGTTTCTCCAGGGCCTGCGGCACGGCATCGCCGCCGGCACGCTACCCGGAGTGCGTGCGGACGCCGAGATCACGGTCATCGCTAACACCGCCGACGACATCTGGGTGCACGGTCTCAAGGTCTGCCCCGACCTCGACACCGTGATGTACACCCTCGGTGACGGCATCGACCCGGAGCGAGGCTGGGGACGGCGCGACGAGACCTGGAGCGTGAAGGCCGAGCTCGCGGCCTACGGAGTGGAGCCGACGTGGTTCGGCCTCGGCGACCGCGACGTCGCGACCCACCTGGTGCGCACCGAGATGCTCGATGCCGGCTACCCGCTGTCCCAGGTGACCGAGGCTCTCTGTCGGCGCTGGTTCGCCTCACATCGTGCCGGCAGCGTGCGGTTGCTGCCCATGACCGACGATCGCGTCGAGACCCACGTCGCCGTTGCGGACGCCGACTCGCCGAGCGGGCGCCGGGTGGTCCACTTCCAGGAGTACTGGATCAAGCTGCGAGCCGAGGTGCCAGCCGAGTCCGTGGTCGTGGTGGGGCTCGACAACTCCACCGCCGGCCCGGGCGTGATCGACGCGATCACCGATGCCGACCTGATCATCCTGCCGCCGTCGAACCCGGTTGTCTCCGTGGGCACGATCCTCGGCGTGCCCCGAGTGCGGGCCGCGCTCGAGGCCACGACGGCACCGGTGGTGGGACTTTCCCCCATCGTGGGTGGCGCCCACGTGCGGGGCATGGCGCGGCAGCTGCTCACCTCGATCGGCGTCGAGGTCAGCGCGGCCGGGGTCGGCCTGCACTACGGCGCTCGCGCCCAAGGTGGGGTGCTCGACGGTTGGGTGGTCGACGAGCAGGACGCCGACGCGCTACCGGCCCTGGGCGCCGCGGGGCTGGCGGCGATCGCCGTACCGCTGATGATGACCGACCACGAGGCCACTGCCGCCATGGCGGCGGCTGCGATCGGGCTGGTCACCGCGTGACCAGCCCGACCGATGGGGTCTCGGCGCTCGCACCCGACGGGGTGCCGGAGGTCGGTCACGGTGACGATCTCGCGGCGCTGCTGGCGCCGTTGGTCGAGCTGGCCGACGGCGACATCGTGGTGGTGACCAGCAAGGTGGTCAGCAAGGCGGAGGGCCGGGTGGTCGAGGGCAGTCGCGAGGAGCTGCTGCTCGGCGAGACCCTTCGAGTGGTGGCGCGGCGCGGACCGATGACCATCGTGCGCAACCGGCTCGGCCTGACCATGGCGGCGGCTGGCATCGATGAGTCCAACGTGGAGCCCGGGCGCTCCGTCCTGCTGCCGGTCGATCCAGACGGATCGGCCAGTGCGCTGCGTAGCGCCCTGGCCGAGAGCACCGGTCGCAACGTGGGCGTGATCGTCACCGATACCGCCGGCCGGGCCTGGCGCGAGGGGCAGACCGACATCGCCATCGGCGCCGCAGGGCTGATCGTGCTGGAGGACTACGCCGGCCGCGTCGACCCTTACGGCAACGAGCTGGCAGTCACGGCGCCCGCCGTCGCAGACCAGATCGCCGGGCTGGCCGAGCTCGCTGCCGGCAAGCTGACCGGCCGCCCGTTCGTGGTGGTGCGGGGTCGCGCCGACCTGGTGCTGGCCGCTGGGGAGGACGGACCGGGCGCGCGATCCCTGATCCGAGCCGACGACAGCGACCTGTTCGGCTACGGCTCACGTGAAGCCGTGATCCGGGCGGTCACCGGCCGCGCGGTCGATCGACGACCGTTCGGCGCACCAGCCCCAGCCGACGAGCTGGTGGCTGCGATCACCGGCGCGACCGGGCTCCTCGCCGCCGAGGTTGCACCGGACCTCGTCACCTGCGGCGGGCATCGGCTCGACGCGATCGAGACCCTGGCTTTCGCCCACGGTTGGGCGATCGAGACAGGGGAAGGCCCTGGCGATCTCCGGTTGCGCCCGACCACTACGTAGACTCTGCGCGGACCTGAGCGACCTGCTCGCCGTCGCCCATCACCATCCGAGGAATTCCGAACCGTGGCCAAGCCCGCCAAGACCGAACGCCAGAAGGTCATCGACGAGATCCGCAAGAAGGAGAAGAGCGCCGACACGCGGCGCGGCTTCCTGATCGTCGGCGTATGTCTGACCGTCGCCCTGCTCATCATCGGCGCCGCTGTCTACCGGCCGGTGAAGGACGCCTGGGACATGCGGTCCTACAGCGACAAATCGCTCTCCGAGATCGGCGGTCCCGCCTCCTCGTGTCAGAAGATCAAGACCGAGAAGGCGGACGGCAACCAGGACCATGTGCCGGATGGCACGAACGTGGTCTACGACCACGCGCCTCCGGCATTCGGTTCCCACTGGAACACCGCAACTGCGCCCGCCACCATGTCGCGGAAGGTCTGGACCACCGACCGCCCTGACCTCGAGGTGCTGGTCCACAACCTCGAGCACGGCTTCTCGATCGTCTGGTACGACGAGACCATCGCCGATGACGCCGCCGCGATGACCGAGCTCAAGGCGGTCGGCAAGAAGTTCCCCGGCACCACCAACTACCGCTACAAGTTCTACGCCGCACCGTGGACTGCCGAGGACGAGAAGGAGAACGGCACGTTCCCTGACGGACAGCACATCGCGATCACGCACTGGTCGGCCGGAGGCGCCGGCGAGACCGACCCCAAGAAGCAGGTCGGGGTCTGGCAGTACTGCTCGGAGTTCAGCGGCGCGGCCCTGAGCGACTTCATGGAGAAGTATCCCTACTTCGACTCCCCCGAGCCCAACGCGATGTCCGCAGAGGATTTGTAGGCAGCACGGCTAGGTGAGGTCGTCGCGCCCCTGCGCCTTGAGGGCCGCGACGACCGCCTTGACCTGCTGTGCCCGCTCCCGGGTCGTCACCAGGAGCGCGTCCGGGGTGTCGACCACGATCACGTCGTCCAGACCGACGACTGCGATGGTCCTGCCTGCGACCGGCACCACGAGTCCGGTGCTGTCGATGGCCTGCACCAGATCGACGTCGCCCAGCACGGTCACGCCGGCACCCTCGGAACCCAACGTCGTGGCCAGCGAGTCGAAGTCGCCGATGTCGTCCCAGCCGAACGACGCCGGCACGGTGACGACACGACCGGCCGCGGCCGCCGGCTCGGCGACCGCATGGTCGAGGGCGATCTTGGGTAGCGACGGCCAGAGCTCAGCCAGTCGTGACGGATCGCCGGCGATCTCACGTAGCGACGCGGCAAAGGCCGGGTCCGACTGCTCCAGCAGCCCCAACAGAATCCGCGGCCGGACCACGAACATGCCGGCGTTCCAGCGATACCGTCCGGTGTCGAGATAGTCGCGGGCCACCTCGGTCGACGGCTTCTCGACGAACTCCTGGACGGCGTAGGCCCCGGGATGTCCGGGCAGCTCGTCGCCCAGGTGGATGTAGCCGAAGGCCGACGACGGGAAGGTGGGCTCGATGCCGATCGTCACCAGCCAGTCCTCCCGGGCGGCCTCGACGGACTGTCGGACGACCGCGCCGAAAGCGTCCGGGTCGGAGATCACCTGGTCGGCCGCGAACGACCCCATCACGGCATCGGGGTGCTCGCGTTCGAGCATCGCGGCCGCCACCCCGATCGCGGCCATCGAGTCGCGTGCCGACGGCTCGGCCACCACCGCAGTCTCGGCCACATCTGGAAGCTGCTCGCGGACCGCATCGCGATGAGCCCGACCGGTCACCACCAGAAATCGGTCGTCGACCAGCGGGGCGAGACGGTCGTAGGTGCCTTGCAGCAGCGAGCGACCGCTTCCCGTGAGGTCGTGCAGGAACTTGGGGGACGACGAGCGAGACAGCGGCCACAGCCGCGTGCCGGCGCCGCCGGCGGGGATCACGGCCCAGAAGTTCTCGATGGAGGACACGGGACCGGAGCCTAGTGGCCCGGGTCGCACTCCCGGGAAAGTCCTGAGGCCTCAGTCCTCGGGCGTGACCAGCGCATCGGGATCGAGCCTCGGCGGCACGTTGTCGAGCGCTGTCTGCACCAGTGCAGTGCGGGCCTTGATCACGACCGCTCGCCGCAGCCTGCCCAGGTCATCGCCGACCTGGCTGGCAATGGCCTCGCTGACCTGGCTGGCCGAGTACGCCGGTCGGGTGCCCGGCGCGACGACGACGTCGGGCAGCGCGATGAGCACCGGCAGGATCTGGCCCCCCAGAGCGTCGAGCAGCTTGAATCTCTCGTAGCGGTCCAGGGCGTCCCACACAGCGTCGATGTCGGCACCGTTCTTGCGAAGCCGCTTACGGGTCGCCAGCACGGACTTGGCCGCCCCGGTCAACGCCGCGGTGAGCTCGTGCTCGGTGAATCTCATGACCCCAGCATGCCGACAACCGGCAGGGAACAATACTGATCTCGTGACGACCTTCTCGGACGTGTTGACCGCCCAGCTCAGGGGAGACGCTGGCCGACCATTGGTCACCTTCTACGACGGCGCCACCGGAGAGCGGGTTGAGCTGTCGGTGACGACGTACGCAAACTGGATCGCGAAGGCCGCTTCGCTCCTGGTGGAGGAACATGACCTCGAGCGCGGTGACACGCTACGGATCGACCTGCCACCGCACTGGCTCGGAGCGGTGTTCCTCGGCGCGGCCTGGCTGGTGGGACTCACCGTCACCGACGACGACGCCCCGGATGCGGTCGTGTGTGGTCCGGACGAGCTGACCCTCTGGTCGGGACGCGCCGGAGAGCTGCCGGTGCTGGCCTGTTCGTTGCTGCCGATGGGTGTGAAGTTCGCCGATCCCGTGCCCCCCGACGTGCACGACGTCGGCATCGACATCTGGTCACAGCCCGACTCGTTCATCCCTGGGGACCCGGCGATCGACGAGGACCTGGCCTACGACCTGGCTGACACGGCGGTGACCCACGGCCAGCTGTGGACAGCGGCCGCCGTCGGGAGTCTCGTCACCGACGGCGGCCGCCTCCTGTCGGAGGCGAATCCGGCTTCCCCACCGGGGATCGCCACCTTTGCCGAGCCGCTGGTTCGCGGCGGCTCACTTGTTCTGGTCGTGGAGACCGAGCGGGATGGCCTCGAGGCGACCTATGCGGCCGAACGGGCCACCGCTCGCTTTCCTGCCTGACCAGACGTCACCCAGCCATGTTGAATCTTGCGAAGCCGGTGCCCAGCAACGTGGGTGCACCAAAGCCGGTCTCGGTCGCCTCGACGAGGTAGAGGTTCTTGTTGGCCCGCGACCGGAAGACCAGGTCGCTGTGGCCGGTCAGCCGCACGTCGCTGACGCCGATCACCCAGTCGAAGGTCTTGGAGTTCAGGGTCAGCATCTTGGCCCCCACCAGCCCGCCGGGACCGTTGCCCCGGTAGATGGCCATGGCGCCGTTCTTCCGGAACACCGTGTCGGGAGCACCGTCGGCATCCCACAACCCGACGGGGATCTGCTTGCTCGCGCTGACCTTGCTGTACGCGACGTAGCTGGTCCCGAGCCCGTCGGTGCCGCGACCCGGGTAGATCCGCATGTCGCCCCCTGCGGGCTGACCCATCAGGTCGGGCCAACCGTCGCCGGTCATGTCGCCGACCGCGGCGAGCAGCCGGACCTTCCGGAACCCCGGCGCGATCCGGATCGGACCCCGGAACCGGCCGTCAGCGCTGCCGAGGTAGAGATACAAGACGCCGTTGGCGCGGTGCCGGAACATCACGTCGCCGTAGCCGTTGCGGTCCCAGTCCCCGGCGTTCATCACCTTGTTGGCCATCGACAGGCTCCGGCCGGTGGGGACCGGCGCGCCAGCCCGGATCGTGCCGTCCCCCTTGGTGTTGAGCGGCAGCACGAACATCTGCCCATCGCTGCCCTGCCGGGCCACCAGGTCCGGCAACGGCCCTGAGCCCAGGTCCGACTCCAGCTGCCGTCCGGCGAAGCCACGTTGGGCTTCCCCGGCAAGGCGCCGGATCTCGGGGATCTTGGCATACAGGTACTTGCCCGGGCAGGCCGTCGACGCAGCGTCGCGGTGGCCGTTGATGGCCTGGAAGTTGCGGCTGGTCACGAACTGCTTCGTCGAGGTCGCGGTGACGCCGTGCAGTGACAGCTTCCAGGCGAACAGGGCGGCGTACGCCTCGATCATCACCTGCGGCGGCTGCACCAGCTCGAAGTTGCCGATCGCCGACATCGCGAAGGCGTCGTCGTTGTAGCCGAGAGTGTGGGCACCGACGACCGGGCGGTCGACGCCGCCGTAGCGGCCCTCCCAGATGCGGCCGAAGCGGTCGACCAGGAAGTTGTAGCCGACGTCGCTCCAGCCCCGCGACTTCGTGTGGTAGGCGTAGATGCTGCGCAGGATGCCCGGCACCTCGGCCCGCGAGTAGTCGTTGGCGTTCACGGTGTGGTGGACGAACCCGGCGTGCACCTCGAAGTAGTGCAACGAGCTGGCATCGCGATCAGACTCATCAGCACCCCACTGGGCGCGCGAGTAGATCACCGGCTTGGGGGTGTAGGTCGCCGCCTGCAGCGCGATGTCGCCGTCGGTCTGCTCAGCTGCACTCGCGCGACCGGCCACCTCGCCGGGCACCGGCACGAGACCGTCGTCGCCAGCCCCGTCGCCGGGCTCATCGGCGGTGTCGAGCTCGGGAACCCCCATGGTGGTCCCGGTCGCTTCACCCGGGTCGATGACCGCAAGCTTCAGGTCCGGCGGCGCCGCCCGATCGGTAGTCACCCGGACCTGTACCTGGTCGACCTCGCCGACCAGCAGCTCATCAGTGCCAGGACGGGAGCGAGTGGCTTCCGCGCTACCCGGGTCGGGACCGTGCTCGGCGTCGTAGGGGATCGTCATCCAGTCGGACCACTGAGCGTCGTCCTGCATCCGCACCTGGGCCTCGATCGTCCCGTCTGCGTAGTGCTGTCCGTGCGCCCAGGTGATGCCGACCGTGCCGTAACCGGTCACCGGCTGCGGCAGGCTGGTCACGGTGCTCCCACCGCCCGGAGCGACGGCGCTCTTCGCCATCAGGCTGCCGGGCGCCATCCTGGCGTTGGTCGGAGCCGTGAGCGAGTACTCCGTGACCTCGGCGTCGACGGGCCCTTCGGGCAGCACGGACTCCTGCTGCGAGGCGCGGACGTACGCCGCGAACTCCACGGGCACCGCTGCCGAACTGGCGACTCCGGGCCGCCCGGTGACCACGTCCAGAGAGATGGTGTTGGCGGCTGGCGTCAGCGCGGCGAGGATCAGGCCGAGAGCCAACAGCTGCTGACAAACGGTGACGTACCGCGCTCTGCGAGGGGCGCCTTTGGACGGCAATTCAGACATGATTTAAGAGCTCCAGGTGTGGGGGAAGAGTCACACGCGTAGCAACTTTCACATGCGTCACACGAGCTCGGGAAGGGCCGGTGAGTAACTACAAACTTGTAATTACCAGCCGACACGCCGACGACTTCGACGTTTGTCAAGACCCCACGCGCACCAGGGGCCTCAGATGTCGGCGCCGAGATCCTCGTCGTTCTCGTCGTCGCTGCCGTCCTGGTCCGGCTCGTTGTCCGATGCGTCGTCGTACTTCAGGAACTTGATGCCCTCGTCGACGTCACCGTCGAAGGCGAGCTTTCCCTTGTCCAGCACGAGCACGCGGTCGCACATCTTGCGCACCGAGCCGGCCGCGTGGCTGACGTAGAAGAGGGTGTGTCCGCCGTCCCGGATCTCCTGCATCTTCTCCATGCACTTCTTCTTGAACGGGCGGTCGCCGACGGCGAGCACCTCGTCTGCCAGGAAGATGTCGGAGTCGACGTGAATGGCCACCGCGAACCCCAGGCGAGCGAACATGCCGCTGGAGTAGTTGCCGACCGGGGTCTCGAGAAACTTGCCCTTGATCTCACTGAAGTCGACGATCGCGTCCATCTTGCGATTGGTCTCGGCCTCGCTCATTCCGAGAATGGCTGCGTTGAGGTAGATGTTCTCGCGGCCCGACAGCTGAGGGTGAAAACCGGCTCCGGTAGCGATCAGGCCCGCGATGCGACCTCGGGTCAGGATCGTGCCGCTGTCGGGGCGCATCACGCCGTTGATCATCTTCAGCAGTGTGCTCTTGCCGGAGCCGTTGAGGCCCATCAGGCCGATCGACTCCCCGGCGTTGACCGAGAAGCTGACGTCGTCGACCGCCGGGAAGGTGTCGCTGATGTCGCGGCCCTTCAGCATGGCCACACTGACCTGCTTGAAGGTGCGCTGGTAGCGGAGCGTGAACTCCTTGGTGGCGTTCTCCACCCGGATCGACTCGGTCACGCGAGGCGCTCCGGGATCTTGTTCTCGAACCTGGAGAACACCAGCTGCGCGAGCACCAGGATCACGACCGCCGCGCCGAGCGCGATGAAGCCCCTGGTGAAGAGGTGCTCGGGCAGATGGATCCGCGCGGTCGAAGTCGGGTCGTCGGTCGTGCCGACCCAGAAGGCGCGTTGCATCAGCAGCACCGCGTCGGTGATCGGGTTCGCGAGGTAGAGGTCGGTGTGACCCCGGAAGCGCTCCTCGACCAACGTGTAGGGATAGATCATCGGCACGCCGAACCGCACGAAGTTGGTGAGGATGTTGACGAAGCTGGAGAAGTCGCGGAAGAAGACGTTGGCCACGCTGAACAGCAGGGCCATCGCCGTGCCGAGGGTCATGATGACCGCGAGCGCCAGCACCGCCGCTCCCATTCCCTGCGGGTCGGGGGTCCACCCCGACAGGACGCAACAGACCGTGAGGATGACCAGCTGCGGACCGACATGGAACAGCGAGACCAGCATCGAGGCGACCGGGAACATCTCCCGCGGCATCGCCATCCGGCGCACCAGGGCCTTGTTACGCACGATCGACCTGGTGCCGGCGTTGAAGGTCTCGGTGAAGAAGTGGACGATGACCAGCGCCGAGAACACGTGCAGGGCGAAGTTCTCCGTGCCCCGGCCGACGATGATGCCGAGGACGAACCAGTAGATGAACAGCTGCGACAACGGGTTGATGTAGGACCAGATCAGCCCGAGGAACGAGCCGGAGTATCGGACGCTGATCTCCCGGCGGACGAGCAGACGCAGCAGGTAGCGGCGCCGGAAGACCTCGAGCAGCCCTTGGTCGGCCGTCGGCGACTTCAGCGGGGCGAGCTCTTCGCCAGGTTCCGCGAGGTCAGTCATCCGCGGATGATTCGGTCCAGGGCTGGAAGGTCTTCTCCCATGCTTCCGGCGAGGTCACCTCGCCGAGCTTGGCGCGGTACTCCTCGGCGAGCCGCGGCCACTCCCGCCGGAACTGCTCGTGGATCTCGAAAGTCTTCTTGGCCAGGTCACGGAACTTCGCCGCGTCGCGCTGGTAGAAAGCCGCCGACGTACCGTCCCTCATCGACACGATGGCGGAGTCATAGCTGGCCAGGCGGTACCACTTGGCATCCATCGCCCGGATCTCGACCTCAGGGTGATCCTTCGACATGGGCCGGGGTGACTTCAGATGGCGTATCGGAGCGAGCCCCGCCGTGATCAGCTGGGACAACCTGCTGGGCACCTCGACGGTGTCCCGGCCCTTGCGCGGAGGCTTCTTCCGGCGGATCGGCGGGAACACGTCGGGGTCGACCTCGAGCTGAGCATCGCTGAACTGCTTGCGGAAGGCGTTCACCTCCGCCAGCTTGGTCGGCAGCACCTCGTGCAGGTGGTCGGGCCCGGACAGGACGTCGAGCATCGCCTGGTGCCGGATCTCGACGGTGGAGTACTGCATCGAGACCAGGTGGGAGATCTGATGGTTGCGGTTCTCGAACAGCAGCCGCCCGCCCTTGGGGTAGGACGAGTGGAGCAGCGCCGCGACGAACCGGTTGCGGACGTGGAAGTAGGCCTGCCAGTCGAGCGCGTCGTTCTTGTCCGTCCACGGCACGTGCCACACAGCGGCGCCCGGGAAGGTGACCGTCGGGTACCCGGCCTCCTTGGCGCGCAGGCCGTACTCGGAGTCGTCCCACTTGATGAACAGCGGCAGGGACAGCCCGATCTCCTCCAGCACCTGCCGCGGGATCAGGCACATGAACCAGCCGTTGAAGTCGACGTCGACGCGCTTGTGCAGCCAGCGGCTCGACCGCAGGTTGCGGGCCGCGAGATCCCAGTCGGGGAAGGTGTCGAGCGGCGACATCCACCAGAACCGCCACGGGTGCACGATCTCGCCAAAGCTGTGCAGGCGCGAGCGCGAGTAGATGCTGAACATGTGGCCGCCGACGATCGTCGGTCGGCGGGCCAGGTCGCCGAAGGTGATCGCCCGGATGATGCCCTCCGGCTCGCAGACCACGTCGTCGTCCATCATCATCGCGTAGGTCGCGGTGCCCTTGCGGACCGACTCGAGCTGACCGCGCGCGTAGCCACCAGATCCACCGAGGTTGCCCTGCTCGATCATCCGGAGCCGGTCGCCGAGCGCTGACTGGGCCTTGGCGAACTCCGGTGAGTCGACCACCTTCTGGGTGCCTTGCTCCATCACGAAAACGGTGTCGAGATAGGGACGCAGGTCGGTCGTCGTCACCGACCTGGCCGAGCAGCTTGGCACAGAAGTCGGGACGGTTCATCGTGGTGATCGCCAGGTCGACCGTGCCGTGCGCGGCCCGGTCCTCGGGCACCTCGGCTGTCCACTCCGCCGTCTCCACGACCGTGTCGTCGTCGCCGGCGATCACGTCGTACCAGTACCAGCCGCCGTCGACGAACGGCTTCAGGGTGAGGTCGAAGGTGAAGCTCGCGGAGTCCTGCTCGCCGGTCGTCGCGGAGTCGACCCGCTGGGACTCGCCGTTGGCCATCGACTTGTAGACCAGGACCGTTGCTCCTGAGCCGCGCACGGCAATGGTGAGCGTGACGTCGGTGACGATCGACCAACGCCGCCAGTAGCTCGCGGGGAACGCATTGAAGTAGGTGCCGAACGACATCTTCTCGCCCGAGCGCACCCGCAGCGCCGTCCGCGACTCGATCTGGTCGGGGTGGATCGTGGCGCCGGTCGACGTCGACTGCCGGATGGCGGCGTTGTTGAGCTCCTTCGCCGCTCGGCTGCCACCGACCTGGTACTTGTCGGCGTCGAGCCGGGACTCCTCCGCGTCGACGTACAACGCCAGCACGTCGAAGTCACGGTCCACCGGCATGATCTGCCGCATCAAGAGTCGTTGCGTCATTCGTCCACTCCTCCGCTCTGCAGCGGTGCTCCGTCGGCGAAGTGCGGCGAC
>CAWHKK010000021.1:0-218991 GCA_963829975.1 uncultured Actinomycetota bacterium
CGACGGTGGTTGAGGTGCGAGCCTGCGAGCCTCGAAACCACCTCAGCGTCAGACAGGGGTGATGGGAAGCGAGCGTCGTTGCTCGAACTCGAAGGTCACGCCGGTGCTGAAGCCGGTGACTGCGACCTCCTCCAGCTCGGCGGCTGGCACCTCTCGACGCACCACCACCATGCTCCAGTCGTCGGCCGATCCCGCCAGCTCACGTCCAGATACGGGTCAACCGCTTGGACGATCGCCTGCAAGCGGCCGAGTCTCGTCGGGGCCGCAGAGGCGTGATCCAGCCACCGTCCTCGCTCGCCGGCGACTGCTCCACGGTGAAGCCGTCCTCGCCCAAGTCGCGCCGGCGTACGCCGTGGGGTTGAGCAACGGGTGCAGCCCGAGCACTCGCAGCGCACCCGAGACACCGCCCGGCGAGCCCAACGCCCGGTGGAGCCGGCGGGCTGCCACGCCGGCGATGCCGACCAGCTGCTTGGTCGCGATGGTCCGGAACTGCGTCTCGTCCGAGCCCGTCCGGGCTCGCAGAGCCGATCAGGAAGCCCAGGTTGAGCAGGTGCATCTGCAGACAGACCTCGTCGGCGATCCGCACCAGCGCGGAGTGTGAGAAGGCGCCGAAGTCGAGGTCGGCGAGCAAGCGGGCCGGAGTAGTCGGCGTGGCCGTCGTCGCCCGGATCGATCGGGGTCGAGCTCGAACGTCGCGGCCCGCGAGGCCTGTACGACGGCGAGCGCCGGGATGCCCTCCACCGGCGGATGCGACTCGTCGATGATCACCGTCCAGGCGCAGTGCGGGCTGCGGTCCGCCGGTAGCCGCGGCGGGCGGTGGATCGGCCGCACCTGCGCCTTCGGGTTGGTCGCCACTGCCGTCGCGTCGAAGGTCGGGTCCTCGATGTCGTGGCACATCGAGCGCACGTACTCAGGACCCATCGGCTCGACGTCCATCAGAGCGCCGCAATGGTCGAGATGGAACTCGCCGTGCCAGCGGTCGTGCACCGTGTAGCGAAAGTCCATGAACTGCGGCGGGGCGCCGATGTCGAGCTGCAGGCCCTTGAAGATCGTGTAGATGTCGGTGCCTTCGTAGCCGAGCGCCTGCTGCATCCGCCGCGTGTAGACCGGGCTGGACGCGGCCCACTCCTCGATCGCGATCTGGGCCATCTCCTCGCGGCCGAACGCCGAGATGCACCACGCCATGCCGGAGCGGTCGATCAGCTGCCCGATCAGCAGCAGCTCGGGCACGAGCACGGCGAGCTCTTCGCGGGACAACGCGGCGTAGCGGCTGGTCACGCCGTCACCGTACAGTTCAGGTACATTCTCATGGAAGGTTGTATGACTTGTCTCGCCAAGAGTTTCCCGAGCTGGGTTGCTACGGTCTGGCCGGCCACAGCGCCTCACCCCGCGACCTGATCGACGAGGTGCGGATGGCCGAGGAGCTGGGCCTCGGCGCGGTCTTCCTGTCCGAGCGCTTCAACACCAAGGACGCCGCGGTGCTCGCGGGTGCTGCCGGCGCGGTGAGCACGTCGATCGGCATCGGCACGGCGGCCACCAACCACAACACCCGCCATCCGCTGGTCACCGCGAGCATGGCGGTCACCGCCCACCGGATGACCGGCGGCCGCTACTCGCTCGGGCTCGGCCGCGGCTTCGACGTGCTCTTCGACCTGATGGGCGTGCCCCGGGTGACCGGGGCGCAGCTCGAGGATGCCATCGGCATCTATCGGAGGCTCTGGCGCGGCGAGGCGTTCGACCATGACGGGCCAGCCGGGAAGTTCCCGTTCCTCAGCCTCGACAGCAGCTTCGACGAGGACATCCCGGTGCTGATGATGGCCATCGGCGGCAAGACCCTCGAGCTCGCCGGCCGCGTCGCCGACGCCGTGGTGCTGCACACCTTCCTCAGCGACGAGACGCTGGCCCGCTCGGTGGCCACGATCCGGTCCGCCGCCGAGGGGGCCGGCCGCGATCCCGCCAGCGTCCGCATCTGGGCAGTCCTCGCCACCGTCACCGACGACATCCCCGAGGAGCTCCGGCTACGCAAGCTGGTCGGCCGGCTCGCCACCTACCTCCAGGGGTACGGCGAGGTGCTGGTCCGCGCCAACGGCTGGGACCTTGACGCTCTCCAGCGGTTCCGCGACGACCCGCTCGTGCAGGGCTACCCCGGAGCCTTCGATGCGATCGGCACCACCGAGGAGCTGACGCACCTGCGCGACAACGTGTTCCCGCCCGAGTGGCTGGCGGCCTCCGCCACCGGCACCGCCGCCCAGTGCGCCGAGCGCGTGCTCGACCAGCTCGACGCCGGCGCGGACAGCGTGATCCTCCACGGCGCGACGCCGACCGAGCTCGCGCCCGTGCTGGACGCCTGGCGGGAGGTCCGGCCCGCGGACCGGTTCGATCACCTGCCTGCGAACCCCGGCCGATCGGTCAGCTGATCGCGTACGCCGTCCCGCGTGCCTCGCGGGTCCAGAGCACACCAGCACCGGCAGTCGCGCCCTCCAGTGCCAGCTCACGCTTGAGCACCTTGTTGGTCGCGGTGCTGGGCAGGTCGGCGGCGATGCGCACGTAGCGTGGCCAGGCCTTCGGCGACAGGTCGGGCTGGGCCGCGAAGAACTCCTCGAACAGCCCCGGCGTCAGAGTCGTCTCGTCGCGCAACACCATCGCGGCCATCACCTGGTCGCCCACGTGCTCGTCGGGCACGGCGTACACAGCGACCCGGCTGACCACGTCGAGCCGCATCAGGATCCGCTCGATCGGCCCGGCGGCGAGGTTCTCGCCGTCGACGCGCATCCAGTCGGCGGTGCGCCCGGCGAGATAGATCCAGCCGTCGGCGTCTCGGTAGGCGAGGTCGCCCGACCAGTACATGCCGTGCCGCATCCGCTCGTCGTTGGCGGCCTGGTCGTTGTAGTAGCCCTGGAAGTAGCCGGCGCCCTGGGTGTTGACCAGCTCGCCAACGGCCTCGTCGGCGTTGGCCAGCGCCCCGGTCTCGTCGAAGACGGCGACCGCGCACTCGGTGACGGTCTCCGAGTTGTAGATCGCGACCCCGTCGAAGCCCTTGCCGATCGAGCCCTTCGGCGTGCCGTCCTCGCGGGTGATGATGACCGCCAGCTCGGTCGAGCCGAAGCCATCGACCACCTTGCACCCGAAGCGTCGAGCGAACTCGTCGATGTCGCGGTCGCTGGCCTCGTTGCCGAACGCCACCCGCAACGTGTTGTCGGCGTCGTCCGGCTGCTCGGGCGTCGCCAAGCACATAGGCGAGCGGCTTGCCGACGTAGTTCATGTACGTCGCCCCGTAGCGACGCACGTCGTCGAGGAATCGGCTGGCCGAGAACTTCGCCGGCACCATCGCGGCTCCGCTGCCGATCGCCACGGCCCAGCCGGCGACGACAGCGTTGGAGTGGAACAGCGGCATCGAGAGGTAGCAGACGTCGTCGGCCTTCATCGAGAACCGCTCGACCAGGTTGAGGCCGGAGAACAGCACCATCAGGTGTGCGACCTGCACGGCCTTCGGCTCGCCACTGGTGCCGGAGGTGAAGATCATCATCAGCGTGTCCATCGCCTCGACCTCGCGGTGCGGCGTCAGCTCACCCGCTCCGGTCAGCAGCTGCGCCCACTCCTGGCTCGAGGTGTCGAGCACGCGCACCCCGTCGAGCTCGAGGCCGTCGAGGAGCGGCCGGTGCTCTGCATCGGTGACCAGGAGCTGACACTCGGCCCGCCGTACGTCGGCCAGCAGGCCGTCGCCGCGTCGGGTGGTGTTGATGCCGCACAGCACGTAGCCGCCGAGAGCCGCCGCCGCCATCGAGCGCAGCATGTCGGGGCTGTTGCCGAGCAGGGTGCCGACGTGGAGCGGTCGGGCGGGGTCGGCGATGCGCGATCAGGCAGGCAGCCTCAGCAGCGGCCTCGGCCAGGTGCTCCCGCCAGGTCCAGGTCCGGTCGTCGTGCACGACCGCCGTGGTGTCGTCGGCGAGCCGCTCACGCAGCAGCTGCTGGACGGTCTCCGCCATCAGCCGAACGCCCGGTTCACGTGGCCGAGGAGATCGGGGTAGCGCTGGAGGTGCGCCCCGCCGTTGAGGTCGATGGTGGCGCCGGTGAGCCAGGTGGCGCGGGTCGTGTAGACCACAGCGTGCGCGACCTCCTCGGGGGTGCCGGCGCGGCCGAGAGGGGTGTTGTCGACGTAGTCATCCTCGATGCCCGGGATGTCCATCGCCGGCGCGGTGAGCGGGGTGACCACGAGGCCGGGCGCCACGGCGTTGACTCTGATGCCGCGCGGGCCGAGCTCGAGCGCGGCGACCTCGGTGAGGCTGGCGAGCCCGGCCTTCGAGGCGCAGTACGCCGCCAAACCGGCGCCCGCCTGCCGCGCATTGAGCGACGTGAGCGAGGTGATGCAGCCGCCCTCGCCCAGGTGGGCCGCGGCATGCTTGATGACCAGGAACGAGCCGGTGAGGTTGACGTCGAGCACCCGACGCCACTCCGCTGCGTCGTGGTCGGCAACCGGCGCGAGCGTGCTCACTCCGGCCGTGTTCACCACGACGTCGAGTCGGCCATCACGCTCGACGACGCCGCCCAGCAGCTCGATCACCGACACCTCGTCGGTCACGTCGACCACCTGGTCGGCACCGGTCAGGTCTGCGGTGACCACCCGGCAGCCGTCGGCCGCGAGCGCCACGGCAGTGGCCGCCCCGAGGCCGGAGCCGCCGCCGATCACCAGTGCCACCCGGTCGCTCATCGTGATCCTTCCGACTGCAGCTTGCGTTGCTTGGCCACGAACCGAGTGCCGGCCTTCGAGACGAAGGTCGGCGCCAGCCGGCCTACCCGCCACGCAAACCGGGCCTGCAGCGGCGTGACCAGGAGGGGCCGGTTGGCGGCGACCGCCTCGAGCGCCTGTTTCGCCAGGGTGTCCGGGTCGAGCGGCCGCTTGATGCCCTGACCCTTGAGGTAGTAGTCGCGGCCGCGGAAGCGGCCCAGCTCGCCCTTGTCGAGCAGCGGTGTCTCGACCGCGGCCGGGCAGAGCACGGTGACGCCGACGCCGTGCGCCGCTGCCTCGGTGCGCAGCGCCAGCGACAGGCCGACGACCGCATGCTTGGTCATCACGTAGCTGGTGATCAGGCCCGCCGCCATCAGCCCGCCCATCGACGCGGTGTTGACGATGTGGCCGTGGCCCTGCCGCACCATCACCGGGTACGCCGCCGCGACCCCGTGCACGACGCCTCGGATGTTGACGTCGATGATCGCGTTCCAGTGCTCGAGCGTCAGCTCGTGGGTCTCGCCGCCGAAGGTGATGCCGGCGTTGTTGAACATCAGGTCGATCGTCCGGTGCCGCGTGACCACGCCGTCCACCACAGCCGCGACCGCGGCTGCGTCGCGGACGTCGAGGGAGACGGCAACAGCCGTGCCCGGACCGTCGACCGAGTCGACGGTGTGTTGGGCGGCCTGGAGGTCGAGGTCGGCGACCGTCACGTGGGCACCCGCGGAGACCAGTCTCCGGGTGAGGGCGGCCCCGATACCGGAGCCACCGCCGGTCACCACTGCACTGCGTCCGGCCAGGTCGGGCATCGAGCCTCCGTCATTGGAAGTGGGAAGAACTAGAACACGTTATTACTGCGCAGCCACGCAAGTCAAGAATCATTGACAGGTGTCAAATCAGCACCTAGCCTCTGCCGGGTGACTCTCCCGAAGACCGCTGTGATCGGGGCCGGCATCAGCGGCCTGACCGCCGGCAAGATGCTCAACGACTACGGCGTGCCCTACACCTGCTTCGAGTCCTCGGACCGGGTCGGCGGCAACTGGGCCTTCCGCAACCCCAACGGCCACAGCAGCGCCTACCGCTCGCTGCACATCGACACCTCGAAGCACCGGCTGTCGTTCAAGGACTTCCCGATGCCGGAGGACTACCCCGACTTCCCGCACCACACCGAGGTCAAGGCCTACCTCGACTCGTACGCCGACGCCTTCGGGCTGCGCGAGCACATCGAGTTCGAGAACGGCGTCCGCCACGCGCATCGGAAGGTCGACGGCGGTTGGGAGATCACCGACCAGGCCGGTGACACCCGCCAGTTCGACCTCCTGGTGGTTGCCAACGGTCACCACTGGGACCCCCGGACCGCCGACTTCCCCGGTGAGTTCACCGGCGAGACGATGCACTCCCACCACTACATCGACCCGACCGAACCGCTCGACCTCAAGGGCAAGCGGATCCTGGTGGTCGGCATCGGCAACAGTGCGGCCGACATCGCGGTCGAGCTGTCGAGCAGGTCGCTGCAGAACACCGTGACCCTCTCGACGCGGAGCAGCGCCTGGATCGTGCCGAAGTACGTCTACGGACTTCCGGCCGACAAGTACTTCGTGACCTCACCGCACATCCCGCTGCACTGGCAGCGTTGGCTGCTGCAGAAGATGCAGTTCATGACCGGCTCGAACCCCGAGCTCTACGGGCTGCCCGCTCCGAACCACAAGTTCTTCGAAGCCCACCCGACGCAGTCGGTGGAACTGCCGTTACGACTCGGCTCGGGCGACATCACTCCCAAGACGAACGTGACCCGGCTCGACGGCTCGACGGTCCACTTCGAGGACGGCACCAGCGACGACTTCGACGTGATCGTCTATGCCACTGGCTACAACATCACGTTCCCGTTCTTCGACCCCGGCTTCCTCAGCGCACCCGACAACCGGCTGCGGCTGTTCAAGCGGATGTTCAAGCCGGGTCTCGACGACCTGGTGTTCATGGGCTTCGCCCAGGCCACGCCGACCCTGTTCCCGTTCGTGGAGAGCCAGGCGCGCCTGCTGGGTGCGTACGCCGTCGGGCGCTACCGGCTGCCTGCTGTCGGGGAGATGGAGAGCGTGATCGACGCCGACCAGCAGAAGTTCACCGGCCACGTGCTCGACCGACCCCGCCACACCCAGCAGCTCGACTACTTCGTCTACGAGCACGATCTCCGCGCCAAGGAGATCCCCGCCGGCGTACGCCGCGCGGAGCGACTCGGCCGGCCCGCGCTGGTGGGCGAACGGTGAGGTCTGCCACCGACCGCCGGCCGGCCGCCCGCGGTGACGAGCGGCGCGACGCACTGCTGCGCTCGCTCGACGAGCACCTGCAGGAGTCGAGTCTCGAGTCGATCAAGATTGCCGACATCTCCCGCAGTGCCGGAGTGACCCGTTCGGCGTTCTACTTCTACTTCGAGAGCAAGGCGACCGCGGTCGCCGCCCTGATGGAGCAGGATGTACGACGAGTCCTTTGCCGCCGCCGGTGAGCTCGCCGGCGACGGCGCCCCGGCCGACAACATCGAGGCCGTGATCCGTGGGCTGTTCGCTGCCTGGGACCGTCACCAGCACCTCTACCGCGCCATGCTCGAGGCGCGCGCCACCAATCCGGCCGTCCGAGACATGTGGGAGAGCGACCGCGAGTCATTCGTGCCGCCGGTCGCCGCGATGATCGAGGCCGAACGTTCGGCCGGCCGGGCGCCCGCCGGCCCGCCGTCCGCGGCCCTGGCCGCCACCCTGCTCGAGCTCAACGACCGGATGCTCGAGCGGCTCGCCCTCGGTGGCGGTCTGCCGCGCGAGGACCAGGTCGCGGTCGTCATCCACATCTGGTTCAGCTCGATCTATGGGAGCGCGTCATGACCCCTACCGATGTCACCTTCACCAGCGGCGCGGACGATTGTGCCGCCTGGCACTTCGCGGCGGCCGACGACTCCCTGGCCGGACCGGCTGGTCGTCCGATCGTCGTGATGGCGCACGGCCTCGGCGGCACCAAGGACTCCGGGCTCGCACCGTTCGCCGAGGGCCTGGCCGCCGCCGGTCTCGACGTGTTCGCGTTCGACTACCGAGGTTTCGGTGCGTCGGCCGGTGCCCCTCGGCAGACGGTCTCGATCGCTCGCCAGCTCGACGACTACCGGGCCGCGATGCAGGCGGCGGCACGCCTTCCTGGAGTGGATGGGGACCGGTTGGTGCTGTGGGGCGTCTCCGTATCGGGCGGTCACGTGCTGGAGGTGGGCGCCGGTCGCGACGACGTCGCCGCGGTCGTCTCGATCACCCCGCTGGTCAGCGGAGCCGCCGCCGGCCGCCTCGCGCTGGCCCACCACAAGAAGAGCTCGATCCTGCGAACTACCGTGGCCGGGCTGCGTAGCAGAGTCGCGCAACCCGGTGATGATGCCCATCGTCGCTCGTCCTGGAGAGCTCGGGGCCATGACCCTGGACGGCTCGTACGAGGCGTACACCGCGCTGGCCGGGCCGACCTGGCGCAACGAGATCGACGCTGCGATCGGCCTCGAGCTCGGCGGGCTGCGGCCGGGGCGCTTCGCCAAGGACATCGCCTGCCCGCTGTTGGTCCAGATCGCCGACTTCGACCGGAGCGCACCGCCCCAGGCCACGGCCAAGGCGGCCGTCAAGGGGCGTGCGCAGGTGCGCCACTATCCGTGCGACCACTTCGACGTATGGCCGGGCGGCGACCAGTTCGACGCCGTGCTCTCGCACCAGGTCGCGTTCCTGCGGCGGGTCCTGTCCGTGCTGCCCTCGGAGAAAACCGTCACGGTCTAGGAGCACCTCGATGGCGATGTTCGAGCACTTGCTTCGTGGCGGCCGCATCGGCTCGATGTCGCTGCGCAACCGGATCGTGATGTCGCCGATGGAGACGATGTACGGCACCCCCGATGGGCTTCCGTCGGAGCGGACCGTCGCCTACTTCGCGGCCCGGGCCGCCGGCGGCGTCGGCCTGGTGACCGTCGGCGCAACCGGCATCGACCATCAGCATCCCGAGACCCCGGGCGGCCTGCACCTCGGCACCGACGAGGCGGTCGCGGCCCACCGCGAGCTGGTCGAAGCGGTGCACGAGCACGGCGCTCGGATCCAGCCGCAGATCGTGCACGCCGGCCCGGACGGACTCGGCCCGGAGATGCATGGCGTCACCTCACTGGGACCCTCGGTGATCCCGTCGTACCTCACCGGGCGGCCGTCTGCCGAGGTGACGCACGGAGCAGATCGCCGAGATCCTCGACCTCTATCGCGCCGCCGTGGTCCGGGCTCGAGAAGCGGGTTACGACGGCATCGAGCTGCACGCCGCCCACGGCTACATGTTCCTCGGCTCTTTCCTGGCCCCCAGCGCAACCGACGCGACGATCGCTACCGGGGCACCTCGGTCGAGGGCCGGATCCGGGTGGTGCTCGAGGCAGTGGAGGCGATCCGTTCGGAGGTCGGCCCCGACTTCCCGATCACCCTGCGGATCTCGGGCCACGAACGGGTGGCCGGTGGCCGGCCGATGTACGAGACCGCTCGTGTGGCGCCGCTGCTGGTCGAGGCCGGCGTCGACGCCTTCCATGTCAGCGGCGGCGTGATCGACCGGCTGGTGACCAACATGGTCAACGGGGCCGACGACGGCGACGGCCTCAACGTCGGCGCCGCCGCGGCGGTCAAGGAGGTGGTCGACGTGCCGGTGATCGCGGTCGGTCGGCTGCACGACCCGGTGCTGCGCCGAGGCCGTGCTGGCCGACGGGCGAGCCGACTTCGTCGCGCTGGGCCGGCCGCTGCTGGCCGACCCCGACCTGCCCAACAAGCTGGCTGCTGGGCGTCTTCGTGCGGTCCGCCACTGCATCTCCTGCGAGAACTGCATCGACTCTCTCGAACAACGCTTCTCCACCGACTGTGCGGTGAACCCGTTCACCGGCCGCGAAGCCGAGATCGTCCTGGCAATTCCAACGCGTCGGCGCCACGTCGTCGTGGTCGGCGGCGGGCCGGGTGGACTGGAGGCGGCCCGGCTGGCGGCCGACCAGGGCCATCAGGTGACGCTGTTCGAGCGCAAGGGCCAGCTTGGCGGGGGCCTGGTGTCCGGATCGGTGGTGCACCCCGAGAACGCGCCCTTCCTGTCATGGTTGCGCGACGAGGTCGCTGCCGCCGACATCGAGGTTCGGCTGGGGCACTCAGTGACTGCCGACGAGGTTGCGGTACTTGCTCCCGACGTGGTGGTGGTGGCAACCGGTGGACGGGTGGCGATCCCCGACCTGATCGGCGCGGACCTCCCCCACGTCCACACTGGCCGAAACCTGCTCGAGTCACCGGACGTCGTCCTGGGCAAGCGGGTGGTGCTGGTGGGCGGAGACCTGGTCGCCGTGGAGGTGGCCGAGCACCTAGCCGCTGGGGGCCACCTGGTTGCCGTGCTCCACGACGGCGAGGACCTCGCGATCGACGTGGGCCCGAAGCGACGCACCGAGCAACTGGCTCGTCTCGACCGGCTCGGCGTCACCGTGCACGTCGCGACGACCATTGTGCAGATCTCGCCCGCGGCAGTCATGTTCACACCCGACGGCGGCGCGGCGCGTGAGCTGAGGGCCGATGCCGTCGTGCTCGTCGGCGTCGTCGAGCCAGACCTCACCTTCCGTGACGCCATCGCCACCCGGTTGCCGGGTGTGGCCGTGTACGCCGTCGGCGACTGCACGGGCCCAGGTCTGATCCGCGGCGCCACCGAGGACGCCGCTCGCGCCATCGCGGCTCTCTGAGCCGACTCTGCCAGGAGCCCGCCGCACCAGGGCGCTGCGTCACTTCCTGCGGAGGGTGAGGTCAGCCCAGACCACCTTGTGGTCGTCGGCCGCCTCCTCGATGCCCCACGATGCCGACAGCGCCGCCACCATCAGCAAGCCCCGACCGTGCTCATCGGTCATGCTCAGCGGCTGCGGCTCGGGAGTGCCAGCGCCGCCGTCGCGCACCTCGATGCGCAGCGTTGCCTCGCTCAGCACCAACCGGATGCGGTAGCAGGAGTCCGCGTGGGTGATCGCGTTGGCGGCCAGCTCGCTGACCACGATGCGCGCATCGTCGACCAGCGCTGCAAGGTCCCACCCGTTCAGCCGGTCCTGGACGAAGGCGCGGGCCTCGCGCACGCTCGCCAGCTCCTGGGGCAGCTCGAGCATCGCCTCCGCGCTCGTCCTGGGCCGGGTGACCGACTCCAGCAGGTCGACGAGATAGTCGATGTCGGCGTCCTTGAGCACGTAGCCGGCGGTGCGCTGCTCGTACCAGGCGCGATCCTCGGCCTCAGCGCCGGAGAAGATCACCACCTTCGTCTGCGGCCGGACAGCTCGAACCCGGGTCAGGACGTCGCGCCCGGTGATGTCGGGCAGCCCGAGGTCGAGCACGACCAGGTCCGGTCTGAGCTCCTCAACGAGCGTGATCGCCGCAACCCCGGTGCTGGCCTCACCGACCACGTCGAAGCCCCCGCGGAAGCGCAGGGCGGTGCGCACCAGGCGGCGTACCTCGGGCATGTCGTCGACGAGGAGGACGCGCAGGTCGGACGCTGACGGGGTCGGATTCGCGATGGTAGCCATGCGTCTCAGGCCGGCCGGCTCGCGGAGGGCAGGGTGACCACGAACGCGCCGTCGGCGGTTCGGTACGACGCCTCGCCTGCCTGGGACCGGGCGAGCTCGCGCACGATGTAGAGGCCTAGACCGGTGCCACCCTCGCTACTGGTGGCGAACCGCTGGAACAGCCGGTCCCGCAGGGCGGGCGACACACCCGGCCCAGCATCGCGAACCACGATGTCAACGGTCTCGTGTCGAACGTCCACCGAGATCACCACCGGGGCTATCCCGTGACGGATCGCGTTGCCGACCAAGTTGTCCATCATCTGCGCAAGCCGTCCGGGGTCGGCGAGGACCAGCACCCCCGGCTCGGCATCGACCACGACCTCGGCCGTCCCGGGAGCCCGGCGAGCGGTGGCCGCGGCGCTCTCGAGCTGTTCTCGGAGATCGATCGCACGCACCTTCAGGTCGAGAGCGCCGGCTTGGATCCGTGAGGTGGTCAGCAGGTCGCTCAGCAGCCGGCGCAGGCGATCGGCACTCGGCTTCATCCCGAGGAGCAGCTCCGACCGCTCCTCGGCGTCCAGCTTGTCCCAGTGCGCGACGAACATGTCAGCCGTCCCGCTGAGCACCCCCACCGGCGAGCGCAGCTCGTGCGCGGCGACGGCCAGGAAGTGGGACTGGTCCTCGGCAACCCGCTTCAGCTGCGCGTTGGCCGTCTTGAGCTCCGCGTTGGCCTCGGCAAGCGGCCAGCGCGGATCGTGCCTGCTCCTCTTGCAGCAGGAGTCGCTGGGTGACGTCCTGGGTGACCTTGGCGAAGCCCACCAGCTCACCCTCCGGGTCGTGCACCGCTGTGATGGTCACGTGAGCCCAGAACCTCGAACCGTCCTTGCGGACCCGCCACCCCTCCTCCTCGTAGCGGCCGTCGCGCAGAGCCAGCGTCAGCTCGTGCTCGGGATGCCGCTCCGCCTGCTTTTCCGGCGGGTAGAAGATGCGGAAGTGTTTTCCGATGACCTCGTCGGACGCGTAGCCCTTGCTGCGTTGGGCTCCTTCGTTCCAGCTCGAGACGAAACCGTCCGCGTCGAGCATGAAGATCGCGTAGTCCTGGACAGCTTCGACGAGCAGGCGGAAGCGTTGCTCGCTACGCCGTAGGGACTCGGCCGCGGCGCGCTGCTCGGTCACGTCTCGGGTCACCTTGCCGAAACCGACGTGCCGACCTGAACGGTCGAAGACCGCTGTGATGGTGACGTGCGCCCAGAAGGTGGAACCGTCCTGGCGGACGCGGAGCCCCTCCTCCGTGTAGTGCCCAACAGCCAGCGCCACCTCCAGCTCGTGCTCTGGGTGTCGGCTCTCCTGCTGCTCGGCCGGGTAGAACATCCGGAAGTGCCGGCCCACCGCCTCGGCTGCCGTCCATCCCTTGAGCCGTTGGGCGCCGGTGTTCCAGCTGGCGATCCGACCGTCCGGGTCCAGCATGAAGATCGCGTAGTCGCCGACGGCGTCGACGAGCAGCTGGAGCCGCTCCTCCGACTGCCGCAACTCCTCTTCGACGATGCTCTGGACACTGATGTCCTGCGCCTGGACGAAGAGGTACAGCGGGCGCCCCACCTTGTCCCGCACCGGCGAGAGCGTGGTCAGCACGCGACGGCCATCGAGGCCGACGAACGTCGTGCTCGACCTGGACCGCGTCGCGGGAGCGCCGGACGACGCCGTCGAGGGCGCGCCTCATCTGTCCGTCGCGGTCCGCCACGAAGTCGTGGTACGCCGACGACACCAACTCCCTCTCGGAACGCCCGAGCAGGGTGGCCAGGCTCTGGTTGACCCGGACGAGTCCGGCCGGAAAGGGTCAGCGTGCCCATGCCGATCGCGGCGTCCTCGAACAGCTCCCGGAATCGCTCCAGGTGCTCCTCCAGCACTGGCTCCGAGTCCCCCGCCTCTCCCGTTTCCACGGGTTCCCTGCCGAGGACCGCCAAGAGGTCGTGCGACCAGACTGTCGAGCGAGGTGGACTTCTCGAAGAACGCTGCTGCGCCGAGCTCGATGGTCCGCTCGGCCAGACCGAGCTCCGAGAAGCCGCTGAACATCACCACCCGGGTCTCGGGACTGCACTCGCGCACGTGCGGCAGCGCCTCCAGCCCGTCCATCCCTGGCATCGAGACGTCGAGGAGCAGCAGCTCGGGACGATGTTGCTTCGCCAGGCCGATGGCGTCATGTCCCGTCGCGCCTTCCGCCACGACGTCGAGCCGGCCCGACAGCCGCAAGCAGGTGCGCACCAGCGTCCGGATCTCCGCTGAGTCGTCGACGACGACGACTGCCGGGATGGGCGTCATGGACTCAAACTACTGGGCAGTGCAGCCGGTTCTTCACTCAAACCAGCCACCTCCGGACCTGCACCCTCGCATCGGCGTCTACCGATCATCGCCAGCACTCCCGAACTGCTGGCAGCTGCGGGGTACCCCGGTTCACGAAATCAATGCGCCGGCGAACCAGACCTCTAGACTCCGTCGCGCTGTTCAGTAAAGAATCATCGCTCCGCGGCACCTACTGCTGCCTCAAGGTGGGACGGATACCCAGGCCAAATGCGTGTGATGTCGCTTCGTCGGTTCCTGTCAGCGTTGCGGGCCCGCTGGACCCGCGATCTGCTCGATCAGGCAGTTGCTGCCCGCGAGCACGAGATCGCCGAAGCACTCCAGCGGAGCCTGCTGCCGCAGCGTGACTTCGAGCTCCCGCACCTGGAGATTGCCACGTACTACCGCGCGGGAGTCGCGGGCACCCAGGTCGGCGGGGACTGGTACGACGTCATCGAGCTCAGCGAAGGGCGCACCGCCCTGGTCGTGGGTGACGTGATGGGTCGAGGGGTTGCCGCGGCGGCGGTGATGGGCCAGGTCAGGGCAGCGGTCAGGGCCTACGCGCGTCTGGGGATGCCACCAGCGGCGCTGATGGGGGCGGTCGATGCCATCGTGCGCGACATCGCTCCGGACCAGATCGTCACTTGCGTGTACGCGGTCTTCGACCCGACTGAGCTGCTGATCCACTTCGCCAACGCAGGACACGTCCCGCCGCTGGTGCGTCAGCCAGACGGGGCCACGACACGGGAAATGATCGACCCGCATCCTCCGCTGGGGGTCGGGACCCACTTCGGCGAGGCAAGCGAGGTGCGGCTCTGTCCCGGCGCCAGCATCTTCTTCTACACCGATGGCCTGGTGGAGCTGCGTGGACAGGACCTGGAGGTCGGTATCGAGGAGCTGGTGCAGCTCGTGACCGTCATCGCCGGCCCCTTGGCTGAGATGCCGGAAGCTCTGGTGCGGGCCCGGCTGCCTGGTGGCGAGAGTGACGACGACGTCGCGGTGCTCGTGGCCCGGGTGCCGGCGGAGGTCCCGGCCGGAGAGTGGACGGGAGACTGAGTCTCAGTTCTCCCGGTGCGGAAGGCCGCAGATGGTCAGGACCTGATGAGCGATGGTGTCGGCGGCGGCGACCAAGGTGAGGCGTGACCCATTCTCTTCTGCCGTCCGCATCGCGATGGCCAGCACACCTACGCCCAGGCTGGGGAGGAAGTCGACGTCGGTCAGGTCCACCGACATCTCCCGCGTGAAGCCGGCCGAACACCGCTGGAGGGCGTCTCGCAAGGCCACACCGGACAGCTCGTCGACCGAGCCGCTCACCAGCAAGGTGCTGGTGGCGTCGTCATAGCGTCGTCGTCAGGGGCCGCTCGTCCATGAGCGCAGCGTATCGGTCCGACGCTCCGCTGTCCGATGCCCGCCCTATCGGTAGCCGTTGCTCAGGCGAGCGAGACAGGAGACGGCATAATCGGCCGGACGTCTCCCGTCGGGGTCACCCAGCCCACCCCCGGCTCGAACTGACGGATCACGCGCGACGCGCTGCCACCGATCACGGCGTGGTCCTCGACCCTGCCGCGCACCACCGTGCCGGCTGCGACGACGACATTGCGGCCGACCGTGGCTCCCGGGAGGATGATCGCCCCGTGCCCGATCCAGGTGCCCGACCCGATCGACACCGGTTGCAGTGTTCCCAGCTGCCGTCCGATCGGCGTGTCGAGATCCTGGTAGCCGTGGCTCGAGTCGGAGACGAAGACGTCCTGCCCCAACCACACATCGTCTCCGAGGACGATGGAGGAATGCGCGATCAGGCTGGTTCTGGCGCCGATCACGCACCGGTCGCCGATCACCAGCCCCCGGTCGGGCAGCTGCACGTGGTCCGGTCCATAGCCGACCGAGAGCGTCACCTGGCGTCCGACCAGCGTGTGGCGGCCGATGTGGATCGAGCCCGTGCCCATCAGCGTCGCCGCCGGGAACCCGATGCAACTCCCCTCGCCGAGGCTTCCGAAGGCCGCCGCCGCCGTGGTTCCGGGCACGATCTCTCCGGCGCGTTCGGCCCATCGCCAGGCAGCGAGGATGCCCCGGTTGACCCAGCGTCTGCGTCGGCTCACGCAGAGACCTTATCGGTGACCGACCGGCTGGTCCGTACCACCGGGTGAGGCGCAAGCGGTCGGGCGAAGGCTGTCGAGAGCCGCCTGTCGGAATCGAACCGACGACCTTCTCATTACGAGTGAGACGCTCTACCGACTGAGCTAAGGCGGCCTACTGCCCGGCTTGACGAGTCAGGCCGGGCAACCCGCGGAAGTATACGGAGGCCGGCAGCGTGGCGCGAAAACGAGCCGAGGGCGCCTCAGGCTGCTGCGGACACCAGGTGCTTGGCCCGGGCCCGGTTACCGGTGACCCGGGTCTGGTTCGTGCCGCACCAGCAGGTGAACGTGACCGTGATGCCGCCGTCGGTGTTGGTGAGCGAGGTGACCTGGCTCGGGAAGATGAGCACCCGCTTGGCACACACCTGGCAGTTGTTGTCGAACATCGCTGACCTCCTCTGGTCCTCGGCGGCCTCCTGAAGGTGAGTCCGTTCCCACTAGTGTGCCCGGGATAGCTGCACAGGGGTAGCCTCTGTTTCCAGAGACACCTCAAGGAGATTCCTATGCTTTCACTACATCAGCTGCGCTGCTTCCTGGCCACCTACGAGCACGGTTCGCTGACGGCGGCGGCAGACGAGCTCGGCTACGCGCAGCCGTCGGTCTCCGAGCAGGTGCGGGCGCTCGAGAAGTCGTTGGGGGTCCCCCTGTTCCGTCGGGTCGGGCGCGGCGTCGTGCCGACCACCTTGGCCGACACCCTGCGACCGCACGCCGAGCAGACCATCGCAGCGGCTGAGGAAGCCCGGCGTGCGGTGCAGAGCGCCGCCTCGCTCGAGAGCGGCACCATCCGGTTCGGCATGTTCGGCGCCACCCGGCTGTATGCGGGTGCGGCGATCATCGCCGACGTGCTCGAGCGCTACCCCGGCGTCCGGGTGGAACTGATCGGCCAGCATTCGAACGAGGTGCAAGAAGAGCTGCGCCGCGGGCGGCTCGAGGCAGCCATGATCGCGGTGGCCAACGTCGACAGCGAAGGGATCAACGTGATCCCGGTGGCCCGTGACGAGCTCGTCTACATCTCTGCCGACCCGAGCCGGCTGGCCACGCCGGTCACCCCAGCCCGGTTGGCCAAGGCGAGCCTGGTGATGCCGGAGACCACGTGGCGGTCCACCGACTCCATCCGCATCGTGCTGCGCAGGTTCTTGCACGAGGCCGGCCACAATCCGCAGACCAAGATCGAGGTGGAGGAGATCGAGACCGCGGTCGAGCTGGTGGGTGGCGGCTACGGCGACTCCGTGATCACCCGGAGCGCCGCCGAACAGCTGATCCCGCGGCTGGCACCGAACGTGGGCTGCGTGTCGCTTCGCCCCCAGCAGTACGACGTGATGGCAGTGGTCCACCGCGTCGGCGCGGTGCTCTCACCAGCCGCACAGGTGATGATCGAGGTGGCCACCCGGCACATCGTGAGGCTCACGGAGCCGGTTTGAGCAGGTAGCGCTCGCACAACCGCATGGCCTGGTCCAGGTCGCCGATCAAGTGCACGAGGTCGTCGTAGACGCAGACTGCGCCCGCGGTGATCAGCTCCTGCCGGCCATAGCCACCCGTGCACAGGCCGATGGTGGCGATCCCGGCCGCGCTGGCAGCGTGCACGTCCCACGTGGAGTCGCCGATCAGGCAGGCTGCGGTGGTGCCAACACCGTCGAGTGCTGCTCGGATCAGCGCCGGATCGGGTTTCGACTCCGCAGCATCCTCCGCGGTCGTGACGTGGTCGGCGAGCTCGTCGGCAGGGAGCAGGTCGAGAGCGTGCTGCGCATGGCGAGGGATCGAAGAGCTGGCCAGGGCGATCATCAGCCCGGCCCGCCGCAGCTCGACGAGCAGCCCGCGGGCACCGGCGAACAACTTGGTCTCATCGATGACGGAGTCGTACTCCTTCTCCCAGCGCTCGCGCACCTGGTCACCCCACCGCGCTTCGACGTCGTCACCGGCGACGGCCCCGACCAGTCGGTCCCCACCCATTCCGAGGTGCCGGTGGATGCGCCACAGCGGCACCACGCAGTCGACGGAATCGAAGGCACGAGACCAGGCAAGAGCGTGGTGGTAGTTGGAGTCCAGCAGGGTGCCGTCGATGTCGAGGACGGCCGCTCGGAGGGTGGCCATCAGCTGCGCTTCAATGCGCGCTCGAGCTGAGCCTTGTTCATCTTCGAACGGCCAGCGATCCCCTTCTTCTGGGCCTCCGCATACAGCTGGTCCCTGGTCCGCCCGCCGGAGCCCTGGTGCGAGCGCAGACCTCCCCTCCGACCAGAGGAGATGTCCTCGGTAGAGGTCCGACTGGCTTCGCTCGCCTCCCCGTGCCGAGCTCGCTCCTTGTTCACCGTGCGAGCCGCTATCTCCGCGGCAGCGTCTTCGCTCTCGCCGCGATCGAGCACGCCTTCCTTGATGTGTTCGTACTGCCGCTCGCGCTTCTTGCTCCACGCCTGCTGAGGCACGTCGTCACCCCCGTCGGTCGGATACCCGGTCGGTACCCAGGGCTCACCGCGTCATGAGTCAGATCGAGGTCACATCGGTGTCGGTCGCCCGCGCGGCGGAGTACCGCAGCTGGACCACCTCCAGCACGTGCTGGGCAGGGCTCCCCATCGGGGCCACCAGCTGCAGCCCCCCCGACTTCTGCTGCTGTTCCTGCAGGACCTGCACCCCGATGCTCTCCAGCGTGGTCACCTCGGAGAGGTCGACCACCAACGGCACCGTCCCGCCCCGGGTCTGCAGGGCCAGCTCGTGACGAAGTCGGTCGACAGACCGGACGTCAACCGGCCCGGTGAGCGCCAGCTCTCCTGGCCGCCGCGTCATACCCAGCACCTCGGGTTCGTGGCGTGGTCCGGACGCCGTCAGGAGCCTGGCCGGTCGACACGGATGGTGCCGGACCGTTGCGCTGGTCCCGTTCGGACCGCTCTGGAGCTCGAACTCATCGCAGAGCCCCTGCACCATCGCCAGCCCTCGGCCCCGGTCGGGCTGGGGTTCCGAGGCCTGCCACCGGCCGCGGTCGCGGACCACGATCTCCAGCACACCTTCGGCCCCCAGGCAGGCGTCGATCCCCAGAGTCCGCTGGTCCGTCGGGTGACCGGCGGGATAGGCGTGCTCCACGACGTTCCGGACGAGCTCGCTGATGCTGTGTTGCAGCGCCGCGTCGTCGATTCCCCTGACGGACAGGGGCTCCAACCAGTCAGCGAACCGTCGACGAACGAGTCTCGGCGCGTCAGCCTCGGCCGGTATCACGAAGGACAGTGCCTCGAGGGGCGCGACGCGCTGCGCCGCGAGCAGCGTGATGTCGTCGACGAAGCCTGCCTGGGTCGCCTCTTCCACCAGGCCCGAACAGATGCGCTGCACGAACGGTAGATCATCCAGGGGATCGTCTACCTCCCGGTCACACACCACATCCGCCATCTCCATCACTTCCGCGGTGCCACGCATCGGCGTTCGGCCGGGTCGGGCGACCAGGCCGTTGCTGTAGAGCATGAGCACGGCGTCCTCGTCGAGCTGGTGCTCGGACACGTTGAAGGGTCCGCCGCTGCCCAGCGACCGGGAGCCTGTGGTCGGTAGGTAGGAGGCCCGAACGTCGGGACTCAGGGTCAGGGGAGGCGGATGGCCGGCCGTGCAGTACTGCACGATGCCGGTGCTCGGATCCAAGATCGCCACGCACATGGTCGTGGCCAGGGCCTGGGTGACTCGGCTGGCCCGCCGATCGAGCACCTCGAGGGCGGCTCCGATGTTGCCGTCGATGCGGATCTGTTCGTCGAAGACGGCCCGCAGCGCACCCATCGTGACCGAGGCCTCGACCCCCTTGCCCACAACGTCGCCGACCACCAGTACTACCCGTCCGTCGGGAAGGCCGATCACGTCGAACCAGTCGCCACCTGAGGCGTCCTCCGACATCAGGTACTCGGCAGCAATCTTTGAGCCCGGGAGCACGGGTAGTCCGGCGGGAAGCAACGCGTCCTGGACCACGGTCAGCATTTCGCGCGCCGCGAGACGCCGACTGTGGTCCTCGGCGGCCTGGTCGCGTCTCGCGCGTCTGGCCTCCACCGACTTCGTGGAGTCCACCGCCATCACGGTCGCGCCACTCACAGCGCCGTCGGGTCGGCGAACGGCCTCGCCGGTGAGATCGAGGAACACCTGCTGGTGGCCCCCTCCCTCCTGAGGGAACTGAAAGGGGGTGCCCGCTGCCGAGTACGACTCCCCGGTCGTCGCCACAACATCGAGCCAGTCGATGATGCCCTCGGTGGTCGTGGCACCCATCACCTGCTTCGCCGGCATCCCGATCGTGGGGCCGAACACTGAGCGGAACTTCGAGTTGCAAGCGGTGGCCGCGAGAGGATCGCCCTCGAAGAGCGCCAGCATGACCGGCGCTTGCTCGAACGCCGAGGCCACAGCATCGCGATCTGGGGACGTCGGCGTCATGGGTACACCTCTTCCTGGACCGATCAAGTCGACAACACGGCCTCGGCCATGCCGATCCGGCAGTTTCGGAGTGGGGCGTGGGCCTGGGGCGCTTCATCGAGCGATAGCTGGTGGGTCGCGAACTCCTCGACCCCGAGATGATCGATCTCGTCCTTGGGCGATCCCACAATATCGTTGCTCGAGTTCCGGAGGTCCGACCCGCGCAGATCTGGCAGGTCGCGTCGACCGACCCGGGTCACGGTCCTCATCACTGCTCCTTCTCCGTAGTCCTGTCTCGACGGTTCGGTACCCACCCGCGCGACGACTACGCGCGGGGCCGGCCCAGAAAATGCGGGAGCGACCAGATCGACGCGCCGGGCTCGCCCCACCCCGCTCGCCCGTCCCCGCGACCGTCGGTTGTCGGGTCCGGGGTCGGGGTACTGGCCCGCACCATGACCGAGACCATGACCTTCGGTGAGCTGCAGATCGCCTTCGACGAGCGAGTGCTACGCCCCCGCAGCTGGACCGCTGAGCAGGCGCGGTGGGCAGCGGAGCTGATCCGGGCCACTCCCCCCGGACCGGTGTTGGAGCTCTGCAGTGGAGCGGGACACATCGGGTTGCTCGCGGTGGTCGGCTCGGGGCGATCCTTGGTGTGCGTCGACGCCGATCCGGTGGCCTGCGCCTACGCCGCCGACAACGCTGCCTCGGCTGGGATCAGCCATCGGGTGGACATCAGGTTGGCGAGGCTGGACGAGGCCCTGCGCGCGAAGGAGCGTTTCTCCGTGATCATCGCGGACCCGCCATGGGTCCGCCGAGAGGAGACGGCGCGTTTTCCCGAGGACCCGCTGCTAGCCATCGACGGCGGATACGACGGCCTCGAGGTCGCCCGGGTCTGTCTCGAGGTGATCTCAGAGCACCTCCTGCCCGGTGGCAGCGCCTTGTTGCAGCTCGGCGCCGTCGCCCAGGCCGAGGTAGTTCGCCACGAGCTGCCGACCTACAACCCTGGGCTGGCCGTCATCGAGGTGCGAGAGCTGGAAGGCGGCGTCCTCATCCGCATCGATGCCGCGGTGTGAGCGAAGAGGTACCGGTGGTCAGCCGGTGTGGACCGTGCAGGTTTCCCCTGAACCCGCTCTGGTTACCGGAAGCGGCTGTCCAGCCACCGGCGGCATCAGCCTGATCAGGGAGCTCGACATGACCGCACCGGTGCCGGATGAGGGACCACCGCAACGCCCACAGGCGCCCGACCCGGCCAGCCATCGCAGATCGGCCGCGGCACCCCTGACTCATCGTGCTTCCCGTGCCGCTACTCTGCGGCCGCTGCTGACGGGCGTCCACATCGTCCGACGAGTCGTCGCCCGCCTGATTGCCTCCGGGTGACTCAGACCGGTCGCTTGTCCGGCGCCAACAACTTGTGCGTGGCGTCGCACCACGGCAGGTCCCGCGACTTGTGGCACCGACACAGGGCGACCAACGGCCGGGTGACCGGATGGATCCCGCCGTCGACCGACTGCACGGCCCGCGCCCCGCGGACCAGCATCGGTCCCCCTGGGCAGATGATCACGTCAGGGGCGTCGAACTCCTCGCTCACGCCGCAGTCCTCCAGCGATCGAGCAGCAAGCTGGCGAAGCGGGCCTCCAGGTCCAGGCAGGTGAAGGCGCCGAAGAGCACCTCGCCCATCTGCTCCGGCTCGACCGCGACCAGCTCTCCGCAGATCGACCGCACGGCGATCTGGTCGTGCACCGCGTCGGCGCTGACGTGCTCGGTGTAGTACTCGATCATCTCCTGGGCCATGCCCAGCCGCTCGAGTCCTTGGGCCAGCTTGCGCGACGGCACGGAGCTGGTGATCTCGAAAGCGGCCAGGTGGCCCACCGCGGCAGCGCGCAACCGGCGATGCAGCCCGAACATCGACAGCGCATTGTTCATCTCCAGCACCTCGAGCGGCACGTCGTCGAGGTAGGCGCCGTACTCCGAGCGGAGGCCGATGGATTCCATCCCGCGGGCGAACAGCTGGTGGTGCAACCGGTTGGGGTTGCCGCCGCCGTACTCGTCGTACTGCAGCTCGGCGAGCGCCGCCTTGGCCGCTGTCGGGAGTCGTGGCAGCACCCACGACGTGGGATCGGCCTCCTTGAGGTGGTAGATCGATCGGAGCCGCATCAGGTCAAGGACCTGCTCCTCGGTCGCGGCCGTCTGCACGAAGCGGGCCAACGACGGGCCATCGTGCGCCTCCACATAGGCGAACAGCTCAGCCGCGAAGTCACCCTCCTGCCTCGCCACGACGCCGGGGCCCGGCCACCGGTCGCGCAGCCGCGACTCCAGGCCCCGCTCCAACTCTCGGCGTAGGCCGAGAATTGTCGGATCCCACTCCGCGTCGTCAGCGACGTCTTCGAAGCCACGGTAGGAAAGCTCGTGGAGCACCCAGAGTGACAACGCCGCGTCGGACTCGTCGTCAGGGCCCACCCAGGGCTGAGGTGACACGTCGGGCGCCGTGGGGAGGGCGGCGAACAAGGATTCGCTGAGGACGCCGCGTGGCTTGGGCAGGATCATGGCGACCGGTACCCCCGCCCGTTCCACGACACGCCGCCCGATATTGACGAATCGGTAAGGTTGGGTAATCTCCGTGCACAGGATTCACCTCATTCGCCTCGCTGGAGACAACGGCGGGCAGCAGGAACCAGCTGTTAAGGCGCCCGAGATGACGCTCGACACATCCGTCGGCAAGCCGACGTCACATGGCCGTGACGGGGATCGCGGGGTGTCCCGTGCAGAGCGGTCTGCCCGGACCGCCAAGCTTCTCGACCAGGCCGGACGATGCCAGGACGAAGCCGAACGCGACGACCTCCTCAACGAGGTGATCGTGCTCAACCGGGGAGTCGCCGAGGCAGTCGCCTCGCGCTACGCCGGACGGGGAGTCGCTCGTGACGACCTGCGTCAGGTGGCCTACGAGGGCTTGGTCAAGGCGGTTCGACGTTTCGATCCGGAGACGCGCAACGACCTTCTCACGTTCGCCGTCCCCACCATCCGTGGCGAGCTGCTCCGACACTTCCGCGACCACGGCTGGTCGGTGCGCCCGCCTCGGCGCGTGCAGGAGCTCCAGTGGCGGGTCAACAAGAAGATCGAGGAGCTCGAGCAGGAGCTCGGCCACGCGCCGAGGGATGCGGAGATCAAGGCCGCCCTGGGAATCTCCGACGACGACTACCGCGAGGCGATCGAGGCCTTCGGCTGCTTCCAGCCGACCTCGCTCGAGCAACCCGCCACCTCGGACTCCACGGCGACGCTGGGCGACTTCGTCCCGGACGAGGACACCGAGAGCGTGGCGAGCGAGGCGCGGGTCATCCTTTCTCCCGTGGTACGCCGCTTGCCGGAGCGCGACAGGCGTATCCTGCAGCTGCGCTTCTTCGAGGACCTGACCCAGGCCGAGATCGGCGAGGACCTCGGCGTCACCCAGATGCAGGTCTCGCGGTTGCTCAGCCGAATCCTCGATGACCTGCGCAGCGAGCTTGTCTCGGACGAGGAACTGGAGGATGTGGGTTCGGCCAATCGACCGAACCCGCCGCGCACGTCCTGAGCGTCGTCGCCGGTTCCCGGTGGCCGCGTGCCACCACAGCGACAGGCGAGTGGGGCAATGGGCGACGACATCAGGCTGGCTGCGTACTTCGCGCAGGTCAGCGAGGATCTGTTCAGCGAGCCCGACATCCCACTGACCTTTGCGCGCGTGGTGCAAGCGGGCCGTGGAGGTCATTCCCGGCGTCCGACACTGCGGTCTCACCCTGCGGAAGCGTCGTGCGTACGCCGAGTCGGTCGCGGCGTCGGATGACATCGCCGCTCGCGCCGATGCCCTTCAGCGACGAGCTGAGTGACGGGCCGTGTCTGGACGCCGCTTTCGAGCAGCAGAACTTCGTGGTCCACGACCTGCGCACCGAGAAGCGATGGCCGCGCTGGGCGCCACGGGCCGCCGACCTGGGCCTGCGCTCGTCGATGTCGGTCCGGCTTACCTCGAACCACACGTCGGTCGGTGCGCTCAACCTCTACGGCGACCAGCCGGGCGACTTCGCGGGCGACCAGGACATCGCCATGATCTTCGCGACGTACGCGGCCGAGGCGATGACCAAGGCCCGGCTCGTCGAGCGGGCTGCGCAGCGCGATGGACTCACGGCACTCGATCGGGATGGCCCAAGGAGTGCTCGCGGTCCGCTACGACATCTCCTTCGAGCGCGCCTTCCAGCTGCTGCACCGCTACTCCAACGACCACAACATCAAGCTGCGAAGTCTCGCCGAGCAGGTCCTCGTGCACCGTTGTCTTCCCGAGGCGCCCGAGCTGCCACCCAGCTGAGCGCGGGTCCCGTCCCGTCGGGGCGGGCACTCCGATACCGTCGACCGAACCACGACGTCCAGCCCCCGGCGTCGAGCAGGTGGTCCGATGGGTGGAGGGACGACATGGACGCCGACGTCAGGATGGCGGCTCTGTTTGCGGATCTCAGCGGAGAGCTGACGAGCAACCTCGACGGCCCATTGACCTTCCAGCGCGTCGTCGACCGCGCGCTCGAGGTCGTACCTGGGTGCGATCACTGCGGGTTGCACCTGCGCAAGCGCAAGGGCAAGGCCGAGTCCGCCACCGCGACCGACGAGGTCGCAGCGGAGGCAGACCGGATTCAGGACGAGCTGCAGGACGGCCCCTGCGTCGACGCAGCGTTCCAGGAGGAGAACTTCGTAGTCCACGACCTGCTGACCGACATCCGCTGGCCTCAGTGGGCCTCGCGTGCGTCGGCGTTGGGGATCCGATCGTCGATGTCGATCCGGTTGACAGCCAACGACCTCACGATCGGTGCCTTGAACTTCTACAGCGACGAGCCCGGGTCGTTTGACGGCGATCAAGACATCGCCATGATCTTCGCCAGCCACGCGGCGTCGGCGATGGCCAACGCCCGCCTGGTCGGCGGACTGCGCACCGCGCTGGACTCTCGGCACACCATCGGAATTGCCCAAGGGGTGCTGGCGGTGCGCTACGACATCTCCTACGAGCGGGCGTTCCAGGTGCTGCACCGCTATTCCAACGACCACAACGTCAAGCTCCGCGATGTCGCCGAGCAGGTGCTCGAAACCCGCGCCCTTCCCGACGACGGAGACCACGGCGGCTGACCGCATAGCGGTCTCGGTGACGGGTACTGGACGGCGTTGGTCCGAGTCCCGCTCGAGGAGGAACCATGCCCCGCAAGTCCCTAAACCTGATGGCGGTCACAGGGGTGTTCTCGAGTTGAGCACCAACAAGCGGCTCATCAAGGCCAGCGTGGACGAGGTCTGGAAGGTGTTGTCCGACGGCTGGCTCTACCCCGTGTTCGTGGTGGGCGCCTCCCGGATGCGCGAGGTCGACGACCACTGGCCCGCCGTCGGCGCTGAGCTGCACCACTCGGTCGGGGTCTGGCCGGCGCTGCTCGACGACACGACCAGCGTGGTCGACGCCGCTCCCCCCACCATGCTCAGGCTGCGAGCGCGGGCCTGGCCCGGGGGCGCGGCAGAGGTCGTCTTCCGGCTACATCCACGTGGGGAGCAGACGGAGGTGGTGATCGAGGAGGACGCCGTCTCGGGACCGGGCCGACTGGTCCCCAAGCTGCTGCGGGATCCCCCGCTGGCCTGGCGCAACGTCGAGACCTTACGGCGGCTGGCGTTCATCGTCGAGAACCGTCCGAGCTAGGCAGGAGGAGCCGGCCGGACGCATCATCTGGGCACAGCGCGGGCACCTGCCGACATGCCCCTCGTCTCGGTCTGGCAAGACTCCCATCCGCACAGCCCCGCTGCGCCACCCCTGGTCGACGGACGCGTCGACATCGTCGTGGTGGGTGCAGGGATTACCGGCCTCACCACTGCCTTGCTGCTCGGACGAGCCGGCAAGCGGGTGCTCCTGATCGAGGCGCGCCACGTGGGGGCCGGCACCACCGGTGCCAGCACCGCCAAGGTCAGCCTGCTGCAAGGCACCCAGCTGAGCCAGATCGCCTCTCGCCACTCGACCGACGTCGTCCGCCAGTACGTCGCGGCCAACACCGAGGCCCAGGCATGGGTGGCGCAGTTCTGCGAGGACCACGACGTGGAGACCCAGGTGCGACCGGCGTACACCTACGCCACCACGCAGTCGGGCCTGAGCGCCGCGAAGCGTGAGCTCGACGTCGCGGAGCGGGTTGGCCTGCCGGTCGGCTGGGTCACCGAGTCGGAGCTGCCGTTCGCCATCTCCGGCGCGGTCCGGCTCCGCAACCAGCTGCAGGTCGACCCCATGGACCTGCTCGAGGCGCTCGCGCGGGAGGCGGCGGCCCACGGAGTCCGGATCGTCGAGGGAGCGCGGGTCCAGAAGGTCCGCGGCAAGCGACCGTGTCGCGTCGAGACCGATGCCGGAACAGTGATGGCGGACTCGGTCGTGATCGCGACCAACGTGCCGATCCTGGATCGCGGAGGGTTCTTCGCCCGGCTCAAGCCGGCGCGCTCCTATGCCCTCGCGTTCCGGACTCCGGAACCCGCCGTCAAAGGGATGTACCTCTCCTCGGACCGGACGAGCAGGTCGCTGCGCGACGGTGTCCACGACGGCGCGCCGATGCTGCTGGTCGGCGGGGAGGGTCACACCACCGGCCGTGGCGGACCGACGTCGCACCGGTTGGACACGTTGCGCGACTGGACCGCGGAGCACTTCCCGAAGGCGACCGAGACCCATGCCTGGTCCGCGCAGGACTACCTGCCTGCCCACTCGTTGCCCGTGGTCGGCCCGCTCCTGCCCGGCCTGGACGAGATCCTGGTCGCCGGCGGGTTCTCCAAGTGGGGCATGACCAACGGGGTCGCTGCTGCCCTGGCGCTGTCCAGCAGGTTGCTCGGCGGTCGGATGGACTGGGCTGATGCGATGGCGTCCTGGAGCAGGCACGAGGTCACCGGGCTGCCGACCGGCGTCTGGACCAATGCCGAGGTCGGGCTGGAGATGACACGGAGCTGGCTGCGACCGCTCACCCACCCTGGACCCGGGCCGGCTCCCGCCGAGGGCGCTGGTGTGGTCCGCTACGACCGGGTCGGCACCCCGACGGCCCAGTCGGTGGTGGGCGGTGTCGAACGACGGGTTTCCGGGGTCTGCTCCCACCTCGGCGGCATCGTCCGCTGGAACGACGCCGAGGCCAGCTGGGACTGCCCCTTGCACGGTTCGCGCTTCGACCCCGACGGTGCGGTGCTCGAGGGCCCGGCGACCTGCGGGCTCGACCCGCGCTGACCGAGCCTCAGCACTCCAGCCCGTCTTCGGGCACCGTACCCTCCAGCAGATAGGCCTCGATCGCCTCGTCGACGCACGTGTTGCCGGCGTTGTAGGCCGTATGGCCGTCGCCGTCGCGGGAGATCAGTACCCCCGACTCCAGCTGGTCGGAAAGCGCTACCGCCCACTCATACGGCGTCGCGGGGTCGCGGGTGGTGCCGGTGACCACGATCGGCGCCGCCCCCTCGGCCCGGATGTCGAGCGGCTTCTCGGTCGACTTCACCTTGATCCCGCGGCAGCCGACCAAACCCCACGCGAAGACGCGACCGAACGTGGGCGAGACCTGCTCGAAGGCGGGGTACTGCGCGGGGACCTGGCTCGGCTCGACGGCGTACGGGTCGTCGAGGCAGTTGATCGCGTAGATCGCCTCCGCACTGTTGTCCTCGTAGGTGTCCCCGTCGCGCGAGGCGTAGAAGTCGGACAGCAGCAGCATGGTCGACCCGTCACCGTCGAGAGCCTGGCTCAGGCCCTGGTCGAGCAACGGCCAGTTGTCGAGGTTGTACAGCGGCACGACCAGGCCGTAGAACGCGTTACCGACGGTCAGCTCGCGGTCCAGCTGGGTGGACATCGGCTGCTGCTCGATGTCGTCGAGCAGGTCCCTGATCGTCTGGATCCCCGCATCGACCGTGTCGCCGAGGAAGCAGCCGCCGTCCTGGACGCAGCTGTCGACGTAGGACCTCAGCGCGGTCTCGAAGCCGCCCGCCTGGGCGAGGCTGAGCTCGCGGGACGACAGCGACACGTCGACGGCGCCATCGAGCACGAGCCGGCCCACCTTGGCCGGGAACAGCTCGGCATAGGTGGCGCCCAGCTTGGTGCCGTACGAGGCGCCGAAGTAGGTCAGCGTCGTCTGACCGAGCGCGGCCCGGATGACGTCGAGGTCGCGAGCGGTCTCGGTGGTCGTGACGTGACCGATCAACGAGTCAGAACGTGCGACGCAGCCAGCGAAGAACCGCTCCAGGCTGGCGGCGTACGCCGCACCCTCGACGGCGTCGTCGGGGTCGGGGTCGGAGGCCAGGTAGGCGCTGAGCTCGTCGTCGCTCAGGCAGTCGACCGGGTCGGACTCGCCGGTGCCGCGGGGGTCGAACCCGATGACGTCGAACCGGTCGAGCAGCTGGGAGCGGAAGACCAACGGCGCCTGCTCGGCGTAGTCGGTGCCCGGTGCGCCAGGTCCGCCGGGGTTGACCACCAACGGACCGATCGCGTTGCTCGGGTCGAGCGCTGCGATCTTGTTGAGGGCCAGGTCGATGGTTGCGCCGGTGGGCTCGCGATAGTCGATCGGCACGGTCACCGTGCCGCACTGGAGGTCGCCACACTCCTCCCACGAGATGGTCTGGGAGTAGAAGGGGGCGAGCTCAGGGGCGGGTGGCACCTGGGCAGCCGGGTCCACGGGCTGCGTCGGTGTCGGCTCGGTGGACTGGGAGGACTCGGACCGGCTCGAGTCGCTGGGGTGCGAGTCGTCACCGGTGACCAGCGCCAGCAGGCCACCACCGACCGCCGCGACCACGAGTGCCACCACGAACACGAGCACGACTATCCGGTTCACCGACCGCTCCCCTCCGGGACCTTGAGAGCCACCATCATGGACTCCAGCGCCAAGGCGACCGGCACGTTGAACTCCAGCATCTGCTCGCGTGCCTCGAAGATCCAGGCGATCCGGCGCAGGTTGAGCTCGGGGGTCGAGGACTGGGCGACCTCGGCCACCTCGCCGCGGATCTCCTCGTTGACCAGGGGTCCCGGGGCTCCGACGGCGAGCGCAACTGCGTCGCGGTAGACCGACACCAGGTCCATCAGGCCACGGTCGACGACGTCGAGATGCCGACGCTTGGCGCGGGTCTTCTGGGCGCGCTCGAGGTTGCCCAGAGCCGGCGCGTACTCGCGGGGCCGGCGGCCACGCTCGACCACGCCATAGCTCGCGTCGAGGTCGGTCTTCTCGGCCGCGTCGAGGTCGCCGGTGATGGCATCGGCTTCCTCCTTGGTCACCTCGGCCAGGTTGCTCGCCGCGGTCATGCAGGACCCGAGCGAGGTCAGCCGAGTGGGGAGCCCCACCACCTCTCGCCGTCGGTTGCGGGTCGCTTCGTCGCGGGCGAGCGCGCGCGCCCGCCCGATGTGTCCTTGGCTCGCACGGGCGGCGTAGGACGCGAGCGCCTCGTCCACGCCATCGACCGTCACCAGGTGGGTCGCCACCTGCTCGGGTGTGGGAGTGGACAGGATGAGCTGACGACATCGGGACCGAATCGTGGGCAGGACGTCTTCCACCGTGGGGGCACAGAGCATCCACACCGTGCGGGGAGTCGGCTCCTCGATCGTCTTGAGCAGCGCGTTGCAGGCCTGTTCGGTGAGGCGGTCGGCGTCCTCGACGATCAGGATCTGCCAGCGTCGGCCAACCGGGGCCAGCGCCGAGCGCCGCACCAGGTCACGCACTTCGTCGACGCCGATGGACAGCTTCTCGGTGCGGATCAGTGACACGTCAGCATGCGAGCCGGCCACCACCGTGCGGCACGCGTGGCACTCTCCGCAGCCCCGGTCCTCGGAGGTGCGGTCGCACTGGAGCGCAGCCGCGAAGGCGACCGCGGTGTTCGAGCGGCCCGATCCGGGCGGCCCCGTGAACAGCCAGGCATGGCTCATGGCGTGACCCGCGACGGCGGTACGCAGGGTCTCCGTCGCGCGCCGCTGACCCACCAGCCCGTCCCACACCGTCACGGCGCCACCTTAGAGGGCGGTGCTGACAGCCAGCGCTGCGCCCGAGGACGGTCAGCGGCGAGCCTGGCTGAGCAGGGGGCTCAGCCGCTCGCGCACTGCGGAGGCGATCGCCTCGAGCCCACCGTGGGCGTCGAGCACCAGGTAGTGGTCGGGGTCGGCCGCCGCCAGCTCGAGGTACGCCGCCCGCACGCGCTGGTGGAACTCGTCGCCCTCCTGCTCGATCCGGTCGCGTCCCTCGAAACGTCCGAGCCCGGCCTGCGGTTCCAGGTCCAGGACGAGGGTCAGGTTCGGCCGCAGGTCGTTCGTGGCCCAGCGGTTCACCAGCTCTACCTCCGCGACCTCGAGGGTTCGGCCGGCGCCCTGGTAGGCCAGCGCCGAGTCGACGTAACGGTCGGTGATCACCACCGCGCCGCGATCGAGCGCCGGCCGAACCACGGTGTCGACGTGCTCGGCCTTGTCGGCGGCATAGAGCAGCGCCTCGGTGCGGTGGGACAGCTCGCCGGTCTCCGGACTGAGCACGATCTCGCGCAACCTGCGTCCGACCTCCGTGTCGCCGGGCTCGAAGGTCTCCAGGACGTCGTAGCCCTGGCCGGCCAGCCACTCGCCCAACAGCTGGGACTGCGTCGACTTACCCGAACCCTCGCCGCCTTCGAAACAGACGAACACCCCGGTCTCGGCGTACACACCTGAGGTCGGAGAGGTCGGGCTCATCACGAGTTCTCGGCCGAGGCCTTCTTGGCGGGCTTCTTGGCGGTTTTGCTGGCGGCCTTCTTGGCCGGCTTCTTCTTGGCAGCCTTCTTCGCGCCCTTCTTGGCAGCCTTCTTCGCCGGTCCCCGCTCGCGGCGATCGGCGAGAAGCTCGGCAGCCCGGGCGAGGGTGAGGTCCTCGACCGTGTCGTCCTTGCGAAGGGTGGCGTTGTACTCGCCGTCGGTGACGTACTCCCCGAAACGGCCCGACTTCACCACGACGGGCTGCCCGGACACCGGGTCGTTGCCGAGCTCCTTCAACGGCGGAGCGGCCGCCGCTCGCCCACGCTGCTTGGGTTGGGCGTAGATCGCCAGCGCCTCGTCGAGGGTGATCGTGAAGAGCTGGTCCTCGGCGGTCAGCGACCTCGAGTCGGTGCCCTTCTTCAGGTACGGGCCGTAACGGCCGTTCTGCGCGGTGATCTCCACGCCCTCGGTGTCCGTGCCGACGACGCGAGGCAGCGACAGCAGCTTCAGCGCGTCGTCGAGCGTGATCGTGTCGAGCGACATCGACTTGAACAGCGAACCGGTGCGCGGTTTGTCGTTCTTCTTGGCGTCTTCGGGCAGCAGCTCGGTGACGTAGGGGCCATAGCGACCGTTCTTGGCGACGACGGACAAACCGGTCTCGGGATGGACACCAAGCTCGATCTCCTCACCCGCCGGGTTGGCGAACAGCTCCTTCGCCTTCTCCATGGTCAGCTCGTCGGGAGGCAGGTCGTCGGGCACGTTGGCGCGCTTGCCGGTCGGGTTGCCTTCCTCGTCGGGTCCTTCGAGGTAGGGCCCGTAGCGGCCGACGCGCAGGTTGATGCCCAGCTCAGGGTCGCCGACCGGGAAGGTGGCCAGCTCGCGGGCGTCGATGTCGCCGAGGCCGGTGACCAGGGAGTGCAACCCCTCCACCGAGTCGGACCCGTAGTAGAACTCGGTGAGCTCGGTGACCCGGTCCTTGCGACCGCCGGCAATGTCGTCGAGCACGTCTTCCATCACGGCGGTGAACTCGTAGGAGACCTGCCGCGGGAAGTGTTCCTCCAGCAGCCGAACCACCGAGAACGCCAACCACGCCGGCACCAGTGCGGTGCCCTTCTTGTAGACGTAGCCGCGGTTGAGGATGGTGCCCATGATCGAGGCGTACGTCGAGGGGCGGCCGATCTCCCGCTCCTCGAGCTCCTTGATCAAGGTGGCCTCGGTATAGCGAGCGGGCGGCTTGGTTTCGTGGCCCGAGGCGCTGACCGATGCCGCCGAGACTGCCTCGCCCTCGACCAGTGCGGGCAGGCGGGTCTCGACGTCGTCCTTCTGGGCCCCTTCGTCGGTGCCCTCGACGTACGCCTTCATGAAGCCGTGGAAGGTGATCACCCGGCCGGACGAGGAGAAGACGACGTCTTCGGCTGCCCCTCCGTCGGGTTGCTGCGCGGCGCCCCCGATCCGCACCGACACCGACTGGCCGACGGCGTCCTTCATCTGCGAGGCCACGGTCCGCATCCAGATCAGCTCGTAGAGACGGAACTGGTCGCCGGTCAGTCCGGTCTGCGCCGGCGTCCGGAACGACTCACCCGCGGGCCGGATCGCCTCGTGCGCCTCCTGCGCGTTCTTGACCTTGGAGGCATAGACCCGGGGAGACTCCGGCAGGTACTCGGCGCCGTACAGCTCCCGCACCTGGGCCCGGGCCGCGTTGACCGCGCCACCCGACAGCGTCGTGGAGTCGGTACGCATGTAGGTGATGAAGCCGTTCTCGTAGAGCCGCTGCGCCACCGACATGGCCACCGACGCGCTCATGCCGAGCTTGCGGCTCGCCTCCTGCTGCATCGTGGTGGTGCGGAACGGCGCGTAGGGCGAGCGCTTGTAGGGCTTCGACTCGACCGAGCGCACCTCGTACGCCGTATCGGCCAGGGCCGTGACCAGGGCCTCGGCCCGGGCCCGGTCGACGTGCACCACGTCGGCCCCGGGCTTGAGCAGGCCGTCCTGACCGAAGTTGCCGCCCTGGGCCACGCGGGTGCCGTCGATCGAGTGCAGCTTGCCCGGGAACATCCGCTGGTCGTGCTTGGCGCCCGCGTCGAAGGTCGCCTCGAGGTCCCAGTAGGAGGCGACCCGGAACTTGATCCGTTCGCGCTCGCGATCGACCACCAACCGCGTGGCGACCGACTGGACGCGGCCGGCGGAGAGGCCGGACATGACCTTCTTCCAGAGGACAGGCGAGACCTCGTAGCCATAGAGGCGGTCCAGGATCCGGCGCGCCTCCTGTGCCTCGACGAGGTCGTCGTTGATCTCACGAGGGTTATCGACCGCCTCGAGGATCGCGGTCTTGGTGATCTCGTGGAACACCATGCGATGCACCGGGATGTTCTTGGGCTTGAGCTCGTCGAGCAGGTGCCAGGCAATCGCCTCACCCTCGCGGTCCTCATCGGTGGCGAGGTAGAGCTCGTCGGCATCCTTGAGCAGCGACTTGAGCTTGGAGATGTGGGCCTTCTTGTCGCGCGGCACCACGTAGTAGGGGATGAAGCCGTTCTCGACGTCGACGGCGAGCCGCCCCCACGGCTTGTCCTTGATCTTCGCGGGGGTGTCGGCGGCGTTGTTGGGCAGGTCGCGGATGTGTCCGATGGACGACTCCACGACGAAGCCGTCTCCGAGGTACCCGCCGATCGTGCGGGCCTTCGCCGGAGACTCGACGATCACCAACTTGTGTGCCACTGGGCTGTCATTTCCTTCTGCTGCAGGCCTTGGCGAACCCCGGATGGGGGCTCACGGCCGATCACGGTAGCGCGTGTTGTCCAGAGTTCATTCCCTCAGGGCTCGCCGCGGGCCCCCGTCACGGCACTCGGATCGACCCCGCCACCTGCTCCTGTTGACCGATCAGCATGGGTGCACCGATGGGCACCACGCTGAGGAAAAGTCCGTACGCGCCGGGCTGGCCGGTGTCGACGACGACCACAGTGGCGAGGTCGCCCCGCACGCTGACGCGCGGGTCGTCGACCCGTACCTGGGCGGTGATCCGCCACGCGTCGTGACCGTCCACGGTGAGCGCGCTCGAGCCCTGGTCCTGGCGGCCGGAGAAGTTGCGATAGAACGTCGGTGAGTCCGTCATGCAGGTCAACACCGACTCAGCGGCCTGCTCCAGGCTGGTGTAGCCAGCGCCCCTGTCGAGTCCGCCCAGGGCGTAGACGGCGAGCCACTTCGGCTCGACCTGGCGACCGACGCTGACCACTCTGTCGGCGAACACGAAGGCCGCGTCGAACCCCATCGGAGCAAAGCCGTTGGGTCGGGGTGCCTCGAGTCCACCCCCGCGAAGAACCGCACCCGGCGCCTTCCCGCCCTCCGGTGTACCCGAGGCGCACATCGAGGGAATGGCCGTGGGCGGAGCGGTGGGATCCTCGGTCGGCGACGGCTCGACCGTCTGGGCGGACGACTCCGATGGGGACCCCGGCTCGGACTCGTCCTGGACGCTGGGCGGACCCACGTCTGTGGTGTCGTCGAAGGCACCGGCGTCCTCGGTGTCGTCGGTCAGCGCCCGCACGCCGACGAACGCGCCGACCGCGACGCCGACCACGAGCAACACCGCCAAGGCGGCCAGCAGGATCTTGCGACCCGGCCCGGTCCTCGTCGTCGCCGTCGGTGTGGTCATCGGTGGCGGTCCGGGCGGTGGGGGCTGGGTTGGCATGGGCCGCGTCGGTGGTGGAGGTGGTGTCGGTGGAGGTGGAGGCGGTGGAGGCTGGGGAGGTGGAGGTGGAGGCGGGGGCTGTGGTGGTACGGCCGACGGGGGCGGTCCTACGTACGGAGTGGGGCTGGTCTCGTGGCTCCACACCTGGCCGTTCCAGTAGCGGAACGAGTGGGGCTGACCTGAGGGGTCGGGGTACCACCCGGGGATGGACATGGCGGAAAGGCTAGGCGACCAGGAATCCGGCCGCGACCAGACCGCGGACCTGGGGGAGGTACGTCGCGCGCGTCTCCTCGGGATCGAGTCCCAGGAGCGTGGCGACCGCATCAAGGATCTGTCCTAGCGTGAGGTCGCCGTCACACGCCCCGACCAACGCTGCCACGACGGTGTCGGCCTGGTGGGCCCGACGGAACCCGCGTTGTTGGCGCAGCACGATGGTCGCGGGATCCTCGGCGCCGACCGGCCCGAGGGCTTCCTGCACCAGGTCCGCGCGGGCGACCAGTCGTGATCCGAGACCGACCTCGGCCCGGACTGCCTCACCCCAGTCCCGGATGGCATCGGCGATCGGCTGCTCCACGTCGTACGGCCAGTCGATCAGGGAGGTCGTCCTGTCGGCAGGGTCGCCGCGTCGCAGGTTGACCCAGCCGAAGCCGACCGCCTCGATCCTTTGGTCCTCGAACCACGACAGCCAGGTGTCGTAGCGCTCGAGATAGTCCGGAGCGCCGTGGAGCCCGGCGTCCTTGAGCCAGAGCTCGACGTAGGCAGCCGGATCGACCACCTCGCGCTGCACCACCAGTGCGTCGCAGTCGTCCCGCACCCAGTCGTCGAGACGCTCGTCCCAGGGTCGGTCGGCAGCGATCACCCAGTTGGCGAGGATCTGGCACCAGCCACCCTCGGTGAGGTGGTCGGGCGCGGCCCGCACGATGTCTTCGACCACGCGATCACCCGGCAGCCCCGAGTCGCGGTAGACGAGGCGTTGACCGGTCCCCGGCGAGATCACGAACGGCGGGTTGGTGGCGATCAGGTCGTAGCGCTGGCCGGCTACCGGTTCGAAGAAGGAGCCACCCCGGACCTCGATCCGGTCCGCCACCTCGTTGAGCTCGGCGTTGAACCGGGCCATCAGCAGCGCCCGCTGGTTGACGTCGGTTGCCACCACGCGGGAGGTGTGGCCGGCCAGGTGCAGCGCCTGCACGCCACAACCGGTGCCGAGGTCGAGCGCGGTGCCGATCTGGTTGCGGATCGTCAGCTGGGCCAGCGACGTCGAGGCACCGCTGATCCCCAGCACATGGTCCGAACCGACCCGCTGCGGCCCACCATCCAGTCCCGGCGTCAGGTCACTGACCACCCAGAACTCGTCGTCAGCGGTGGCGTAGGGGCGGCAGTCGAGCCGCGCCGCCACCTCACCGACGCTCTGGTCGATGAAGCCTTCCGCGGCCAGCCGGTCCAGGAGCCCCGGCAGCGCAACCTCCGCATCCGCGAGCGGCACCTTCGTCTGCAGCAGGAACAGGCGGATCAGCGTGTCGATCCTGCTGCCGCCCGTCGTACGCCGGAGGCCTGGCGTCGTCTCGTTGCGCATCAGTGCTTCGTGCGCCGCTGCCCCCAGCACCTCGGTCACCGCGTCGTAGGTGAAGCCGGCGTCGAGGAGGGCAGCCCGCAGGCGCGGGGGAAGGTCGCTCACCACCCCGACGCTAGCCCGCCCACCCGGCTCTTCTTCACCCCCAGATGGGTCGACCCGGCTCTTCTTCACAACCGCGAGGGTCGACCTGGCTCTTGTTTACAACCGCGAGGGTCGACCCGGCTCTTGTCTACAACCGCGAGGGTCGACCTGGCTCTTGTCTACAACCGCGTTCGTCAACACAAGCCGGGTCGACGTCGTACACCGTCAACACAAGCCGGGTCGACGTCGTACACCGTCAACACAAGCCGGGTCGGCACAAGAACACCGGCCCGTCCGGATCTTTCGATCCCGACGGGCCGGTGTGGGTGGTGCTGCTGTTCGGTGCCTAGACGTTCGGCGGGGTCATCGGCTGGGTGGGCGACGGCTCGACCGGTGTGGCCGGTGTCGCCGGGGGGGCGGGCGGTGCCGGCGTACCGGACGCGTCGTCCCCGATCGTCACCTCGCGCTGCTTGGAGATGTAGACCGCGGTGGCGATGACCGCGACCGCAGCGACAGCGATGAGGATCCGCAGAGCGTCGTTCTGGTCCTCACCGACGCTCATCGAGACCACGGCGCTGGCGATCAGCAGCGAGACCAGGTTCATCACCTTGATCAGCGGGTTGATCGCCGGACCGGCGGTGTCCTTGAACGGGTCCCCGACGGTGTCACCGATGATGGTGGCCTCGTGGGCGCCCGAGCCCTTCCCGCCGTGGTGTCCGTCCTCGACCAGCTTCTTCGCGTTGTCCCAGGCACCACCGGAGTTGGCCAGGAACACCGCCATCAGGGTGCCGGCGCCGATCGCACCGGCCAGGAAGCCGGCCAGGGCCGTCGCGCCGAGGCCGAAGCCCACCGCGATGGGCGCCAGCACGGCCAGGATGCCGGGCGTCGTGAGCTCGCGCAGCGAGTCCTTGGTGACGATGTCGACGACCTTGCCGTACTCGGGACGACCGGTGCCTTCCATGATCCCCGGGATCTCCCGGAACTGGCGACGCACCTCGTAGACGACCGCGCCGGCAGCGCGGGCCACCGCGTTGATCGCGAGACCAGAGAACAGGAAAACCACAGCCGCGCCGAGCAGCACCCCGACGATCACGGCCGGGTTGAAGACGCTGAAGTCGAGCAGGTACGCCTCGTCCGGCTTCACGTTGGCGTCTCGCAGCGACTCGAAGACCGAGGTTGCGTACGAACCGAAGAGAGCGGTCGCCGCCAGCACAGCGGTAGCGATCGCTATGCCCTTGGTGACGGCCTTGGTCGTGTTGCCGACCGCGTCCAGCTCGGTGAGGATCTGGGCGCCCTCGGGGCTCACGTCACCTGACATCTCGGCGATGCCCTGCGCGTTGTCGGAGACCGGGCCGAAGGTGTCCATGGCCACGATCACGCCGACCGTGGTCAACAGACCACAACCCGCAAGAGCGACCGCGAACAGCGAGACCGTCAGCGCGGCACCGCCAAGGAGGTAGGCCCCGAAGACTGCCGCCCCGATGACCAGGGTCGTGTACACCGCCGACTCAAAGCCGACCGACAGACCGGCCAGGATCACGGTGGCCGCGCCGGTGAGCGAGGTCTTGCCGACGTCCTTGACCGGCTTGTAGTCGGTGCCGGTGAAGTAGCCGGTGAGGGCCAGGATGCCCGCGGACATCACGATGCCGATGACCACCGCGCTGGCGGCGATGAAACGGGGGTCGCCGTCGGCACCAGCGAGCTCGGGAACGATGTTGTCGAACTCCGCGAAGCTGCCGGGAAGGTAGATGAAGGACAACACGATGCTGGCGACCGCTGCGATGCCGGAGGAGAGGTAGAACGACTTGTTGATCGTCGTCAGGCCGCTCTCGCCCACCTTCGGGCGGGTCAGGTAGACACCGGCGACCGCCGTCAGCGCGCCGATGGCGGGGATGAGGAGCGGGAAGACGAGGCCCTTGTCACCGAAGGCCTGCGAACCGAGGATCAGCGCAGCCACCAGGGTGACGGCGTAGGACTCGAACAGGTCCGCGGCCATGCCGGCGCAGTCACCGACGTTGTCGCCGACGTTGTCAGCGATGGTCGCCGCGTTGCGCGGGTCGTCCTCGGGGATGTTCTGCTCGACCTTGCCGACCAGGTCGGCTCCGACGTCGGCAGCCTTGGTGAAGATGCCGCCACCGACTCGCATGAACATGGCGAGCAGAGCAGCACCGAAGCCGAAGCCCTCGAGCACATCGGGCGCCTTGTCCTGGAAGCACAGCACCACGATGCTGGCGCCCAGCAGGCCCAGACCGACGGTGAGCATGCCGACCATGGCGCCGGTACGCAGACCGATGCTCATGGCGGGCTCGCGACCAGTGGTGTTCGCGGCGGCAGCCACTCGGACGTTGGCGCGCACGGCGAGGTTCATGCCGAGATAGCCAACCGCGGCGGAGAAGCCCGCCCCGAGCAGGAAGAAGAAGGAACGGAAGATCCGGACGGTGGCGTCGTCTGCTGGCAGCAGGAGCAGCGCGAAGAACGCGATGCCCGCGAAGATCACGAGCGTCCGGAACTGGCGGGTCAGATACGCGTTGGCGCCCTCTTGGACCGCCTGCGCGATGTTCTTCATGTTGTCGGTGCCTTCACCGGCAGCAAGTACTTCCTGGCGGAACACGTACGCCATGCCGAGCGCGCCAAGCGCGATCGCGGCGACGACGATGACCAGGATGAGATTGCCGCCGGAGAGCTCCACGACAGCGGGATAAATCCCGGTCATGTGTTCCTCCTGCGATACGTGGGACGAGTCACGCGCATGCTTGAGACGTGACTCAGGTCATGGATCGAGCGGAGTCTACGCAGACGATGTGGGGCCCGTCTCAGCAGGTAGGAACGGCGGACACATGTGGGCGGATCGAGCGCGGTGCGGTCCTGGAGCGGCTGGGCTCAGGCGAGCGCTGCGTCCGCCGACTCGTGAATGACGAACACCTTGGCGAGCCCGGTGATCCGGAAGATCTTGAGCAGGCGATCCTGGTTGCACACCAGCTGGAGGGAGCCGTTGTGGGCCCGGACCTTCTTCAACCCACCCACCAGCACGCCCAGCCCGGTGGAGTCGAGGAACTCAACGGCTTCCATGTCGATCACCAGGTCGTAGACCCCACCGGCCACCAGCTCGGTGATCTTGTCGCGCAGCTTGGGCGCGGTGTAGACGTCGATCTCGCCACCGACGACGACCATGGTGCGGCCGTCGACGTCACGCGTCTCAAGAGTCAGGTCCACGAGCTCTCCCAGCGGGCTGTGCGATCCGGCCGGCGCTACCGGTCCGACTGGACCGACACCCACCTAGAACATGAAACCACGCCGACCCCGGTGCATGCACCGAGAAGTAGGGAGCGTCACCTCACACCACAGCGTCGGTGGGGCTTGTCAGACTCTCGGGGTGACCTCGATGTTGCGTGATCGCCCCTCCGGAATGGCCGGTGTCGTGGACAGGTTGACGGCCGTACCCGGCCGCGAGGATCGACTGACCCACCTCGAGTTGCTGCCCGCCCGAGCAGCGGTCCACGCCGACTGGCCGAGCTGGGCCGCTCCCGATGTCGTGGCTTCCCTGGGCCGACTCGGTATCGACCGACCCTGGCGGCACCAAGTCGTGGCCGCCGAAGCCGCCCGGGAGGGGCAGCACGTCGTACTTGCCACGGGCACCGCCTCGGGGAAGTCGCTGGCCTATCTGTTGCCTGCCCTCTCCGCGATCCGCGAGCGCCGTGATCTCCACGACCGGCGCGGGGCGACCGTGCTCTACGTCGCGCCCACCAAGGCCCTCGCCCACGACCAGATGACCTCGGTCCGAGGGCTCGGCCTCGATGTCCGGATCACGACCCATGACGGCGACAGCAGCCGCGAGGAGCGCGACTGGGCCCGCGACCACGCCGAGTACGTGTTGACCAACCCCGACATGCTCCACCGGTCGCTGTTGCCCAGCCACCAGCGGTGGGGGAGGTTCCTGGGCTCCCTGCAGTACGTGGTGATCGACGAGTGTCATCACTACCGCGGCATCTTCGGCGCACACGTGTCCCACGTCGTACGCCGGCTGCGGAGGCTGTGCGCGGCCTACGGCTCCTCTCCCACCTTCGTCCTGGCCTCGGCCACGGTCGCTGAGCCGGAGCTCGCGGCCGCTCGGCTCACCGGGCTGGACGTCCTGCCGATCACCGGCGACTCCTCTCCCCGAGGCCAGGTGTCGGTGGCGCTGTGGGAACCGCCGCTGACGTCGTTCACCGGGGAGAACGGCGCGCCGATCCGAAGGGCGGCGGCGTCCGAGACCGCCGACCTGCTCGCCGACCTGGTGTCCGAGGACGTGCACACGCTCGCATTCGTGAGGTCTCGACGCGGTGTCGAGCAGGTGGCGCTGACCGCCGCCGACCTGCTCGCCGAAGTCGACCCCGCTCTGGCCGACCGGGTCGCCGCGTACCGCGGCGGCTACCTGCCCGAGGAACGGCGCGCTCTCGAGGCGGCCCTGCGCTCCGGCGAGCTGGTCGGTCTGGCGGCGACCAATGCCCTCGAGCTCGGCATCGACATCAGCGGCCTCGATGCTGTGCTGATGGCCGGCTTCCCCGGCACGCGGGCCGCGATGTGGCAACAGCTCGGCCGGGCGGGCCGTGGCGCCCAGGACGCCCTGGGCATCCTGATCGCGCGCGATGACCCCCTGGACACCTACCTCGTGCACCATCCGGAAGCGCTGTTCGGCCGACCGGTCGAGGCCACAGTGTTCGACCCCAACAACCCCTACGTCCTGGGTCCGCACCTGTGCGCTGCGGCGCAGGAGCTGCCACTCACCCCTGGAGAGCTGCCCGACTTCGGACCTGGTGCCCTCCAGCTCGTGCGGTCACTGGCCGCGGCCGGGCTCCTGCGCCGGCGGGCCGATGCGTGGTTCTGGGCCGACCGGCGGCGGGCCGCCGACCTCGCCGACATCCGCTCCGGCGGCGGATCGCAGGTGCAGCTGGTGGAGACCGAGACCGGACGCGTGATCGGCACCGTCGACGGTGGGCGGGCCCACAGCACCGCCCACGCGGGCGCCGTCTACGTCCACCGCGGCGAGACCTGGCTGGTCGAGTCGCTCGACCTGGACGAGCACGTGGCGGTCATCGGCCGGGCCGACCCGGCGTACTCCACCTCGGCTCGCGAGGTCACCGACATCACCATCGTGGCCGAACGGGAGCATCGGAACTGGGGCGGTTGCCGCCTTTCCGTCGGCGAGGTCGACGTCTCCCAACGGGTGGTGTCGTTCCTGATGCGCCGACAGCCCAGCGGCGAGGTGATCGGCGAGAAGCCGCTCGACCTACCGGTCCGCTCCCTGCGGACCACAGCTGTGTGGTGGACCGTGCCCCCGGACGCGCTCGCCGCGGCCGGGCTTGCCGTCGCGGACCTCCCTGGCGCGGCGCATGCCGCCGAACACTGCTCGATCGGGTTGCTGCCACTCTTCGCGACCTGTGACCGGTGGGACATCGGCGGCGTCTCGACCGCGCACCATCCCGACACCGGCCGGTTGACGGTGTTCGTCCACGACGGGCACCCCGGTGGAGCCGGTTTCGCCGAGCGAGGTTTCAGCGCGGCCGTGGAATGGCTCACCGCAACCCGGGACACGATCGAGTCGTGCGAGTGCACAGAGGGCTGTCCCTCGTGCATCCAGTCGCCCAAGTGCGGCAACCAGAACAACCCGCTCGACAAGGCCGGCGCCGCGGTGTTGCTCGGGGTGCTCCTCGCCCACGCCACACCGATTTCGGAGTAGCCTCGACGCATGTTGATCCTCGGCCTGGTGCTGATCGTCGCCGGCGGCCTCCTCATCGTTGCTGCCATCTTCACTGCGGAAACCACCGGCACCGGAGCCGCGTTGGAGATCCTCGGCACCGAAGTCGGCGCGGTCACCCTCTTCCTGCTGGGGCTCGGTGCGGGCATCGCGATTCTCTGGGGACTGTCGGTGACCAAGTTCGGCGCTCGCCGCACCCTCCAGCAGCGTCGCGAGCAGAACAAGCTCACCGCGCTGTCCGAGAAGCTGGACAAGGTCGAGGCGGAGCGTCGTGGCGACGACGACTACCAGAAGCCGCCGAACAACTAGCCTCCCGGTCCGGCCCTCGCTTGGGCTGTCAGGTCGGCGGCCTGCCCGAGCCATCGGGGGCCGGCGACTTCGACCGTGACCACGGCGTCCTGGCTCTCGACTTCGCAGGACGTGAGCTCGGCGCCGTTGGCCGTGGCGATCGCGGCAGCCGAACCGCAGGGGTCGCGGCTGTGGGCGAGCGCCACCGCGGCGGCCAGGGCGCCGAGGTCGGCCGCGGACTGTGCCGAGCGGTGAGCCCGGACCATCGCCGCCACCACACCCAGGGCGGAACCGATCAGGAGCAACACCGCCAGGCACGCGACCGCGAACACGGTCGCCGCACCGCGTTCGTCCGTCCGCATCATGGCGAGCCCTCCTCGGCGACGGCTACCGCCTGCGCGCTGACCTCGACACCGGGCAAGAACGAGAACAGCCCGCCCGGACCTGGCACGTGCCCGGTCGCGGTCGCCACCACCTGTCCGTCGGTGGTGGCGACCACGACCCGGGCCCCCTCGGGCGCTACCCGCTGGCCACGCACGACCGCCTCCCCCAGGTCGTCGCCGCGAGCCACCGAGCGGGCCGTCTCCCTGGCCGCGTCGACCGTGCGGATCTGGGCGACACCGACCGACAGCAGCCACACCAGGCCGATCGTGACCGCCACCAGGATCGGCAGCCCGAGTGCGATCTCGGCGGTCACCGCACCGCGCTCGGACCTCGGGGAGGCCACGATCACCCGATGCCGAGCAGGCCGAGCACGTGGTCGAACAGGGTCTTCAGCAACTTGTCTCCGAAGCCGCCGGTGAGCAGCTTGTAGAGCAAGCCAGCCAGGCCGGCGCCGGCGGCCGTGCCGACGGCGTACTCGGCTGTGGTGATGCCGCGCTCGTCGCGGGCAACCTGCGGTGACGGTAGGTGCATGGTGTCTCCTCTTGTCCCGGCCGCCCGATGCGGCCGCTGAGGTGACCCTCGGTGATATCGCCGGCCAGTTCGAACCCGTGACGGTGGGCCTGTGGACGCGGGCAGTTCAGGTCCGGATGTGAACGGTTGGTGGGCCGGGTGACGACCTGTGCCAGGGCCCGGATCACCAGGCCAGGCTGGATATCAGCCCAGCGACCAAGGGCACGATCCCGATCAGCACGAAGGCCGGCAACAGGCACAGCCCGAGCGGCACCGCGGCCTTCACGCCAACGGCCCGCGCCTGGTCCTCGACGTCGGCACGCGCTGTCCGAGCCAGTCCGTCGGCCAACCGCTCGACCGCGGCCACCACCGGTGCACCGCTCTGGTGCGCCCGGCTCATCGCCCGACCCAGCGCAGCCAGCTCGGCATCGGCCGCGGCCAGCTCAGCCCAGACCCGCACGGGGTCGCCGCCGAGCTCGAGCCTGGCGGCGAGGCTGCGCAGGCGATCGGCGGCCGGACCGGGAAGCGCCTGACTCACCAGCTGGATGGCTGCTCCAGGTGCCGCGCCACCACGCAGAGCGGAACCGAAGAGCGACACGACGTGCGGCAGCTGACGGCGGACGGCCTCCCGTTCCCGGAGTACGCCGGGTGGCTCGACTCGCCCGATCGCGATCCACGCCCCGACGGCGACCGCCAGCGCTGCGACCACCCCGACCCCACCGCCGAGGAAGAGCTGGGCACCGAGCCCGGCGAACACCGAAACCAGCAGGCGTTGGCGGGTCAGCCAGCTACCGTCGGCGCCGGGCGCAGAAGGCGCGGGGATGCGCCACACCGGCGTGGACGGTCCCATCAGAGCGACCGACAGGCCGGCGGCGCAGGCGCAGACCCAGCCCGTCATGCCGGCCGGTCCACGCCACGCGCGATCGCCTCGATCCACCACAGCCCGGCGAAGCCGAACCCGAGGCCACCCGCCAAGCAGGCCAGACCGATCGGCTGCCCGAACAGGAAGCCCCAGGGGTCCCCGCCGGAGCCCGACCCCATGGCCAGCGCCAGCAGCGGCAGGGCCGCCACCAACCGAGCTGTTGCCCGAGCCGACGCCAGCTCGCCCTCGATGATGCGCCGCGTGCTCTGGGCACCGCGCAGGTCCGCTGCGACCCGGTCGACCGCATCGGCCAAGCCATGGCCCGTGCCCTGCGCGACCTGCCACGCCGCTCCGACATAGGTCAGGTCGCCGGCTCCGGGGTGCGCCGCGACGGACCGGAACGCCTCTGGCACATCGGCACCGATCCGGAAGGCCTCCGCCACCGGACGCAGCAAGCCCCAGTCGCCAGCCGCCTTCTCGAGCGCCACTCCGGGCGGTCGGCCGGCGGTGAGCTCCGTCGCCAGCTGCTCGCACGTCTCCATCACCCGAGCCGCAGACTCAACGGCGGTACGTCGTCGACGACGTACGCCGACCAGCCGGTGCCCGGCTAGCACGGCCCCAGCCACCACCGCAGCCACCACCAGGGCCTGCCCGGCCAAGGCCGCAGTCGCAACCAGGGCAACGGCGGCAGCCGGCAGCACCCGGCTGCCGCCGCCGGACTGCGTGAGCGTCGGCAACCGCGGACGGCGAGGCAGAGCGAGCACCAGCGCCACGGCACAGCAGGCCGCAGCGATGACGATCATGCGGCCGTGCGGGCCGCGGCCAACGCCTCCAGGTCTGCGGCCGCCGGGCCTCGACGCACCTCGCCGTCCGGGCCCATCTCCCAGGCAACGAGCATGCTCACCAGACCGTCTGCGCCGCGCGTCGGCAGGGCCAACTGGCTCAACCGACGCCCACCGTCTCGTCCGCGCGTCAGGTGGAGCACGACATCGACCGCGGACCAGAACTGGCTGTGCGCGGCTGCACGGTCCAACCCCGCCGCTTGGGCCAGCGCCTCGACTCGCGCGGGCACGTCCAGTGCCGAGTTGGCATGGAGGGTGCCGCAGCCACCCTCGTGGCCGGTGTTCATCGCAGCGAGCAGGTCGACCACCTCGGCGCCCCGCACCTCGCCGACGACCAGCCGGTCAGGGCGCATCCGCAGTGCCTGCCTCACCAAGGTCCGGACGTCGATCGCCCCGGCTCCCTCGATGTTCGGCGGTCGGGCCTCGAGCCCGACCACGTGGGGGTGGCCGGGGCGCAGCTCCGTGGAGTCCTCGACCACGACCAACCGTTCCTTCGCGTCGACCTCGCCGAGCATCGCTGCGAGCAGGGTGGTCTTGCCCGACCCCGTGCCGCCACTCACCAGGAACGCCAGCCGGGACTCGATCACCATCCGCACGATCTCGGCCACCTGGCCCTCGACCAGCTCGTCGAGCGCGAAGCCACCGCTGCGCGGAACTCGCAGGGAGATCATCGTGCCCGGCCGCGCGACCGGCGCGAGCACTGCGTGCAGCCGGGTGCCGTCGGCGAGCCGGAGGTCGACGTACGGCGTCGCGTCGTCGAGCCGACGCCCGCCAAGAGAGGCAAGGCGTTGCGCGAGCCGACGAACGGCGGCGTCGTCGCTGAACTCGACATCGGTGAGCTCGAGACCGGACCCGCGGTCGAGGTAGACGTGTCGGGCGCCGTTGACGAGCACGTCGGTGACGCCCGGCTCGCTCAGCAGCGGCTCCAGCGGACCCGCTCCGACGACCTCACGACGCAGCGACTCGTAGACCATCAGCACGGTCGCGTCGCCGACCGGCCTGCCGGCCTCGCGCAAGGCCACCGCTACCCGGTGAGGCGTGAGCTCCCCCGGATCGCGCGACAACCTGTCGCGGACGACGTCCAGCAGGACCTCGCCTGGATCGAGGCCGCCGTGGCGGTGCGCGCCGGTGGCATGCGGCGCCGTGGTCATGCCGCGGTCGCGGTCATGGCTTCGCCGGAGGCCGCGAGCACGCCCGACGCCGCCCGGCCCAGCCGACTTCGGGGCGAGCGCACCGGCCCCAGGCCGAGGTCGATGGACTCTTCCAGACCTCGTTGGTCGAGCATCGCAGTGAGCACCGGCACTCCCGTGGCCGCCGCGATCTCAGCCGGCGCGATGCCGTTGCCGCGGAGCACCAGACGAAGCCCGTCGAGGTCGCCGAACCGGCGGCACACCCGCGCGGCCGCCGCTACGCCCGCCACGCTCGGGACCACCATCACGAGCAGGCGGTCGCAGCGCGCCGCCAGCTCGTCGACGACTGCGTCTGGAGCCCGAGGCAGGTCGAGCACCACGGTCTGGTGGCCTCTTCGGGCCGCCGAGAGTGACTCGCGGGCGGCGAACGCCTGCAGCGAGCCGGTGGTCCGAGAGTCCCACGACAGCACTCCTAGCGAGCCGCGCCGCGGGAGCGCCTCCCGCAGGGAACGGGCGCTGAGACGCCCCGTGGTCTGGCACAGCGCGTCCCAGCGGAACCCGTCCTGACTCTCGAGGCCCAGCACTCGGTCGACGCCCGGGCCGAGTGGATCGCAGTCGACTACGACGGCGGGACCGGACGCCACCGCCATCTGACCGAGCGCGCACGCGAAGGTCGTTGCCCCGGCCCCACCCGAGCCGCCCATCACCCCCAGCACCAGCCCGCGCGCGCGATGCGCGTCTCCGAGGTCGGTCAGCGCCTCCACCACCCACGTGTCGGACCTGGGCAGCTCCGCGACGTTCTCCGCGCCCACGTCGAGGGCGGTCCGGAACAGCTCGTCGGCTACCCGTCCCCAAGCCACCACATGCACCCCGGCTCGGCGCGCCGGTCGGAGGTCGGCGATCTCGGCTGCCAGGTCGGCGCCGACGAGCACCAGCGGAGCGGCGGTCCACGAGCGCAGCGCGGTGACGCCGTCGCGAGCGACCTCGGGGGTGACGCCGGCCGCGGCGCCGAGGCGCAGCAGCTCGTCGAGCAGGGTCTCGTCGCGGGTGACGAACAACGGTGGGGTCATGCCAGGAAGGGTGTCCGAACGCACGGTCGGCCTCGTCCTGGAAGCGACAACCTTGGGGAGAACTCGCGTCCGGCGCGCCCTGTGGATGACTAACGGGCACAAATCACCCACCTACGATGGGCGAGTGGCAGCAACTGCGGCCTTCTTCGACCTCGACAAGACGATCATCGCGAAGTCGAGCACGATGGCATTCAGCAAGCCCTTCCAGGCCGGCGGCCTGATCTCGAGGCGCGCCGTGCTGCGTTCGGCCTACGCGCAGTTCGTCTACGTGGTCGGCGGTGCCGATCACGACCAGATGGAGAAGATGCGGCAGTTCATGTCGCAGCTGTGCGCCGGCTGGGACGTGGCGACGGTGCGCGAGATCGTCGCCGAGACCTTGCACAACGTCGTCGACCCGCTGGTGTACGACGAGGCGGTGTCGCTGATCGAGGAACACAAGCTCGCCGGCCGTGACGTGGTGATCGTGTCCACCTCCGGCACCGAGGTGGTCGAGCCGATCGGCGAGATGCTCGGCGCCGACCACGTCATCGCGACCCGGATGAAGGTCGAGGACGGCGCCTACACGGGCGAGATCGAGTACTACGCCTACGCCGAGGAGAAGGCCGTCGCGATCCGAGCGCTGGCCGACCAGCTCGGTTACGACCTGAGCGAGTCGTACGGCTACAGCGATTCCGTCACCGACGTACCGATGCTGGAGGCCGTCGGCTACGCCCATGCGGTCAACCCGGATCGCGAGCTGCGCAAGGCTGCGGCCGCGAACGGCTGGCCCGTGCTGGTCTTCACCAAGCCGGTCGCGCTTCGTAGCCGGCTGCCGCGACCGCCCACCAAGCCGGCATTGGCCGCCATTGCGGTCGGTGGAGTCGTGGCGGTCGGCGGCGTGCTCTGGGTCAACGCTCGGCGACGTCGGCTCGGCGCCTGACCGGCGACGGCCTCGAGATTGTCTGCCGCGCGGATCGGCGACAACCTGCGACCGACCACCGGATAGCGGACGGTCGGACGACATGTCGCAGCGACCCCGGCTCACCCAGCCGACGGTCGGCCGGAAGCCGCACTGCCATCGGACGGGGCGCGGCAAAGTCAAGCCTTGAACGCGACCATCATCCGGCGTACAACGGACCTAGCAACAACAACTCAAGAGCAGCACGTGACCCGGGTACCCACGCGGCGATCTGCCCTTCCTACAGGGCGCTAGCACGCGGGATATTCCTGCGGCAGCAACTGACCGATGCACGCTTGGTAGCCATCGGAGTCACGTGTCAGCGGTGGCACTCGAGATTCCAGTGAGAGCCGGGTGCCACCTGCATGTCACGGGTCAGTCAGCGCGCTTCAGCGGGCTCGCCTCCGCGCCGGCCGCGTACGCCTCTGCGGCGTACAGGATCCATGCGTGTACGCCGGCGGCCCCTCCCTCGGCATAGCCACGCAGGTTCGACTCATACTCCTGTCGCAGGGCCAGGTGGCCGGCCTCAGGCACCACCAGGGACTTCTCGTCCACACCCCTGGAGACCAGGACGAGACGCTCAGTGGCCCGGGCGACGATCCCGTTGTGTGAGGCGAACGGCGCGGCGGTCAGCAGCTCGGCGTGCATCACGGCGGCGATGAGCAACGCCGGGGCCTCGGTTGGCGTCGTCAGCACCGCAGCCATGTCGCGCAGTCGCGCCGCCGACTCCGCGTCACGCGGGCGGCCGAGTCTCTCGTCCTGCACCGAGCCGGTCGCGGCCAATGCGTGGATCCGGGCGAGGGCCTGCAGCGGCGTGCGGGAGAGCACCGGCGCCAGCGACAGCAACTCAGTCGACACCCGGATCGCATCGTTCGCGATGTGGTCGCCCGACCCATCCCGTACCTCCGCCAGGCTGGCGGTCGACCCCTCGAGCACGGCGCTGGCATGAGCGCCCCGCAACAACGACTCCGCCGTGTGCTCGGGCGAGGTCCGACGCAGTCCCCGATCACGGAGCATGACATCGATGCCATCGCGCACCGCGGCGTACGCCGACGGGACGCCTTCGAGAGACACCAACCACGCAAGGGGATCTGAAGCCACGGGCAGAGCGTAGTGCCGGGGTAACCTCGCGGTGATGAGCGACGACGAGGTGCAGCACCAGGCGAGGTCATTCGGTGCGATGGCCGAGGTCTACCAGCGTGGACGTCCCGACTATCCGGCAGCTGCCGCGGCCTGGCTGACGGGTGACGAGCCGCTCACCGTCCTCGAGCTCGGCGCCGGTACGGGCAAGCTCACCGAGCAGCTGGTCGCGCTCGGTCACGACGTGCACGCCACCGACCCCGATGAGGAGATGCTCGCGATCCTGCGCAACAACCTTCCCGCCGTGCGCACCTCGGTAGGTGGGGCTGAGCAGATCGCCGCGCCCGACAACTCCTACGACGTGGTGGTGGGCGCCCAGTGCTTCCACTGGTTCGACCATGACGTCGCGCTGCCGGAGATTCGGAGAGTGCTGAAACCGCGGGGCCGACTGTCGTTGGTCTGGAACGTCCGCGACGAGCGCATCCCCTGGGTCAAGAAGCTGGGCCGGATCATCGGGACCCAGGAGCAGGACTACGACCCGACCGAGATGCTCCAGTCCTCGTTGCGGTTCATCGTGGTCGAAGAGCGCACCTTCAAGCACTGGCAGGCCGTGGACCGGCGCTCGATCCAGGACCTGGTTGCTTCCCGCTCCAACATCGCCACCCTCGACGAGGAGCGCCCGCGCAGCCAAGATGGTCGAGCTGCTCGAGCTCTACGACAGCTACGGCCGCGGGATGGACGGGATGCAGGTGCACTACGAGGCCCGCTGCTTCCGCTCGCGCGTCGTCAAGAGCCCGATCGTCACCACGGTGTCGACGGCGGACGCGACCACCACTGGCCCCGGCACGGGAGCCGATGACCCCACCACGGGATCGAGCCCCACCTCGCCGCCGCGCGACGACGACGACGGCACCCTGCTGATCGACTTCCGCTAGCGCACGACCGCGCCTCCCGCGCCTACGGCCCGCCTGCCGGCGTGGCGTGCGGCACGATGGCCCCATGCATCGGGCCTGGCGGCGTACCCACCTCGGCACCGAGGCCGACCGCGCCACGTTCCGCACACTGCACACTGCCTCGCTCGCCTCTCCGGCGCTGCGTGAGGGACTCACCCAGGGCAGCGCCGAGCGCTCGATCCGCCACCTCCGCACCCTGCTGGGCACGCCGGCGCTCGCGGTCACCGACACGGCCGGTGTCTTGGCCTGGGACGGCACCGGTGACCATCACGCACCGCAGGTCGCCCAGCTGGTGACCGACACCCTGGAGCGTGGCCACACCCGCAGCTTCGACCGGAGCCGCCTGCACTGTGCGGAGACCGGGTGCCCGGTGCGGACGGCTGTGGTCACCCCGTTGGTGGTCGACGAGCGGATCGTCGGCACCCTGCAGGCGTTCGCGCCTTACCCCACCGCAGGTCTGGCCCGCGCCGCCGACGAGGTGGCGAAGTGGGTTTCCGGGCAGCTCGAGCTGGCCGAGCTCGACGCCAGCCGGACGCGGCTGATGGAGGCCGAGGTGCGGGCGCTGCGCGCCCAGATCAGTCCGCACTTCATCTACAACTCTCTCGGGGCGATCGCCAGCTTCGTCCGCACCGACCCGGACCGGGCCCGCGAGCTGCTGCTGGAGTTCGCCGACTTCACCCGCTACTCGTTCCGACGGCACGGGGACTACACGACGTTGGCCGAGGAGCTGAAGTCGATCGAGCGCTACCTGCTGCTGGAACAGGCCCGCTTCGGCGACCGGCTCCAGGTGACGCTGAGCATCGCGCCGGAGGTGCTGCCGGTCGCCGTACCGTTCCTCTGCGTCCAACCACTCGTCGAGAACGCCGTCCGCCACGGCCTCGAGGCCTCCGAGGGCGCCGGGCACATCCGGATCGTGGCCCACGACCGAGGGCAGGAGTGCGTGATCGAGGTCGAGGACAACGGAGCGGGCGAGGACCCGGACGTCGTACGCCGTGCGCTCTCCGGTGACTCCGCCCTCGACTCGGTCGGCCTCGGCAACGTCGACGCGCGGCTGCGCAACGCTTTCGGCGACGACTACGGGCTGGTCGTCGAGACTGCACCGGGCGCCGGCACCAAGGTCATCGTCCGGGTGCCGAAGTTCGCGCCAGGGGTGCAGGCATGAGCCTCACCGTGCTGGTCATCGACGACGAGCAACCGGCCGTCGACGAGCTCGCCTTCCTCCTCGACGGCGACCACCGGGTCGGCACGGTGCTCACGTCCGGCTCAGCCACCGATGGGTTGCGGATCCTGCGCGAGTCCGAGGTCGACTGCGTCTTCCTGGACATCCAGATGCCCGGCCTGAGCGGGCTGGAGCTGGCCCAGGTGCTCAGCAGGTTCCGGACCCCGCCCTCGATCGTCTTCGTGACCGCGCACGACGCCCACGCCGTCGACGCGTTCGACCTGCAGGCGGTCGACTACGTGCTGAAGCCGGTGCGCGCCGACCGGATCGCCGAAGCTGTACGCCGGGTGGTCGAGGGCGGCGACCGCGCCAGCGGGCCATCGCTCGACAGCCAGGTGCCGGTCGAGCGTGGTGGCGTGACGCGGTTCCTCGATCGCGCGGACATCACCCACGTCGAGGCGCAGGGCGATTACGCGCGTCTGCACGTGCGCGGCGACTCCCACCTGCTCCGGACCCCCCTCTCCACGCTCGAGGAGGAGTGGGGGCCGGACGGCTTCGTCCGGATCCACCGCTCCCTGCTGGTCTCGCTCGCCCACATCCGGGAGGTCCGGATGGACTCCGGGCGGTGCACCGTCGTGGTCGGTGACATCGAGCTCGCGGTGAGCCGGCGGCACACGCGCGAGCTGCGGGAGCTGCTGGTCAAGCGAGCGGCCCCCGGTGGCTGAGGATCCGCCTCCGCAACGGGTCCGGGTCACCGGCCCACCACGCCGGCGCGCGCCCCAGACCCGCGCGAGTGACATCGACGAGCAGACCCAGCTCGGCGGCGTGTACCTCGGGTCGCTGCTGCGCGAGCAGCTGACGCTGGCGCTGCGGATCATCGCCCTGCTGGTGCTCGGGGTGGGCTCCCTGCCGCTGGTCTTCCACCTCGCACCCGAGCTGGCCGACGTCCACCTGGTCGGGCTGCCGCTCGCCTGGCTGCTGCTCGGCGTCGTCGTCTACCCGGTGCTGCTCGCGCTCGGCTGGCGCTACGTCGTCCGCGCCGAACGCAACGAGCGCGACTTTGCCGAGCTGCTCTCGGAGCTGGACCGGTGAGCGGCGCTCCGGGAGTCGTCGCCGTCGTGCTGGTGACCGTCACGACGCTGCTGATCGGCACCTGGGGCCTGAAGTTCTCGCGCACCACGAGCGACTTCTTCGTCGCCTCGCGCACCGTCCGGCCGGGGCTGAACGCGTCGGCCATCGGTGGCGAGTACCTCTCGGCCGCGAGCTTCCTCGGCGTCGCCGGGCTGGTGCTGACCTTCGGCGTCGACATGCTCTGGTACCCGATCGGCTGGACCGCCGGCTACCTTCTTCTGCTCGTCCTGGTGGCCGCTCCGCTGCGGCGCTCCGGCGCCTACACGCTGCCCGACTTCGCCGAAGCCCGGCTCGGCTCGCGCGGTGTCCGCGGCGTCTGCTCGCTGCTGGTCGTCGCCATCGGCTGGCTCTACCTGCTGCCTCAGTTCCAGGGGGCGGGCATCACCCTGGCCGCAGCGATCGAGGCGCCCAGCTGGGTCGGGCCGGTGATCGTCAGCGCGGTCGTGCTCGCCAACGTCACCTCGGGCGGCATGCGCAGCATCACCTTCGTGCAGGCCTTCCAGTACTGGCTCAAGCTCACCGCTCTGCTGCTGCCCGCGGCGGTGCTGCTCATCGTCTGGGCCGACGACGGGTCGCCTCGCTCTCGGATGCCGGCCGGCGACTGGTCGCTGCCGCTCGCGTCCGGCGGCGGACCCGGCCTGTACACGACGTACTCGCTGATCATCGCGACGTTCCTCGGCACCATGGGGCTGCCGCACGTCGTGGTCCGGTTCTACACCAACCCCGACGGGCGGGCGGCCCGGCGGACGACCCTGGTCGTCCTCGGCCTGCTCGGGCTCTTCTACCTGCTGCCGCCCATCTACGGTGCGCTCGGGCGTGTGTACGCCGCCGAGCTGGCCACCAACGGCCGGTCCGACGTGCTGGTGCTCGAGCTGCCCCGGCTGATGGTGGCCGGTTCTGGTGGCGAGGTGCTGGCCGGCCTCGTCACCGCTGGCGCGTTCGCGGCGTTCCTGTCCACGTCGTCCGGGCTGACGATCGCGGTGGCGGGCGTTCTCAGCCAGGACGTCACCGGTCGCACCTGGTCGGGCCGCCGGCTCGGTGGGGTGGCGGCGTTCCGGGTGGGTGCGGTCGTAGCCGTGTCCGTCCCGCTGCTCGTCGCCCTGAGCCTGCCCAACATCGGTGTCGCCCGCGCGGTGGGCCTCGCCTTCGCGGTGGCGGCGTCGACGTTCTGTCCGCTGCTGGTGCTGGGCATCTGGTGGCGCGGCCTCACCGACGTGGGCGCGATCGCCGGCATAGCGGCCGGCGGGCTCGGGTCCGGCTCCGCGGTCGTCTGGGTGCTCGCCGACGGAGCGACCTCCGGCTGGGTCGGCGTACTGCTCTCCCAGCCCGCCGCCTGGTCGGTGCCGCTGGCGTTCGCGGTGATGGTCGGCGTCTCCAGGGCCACCGTCGGTCGGGTGCCCGCGCACACCCGGCGGTTCATGGTCCGCCTGCACACGCCCGAGGTGCTCGAGCTCGACCGAGGCTGAACGACGACGACCGGCGCCTCAGGTCACGACGGCTAGCCGATAGCCCCGCTTGACCACGGTCTGCACGATCCGGGTGCCGAGCGCGAGCGCGAAGCCGCGCGAGGGCCATCTCGATGCCGTCGATGGACACCACCCCCCGCCGCCGCCCGTCACTCGGCACCAGCAGCGTGTGGCCGGCGACGTCGAAGGCCGGAGGAGCGCGCCGGCAGCTCGCTCTCCAGCTGCTTGACCATGGCCACCAGGCGTGAGCGCTCCGGGTAGATCGACGGCACGCCCCACACCTCGAAGGCCGCGGCCGTCACCGGTCCGACGCAGGACGCCACCACGTCGGCCTGGAACGCCCCGACCAGCTCGTCGCGCCGTCCGGTCGAGCCGGCCGCCTCCATCAGGGCGGCCACGGCAGGCGCAGACGTGAACGTCACCGCGTCGAGGTCGCGGTCGGCGATCTGGTCGATCAGGTGGAACATCGGCTCGGGGTCGTCGGCGCTCAGCACGCGGTAGACGGTGACCGTGGTGACGTCGGCTCCTTGCCGACGAAGCGCGTGGGCCGCCATGGACAACGACTGCCCGTGCTCCTGCACGACGATCCGCAGGCCGGAGAGGTCACGACCCCGCAGGTGCTCGAGCACGTCCTCGAAGGCCTCCGACTCCGGCGCCCACAGCTCCTGGAGACCCCGACGTCGCAGCGCGCCGACGCTCTTCGGCCCGCGTGCCAGGATCTCGGCGGCACCCAGGGCCGCCAGCAGGTCGTCGAGGATCCCCCACTTCTCGGCCGCGGCGAACCACGCCTTCATCCCGATGCCGGTGGTGGCCAGGAAGAGGTCGATCGGGCGGCTCAGCACGTCGGCGGTGGCTTCCCGCAACGACTCGTCGTCGACGTGGTTGGGGTTGAGCGACAGCGCGGGCGCCCACACGACCTTCGCCCCCCTTCGCTCGAGCAGGCTCACCTGTTCCTCGACCTTGCGCGCAGCCGTCACCCCGATCACGAACCCGGCAAGCGGTGACGACATGTCCCCATTGTCGTCGCTAGTGTCGGCGTGCACCCACCACCACCTGCCGATTCGTCGGCCAGCTCGTCCTCGGACGCCGACCGTTGGTCGCGCGAAACCGACCGCTCGCCGAATCGGCCACCCCGCCGACCGCATGCGGTGCGCACACCCCTGACCGGCGGGGTACCGACGTCCCTAGCGTGACCGTGATCACCACCCCTCGCGAGAGGAAAGCCCGTGACATCTGCGACCGATGACCCAGGGGACGACATCGTCCACCTGCGCTCCGACCATCCGATCTACGTCGAGCTCGGCGAGACCCCCGAGTTCGCGGAGCTGCGCAGCAAGTTCCGGCGGTTCGTCTTCCCGGCGACGTTCGCGTTCATGGCCTGGTACCTGCTGTACGTCGTGATGTCGAACTGGGCGCACGACTTCATGAGCACCAAGGTCGTGGGAAACATCAACATCGCGCTGGTCTTCGGCTTCCTCCAGTTCGTCTCGACGTTCGTCATCGCCTGGCTGTACGGCCGCTACATGGAGAAGCACGTCGACCCGCTCGCGCGCAAGCTCGAACCAGCGGTACGAGGACGAGCACGCCGGACACGCGGAGGGGTGGCCTGATGAGCTCCGAGACTCTCTCCACGATCCTGTTCCTGGTGATCGTCGCGATCACCATCGGCATCACGTTCTGGGCCAGCCGCAACACCAAGAGCGCCGCCGACTACTACGCCGGCGGCCGCTCGTTCAGCGGGTTCCAGAACGGCCTGGCCATCTCCGGCGACTACATGAGCGCCGCGTCGTTCCTCGGCATCTCCGGGGCGATCGCGCTGGCCGGCTACGACGGGTTCCTCTACTCCATCGGCTTCCTGGTCGCCTGGCTCGTCGCCCTGCTGCTGGTGGCCGAGCTGCTGCGCAACTCCGGTCGCTACACGATGGCCGACCAGCTCGCCTACCGGATGCGCCAGCGGCCGGTGCGCACCGCCGCGGCGACCTCCACGGTCGTGGTCTCGATCTTCTACCTGCTCGCGCAGATGGTGGGTGCCGGCGCCCTGGTCACCCTGCTGCTCGGCATCGAGGGCGACTGGGCGATCCGGTTCACGATCCTCGCCGTCGGCCTGCTGATGATCTTCTACGTCGTCGTCGGCGGCATGAAGGGCACCACCTGGGTGCAGATCGTCAAGGCGGTGCTGCTGATGAGCGGCACCGTCCTGATCACGGTGCTGGTGCTGGCGAAGTTCGACTTCAACCTCAGCGACCTGCTGGGCGCCGCGGCCGACAACACCGGCAAGGGGACGGCGTTCCTCGAGCCGGGCCTGAAGTACGGCGTCAGCACGACCAGCCAGATCGACTTCCTGTCGCTCGGCCTGGCCCTGGTGCTCGGCACGGCCGGCCTGCCGCACATCCTGATCCGCTTCTACACCGTGCCGACCGCCAGGGACGCGCGCACGTCGGTGAACTGGGCGATCGGGCTGATCGGCGCGTTCTACCTGATGTCGCTGGTGCTCGGCTTCGGTGCCGCGGCACTGCTGAACACCGGAGCCGGACAGCGAGGTCGCCACCAGTGGCGGCAACCTGGCCTCACCCCTGCTCGCCGAGGAGGTGGGCGGAGGGCCAGGCTCCGACGGCGGCGCGATCCTGCTGGCGTTCATCGCGGCCGTGGCGTTCGCGACGATCCTCGCGGTGGTGGCCGGCCTGACCCTGACCTCGGCGTCGTCGGTCGCCCACGACCTCTACGCCAACGTCTGGAAGAAGGGCAAGGCCAGCGAGAAGGACGAGGTCAAGGTGGCCCGGATCGCCGCCTTCGCATCGGCGGCGTCGCCATCGTGCTGTCGATCTTCGCCCAGGAGCTCAACATCGCGTTCCTGGTGGCGCTGGCCTTCGCGGTCGCGGCGTCGGCCAACCTGCCGGCGCTGGTGATGAACCTGTTCTGGAAGCGGTTCAACACCAGGGGCGCCACCTGGGCGATCTACGGCGGACTCGATCACCTGCGTCGGCCTGGTGTTCTTCTCGCCGACGGTCTCGGGACCGACCGGCGTGTTCTGGACCAGCGTCGACTTCTCGTGGTTCCCGCTGGCCAACCCGGGCATCGTCTCGATCCCGGCCGGCTTCCTGTTCGGCATCCTCGGCGACGCTCACGTCGCGTGACCCGGATGCCGAGGCGGCCTACGTCGAGCTCGAGGTGCGCTCCCTCACCGGGGCGGGCTCCGAGAAGGAGGTCCTGGACTGAACTCCCGCTGACCCCGCTCCGGCGCACTCGCGGGGTCAGCGGGCCACGCACTCGGGGGGTCTGGTCGTGTGCCTGAGCTCGGTCCTGGACCGGCGCCAGGCGCACGACCCTCCCCCGTTGCCGCCGGAGTCCTAGGGTGAACAGTGCCGACCCAGCGCAACCGAACAACGACCACGGGAGAACATCGTGAGTACGAGCCCAACGAGGTGGACCCTGTCGAACCTGCTCAAGGAGGACCGTCGGTTCGAGCCGCCGGCCGACCTGGCGGCCGACGCGAACCTCAAGGAGGAGGCGTACGCACGGGCCGACGCAGGACCGCGAGGCGTTCTGGGCCGAGCAGGCCGAGCGGCTGAGCTGGGACCAGAAGTGGGACCGGGTGCTCGACTGGGACAACCCACCCTTCGCGAAGTGGTTCGTGGGCGGCACCCTCAACGCGGCGTACAACTGCGTCGACCGGCACGTCGAGGCCGGCAAGGGCGACCAGGTCGCGTTCCACTGGGTCGGCGAGCCGGAGGGCGACACCCGCGACCTCACCTACGCCCAGCTCAAGGACGAGGTGTGTCAGGCGGCCAACGCGCTGACCGACCTCGGCGTCGAGAAGGGTGACCGGGTCGCGATCTACATGCCGATGATTCCCGAGGCGATCGTGGCGATGCTGGCCTGCGCCCGGATCGGCGCGCCGCACACGGTGGTCTTCGGTGGCTTCTCCTCCGACGCCCTGGCCACCCGGCTCGTGGACTGCCAGGCCAAGGTCGTGATCACCTCCGACGGCGGCTACCGGCGGGGCGCGCCGTCGGCGCTCAAGCCCGCGGTCGACGAGGCCCGCACCAAGACCGCCAAGAACGGGCATCAGGTCGAGAAGGTGCTGGTCGTCCGCCGCACCGGCCAGGACGTCGAGTGGGACGACGAGGTCGACGTCTGGTGGCACGACGCCGTCGACGGCGCGTCGACCGAGCACGCAGTGCGAGTTCTTCGACTCCGAGCACCCGCTCTACGTCATGTACACCTCCGGCACCACCGGCAAGCCCGAAGGGCATCCTGCACACGACCGGCGGCTACCTCGACCGGCGCGGCGTACACGCACTGGGCGGTCTTCGACCTCAAGCCGGAGACCGACGTCTACTGGTGCACCGCCGACATCGGCTGGGTGACCGGCCACAGCTACATCGTCTACGGCCCGCTCGCCAACGGCGCGACCCAGGTGCTCTACGAGGGCACGCCCGACAGTCCCGAGCGCGGCCGCTGGTGGAAGATCATCCAGGACTACAAGGTCTCGCTCTTCTACACCGCCCCCACCGCGATCCGGTCGTTCATGAAGCAGGGCAAGGAGATCCCCGACAAGTTCGACATGTCCTCGCTGCGGCTGCTCGGCTCGGTCGGTGAGCCGATCAACCCGGAGGCGTACGTCTGGTACCGCAAGGTCATCGGCGGCGACCGCACCCCCGTCGTCGACACGTGGTGGCAGACCGAGACCGGCATGATCATGATCAGCCCGCTGCCGGGCGTCACCCACGGAAAGCCCGGTTCGGCGATGATCCCGATCCCCGGCGTCGCGTGCCGACGTGGTGACCGAGGAGGGCGAGTCGGTGCCCGACGGGTCCGGCGGCTACCTGGTGCTGACCAAGCCCTGGCCGGCGATGCTGCGCACCATCTGGGGCGACGACGAGCGATTCATCGACACCTACTGGTCCAGGTACAAGAAACAGGGCTACTACTTCGCCGGCGACGGCGCCAAGAAGGACACCGACGGCGACCTCTGGGTGCTCGGCCGGGTGGACGACGTCATGAACATCTCCGGACACCGGCTCTCCACCACCGAGATCGAGTCCGCGCTGGTCTCCCACCCGAAGGTGGCCGAGGCCGCGGTCGTCGGCGCCAAGGACGAGGACACCGGCCAGGCGGTATGCGCCTTCGTCATCCTGCGCGACGAGGCCGGAGACGGCGGGGAAGACATCGTCGAGGAGCTGCGCAACCACGTCCGCAAGGAGATCGGCGCGATCGCCAAGCCACGTCAGATCATGATCGTGGCCGAGCTGCCGAAGACCCGGTCCGGCAAGATCATGCGGCGCCTGCTCAAGGACGTGGCCGAGCACCGCGAGATCGGCGACGTGACCACCCTGGCCGACTCCTCGGTGATGGCGCTGATCGAGAAGGGCATCGACTCCGGGCAAGGGAGAGGACTGACGTCCGTCCGGCAGGCTACGTGGTGGTGTGGGCGCGATCGCGATGACCGAGGATCAGGGCACCCGCCACGGCCGAGATCAGCGATCCGGCGAGCACGGCCGTCTTGGCCGCGTCGCGGAGCTCACCGGTGAAGGAGAGGTCAGCGACCAGCAGTGAGACCGTGAAGCCGATCCCGGCAAGCACGGCCACCCCGACGACCTCGCGGTAGCCCAGGTCGTCGCCGAGGTCCGCGCGGGTGAACCGGGTCAGCAGCCAGACGCCGCCGAAGACACCGATCGGTTTGCCGACCACCAGACCGAGCACCACGCCCAAGACGACCGGGTCGCGCACCAGGTCGGCTCCCCCAGAGATGACCACGCCTGCACTCATCAGCGCGAAGAACGGCACGGCGACCCCCGACGACAACGGTGAGATCCGGTGCTCCAGCCGTTCGGCGGGGCTTCTGTCCTCGTCCGCGTCCGGTCGCACCCGCATGAGCAGGCCAATGGCCACACCGGCAATGGTCGCGTGGATCCCGCTCTCGTGAATCAGCCACCAGATGGAGACGGCCAACGGGAGGTACAGGAACAAGGAGTGCACGCGGAGCCGCTGCAGCACCGCCCACAGGACCAACCCCACCAGCGCCAGCGACAGCGAGGTGAGGTGCAGGGTGTCGGTGTAGAAGACAGCGATGATCACGATCACTATCAGGTCATCGACCACGGCCATCGTGAGAAGGAAGGCTCGTAGCGCGTTGGGCAGGTTGGACCCCACCACGGCCAGCACGGCCAGCGCAAAGGCGATGTCGGTCGCCGCAGGCACCGCCCAGCCTTCGGGATGCCCGTCTGAGGAGAACACGTTGAACGCCAGGAAGACGGCGGCAGGCACCGCAACGCCGCAGATTGCCGCCACCACGGGCACCGCGGCATCGGCAGGCTTGCGCAGGGATCCCACCACGAACTCGCGCTTGAGCTCGAGGCCAGCAACGAAGAAGAACACCGTGAGCGCCCCGTCGGCCGCCCAGTGCTCGAGGTCGAGCGGCCCCAGCTCGAAGTGGCGCAACGACTCGTAGGCCTCGCTCCCCGATGAGTTCGCCCAGATCAGGGCCACTGCGGCCGCGAGGAGGGCGAGCCCGCCGCCCACGGTCTCCCGGCGCAGGAGATCGCCGATGAAGGTGTCCTCGCTCGGCGTGAGCTGCGGAAACAGGCTGGTACGAGGCTCTTTCACAAACGGGGCTCCGGATCAACGAACGAGGTCAACAACTTGGCGCCGACCAGGCTTCCCGGCTCACCTGGGGCGACTGTAGCGAAGGGCAGCAACTGCTGTCGGTAAGGTCGCCCCTGAACCGACCGACCAGGACCAGAGCACCATCGAGGACGGACATGGCAACCCAGCAACTCAAAGTCGACGACGAACCCACCATCGGGCGCCTGGTCCACGACGCCAGCCGCGACATCTCCGCGCTGCTGTCGAAGGAGATCCAGCTCGCCAAGTCCGAGCTGAAGGTCAGCGTCCGCGCCGGCGGGCTCGGCCTCGCCCTCTTCGCCGCTGCGGGGTTCATCGCCGTGCTCGCGATCATCATGCTGTCGGTGGCGATCGCCTACTTCATCAACTGGAACGGCGACGGCCTCGCGCTCCACTGGGCGTTCCTCTGCGTCTTCGGCCTTTACCTCCTCCTCGCCGGGCTCCTGGGCCTGGTCGGGCTGAAGAAGATCAAGAAGGTCGGCCCGCCGGAGAAGGCCATCGAGCAAGGTCGGGAGATACCTCGGGCGTTGCGCGGGAAGAGCTAACGCCTCAGCACTGCTGGGCCGATCGTCCAGCAGGAGAGCCCTCAGCCGGCACAGTCGCCGGTCGAGACCTCCTTGACGCTGTTCCTGCCGTCTGCGCCGCTCGCCGAGACCTGGTCGGACGTGAGCGCGTACCCGGTTTCGTCGTCGGTCACCGAAGCCGCGAACACGACGCCCACGACGTCGCCGTCGGAGTCGACGATCGGGCCACCGGAGTTGCCGGGGCGCACCAACCCGCGCACGGAGAAGACCTCGCGGATGACCGTGCCCTGGCCGTAGATATCGGGCGATCGAAGGCGCTGCTCGGACCGGATCCGGCCGACCTGGACGTCGTAGGGACCGTCCTGGGGATAGCCGAGGATGGCCACGCCGTCCTTCTCCTTGGCGCCCGTGTCGAAGGGGAGACCCTGGAGACCGCCGGTGTCGAGACTCAGCACGGCGATGTCGAGGTCGGGGTTGTAGTAGACGACCGCAGCCTGCTCGGTGGTGCCGTCGATCTCGACCTCCGGGTCATCGACACCGGCGACCACGTGGGCGTTGGTCATCAGCCGACCGGGCGCGTAGACGAACCCGGTCCCCTCGATGCCGCGACCGCAGTCGTTGCTGCCCCGGATCTTCAGCACGTTGGGCTCTGCGCGGATCACGTCGGGGTCGGTCAGCAGTCGGCGCGGTCCCGGCCCGACCTCGACGATCCGCTCGGGAGCGAACGGCTCGAGGTATCGGGGGAAGAAGCTGGCGCCGACCACGTCGTTGAAGGCTCGGAGCACGTTGCTCGCCGACTGGGGCAGGGCCGCGTTGACCTTGCCCAGCACCGCCGAGTCCCGCACCAGTGGGGTCACCTTGTCGATCCGCGAGCCCGAGACCGCGACGCCGAGCGCCCAGGCCACCAGCAACACGGCCATCGCGCTCAGCAGCGCACCACCCGCGGCATCGACCGCGCGGACCGGTTGCCAGGTGATCCGTTCGCGCAGCCGGGCCCCGAGCAAGCTGCAACCCGGCCTGGCCCAGCGACGCGGCCAGGATCACGATGAAGAGGGCGCCCAGCGAGACCATCAGCGACGGCGAGGCGTCGCCCAACGCGACCGGGGCCAGCCAGACACCGAACAGGCCGCCCAGCAAGCAGGCCGGCGGTAGCGAAGGCACCGGTGATGAATCCCTGCCAGTAGCCGGACAGGGCGTAGGCGAGCACCAGCACGACCAGCAGCCAGTCGAGGGCGTTCACGTCAGCCCCCTTCTCCCAGTCAGCGCTTGGCCTGGAACGCCGTGTTGGGCTTGAACTCCGTGCGCGTGGGGTCACTCTGCAGCATGTAGCTGGGGAGATCATGCAGCGGCGGGTCGTCGAGCGGGGTGGTCCACCCGAGGTAGTCGAAGAGTCGGGAGATGATCCCGGCGGTGAAGCCCCAGAGGATGACGTCCTTCTGCGCACCGATCAGGAAGCCGGGCCCCACCCAGCCGCTCGGGTGCTTCACCGCGATCCGGTGGGTCTCGTCGATCAGCTCGTCGAGCGGCACCCGGTAGACCGCATGCACCTCGTCGAGCGACACCGCTCGCACCGGGCTGGGTTCGCGCCACCAGGCCAGCAGCGGCGTGACGGCGAAGTTGCTCGGCGGCAACCACAGCTCCGGCAGCTCGGCAAAGATCTCGACACCGGAGGGGTCCAGCCCGGTCTCCTCCTCGGCCTCGCGTAGCGCAGCCTCGCGCGCGGTCTCGCCCTCGTCGAGCGAACCGCCCGGGAACGACACCTGGCCGGGGTGCGAGCGCATGTGGTGGGCCCGCTCGGTGAGCAGCAGGTCCGGGCCGTGGTCGCCGTCACCGAACAGCATGAGCACGGCGCCGCGACGCGGGTCGGAGTCCTCCGGTGGCATGAACCGGGTGAGCTCGTGCACCGTGATCGAGCGGGCGCCGGCCTCGACCGGCCTAAGCCACGCGGGCAGGTCGGAGTGAGCGCCGCTCACAGCTGGACCCCGAGGAAGGTGTCGACCAGGGCGACCAGCTCGTCGACGTTCTCGACGGCCCCAGATCTGATCGTGACCGTGCCGTCGGCGCGCACGAAGGCGAGCATGGGCAGACCGAACATGGTGGGGAACGGGTCGGCGCCCAGCAGGTCCTCCTGCGGATCGGCCAGGAGCGGGTAGGTCACCCCGGTCTCCCGCACCAGCCCCATCGCCGCCCCGGCCTGAGGGTCGGAGTAGTCGACGCCGATGATGCTGACCTGGTCGCCGTACTGCTGGTGGAACTCCTCCAGCACCGGCATCTCCTTGCGGCAGGGACCGCAGGACACCGCCCAGATGTTCACGACCAGCGGTCCGGCCAGCCCGGAGAGGTCCACGTCCGGACCCCCTCCGAAGCACGGCAGCGTGATGGCCGGCAGCTCGTTGGAGCCCGTGCCGGGGCGGCACGGCTTCACGCCCGCTTCCTCCTTCTCCTGCCGCAGGGAAGGGGTGTCCACGTCTATCCGGGCCTGGCCCGGGAACTCGATGTCCGGCGTCGTGGCGCATCCGGTCACGACGACAGCAGCAAGCGCGGCCACGGCCGCGAAGGAGACGACCCTCATGCGCGCCCCTCGGTCTTCACCAGCTTGGCGGCGGCGTCGGGGTCGGTCGGTCCTTCGCCGTAGGCAGGGCACCACTTGGCCACCGGGCACGCGCCGCAAGCGGGGTTGCGCGAGTGGCAGACGCGGCGGCCGTGCCAGATCAGGTGGTGGCTGAGCATCGTCCAGTCGCGCTTCGGGAAGAGCGCTCCGATCGCGTGCTCGACCTTGACCGGGTCGGTCTCCTCGGTCCAGCCGAAGCGGCGGCAGAGCCGCCCGAAGTGGGTGTCGACCGTGATGCCCGGGATGCCGAACGCGTTCCCCAGCACTACGTTGGCCGTCTTTCGTCCCACACCGGGCAGCGCCACCAGGTCAGCGAGCCTCGTCGGCACCTCGCCGTCATGACGCTCCACCAGGGCCGCGCTCAGCTTCAGCAAGGACTCGGTCTTGGCTCGGAAGAACCCCAACGGACCGAGGATGGTCTCCAGCTGCGCGCGGTCGGCGGCAGCCATGGCCGGCGGGTCCGGGTACGCCGCGAAGAGGGTCGGGCGCACCGCATTGACCCGCTTGTCCGTCGTCTGCGCGGACAGGACGGTGACCACCAGCAGCTCGAACGGGTTGCGGAAGTCGAGCTCGCACTTCGCGTCCGGGTAGGTGTCCGCCAGCATCCGGTCGATCTTCCGCGCACGCCTGACCAGGGACGTATGGGTCTCGGAGTCGGACGCTGAAGCGGGCACCGGCTCAGCCTACGGCGCCCTCCCGACGCTCTCGTTCCGGCGTATCCACGCGGTCGGCGCCGGCCCCATCTTGCTGCCTGGCTCCGCGGCGAGCCCTCGCCTACCCACATCGGCCCTCCCTCCTCGTTCGCCTGAGGAGGGTCGTGATTACGTGTGACCTGGACCACTGGATAGGATCGCCGCTGACGTCATCCCCTAGGAGGATCCGTGGAAACCGACGTACTCCGCCAAGCACCGCTGTTCAGCGCGCTCGACGACGAGGCGGCGACGGCACTGCGGGCCTCCATGTCCGAGAGCCGCGTGCGCCGCGGCGACGTGCTCTTCCACGAGGGCGACTCCGGCGACAAGCTCTACATCGTGCTCGACGGCAAGGTGAAGCTCGGCCGCACCTCCTCGGACGGACGCGAGAACCTCCTCGCGATCCTCGGCCCCGGTCAGATGTTCGGTGAGCTGTCGCTCTTCGACCCCGGCCCCCGCTCGGCCACCGTCACGGCGGTCACCGACTCGAGCTTCGCCTCTCTCTCCCATGAAGACCTGTTGCGCTGGCTCGAGGGACGACCGATGGTGGCGCGCGGACTCCTGGCCCAGCTGGCCGGTCGACTGCGCCGGGCCAACGACGTGGTGGCCGACCTCGTCTTCTCCGACGTGCCTGGTCGGGTGGCCAAGGCCCTGCTCGACCTCGCCGACCGGTTCGGGCGTACGGCGGACGACGGAGTGCACGTGCACCACGACCTCACGCAGGAGGAGCTGGCCCAGCTGGTCGGCGCCTCCCGGGAGACGGTCAACAAGGCGCTCGCCGACTTCGCGGCGCGCGGCTGGCTGCGCCTCGAGCCGCGTTCAGTCGTCCTGATGGACGTCGAGCGACTCGCCCGACGCGCCCGCTGACGGATCACGCAAAGGCGAAGTAGCGCAACCAGAAGTAGCCCCAGGCGATCGCGATCGTCACGAACGTCACCACCAAGCCGTACTTGGTGAAGTGCCAGAACGAGATCTTGTGGCCGTTGCGCGCCGCGATGCCGATGACGACGACGTTCGCGCTGGCTCCCACCGCGGTGGCGTTGCCGCCGAGGTCGGCACCGAGCGCAAGGGCCCACCACAAGGCGTTCGCCTGGTCGGAGCCTGCTCCCGCACCCACCAGGTCGTTGACGATCGGGGCCATCGTGGCCACGTAGGGGATGTTGTCGACGATCCCGGACAGGGCTGCCGACCCCCAGATCAGCCCGGTGCCTGCCAGGAAGTACTGGTCGCCGACCGAGTCGATCAGGTAGGACCCGATGTCGGCCATCACCCCGACCTCCACCAGGGCGCCGACCATGATGAACAGCCCCATGAAGAAGACCAGGGTCGGCCACTCGACGTCCTCGAGGAACTCCTCCGACTCCAACCGCGATACCGCCACCAAGGCTCCCGCGCCCATCATCGCCACGATCGACGGCTCGAGATGGAGCGCGTCATGTCCGATGAACCCGGCCATCACCAGGGCGAGCACGACGCCACACTTGATCAGCAGCCCCTTGTCCCTGATCATCTCTCGCTCGTCGAGCTCCATCACGCCCGCGACCCGTTCGGCGTCGTACTGGAGTGCTGAACGGAACATGACCCGGCACATCAGCACGAAGACCGCGAGCAGCACCACGACGACGGGCGCCAGGTTGACCAGGAAGTCGTTGAACGTGAGCCCGGACTTGCTGGCGATGATGATGTTCGGCGGATCTCCGATCAGCGTCGCAGTGCCACCGATGTTGGAGGCCATCACCTCGGCGAGCAGGAACGGGATCGGCGGCACCCCCAGCCGGTCACAGACCAGCAGGGTCACCGGCGCGATCAGCAGGACGGTGGTGACGTTGTCGAGCAACGCGGAAGCAAGCGCGGTGATCACGATGAGCATCACCATGATGGCGAACGGTCTGCCGCGGGCCCGCTTGGCGGACCAGATCGCGAGGTACTCGAAGACCCCGGTCTGCTTGATGACGCTGACGATGATCATCATCCCGAGCAGCAGGAAGATGACGTTCCAGTCGACGCCGGTCTCCTCGCTGAAGAACGCGGTGTGCGCGTCGACCACACCCAGCACGACCATCGCCGCGGCGCCGAGCAGCGCAGCGGCGACGCGATGGATCCGTTCGGTGGCGATGAGGACGTACGCCGCGGTGAACGCCGCGATCACCAACCAGGTGGTCACTGAGCGGGTCCCTGCGCCAGCAGGTGTGCGAGCAGGTCGGTCAAACGGATCGCGCCCAGCAACGTCTTCTCATCGACGACCGCCACCAGCGGGCTGTGCATGCTGGCCATCACCGCCGCGACCTCTATCGCGGTGGCGTCCGCCGCAACGACCGGTAGGTCGAGCATGTCCTTGCGCTTCGGCAACAGGTCGCGCACCGGGCGGCTGGCCAGCCTGGAGCACAGCTCGTCTGCCGACTTCTCGTCGTAGGCCCGGGCCAGCGCCGGATCTTCCTGCACATAGGTGGGCACCACGAATCGCAGCACCTGGGTGCCGGGCAGCACCGTGTAAGGCAGACCGTCGTCGTCGAGGACGATCAGTCCGGGCAGCCGGTCCTCAGCCAGGGTACGTGCGGCATCCAGCGCGTCCGAGTCGAGGCCGACCGTTGGAAACGGCTGTGCGAGATCTCGTGCCAACATCCGGACCTCCACGTGTCACGGTCAAGTACGGCGTTCAGGCTAGCCCGCCCGATCGCGGCACGCGGAGCAGGGGTGTCGGCGTCAGGCGCCGCCCGAAAGGTAGGCGAGCTGGGCACGCACGGACAGCTCGGCCGCGCCCCAGAGCACCGGGTCGACGTCCTGGTAGACGAGCTCCACCACTCGGCGCGGGAGCTCGTCGGGAGTGATGCCCTCCGGGAGACGGAGCCTCACCGCAGGGAAGCCACGGCGGCCGCCACCTGCTCGAGCCGTTCCTTGCGGTGGGCGATGTAGAAGTCGAGGCTGCCGAGTGCGTCCTCGATGACCGGGCCGTGGCCCGGCCAGATCGACCGGACCTCGTGCGCCGCCGCGAGGGCGTGCAGCCGGTCGAGCGAGTCGAGGTAGGCACCGAGCCGGCCGTCGGGATGCGCAACCACCGTCGTGCCGCGTCCGAGCACCGTGTCGCCGGTCAGCACGGCACCCTCCGCGGGCAGCAGGAACGAGAGTGAGTCCGCGGTGTGCCCCGGTGTTCCCACGACCCGCACCTCCAGCCCGTCGACCTCGACCACGTCACCGTCGCCCAAGCCCTCCGAACCGAGGCGGTATGCCGGATCCAGGGCGCGCACCCCGCAGCCCGCCGACTCGGCGAACTCGCGCGCCGCTTCCGAGTGGTCGAAATGGTGGTGGGTCAACAGCACGACCGCGACGTCACCGGCGGCCTCGCCGATCGCCGCCAGGTGCGACTCGATGGATGGGCCGGGGTCGATCACCACCGACCGTCGTGCTCCCGGCTCGCGCAACACCCAGGTGTTGGTGCCGTCGAGCGTCATCAGGTTCGGATTGGGCGCGAGCACACACTCGGCGCGCTCGCCGAAGGACCCACCCGCCCAGGCGTTCACCCGCTTCGGCGCGCCGCCACCAGGGCCCGCAGCCGGTCCGGCATCGAGAGCGTGAACCCGTCGTCGCCCGCTTCGACGCCCGGCGTGAACATCTCGACCGATCGCCCCTCAGCCGCAGCGAGCACCTCCGCTGGGCCCGCGTACTCGCCGATCTCCAGGCAGGTGAGGTACGTCGGCGGCAGCATCAGCACCTCGCCGGCGTCGGCGCCGGAGGCAGCCGCGTGAGCAGCGAGCCAGGTCACCTCAGACGACTCGCTCGAGACGTCGCGGGTGAGCTGCCCTTCGGGGAGCAGCGCGACGAAGAACCAGGTGCGGTAGCGCTTCGGCTCGAAGACCGGCGTCAGCCAGCCGTCCCAGGTGCCGAGCAGGTCGGTGCGCAGCACCAGGCCACGGCGGTTGAGGAAGTCGGTCATCGACAGCTCGCGCGATTCCAGCGCGACGCGGTCGGCCTCCCACTCCTCGCCGGTAGTGTCCGCGACCACCTCGTCGGCCGAGGGCCCGGCCAGCAGCACGCCGGACTCCTCGAACGTCTCGCGCACCGCTGCGCACACCAGCGCTCGCGCCATGTGCTCGTCGACGCCCAGCCGTTCTGCCCACTGCGCGGCGTTCGGTCCGGCCCACGCGACCTCTGCATCGAAGTCTCGCCGATCTACCCCGCCGCCAGGGAAGACGCACATACCCCCGGCGAACTCCATCGAGACCTGTCGGCGCAACAGGTAGACCTCGGGCCCGGCCGGACCGGGTCGCAGCAGCACCACGGTTGCCGCGTTGCGCGGTTCGGCCGCTTCCCGGGTGCCGTCGTCGTACTCCCTGGCCAGCTCGACCAGGCGTTCCGGTAGGGACACCGGGGGAAGCGGGATCCTCACGAAACCTCGACGAGCAGCTCGACCTCGACCGGCGCATCCAGCGGCAGCGCAGAAACGCCCACGGCCGAGCGGGCATGCACGCCGGCGTCGCCGAAGACCTTGCCGAGCAGCTCGGAGACCCCGTTGGCGACCCCCGGTTGGCCGGTGAAGTCGGGGGTCGACGCGACGAAGACCACCACCTTCACCACCCTCACGACCGCCGACAGGTCGCCGACGACGGACTTCACCGCGGCGAGGGCGTTGAGCGCGCACTGCTGGGCACACTCGACGGCCTCTTCGGCGCTGACGTCGTCGCCGACCTTCCCGGTGAGCATCAGCTCGCCCGAGCGCATCGGCAGCTGGCCGGAGGTGAAGACCTGGTTGCCGCTGCGCACTGCAGGCACGTACGCCGCCACCGGCTTGGCGACCTCGGGCACCGTCAGCCCGAGCTCAGCCAAGCGCTCTTCGGCCGTGCTCATGACTCGAGCGGCCTCTTGAAGTAGCCGACCAGGTTCTCGGGGTTCATGCCGGGCGCAACCTGCACCAGCTCCCAACCGTCGGCGCCGAAGTTGTCGAGGATCTGCTTGGCCGCGTGCGTGAGGATCGGCGCGGTGAGGTACTCCCACTTGGTCATGATCGGCACCCTACTGCTCGGTGCCGCCCCGCCCGCCCTCGCCGACCGTCGCCGGCTCCTTGCCGAGCCGACTGTGCCCGCGGCCGTAGGCGAAGTAGACGACGAGCCCGAGGAGCATCCAGATGCCGAAGCGTTCCCAGGTCTCGCCGGTGAGATTGAGCATCAGGTAGAGGCACATGAGCACCGACAGGGCAGCGACGAGCGAGACCAGCGGCGTCCGGAACGCGCGGGGAAGATCGGGCCTGGTGCGGCGGAGCACCACCACGGCGATGCTCACCAGGATGAACGCGAAGAGCGTGCCGATGTTGACCAGGTTCGCGAGCGTCTGGAGGTCGACGAAGCCCGCGATCGCCGCGATCGCGACTCCCGCGATCAGGGTGATCCGGTGCGGCGTCCCGTACGTCGGGTGCACCCGGGCCAGCGCTCGAGGCAGCAGTCCGTCGCGGGCCATGGCGAAAGCAACCCGGCTCTGGCCGAGCATCAGGATCATCGCGACCACCACGAGTCCGATGCAGGCTCCGACCGAGATCAGGTCACCCATCCAGCTCACCCCGGCGGCATCGAACGCCGTGGCCAGTGGGGCCTGGTCCTCCGGATCGATGTCCTGGTAGCTCTGGACGCCGGTGACGACCAGGCTGACGGCTGCGTACAGCACCGTGACGATCGCCAGCGAACCCAGGATCCCGATCGGCACGTCTCGCTGCGGGTTCTTCGCTTCTTCTGCCGTGGTGGCCACGATGTCGAAACCGATGAAGGCGAAGAAGACCACGGCCGCGCCAGAGATGACCCCGGCGATGCCGAACATCGCCGGCTCGTAGCCGAGAAGGCTGGTGATCAACGGGAGATCGCGGAAGCCCCCACTCGAGGCGTCGACGGGTTGGGACTCCGGGATGAACGGGATCCAGTTCGCGGTGTCGACCAGCGTGATGCCGACAACGATCACGACGGCGACCACGACCAGCTTGATGGCCACGACCACCTGGTTGAAGCGGCTGGAGAACTTCGTGCCGCGGATCAGCATCCACATCACCAGGAGCGAGCACACGATGGCGGGCAGGTCGACGAACCCGTCGGCCGCCGACGAGATCTCGGTCGGCAGGGTGATGCCGACGCCGTCGAGCACCTCCTGCAGGTAGCCGGAGAAGCTCGAGGCCAGCGCCGCCGAGCCGATCGTGAACTCCAGCACCAGGTCCCAGCCGATGATCCAGGCGATCAGCTCACCCAAGGTGGCGTAGCTGAAGGTGTAGGCGCTGCCGGCCACCGGCACGGTCGAGGCGAACTCCGCGTAGCACAGTCCGGCGAGTCCGCAGGCGACCGCTGCGATCGTGAAGCTCAGAGCGAGCGCCGGCCCCGAGTTCGACGCCGCCACGGTGCCGGTCAGCACGAAGATCCCGGCGCCGATGATGACCCCGACACCGAAGACGGTCAGGTCGAGCGCACCCAGGTCCTTGCGCAGCTTGGTGTCGGGGTCGTCGGTGTCGCGGATCGACTGCTCGATGGACTTGGTCCGAAGCATGCTCATGGCCATCTCACCTGGTACCCCGTTCGACTATCTGCGAGTCGCTCCTTTGCCGACCGCGTACCTCACGTGAGTCGCGAACCCCGACTGGTGGACCGAGAGGGGCTCGAGCTCGAGATCGTGCTCGAACCCTTCGAAGAGAGCCCTCCCGGCGCCGAGCACCACGGGCGCGGTCGAGATCGCCAGCTCGTCCACGACGCCCGCGGCGAGTGCCTGCCGGATCACGTCCGCGCCGCCACCGATGGCAATGTCCCGGTTGCCAGCAACCTCATGCGCGCAGTCCAGCGCGTGGTCGAAGCCGTTGATGAAGTGGAACCCGGACTCCGGGTCGGGCTGGTCCTCGATCCGGTGCGTCAGCACGATCAGCTGGCCCGGAAACGGGTTGGTGCCGCCCCAGGCACCGGCGGCGTCGTACATCCCGCGGCCGCACGATGCCCACACCCAGGTTGCTGGTCAGTCCTTCGTAGAAAGCCTTGTCCTCACCTGACATGCCGCTGCCATCGTGCTCGCTGCCGTAGGTCCAGGGGCCGCCCATCACCCAGTAGTGCAGGCGCTCGCCGCCGACCCCCAGCCCACGGCGCGGCCCGTCGTCCGGACCGGTGCACATAGCCGTCGATCGAAGTGGTGATGCTGGCGATGACCTTGGCCATGGTGTCCTCCTGAGGTGACGGTATGCCTGTTTTGACACCGATGGACACCCCGATTCAGCGGCCCGAGCCGGTCAGCCACTCCTCGAAGGTCTGCGTCCCGCGTGGACCGCCTGTCGTCGGCAGCAACGCACCCGACCTGAGCTGCTTGGACACGCCTGGCAGCCGCACCGGCACCACCCGACGGCCGAGGCCGCGGGCCTTCGACAGCTGCCTGGCCAGATCGACCATCTGGCGCGCTTCGGGTCCGGCCAGGTCGGGCACCCGGCCCGACGGCCCCGCCTCGGCGAGGTCGACCAGCGCTGCTGCGACCTCGACCGCCGCGATCGGCTGGCTCAGCATCCTCGGCACGAACGACAACGGTCCGAGCCGCGCGAAGTGCAGCGCCTGCTGGGCAAACTCGTGGAGCTGCGTGGCCCGCAGGATGCTCCACCGCACACCGCCCTCGGCCACCATCCGCTCCTGCAGGAGCTTGCCCTGGTAGTAGCCGAGCGGTACGTCGTCAATGCCGACGATCGAGACCGCGAGGTGATGTCCGACGCCGGCCTGGTGCTCGGCTGCCAGCAGGTGCTGGGTGACCGCGCCGAAGAAGGCCTCGGCGTCGGCCCGCTTCTGGGCCGGCGAGTTGCTTGCGTCGATGACCGTGTCGACGCCGACGAGCCGATCGGCCAGGCCTTCTCCGGTCGTGAGGTCGACGCCTTCAGCACGGGCCAGCACGACGACCTCGTGCCCGCGGTCGCGGGCAACCTCCACGACGTGGCGGCCCAGGACGCCGGTGCCACCGGCTGTCGCGATCCTCACGCCGACGTCTCTCGGGCTGCGTCCGGCCGCGACCAGCACGAAGACAGCGAGCAGCAGGGTGACCGCCAGCGAAATCGTCTGGCCCACGGCATCGATCGTCTCCAGCTCGTGGGCGTGGGCCAGGTGGTAGGCGAGGTGGGGCGCGCTGAACACCGTCCACGCCGCCGCGGTCACGATGGTCACGTGGCGCCCGCGCCACCACAACGCCAAGAATCCCGCGGCCGCGAGCGCGAGGTAGAACGCGCCGACGTCGCGCACGAGGTGCTCGTTGAAGGGGCCGTCGATGCTGACCCAGGTGCGGTTCAGGCCCGGGAAGCTGTTGTAGAACGATCGAGGTGACGACGTCGCCCAGCCGCCGACGTACACCGCGGACGCAGTGAGGATTGCTAGTGCAGCGGCTTGCGCTCTGGTCACCCCGCCAACTCTGCCATCACGCGGTTTCGAGTGTCGGCGATCTCAGCCAGACACTCGCCAAGTTCGAGCCGTACAGAATGCGATGGACACTCCGATTCAGCGGTGAGTGGCCTCAGGCGTAGGTGCACCGACCCGGGTCGATTCGGCAGTAACCTTTCCCGGTGCAGGTCGACGGGGCTAGACGACTTGACCATGTCCAGGGCCTGCGCGGTGTCGCGATGCTCATCATCGTCGTGTATCACTGCGACCTGCCACCGAGCGGCGGCTTCGTTGCGCTCGACGCATTCTTCGTGATCTCTGGGTACGTGATCGGGGGCTTGCTGCTCCGCGAGAAGTTGGCCCACGGAAGAATCCGCTTCGGCAACTTCTATCTACGCCGAGTGCGTCGGCTGCTTCCCGCCCTGGCCGTGATGCTCGTCGTCGTGGCGGTGCTGTCGGCCCTCCTCGAGTCACCCTTCAACAGTCAACGCACCACCGGCCGGGTGGGGGTGTACGCCACCTTCTCGCTGGCGAACCTCGCGCTGTATCGAACCGATGCTGGGCTATTTTGCGGAGAAGTCCGAGACGCTCACGCTCCGTCATACCTGGTCGTTGTCCGTCGAGGAGCAGTTCTACCTTGTCTTCCCCCTGTTCATCGCGCTCGTGCTCTGGGGCAATCGGCGTCGGCTGCGGGTCCTGGTGGGGAGCCTCCTCATCGTCTCCACGCTGTCGTTCGCCGCACTCGTGGTCATGGGCCACGCGGAGAGCCTCCCGTTCTTGCACCGTCCCGGGAGCGCGGCTTACTACTTCCCGATCACTCGCGTCTGGGAGATGGCCGCCGGGGTTGCCCTGGCGATCTGGCACCTGTCGCGCCCGCCGCTTGGACCACGAGCTGCCCGCTGGGTAGGCGGAGCCGGAGGCGCTGGGTTCGTCGCGGCTGTCGTGCTCTTCACAGCCGACGCCCAGTCCAGCAGCCCTGCCCTCGCCCTACCCGTCGCCAGCACCGCCCTCGTGCTCGCAGCCTGTCGATCCCCCGGCCCCCTGACGCGTGTTTTGTCGTGGGCGCCATTGTGCTGGGTCGGCGACCGGAGCTACGGCTGGTACCTGTGGCACTGGCCACTGATCGTGCTTGCCAGGATGGAATGGCCGAACAACCGCCTGGCGCTCATCTCAGCTGCCCTCCTCGCCCTGGGTGTCAGCACCGTCACCCACCGATGGGTCGAGGCGCCCTTCCGATATCCACGGCGCGAGCTCACCGAGCGTCAACACACACGTTCCGGGTTACGGGTGGCCGGTGTCTGCCTAGCGGCGAGTGCCCTCGCCATGGGATCCCTGAATGTGGCAGCCGCGCACTACTGGGGTAGCCCCACGATCCGGTCCATGGCTGCCCAGGTGCTGCCCCGGCCACTGGTGCTGGGACCCGAGGCTTGCCCGATGGACGAGGTCTTGCGCTCTGGAGACCTGTCGGCATGCATCGTGGGAGAGGGGACGAAGGACCCGATCTACCTAGTCGGAGACTCGAACGCAGGGCAGTTCGGCGCAGGTCTGCTTGTGGCCGGAGACAGACTCTCGACCGCCCGATAGTCCTCTTCTGGCGTCCTGGTTGCCCCTTCGCGGATGTCACGGTTCTGCGATCTGATTACGACGTGGCGCGGCTGCGACGAGCACAACCGTCAGGTGACCGAGTGGCTTGCCGGAGCGCCCAGAGCGACAGTGGTTGTCGCCAACTCAGGCGAGTTCGTGAATGCGACCGCCATTGCCATGCGTGACGCGACCACGGGGGTCCAAGCGTCGGCCCTCTGGGGAAAAGGCAGAAGTTTGGCGAGCCGGGCTGTCACGCGCCCTGCGCACGCTCGCGGTGGCGGGTCACGGGGTTCTCTTGCTGCGCATGCTGCCGCATCCGGGCGGAGTGGACGAGCGAGGCCTTTACCCGTTGGGAAGCACAGAGCCTGCGGGATGGTCGAGATCTTGCTCTCGTCGAACGCATGCGCGATTTCCGTCTCGCTGACCTCGGAGGACAAGAGGCAGCAGCACGCGCTCGACGCAGAGGCCGACGCGGCGCGGGAGGCAGGGGTTCACTACCTTGACCTTCGTGCCGACATCTGCCCCGACGGGGTCTGTCAGACACGGCGCGGGGGTCTCTGGATCTATCGGGATGGCGCGCACATCTCGGAGGGCTTCAGTGTTCAGCTGGCGCCGATCCTTGCCCGAGCCGTGACGAGCCCGTCTGCGGTCGACGACTGGTAGTCGAGACGCGCCCAGGTCCGGTCAACGTCCGGTACCTCCGCCAACACCCGGCTGCGAATGTCGGTGACCTCAGCCACACTGGATCCATGGCGTACGACGAGGGGCTGGCCGACCGGGTTCGCGAGCTGGTGAGCAAGCAGAGTCGGGCCGAGGAGAAGAAGATGTTCGGCGGGCTGGGGTTCCTGCTCGGGGGCCACCTGGCGGTCTGCGCCAGCCACGACGGCGGCCTGCTGGTGCGCACCGACGGCACCGACGGCACCCAGCTCCTGCTCGACGAACACGTCGAGCCGATGGTGATGGGCGGCCGGGCGTCGAAGACCTGGCTGCGCGTCGCGCCCGACGGCGTACGCACGAAGCGTCAGCTCGAGGCCTGGGTCAGGCGCGGTGTGGCCACCGCCAGCTCGCTCCCGCCCAAGGGTTGAGGATCGGCCAAGAGTGCCGAGACCGCGCCGCGGAGCTGCGTGGACGAACCTCAGACCAGCTCGGGCTCGGTCTTCTCGCGCACCTCGTCCTCGGTGACGCCGGGGGCCAGCTCGACCAGCGTCAGCCCGGCCGGGGTGATGTCGATGACGCACAGGTCGGTGATGATCCGCTGGACGACGCCGCGGCCGGTGTAGGGCAGCGAGCACTCGTTGACGATCTTGAAGGTCCCGTCGCGGGCCACGTGCTCCATCAGCACGATCACCCGCTTGGCGCCGTGCACCAGGTCCATCGCGCCGCCCATGCCCTTGACCATCTTGCCGGGGATCATCCAGTTGGCGATGTCACCGGCCGCCGAGACCTGCATCGCGCCGAGGATCGCGGCGTCGATCTTGCCGCCGCGGATCATCCCGAACGACGTCGCGGAGTCGAAGAACGACGCCCCGCGCCGCAGGGTGACGGTCTCCTTGCCGGCGTTGATCAGGTCCGGGTCCTCGTCACCCTCGAACGGGTAAGCGCCGACGCCCAGGATGCCGTTCTCCGACTGGAGCACCAGCTCCACGTCGTCGGCGACGTAGTTGGGCACCAGCGTCGGCAGCCCGATCCCGAGGTTCACGTACGACCCGTCGACCAGCTCCGACGCCGCCCGCGCCGCCATCTCCTCACGCGACCAGCTCATCGCTGCGCCTCCTCGCCCGACTCGAGCCTGGGGCGCACGGTCCGCTTCTCGATCCGCTTGTCCGCGGCCTGCTCGGGGGTCAGCGCCACCACCCGCTGCACGAACACCCCGGGGGTGTGCACGTGGTTGGGGTCGATCTCGCCGGGCTCGACCAGCTCCTCGACCTCGGCGATGGTGATCCGGCCGCACATCGCGGCCAGCGGGTTGAAGTTGCGGGCGGAGTCGCGGTAGACGAGGTTGCCGTGCCGGTCGCCCTTCCAGGCCCGCACCAGCCCGAAGTCCGCGACGATCGCCTCCTCGAGCACGAACTCCTTCGGACCGTCGACGGTCTCGAAGGTCTGGGTCTGCTTCGGCGGCGAGGACGACGATGACGTTGCCGGCCTCGTCGTACTTCCAGGGCAGCCCGCCCTCGGCGACCTGGGTGCCGGCACCGGTCACGGTGAAGAACGCCGCGATCCCCGACCCACCGGCCCGCATCCGCTCGGCCAGCGTGCCCTGCGGGGTCAGCTCGACCTCCAGCTCACCGGAGAGGTACTGCCGAGCGAACTCCTTGTTCTCCCCGACGTAGGAGGAGATCATCCGGCGCAGCCGCTTCGCCATCAGCAGCCGACCCAGCCCCCACTCGTCGACCCCGCAGTTGTTGGAGACCGCCTCGAGGTCGCTCACCCCCGCCTCCAGCAGCGCGTCGATCAGCACCGACGGGACCCCGCACAACCCGAACCCACCCACCGAGAGCCGCGCCCCCGACGGGATGTCCGCCACGGCCTCCGCGGCCGAACCCACGACCTTGTCCATCCCTGGAGGTTAGTGCCGCGCCGCCGCAAGTCCATCAGGCCGGTCACGCCAGGAATCCCACGAGCGCGGCGAGCTCCACGTCACGTCCGACGAGCGAACCTTCGGCGCCCATGCTGAAACCCTAGGCCACTAGGCTCCCCACCGTGGCTGGTCAGAAGGGTCCCGACTGGGACCAGGTGCAACTGCACGTCGTCACCGGCAAGGGCGGCACAGGCAAGTCCACGGTCGCGGCCGCGCTCGCGCTGGCACTCGCCTCCCAAGGCAAGCAGGTGCTGCTCTGCGAGGTCGAGGGGCGCCAGGGCATCGCCCGGATGTTCGACGTCGACCCGCTCCCGTACGAGGAGCGGCGGCTCACCACCGGCCTGCCGGGCGTCGAACAGTCACACGGTGGCGTCGTCCACGCGCTGCACATCGAGCCGGAGTCGGCGCTGCTCGAGTACCTCTCCATGTACTACAAGCTCGGCCGAGCCGGCCGGGCGCTGGACCGGTTCGGCGTGATCGAGTTCGCGACCACGATCGCGCCCGGGGTCCGCGACGTGCTGCTGACGGGCAAGGTGTTCGAGGCCGTCCAGCGCAACAGCCGCAACAAGGGCGCCATCCAGTACGACGCGGTCGTGCTCGACGCCCCGCCGACCGGCCGCATCGTCCAGTTCCTCAACGTCAGCAACGAGCTGGCCGGCCTGGCCAAGGTCGGCCCGATCAAGGCGCAGTCCGACACGATGATGACGCTGTTCCGCTCGCCGCGGACCGCCGTGCACCTGGTGACGGTGCTCGAGGAGATGCCGGTGCAGGAGACCGCCGACGGCATCGCCGAGCTGCGCGAGGTCAACCTTCCGGTCGGCGGCGTCATCGTGAACCTGATCCGCCCGCAGGACCTCTCCGCGGACGACCTCGCTGCTGCGCGCGCCGGCACCCTTGACCGCGCTTCCATCGCGGCGGACCTGAAGGCGTCCGGTGTCGACGGTGCCGACGGCCTCATCGACAGTCTGGTCGACGGCCTGCTGACCGAGGCGCACGACCATGCCGAGCGGCGAGCGCTCGAGGACTCACAGCGCAAGCTGGTCGGACAGCTGGGCGTGCCGACGTACGAGCTTCCCCGGCTACCCGGAGGCGTGGACCTCGGCGCGCTCTACGAGCTGGCCGCGCTTCTCAGAGAACAGGGCATGGCATGACGCGCACCCGCACCCGCGTCGGGCCCGAGGCGACCGCCGGCAGCCGCGAGCTCGACGTCGACGCCCTGCTCGACGACCCGGGCACCGGCATCATCGTCTGCTGCGGTTCAGGCGGAGTCGGCAAGACCACCACCTCTGCGGCCCTCGCGCTGCGCGCGGCCGAGCGGGGCCGCAAGGTGGTCGTGCTGACCATCGACCCGGCCCGGCGGCTGGCGCAGTCGATGGGGATCGAGGCCCTCGACAACACCCCGCGCCCGGTCGCTGACGTCGGCGGCGAGAAGGGGGGTCACCTCGACGCGATGATGCTCGACATGAAGCGCACCTTCGACGAGGTGGTCGAGAGCCAGGCCACCCCGGAGAAGGCGCAGCAGATCCTCGAGAACCCCTTCTACATCGCCCTGTCCAGCTCCTTCGCCGGCACCCAGGAGTACATGGCGATGGAGAAGCTGGGCCAGATCCACGCGGCTGCGCGCAAGGACGGCAGCTACGACCTGATCGTGGTCGACACCCCGCCCTCGCGATCCGCGCTCGACTTCCTCGACGCCCCCGAACGACTCTCGAGCTTCCTCGACGGTCGCTTCATCCGGCTGATGCTGATGCCCGCGCGGGGGCCAGCCAAGCTGATGACGGCCGGTTTCTCGCTGATCACGAACGCGCTGACCAAGCTGCTGGGAGGGCAGGTGCTGAGCGACCTGCAGACCTTCGTGTCAGCGCTCGACACGGTCTTCGGCGGTTTCCGCCAGCGCGCTCAGAAGACCTACGCCCTGCTGCAGGCGGACGGAACGGCGTTCATGGTGGTGGCCTCGCCGGAGCCGGACGCGCTGCGCGAGGCGGCGTACTTCGTGGAGCGGCTGAGCGAGGACCGGATGCCGCTCGCGGGCCTGGTCGTGAACCGGGCCAGCCCGCAACCCGAGGGGACCCTGTCGGCGGACGAGGCGATGGCCGCGGCCGCGCGACTGCGCAAGCGGGACCCAGAGTCGCTCACGGCCGGCCTGCTGCGACTGCATGCGGACCAGTCCCGAATGGTCGAGCGGGAGGCGTTGCTGCGGGAGCGCTTCGCGGCTGCGCACCCGCAGGTGGCCACCGCCGTCGTGCCGGCTCTGGCCGGCGACGTGCACGACCTGGTGGGGCTGCGAGAGGTCGGAAAACTGCTCAGTGGCGTCGAGTGCTAGTACCTGGGGGCACTGGTACTAGCACCTTGAGTGGCGACGGCGATCGCTCCGCTGCGCGACGTTCGCGCGGAAATTCGGAGAATTCAGGCCGAGGCGCCGACGGGCGCCGGGTCTACGGCCTGCTCACGGGCCGTCTCCAGGACCGCTCGCCAGGAGGCGTTCGGGCGGCGGCGGAGCAGCGCCCGACGCTCGCGCTCGGTCATGCCTCCCCAGACTCCCCACTCGATCTGGTTGTCCAGAGCCTCAGCGAGGCACTCCGTGCGTACGGGGCAGCCGTTGCACAGCTGCTTGGCCTTGTTCTGCTCCGCGCCCCGGACGAACAGCTGGTCCGGTTGCGACGCCCGACAGGCAGCCCTCGGTGCCCAATCTTCAACCCACATGATGTTGTCCCCACATCGTTTGCAAGAGCAAGGTCAGCGTCCCCATGACGCCACCGAAGTTTTTTACTCTTGTAGGAGAAAGTTAAAGAACTTCAGCGGCTGGGGACAGGCTCGTTCGTCTCAATCTCGACTAGTCCGAAATGACTAGTCCATGACTACGTCAAACCCTCGGGTCGCCCGCGAATCCGGGGTCTTCTGAGCGCTCACGTACCCTGAGCGCATGCCAAGACCGCGCTCTGAGCGTCTTTCCGCGCCCCGAGTGCTGTCCCACCTCGGGGTGATGCTGATCGTCTCCGTCGTGCTCGGAGTAGTGGTTTCCGGGCTCGATGATCCCGTTCGCCGGAGTGTTCGGATTCACCACCGACAAGGTGGCCGACACCATGGACGACCTGCCGACCGCTCTGGAGACGACGGCGCTGCCGCAGAAGACCAAGATCGTGGACAGCCAGGGCAACCTGATCGCCCAGCTCTACGACCAGAACCGGATCAACGTCTCGCTGACCCAGATCTCGCGGACCATGGTCAAGGCGCATCGTCGCGATCGAGGACTACCGCTTCTACGAGCACGGCGCGCTCGACCTCAAGGGCACGATCCGCGCCTTCCTCACCAACGCCGCCAACGACGGGGTCGTCGTGCAGGGCGGCTCGTCGATCACCCAGCAGCTGGTCAAGCTCACCCTTCTGCAGCAGGCGAAGACCAAGGAGGAGATCGCGGCGGTCACCGACGACTCCTACGCCCGCAAGCTGCGCGAGCTCCGCTACGCCATCGCCCTCGAGCAGGAGCACACCAAGGACTGGATCCTGGAGCGCTACCTCAACACCGCCTACTTCGGTGACGGCGCCTACGGCATCCAGTCGGCCGCGCGCCACTACTTCGACGTCAACGCCAAGCAGCTCAACCTCAACCAGTCAGCGATGCTGGCCGGACTGGTGCAGAACCCCACGGCGTTCGACCCCACCAACTCACCCGACCGGGCCCGCCAGCGCCGCGACATCGTGCTCGACCGGATGGCCCAGCTGCACGTGATCCCGCCGGCGCCGCCGACGCAGCGTCAAGACGAAGGGGCTGGGGCTCGACCCACAGCCGGCCGACAACGGCTGCGTCAACTCTCAGGCGCCGTTCTTCTGCGACTACGTCGTGCGCTACCTGATGGAGGACCGTCGGCTCGGCAAGACCGCAAAGATCCGCAAGGAGCGTCCTCTACACGGGCGGGCCTGACCATCCGGACCACGGTCGACCTCAACTACCAGGCCGCCGCCGACCAAGCGGTGCAGCAACCACGTGAACCCGACGGACAACGCCATGGGCGTCCTGGCGATGGTCGAGCCCGGCACCGGCGAGGTCAAGGCGATCGCGCAGTCACGGCCGATGGGTGCGAACAAGCGCCTGGGCGAGACCTACCTCAACTACACCGTGCCGTCGGAGTACGGCGACGCCAACGGCTTCCAGGCCGGTTCGACATTCAAGGCCTTCACGCTGGCGGCGGCCCTCGAGAAGGGCCTGCCGCTCACCCAGACCTTCAACTCCCCCAGCGGGCTCGTCCAGAACTCGAGCGACTTCTCGACCTGCTCCTTCGGCCCGGCCCTCGGCGGCATCTTCGACACCCCCAACTCGACCAGCAGCGGTCGCATGAACATGTACAGCGGCACCAGGATACTCGGTGAACACCTACTTCATGCAGCTGGAGCAGGAGATCGGCCTCTGCCCCGTCTACAAGCTGGCCAAGCAGATGGGCGTCCGCCTCACCAACCCCGGACGTCGCGAGCTGTTCCCCTACCTGACGCTGGGTGTCGCCGACGTCAGCCCGCTGGAGATGGCCGAGGCCTACGCGACCTTCGGCGCCCGGGGCCTGCACTGCGACTCCCGCCCGGTGCTCGAGATCCGCGACGCTGCGCGCAACGTGATCCGCGACTATCCCGCGAACTGCGACCAGGTGATGGAGGAGTCGACGGCCGACGCGGTCAACGACGTGCTCCGCGGCGTCATCGAGGGCGGCTTCGCCATCGGCCGAGGCGCTGGCGGTGCCGGCAGCCGGCAAGACCGGCACCACCGGCGTCCAGGCAGGGTCACCGACCGTCTCGTTCGCCGGCTACACCCCGCAGATGGCGGCGGTGGCGATCATCGCCGGCGTCGGCGACACCGGGCAGCCGATCGTCCTCGAGGGGCAGACCATCGGCGGCAACTACATCTCGTCGGTGTCCGGCTCCGGCTTCGCCGCGCCCATCTGGGGCGACGCGATGAAGGTCGATCGACGACACCCTCGACTACGTCGAACTTCGTCTATCCCAGCACCGTGCCAGGCGCTGGTGTGACCGTCGTTCCTGCCGCCGCCGCAGAAGCCCGGCCGGGCGGCGGCGGCGGCGACGGCGACGGCAACGGTGGACGGCGGCGGCGGCGGTAACGGCAACGGCGAACGGCAACGGTCGCCGGCGGCGCGTCGGTCGCTGACTAGCCCAGCTGGCGGCGTACCTCCGCGGCGACGGCGGCGCCGTCGGCACGTCCCTTGACCTGGGGCGTGACCACGCCCATCACCTTGCCCATGGCCTTCATGCCGTCGGCGGCGGCGCCCGTCTGCTCGATGGCGGCGGTGACGATCTCCGCGATCTCCGCCAGGCTCCAGCTGCTGGGGCAGGTAGTCGGCGATCACCGCGGACTCGGCCCGCTCCTTCGCCGCCTGCTCCGGCCGGTCGCCGTCCTCGAAGGCGGTCGCGGCCTCGCGCCGCTTCTTCGCCTCGGTCGACAGCACCCCGATGATGTCCTCGTCGGTGAGCTCGCGGGCCTCCTTGCCGGCCACCTCGGCGTTGGTGATGGCGGTCAGGATCATCCGCAGCGTGGACGACCGCACCTCGTCACGCGACTTGATCGCGGTGGTGAGGTCGCTGCGCAGCCGGTCCTTGAGAGCACTCATGGGGCCATTGTGGCAGCCTGACCGGGTGACGCTGCTGCGGATGATGACCCGTGCCGCCGGTGCCGGCGCGGCCGCCGGCCTCGGGCTGACGGCGTACGCCGCCTGGGAGGCCCGGGCCTACACGCTGCGGCGGCGTCGAGGTGCCCCTGCTGCCGCCCGGGAGCCGGCCGCTGACGGTGCTGCACCTCAGCGACATCCACATGACGCCCGGCCAGCGCCGCAAGCAGGAGTGGCTGCGCGGGCTGGCCGCGCTCGAACCCCGACCTGGTGATCGACACCGGCGACAACCTGGCCCACCGCGACTCGGTGCCGGTGGTGCGCGACGCTCTCGGGCCGCTGCTCGACCGGCCGGGCGTGTTCGTGCACGGGTCCAACGACTACTTCGCGCCGACCCTGCGCAACCCGCTGCGCTACCTGCTGCCCGACGACGGCAGGCGCAACACCTCCTCGCCGCAGCTGCCGTGGCAGGAGCTGACCGCGCACGCCTGTCCTCGGCAGGCTGGGTCGACCTCACCAACCGCACGGCGTCGCTGGTGGTCGGCGAGACGACGCTTCGCGTTCGCCGGTGTCGACGACCCGCACCTGAGCTACGACCGGCTCGACGCAGGTCGCCGGGCCGGCCGATGCCGACGCCGACGTGCGGCTGGGATCACCCACGCGCCGTACCTCCGAGTGCTGGACCAGTACGCCGCCGACGGTTACGACGCCGTCCTCGCCGGCCACACCCACGGCGGCCAGGTGTGCCTGCCGGGCTTCGGCGCCCTGACCACCAACTGCGACCTGGAGCCGGCGCGCGCCAAGGGGCTGCACCGCCATCCGGCTGACTCTGCGCCCGGCGACCCGGGGTCGGCGTGGCTGCACGTCTCGGCCGGCATCGGCACCAGCCCGTACGCCCGGATCCGGGTCGCCTGCCGCCCCGAGGCAACCCTGCTCACGCTGGTCCCGGAGCGCCCGACTGAGGACCCGATTGCGGCGGCGGGCCGGTGCTGAGGTAATGTTCCCGCGCGCATCGGGCTGTGGCGCAGCTTGGTAGCGCGCCTCGTTCGGGACGAGGAGGCCGCAGGTTCAAATCCTGTCAGCCCGACCATGTGATGTCTCAGGACATCGGCGACACCCGGACCTGCGAATCGTAGGTCCGGGTGTTGTCATTTCGGGGGTCTTCGGGTGGGGCCTTTGGGTGCTCCGGTGGGCTGGTAGTCGCGGTTGGGGTCGAGGATGAGTTCGCGGAGGAGTTCGCCGGTGGCGGCGTTGACGACGCGGATCTGGAGGTCTTGGATGAGCAGGATGACGCAGGTTCCGGCGTGGGTTCGGCCGATGCCGATGTGGTGCAGGCGGCTGTTGTACCGCAGCGTGACGGAGCCGGCTTTGTCGACGCGGTCGTGGCGGATCCGCTCGTGGGTCTCGGGGTCGGTGGTCGGGCCGGGCAGGGCCTTGGGCATCGAGTCGTAGAGCGTCGCCGGGGTCGCCCGGTGGGGCAGCGATCGGTGCGGTCGCCGGTGGTTGTACTCGTCGGCGAAGAGGTCGAGGAGGGCCTGGAGTTCGGCGATCGTGGTCGGCTGGACGGGCTGGGCGCGCAGCCACTTCTTCATGGTCTGCTGGAACCGCTCGGCCTTGCCGCAGGTGGTGGGGTGGCCGGGTCGGGAGTTCTTCTGGACCACGTTCCAGTCGCGGAGCTGCTGCTCGAAGCCGTTGCGGCCACCTTGGCGTCCGAGGCCGGCCAGTCGGACGGTGTAGACCATGCCGTTGTCGGTCAGGGTGGAGGCCGGAATGCCGTGCTGACCTGCGGCTTCGCGGAAGGTGGCCTGCACGATCGGGGTGGTGACGCGGGCGTGGGCGCTGACGTGAAGGGCGTAGCGGGTGCAGTCGTCGAGCCAGCTGATGATCTCGACGTCGGCGCCGGGTCGGCCGTCGGGGTGGGTGAGTCGGTAGTGGGTGAAGTCGGACTGCCAGGTCTCGTTGGGCATCGAGGCTTCGAACCGGATGTAGGAGGACTTCGGTCGCTTCTTCGGCTCGGGGGTGACCAGCCCGGCGCGGGTCAGGTGCCGGCTGATGGTCGACCTGCGACACCCGGTGGCCGTGGTGGTGCTCCAGGTGCCAGGCGATGGTCTCGGGGCCGGCGTCCAGGCCGGCGTCGGTCGAGCTCTTTGCGGATCCGCACGATGAGGTCGACCACCTCGGGTGGCAGTGCAGTCGGGGAGGTCTTGGGGCGCCGGGAGCGGGGCTCGAGCGCGGTCTCGCCCTCGGCTTCGTAGCGGGCCTTGAGCTTGTAGACCCAGGCGCGGTGCACGCCGTAGCGGGCGGCGACCTCGGCCGGGGTCTGGTGGTCGACGAACAGGGCGGTGATGACCAGGCGGGCCTTCGACGTGGGCTGCGGCATGGCCGAGCATCGAGCCCGGCGCGAGCTGTCGCCGATGACCTGCGACATGTGTCGCCTATGTCTTGAGACATCTGTCGCCGATGTCCTGAACCAGCACACTGTCAGCCCGACTGTGTGATGTCTCAGGACATCGGAAACCGCCGGACCTGCAACTGTGGGTCCGGCGGTGGTCATTTGCGGGGCCGCGGGTCGGCACCGCCTCGTCCGCGGGTGCCGATCACCTACCGTCCGGGACAGGTCTGAGAGGATCATCCGCATGGCAGACGAGGACCAGGACCCGACGCGGTCGAACTTGGAGCCTCCCAAGCTCTTCGGCCGCAAGTCGCGTCCCGAGCCCGAGGTCGAGGCTGAGATCGACGACCCTACCGACGTCCTCCCCGTCAGCGACCCCACCTGGATGTTCGAGCCCCCCGTCGAGCCGGTGGTCGAGCCGGTGGTCGAGCCGGATCCTGAGCCTGCCGTTGACGCCCAGCACGATCTTGAACCCGACATAGGGCCCGAGCCCCTGCCCGAACCGGCCGCCCCTGTACTGCCGGCTGAGGGCGGAGTGCCCATCTTCGCCGACGAGGTCGAGGAAGCACCTGCGCCGGCCCGGCGGGGCCGGAAACCCCGCCCCCTCAAGGAGCCCAAGCAGCGCAAGAGGCCCCAGCCCGATACGCCAGCCCTGCCGGACCGGCCCACGGCCCCGAAGCTGCCGGTCGTTGCCGGCTGGATGGCTGCGTCGCTGACCGGCGTCGTGGTCGGCCTGCTCCTGGTCGGAGCCACGGCCGGGTCGCTCCAGGCGTGCGAGGCGGTCCGCGGAACGGCGACCTGCGGCGGCACCGGCGTACCCATCCTGCTCGTGATCATGGCGGCCCTGATCGCCATCGGGGGATTCCTGCTCCGGCTCTTCCACGTGCCCGACCCGGGCAGCACCAGCTTCCTAGCCGTCGGGATGGTGGCCGTGATCGCGCTGCTGTTCCTGCTCGACTTCCTGCTGAGCTCCTGGATGCTCCTGGTCATCCCGATCATCTCCGTGGCGATGTACCTACTCGCCTTCTGGGTGACCACGGCCTTCGTCGAACCCGCCAAGGAACCCTCCGAGCTCTAGCCGACCCGGCTTGACTTCACGCCGTACGACGCCGACCCGGCTCGTGCATGACGGCTCGGCGTACTCACCACGTCAACAAGAGCCGGGTCGACGCCTCACCACGTCAACAAGAGCCGGGTCGACGCCTCACCACGTCAACAAGAGCCGGGTCAGCGGGCTGCGATGAGCTCCGCGATCTGGATGGTGTTGAGGGCAGCGCCCTTGCGCAGGTTGTCATTGGAGACGAACAGGGCGAGGCCGCGGCTGTCGGGTACGCCCTCGTCCTGACGGAGCCGTCCGACGTACGACGGGTCCTGACCGGCTGCCTGGAGCGGAGTGGGGATGTCGGCCAGCTCGACCCCTGCAGCCTGCGAGAGCAGCTCGCGGGCTCGCTCGACCGGCATCGGCGACGCGAACTCGGCGTTGATCGCCAAGGAGTGACCCGTGTACACCGGCACCCGCACGCAGATGCCCGAGACGAGCAGGTCGGGGATACCGAGGATCTTGCGTGACTCATTGCGCAGCTTCTGCTCCTCGTCGGTCTCGAAGAGACCGTCGTCGACGATGGACCCGGCCAGCGGGAGCACGTTGTAGGCAATCGTGCGGGCGTAGGCCTGCGGCTCGGGGAACGTCACGGCCGAACCGTCGTAGGCCAGCTCGGGTGCCTTCTCGCCGGCGGCCGCCACCTGGGAGGCCAGCTCTTCGACGCCGACCACGCCCGAACCCGACACCGCCTGGTAGGTCGACGCGATCAGCCGCACCAGCCCCGCCGCGTCGTGCAGCGGTTTGAGCACCGGCATCGCAGCCATCGTCGTGCAGTTGGGGTTGGCGATGATCCGCTGGTGGGCCAGCGCGATCGCCTCGGGGTTCACCTCGGAGCAGACCAACGGGATCTCGGGGTCCTTGCGGAACGCCGAGGAGTTGTCGATGACCATCGCACCCGCAGCTGCGAAGCTCGGCACCAGCGCACGCGAGGTGGACGCACCGGCGGAGAACAGCGCGATGTCGAGCCCGCTGGGATCGGCGGTCGAAGCGTCCTCGACCGTGATCTCGCGGCCGGCGTACGGCAGCACCGTGCCCGCGGAGCGCGCCGAGGCGAAGAACCGGATCTCATCTACGGGGAAGTTGCGCTGCTCGAGGATCTGGCGCATGGCCACCCCCACCTGACCGGTGGCGCCGACGACGCCGAGCCGTACGCCGCTCATCGCCCGGTGCCTCCGTAGACAACCGCCTCGACCTCGTCGGCGTCGAGGTCGAACGCGGTGTGGGTAGCCCGCACCGCGTCGTCGACCTGTGCCTCGTCGACGATCACCGAGATCCGGATCTCCGAGGTGGAGATCATCTCGATGTTGACCCCCGACGACGCGAGCGCGGCGAAGAACCGCGCGGTGATGCCCGGGTGCGACCGCATGCCGGCCCCGATCAGGGAGACCTTGCCGATCTGGTCGTCGTACAGCAGCTTGTCGTAGCCGACCTCGTCCCGGATCCGGGCGAGCGTGGCCATCGCGGTCTGGCCATCGGCCCGGGGCAGCGTGAAGGAGATATCGGTGAGCCCGGTCGCCGCGGCCGAGATGTTCTGCACGACCATGTCGATGTTGACCTCGGTGGAGGCCAGCGCCTCGAAGATGCGCGCTGCCTCGCCGACCTTGTCGGGTACGCCGACAACCGTGATCTTGGCTTCGCTCCGGTCGTGGGCGACTCCGGCGATGATGGCCTGCTCCATGGGTGCTTCTCCGTCTGCGGGTTCGGGGATGATCCAGGTGCCTTCGTTCTGCGAGAACGACGAGCGGACATGGACCGGCATGTTGTAGCGGCGCGCGTACTCGACGCAACGCAGGTGCAGGATCTTCGCGCCCGAGGCAGCCATCTCCAGCATCACTTCGGTCGAGACGCGCTCGAGCTTGCGTGCGGCCGGCACGATCCGCGGGTCGGCGGTGAAGACACCGTCGACGTCGCTGTAGATCTCGCAGACCTCGGCGCCCAGTGCCGCAGCCAACGCCACGGCGGTCGTGTCGGAGGCGCCGCGACCCATCGTGGTGACGTCCTTGGTGTCCTGCGAGACACCTTGGAAGCCGGCAACGATGGCGATGGCGCCGTTCTTGATGGCGTTCTCGATCCGCCCGGGCGTGATGTCGATGATCTTCGCCTTGCCGTGGGCGGAGTCGGTGATCACGCCGGCCTGGGAGCCGGTGAACGACTGTGCCTTGTGGCCGAGCTGGGCGATCGCCATGGCGACCAGTGCCATCGAGATCCGCTCACCGGCGGTCAGGAGCATGTCCAGCTCACGCGGCGGCGGGAGCGGGGTCACCTGCTCCGCGAGGTCGCGGAGCTCATCAGTGGTGTCGCCCATGGCCGAGACCACGACGACGACGTCGTTGCCCTCGCGCCGGGTGTTGACGATGCGTTGCGCGACGCGTTTGATCCCGGTCGCGTCGGCGACCGAGGACCCGCCGTACTTCTGCACGACAATGCCCACCGCGCTTCACTCCTGAGTTCTGACCTAGATCGGGCGTCCGATGACAAGCCCCGATTCTATCCGGCGCTCAGGCGGGCGGAACCGACCCGTCCAAGACCGCTTCGGCTGCCTCGATCTGGTCGATCTCGGAGTCGTTCTCGACGTCGAGCCGGTCGTGGGAGACCACGGAGAGCAGCGCGTTGAGCACGGCACCAGCCAGGTTGCCCCAGGATGCGACGTAGGAGAACTGCCACCACCACAGGGCCTCCTCGATGTTGTCGAGGCGGTAGTGCCGCAGGCCGTTCTCGAGATCGGAGGCGACCGAGGTCAGGTCGTCGGACAGCTGGCTCTCCACCACCGCGGGGACGTAGGGGTCGAAGACGAAGCTGTAGGTGTCGACGTTGTCGAGGATGGCGGCCAGTCGCAACCGCATGTCGTCGAGGTCGGCTTCCTCTCCGACGTCAGGTTGGTACTTCCCGGCGGGCGTGAAGTCTCGCTGGGCACCCAGTCGGGCACCGGCCAGTAGCACCTGGCTGATCTCGAGCAGCAACAACGAGATCGCGCGGCCGCCGTCGGCCTCACGAGCGATCTCCCGGAGCGCCAGCAGGAAGCTCGCGACCGAGTCCGCGATCTGCTGCGCGAACTCGAGGGTCTCGTCGTCGAACGGCTCCGCCGGGGTCTCCCCCGACATCGGGCCCGAGATCTGGTCGGTCATTCCGCGTTCCGCCTTCCTGCGAATGCTCTGCCCAAGGTGACCTCGTCTGCGTACTCGAGGTCGCCGCCTACTGGTAGTCCACTCGCCAACCGGGTCACACGCAACTCCATGTGGTTCAGCATGCGCGTGATGTAGGTGGCGGTGGCCTCGCCCTCGAGGTTGGGGTCGGTGGCCAGGATGACCTCGGTGACGGCGCCGTCGGCCAGCCTGGCCAGCAGCTCGCGGATCCGCAGCTGCTCGGGTCCGATCCCGTCGATGGGTGAGATCGCGCCGCCCAGCACGTGGTAACGACCGCGGAACTCCCGGGTCCGCTCGACAGCGACCACGTCCTTGTACTCCTCGACCACGCACAGCACGGTCAGGTCACGGCGCGGATCGCGGCAGATCCGGCACTGGTCGTCCTCGGAGACGTTGAAGCAGATGTTGCAGAACTTGACCTTGGCCTTGACCTCGATCAACACGTCGGCCAGACGGCGTACGTCGACGGCCTCGGTCTGCAGCAGGTGGAAAGCAATCCGCTGGGCGCTCTTCGGACCGACCCCGGGCAGTCGCCCGAGCTCGTCGATGAGGTCCTGGACGATGCCTTCGTACATGCGGCGCTGGTCTCAGAACCCGAGCTGACCGAGACCGGGTACGCCGCCGGATCCGTCGCCGGCAAGGGGGCCGAGGGCCTCGCCCGCGAGCGCGTCGGCCTGGGACTTCGCGTCACGGTAGGCGGCCACGATCATGTCGCCGAGATCGGAGAGGTCGTCGGCATCGCTGCCGTCGAAGCCGCCTGCCTTGATCTCGACGCCGGTCAGCTCACCGCTGCCGGTCAGGGTGACCGTCACGGAGCCGCCGGCGACCGTGCCGGTGACCGTCGCGTCGGTCAACCGCTGCTGCGCCGCGACCAGCTGCTCCTGCATCTGCTGTGCCTGCTGGAGCAGGGCGTTCATGTCGAAGCCACCCTCGCCGCCGAGGCCTTCGAAGGGGTTCTGCGTCATCGGGTCACCGATCTGTTCATGAGTGGGGGATCTCCTCGATCATCTCTGCTCCCAGCTCGCGAGCCAGTAGCTCGGCTCCGGCCAGCGCGTCGGACTCTGCATCCGCGTCGTCAGGGTGGGCATCCGCGTCGGCGTCGGCCAGCGCTGCGGAGGGGGGTACGTCGTCGGCCTGCTGGGTCTGGCGGATCGCTTTGCGGGCGGCCGCACTGGCATCGGGCTCGGTCGCAGCGGGAGTTGCCGGCGCGGCCGTCGACTCTGTGACCTGTTCGTCGCTGGCCCAACCCGGAGGCCCGGCCGGTGCCGCATCAGGCGGGGCCGCGCCCTCTGGTGCGGTGCGCGACTCGACTGCGGCGGCCTCAACCAACGGAGGCGGTTCGGCACTCGCTCCAGGATCGACGATGGTCTCGATCCGCCAGTCGGTGCCGACCACGTCGATCGCCGCCTGCCGCACGATCTCGGAGCTGCCACCGGAGTCGAACGAGTCGCGTGCGCCGGCGTTGGCGAAGCCGAGGGTCAGGGTCTTCTCGTCGACAGCCACCACCTGGGCATTGGTGGTGAGGTGGATCCAGGTGACCCGACGGCGCTGTTTGGTGGCATCGACGATGTCGGGCCAGAGGCGGCGTACGTCGACCAGGGTCAGCCCCCCGGAGGGTGCTGCGGTGGGGGCGGATGCGACCGGATCGGGCGTCGGCGTCGTGTCGGTCCGCGCCGGCTCGGGGGTCGGGGCCGGGCTGGGTGGGCCGGGGCTGGTCGGGACGGCAGGTGGCTCCGGCGCGGAGGCGACCTGACGGCTCAACGGCGCAGGGTCGACCGGCAGCCGGTCCTGAGCAGGCGGCGTGGCCGCGACGGGTGGAGCGGCAGCGGCTGACGGAGTGCCGGTGATCGCACTGCGTCGCTCGAGCCGGTCAATCCGCGCCTGGACGCCCTGGGTGGTGTGGTCGGCACCCGGTAGCAGCACCCGAGCCAGGATCAGCTCGAGCAGCAGCCGCGGAGCGGTGGCCCCGCGCATCTCGGTGAGTCCGGTCGCCACCAGGTCGGCGGCCCGGCTGAGCTCGGACTGCCCGAACCTGGCCGCCTGGGCCACGAGCCGCTCGCCCTGGTCTTCGGAGACGTCGATCAGCCCGGTTGCCGGAGCGTCCGGGACCGCGGCCACGATGACCAGGTCGCGCAAGCGGCGTAGCAGGTCTTCGGTGAAGCGGCGCGGGTCCTGGCCTGTCTCGATCACCTTGTCGACCACCCCGAACACGGCCGCGCCGTCACCGGCGGCGAACGCGTCGACGACCTCGTCGAGCAAGGTGTCGGGGGTGTAGCCGAGCAGACCGCTTGCCAAGGCATGGGTCACCCCTTCGGAGCCGGCTCCGCCGAGGAGCTGGTCGAGCACCGACAGGGTGTCGCGGGCCGAGCCGGCGCCTGCCCGCACGAGAAGAGGCAGAGCGGCCGGCTCGATCGCCACGCCTTCTTTCTCGCAGAGCTCGGAGAGGTACGCCGAAAGCGACCGGGGTGGGATCAGTCGGAACGGGTAGTGGTGCGTCCGTGAACGGATGGTCGGGATCACCTTGTCGGGCTCGGTGGTCGCGAAGATGAAGCGCAGGTGAGGGGGAGGCTCCTCCACCAGCTTGAGCAGGGCATTGAAACCCTGCGTGGAGACCATGTGCGCCTCATCGATGATGTAGACCTTGTAGCGGTCTCGCACCGGCGAGAAGAACGCCTTCTCGCGCAGGTCGCGCGCGTCGTCGACGCCACCGTGCGAGGCGGCATCGATCTCGATGACGTCGATCGACCCGGAGCCACCGCGAGCCAGGTCGCGGCAGCTGTCGCATTCCCCGCACGGGTCGGCCACCGGCGCCTGCTCGCAGTTGAGGGCGCGCGCCAGGATCCGGGCGCTGGTCGTCTTGCCGCACCCGCGCGGGCCGGAGAAGAGATAGGCGTGGTTGACCCGGTTGGCGGCCAGGGCGGCGCGCAGCGGAGCAGTCACGTGCTCCTGACCGATGACCTCGGCGAAGGTCTCCGGCCGGTAGCGGCGGTACAGCGCCAGGGGTGACTCCACGCCTGAACCCTAACCACCGGTCCCGACACCCGGTAGCGGGCCAGGTCGGGACATGAGTCGGGACATGAAGAGGCCCCCCATGCACCCGACAGAGCTCGCTTACCCTTGCTGCCTTCCGGCCCTGGGGGAGTTCGGCAAGATGCCGCCGCACGGGGGGTTGGCCCGAGTCTAAGTGATGGCCGCGGGGCCGCTCTCGGGTGGTGGGTGCGGATTTCGAGACGGCCTGCCCGCCCGGTAGCCTCCTGCGCGGAGGATTCGCCTAGTGGCCTATGGCGCTCGCTTGGAAAGCGGGTTGGGTTAATAGCCCTCAGGGGTTCGAATCCCCTATCCTCCGCCACTTTCTCGTTTGGCTTCAGCCAGCACGTCGATGACCGGCCGCCCGAGGGCGCCGGCGGCGGCCACAACGTCGTCGAACTCCGGCTGGGAGTTCACCCGGCGGCCGCGCCAGGTGGCGACCTTCACCCGGATCGGCTGACCGTCGATCTCGATCTCCTCGAACGACCGGTCACACAGCACCCGGCTCACCTGGGTTGCTCGGATGCCGAGCGTGGTGGTCTCGGCGAAGACCATGTCACGAGCCGCCTCGACCAGTTCGTCACCCACGAGCACCGAGAGCGTGTGGGCCGGGCGGCCCTTCTTCATGATGATCGGTGTCAGCCACGCGTCCAGGGCGCCAAGCTCCAGCAGTGCCGTCAGCACGCCGGGCAGCAGCCGTGGGTCGAGATCGTCCAGGTTGGTCTCGAGCAACCAGGGTTCGTCAGCTGTGGATCCGGCGGTCGGCTCCCCCACCAGCAGGCGCACCACGTTGGCGTGTGTCTCCGGGTCCCGCGAGCCGGCGCCGACGCCCACCTGCGCCACCGCCATCGCCGGCTGCCCGCCCCACTCGGAGGCATGGACGACCAGCAGGGCGGCGCCGGTCGGCGTACAGGACTCCATCTTGGCGGGCCCGGCGAGGCTCGGGGCGCCGCGGAGCAGCTCGGTGACCGCCGGCACGGGCACGGGCATCGAGCCGTGGGCCGCAACGACCCGTCCCGCACCGACGGCCACCGGCGACACGACCAACCGGTCCAGGCCGAGGTGCACAAGTCCGGCACACACCCCCACCACATCCGCGATGGCATCGAGCGCACCGACCTCGTGGAAGTGCACCTCGTCGGGCGAGGTGCCGTGCACCGCGGCCTCGGCGACCGCGAGCCGCTCGAAGACGCTGTACGAACGTTCGGCCAACGCGGGCGAGAGGTCGGCGGCTGCCAACAGCCGACGTACGTCTGCCCAGGTGCGGTGCGTGGTCGACCCGGTGACCTCCACCAGGCAACGCGTGGCGGCAATCCCTCCACGGCGCACCTGCTCGGTCGACAACGTGACGGGTTCCGGGCTGACGGCGTCGACTGCCCTCTGCAGCACCTCGGTCGGCACTCCCGCGCCGATCAGCGCCCCGAGCAGCATGTCGCCCGCAGCACCGGCTCCTGCGTCGACCCAGCCGACTCCGCCCGTCATCGGGCCGGCCGTGCCGCTTGCCGGGCGATCCGGGCAGCCGCTACCCCGGCGCCGTACCCGTTGTCGATGTTGACGACGGTCACGCCTGGCGCGCACGAGTTGAGCATCGTGAGCAGAGCCGCGAGGCCTTCGAAGGCGGCGCCGTAGCCGACCGACGTCGGCACCGCCACGACCGGGACGCCGACCAGACCGCCCACCACGCTCGCCAACGCACCCTCCATGCCCGCGACCACGATCAGGCAGTCCGCGGCGGCCAGCCGGTCACGCACGGCCAGCACCCGATGCAGTCCGGCTACGCCGACATCGGTCACCAGCTCGGCTGCCGCGCCGTGCGTCGCGATGGTCACCAGGGCTTCCCTGGCCACCGGCAGGTCACTCGTGCCGGCCGTGACCACGACAACGTCGCCGCGCGGCGCTGGCAACGGTCCCAATGACGCGGTGCGGGCGACGGCGTCGAGCTCGGCCGCCCCGTGGGCGGCGGCGACCGCAGCGAGCGCAGCGTCGTCGAGCCTGGTGGCGAGAACCGCTCGGTCCGGGTGGGCCAGGTGCAGCGCCCCCAGGATCTCCACCACCTGCTGGGGAGTCTTCCCTTGCCCGAAGACGACCTCGGGGTCACCGGTGCGCCGGGCCCGGTCGATGTCGAGGCGCGCGTCGGCCCCGTCGAGCACCCAGGTGGGGTCATCACGCTCCGGATCGGACATCGCAGCCACCCTAGTGACCACCTACGATCGGCTGCGATGACCACCAGCCCCCAACCACTGCTCGAGGCCCTGGCCGACCATCCGCGCCGCATCATCGCGTGCAGCGGTGGGGTCGACAGCCTGCTCCTCGCCGACGTCGCCCACCAGGCGGCGCCGGCCACCACGATCGTCGCCCACTCGGTCACGCCAGCCGTCCCGCGTGCGGCAACCGACCGCGTCCGCCGTACGGCGAGCTCGCTCGGCTGGCAGCTGCACCTGGTGGAGTCCGCCGAGCTCAGCGACGACCGCTACCTGACGAACCCGGTAGATCGCTGCTTCTTCTGCAAGACCAACCTCTACGACGAGCTCGACCGAATCGTGACCCACCTCGAGCCGGACGTGGGCTGGACGCTGATGAGTGGCGCCAACGTCGACGACCTCGGTGAGTACCGGCCGGGGCTGGTCGCCGCCGCGGAGCACCGCGTCCGCCACCCCTACGTCGAAGCCGGCATCGGCAAGTCCGGCATCCGCTCCCTGGCCGCCGCGCGGGCGCGCGACTGGCACGACCTGCCGGCCGCACCCTGCCTCGCGAGCCGCCTCTACACGGGCACCCCGGTCACTCCCGGACTGCTGCGCGCGGTCGAGGAAGGTGAGATCGTCGCCCAGCGCCTCACCGGACTCGAGGTGCTGCGCTGCCGGGTTCGCGGGTCAGAGGTGGTGGTCGAGGTGCCGGCAGATGACCGCTCCCCGATCACGACCGCCGTGCTCGACGCGGTGCTGGCCGCGATGCGCGAGCACGCTCCGCACCTCGGCCCGATCGGCCTCGACCCGGCTCCGTACGCGCCCGGCCGCGCCTTCGTCCAGCTCTCCAGCCGGTGAGCGGCGGCTACGTGTGCGTGTGCACGCCGGGCCCGGTGATCTTCAGCCCCGGCAGGTCGTCGAGGTTGTAGGTCATCTCGAAGGTGCGTCGATATCCGGTGTGGGCCACCCGCCATCCGTCCGGTGTCCGCACATAGCGGTCCTCGTAGAACGCGGCACCCTCCAGCATGAACTTGAAGGCCTCCACGATCACCTTGTCCTGGAGGTACCAGTGGCCGGTGGCGGTGTCGCCGTCGATGTCGATCTCTGGGTGGTGGGCCTGGTGCAGCGTCAGCAGACCCTCGCCCAGGTTGTCGCGCATGTAGGAGACCAGCGCGGCCCGGTCGTCGAAGACCAGTCCGTTGTAGTCACCGGTGGCCTCCGGCACGAAGCAGTCCTCGAACTCATCCCACTTCTTGGAGTCCAGGGTGCGCAGGTAGCGGTACTTGAGCCGGCAGATGTCGTCGAAGTCGGTCACGCCCCTGAACGTAGTGGGGAACACGCGCCGATGAAACGTAGTGGTAACTCTTCGTCAACCTCCCGGTGAACTTCGCGGCGCACCCTGGAGCCATGAAACCCACAGCGCGCCTCGAGGACGAGACCGAGACCCGACGTCAGCACCGGGCCGCCCTCAAGCTCCGCCATGCGCAGCAGGTGACCAGCTTGATGGACCGGCGTAACGATCTGCGCGGCGTACACGCCCTCGCTGACATCGTCGACGACGCGGTGCGCTGGACCGCCTGACCCATCGACCCGGCTCTTCTTCACCACCAGAAACCTCGACCCGGCTCTTCTTGACACAACTAGCGCCGGGTCGGCGTCCTCAACCGTGAACTCAAGCCGGGTCGGCGATGCGTTTCTCGGTCCTGGCCACGGCGTCATCGGGCCGGAGGAGTCCGTTTATAGTCACCGGGTGATCTTCAAGCGCGTGGGCGACGGGAGGCCGTATCCCGAGCACGGCCTGGACGGCCGCGCGTGGGCGACCCTGCCGCCGCGCCAGGTGCGACTCGACGAGCTGGTCACCACCAAGGACACCCTGCAGCTCGCGGCCCTCCTCGACGAGGACTCGACCTTCTTCGGCGACCTGTTCGCTCATGTCGTCGAGTGGCAGGGCGACCTCTACCTCGAGGACGGCCTGCACCGCGCCCTGCGGGCAGCCCTCCAGCAGCGCAACGTCGTGCACGCCCGGATCTACCGGATGGACGCGGCGTGAGCTTCGACCTGCTCCGCAAGTTCCGATCCCTGGCCACGCTGGTCGTGCTGGGGGTGCTGATGCTCGTGGGGGTCACCTGGGGATGGTCAGCCGTCACCGCGCCGCTGCCGACCTACGAGGACCCTCCGGTCTGCGAGAACACCACCCTCGCTGCCGGTGACAAGGTCTACCCCGACCAGATCACCGTGAGCGTGATCAACGCCGGCAAGCGCGAGGGTCTCGCCAGCCAGACCATGGAGCAGCTGGTCGCAAAGGGCTTCGTGCGGGGTGGGATCGCCAACGCTCCCTCGCAGACGAAGGTTGCCGGCGCCGAGATCTGGACCGACGACCCGCAAAGTGCAGCCGTCCGCCTGGTGGCCACCTACCTGGGCAAGAAGGCTCGGGGCGTGGCGATCAGGGATCGCGAGTCCGACGAGCTCGGGATCAACGTGGTCGTGGGCGACCAGTTCAAGGCGGTGGTCACCGGTCGCAAGGGACTTGCCGCGAAGTCCGACGCGACCATCTGCAGCCCGCCGGTCGTGACCGAGTAGCGGCTACTCGTCCAGCCACTGGGCCAGACGCCCGCGCCTACTCACCTGTCGCAACCGCTCCTCGGTCTTCTCCCGCAACCGCCGGGGAGTCACCACCAGCAGCTCGTCGCCGTGATGCAGGACGGTACGCCGCTCGGGCACGAGCGTCTCGCCGTCGCGGATCACCATCGACACCGACGCGCCCGGAGGCAGGCGGAGCTCGCCGACCTCCACGCCATGGATGCGCGACGCGGGGCTGACCGTGACCTGGAGCAGGTCGGCAGCAACGCGCTCGAGGGGGGCGGCCTCGACCTGGAGGTCGCGAGGTTCGGAGCGACGAGCGACCTTGAGCACCCGTGCCACCAGTGGCAGGGTCGGCCCGGTCAGCAGGGTGTAGACCACCACCATCACGAACACGATGTCGAAAAGTCGCTCGGCCCCCTCGACTCCCTCGGCCAGCGGGATGGTGGTGAGCACGATCGGCACCGCACCGCGGAGCCCGGCCCACGACAGGAATGACAGCTCGCGCCACGACATCCGTTGTGCGACGGCGCTCACCGCCACCGAGATGGGACGCGCGACCAGGGTGAGGATCAGTCCTGCGGCCACGGCCAGGCCGACGATCTCAAAGGTGATCCGGCCCGGCGAGAGCAGCAGCCCGAGCATGATGAACAGGCCGATCTGGGCCAACCACGCGATGCCCTCGGCGAAGGACCGGGTGGCCGCGCGGTGCGGCAGCTCTGCGTTGCCGAGCACCAGGGCGGCGACGTACACGGCGGCGAAACCGCTGCCGTGGGCGGCTGCCGCGCCGCCGTACCCGAGGAAGCAGAGCATGAGCACAGCGAGCGGGTACAGACCGGACGCCGGCAGGGCGGCCCGGCGCATCACCCAGGCCCCGCCGAGACCGACCGCCAGCCCCACGCCGACGCCGACGACCAGCTCCACAACGATGATCCCGAACATCAGCAGGGGGCCGTCGCTGGCCATCGCACCGGTGGAGATCAGCGTCACCAGGACCACCGTCGGGGCATCGTTGAGGCCCGACTCGGCCTCGAGCGCGCCGACCAGCCGCTGCGGGAGCGGCACCACGCGCAGCACCGAGAACACCGCGGCCGCATCGGTGGGCGAGCAGACCGCACCGAGCAGCACCGCGAGCTCCCACGGCAGGCCGAGGAGGTAGTGGGCGCCGAGGGCCACGATGCCGACGGAGATGACGACGCCGATCGTCGCCAGCGAGACACCGAGGCGCATCGACGGTTTTGCCTCACGCCAGCTCGTGGTCAGACCGCCCTCGGCCAGGATCAGCGCCAGCGCCCCGAAGCCGAGCGCATGGGCCAGCTCAGCGTCCTCGAACTCGATGCCGAGCCCGGCCTCCCCGAGCACGACCCCCATCAGCAGGTAGATCAGCAGGCTCGGCAGACCGGCGCCGGACGACACGCGCACCGCGAGGATCGCCAGGAAGGTGACGGCAGAACCCACCAGCAGGAAGGTGTCGAGCTGGTGGACGTCGAAGCTCATCCGGCGTCCGAACGGAGCTGTCCACCGGAGCAGCGCGGCGGGGACGAGGGAGAACTCCGTGGGGTGGTCATGTCACCTCGGCGAGCTGTCGGGGCGGCGGATACGCAGTCTATCGGTGTCGGACTCCGACCTCGCCGCGCCGGTTGGTCAGACGGTGGGGGTGTAGCCGGGACGCCCGCTGGCGTCCCACTCATCCCAGAACGACGTGAACTCCTCGCCGAGGAACGGGTCACCGCCCGTCATCGCGATCCCACCGCGGCGGACCGTCCAGTCCCAGGGTGCGAGGTCCTGCGCCGTGGCCAGGTGCGCCTTGGCGGCATCCGTACGCCCCTGGCGTTGCAGGTACGCCGCGACCCGGCGCTCCGCCAGCGCCTGCTGCTCGGCGTCGGTCCGGACCGGCGGCTCTGTCTCGGCACTCGCCGGCAGCGTGCCGTCCCTGACCCAGGCCCGGAGCAGGTCGTGGTGCTGCTCGCTGTCGATCTTGGTGAACTCGCGGAACTGGTCGTCTCCCGGCGCGATCGTCGGCGGCTTGACGATGTTGTCGTCCTCGTCGATCCACACCACGCTCGGGACGTTGGTGATCCCGTAGCGCTCCGCCGTGACGTGGGCGGTGTCGACCGCGACGGGGTACGTCGGCTGGGCGGCGTCGATCCACGGCCGCGAGTCCTCGGGGTCGGCATCGAGGGCGACGGAGAACAGCTTGAGGCCGGAGTCGGCGAGCTCGTCCTGCAGCTTCTGCCAACCGCCGAGCTCGTGCCGGCACCCGCACCAGGACGCCCAGGTCACCAACACCCGCTTGCTGCCGGAGAAGTCGTCGAAGGAGACGGGTCGGCCGTCCACGTCGCGCAGAGCGAGGGGCGGCGCCTTGCCTCCGGAGGCCTCACGCGCCCGCGCCTCGGAGCTGTGGGCGAGCGCCACCACGCCCCCCTCATCGTCGCGCGCGACCAGGAGTCCGAGCGCCTCGGCCCAGGCCATCAGCTCGATCCGGCTCTCGTCATCGGCGGCGGTGATCACGCGCCCGAACAGCGGCACGCACACCTCGCCGCGGCACAACCCGACCGGCTTGAGCGTCCACCCGGTCGCATCCGCGAGCGCGGTGGCCGCGACGTACCCCTCGTCGTAGGCGAGCTCGTGCTCGCGACCGTCCACGTCGATCAGGGTCAGCACCCGGTCAGGATCGCACGAAACTGGAACTTGTTCTAGATTTGGCCCATGACCGAACCCGCCAAGGGCACCGTGCTCCCCGAGGTCCTGCCCGCAGCTGCACTCGACCAATCGGGGGGCCTCGACCCCACGTCGTACGACGTGGTCGTGGTCGGCTTCGGGATCGCCGGCGGCTGCGCAGCGCTGGAAGCGGCCCGAGCCGGCGCCCGGGTGCTGCTGCTCGAGCGAGCAGCCGTGCACGGGGGCACCTCGAGCATGTCCGGTGGGCACTTCTACCTCGGCGGCGGCACCGCGGTGCAGCAGGCAACCGGGCACGCGGACTCGACCGAGGAGATGTTCAAGTACCTGGTCGCCACGTCGAAGGAGCCCGAGCACGACAAGATCCGCGCGTACTGCGACGGCTCGGTCGAGCACTTCGACTGGCTGGAGGCGCTCGGCTTCGAGTTCGAGCGGTCGTTCTTCCCCGGCAAGGCGGTGATCCAGCCCGGCACGGAGGGGCTGATGTTCACCGGCAACGAGAAGGTCTGGCCGTTCGTGGACCAGGCGGTGCCCGCACCGCGCGGCCACAAGGTGCCCGTGCCCGGCGACACCGAAGGCACCAAGATCGTGATGGACCTGTTGCGCAGGTGCGTCGAGGAGGCTGGGGTCGAGGTCCGTTACGAGACCGGCGCAACGAACCTGGTGGCCTCCGACACCGGCACGATCGTCGGGTTGGCGTGGCGCCGGTTCGACGAGACCGGCGTCGTCGCCGCGCGGTCGGTAGTGCTGGCGGCCGGTGGCTTCGTGATGAACCCCGACATGGTCGCGGCGCACACCCCGGCGCTGGGCTCGAAGCTGTTCACCCTCGGGTCCACCTACGACGACGGACTCGGGATCCGCCTCGGTGCCTCCGTCGGCGGCCAGCTCAAGCACATGGAAGAACCGTTCATCACCGCCCCCATCTACCCCCCGTCGGTGCTGGTGAAGGGTCTGCTGGTCAACGCCGAAGGGCAGCGGTTCGTGGCGGAGGACAGCTACCACGCGAGGACCTCGCAGTTCGTGATGGAACAGCCTGGCTCGGCGGCGTACCTCATCGTCGACAGCGAGCACGTCGAGTACCCGAAGATGCCGCTGGTTCCGCTGATCGACGGGTTCGAGACGGTCGCCGAGATGGCGAAGTCGCTGGGCCTGGACGAGGCGACCCTGCAGGCGACGCTCGACCGCTACAACGAGCACGCCGCTCGCGGCGAGGACCCCGATTTCCACAAGGGCGCCGACTGGCTGGCCCCGCAGGCGGTCGGGCCCTGGGCGGTCTTCGACGTGCGCCTGGGCCACGCGCTGTATGCCGGATTCACGCTGGGCGGCATCCGGGTGACGGTCGACGGTGAGGTGCAACGCGAGGACGGCTCGGTCATCGGCGGCCTGTACGCGGCCGGGGCCTGCGCCTCCAACCTGGCCCAGGACGGCAAGGGCTACTGCTCAGGCACCCAGCTCGGTGAGGGGTCGTTCTTCGGCCGTCGGGCCGGGCGGCACGCTGCCGGAATCCCCGGCTGACCTGGGCAGCCTGCGCGACGTAGGGTCACCCCCGTGAGCGATCGCTGGGCCGTGGCCATCCGCGCGAGCGTGGCTCCGTTCCACGTGATGGATCTGCTGGCCGCGTCGGCCCAGCGGCAGCGGACCCATGGCGACCTGCTCAACCTGCTGGCCGGTCAGCCCAGCACGGGTGCCCCGCGACCGGTGAACGACGAGGCGATCCGGCTGCTGCAGGGCGGAGATCCTCTTGGCTACACACCCGCGACCGGGATCCGTGAGCTGCGCGAGGCAATCGCCGGACACCACCATCGGACGTACGGCGTCGAGGTCGACCCCGACGAGGTGGTCGTCACCACCGGCAGCAGCGGCGGGTTCCTGCTCGCGTTCCTGGCAGCGTTCGACGTCGGTGACCGAGTGGCGATCGCCCGCCCCGGCTACCCCTGTTACCGCAACGTCCTGGCCGCCCTCGGCTGTACGGTCGTGGAGATCCCGACCGGGCCCGAGACCCGCTTCCAGCCAACGGTGGAGCAGCTCGCCGAGCTGCACGCCCAGACGCCGCTCGACGGGCTTGTCCTGGCCAGCCCGGCCAACCCCACCGGCACCATGCTGCTGCCCGACGAGCTGGCTGCGTTGACCCGATGGTGCGACGAGCAGCAGGTGCAGCTGATCTCCGACGAGATCTATCACGGCATCGAGTACGCCCCGCTCGAGGGCGCCGACCGGCTGGCTCGCTCCGCCTGGGAGACCAGTCGCGAAGCGGTGGTCTTCGCGAGCTTCTCCAAGTACTTCTCGATGACCGGCTGGCGGATCGGCTGGATGCTGGTCCCCGACCGGCTGCGCCGGGCTGTCGACGTGCTGACCGGCAACTTCACGATCTGCCCCCCGGTCCTGGCCCAGCGCGCCTGCTTGGCGGCGTTCGAGGAGGCGACGTACGCCGAGCTCGACGGGCACGTGCGCCGCTATGCCGGCAACCGTCGGCTGCTCCTCGGTGGCCTGGCAGAGCTCGGCGTCACCCGCCTGGCTCCCGCGGACGGAGCGTTCTACGCCTACGCCGACATCGGCCACCTCACCGATGACTCGATGTCTTTGCCCATGACCTGCTGGCCCGCACCGGCGTAGCGGTCGCCACCGGGGTCGACTTCGACACCGTTGATGGTGGCCGCTTCGTCAGGTTCAGCTTTGCCGGTCCGCGCGAGGTGATCGAGGAGGCGCTGGTGCGGCTGGGTCCCGAGTTCGTGCCGTGAACGGCACCGAGGTCAGCTCTCGCTAGCCGGCCAGCCCTGCCGCTCCCACACCGTCGGAGGGAGACCCGCTCCGGCGAGCGGATCATCGCGGACCGCCACGCCGAGTCCGGCCACGTAGGACTTGCGCACGAAGCCGTTGCGGATCCGCTGCGGGTGGTCGCCCACTGCCGGCTCCGCACGATCTTCGCGGTCTTGTAGGAGATCTTCGAGACCCTGTCGGAGCCGCTCCACGAGATCAGGCAGTGCTTCCCGTCCCACGACGGGGTGACCCAGTAGGGCTTGAGCCCGCCCTTGATCAGCGGGCTGGGCTTGGAGGTCTTGATGTTGACCACGGCTGCGTAGTCGGACATGGTGCCCGCGACGCAGATCTTCGTGCCCTGCGGGTTGGCCGCGATCCCGTGGTGCGCCGAGTCGAGCAGGTACATCTCCCGTGGGGTGTTCGGGACCAGGTTGGGCAACCGGGTCAGCCGGTTGATCTTCCCTGTCCTGAGGTTCATCTCGACGTAGCCGTGGAAGAACGAGAGCTGGAAGTAAACCGTCTTCTCGTCGGGTGACAATGTCATCGGGCGCACCGCCGTGCTGAGGTTCTTCGCCCCGAAGTCCTTCAGCGCCTTCTCCAGGTTGTAGATGCGCTCGATCTTGAAGGTCTTCGCATTGACGATCTGGAAGCGGCGCTCCCCCTCGAGCGGGTCGGGCACATCGGGCTGGTCGAGCGGGCTGTAGACCGTGCCGATGCTGGCGTGCAGGATCCTCTTCCCGCCGTCGATGAAGACGCTCTCGTGCGGAGAGCCGCCGGACTTGAAGCGTCCGACCTCCTTTCCGTCCGCGACCCGCAGCACGTGGACGACGTTGCCGGTCGACGCGCTGACCACCACGTGGCGGCCGTTCGGCGAGATGGCCATGTGGTCCGAACGAACCCCGGCCACCTGGAACCGCCACACGATCTTCTTGGTCTTCAGGCTGATGGCGACCACGTCGGCGAAGGAGGGCCGCGAGATCACGACGAGCTTGCCGTCGTTGGAGGAGTACATGTCGTCGACGAGCTGGTCATGTCCTTCGCCGATCGCCGCGCGGATCGCGATGAAGTACACCAACCGGTAGGGATCGCTCAGGATCTCCTGCATCCGCTGCTCGTAGTCGGGGACCACGTTGATGGTCCCGAGCCTGCGCAGAGTGTCCGGCGTCAGGATGTCGGCCGTGCCGCCCCAGTTGTTGCCGACGAACACCGCTCGCCGGGTGCCGTCGTGACCTGCTCCGGGCTCGGCGGCACCGGCCGACGTCGTCCCCAGGCCCGTTAGCGCCAGCGCCACACCTATCGCTGCGGCAATCACTCGCGACACCATCGTCCCCACCATCCTGTGAACTCCTCTCGAGCGCGCAACACCAGCAACGCAGCGTTTGCGCGCTCCTCATGATGACTAACGCGTTGCCGGCCAGGTCGTCACGGGTGCGCCGCGGTCCGGCGGGAGCGCGCTACAAGGCGAGCTCATGCACGAACTCCCCGAGCTGGGTGAGGTTGCGGCACTCGACCATGGGCACGATCTCGCCGTAGGTCGGCGCGGCGGAGTCGCCCGTGCCCCAGTGGCGCGCGTGCTCGGGGTTGAGCCACCAGGAGTGACGGGCGGTGCGCGCCAGCTCCTTGAGCACTCCCTCGTTGAGGTCGCTGTAGTTGGAGCGCGCGTCGCCCAGGATCAACAGCGACGACTTCGGACCGAGCGCGTCGCCGTACTCCTCGGCGAACTTCGCGAACGCCCGGCCGTAGTTGGTGCGGCCCCACAGCGCCGCGTGCGCCGTGCTCGCCGCGAGGTCCGCCATCACGTCGACGACGTCGGCTCCGGGGCGGAAGTGGTGGGTGACCTCGTGGACGTGGTCGATGAACGTGAAGGCACGCACCTTCTGGAACTGGTCCTGCAGGGCGAAGACCAGCAGCAACGTGAACTGTGCGAAGTTGGCGACCGAGCCGCTGACGTCGCAGAGGACGACCAGCTCGGTGCGGTGCGGCCGCTTGGGCTTGTGGTGAGTGGTCAGCGGCACACCTCCGGTCGACATCGAGGCGCGGACCGTCCGCCGGAAGTCCAGTGGTCCGCGGCGCTTGGCGTGGTGCTCCTGGGTCAGCCGCGTGGCGAGCCGGCGAGCCAGCGGGTAGATCTCGCGGCGCATCTCCTCCAGGTCGGCCTTGCGTGCGGAGATGAAGTCGAGGCGGTCGATGCTCGGCCGGATGGCGACGTTGGCGACGTGTTCTGGCCCCTTCTCCTCGGCGATCCGGCGGCGCGCGTCGTCCTCCACCATCCTGGTGAAGCCGCCGATCCTGCGCCCTGCGGTGCGCTGCGCCTCCTCCTCGGTGCGACCCTCTGCCAGCAGGGCCTGGACGATCCGGTCGATCAGCTCCGAGGGCGCCACTCGCTGCAGAGCCGTGTACGCCGACCACGACGACAGCCCAGGACCACGACCCGGCATGGCGCCGAAACGGCCGATCATCTCGGCGGCCAGCTGGGCCAGCCGCTGGCGGTCGTCCTGCTCCAACGCCTCTTGCAGGGCCTCGCGCAGATCAGCAAGTGCCTGCGCGTTGTCACGCACACCTCCGTTGTCCTCGGCCGGCTCGCCATCGGCGTGGACGACCCCGCTGCCGACCAACCTCGGGAAGTAGATGTCGAACAGCGCGTCGAAGGTCTGGCGTTGCGACTGCTTCTTGACCAGGGTGGCGGCGTATCCGGCGTGGATGGTCGTGCGGTCGCTCCAGTCGAGAGCGGTCAGCGCGCCGATCGCATCGAGGTCCTCGGCGAGCGAGACCGACAGGCCGGCCGACCGCAGCGCCTCCAGGAAGGCGATGTGGCGGTCGACCAGACCCGACGTCATCGGAGACGCAGCTCCTTGACCGCCCGCTGGTGGTCGGAGGCGTGCTTGAGGATCACGCCAAGCGTGTCGTCGATGACCTTGTCGTCCAGGTCGCGGATCTCCAGGGCGATCAGGGTGCGTGCCCAGTCGACCGACTCCGCGATCGACGGCGCCTTCTTCAGCTCGAGCTCGCGCAGCCGCCCGATCGTGGCCACCAGCTGCTCGGCCACCCGGTCGTCGAGACCCGGCACCTGCGAGGAGACGATCTCGCGCTCGCGGTCGGCGTCGGGGTAGTCGAGGTGCAGGTAGAGGCACCGGCGCTTGACCGCCTCGGAGAGCTCACGCGTCGCGTTGGAGGTGAGCACGACGAAGGGCCGTCGGGTCGCCACGACCGTGCCGAGCTCGGGGATGGTGACCTGGAAGTCGGAGAGCACCTCGAGCAGCAGTCCTTCGACCTCGACGTCGGTCTTGTCGACCTCGTCGATCAGCAGCACCGTCGGCTGGTCGCGACGGATCGCGGTGAGCAGCGGCCGGGTGAGCAGGAACTCCTCGGTGAAGATGTCGTCGTGGGTCTCCGACCACGCCCGCTCACCGGCGGGGTTGGCGTTGGTGGACTGGATGCGCAGCAGCTGCTTCTTGTAGTTCCACTCGTACAACGCCCGCGCCTCGTCCAGACCCTCGTAGCACTGGAGCCGCACCAGCTCGGCGTCGGTGGCGCGGGCCACCGCCTTGGCCAGCTCGGTCTTGCCGACCCCCGCCGGGCCCTCGACCAGGAGCGGCTTCTCGAGCGCGCCGGCGAGGAAGGCGGTGGTGGCCGTCGTCGGGTCGGCGAGGTAGCCGACCGCGGTCAGCCGTTCCGCTACTTCGGCAGGCGATGCGAACCACGTCATGCCGTCCATCCTCGCGCATCGGCGTCACTAGCTGCCCGACGGATCGTTGTACCGGACGTGATGACCAGCCGCCATCGCCCCCCGAGGGCTGCGCTCACCCTGAGCGTGGCAAAGGTGGTCGCGCTCGGACTGCTGCTGGTCGTCCTGATCTCGGGTTTCGCCGCTTGGTCACCGCTTCGCGAGCAGCACCCCACGGGACTCCGGGTCGAGCTCATCTCGGCGGACCTGCAACAGGCGATCGCCGAGCACAACTGCTCGATCACTGGTTTCGGCGACAGTGCCTCTCCCCGGTCGGCGCTGATCCGGCGCCACGGGGTGCTGCGGCACGTCAGCTTCGAACGAGCGTGGTCCGTGTTCACCGGCCAGGAGCCGGGCGAGCTGCTGGCGGTGTGCCTCGGCGAGGTGCTAGTCCGCAAACGACCCGTGACGTCCCGCGCCTGAGGCGAAGCGCGCCGCGCCGTCCACCGCTCCATCGGCCAGCGAACGCAGGCCGTGCTCCAGCTCGGCCCGCATCGCGTCAACCTCCGACAGGCCCTCCTGGTCGAGCGCCGAGAGCCGGTCGTTGCGCAAACAGGTCTGGGGGAGCATGGCGATCTCGGCGGCCAGGGTCTCAGCCCTTGATCGAGCCGATCCGGAAGCCACGACGCGGTCGACCAGTCCGATCCGGAGTGCCTCGTCGGCGGTCACCGGGCGGCCGGTGAGGATCAGGTCCATCGCTCGTCCGGCGCCGACCAGCCTCGGGAGCCGGACCGTGCCGCCGTCGATCAGCGGGACGCCCCAGCGCCGGCAGAAAACCCCGAACGTCGCATCCGCGGCCGCGACCCGGAGGTCGCACCAGATCGCGAGCTCGAGACCCCCGGCGACGGCATAACCCTCCACCGCCGCGATGACGGGCTTGGTCAGCCGCATCCGGCTCGGTCCCATGGGAGCCTCGCCATCGGCCGTCACCTGGTTGCCGCGCTCCGTGCCGATCGCCTTGAGGTCCGCCCCAGCACAGAAGTTGCCGCCCGCGCCCGTCAGCACGGCAACCGACTGGGAGTGGTCGGCCTCGAACGAGCGGAACGCGTCGACCAGGGCGCTGGCAGTCGGGCCGTCGACGGCGTTGCGCGCGTCGGGTCGATCGATGACGACGGTGGTGACGGCTCCGGTGGTCGTGACGATGACGCTCATGGGTCGAGCCTACGAGCAAGAGGCGCTAGTGCTTCTCGGCAACGATCCGCCAGTTCAGGTCAGCGATCTTGGCGCGCTCCGCTTCGGTCCACGCCTGCCCACCCTTCTGCAACAGGTCCAGCGACTCCTCGATCCACGCCGGAGCAACATGGATCGCCTCCAGGGCACGGACCAGCCGACGGCCGCGCAGGATCAGGTCGCGCTTCTGCTCGCACAGCGGCCAGGCCTCGCTCTTCGAGGGCGCGGACAGGACGATCCGGAAGCCGGCGCGCTCGAGCGCGGCGCACACGTCGTCCGGGTACATCGACTGGGTGGCGGCCAGCGTCGGTAGGTAGAGGCGGTGCAGGGCCACGTGCTCGGCGTTCTTCCAGTCGAAGAAGGGAGTCAGCAGGTACTCCGAGCAGGCATAGCGCGAGCCGGGCTTGAGCACCCGGTACATCTCCCGTGCATGGAGATCAAGCTCCTCCTTCTTGAAGAAGGGCCACACAGCCTGGAACGAGAAGCACCCGTCGAACGACTCGGACTCGTAGGCGAGGGGGTCGTGGTGGTTGCCGACCTTGAAGTGCAGCCGGTCACTCATGCCACAGCGGGCGGCCCAGGCGATGCCGTTGTCGACCTGGTCAGGATCGATGTTGTAGCCGGAGACCTGGCCGCCGGTCAGCGTCGCGAAGTGGTGGGCGATCCGTCCGCGACCGCAGCCCATGTCGAGCAGGTGCGAGTTGGCCGGATCCGGAAGCCGTAGCTCGTCGAGGACGTCGCGCTCGGTGAGGATCTGGTTGTCGTAGAGGCCCTTGGTCTCGTCGAGCATCGGCGGGATGTACAGCTTCTCCAGGTCGAAGACCGAGAGCATGTTGTTGAGGACCTTGTAGTAGTCCGCGACCGCTTGGGTCTCGTCCGCAGTTTCCGTGGGCTCACCGGCCTGCATCCGCTGGAAGAACTGGTAGGCGTCGATGCAGGCCTGCTTGTCCTCGGCCGACAGGGTCGCCAACCGCTTCAAGCCGACCATCGCCGTCTTCATCCGGTACGTGTCCAGCATTCAGTACCTCTCGTTGGGCCTCTCGTTTCGGCCGGGCTGGTGCTTGACGTGTCGCGCCCTTGTTCATACATTCATACACCACATGAATGAATGTATGAATAGGTGCGCATCATGAGGAAGGTGGCCGGGACAGCGGTCGTCCTGGGTGGCAGCGTCGCCGGACTCTGTGCCGCCGGTGCCCTGGCGGATCACTTCGAGCAGGTGATCATCCTCGAGCGCGACGTGCTCCCCTCCGACGCCGAGCATCGACGCGGGGTGCCGCAGAGCAAGCACCCCCACTTCCTGCTGAACGGCGGTCGGCGCGCCATCGGCACCCTGTTCCCGGGTTTTGAGGAGGACCTGATCGCCGCGGGCGGGATGCTGCTGATGCCCTCGCACGATGCGGCCTACCTGGAGGAGTCCGGATGGGCGCCGCGCAAGAAGTCCACGATGACGATGGTCTACAGCTCCCGCATCCTCATCGAGCGCGTCCTCCGCGACAAGGTGCGAGCGCTGCCCAACGTCACGATTCGCGAAGACGTCGCGGTCCAGGGGCTGTCGTACGGCCCCATTGATCAGCACGGTGGCCAGCACCGTGGGGGCATCACCGGCGTCCGGTTCCAGCAGGGCCGGTCCGACCCGGAGTCGATCGACACCGACCTCGTCGTCGACGCCATGGGTCGCGGATCGTCGGTGATGGACTGGCTGGAGAGTGCCGGCTGGCCCCGGCCGCCGGTCAAGACGCTCGACGCGAAAGTCACCTATGTCTCGCGCTGGTACGACCTCCCGCCCGCCGACGCGAGGCCCGAGTCGTGGTGGTGGCGCCACGTCATCATCATGCCCTCGCAGGACTCCGACACCAGCCGGCCAGCCGAACACGCCTTCCTCTCCAACTTCATCCCCATCGAGGGCGATCGGGTGATCGCGTGCATGGGCTCCTGGGGCCTGGACATGCCGCGTACGCCGGAGGACTTCACCGCATCGGCCGAACGACTGCGGACGCCGGTCTTCGCCAACGCCATGAAGGAGTGCGAGCCCACCTCCGAGGTGCACCTCACCCGTTCGACCGGCAACAAGTGGCGCCGCTACGACCAGCTCCCGACGTCCCCCGCGGGCCTGGTGTTCATCGGTGACTCGATCTGCGCGTTCAACCCGTTCTACGCCCAGGGGATCAGCTCCGCATCAGGATGCGCGGTGCTCCTCAAGTCCTCCCTCGAGCGGGCCACCGCCGTTGACGCGGCCTTCGTGCGTCGCTTCACCGAGGAGCAGGTCGCCGTCATGCAGGTGCCGTGGAACCTGGCGATGGCCCGCGACCAGGGATACGAATGCGCCACCGGCACCGAAGCGCTGCCCGGCTGGCGACGACGCATCGTGGCGGCCGTGGGCAACCCCGTCTTCAACGCCATCACCGGGGCGGCCCGTGAGGACGCCGTGGTCGACGAGCACTTCGCCAGGGTCTTCAACCTCGACGAGTCGCTCGCGGACATGTTCAAGAGCCCGCGCGTGCTGTTCGGGCTGGCCCGCCACCAGCTCCGGTCCGCGTTGGGTCGGACCACCGTGCCGTTCGGGTTCGATCCATTGCTCGACCCTCCCGGCACCGACTACACGGACTACTCGCCCGAGAAGGAAACGGTGCCCGCATGAGCGTGACCTGCGACCCGGCCGCCGAGGCGCTCACCCGCGAGCTCGGCTTCGACTGTCACGACGTCGAACCGATCGTCTCCCTCACCAACCCGACCGACCTCTACAGCTGGACGCAGCCCGTGCTGGAGCTGCTGATCATCGGTGGGGCCATCTTTGCGCTGGTGCACGCCGTACGCCGGCTGCGACGCGAGTCCGACCCGACCAACCTCGCGCTCTGGTTTGCCTCGCTGGCCTACCTGGCGGTGACCGAGCCGCCGCTGTACTTCCCGGAGTGGTTCGGCCTGGACAAGATCTACGGCTTCATCTTTGCCCACAACGAGTTCACCGTGCAGTTCATGTACGACCGATTGCCGCTCTACATCGTGGCGTTCTATCCCGCGATCAGCGCGTTGGCCTACGAGGTGGTCCGCAGCATCGGCGTCTTCGCGCGACGCGGCCCACTGGTCGGCGCGCTCTGCGTCGCCTTTGTCGCCCAGGTGTTCTACGAGATCTTCGACCATCTCGGCCCGCAGCTGAAGTGGTGGGCGTGGAACCTGGACAACGAGAAGGTCAACCATCCGATGCTGGCATCGGTGCCGCTGAACAGCATGCTGCTGTTCGCTTCCGTCTCACTCGCCTTCATGACCTACCTGGTCGTCCGCTGGGTCGGGCCGGACATCCGAGGCGACCGAGTAAGCACGCCACGATCCGGTCTCGCGATCACCGGCAGGACCATCGCCGCCGGCGTGCTCACGCCGCTCGGCATGCTGGTCGCCGGGATCCCGTCGGGCCTGTTCGGCGGAGACTCACCCAACATCACCGCGCAGGCGTGGGTGCTCGGCGTGGAGCTCGGGCTGGTGTGGGTCGCCGGGTGCTGGTTCCTGGTGCGAGAAGCCCGGCAGCCGGCTGCCGCGGAACGAGCCCCGCTCAACCGGTTCGTGACCATCTTCCCTGCGGCGTTCCTGGTGGTCCACGCAGTCCTCTGGTTGTCCTCGCTGCCCGAGTTCCTCGACGCAGACGACGGGATCACCAGTGCCGGCACCCCGACCGGCAGCGGGCCTTACGTGATCGCCTGCTTCGTGGCCGCGAGCGCGATCCTGGCTCTGCTGTACAGCCGTCGGCATCGCGTCCCGGCCCGGGTCTGATCCATGGGTCATCACGGTTGGCAGGGTGATCCGCCTCCTACCGAGGCACTCGCCCGCGAGCGGATCATCAGCGCGGCCACCCGGTGCATCGAGCGGATGGGGGTGCCGAAGACGACGTTGTCGGACGTCGCCGAGGAGGTCGGGGTGACCCGGCAGACGATCTACCGCTACTTCCCCAACCTGGCCGACCTGCTCAGTGCGGTCGCCGAGACCGGAGCGGCCGACTTCATCGAGCGGATGCACGCCCACCTGGCGTCCGTCGAGACTCCGATCGAAGCAGTGGTGGAGGCCATCGCGTTCGCCGTGCTCGAGCTCCCTCTCGAGCCGCGGATCGGAATCCTGCTCGAAGCCGACGACCAGGACCTCTTCGGACGTGGCGTCACCTCGGCGACCGGCTTCGAGATGGGGACGCGTTTTCTCCGGAGCTTGGCCATCGACTGGGAGGCCCATGGCGTCCTCGACGACGACCTGCACGGCCTGGTCGAGCTGATGCTGAGGCTGGTCGGATCCTTCCTCCAGCACCCCCCGGCCGCACCGCGCGCGCCCGACGATCTTCGGCGCTATCTGCGCAGGTGGCTCGGACCCGCACTGGCTCAGCCCCGGGGCAACCGACGTTCCTGATCGCTGTGGCGGGACCCACCAGACAAGACCGGCGAAGGCATGTGGAGCCGTCCGCCATTCCTGCATGCTTCAGATGACAGCTCGAGACTCCCCGTGCCAACCTCTTGGGTCCGCCGCAACCTCGACTTCAGAAGTACCTGCCTGACAACCGATCGGCGGCGCGCTGCGTCAACCCACTGAGAGGATGAATCCGAGAGGCGAGAGATGGACACGTTGCAGGAAAAGCTCGATCGCTCGTTCGGCGACGGGCCCCCACTCCCGCCGGTCGTAGTCCACGTTGTCGCCGGTCGACGCGCCCTGAGGCGACGCCGGGTGGCGAGCGGGGCCGCAGGTCTCGCGGCGGCCGCGGTGCTGGTCACGAGTTGGTACGCCGTCTCGCCAGGCAATACAACCGGCGCCGATCAACTCGCCGGAGACCCCAGTTCATCAGCCACTCCGAGTACCTCGGGACCCACGGAAGGTCCTTCCACGGACCCCGCTGGGACAAGGTGGCCCCGCGGAGAGCTGATCCGCTACGTCGACGGGGAGCTCGAGGTCCGGCCTGGGGTGATCGTCCACGAGCACATCCCCAATCCCTACAACTTCGAGCTGCCGTCGCTCTCGGACGCGCTTGACGTCACCTGGAGGGGCCAGCGGAAGTGGCTGATGATCGAGAAGCGCCCGATGCCCTTCGGCATTTCCTCGTCCTCCTCAGAACCCAGCAACGGGTGGGCAAGCTTCGCCGACTACGTCGCCGAGCAGGTCGACGTGGACGCAGGCAGCGGCTGGCCGGAGACCTTCCAGCTCGACGGCCAGGGACAGGTCGTCCCGACCGCAGGCACCCGCGTCATCGACCGCACCGACGACCCGCAGCTCGGTCCTGAATTTGCCGCCCCGGGTGAGGCGACGGGCGCGGCTGTCGTTTCGGTCGTCGGCGAGCAGGGAAACTATTTCGTGGTGTGGAGGGTGATCGACGGGACGCTCGACGTGATCACCACTCCTCCCGTCTTCAACGCTGGCGCCACCTTCGACGAGCTCCTGTCCAGCGCCCGCGCCCAATACGCCTCGGGCGAGGGCCTGCGATGAGCGGAAGCTCGAGGGACGAGGAGTTCAGCGAGTTCGTTGCGGCCCGACAGGTCCACCTCCGACGCATCGCCTACGCCGTGTGCGGCGACTGGCACCGAGCCGACGATCTGCTGCAAATCTCACTGGTCAAGCTGTACCTCGCGTGGCCACGGCTCCGTCGCAACGGGAACGCGGAGGCATACGTCCGACAGATCATCGTCCGCACCAACATCAGCGAGCATCGCCGGCCATGGCGGCGCGAACGCCCAGGTCTCGATGCGGCCCACGACGAGGCCATCCAAGGTGGCCTTCCCCTCGAAGAGCAGTCAGCGATGTTCGATGCCCTCCAGGCCCTACCAGTGATGCAACGGAAGACGGTGCTGTTGCGGCACTGGCTCGGGCTGTCGGTCGAAGAAGCGGCACACGAACTCGGCATCTCCACCGGGACAGTCAAGAGCCACACCTCCCGGGGCTTGCACAGGCTCCAGGAAACGCTCACTCACAGCTAGCGCTGAGCACGTGCCTAGGAGGTGGTGGGCGCGAAAAGAGCGCCCTTCCCGGTTCTACCCAGGTCAGACGCCCTTTTGCGCTGGCGGTGGCGGAGGGATTTGAACCCTCGGTCGGCTTGCACCGACAAACGCTTTCGAGGCGTTCTCCTTAGGCCGCTCGGACACGCCACCGCGGGGTAGGTTACCGGAGCAGGTCCGGGCCGGAGAAATCGCTCAGGCAGGCCGAGAGCGGCGTCGTAGCGGGGCGAAGCCAGGCCTTCGACTCAGTCGCGTGGGATCAGTCGGCGCAGCATCACCACGTGGTCCGGCTCGAGCTCGTCGAGCGTGGTGACGCCGAGCAGGCGCATGGTGCGCTCGACCTGGCCGCGCAGGATCTCGATGGCCCGGTCGACGCCCCCGCGTCCACCGGACATCAGCCCGTAGAGGTAGGCGCGCCCGATCAGGGTGAAGTGTGCCCCGTGCGCGATCGCGGCGACGATGTCCTGGCCGGACATGATGCCGGTGTCGAGATGGACCTCGAGGTCGTTGCCGACCGCAGCGACCACCTCCGGCAGCAGGTGGAACGGCACCGGAGCGCGGTCGAGCTGGCGCCCACCGTGGTTGGACAGCAGCACCGCGTCCACGCCGACGTCGCGCACCCGTCGGGCGTCGACGACGGTCTGCACACCCTTGACCACGACCTTGCCGGGCCACTGGTCCCGGATCCAGGCCAGGTCGTCGTAGGTGACGGTCGGGTCGAACATCGTGTCCAGCAGGTCGGCCACGGTGCCCGACCAGGAGTCCAGCGAGGCGAAGGCCAGCGGCTCGGTGGTCAGGAAGTTGAACCACCAGGCTGGCCGCGGGATCGCGTTCAGCACCGTGCGCGCGCTCAAGGTGGGCGGGATCGTCATGCCGTTGCGTACGTCGCGCAGCCGGGCCCCCGCGACCGGCACGTCGACCGTCACCAGCAGCGTGTCGAAGCCTGCCTTCGCCGCGCGATCGACCAGCGCCATCGACCGGTCGCGGTCCTTCCACATGTAGAGCTGGAACCAGTTGCGTCCGTGGGGGTTGGCCGCCGCGACGTCCTCGATCGAGGTCGTGCCCATCGTCGACAGGGCGAACGGGATGCCCGCGGCAGCCGCAGCCGTGGCCCCGGCGATCTCGCCCTCGGCGTGCATCATCCTGGTGAACCCGGTGGGCGCGATCCCGAACGGCAGCTCCACCCGTTGGCCCAGCACGATCCGCGAGGTGTCCACCTTCGAGACGTCGCGCAGGATCGCCGGCCGGAACTCCACGTCGGCGAACGCCTCCCGGGCCCGCGCCAGCGAGACCTCGCCGTCGGCCGCGCCGTCGGTGTAGTCGAACGCAGGCTTCGGCGTACGCCGCTTGGCGATCCGGCGCAGGTCTTCGATCGTCAGCGCCCTGGACAGCCGGCGCTCCTTGGCCGACCACGTCGGCTGCTTGAACTTCAGCAGGGGCGCCAGGTCGTGGCGCTTGGGCAGCTGCCGCTTCATCGTCACTCCATCACGGATCGACGGACCTGCCGGCTGGCTGGTTCAGCGGTGGGTCCCGAAGAACTCGTCGAGCAGCGCCGTCGAATCATCGGCCAGCACCCCGGACACCACCTCGGGCCGGTGGTTGAGCCGGCGGTCGCGGACCACGTCCCACAGGCTGCCGACCGCGCCGGCCTTGGGGTCCCAGGCGCCGAAGACGATCCGCTCGACCCGGCTCAGCACCGCCGCGCCGGCACACATGGTGCACGGCTCGAGGGTGACCACGAGGGTGCAGCCGTCCAGCCGCCACTCGCCGCGGGTCCTGCGCGGCCTCACGCAGGGCGACCACCTCTGCGTGCCCGGTCGGGTCGGCCTCGGCCTCCCGGACGTTGCGGCCACGCCCGATCACGGCGTACGCCGGATCGAGCGACCACCGCGCCGATCGGCACGTCGCCGGTGGCCAGCGCCGCGCGCGCCTCGTCGAGCGCGGCCAGCATCGGCGCGCTCCAGGTGTCGGGAGGTGGTCACGCGGAGGTGAGGCCGACGGCGTCGTCGAAGAGCTTGCCGAAGCCGAGCCGGCGGGTGATGTCGGAGAGCATCTCGTCGGGATAGAGGTCGAAGTCGTCGAGGAGCGCGCCCATGTCCATGGCGGCCATGCCGAGGTCGTCGAGCAGGCCGAGGTCGCCGGCGGGCAGCTGCTCGTCGTCGTCCTCCGGGCGGCGGGAGCCCGAGGAAGTCGATGGCCGAGCTGGCCAGCTCCCACTCGTCGGCGGCGGTGAAGTCGGAGAGCAGAACGCGCGTCGAGGCTCCGGCCACGCGCACGATCAGGAAGAACTCCTCGTCGATCGCGACCAGCCCGACCGCACCACCGTCTCCAGGGAAGCGGCGCAGGGCGTGCGAGAGCGTCTCGATGTCGACGAGGGTGTCGTGCACCAGCTGCTGCACCTGCCAGACGCCTTCCTCGCGGTAGGCGGCGAGGGCGAAGTCGACTCCGCCGTTCTGGTCGGCCATGTCACTCCTCCTCCTCGTGCCGTCGACTGCACCGCTCGGTATGGATCCAGAGTGGCACGGGACCCGGCCGGGCCAAGAGTTTTGACCGCGTCATGACACGCACTAGGGTGCGAACATGCGCACCCACGTCGTGGACCACCCGCTGGTCGCCCACAAGCTGACCGTCCTGCGTGACGAGCGCACCGACTCGCCGACGTTCCGCAGCCTGACCGACGAGCTGGTCACGCTGCTCGCCTACGAAGCGACCCGCGACGTGCGGGTCGAGCCGCACGACATCGTGACCCCCGTGGCGCCGACCACCGGCATCAAGCTGGCCACGCCGAAGCCCCTGGTGGTGCCGATCCTGCGCGCCGGTCTCGGGCATGCTCGACGGCATGATGCGGCTGCTGCCGAGCGCCGAGGTCGGCTTCCTCGGGATGATGCGCAACGAAGAGACGCTGGAGGCGTCCACGTACGCCGAACGCCTCCCCGATGACCTGTCCGGTCGTCAGTGCTACGTGCTCGACCCCATGCTGGCCACCGGCGGCACCCTGGCCGCCGCGGTCCGCTTCCTCGTCGACCGAGGTGCCGACGACATCACGGCCATCTGTCTGCTCGCCGCGCCCGAGGGCTGCCGGCGGCTGGAGCAGGAGCTCGACGGCCTCAGCGTGCCGGTCACGGTGGTCACCGCGGCGATGGACGAGAGGCTCAACGACAAGGGCTACATCGTGCCGGGTCTGGGCGACGCCGGAGACCGGCTCTACGGTCTCGCCGGCTGAGGGAGTCGGTCAGCGCGCGTAGCGCTGCGCGTGCCCCTTCACCATCAGGGCGTTGAGCGTCGAGAAGCGTAGCGAGCCGAGGTCGAGCGCCGGCGCCATCAGGCCCAGCAAGTTGGGCTCGCTGGCCAGCAGTCCTTCGGGGCTCGTGTAGTGATGATGACCGCCGAGCAGGTGACCGATCTCGTGACCCATGACCTTGCCGGAGCCCTCGCGTATCCCACTGCCCGCCGGGAACTGCTCACCGACCGCGAACGCCCGGGCCGGGAAGCGGACACCACCGATGCAGTCGGCCAGCCCGGCCACGTTGTCCTCACCACCGGAGGTGATGTTCTTGCTGGTCATCGTGTAGACGACATCGGTGCCTCGGGGCCGCTTGCCGGAGTAGAGGCGCTTCGCCTGTTGGGTGAGACCGTCTGCATCCCGCCCGCTGAACGAGACCTTCCGATAGCTCGGTGCCACCGTGATCCGCAGCGGCGCGTAGGCCTTGCGCATCGAGATCACGGCTCGTTTGGCTTCAGCTCGACTCACCCCGTCGAGCAGGATCCGGACTTCGAGCCGGACCGGGGTGTTGCTGGCTGAGATCGTGTGCGGCGTCAGCTCGGTGCAGGTGACGGTGTCGTCGGAATCGATCGGCACCGAGCCCAGCACGTCGGGCAGCACGACCGGATCCGCTGTCGCAGCCTGAGGCACGATCGCCAGGGCACCCGCCGTCGTCAGGGCGGCAAGTGACATGGCAAGACGTTGGCGGTTCACGAACGGACAACGCACCAGCCGGGGTCCGGGTTACGAGCCCCTACAACGCCTTGACCGCGCTGAGCAGCTTGCTCATGGTGTCCTTGGCGTCGCCGAAGAGCAGCGAGGTCTTCTCGTCGAAGAGCAGCTCGTTCTCGATCCCGGCGAATCCTGGCCGCATCGAACGCTTCATGAAGATGATCGCCTTGGCCTCGTCGGCGTTCAGGATCGGCATGCCGTAGATCGGAGCTCCCGGCGTCGTCTTCGCCGCAGGGTTGACCACGTCGTTGGCACCCACGATCAGGACCACGTCGGCGTCCTTGAAGTCGCCGTTGATGTCGTCCATCTCCTTGAGCTGCTCGTAGGGCACCTGGGCCTCGGCGAGCAGCACGTTCATGTGACCGGGCATCCGTCCGGCCACCGGATGGATGGCGTAGTCGACCACGGTGCCGCGCTCGTTGAGCAGATCGACCAGCTCGCGCAGCGTGTGCTGGGCCTGGGCGACGGCGAGGCCGTAGCCGGGCACGATGATCACGCGCTCGGCGTAGTTGAGCATGATCGCGGCGTCCTCGGGACCCGCCGACTTCACCGGCCGGTCCGAGATCTCGCCACCCCCCAGCGTCGAGCCGCCCTTCAGCGCTCCGAACAGGATGTTGGCGACCGAGCGCCCCATCGCGCCGGCCATCAGCAGGGTCAACAGGGTGCCGGAGGCACCGACCAGGGTGCCGGCGACCAGCAGCAGGGTGTTCTGCAGCACGTAACCGCCGGCCGCGACGGTCAGGCCGGTGAAGGCGTTGAGCAACGAGATCACGATCGGCACGTCCGCGCCCCCGACCGGCATGACCAGCAGTACGCCGATCACGAGTCCGAGCAGGGCCAACACGATGCCGAGCAACATCGTGGCGTCGTTGACCATCAGGACGGAAAGCACGACGGCGGCAATCAGGGAGCCGCCGAAGAGCAGCGGCAGACCCGGGAACGTCACCGGGCGTGAGGTCATCAGGTCCTGCAGCTTGGCGAAGGTGATCACCGAGCCGGAGAACGACACCGAGCCGACCACGATCGTGAAGGCGGTCGCGACCAGGTAGAACCCGGGCACGTCGCCCTCGACAAAGTGCTCGAGCTCGAGCAGTGCGACCAGCGCGGCCGCGCCACCACCGACGCCGTTGAACAGCGCCACCATCTGCGGCATCTGCGTCATCTGCACGCGCTGCGCGCCGTACGCTCCGCCCAGACTGCCGATGGCGATGGCGGGCAGGATGAGAGCGACGTTCTGCATCTCGTCGACGTAGAAGAACGGCAAGGCGCAGGCCACCACGGCGGCCGCGGCGCCGATCAGGTTGCCGGTGCGGGCGGTCTTCGGGCCGGACAGGCCCTTCAGCGCGAGGATGAAGCAGATCGCGCAGAGCAGGTAGATCAGCTGGGCCCAGGTAGGCATCAGGCCTTCTCCCCGCTCTCAGTGGTTGCGAGGGCAGCCGGCTTCTTCTTGCGGGTGAACATCTGCAGCATCCGGTCGGTCACCAAGAACCCGCCGACCATGTTGACCGCCGCCAGCACGATGGCGATCAGCCCGACCGCGGTGGCGATTCCGCCGTCCGCCGTGCCGGTGACCAGGATCGCGCCGAGCAGGATGACACCGTGAATGGCGTTGGCTCCGGACATCAGCGGCGTGTGCAGGGTCGAGGAGACCTTGGAGATCACTTCGATGCCGACGAAGACGCTGAGGATGAAGATCGTCAGCCAGACGATCCCGTTGTCGAGGACGAGGTCGTTCATTCCTCGGCTCCTTCCGTTGGTGTCTGCGCAGGTGGCTCATCGACCGGTGGCTCGGCGGGCGACTCGACGGGCGACTCGACGGGCGACTCGACTGGACCTTCGATCGCCTCGCGGGTCGGCTCGTGGTGGATCGCGCCGTCATGGGTCACGCACGCACCGGCGACGATCTCGTCGTCGAAGTCCGGCGCGAACTGGGCGTCCGCGTTCGTCTCGCTGTCCGCGGCGGCAGTCATCAGGGTGAGGATGTTGACGACGTTCTGGGCGTAGAGCCGCGAGGCCGGCCCGGGCATCTGCGCCGGGATGTTCTGGCCACCCCAGACCTGGGCGTTTCCGATGCGAATGATCTCGCCGGCGACCGAGCCCTCGACGTTGCCGCCGGTCTCGGATGCGAGGTCGACCACGACCGATCCCGCCTTCATCTGCTCGACCATCTCAGCGGTCACCAGCATCGGTGCTTTTCGCCCCGGTACTGCGGCGGTGGTGATCAGCGCGTCGGCATTGGCGATGAACGGCGCCAGCAGCTCGCGCTGCCGGGCCGCGCGGTCGTCGGTCATCTCCCGTGCGTAGCCGCCGGTGCCTTCCAAGGTCTCGAGATCGAGCTCGATCGCTTTCGCGCCCATCGACCGGATCTCCTCGGCCGCGGCGGCCCTCACGTCGTAGGCCCGGACGACGGCGCCGAGACGCTTCGCGGTGGCAATCGCCTGCAGACCGGCCACGCCAGCACCGAGCACGACCACCTCGGCGGGCTGCACCGTGCCGGCCGCGGTCATGTTGAGGGGGAAGAAACGACGCAGCATCCCGGCGGCCACGATCGCGCAGCGGTACCCGGAGACCAGCGCCTGGGAGCTGAGCGCATCCATCGACTGGGCACGCGAGATCCGCGGCACCAGCTCCATCGAGAAGCTGGTGACCCCGCGGTCGCGCAGCTCGGCGATCAGGTGCTGCTCCTGGTTGACCGGGAGGAACGAGAACGTCGCGGCCCCCCGTTTGAGGCGGCGTACGGACTCGGTGGGCAGCGGCTGCACCGCCACCACCACGTCGGCGTCCTCGAGCGCGCCCGCGTCGATGCTCGCGCCCGCGTCGACGTACTCCTGGTCGGCGATCAGCGCACCGCGTCCGGCATCCGGCTCGACCAGGACCTCGGCCCCGAGCCCGGTCAGCTTCCCCACCAGCTCGGGGACCATTGCGACTCGGGTCTCACCCTCGCGGGTTTCCTTGGCAACTGCGATCTTCACCGGGGCAACGTAGGACACCTGAGCCCCGAGCGACAGACCGGACCACTCTCCGGGCGTGTGAGCCAGGTCCTAGCCACCCCCGCCCCGCCACGCTAGTCCCGGGTCAGTGGCGGCCGAAACGGCCGAAATCACCAGCCACTGACCCGGGACTACCGCGCGAGGGGACTGGTCAGACGATGCCGGTGGTGTTGAGCAGGCTTCCGACTCCGAAGGTCACGGCCATGGCGACGGCACCACCGAGGACGTTGCGTACCACCGCGCGGCGGACCGGGGCATAACCCAAGCTGGGCACTCAGGTAGCCGGTGCCGGCCAGCGCCATGGTCACCGCAGCGAACGTGACCCCCACCCGGAGCTGCGCCGACATCACCAGGATCATCACCAGCGGCAGCAGGGCGCCCAGGCTGAACGACACGAGCGAGGCGAGAGCCGCGTGCCATGGGTTGGTCAGGTCGTCGGGATCGATCCCGAGCTCGGCTTCGGCATGGGCCCCGAGGGCATCATGATCGGTGAGCTGCACGGCCACCTCCAGCGCAAGGCGTTCGTCGAGCCCCTTGCCCACGTAGATGCCGGCCAGCTCGGCGAGCTCTTCCTCCGGGTCATCGAGCAGCTCGGCGGCCTCCTTGCGCAGCAGGGCCTGCTCAGAGTCACGCTGGCCCGAGACCGACACGTACTCCGCCGTGGCCATGCTGAGGGCACCAGCGACCAGTCCGGCGACACCGGCGACCAGGATCGTGGTGCGGTCGGACGACGCACCCGCCACGCCGACCACGATGCCCGCCGTCGAGACGATGCCGTCGTTGGCTCCGAGCACGCCTGCGCGCAGCCAGTTGAGTCGGTTGCGCATCCCACCGTCGTCGTGGGGCTCGTCCTCGTGGGGTCCGAGACTGGGTGTGGCCTCGGACGCGTCGGGCGTCATCAGAGGCCGAGGTCGCGGCCGATGAGTTCCTTCATGATCTCGTTGGAACCGGCCCAGATCTTGGAGACGCGGGCGTCGCGCCACGCGCGCGCCACGCGGTACTCGTTCATGTACCCGTACCCGCCGTAGAGCTGGACGCAGTGGTCGAGGATGTCGTTCTGGACCTGGGAGCTCCACCACTTTGCCTTCGCAGCGTCGATCGGAGTGAGCTCCCTGGAGTCATGCGCGATCACGCACTGGTCGATGTAGGCCTGGGTGACGTCGATCTGGGTGAACAGCTCGGCGAGCAGGAACTTGTTGTGCTGGAACGTGCCGATGCCGGCACCGAACGCCTTCCGCTCCTTGGCGTAGACCAGGGTCTCGCCCAGGATCTGCTTCGCGTGCGCGAGGTTGGAGATGGCGCAGCCGAGCCGCTCCTGCGGCAGGTTCTGCATCATGTGGATGAAGCCCTGGTCGAGCTCGCCCACGATGTCGTCATCGGTGAGCCGGATGTCCTCGAAGAACATCTCGGCCGTGTCGGACTCGTCCTGGCCGACCTTGTCGAGCTTGCGCCCGCGGCTGTAGCCCTCTGCGTCGGTCGGGATCGCGAACAGCGTGATGCCGCGCGCCTTCTTCTCCGGCGCGGTGCGCACGGCGGTGACCACCAGGTCGGCGGAGTAGCCGTTGGTGATGAAGGTCTTGGAGCCGTTGATCACCCAGTCGTCGCCGTCGCGGACGGCGGTGGCTGCGCAGGGCGGCCAGGTCGGAGCCCCCGGACGGCTCGGTCATGCCGATGGCGAGCAGCAGCTCGCCGCTGGCGACGCCCGGCAGCCACCGCTGGCGCTGCTCGTCGGTGGTCAGCTCGACCAGGTACGGCGCCACGATGTCGGCGTGGATCCCGACGCAGGAGGAGAGCGCGGCGTTGACCTTGGAGAGCTCCTCCAGCAGCACGGCGTTGAAGCGGTAGTCGCCGGCTGCCCGCGCCGCCGTACTCCTCCGGGATCTCGAGCCCCAGGAACCCCTGCTTGCCGGCCTCGAGCCAGAACTCACGCGGAAGCGCCTTGTCGGCGGCATGCTTCTCTACGTCGGGCACCACGTTGCGGTCCAAGAACTGCTTGACCGAGTCCCGGAATGCCTCGTGGTCCTCGTCGTAGATCGTCCGCTTCATGGCGCACATGCTACCGAGCCAACGCCGGCCCGAGCTCGGCCAGGTAGGCGTGGTTGATCGGCGTCGACGGGGTACCTCCGGTCCATGCTGAGGTGTGTGCTTTGATCGATCCAAGGATCGCGACCCTGGACCGCTCCTCGACCCCTGAGCCTTGGGAGGCCGATGTGGCAGAGATCTGGCCGGGACGGCCCTACCCACTGGGCGCGACGTTCGACGGGAGCGGCACCAACTTCGCGCTGTTCAGCGAGGTGGCCGAGACGGTCGAGCTCTGTCTGTTCGATGACCCGGCGGCGCCCGACGGTGGACTGGTCGAGACCCGGGTCGAGCTGACCGAGGTCGATGCGTACGTGTGGCACGCCTACCTGCCGCTGGTGCAGCCCGGCCAGCGCTACGGCTACCGCGTGCACGGTCCATGGGATCCGTCGCAGGGTCTGCGCTGCAACCCCAACAAGCTCCTCCTGGACCCCTATGCCAAAGCCACCAGCGGCGAGATCGACTGGGACGAGAGCCTCTTCGGCTACCACTTCGGTGACGAGGACTCCCGCAACGACGCCGACTCCGCCGCCTCACATGACCCTGGGCGTGGTGATCAACCCCTTCTTCGACTGGGAGGGCGACCGTCGTCTCGACCTGCCCTACAGCGACTCGGTCATCTACGAGGCGCACGTGAAGGGCCTGACCCAGCTCCACCCGGACGTCCCGGAGGAGCTGCGCGGCACCTACGCCGGCTTGGCGCACCCGGCGGTCACCGACCACCTGACCCGGCTCGGCGTCACGACCATCGAGCTGATGCCCGTGCACCAGTTCATCCAGGACAGCACCCTGCTCGAGAAGGGGCTGCGCAACTACTGGGGCTACAACACCCTGGCCTTCTTCGCTCCGCACGCTGACTACGCCGCGACCGGGCGTGCCTCGGGTCAGCAGGTGCAGGAGTTCAAGTCGATGGTCAAGGCCCTGCACGCGGCTGGCATCGAAGTGATCCTCGACGTGGTCTACAACCACACCGCCGAGGGCAACCATCTCGGCCCGACGCTGAGCATGAAGGGCATCGACAACCCGGCGTACTACCGGGTGGTCGAGGACGACAAGCGCTACTACATGGACTACACGGGCACCGGCAACTCGCTCAACGTCCGGCATCCGCACTCGCTCCAGCTGATCATGGACTCCCTGCGCTACTGGGTCACCGAGATGCACGTCGACGGCTTCCGCTTCGACCTCGCCTCCACGCTGGCCCGGGAGTTCTACGACGTCGACCGGCTGGCCACCTTCTTCGAGCTCGTGCAGCAGGACCCGGTGGTCAGCCAGGTCAAGCTGATCGCCGAGCCGTGGGACGTCGGACCGGGCGGTTACCAGGTGGGTGGCTTCCCACCACAGTGGACGGAGTGGAACGGCGACTACCGCGACACCGTGCGCGACTTCTGGCGCGGGGAACCATCACTGGGTGACTTCGCGTCGCGGGTGGCCGGATCCTCGGACCTCTACGAGAACACCGGCCGCAAGCCTTTCGCCAGCATCAACTTCGTTACCGCCCACGACGGATTCACGCTTGCGTGACCTGGTCTCCTACAACGACAAGCACAACGAGGCCAACGGCGAGGACAGCAACGACGGCGAGAGCCACAACCGGTCCTGGAACCACGGGGTGGAGGGTCCCACCGACGACCCGGAGGTGCTGGCGAAACGGGCCCGGGCGCAGCGCAACTTCCTGGCCACGCTGCTGCTGAGCCAGGGCGTGCCGATGCTGCTGCACGGTGACGAGCTCGGCCGCACCCAGCAGGGCAACAACAACACCTACGCCCAGGACTCCGAGATCAGCTGGGTGCACTGGGACCAGGCCGACCAGCCGCTGGTGGAGTTCACGGCCGCGTGCATCGAGCTGCGGCGTGCGCACCCGACGTTCCGACGCCGTCGCTTCTTCACCGGCAACACGGTGCGCGCCGGCGACGGAGGTGAGGGCGACCGGCTCAACGACATCGTCTGGCTGCACCTCGACGGCCGGCCCATGGAGGACCAGGACTGGGGTGATCTGAGGAAGGCGGCAGCGCCCAGGCCCTCGGGATGTATCTCAACGGGCACGGCATCGCAGGCACGGACCCGCGTGGCGAGCCGATCACCGATGACCACTTCCTGCTCTACTTCAACGCCGACGGTCCGGCCGACGTGACCCTCCCGCCCGACGAGTACGCCGCCGCCTGGGACGTGGTCATCGACACCGGCGGCGCTGTGGACGACAGCCAGTCCGCTGGCGGCATCCGCGGTCTTCGCGATGCAGGACCGCAGCCTCGTGGTGCTGCGCGAGCACACCCAGCCCGAGGTCGAGCCCGACCACTCCGTAGCCGCTTCACTGGCGGCCCAGGTCGGCCGGAGCTGACCGATGGCGACCGACTACTCACCCGGGCGGGTGCCGGTGAGCACCTACCGGCTCCAGATCACCGCCGAGTTCGACCTGTTCGCGGCGACCGAGCGGCTGGCCGTACCTCCGTGACCTCGGCGTCGACTGGGTCTACCTCTCGCCGCTCCTCGCCGCCGAGCCCGGCAGCACCACGGCTACGACGTCGTCGCCCACGACCGGATCGACGACGTCGCGCGGCGGTGCCAAGGGGCTGGCCGCCCTGTCTGCCGAGGCCCGACGGCTCGGGCTGGGCGTGCTGGTCGACATCGTGCCCAACCACGTGGGCGTGGCGACGCCGAGCCGAGAACGCCTGGTGGTGGGACGTGCTGCAGCGCGGCCGCGACTCCGAGCACGCCGTCGCCTTCGACATCGACTTCGATGCCGGCGGCGGCAGGATCCGGATCCCGGTGTTCGGCGACGACGGCACGACGGCGCGTACAGGTGGACGCGACGGCAGGGGTGGTCCGCTACCACGACCACACGTTCCCGCTGGCGCCCGGCACGTCGTCGCTCGGCGACGCAGCACTACGAGCTGGTGCACTGGACCAAGGCCGACCACGACCTCAACTACCGGCGGTTCTTCGCCGTCAACACGCTCGCCGGCGTGCGCGTCGAGGTGCCCGACGTGCTGGCGGCGACGCACGTGGAGATCAAGCGTTGGTTCGACGAGGGCCTGGTCGACGGGCTGCGGGTCGACCACCCCGACGGTCTGCGCTACCCGCAGGGCTACCTCGACGACCTGGCCAGGATCACCGGCGGCGCCTACGTGCTGGTGGAGAAGATCCTGGAGCCGGGTGAGGCACTGCCGCTCGTCATGGGCGACGTCGGGCACCACCGGCTACGACGCCCTCGGCTACATCGACCGGGTGCTCGACCGACCCGGATGGCCAGGCCGCTCTCGACGACCTGGAGTCCAGGCTGCGCGGCGCCTCCGTCGACTGGACCTAGCTGATCCACGACACCAAGCGCGCCGTGGCCGACGGCATCCTCGGCTCGGAGGTACGGCGGATCGTCCGCGAGGTCGCGACGACGATGGACGCGAGCGGCGGCGTCAGCACCCCGCTCGAGACCGCCCGCCTGATCGATGCCGTCGCCGAGCTGCTGGCGTGCTTCCCGGTCTACCGTTCCTACCTGCCGGAGGGACGCGAGCACCTCGATCGAGCCTTCGCCGACGCCCGCGCCCGACGGCCCGACCTCGCCGCGACGCTCGCTGCCCTGGAGCCGCTGCTCGGTGACCCGGACGCGGATCCGGCCAAGCGCTTCCAGCAGACCAGCGGCATGGTGATGGCCAAGGGCGTCGAGGACTGCGCGTTCTACCGCTGGTCGCGGCTCACCTCGCTCAACGAGGTCGGCGGCGACCCGAGCGAGTTCGCGCTGGGGGTCGACGAGTTCCACGAGGCGATGACGATCCGGCAGGCGGAGTGGCCGCACGCGATGACCACGCTGTCCACCCACGACACCAAGCGCGGCGAGGACGTCCGCGCCCGGATCGCCGTACTCGCCGAGATCCCGCACGTCTGGGAGAGCCATCTCGACCAGTTGCTCACCCTGGCGCCCGTGCCCGACCGCGGCTTCGGTTCCCTGCTCTGGCAGGCGATCCTCGGCGCGTGGCCGGCGGCTCCTCACCGTGATCTGCGCGACCGGCTTCACGCCTACGCCGAGAAGGCGATGCGCGAGGCCGGAGACCGCACCACCTGGACCCGGCCCGACTCCACCTACGAGGCGGCGGTGCACGCCGCCGTCGACGCGGCCTTCGACGACGAGTCGGTGCGCAGCGTGCTCGCCGAGCTGCTCGTCCACGTGGTCGCGCCCGGCTGGAGCAACGCTCTCGCCGCGAAGCTGGTGGCGTTGACCATGCCGGGGGTGCCTGACGTCTACCAGGGCAGCGAGCTGTGGGAGCAGAGCCTCGTCGACCCGGACAACCGGCGTCCGGTCGACCTCGACCTCCGGACCGACCTGCTCGCCGCCGTCCGCGACGGGGCCAGCCTTCCGCTCACCGGCCGCGAGGACGACCCGGGCGGCGCCAAGCTGTTGGTCACCCACCGCGCGCTGACGCTGCGCCGCGACCGCCCCGAGCTGTTCACCACCTACTCGCCGGTCAACGCCAGCGGGCCGGCGGCCGGCCACGTGCTGGCCTTCGATCGCGGCGGCGCGGTGACCGTCGCGACCCGGCTGCCGATCGGGCTGGACCGGCGCGGCGGCTGGGGCGAAACGGTGCTCGAGCTGCCTCCCGGTCGCTGGCGCGACGTGCTCACCGACCCGCCCGGCGGGCGCCCGGCTGGCCGAGCTGCTGGCGACCTACCCGGTGGCGTTGCTGGTGCGGGACGAGCAGTGAGCACGCGCGGAACCTTCGACGTGTGGGCACCACGTCCAGCCCGCCTGCGGCTGTCGGTGGGTGATGTCATCGTCGAGATGCAGCAGACCGACGGTGGTTGGTGGACTCCGTCGGAGCCCGCCCCTGGCCCGGAGAAGGGAGACGTCGACTACGGATACCTGATCGACGATGCGGACGCGCCGGTGCCCGACCCACGGTCCCGGCGCCAGCCGGCGGGCGTCCACCAGCGCTCGCGCACCTACGACCCCAGCTCGTTCGACTGGACCGACGCCACTTGGACGGGACGCCAGTTGGCCGGGTCGCTGATCTACGAGCTGCACGTCGGCACGTTCACTCCCGATGGCACGCTGGATGCTGCGCTCGGCCGGCTCGACCACCTGCGCAGCATCGGCGTCGACTTCGTCGAACTGATGCCGGTCAACGCCTTCAACGGCGTGCACAACTGGGGCTACGACGGGGTTCTCTGGCACGCGGTGCACGAGCCGTACGGCGGCCCGCCCGGCTACCAGCACTTCGTGGACGAGTGTCATGCCGCGGGGCTCGGCGTCATCCAGGACGTGGTCTACAACCACCTCGGGCCGAGCGGCAACTACCTGCCGCTGTTCGGGCCCTACCTCAAGCCGGGCCGCAACACGTGGGGCGACCTGGTCAACCTCGACGCCGAGGGGTCAGCCGAGGTGCGTCGCTACATCCTCGACAACGTGCGGATGTGGCTCGAGGACTACCACGTCGACGGCCTGCGGCTCGACGCCGTGCACGCCCTCGCCGACAGCTCCGAGGTCCACCTCCTGGAGGAGATGGCCATCGAGGTGGCCGCCATGTCGGCCCATCAGCGCCGACCGTTGACGCTCATCGCCGAGTCGGACCTGAACGACGCGCGCCTGGTCACGCCGCGCGAGGCAGGCGGGTATGGGCTCGACGCCCAGTGGAGCGACGACTTCCACCACGCGGTCCACGTCGCCCTCACCGGCGAGACCGACGGCTACTACGCCGACTTCAAGCCGCTGACTGCCCTGGCGAAGGTGTGCGAGAAGGGTTTCTTCCACGACGGCACCTACTCGTCGTTCCGGCACCGCGACCACGGTCATGCGATCGATACCGAGTCCATGCCGACCTGGCGGCTGGTGGTCTGTAGCCAGAACCACGACCAGATCGGCAACCGCGCCGTCGGTGACCGCATCACCGACCACCTCGACGACGACCAGCTGGCCTGTGCGGCCCTGCTGACCCTGTGCGGACCGTTCACGCCGATGCTCTTCCAGGGTGAGGAGTGGGCGGCGTCCACGCCGTTCCGATTCTTCACCTCGCATCCCGAACCCGAGCTGGCCCGGGCCACCGCCGAAGGTCGGATCAAGGAGTTCGAGTCGGATGGGCTGGGACGCGGCCGTCGTGCCCGACCCCCAGGACGAGGCGACCTTCGCAAGCTCGCGACTGGACTGGTCGGAGATCTCGTCGGAGCGCGGCGCCCGGATGCTGCGGGTCTACCGTCGGCTGGCCAAGCTCCGACGAGCGCATCCGGAGCTGACGGACCCGTCGTTCCGGCGGACAGCCTGTGTCGTCGACGAAGATCGACGCGTCTTCCAGATGTCGCGCGGTGAGCTGGTCGTGCTCGTGAACTTCGGCGACGAGCCGGCCACCGTCGAGGTCGGGCCGTGCGACCTGGTCTTCGAGACCGAGTCGGGGGTGGACCTCGACGGTGGCGGGCTGATGCTGCCGCCCCATGCGGGGGCACTGCTGGCACCCGCGTAGCGGTCAGCGCGGGGTCACGGCAGCGTGATGGTGTCCTCTTCGGCGGGTGCCTCGACCTCGATGTCCTCGTCGAAGTCGCTGAAGGTCGCCTCCCCGGCTTCATCTCCGGTCACCTCGATCTTGAGGATGTAGTGCGGTTCGTCGACCGCGACGAACGCCGTGGTCTCACTACCTTCTTCGGTACCGATGACCCTGACGGCGTCCTCTCCGTCGACATCCTCGGTGCCATCGGTCGAGGCGTCCTCGACGTCCTTCGGATCTCCGATGTCGTCGAGCAGGCCGTCGAGGTCGCAGAAGTTGGCGAACTGGTCCGAGGTGTCCACGACCCACTTGTCCCCGACCAGCGCGAGGACCTGGTCGGCCTGGTCACCGGCCTGCTCCCGCCAGAAGGCCTCGTCGGCCTTGAACCAGGACTGAGCCGTCGACGCTGAGGACCTCTGCCGAGCCGTCGCCGATCTTGACCGTGCCCGGTGCAGTTGCCGTCGGTGTTGAGGGACAGATCCATCCCGATGGTGCTGCCTTCGGAGGTGATGTCGGCGGACAGGTGGACCGACTTCAGCTTGCCCATGTCGGCCGAGGCGGCCTTGATGATGTCGGCCGCCTTCTCGTCGGCGAAGTCGTCTCCCACCGTCACTGCCACATCCGGTCACCATCCCCGCGATGGCGAGTCCCATGGCGTACGTCGCCAGTTTGCTGCGCTTCATGTGTCCTCCTCGGATTCGAGGGAAGGGAACCACACAAGAGCCAGCTCGCGGCACACCTGTCCAGACCCCAGACCCCGGTCAGCCCAGCTGGCTGAGGTCGACGATCTCGTCGGCGCCGGGCGCGGTTACCTCGAACTCCTCGTCGAAGCCGGAGAAGGTGACCGTCCCGCCGTTGTCGCCTTCCTTCACGATCTTGACCATGCGGTGCGGTACGTCGGCGAGGATGTAACCGGTGGAGATTCCTTCTTCGGAGTCGTCCTGCTCGATCACGACCACGTCGTCGCCATCGAGTGACTCGGTGCCTTTGCTCGAGTAGGTCTCCTCGCTGTCGTCGTTGAACATCCCATCGATGAAGTCGTCGATGGCACAGAACTCCGCGAAGTCCCCCTGGGTGTCCGGCACCCACTTGTCCAGCACCAACGACGTGTCCGAGACTCCGGTATTGCTCCAGAAGGTCTCGTCGCCCTGGAACCAGCGGTCGCCTCCGACGCCGAGGATCCCGATCGTCCCGGTTTGCTCGAAGTCCAGAGTTCCCGTGCAGTCGCCCGTGCTGGAGAGCTGGAGCTCCAACGTGCCGGCTTCGCCGTCCGCCCGCGTCTCGCCAGAGACGCTCAGCGATTCGAGCTCGCCCATGGCGTTCTTGGCGGCTTCCACGATGTCGGCGGGCGTGCCGTCCGCGAAGTCGCTGGATCCTCCGTCACTGTCGCCACAACCCGTCAACGCCGCCGCGACGGCGACCCCCATGGCGTACGCAGTCAGTCTCGTTCGTCTCACGTGTCCTCCTCGCACTCAGAAAGGAAGATCACATCACGTCCCCGAAGGGCACACCTGTCCAGACCGGAGTGATCCGGCACCTAGGACTCGACCGTCGCCTCGGTCAGCTCGGGGGTCGGCGTGGGAGCGACCTCACCGCCTTCGTGGAAGCCGAAGCGCTCCCACCACCGGCGCAGCGGACCGGGCGCGTACCAGTTCCACTTGCCGAGCAGCTTCATCGTGGCCGGCACCAGCAGCGCCCGGACGATGGTCGCGTCGATCAGCAGCGCGACCAGCATGCCGACACCCAGCATCTTCATGAACACGATGCCGCTGGTGCTGAAGGCGCCGATCACGACGGCCAGCAGCAGCGCGGCGCTGGTGATGATCCGGCCGGTCTTCTGGACGCCGGTCACCACCGCGAGGTCGTTGTCGTGGGTGGCGTCCCACTGCTCGCGCACCCGCGAGAGCAGGAAGACCTCGTAGTCCATCGACAGGCCGAACAGGATCGCCAGCATCAGGATCGGGTTGGTGGCGTCGAGGAAGCCCTGGGAGGTGAAGCCGAGCAGGTCCGACAGGTGCCCGTCGCTGAAGATCCAGGTCACCACGCCGAACGACGCCGTCACCGAGATCATGTTCATCACCACGGCCTTGATCGGCATGACCACCGAGCCGAAGGCGATGAAGAGCAGCACCAGCATCACGCCGACCACGATCAGCCCCATGTAGGGCAGGTGGTCGCCGACCGACTCGATCAGGTCGACGGTGTCGGCGGTGAGACCCCCGACCAACGCCGCGGTGCCGCCGGGCGGGTCGACCTCGCGGAGGTCGCGCACGATCTCCTGCGACGCCTCGGTCTGCGAGTTGCCGTCCCAGATCGCGCGCAGCAAGGTGACGTCGCCCTCGGCTGGCGACGGGCTGCACCGCGGTGATCCCGTCGACCTGCGAGACCGCCTGCGGTGTACGCCGCCACGTCGGACTCGCGAGGCACCCTCGAGCAGCAGGTTGGCCGAGGACTGCTCGGGACCGAACTCGGTGGTCAGCTTCTCGAACGCGACATGGGCGGGTGCGTCGTCGGGCAGCACGCGGTAGTCGACGCTGCCCCAGCGGACGCCGAGGAACGGCGAGGCGACGGCCGCCAGCACCACCACGGTCAGCACGATCACGGCGATCGGACGCCGCATCACCGCGCGGGCGAGCGCGGCCCAGCGGCCCTGCCCCGGCTCCAGCGCCTCGGCGCTGGCCTTGCCCTTGCGCCACGGCAGCCGGCCGGCGTCGACCCGGTGGCCGAGGAGGCGGAGCACGGCGGGCAGCACGGTCAGCGCGGCGAGCATCGCGATCGACGACGGCGGCGATGCCGCCGTAGCCCATGCTGCGCAGGAACGCCTGCGGGAAGATCAGCAGGCTCGACATCGCCGCCGCGACGGTCAGGCCGGAGAAGAGGACCGTGCGGCCGGCGGTCGCCATGGTGCGCCGGATCGCGATCGCCGACGCGTCGGGCTGGTCCTTCGGCAGGTGGGCGAGCTCCTCGCGGAACCTGCTGATCACGAACAGCGCGTAGTCGATCGCGAGGCCGATGCCGAGCAGCGAGATCACGTTGACCGAGAAGATCGAGACCTCGGTGAACAGCGTCAGCACCCGCACCACCGCGAGCGCGCCGACCATGGCGAGCAGGCCGACCAGCGCCGGCATCGAGGCGGCCACCACGCTGCCGAAGATCAGCAGGGCGAGCAGGATCACGATCGGCATCGAGAGCAGCTCGGCCCGCTCGAGGTCCTCGGAGGTGATCTCGTTGACGTCGTTGTAGACCGCGAACGGTCCGGCCAGGCCGACCTCGAGACCGTCGGCGTGCAGGGTCGGCTCCAGCTCGTCGTAGTTGTCGAGGAACTCGTCCTGCGAGTCGCCGGCCAGCGAGATCAGGATCTGGGCGGAGTGGCCGTCCTCGCTCACCAGGCCCTGCTCGGGGGCCGCGAAGTAGGGGACCACCGACGACGTGGTGCCGTCGGGGAGACCGGCGACCACCTGCTCGACGGCGGCGCGGAACTCCGAGGAGTCGGCGGTGAGGACGTCGTCGGAGTAGATCGCGATGACGTCGACCGAGCGGTTGCCGAACGAGTCGCGCTCGGCCTGGAGCTCGGCGTAGGACTCGGAGCCGGCGTCGTCGAACCCGCCGTTGGACAGCGAGCCGAACACCCCGAAGCCGTAGACGCCGGCCGCGACGGCGGCGACCACGCCCACGAGGAGCACGGCCCGGGCCCGGCGGGCGACGAAGGCGCCCCAACGATCGATCATTTGAGTACTCCTGTGAACCTAGCGTCATAATAGTGAACGGCGTTCACCGTAAACGGTGTAAACTGCCGCTGTCAATCAGGAAGGACCAATGTGACGCAGGTCAAAGATCGCGGCCACCACCCGCCGCGAGCGGCAGCGCGAGGCGACCTACGACGAGATCGTCCGGACCTCTCGCGAGCTGCTGAACAGCGGTGCCGAGCTCTCGCTGCGGGCGGTGGCGAGCAAGATGGGCCTGACCGCGCCGGCCCTGTACCGCTACGTGTCCAGCTACCAGGAGCTGGTCGACCTGGTGGCCTTCGAGGTCGACCGCGCGGCCACCGACGCTTCGCCGCGGCCGCGGACACCCGGCCCGCCGACGACCTCGCCGGGCGGCTGCTGCTGGCCGTCGCCGAGTTCCGGATGTGGGCGCTGGCGAACCCCCACGAGTTCTCCCTGGTCTTCGCCAACCCGATCGCCGACACCGACGGCGTCCGCAACGAGATGCACACGACCGTCCTGCTCCGGTCACCTCTTCACCGACCAGATCTTCGAGCTCTGGCAGGCCACCGGCTTCCCGATCCCCGAGCTCGACCGAGCTCCCGCCGTCGATCCAGGAGTCGATCCGCGACCCGCTGATGCCGGCCAAGATCGAGCAGATCCCGGACGACAAGCGCGGCCTGGTCTGGGTCTACATGCAGGGCTGGACCCAGCTCTACGGCGTGGTGGCCCTCGAGGTGATGGGCCACATGGACCCGCGCGTGATCGAGAGCGGCGAGATGTTCCTCGACGTGCTCCGCAACTACGCCCCCCGGCTCGGCCTCGGCGACGACTGGCCGCGGCTCGAGAGCCTGGTGCGGGAGTGGCTCGGCGCCTAGCCCAGCCACTGGTCACGCCTGCAGGACCTGGTCGACCCACTCCGGCACCAGCACGCCCGCCGGGCCGTGCCGAGCCTCGTGGAACCAGTCGGTGCCCTCGCTCGGCTCGAGGTTGAGCTCGAGCGTCCGGGCGCCGCGCGCTGCGGCGTACTGGACGAAGCCGGCGGCCGGGTAGACCGCACCCGAGGTGCCGATCGAGACGAACAGGTCGGCCTCGTCGAGGGCCGCGAAGATCCGGTCCATCTCGTAGGGGATCTCGCCGAACCACACGACGTCCGGGCGCAGCTCGGGCGACGCCACAGGCCGGGCAGGCGGGCCGATCGGCGAGCGGCCCGGTCCACGGGCGAGCGGACGCCGCAGCCGTCGCAGAGCGCCGAGCGGAGCTCGCCGTGCATGTGCAGCACCCGGGTGGAGCCCGGCCCGCTCGTGGAGGTCGTCGATGTTCTGGGTGACCACGAGCAGGTCGTCACCAAACCACTGCTCGAGCCGGGCCAGCGCGGCGTGGGCAGGGTTGGGCTCGACGGTCTCGAGCGACGCGCGGCGGGCGTCGTAGAAGGCGTGCACGATGTCGGGCCGGGCGTGGAAGGCCCGCGGCGTGGCCACCTCGTCGACCTCGTAGCCCTCCCACAGCCCGTTGGCGTCGCGGAACGTCGGCACCCCGCTCTCCGCGGAGATGCCGGCGCCGGTGAGCACGACGATCTTCGTCATCGTCCGGTGTCGAGCTGGTGCACGGTCACGACGTAGCCGGAGTCGTCGAACGGCTCGCGGTCCCAGGTCGACCACAGCTCGACCTCGCGCAGCCCGGCCGCCGTCATCGCCCGGTTCACCTCGGCGAGAGGCGTGACCGGACAACCCTTCGGCAGGTGCGCCTCGTCGAGACCGAAGCCGCAGACCAGCCAGCCGGCCGGCTCCAGGTGGGCGGCGAACCGGCTGGCAGGTGGCCGCGAGGGTGGCCGGCTCGAGCAGGGGGATCGTGTTGCCCGCGGCGACCACGGCGTCGAAAGTGCTGCCGAGGTCGAGGGTCGAGAGGTCACCCAGCCGCCAGTCCAGGTCGGGCCAGTCGGCCTGCGCCTGGGCGAGCATCGCCGGGTCGACATCGACACCGACCACGTCGTAGCCGAGCTCCGAGAGCCGCGCGGCGACCCGACCCGGTGCCGCAGCCGGCGTCGAGCACGGACTCGGGCGGCTCGACCAGACCGGTCACGAAGGTGGCCTCGCCGTGGGTGTCCTGACCGCTGGCGGCCAGCGAGCGGAAGCGTGCGGCGTACTGCTCGGCGTAGTCGTCGCCGGCCATCGCCCGGGCGGACTCCTCCCAGCGGGTCATCAGTAGTACCAGGGGAACGGGCGACCAGTCGGGCTCGCGCTTCTCGAGAAACTGGTCGCGGCCCTCGGCCGCTTCGTCGGTCATGTACGCGAGCCGGGTGGTCTCGCCGGCAAACAGCTGCTGACCGACCAGACCGTCGTCGATCAGGTTGAACGAGTACTTCAACATCCGCTGCGCGGTCGGCGACTTGCCGTTGATCAGCCGGCCCCACTCCAGGGCGGTCGCCTCGAGCTCGGCATGCGGGACCGCCCGGTTGACCGCACCCATCCGCACGCCGTCGTCGGCGGAGTACTCCTGGCCGAGGAAGAAGATCTCGCGGGCGAACTTCTGGCCGACCTGGCGGGCGAGGTACGCCGACCCGAAGCCGCCGTCGAAGGAGCCCACGTCGGCATCGGTCTGCTTGAACCTCGCCTCCTCAGCGCTGGCCAGGGTGAGGTCGCAGACCACGTGCAGGCTGTGGCCACCACCGGCCGTCCAGCCCGGCACCACGCAGACCACGATCTTGGGCATGAAGCGGATCAGCCGCTGGCACTCCAGGATGTGCAGCCGCCCCAGCTTGGCCTTGTCGACGGTGTCCTCTGTCTCGCCCTCGGCATACTGGTAGCCAGTGCGGCCGCGGATCCGCTGGTCACCGCCCGTGCAGAAGGCCCACTTGCCGTTCTTGGCGCTGGGGCCGTTGCCGGTCAGGATCACGCAGCCGACGTCGGAGCTGGTGCGGGCGTGCTCGAGGGTGCGGAGCAGCTCGTCGACGGTGTGCGGTCGGAACGCGTTGAGCACGTCGGGCCGGTCGAAGGCGATGCGGACGGTGCCGTGGGCCTTGGCCCGGTGGTAGGTCAGGTCGGTCAGGTCGTCGAAACCGGGCACCACGTCCCAGGCGTCGGCGTCGAACGTCTCGGACACACCCTCGATCGCGCTCATGCTCGCGAGGCTATCGCCGCGGAATACCCGACGGACTGCGTGGGCTTCTCCGGTATGACTCTTCAAGGCGATGTACGAGCCCAGCCAGTGGCAGTGGGTGCGCGACCAGGTCGACCTCTACGAGCGCACCGGTGGGCAGGAGGGCTATCTCCTCCGGGAGAACGCCGGAGTGGCCGATCGTGGTGATCACCTCACGCGGCGTACGGTCCGGCAAGCTGCGCAAGAACCCCGTGATGCGCGTCGAGCACGACGGCGCCTACCTCGCGGTCGGCTCGAAGGGCGGCACGCCGGAGGACCCCGCCTGGGTAGCGAACTTCCGCGCCGACCCACACGTCGACCTGCAGGACGGCCCCGAGCCGCACGAGTACGTCGCTCGCGAGCTCGAGGGCGACGAGCGCGCGATCTGGTGGGAGCGGGCGCGTCGCGCAGTACGCGCCGTACGCCGACTACCAGGAGAAGACCGACCGGCTGATCCCGCTCTTCCTCCTCGAGCGCGCCTGATCCAAGCGCTCAGCCGACCCAGCGGAACAGCGAGACCAGAGCGGCCAGCCAGAGCACGAGCGCGACGAGGTTGAGCACCCGCTGCTTGCCGTAGGCGTCCTCTGCCAGCTCACCCACCGCGGCCTTGCTGCCCAAGCGGCGGGCCTCCACGGCCTCCCACTGGCCGCTCGGGTCGGAGAGCCCCAGCTCAGGAACGGGACGACCACGAACGACGCCGCGCACATGGCGACGACGAGCAAGAAGGTCTCCTCCACGAGCGCTGCGCTACTTGCCGGCGATCGACATCGCCAGCCCGCTGAGGTGGCCCAGCCGCGCGATCTCGGAGTCGACGAACTCCGGCCCGCCGCGGCGGCCGATCACGACGATCTCGTTGCCGTCGAGGCGGCAGGCGGCGAAGAGGGTGACATCGTCGTCCTCGCTGTCGAGCCGGGTGGGGGACTCGATCTCGACGAACTCGAACTCCTCGGGCGCGGCGTTGGTGCCGTAGACGATGCCCTTGGCGCGGTGCACCCGGACACCCCAGTCGACCTTGAACGTGTCGGGCAACAGGTCAACCAGCCGGTCGAGCGCCTGGTCCGGCGCGGCGGTCAGCTCCTCGACTGCCTCGAGATCGAGCACCAGGTTGCCGCCGGCGGCGTAGCGGCTGATCCACACCACCTCGACGTCTGTCGAGGGCGTTGCAGGCCGAGACGATCGAGTCGGGCATGGTGCCGGGCTCGACCTCGAGCAGCACGTCGTCGAGCGCGGTGCCGTCGGGTCGCTTCTCGATGATCTCGATCGCCTCGATGTCGCCACCGGCCTCACCGATGGCCGTCGCCAACCGCCCCAGCGAACCGGGGACGTCGGGCAGCTCGACACGCAGCAGGAAGGGCACGGTTCGACCCTAGCCCGCACAGGTTGCCGACAGATTTCCGCCGATGTCACGGGTCGGATCGCGGGACGCTTGAAGACGCTGGCGCAAGCCCGGTCGCCCGGGTCGCCTGGGTGGCCACCGCGGCCCGTACGGCTGCCTCGGATCCGACCACGCGCACCTTGGCCCGGGCCCGGGTCACGGCGGTGTAGAACAGCTCGCGCGTGAGCAGTCGCGAGTCGGCCTCGGGCAGCAGCACGGTGACCCGCTGCGCCTCGCTGCCCTGGCTCTTGTGGATGGTCATCGCGTGCATCGTCTCGACGGCGTCGAGTCGACCCGGCGCGAACTCCTTGAGCCGCTCGGACCCGGCCACGAACGACCGCTGCCGCAGCCCCTGCCGCACCACCACTCCGATCTCGCCGTTGTAGACGTCGAGCGCGTAGTCGTTGGTGGTCACCAGCAGCGGGCGGCCGACGTACCACTGGCCGAAGATCTCGACGTCCGGCGTCTCGGCGAGCCAGCGCTCGACCTGCGCGTTCCAGCGGCGTACGCCGTGGGGTCCTTCGCGGTGGGCACACAGCAGGCGGTGCTCGTCGAGGGCCGACGATCGCGCCCTCGGCGTCCTCGGCCAGGGCCGCGGCGCGGATCGCCACGGCAGCGGCCAGAGGCAGTCGGACCGGAGCGCCTCCTCGACCTCGGCCGGCTCGGTGGCCTCGACGAACTCGACCTGCTCCGAGGGGGCCCGCAGCACCGCCAGCACCTCGTCGGCGTCGCCACCGCGCAGCGACTCGGCCAGCGCCTTGATGTCCTCCTGGGCGCGGAAGTTGTGGGTGAGCGCGGCCACCGGCGAGGCCGGGTCGCCGTCGTAGCCGGCGACCAGGTCGCTGAGCACCGCGCCGGCACCGACCGAGGTCAGCTGCTTCGGGTCGCCGACCAGGATCAGCCGGGCCTGCGGCCGCACCGCCTCGAGCAGTCGGCCCATCATCGTCAGCTCGACCATCGAGCACTCGTCGACGACCACCACGTCGTACTTGAGCCGGTTGGTGCGGTCGTGGCGGAAGCGGGTGCTGTTGTCGGGCCGCCAGCCCAGCAGCCGGTGCAGCGTGAGCCCGTCGGGACGGCCGACCCGGTCGGCCGCCTCCTTCGCGTGCCGGCGAGGACTGCGCCACCGCGGCCAGCTCGGTGAGCACCGCCTCCTGGAGCCGCGTGGCGGCCTTGCCGGTCGGCGCCGCGAGCGCGATCGAGAGCCGCTCACCGCGGGCGGCCGCCTGGTCGGCCAGCAGCACCAGGATCCGGGCGACGGTCGTGGTCTTGCCGGTGCCGGGACCGCCGGTCAGCACGGTGGTCCAGCGGCCGGCCGCCCCGACCGCGGCCGCCTCCTGGTCGGGGCTGAAGTGACCTCGCCCGGATCAGCCCGACCGCCCTGGCCAGCGAGGCCTGGTCGAGCGCCGGTGCCGGCTGCGCGGCCCGGGTCAGCAGGTCGTCGCAGACCTGGGTCTCGAGGCGGTGGTAGCGGTCGAGGTAGAGCAGGTCGTGGTCGAAGCGGATCACCCCCGCCTCGAGCAGCGGCGACGCGCGCACGGCGGCAGCCCACGCGCCTGCGGCCGGGCCAGGTCAGCTCGGGCGCGATCTCGTGGATGCCGGCCAGGTCGACAGCGACCGAGCCCCGGCGCACGGCGCGGACGGTCAGCGCCACCGCCAGCAGCACCGTCTCGTCCGTCCTCCTTGCCGAGAGCGCCGACCCGGGAGGCGACGTGGACGTCGGAGGAGGTGAGCACCCCGGCGGCGTTGAACTCGCCCAGCAGGCCGACGGCACTGCCGGCGAGCCGCCAGTCGTGCGTCGCTGGTGGGTTCGAAGAGCTCGGTCATCCTGCCCCCTCCACGACGCCGTCCAGCAGGTCGGAGAGGGCGTCGACCAGCGCGATCGGCGGCCGCCAGGCGAAGACTCCGCAGGGCGCGCCGTCGACCAGCGGGGTCTCGGGTCCGCACATGCCGCGCAGGTAGAGGTAGAGCACGCCGCCCAGGTGCAGCTCGGGGTCGTAGCCGGGTTGCCGCCAGCGCAGGAACCGGTGCAGGACCGCGGCGTACAGCAGCGCCTGGAGCGGGTAGTCGGAGTGGCCCATCGCGGCGTCGAGCGCCTCGGGTCGGTAGCTGAGGGCGGTCAGCGGCTCGTCGCGCGGCCCGAGCCAGTTGGTCTTGTAGTCGACGATCACGTAGCGAGGGCCGTCGGGCGAGGCGACCCGGAGCACCACGTCGACCGAGCCGGTGAGGTAGCCGCGCAGCGGCTGGTCGCCGAGGTCGCCGCGCAGGGGCTCGGCGTAGCCGCGGACCGGGTCGCCCTCGGGCAGGTGGCGCTCGAGCAGCGGCGCGAGGTCGCCGAGGCGGACCTCCGGCTGGTCACCGCGTACGTCGCCGCCGGACAGCGGCAGCTCGAACTCCATCTCGCGCAGCCGGTCGGTCAGCGGGATCTCGCGCAGGGTCGCGCCGACCAGCGGGCCGAGCGGCGAGTCGCAGACGGCGACCAGGCGTCGGCCAGCACCTCGCGGTCGAGGTCGACCGGCCACCAGCCCAGCTGCTCGTCGATGTGGCCGAGCAGCTCGGCCCGCAGGTCGGGGGCGTCGGGGTCGGTGTGCTCGAGCACGGCGTGCACGAGCGAACCGAACGTGGCGCCCACCGGCAGCTCGGCCATCGGCGAGGCGACGTCGGGACCGCCGCCGCTCGGGCGCCGGCCCGGCGCCCAGCTCGGCGGCGGGGTCGAGGCTCTCGTCGTCCTTGCCGGCGACCTCGGGCTCGCTGGCGACCGCCTGGTCCGGCGCGGCGGGCCGGCGACGACCTCGGTCTTGCTGAGCGAGGAGTAGGAGCTGCGCTTCCAGGTGGTGTCGACCTCGCGGGTGAACGAGCGGGCGACCAGGTCGGGCGTCGTCGGGCCGCGGCGGGTCGGCCCCCGGGTCGGCATGGATCGCCGCCTCCGGCCACGGGCCGCCGCGGTCGCGCCACTGCGGCGAAGAGGGTGACCAGCGTCGTCGTCGGTGGGCACCGGACGGCGCGGGGGGTACGCACGGGCTCGTCGGCCGCGCGCATCAGCATCCGGTGCAGCGGCGAGGCGACGGCGTTCTTGGTCGGCGCCCACCAGCAGACGACCTGCGACTGGGCGCGGGTGATCGCGACGTAGAGCAGCCGCAGCCACTCGCCGGCCTCCTCGTCCTGCCAGCGGCGGCAGTGGTCGGCCCAGTCGGCGCCGCCGCCGCCGACGTTGACGCAGCGCTGGCCGGCGTCGTCGTGGAAGAGCGGCCGGTTCGGCTTGGGGACGTACCGGTCGGCCGAGCGCCGGGAGGTAGACGACGGGGTACTCGAGCCCCTTGCTGGCATGGATGGTCACCAGCTGCACCGCGGCGGCGTCGGAGTCGAGCCGCCGGGTGCGCTCGGCGCCGCGACCGGCCCGGCCTTCGGCGACCTGCTCGCGCAGCCAGGTGAGCAGCGAGACCAGGCCGTGCCGCTCGTTGAGCGTCACCTCGTGCAGGGCCTCGCCGATGTGGCGCAGGTCGGTGAGCCGGCGCTCGCCGTTGACCTCGGCCAGCACGCGGGCGGGGAGCCCGCTCATCGGTCGAGGCCTCCAGCACCGCGGCGATGCCCCCGGGTGGCGAACAGCTCGACCCACCCGCGCAGCGTCTCGGCCACGTCGTCGGTGAGGTCGTCGCCGCCCGCGTCGAGCTCGCGCGGCGGTGTGGCCGAAGAAGCAGGTGAGCGCCGCCGAGCGCACCCGGGTGCTGCGGTGCGGCTGCTCGAGCGCCTCGAGCAGGCTGAGCCACTCGACCGCGGCCGGGGTCGCGAAGACGCTGCCGCCGCCGGCGATCACGGCCGGCACGCCGACCTCCTGCAGCGCGGCCCGGGCGTCGGCCAGGTCGGCGTGGCGGTAGCTGATCACCGCGACGTCGCGCGGCTTGATCGGCTCGCCGTCGAAGGTGGCGCCCGGACGCGAGCAGGCGGCGTACGTCGAGGGCGAGGTCGCGCGCGACGTGCGGGCGCACCTGGGCGACCGGCGAGGGTGCCCGAGCCGCGCTGCCCGAACTGCTCGCGGCGCACCACCCGCACCCGGAACGGCGACTCGGCCGGCGCGCCCACCAGCCGGCTGCCGTCGTGGTGGGCCACGACGTCGTGGACCACGATCCGGTCGTCGCCGAGCGCGGCCCCGGCCAGCAGCCGCTGGAAGGAGTCGAGCAGCGGGGCGTCGCTGCGCCAGTTGACGGCCAGGGTCTGCTTGGTCTGCGCGGTCTCGGCCGCCTGGAGGTACGTCGTCACGTCGCCGCCGCGGAAGGCGTAGATCGCCTGCTTCGGGTCGCCGATCAGCACCATCGTGGCGTGGCCGGTGAAGGCCCGGTCGAGCACCTGCCACTGCACCGGGTCGGTGTCCTGGAACTCGTCGACGAGCACGATCTGCCAGCGCTGGCGCATCCGCTGCCGCGCGGCGGACTCGGGGTCCTCGAGCGCCTCGGCGAGCTGGCTGAGCAGGTCGTCGTAGGACAGGATGCCGAGCCGCCGCTTGCGCCGCTCGATCTCCTCGCGCACCTTGAGCGCGAAGCTGACCCGGCGGCCGACCGGGGTGGAGCGGTCCTCGTCGGCCGGCTCGAGCCGGGCCTGCGGGTCGCCGACCGCGGTGCGGGCGATCGCCATCGCCTCGTCGTGGGTGAACACCGGGCCGTCGGCGCGCGAACGCGAACGCCCGCAGGTAGAGGTCGTCGACCGTCTCCTTGATCAGGTCGTCGAGGTCCTCGACCAGCCGCGCGCGGCGAGTCGGTGTCGCCGGCGACGCCGAGCGAGCCCGAGCACCATCGAGCAGAACTGGTGGGTGGTCGCGATCGTGGCGGCGTCGAAGCCGGCCAGCGCCTCGCGTCACCCGGCGGTGGCGGAGTCGCCGCTCGTCGTCGTCGCAGTCGCGCAGCAGGTCGAGCAGGTCGGACTGGACGCGCCGTCGATGGCGGCCAGGGCGGCGGGGTCGTCGCTCAGCGCCCGCTCGGCCTCCACCAGCTGCGCGCGCACCCGCTCGCGCAGCTCCTGGCTGGCGGCCCGGCCGAAGGTGACCACCAGCATCTGCTCGAGCCTGCGCGTGACCCTCGGCCACGAAGCGGGTGACCAGGGCGCCGATGGTCCAGGTCTTGCCGGTGCCGGCGCTGGCCTCGAGCAGGGTGGTGCCGGTGGGCAGCGGGCCGCGGATGTCGAAGGCGTCAGGGTGCTCACAGCGGGCCCACCCGCTCGGCGCCGGTGAGCAGCGGCTCCCACACCCGCCAGGCGAGCTCGGCCAGGCCGGCCGTCGAGCAGCGAGTCTCGAGCGGGGCGTAGGTCCCGAAGACCCGCTGGTGGTAGGCGTCGGCGTCCTCGCTTGGTGATGCCGAAGGCGTTGTGCGGGTCGGTCTCCCAGGCGCGACGCGCGGCGTCGACCGGTGGCGCGTCGTGGCCCAGCAGCTCCTTGGCGTGCGCCTCGGCCCAGGCGGCCGGAGGTGGCGACGGGCAGGGGCAGCGGGATCGGTCGAGCCCGAGGTCGCGCAGCTCGACCAGGGTGCGCAGCCAGTCGGCGGCGCGGTGGTCGAGCGGACCGGACAGCGCCCGCTGCGGCCCGGCCCGCTCGCGGCCGACGGCGTGGCCGGTCCAGCTCTCGTCGGGTCGGCGCGGCGCTGAGCGCCAGCAGGTCGATCCAGGTGAGCAGGCGCTGCCGCGCCTTGAGCCGGGAGTAGCCCAGCGACACGATCTTGTTGCCGTAGACGCTGGAGACGGTGCCGGTGAGCCGGCGTCCGCCGCCGAGGTCGACGTCGACGTCGACCGACCGGCGCTCCCCCTCGCGCAGCTCGGCGGTGCGGGCCCACAGCTTCTGGCACTCCTCGGTGACCTTGCGGAAGCGCCTCGCTCGCCCAGCACCGCCCGGCGGGAGCGTGCCGCGCAGCTGCTCGGCGAGCATCACCGCCTCCGGGTCCTGCCCGGCGAGGATCTCCGACAGCAGGCGGTCGCCGACCTGCCAGAGCTCGAGCGCGTCGAGGTCGACCGGGATCGCGTCGGCGAGCTCGTCGGGCTCGAACGGCGTCGACACGTCGAGCCGCCCGCGCAGGAACGACCGCACCGGGTGGGCGAAGAACCCCTTGAGGTCGGCGAGCGACACATCCGTGAGCGGCCGGGCCGGAAGCGGCCCGGGGACCAGCGGGCGGCGGCACGTGGCGCGGGCCCCAGGCGGCCCGGGCACCTGCCAGCGCCGCGGTGTCGAAGCTGAACGGACGCGGTCGCCGGTGAGGCCGTCGGCAGGTGAGGTTGCGGGCGTCGTAGGGCTGCAGCGGGTGGCGGGTGCGGATCCGCTCGCGCACCGGCTCGGCCGTGGTGCGGTCGGCGGCGTCGAGGATCTCGCCGAGGGGTACGGCGGGTGGTCGGGGCGCCCCGGAGTGCTCGTTGGCGCCGGTGTAGGTGATCACCACGTGCTCGGTCGCGGCGAGCAGCGCGTCGAGCAGGAGCTGGCGGTCCTCGCTGCGCACGTCGCGCTCGCCGGTCAGCGGGCGCCGGGCCAGCACGTCGTCGCCGTCGACCGAGGTGGTGCGCGGGAAGACGCCGTCGTCGAGCCCGACCAGGCAGACCACGCGGTGGGGGACCGAGCGCATCGGCACCATCGTGCAGACGGTGAGGGTGCCGGTGCGGAAGTTGGCGCGGGTCGGCCGGCCGGCCAGCCGCGACTGGAGCATCGCGCGGACGTCGGAGAGCCGGAGCTCGACGCCGCAGCTGGTCGGAGGACGCGGAGGCCCGGGCCAGCTCGCGCTCGAACTGCGGCAGCTGCCAGGCGTCGTCGTCGGTGACGTCGGTCAGGTCGCGGACGCCGGCCCGCAGGTGGTCCATCCACTGCGCGACGGTGGTGGCCGCCGCCAGCCCGGCCAGGCAGGCGCCCAGGCGGTCGAGCAGCTCGGCCAACCGGCCGGCGAGGTCGATCTCGCTGCTGCCGACGTCGTCGAGCGGGAGCCCGCGACCGAGGTGGCGGTGGTCGTCGCCACTCATGGCCACGCCGAGCAGGATCCGGTCGATGCCGGCCCGCCAGGTGTTGTGCTCGAAGCGCTCCATCTCGAAGGCGCCGCGAGTCTCGGCGTCGACTCCCCACCGGATGCCGGCCTGGGCCACCCACCGGTTGACCCGGTCGAGCTCGTCGTCGCTGAAGGCGAACCGACGTCGGCAGGCTTCCGTGGCGGCGAGGTCGAGCACGTCGGAGGCCGTGACCCGTCCACCGCTGAGCTCGAGCAGGGCGCCGGCGACCGCGAGCAGCGGGTTGGTGCTGGTGAGCGCTCGGTCGGCGAGCTTGACCCGGAGCTGGTGGGCGGGATGGCCGACCAGCGGCGTCTGCGCGGCGGTCGTCGGGCCGAGACCGAACCCGGCCGAGATCAGCGGCGCGAACGTCTCGATGTCGGGGCACATCACGAGGATGTCGCGCGGCTCCAGCGTCGGGTCGTCCTGGAGAAGCCCGACCAGCACCTCGCGGAGCACGTCGATCTGGCGAGCCGCGCCGTGGCACGCGTGCACCTGGAGGCTGCGGTCGTCGGTCGCGACGACGCGCGAGGCGCGCTCGTCGGCCGTCGGCGCGTGGTTGTCGCGGAGGTCGTGCTGGAGCCAGCCGAGCAGGGTGGTCGGCTCGACGACCGTGATCCCTCCACTCTCCGACCGCAGCTGGCGCCGTGCAGCGTGCGGCGCAGCTCGCGGGAGTCGCGACCGAGCGAGGCGAGCAGCGGGTGGTCGACCAGCTCGGCCGAGGCGTCGTCGTCCCGTGGGACGACGCCGCCGAGGCCCGACAAGCGCGTCCCAGAGCGCCGGTGACGGCTGCGGCAGCCAGAGGTGCACGTCGCGGACCTCGCCGAGCGCGGCCAGCAGCTCGACCTCGGTCGCCGGGATCCGCGTGTGGCCGAAGAGCGACAGCCGGGCGGGCAGGTCGAGCTCGGCCGAGCCCGCTCGCAGGGCGGCAACGGTCGGCCTGATGGCGTACGTCGGGCGGGTCGGCAGTCGACCTGCGTGAGCAGGCGACGCCACAGCTCCGCCTGCCAGAGCGAGGTCGTCGTCGAGCGGCGCCCCGGCACCGTCGGTGTCGTGCCCCTCACGCCAGTCGGTGACCAGCTGCGGACGCTGGGCGGCGTACGACGCGATAGAGGTGGGCCAGCCGGATCGCCACGGAGTAGCGGCGGTTGCGTCGCAGGTCGCCGTCGTCGGTGTCGTAGCCGTGGCCCAGGTGGTCGGGCGAGCGTGCGACACCAGGGCTCGTCCAGGCTGTCGTCGATGGTGGACAGCAGCGGCCAGACCAGCCGCTCGGGGTCCCACGGGTCGTCGCGCTCGCGCCCGAGCAGTAGCGAGACGAGCGAGCGCGGGTTGAGGAACCGGACGCCGGCGCACACCCCGTCGCCACCGCGCGGCCCGACCCCCAGCCGATGGGACAGGCGCTGGGTCAGCCACCGCTCCACACCCTTGGCGGGCACCACGACGACCTCCTGGGCGAAGGGGTCGTCGAGCGGGGACGACAGCAGCTCGCCGAGGGTGTCGGCGAGCTGGTCGGTGCGCGGAGCGCGGTGGAGGTGGAGGGCCATCGGTGGCGACCATAGTTGCCGGAGCAGACAGTTCGGCCGGCCTGCGCCAAACAGCGCCCCTCGCGCCGTCGCCTGGTGCATGCTGAGGGCCGACCACGAGGAGACGCCCATGACCCGCCAGATCCGTCGACACCTGCTGGGCGGCCTCGTCGCCCTGGGACTGGCTGCCGGCCTGACTGTGGGGCTGGCCGGTGCGCCGGCCCTCGCGGCCAGCACCTCGGCAGCCGCTTCCTCGACGGCCGACACTGCAGCCCGCGGTGAGTGTCAGCCCGAGGACGACGAGGCGATGTATCGCTCCGCCCAGGTGGAGCGCAAGAAGAAGCAGCTCGCGAAGGCGCGTCGGCAGGTCCGTGCCGCCCAGCAGGCGCTCGACGAAGCCACGACCTCGCGGGACCGGCGGATCGCCCGTGAGCGACTCGAGGTCGCTCAGTCGAAGAAGGCGCAGGCGAAGCAGGCCCTGAAACGGGCCCGGGCCAGGGAGGCCTCCGCGTACGAAGCACTCGACGCCTGTCTGGGGCGCTGAGCCGCTCTCAGTGGTGGTGCCGCTCGGCGTCGGCGTCGATGATGTCCTGCTCGAGCTCGGCGACGGCGTCCGGCTTGTTGCGGAACCTGCGGTAGGAGTAGCCGATCAAGGCGAGGGCGATCAGGCCGGAGCCGATCTGGGTGATTGCCGTGGCGACGCCGCCGGGTAGCCACAGGCTGTCGGAGATCGGCCACCAGCCGGGAGCCGGCGGACTCCAGATCCACAGGAAGCCGGCGGCGATCAGCACCAGCGCGCCGAGCACCGAGACGGTGATCCGAGCCAGGTCTCGACCCCCTCGGCCGCGCCCTTGAGTGCGCGGTACTTGATGGGGTCAAGTCGTCTTTCGGCCCACTCGTACTGCTGGGAGAGGATCGCGAGACCGCCGAAGAGCATCAGCAGGCCCGGCCCCGGCAGCACCAGAGCGGCGAGGCCAGCGACCACCAGGAACCAGCCGGTCACCTCGAGTGCGACTCGCTTGGCCGTGGCCTTCATGCCCCGACTCTCCCAGACGAGTGCAAACCATGCCTTCCCTTCGCCGATCGCGGCTCAGAAACCGCCGAACTGCTCGACGTAGGCGCGGCCCTCGTCGCTCAGGTTGCCGTGGGCCTCGGCGAGCTTCGCCCAGCGAAGCGACATCTTCATGAACCGCAGCGGGTTGTAGATGTCTTCCTCGCGGCTGAACAGGCCGCCGCCGGCGTAGGTCATGATCGTCAGGTTCGACTCCTCGTGCACCGAGCCGTCGCCGGGGTCGGGCATCAGGTTGCGCACCTCACAGATCAGTCGCGACGCTCGGTACGTCGACCACCTGCCACGCCAACGGGAAGCCGGTCATCACGCCGCCCGGAAACGTCGTCATCGTCCGCACCGACCAGTCCCGGATCTCGTCGCGACCCCGGAACGTGCCGAACGCGTGCTCGACGTACTCAGCGTCGTCGGTGAAGTTCAGCGCGAAGTCGTCCCAGTTGCCGCTGCGCGCATGCTCCTGCACCCGGGCGTGCATGGCGGCGTACGCCTCAGTGATCTCCTCGGCGCTGAACGTCGGGTCACTGGTCACGCCCTCATCCAACCAGCCAGGACGTTCGCCCGTCTTGCCGATGCGCCGTTCAGCCGGTCGGTCAGTCTTGAGGTGAAACCGTCCCCAGACCGCTGCCCCAGGGCTACATTCACCCGGTCGGGCGTGACTCCACGCTCGTCTGGGGAGGGAGACCCATCATGTTTCGTCATGCCATGAAATATCTACTGGCGGCGTGTGTGACCGTCACACTCGTGGCCAGCTTCGCGCCAGCAGGCGCCGCCACCGCAGCCGAGTCGCCACCGTCGGCCTCAGCCGACTGCTCAGGTGAACGCGCGGTCCTGATCACTACCGCCACGAAAGCCAAGAAGCGGATCGCGCAGCTCGAGAAGGCCAAGAACCGCGTGGCCAAGGCTCGCAAGGCACTGCGCAAGTCTGAGCGAGCCCGGTCGACCGACAAGGCAAGCAAACAGCTGAAGCAGGCCAGGGCGGCCAAGCGCACGGCGACTGTGCGGCAGCAGCGGGCGATGGCGCAGGTGCGGCTAGCGCTCGCCCGCTACCAGGCGTGCGAGAACGGCACCGGCACTGGTCCCAGCACTGGCCCAACGCCGGCCCCTGGCCCGGATGCGGACCCCACGCCGGGTCCGCTGCAGCCGATCTGTGACGCCGGACTTCCCCAGGCCATCTGCGCCGCGCTCGATGGGCTGCCGCTGCCGGGCGGCGCTGGTGGGGCCAGCCCGATCCAGCCCTTGTGTGACGCCGGACTCCCGCAGGCCATCTGCGCCGCGGCCACTGGGCTGCCACTGCCAGGCGGGGCCAGCGCGATCCAGCCGCTGTGCAACGCCGGCCTGCCGCAGGGCATCTGCGACGTGGCCGCTGGCACGCTCAACGCGGGATCGCTGCCGATCCCGGCCGGACTCCCGGGGCTACCGGCGTTCGCGTTCCCCGGCGTCCCTGACGTGTCGGGCCTCGATCTCCTGATCGGACTTCTGTCGCCGGTCACGGGAGTGCTTCCGCTAGGGACGATCTGCGCCACCATCGACATCCCGATCGTCTGCGACCTCGTCACCCCCTAAGGGCGGCGACGGCACACCGCGCCGTCACCCCGTCCCTGGGTGGCGGCGCGGTGGTGCGCCTGCAGGAGGGCGCGATCTCCCACCGCGCGGTAGTCCCGGGTCAGCTAGGGGGGCGAGAGGGTCGGGTCAGCAGAAGATCGGCGTCGAGCACGGCGGTTCGACCGGCTGCTCCCCGCCACCGTCGGGTTCCTCACCTGGGGGGATGGCGACCATGCCCGGCACCACGTCGGCCACCGACGGTGCGTAGTAGCGCCAGAGCAGCCGCGCCATCGACGCCGTGAGGTGCGAGTTGTCGTGGTAGGTCCAGGCCCCGTCGATCTTGGCCTTGCAGACGCGGTTCGAACAGAGGAAGTCGTTGACGTCGATCATCCGTGTCGGATGGGCCGGTCGCATCAGGTTGTCCAGCCAGCGCTTGGTGCCGGCCTCGTTGCGGAAGGCCTGGCGGCGGGGGAAGTTGCAGGCGTAGGGCTCCATCCGCTTGCACGGGGCGGGCTTCGCAGGCGCCCGGGCGACCTGGTGGATCACGTCGACGTCGACGCCCATCTGACCGAGCTTCCGGAACAGCCGCGGCCCGCCCTGCTTGAAGATCTTGGCCTGGGCGTAGGGGTACTCCTTGCCCGGTCCGGGCTTCTTGCCCTTCCTGACCAGCACGAGGAGGCGCTCGTACATGTCCCAGTTGCCAGCCAGCACCAGCTTGAAGTCCTGGTGTCCGTTGGCCAGCTCCTGCATGGTGCGCAGGGCGAGCACGTTCGACGCGGCACATCGACCGATCTTGTATCGGTTCTCCCAGGACAGGTTCGGGTCCATCGGGGGGCAGCTGCCCATCAGCGAGCTGATCACGTTCACGTTGCGCCCTTGCGCCGCGCGCAAGAATCCCGGGATCTGCATCCAGATGTGCGAGTCGCCCCACAGCATCAGGGTCGGGCGGTTCTTCCTGAACGGGGTCAGCTCGCAGATCAGCGCATCGGACGGCACCTCCTCGGCTGGCGACGCGCAAGAACGCGGCAGCCGGGTGTGGTCCTTCTCGGGGTTCGTCGCCGAAGCCGGCTGGACGGACAGCAGCGAGACGCTGAGGAAGGCGACGAGGAGAAGGCCGAGGAGACGTGTAGCACGCATGATGCGGCAATGCTGCCATGCGGTCTCGAATCGCGTGGTGGGCTTGCGAAAACGCGTCATCATCGAGTAGTGCGCTCCGCGTAGCCCGTGGCTGCGGCGTGCACGGCCGCGACGTAGGCCGAGGAGTGGTTGTAGGAGAAGACGCCCCCGGACCAACCGCTCGACGAGGCCAGGTCGTTCCCGCCGGCACACAGGTAGCGCGCTGCTGCGTACGCCGCATCGTCGATGTCGTTGGGGTCGGCGGTCCCATCTCCGTCGCCGTCTGCGCCCCACTGCTCCCACGTGGACGGGATGAACTGCATCTGGCCGACCGCGTGGTCCCAGGTCGGATCGCCGTGCCAGGCCGTGCTCTGGGCGGTGGCCTCGATGGCGGCGACCCCACCCCTTCCGTCGAGCGCCGGGCCGAGGATCGGACTCGACGAGCGGCCGTCGGCGCTCAGCGTGCGGCCACCGATGGTGCCGTGCTGCGACTCGATCCATCCGATCCCGGCAAGCGTCGTCCATCCGACGTCACAGCTGTCGGGAGACCTCAGCATCGCCCGGGCGTAGGCCCGCAGGGCCGGTTCGGGCAGTCCGGCTCGCCGCGCCGTGCGGCTCAGCCAGGCGGCATCGATCTGCGGCAGGCTGCCGGACGCTCGACGGACGGGTGCCGACGCAGCAGTCGGCGGAGGAGCGGCCGGTGGTGCGAGCCCTGTCGGGGTGAGGTCGTCGACCGGTGGCCGCTCGTAGAGCTGGAACAGGAAGTGGACGGCCGTGGACAGCGCGACCATCGCGACGAGCCAGAGGCCGACTCGTCGCATCAGTCGCGCGACAACGCCTCCGCGTCGTCGGCAGCGTCCTGGAGCGTCGGAGCGAAGTAGTCACCGAGCATGCTGGCGAAGCTCGCACTCAGGTGGTTGTTGTCGAAGTAGGTGAGCTGGTCGCCGACACGGGCCCGGCAGATCCCTTCGTCGCAGAACGCGTCGTTGACGTCGATGAACCTCGGACGACCGGCCAGCTTCTCCATCTGGTCCTGCAGCCACAGCCGGGCAACCCGGTCCACCGCCTCCGACTCCGCGCTCGCGATGTCGCAGGAGTAGAAGTGGGCGAGCTGCGCCTCACACAGCGGGGCGCTGCGCGGCACCTCGGCCACGGGCGCGATCACGTCGACCCCGACCTTGAGCTTGCCGAGCCTGTCGAACAGCTCGGCGTCGCCATCGCGGAACAGCCTCGAGATGGCATTCACGTACTTCTCGTGCTGAGGGTTGCCGCCGCGCTCGATCATCAGGTTGATCCGGGCGCCGCCGAAATAGATCTCCCAGCTGGCACCGAGCAGCACGCGCAACGGGCGACCGCGATCGGCCAGGTCCTCGATGAAGCCGAGGGCCAGCTGGTTGCCCTTGACGCAGTTGTTCAGCGGCATGCCGGTGGCGTCGAAGGGTGGACAGCTGCCCTGAGAGAACAGCACCAGGTTGACGTCGATCTCCTCGGCTGCGGCTTCCAGAGCCGGGACGTACATCCAGGCATGCGAGTCGCCCCAGAGCACCACCGTGCCTCGGCTGTTCTCCTGACCGTTGAGACGGCAGAGCAGCGGGCGCTGCGGGATCTTCTCCTCGTCGGTGGCGCACTCGTCAGGGAGGTCCGGGAAGTCGTTCAGCTGCTGGTTGACCGCCTCCCAGCGCGGGGAGTCGGCCTGGTCGTCTGCCACCACGAGCGTGCCTGCCGCGAGCACGGCCACCGTCGTCATCGAGAAGACTCCGGCCATCACCACGCGCCGAGGTCCCCAGGTGTAACCGCTGGGTCGTCCACCGGAGCGGTTGTAGAAGATTCCCTCGATGTACCGCCAGCTGAGGTAGGCGATGCCGAGAGCGGCCATCACCAAGGCGACCTTCATCCACAGCGGCGGCGGCGCGAGGTTGACCGACTCACCCATGATCAGCAGCGGCCAGTGCCAGAGATACCACCCGTAGGAGAGCAGACCGAGACCGACGAACAGCCGGAAAGACAGGAACTTGGTGATCAGGGTCGAGCTGCCGCGTGCCGGCCCAGGTCATGAAGAAGGCACCCATGCACGGGATCAGAGCCCAGTAGCTCGGGTAGCCCTCGGTCGGGAGCGGATCCAGCAGGGCATAGACCACGAGTCCGGCGCCGACCAGGCCCATCACCTGTCGAGCGCGAACGGCGCCTTCACCTTCGAGACGATCAGCGACAGGGCGACCCCCAGCAGGAACTCGAACGCTCGGCTGAACGGCAGGTAGTACGCCGACTTGGGGTCCGAGGTCGCCCACTGCATGGCCAGGGCCAGGCTGGCCAGGAACAGCGCCACGCAGACGAACAGCAGCGTGGCCCGCACCTGGATCCGGATCATCCTGGCGATCAGCCAGGCGAGCAGGATCAGGAATGGCATCGCGACATAGAACTGCTCTTCGACCGACAGCGACCAGGTGTGCAGGAGGACGCCCGTGCCGGGTGCATGGCCGAAGTAGCTGACCTCGGTGTTCTGCCAGAAGAAGAGGTTGGACACGAAGCCGGCGGCGGCCGCGGCCGACTTCGCCGTCTCCTGCTGCGACCCGGTAGGCGTGAGCAGGAACAGGCTGAGCACCAGGACGCCGAACAACATCGTCGCCTTGGCGGGGATCAACCGCCGCGCTCGCCGAGCGTAGAAGGTGGACCACTTGATCTTGCCGTTCTTGTTGTACTCACCGAGCAGCAAGTTGGCGATCACGAAGCCGGAGACCACGAAGAACAGGTCGAGGCCGATGTAGGAACCCTCGAAACCGGGTACGCCGGCGTGGAAACCCATCACCATGATCGCGGCGGTGCCGCGGATGCCGTCGATGTCGGGGCGGTAGTTGAGCCGGGTGGGTCTGGCCGGGGACTCGTCCGGGCGGGTCAGGGGAGCGTCGGGCGCCGTCAGCAGGCTCACTCCCGTTCCCTCCCCTTCCAAACGTGCGTGTCAGTGTTCGTGGTCTCGGTCCCGGAGAATCCTCGGTCAAGTATGCGGCGTGCTACCAATCTCAGCGACGCATTGGCGCCATCTGCACGAGTCGCTAGTGCGCCTTGTCGTAACGCTCGGCCCGCCGCCGGAGCCGGTTCCACGAGCCCGCGAGGCCCATCGACTTGCGCACCTCACGCAGGGTCAGCTCCGCCTCGTGACGGGTGCGCTCGGTGCCGGCGACGATCAGCTTCTCGACGTATCCGGGGCGAGCCTCGAACTCCGCCCGCCGCGCCCGGATCGGGCCGAGGAACCGCTCGAGCGCCTCGAAGAGGGCGTCCTTGACCTCCACGTCGCCAACCGCACCCTCCTGGTAACGGGCGGTCAGCTGCGCCACCTCGTCGGGACGGTCGTTGAAGATCCGGTGGTAGACGAAGACGGGGTTCTTCTCGGTCTCGCCGGGGATGTCCGCGCTGACCCGGTTGGGATCGGTGAACATGCCCTTGACCTTGCGCCGGACCGTGGCCGTGTCGTCGGTGAGCAGGATCGCGTTGCCGATGCTCTTGCTCATCTTTCCCTGACCGTCGGTGCCGACCAGGGTCGGCACCTCGCCGACCAGCGCCTCCGGCACGGGCAGGGTCTCGCCGTACTCGTGGTTGAAGCGGCGGGCGATCTCGCGGGTGATCTCGACGTGGGCGAGGTTGTCCTTGCCGACCGGCACCATCTGGGCGCGCACGCACAAGATGTCGGCGGCCTGCAGGATCGGGTAGCCGAGCAGCGCGAAGGGCATCTCCGTCTTGCCGGCGTCTCGGGCCATCTCCTTCAGGCTCGGCACCCGCTGGAGGTGTGGCACCGAGATCAGGCTCTGGAAGAGCGTGTACAGCTCGTGGATGGCTCCGCCGAGTCCGGACTGCAGGTAGAAGGTCGCCTTCTCCGGGTCGATGCCCGCGCTGATCATGTCCAGCACGGCATCGCGGGCGTTGTCACCGATCGCGTCGATCGCCTCCCGCGAAGACCGGGTGGTCAGCATGTGCAGGTCCGCGATGATGAAGAAGCACTCGTAGTCGTTCTGCAGCCGCACGCGGTTCTCGATGGAACCGACGTAGTGGCCGAGGTGGAGCTTGCCGGTGGGGCGGTCGCCGGTCAGCATCCGCTGCTGGGTCATCGCACACCGTTGAGGAGCTTGTCGACGGTCGGCCGGAAGTAGGACGCCAACCGCAACGACATCCGGGCGCCGACATGGCCGTGGTCGTAGTAGGTGTTGACGCCCTTCACGATGCCCTGGCAGACCTTCGGCGTGCACATGTAGTCGCTTTGCGAGGTGATCTTCGGGTTGCCGGGCACCCCCCGCAGCCAGCGCCTGATGTTGGCGCGGTTGTGGCCTTCGTCGGCGATTGCGACGGAGCGCGCGAGGGCACAGCGGTAGGGCTCCATGCCGGCCGCGCACCGCTTCGGGTTCGCCGGCACGAACGGCGACTGGCCGACGGCATCCGCCGGGATCCCGAGCGAGGTGAGGGTGCGGAACAGACGGGGGATGCCAGTGCGGGCCAGGTCGGCGACCCGCTGGTAGCCCTCGATGTCGTGGCCCTGGAACGGAGCTTTGTCACCTTTGGTCCACACGTGGTGGTAGATCTCCCAGGCGGCGCCGACCACGACGCGGACCCGCCGGTGGTGCCGGCTCGCGCTGGTCAGGTACCGCATCGCCTTCATGCCGGTCTTCTGGCAGTTGTTGGCCCCGCGCCGCTCCTCGGGGCTCTTCAGTGCGGGGTCCATCGGTGGGCAGGCGCCGAAGATGAAGCCGACGAAGTTGACCTTGCGGTTGCCGATCGCCCTACGGATGGCCGGGATCATCTGCCACGCGTGGGAGTCCCCCATCAGCACGATCGTGGGCGCGCCCTTGATCCTGGGGTTGAGCTGGCACTTCATCGGCGTGCGCGGGATCAGTTCCTCGACGCTGGCGCACTCCGGCGGGAGCACCGGGGTGTCCGGGTGCTTGGCCGCGGAAGCTCGGGGCGCGAGCGGATCAGGACTCGCGGACGCGACAGCAGCCGGCGCGACGGAAAGCGTCAGCGCAAGGGCAAGGACGGCGAGGAGCGGGCGTGCTCCAGACAGGGAACGAGCCATGATTGCGTCATGCTCTCATCCGAGTCACCGGTCTGCGAAAGTGACGCGGATCGTCAGGACGTGAGTCGCTGGATGGTGCCAGCAAAAAAGCCCCCGAGGAGTGCGGACAGGGCAAGGCTGATGTGGGTGTCGTCGTACCACGCGCTCGCGCCGCGCACCCGTCCGGCACAGCCGCCCTGGTCGCAGAAGAACTTGCTCGGCTCGATCAGCTGGGCGGGCCGCTGGAGCTGGGAGACCAGGGACTTCAGCGTGCGGCGGTGGAGGGAGGCCTTGGGCAGGGCCGCGGCGCGGGGCAGGTCGCAGGTGTACGGCTCGCCTTCGGAACGCGGGCACGCTGGGGCGTTGTCGGGCACCGTCGGCATCTGACCGACGACATCGACACTGGCTCCGATCCGGCCGAGTGTCCGGAACAACCGCGGCACCCCGGTCTTGGCCAGCCGCGCGGCACCGGCGATGCTTTCGCTGGTGTGCTCACGCCAGCCCGGCTCATCGGGCCCGATCGGGTCGAGCGCGTAACGGTACAGCTCCCAGCCTCCGGCCAGGACGACACGGATGTCGCGGTGCTTCGCGGTTGACTTGGTGACATAGGTCAGCGCCTTGTGGGCGGTCTGCCGGCACGGGCCGGCCGCTCGCACCTCGGCCCGGGTCTTGAGACCGGGGTCCATCGGCGGGCACCCGCCGAGCAGGAACGCGACGAAGTTGATCTTGCGGTCACCGATCGCGGCCTTGAGCGCCTGGATCATCTGCCAGGCGTGCGAGTCTCCCCACAGGACCAGCGTCGGCGCGCCGGGATAGTTCGGGCCGAGCCGACACTTCATCGGCCGCGCTAGACAGGCGTCCGGCACCCCGGGCACCTCACCGGCGCGGGCGGAGGCTGCCTGCCCGGTCTGATCGCGCTGCGCCTGGGCGGGCGAGACAGTGATGAGCAGGGTCGCGAGCACCGCGCAGGCGAGCGCCGCGACCAGGACGCGAAGGGAACCACGAGGGGAACCGAGAGGGAAAGACATGATGCGGGAATATTCTCACCTCACGCCAACCGGTGTGGCCGTAATAGGTTTCCTCGGGTGCATCTCATCGAGTTCGAGGGCAAACGCCCCACGGTCCATCCCGAGGCTTTCGTCGCCGTGACTGCCACGTTGATCGGCGACGTGACCGTCGAGAAGCACGCCAGTGTCTGGTACGGCGCGGTGCTCCGCGCCGACATCTGCTCGATCGTGGTCCGCGAAGGCGCCAACGTGCAGGACAACTCGGTGCTCCACGCGGGACCGGAGAACGTCGTCGAGATCGGCCCGGGTGCCACGGTGGCGCACGGCTGCGTCGTGCATGGCGCGGTGCTCGAGCGTCACGCACTGCTGGGCAACAGCAGCACGATGCTCGACGGCTCCCGACTGGGTGAGGGGTCGATGGTGGCCGCCGGCTCCCTCGTCAGCCCCGACACCCAGATCCCGGGTGGGGTGCTCGCCGCCGGCACGCCAGCGGTGGTCAAGAAGGAGATCGCCGGCACCGGTGCCGAGTTCTGGGTGCAGGCCAACCCGGCCTACTACGCCGATCTCGCGCAGCGGCACCGGGTCGGCACCCAGTCGGTCGAGAGTCCGTGACCGACACCGGGACGCCTCGCCGGTTGGCGCCGTTCGGCGCGCGCATCCTGGGGCGGAGCGACCAGACCCCTCGCGCCCTGCGGATCCGAGTGCAGCTGCTGCTGACCGCACTCCTCGTCGCCACCAACCTGGTGGGGGCCGTCACCGTCTTCGTCGTCTCCTACTTCGTGATCCCGTCGCCTGCCCCTACGCGGGAGACGGTTGTGGTCCTGGCGATCGCGGTGCCGACGTACGTCGCGTTCGCGGTGGTCGTAGGGGCACTGGTCGGCACCAGGACGACGCTGCGTGCGCTCCGCTGGGCCACGAGCGGACGCGAGCCCAACCAGGCGGAACGTCGACAGGCGCTGCGGGTGCCCTTCCGCCTGACCCAGATGCAGGCGCTGCTGTGGCTGGTCGGAGCCGCCTTGTTCACGCTGCTCGACGTGATCTTCCAGCCCTCCCGCGCGATCACGACCGGCTTCACAGTGGCGATCGCCGGCCTCGTGGGCTGCGGCATCGCGTTCATGCTGACCGAGTTCGTGCTGCGTCCGATCTCGGCCAGGGCACTGGCGGTGGCCCCGCTCGGCGGGGGTCCACGCGGCGCAGGTGTCGGCGACCGGATGGTGATCTTCTGGCTCCTCGGCACCGGCACACCCGTGGTGGGGCTGGTGGTCACCGCCATCCTCACCCTGACTCGTGACGAGACCAGCCGCACGCGCCTGGCCGTGATCTGCCTGGTGATCGGCGGGGTGGTGCTGAGCTTCGGGCTGTTCACCACGGTCCTCAACGCCAGAGCGGTCGTGGCCCCGGTGCTCTCGGTGCGCGACGCGCTGCTCGACGTCGAGCGGGGAGAGCTCGATCGCGAGGTCGTCGTCTACGACGGCACCGAGCTCGGCCTGCTCCAGTCGGGCTTCAACCAGATGGTGCACGGTCTGCGCGAGCGAGAGCACCTGCGCGACCTGTTCGGTCGACACGTCGGCAAGGAGGTGGCCGAGGCGGCATCTGTCGGTGCGATCGAGCTCGGCGGTGAGGCACGGGTCGTCAGCGTGCTCTTCGTCGACCTGGTGGGTTCCACTTCGTTCGCGTCGGAGCGGTCGCCGACCGAGGTCGTGGAGATGCTCAACCGGTTCTTCGCGATCGTCGTCGACGAGGTCGATCGGCGGCACGGATTGGTCAACAAGTTCATCGGCGATGCGGTGCTGGCGATCTTCGGCGCGCCGGTCGAGCTGCCCGAGCACGCGAGCGCCGCTCTGTCGGCGGCCCGGGTGATGGCGCGACGTCTCGCTGACGAGGTGCCAGACATCGCTGCCGGCATCGGCGTGGCCACGGGCGAGGTGGTGGCCGGCAACGTCGGTCACGCGAGCCGGTTCGAGTACACGGTGGTCGGCGACGCGGTGAACGCCGCAGCCCGCCTCACCGAGCTGGCCAAGGATGTTCCCGGCCGGGTGCTCGCCGCGTACTCGTCGGTGGAGGCCTCCGGCGACGAGGCACGGCACTGGGATCGTCACGAGTCCATCACCTTGCGGGGGCGCAGCGAGGAGACGGTCACCGCCGTTCTCTCATCCGCACAGGTGCCTGAGTCAGGGAGCTGAACCGTCGGCCGGATGCCAGGGTCAGGGGAACCTGAGGGGCTGGCCCCTGACCGTGTCCGAACGGACGGTCCGGCCGTCATGGTTCGGTCGTCAGCCCGCCTTGTGCTTCTCCCAGGAGCGGAGGAACCTCGATCAGAGACCCGTTCGATTCAGGACGGCCACACAGAGGAAGAATCCATGTCCGACAAGCAGAACATCGATACCCCGCACGAGACTCGTCCGTTTCAAGACCACGGGCACATGAACGTGGTCACCCTCGGTGAATTCACTCTCGGTCGCGGCGTCTTCGAGCCCGGCTGGCGCTGGTCCAACGACGTCAAGCCGATCGCGGGCACCGACTCCTGCCAGGTGCACCACACCGGCGATCTGCCTCTCCGGGCAGATGACCGTGCAGTTCGACAGCGGCGACGAGATGACCATCAGCCCTGGGGACGTTGTCGACCTCGACCCCGGCCACGACGCCTGGGTCGTGGGCGACGAGGCCTGCGTGCTCCTGGACACCGGAGTCGCGGCGTACGTCGAGCCCAGCTGACGGCAACTCAGCTCCGGCGTCGGCGCAGCTCAGCGTTGATCGCGGGCACGACCTCGTGCAGGTCGCCGATCACGGCGTAGTTCGCCTTGGTGACCATGGGCGCGTCCGCGTCGGTGTTGATGGCCAGGATCGTGTTCGCGCTGGAGCAGCCCGCCCAGTGCTGGATCGCGCCCGAGATGCCACACGGGATGTAGAGCTCGGGGGAGATCCGGGTGCCGGTCTGGCCGACCTGCTCGTGGTGGGGTCTCCAGCCGAGGCTGGTGACGACGCGCGAGACGCCGAGCGACCCGTCGAGCAGCTCGGTGAGCTCGAGCAGGTCGGAGAATCCTGCGGAGCTGCCAGCCCCACGGCCGGCGCCGACCACGACCCGGGCCGACTTCAGACTTCCGGAGAGATCGGGCTCGGGCGGCTCGGCCGACACGACTCGCGCAACGAGGTCGGCCTCGGCCACCGGCGGCCGGCTCTCGACCAAGGTGGCCGCTCCGGGAGTTTCGGCCGGCACCGCTTCGACCGCGTGCCCGGCGACGGTGAACACCGCGGGACGCTCGTCGAGCACCAGCTCCTCCAGCACGGACCCGCCGACGACCTGGCGAGTCACTGCGAACGGCGACAGCCCGCCGAACGACACGACGTTGGCGGCCATGGCGACGCCGGTGCGCGCAGCCAGGTGGGCCAGCACCTCCATGCCGCGGGGCGTGCCGGCAGCGGTCACGACGACGGAGCCCAGGGACTCGCGCACCGTCTGGACGGCACTGCCCCACGCCGCGCCGCCATACGCCTCGAACGCCTGCCCGGTGGCGTGATGCACCTCGCGGACGCCGTACGCCGCCAGCTGCTCCGCCAACGTGTCCATCCCGCACGGCACGTCGCCGACCACGACGGCATCGACGGGCACGCCTCCTCCAGCAGCGGAGAGGCTGCGAGCGAACGTGACCGTCTCTCGCGAGACCTCGACCGCGCCGGCTGCGTCGGTCTCCACCAGCACCAGGATCATCGCGCCAGCACCCCGAGCCGTTCGAAGAGGTCGACCACGGCGGGCGCGGCCTCGGGGCCTTTGCCCAGGATCTGTACGTCGCTCGGCTGCGGTGGCGGCAACGACAGCCTGACCCGCTTCGGCCCGACCGGGGAGCCGGCCGGACGGCGCTGTTCGATCGCAACCTTCTTCGCCTTCATCCGACCGGGCACCGACGGATAGCGCGGCTCGACGCCGCCCTCGAGCACAGTGACGACGGCGGGGAGCGGCACCCGGTAGGTCTCGTGGCCGTCAGGTCCGGCAACGCCAGCGATCACCGCACCGTCCTCGACGCTGACGGTGGCGGCACCGTTGACGACCGGCCAGCCGAGCTCGTAGGCGAGTCGGATGCCGACCTGGAAGTCCCCGCTGTCGGCGGCGTCGTTGCCGAGCAGCACCAGGTCATGCGATCCGTGGTCGCCCACGACCGCCGCGATCTCGCGAGCGACATCAGCCGGACCGAACAGCGAGGAGTCGGCCTCGACGTGCGTGGCCGCGGTGCAGCCGACCGCCAGCGCGGAGCGCAGCTGCTCGACGGCGTCGGCGTCGCCCAACGTCATCACACTTGCAGTGCCTTCGGTCGCGGTCGCAACCTGGACCGCGAGCTCCACCGCGCACTCCTCGTGGTTGCTGACGGTGAAGCCGGCGAAACGACCGTCCACGGACTGGCCGTCATCGGTGAGCACCACTTCGCCGGACGAGTCGACGACCCGCTTCACACAGACCAGGACATCGGTCATCGGACGCGCTCGTTGGTCGGGTCGAGGAGCGGCGTCGCGTCGATCGAGCCGACCGTCACGGGGTAGAGCTCCTCCATGTACGACACGGCCAGCTCGGTGCCGATGACCGCCTGCTCGGCCGGCAGGTAGGCCAGCAGCAGGTGCTTGCCCAACGACGGCGCCGAGCCTGCGGTCGTGACGTAGGGGTGGTGGCCGTGCCCGTCGGTCAGGGTGCCACCGTCGCGGGTCAGGATCGGCTCGCCGCCGAGCATGTAGCGCTGGGTGCCGGAGGCCGACGTGTGGTCGTCGACGATCAGGGTGCACAGCACCGCCCGGGGCGCTGCCTCCCGTTGGGCCAGGTAGGCCGCCTTGCCGACGAAGTCCGCAGCCTTGACCTTGGGGCGCTGCATCCCGGCCTCGACGATGCTGCGCTCGGCGTCGAGCTCGTAGCCGAACGCGCGGTAGCCCTTCTCGATCCGACCGGTGGTGCCGTAGACACCGATGCCGACAGGCACCGCGCCATGCGGTGCGCCCGCTTCGAGCACGGTGTCCCAGAGCTCGGCGGCATCGACGAACGGCACGTAGAGCTCCCAGCCGAGCTCGCCGACGTACGAGATGCGAGACGCGAGCACCGTGGCGCCACCAACCGAGATCTCGCGACAGGTCAGGAAGCCGAAGCCCTCGTCGGAGACGTCGTCGGAGGTGAGCGAGGCCAGGATGTCGCGCGACCGGGGGCCCCAGAGGCCGATCGTGGACACGTCGTCGGTGACGTCGGTCAGCGTGGTGCCTCCATCCTCGGGAAGCTGGTCGGTGAACGTCTTGCGGTCCGCCATGCCGTGCGCGCCACCGGTGACCACCCGGAAGCGATCCTCGCCGAGACGCATCACGGTCAGGTCGGAGAGGAATCCACCGGCCTTGTTGAGCACCGGCGTGTAGATCACCTTGCCGACGGTGACGTCGCACTGAGCGACGCAGCTGCGTTGAACGGTGTCGAGGGCACCGGGGCCGACGATGTCGAAGATCGAGAACGCACTCAGGTCGATCACGCCGGCGGCCTCGCGCATCCGCAGGTGCTCGGCGTTGATGATCGGGCTCCACCAGCGCGAGTCCCACTCGTGCTCGCGCGGCATCACGGCATCGCCGTACTGCTCGAGCAGACCGGCGTTGGACTCGTACCAGTGCGGCCGCTCCCAGCCGGCGGTCTCGAAGAAGACCGCACCGAGCTTCTTCTGCGAGTCGTGCATGGCCGCCAGGCGCTGGTCGCGGTCGGACTCGTACTGCTCGGCCGGGTGGATGATCCCGTAGGTCTTGATGAACGACTCGGTGGTGCGCAGCCGCGTGTGCTCGCGCCGCTGCTGGTGCGGGTGGAACCGCGCGATGTCGCTGTGGTGGATGTCGATCTCGGAATGGCCGTGGGTCATCCACTCGGCGACCGCGCGGCCGACACCGGGGCCTTCCTTGATCCAGACCGCCGCGGCGGTCCAGAGTCCCTTGACGTGACTCTCGCCCAGGATCGGGGCGCCGTCGCAGGTCAGCGAGAGCAGGCCGTTGATGGCGTAGCGCATCTCCGCACCCTCTGCGCCGAGCAGCTCGGGCATCAGCTCGTAGGCCTGCTCGAGCTGGGGGTCGAAGTCGTCGGAGGTGAACGGCATCTCGGTCGGCGACAGCTTGGCCTGCTCGATCGACGGGATGTCCTCGGGCTCGTGCAGGATCGCGCGGTGCGCGTAGGAGCCGACCTCCATGTCGGCGCCGTGCTGGCGCTCGTAGCAGAACGTGTCCATGTCGCGGACGATCGGGATCGAGATCTCCCCCTCGAGCCCGACCAGCTGCGGGCACGGGCCGACGCTGATCATCTGGTGCACGGCGGGGGTCAGCGGGATGCTGACGCCGGCCATGTCGCCGAGCTTGGGGCTCCACACGCCGGCCGCGATCACCACGTACTCGGTCTCGATGTCGCCGCCGTCGGTGCGCACGCGCCTGATGCGTCCATCCTCGACGTCCATGTCGATCACCTCGACGTTCGGTACGACGGTGAGCGCGCCGGTCGCCATCGCCCGCTCGCGCATGATCGTGCCGGCCCGCAGCGAGTCGACGACCCCGACGCCCGGCGTCCAGAACGCGCCGATGAACTGGTCGGTCTCGATGAACGGGACCTTCTCCTTCACGAACTCCGGCCTGACCAGCTCCGCCTCGATGCCCCACGCCTTGGCGCTGGACATCCGGCGACGCAGCTCCTCCATCCGCTCCTCGGTGCGCGCGATCTCGAAGCCACCGGACCGGGTGAAGACGCCCATCTCCTGGTACTGCTTCACCGAGTCGAGCGTGAGGTCGGTGATCTCGCGCGAGTGGTCGACGGTGAAGATGAAGTTGGAGGCGTGTCCGGTCGAGCCACCCGGGTTGGGCAGGGCCCCCTTGTCGATCTGCACGATGTCGCGCCAGCCCAGCCGGGCCAGATGGTCGACGAGGCTGTTGCCGACGATGCCGGCGCCGATGACGACGACGCCTGCCGTGGCGGGGACGGTGGCCATGAGCCCTCTTTCAGAGTTGCGCTATACGCAACAGTTTGCACAATACGAGACAACCCAAGAATCACTCGCGCCCGGCCGGGTGTCAATCCCCGACCGGGCGCGTGTGCTGCCTACTGCGTTGCTGCCAGGTCAGCTGAGCCAGGCCTCGACCTTGTCCTGGTTGTCCCCGACCCACTTGGCGGCCGCGTCCTCAGGCGACATGCCGTCGTCCGAGATGTACTTGGCGACCAGGTTCTGGTCGTCGTTGGTCCACTGGAAGTTCTGGACCAGGCCGACGGCCGGGCTCCCCTCCTCCATCCAGCTGGTGGAGGCGATCTTCTTGAGCTCGGTCTCCGGGTAGTCGCAGTCGACCTTGGCCGGGTCCGACTGGCAGCCGTCCTCGTACGGCGGCAGGGCCACCTTGGCCAGCGGAATCTCGGCGAACAGCCACTGCGGCTCGTAGAAGTAGCCGATCAGGAACTCCTTGTTCTTCTCTGCTTGCTGGAAGGCGGTGATGCTCGCCGCCTCGCTACCGGAGAAGACGACCTTGAAGTCGAGACCCAGGTTGTTCACGATCGCCTCGTCGAACTGCACGTACGACGGGTCCGCCCCGAGGAACTGGCCCTTGCCGCCCGACTCGGAGGTGGCGAAGTCCGAGGCGTACTTGTTCAGGTTCTCCGCTTCCAGGATGTCCGGGTGCGCCTCCGCGAGCCACGGCGGCACGTACCAGCCGATGATCCCGACGTTGCCGGTCGCACCGAGATCGGCTGCGCTGCCGTCGCCTGAACCGTCGAAGAACTTCTTCTCGAGGTCGGGGTGGCCCCAGTCCTCGATGACGACGTCGACCTCGCCGGTGCCGAAGCCCTGCCAGGCGACGTCCTCCTTCAATGCCTTGTAGGTGACCTTGCAGCCGAGCTCCTCGGCGGCGATGTGCCCGACCACGTAGGCGTCCGCCTCGAAGCCCACCCAGGGGTTGACCGCCAGGTTGAGATCACCGCAGTCACCTCCCTCAGCAGCCTTCGACTCGTTGGCCTTGGTCTGCTTGTCGATCGAGCCGCCGCTTCCGCAGCCGCCGACCGTGAGCGCAACGCACGCAGCCACCGAGACGAGGCCGGCCACCCGCTTCCTTGAGTGTCGCAATTTCTTCTCCTTGGTTGGTTGTTGCTGTGCATCACTGTCGCCAGGAATCAGCGGCTGGCCCAGGCCTTCCACCAGGGCAACCGCGCCGGATCAACCGTCAACTTGTCGTCATGGGCCGCGGCGCGCATGATCCGGTCGACCATCACCCCCAGCAGCACGATGCTGATACCGGCGGCCGCGCCCTTGCCCCACTCCTCCGACCGGGAGAAGCCGAGCACCACGTCGTAACCCAGGGCGCCCGCACCGACCAGCCCGCCGATCACGGCCATCGCCAGGACGTAGAGCAAGCCCTGGTTGGCAGCGAGCACCAGGGAGCCTCGCGCCATCGGCAGCTGCACCTTGGTGATCTCCTGCCAGGTCGTCGCGCCGGTCGACCGCGACGCCTCGAGCGTGGTTGGCGAGACGGCGCTGACGCCATCGGCCACCAGCTTGATCGCGACCGGCGCGGCGTACACGACTCCCGCGACGATCGCCGTGAACCGGGTCGGCCCGAACATGGCAAGCACGGGGATCAGGTACACGAACGGCGGGATCGTCTGGCCGGTGTCGAGAAGCGGTCTCAGGAAGAGATCGACGGGGCGACTGCGCGCCATCAACACCCCGAACACCACGGCAAGCAGCATCACCAGCAAGGTGCCGACCAGCGTCATGTTGAGGGTGATCATCGCGTCGTGCCAGAGGTCGAAGTAGAGCAGGCCGGCCAGGCAGATCACCGTCGGTACCAGGGCCCGGATGCTGCCGAAGACCAAGGCCAGGCTGAGGATGGCTGCTGCCGCCAGCCACCACGGCGACTGCGCCAACAGCGACTGGAGCGGGTTCAGCAGGACCGAGCTGATCGTGTCCTTGAAGGCTTGGGTCAGGTCGCGGAACGTGTCGGTGAACCAGGTGAAGAACCGGTCGACACCGTCGGCAACGTTCGGACCCCACTGGGTCTCGGTGAACTCGGCGGCCCAGGAGTAGGTGCGGGACAGGTAGATCGCGACGAGGACCCCCACCCCGGAGACAGCGAGCAGGATCCGACGCAGCGGCAGGTTCACCACCCCGCGAGCGGTCTTCTCGCCGTACTCGCTGGCCGCCGTGGTGGTGCGGTCGAGCATCACGGCGATCACCACGATCAGCATCCCGGGCACGAACCCACCACCGACGTCGTTCTTGGTCAGGGCCGCGATCACCGGCTTGCCGAGGCCGGGCCCGTTGACGTACGAGGCGATGGTGGCCATCGAGAGCGCCGCCATGATCGTCTGGTTGAGCCCGACCACGATGGTCTTGCGTGCCATCGGCAGCTGGACCTTCGTCAGGCGCTGCCACTTCGTCTGTCCGGAGGAGTCGGTTGCCTCGATCGTGGTCTCGGGGACCGTCCTGATGCCATGCGCCGCGATCCGGATGATCGGGGGCAGGGCATAGAGCAGGGTGCAGACGACGGCCGCGGAGGCGCCGAGCCCGAAGAACAGGGCGATCGGGGCCAGGTAGACGAAGGTCGGCAGCGTCTGCAGGATGTCCAGCACCGTCGTCACGACGGCGGTGGTGACTCGCCCAGCCGTGCCGAGCAGCACGGCGAGCGGCATGCCCACCAGCACGACCACTCCGACCGCGACGAAGGTGACGATCAGGAGATCGATCGCGTCTGACCAGTAGCCGAAGAGGCCGAACGAGAAGAATGAAGCGGCCACGATCAGAGCGATCCGCCACCCGGCGACAGCGAGGGCCAGCCAGGCACCGATCGCGGTGACGCCGAGCCAGCCGACCTGGGGCACCGGGCGGGGGAAGTCGGGGACCGAGACCATCCGCTGCAGCCATTCGACCACCGAGGAGAACGTCCCGCCGACGTCGTAGCTGAGCTGGATGAGCGGGTTGGTGCTGCGGCCGGCCTGGACGTCGTCACGGAAGCCGGTCAGGGAGTCATGCAGGTCGGTGTGCTCCCGACCGGGGAGGGTGAGCGTGTCGGTGCCCTTGGTGATCGCCCAGATCAGGACCCAGAGCCCGATCACGCCCAACGCCCAAGCCCAGCGGGGGATCCGGCGCCGCCGGGTCTCGTCGCTGGCCGCCGTTCCCGGCCGCGGTGGGGAGAGGGTGGATGTCACGCAGACACCCCCTCCTCCGCCACGACCACCCGCAGGATGTCCTCGTCGTCAACGATCCCGACCAGCTGGTCACCGTCAACGACCCGCACCGGATGCTCGGAAGCCAGCGCAGCCTTGGCCGCCTGCCGCAGGATCGTGTCCGACGACATCACCGGACCTTCCATCGAGTCGCCGGGACGCGGATCGCGCATCACCCACTTCAAGGTCAGCACGTGCGAGCGCGGCACCTCGGAGACGAAGTCGCGCACGTAGTCGTCGACGGGCGCGCCCACGACCTCGTCGGGCGCTCCGATCTGCACGATCTCGCCGTCGCGCATGATCAGGATCCGGTCACCGAGCTTCAGCGCCTCCTGCAGGTCGTGGGTGACGAAGACCATGGTCTTCTTGAGCTCGTGGTGGAGCCGGATCACCTCGCTCTGCATGTCGCGACGAATCAAGGGGTCCAGCGCGGAGAAGGGCTCGTCGAAGAGCAGGATGCTGGGGTCCCCGGCGAGCGCACGCGCGAGGCCGACGCGCTGCTGCATGCCACCGGAGAGCTGATCGGGATAGGACTTCTCGAAGCCGTCCAGCCCGACCAGGGAGACGACCTCGGCAGCCTTCTCCCGGCGCTCCTTCTTGCCCATCCCGCGGATCTCGAGACCATAGGCGACGTTGTCGATCACCTGCTTGTGCGGTAGCAGCCCGAAGTGCTGGAAGACCATGGAGACCTGGGTACGCCGCAGCTCGCGCAGCTGGCTCTCGGAGGCGTTCGTGACGTCGACACCGTCGATCTCGACCGTGCCGGAGGTGGGTTCGATCAGCCGGGTCAGACAGCGCACCAGGGTCGACTTCCCCGAGCCCGACAGCCCCATCACGACGAACACCTCACCCGGCGCGACCTCGAAGGAGACATCCTTGACGCCGGCCACGCAGCCCGTCTGGTCCTTGAGCTCCGCCCGGGACAGGTTCGCCTGCGGCGTGCCGATGATCTTGTCCGCACGGGGGCCGAAGACTTTCCAGAGATCGTTCACTACGAGAGCTGCGGTCATGAGTGGGTCTCACCTTCGTGGTTGCTGACACCATTGCGTGCATCACCCGGAGGGTGCAACGGCATGCCATCGCGATACCGGTAGTACGGCACATCCGCCGGCGCCAGGGGCGAATTTCCGGCAATCAGGTCCGCGGCCTTCTCGGCCACCATCATCACGGGCGCGTAGATGTTGCCGTTGGTGACGAACGGGAAGACCGAGGCATCCACGACCCGCAGCCCCTCGGTGCCGTGCACCCGCATCGACGACGGGTCGACCACCGACAGCTCGTCGGTGCCCATCTTGGCGGTGCACGAGGGGTGCAGGGCGGTCTCGGCGTCCGCACGGACCCACTCGAGGATCTCCTCGTCGCTCTCCACCGACGGCCCCGGCGAGAGCTCGCCGTCGTTGTACTCCGTGAACGCCGGCTGGTTCAGGATGTCGCGGGCTACCCGGACCGCCTCCACCCACTCCTTGCGGTCGGTCGCCGTCGACAGGTAGTTGAACAGGATCGAGGGGTGCTCGCGAGGGTCCTTCGACCTGATCCGGACGTGGCCCCGGGTGTCGGCGTACATCGGCCCGATGTGCACCTGGTAGCCGTGGCCCTTGGTGGGCGCCGAGCCGTCGTAACGGATGGCGACCGGCAGGAAGTGGAACATCAGGTTGGGGTAGTCGACCTGGTCGTTGCTCCGCGCGAACCCACCGCCCTCGAAATGGTTGGTGGCACCTAGGCCCCGGCGGAAGAACAGCCAGTCGACGGCGATCTTCGGGCGCATCCGCCAGCGCAGGCCGGGGGCGATCGAGACCGGCTGCTTGGAGGCGTACTGGATGTAGACCTCGAGGTGGTCCTGGAGGTTCTCGCCTACTCCGGGCGAGTGGTGCACGACGTCGATGCCGTGCTGGGCGAGCAGGTCCTGGTCTCCTATGCCGGAGAGCTGGAGCAGCTGCGGGGTGTTGATCGCGCCACCGCAGAGGATCACCTCGCCGGCATCGACGCTGCGGCGACCGCGCCCGGTGCGCTGGTAGTCGACGCCGACGGCGCGCTTGCCCTGGAACCGGACGCCGGTGACGAAGGCCAGGGTCTCGACGCGCAGGTTCTTCCGGTGGCGCACCGGGTGGAGGTAGGCGCGGGCGGCGGACAGGCGGCGTCCGCGGTAGACGTTGCGGTCGAACTTGGCGAAGCCTTCCTGACGGTAGCCGTTGACGTCGTCGGTGAGCGGATACCCGGCCTCGGTCGCGGCCCGGAAGAACGCGTCGAACAGTGGGTTGGTCGCCGGACCGCGCTCGAGCTTGAGGGGGCCGTCCCCGCCGCGCCACTCGTCCGCGCCGGCGAGACAGTTCTCCATCCTCTTGAAGTAGGGCAGGCAGTGGAGGTAGTCCCACTCCTCCATCCCCGGCTCGCCGGCCCAGCGCTCGTAGTCGAGCGGGTTGCCGCGCTGGAAGATCATCCCGTTGATGCTGCTGGACCCGCCGAGCACCTTGCCGCGGGCGTGGAAGACGCGACGACCGCCCAGGTCCGGCTCGGGGTCGGTCTCGTACTTCCAGTCGTAGAGGCGGTTGCCGATCGGGAACGGCAGCGCCGCCGGCATGTGCACCAGCGGATCGAGCTTGTAGTCGGAGTGGCCGGCCTCCAGCACCAGCACGCTGGTGCCTGGGTCGGCCGAGAGCCGGTTGGCGAGCGCACAGCCGGCAGAACCGCCGCCCACGATCACCACGTCGTACCGATCCGCGCCCACGTCGTTGTCCTCAATCCCCGTCAGCCGGCGAACCAGCGTTGCTCAGCCGGTCGGACGTTGTGCCACACATGCTTGGTCTCGCGGTACTCGTCAAGACCGGCCTGCCCGAGCTCGCGGCCGATGCCTGACTGTTTGTAGCCACCCCACTCGGCCTGCGGCACGTAGGGGTGGTAGTCGTTGATCCACACCGTGCCCATCCGCAGCCGGGCGGCGATGCGCTGACCCCGGCCGGCGTCCTGCGTCCACACGGCGCCGGCCAGGCCGTAGATGCTGTCGTTGGCGATGGCGACGACTTCGTCCTCGGTGGCGAAGGTCTCGACGGTCAGCACGGGCCCGAACGACTCGTCCTGGGTGACCGACATCGAGCTGGTGCAGCGGTCCAGGATGGTCGGCAGGTAGTAGAACCCGCCGGCCAGGGCGGGCTCCGCTGGACGCTTGCCGCCGCACCGGAGCACGGCACCCTCGGCAAGCCCAGCGGCGACGTACGCCTCGACCTTGTCGCGGTGGGCGGCACTGGTCAGCGGTCCGGTCTCCGCCTTCTCGTCGAACGGCCCGCCCAGCCGGATCCGCTCGGCCCGGTCGACCAGCCCGTCGACGAACTGATCATGGATCGACTCCTCGACCAGCAGCCGGGCACCGGCCGAGCAGACCTGTCCCGAGTGCAGGAAGACCGCGGTGAGTGCGTAGTCGAGCGCGACCTCGAGGTCGGCGTCCGCGAACACGATGTTGGGGTTCTTGCCGCCGAGCTCCAGGGCAACCTTCTTGACGGTGCCGGCGGCCGCGGCCATCAGCGCCTTGCCGGTGGCGAGCCCGCCGGTGAACGACACCAGGTCGACACGCGGGTCCTCCGACAGAGGAGGGCCGGCTGCCGCCCCGGCGCCGAGCACCAGGTTGCCCACTCCCGCGGGGAGGCCGGCCTCCTCGAGGAGCCTCATCAGGTGGATGGCGGTGTGCGGCGTGAGCTCGCTCGGCTTGAGCACGAACGTGTTGCCCGCCGCCAGGCAGGGCGCCACCTTCCAGGAGACCTGGAGGAGCGGGTAGTTCCACGGGGTGATCAAGGCGCAGACACCTACCGGCTCGTGCACGATCCGGCTGACCACGTCGTTGTTGCCGGTGTCGACCACTCTGCCGGCGTCCTCGGCTGCGACCCGGCCGTAGTGGCGGAAGACCGAGACGATGTCGTCGATGTCGTACTCCGACTCGATCAAGCGTTTGCCGGTGTCGAGCGACTCCATCCGGGCCAGGTCTGCGCGGTCGCGCTCGAGCAGGTCGCCGACCCGGGCCAGCAGCTCGCCGCGCTCGAGCGCAGAGGTGTGCGGCCACGGGCCGTGATGAAAGGCGCGATGCGCGGCGGCGATCGCCGCGCCGGTGTCCTCCGGGCCCGCCTCGTCCACCTCGGCGACCAGGCTTCCGTCGGCCGGGCAACGGATCTCGCGCCGCCCTCCGGCGCGGGCGTTGACCCACTCGCCCTCGACGTACAGCTCCGGCACGGTCCGCTCACCCTCTTCTCGAGTTGTTGCGCATCACGCAACCAATTGCTCCCACCGCAACCCAGTTGTCACCTTGAGAATGCTGGGGACGGCGGCCGACGTCAAGGACCGGGCGGCGTCCGTGACCTAACGTTGACCCCACCCGAGCCGGTGGGAGACCTCCAGCGCCGCCTCCACCAGCTTGTCCACGACATCGGTGATGCGGTCTTCTGAGAGCCGGAACGTCGGCCCCGAGACGCTCATCGAGGCCACCACGTCCCCGTGGGCGTTGCGGATCGGCGCGGCTGCAGCGGTGAGTCCCACCTCCAGCTCGTCGATGGCCAGCGCATAACCCTGCTCACGGACCTGGGCCAGCTCCTCCCGGAGCTTGGACTTCTTGGTGATCGTCAGGGACGTGTACGGCGACAGCTTGCCGAGCAGCTCGTCGAGGGCCTGCTGGTCCAGCCCACTGAGCAGTACCTTGCCGTTGCTGGTGGCGTGGAGCGGGATGTGCTGACCCACCCAGTTGTGCGGCTGCAGGGCCGAGGATCCGGCGACCTGGTCGAGGTAGAGCGCCGAGCTCTCCGACAGCACCGCGATGTTGACGGTCTCGCCGGTGTCGGCGGCCAGCTGTCGGCACAGCGACCTGGCTTCCTGGACGACGTCGAGCCGGGCACTGGTGGCCCCCGCGAGTCGCAGCAGCCCGACGCCGAGGCGGTACTTGCCGCGGTCCTCGGTCTGCTCGACCAGCCGGTGCGCCTCGAGCGTTGCCACCAAGCGGAACGCCGTGCTCTTGTGTACACCCAGCTGGGCGGCGACCTCCGTCACGCCCGCTTCGCCGCCCCGGGCGAGCAGCTCCAAGATGGTCAGCGCCCGATCGACCGACTGGACCCCGGTGGTTGCGCCGACGTCCGCTGAGGTGGCCTGCGGGCTGTTGCGCATGGAGCGACACTAGCGCAGCGCCTGTTGCGTATCGCAGACTGAGTTTCGTTCACCGCAACAAGGTCCTCCGACTGATCCAGCGAAGAGATGGAAGAACCTGATGGTGCTGCCCACGTCCGCCCAGTCCAACAGCCCGACCGCCCCGGCCGGGGACTTCGTGCTCATCCTCTCGTGCTCGGACCGCCCCGGCATCGTGCACGCGGTCAGCGGGTTCCTGGTCTCGCAAGGCGGCAACATCCTCGAGAGCCAACAGTTCAACGACCAGCTGGTCGACCGCTTCTTCATGCGCATCGACTTCGTGGTCGACGGGTCGGCCACGGCTCGGGGGGGTGCCGTGGACGCCGAGTCGCTGCGGACGGCGTTCGAGCCGGTGGCCCGCGAGTACGGGATGGAGTACGACCTGTGGGATGCCGCCGCGCCCTACCGGACCCTGATCATGGTCTCCAAGCACCTGCACTGCCTCAACGACCTGCTCTTCCGGGCCAGCACCGGGTCGTTGCAGATCGACATCCCGGTCGTGGTCTCGAACCACGCGGACGCCGGGCCGCTGGTGCGCTCGTACGGCCTCGACTTCCGACACCTCCCGGTCACCCCGGAGACCAAGCCGGAGGCGGAGCACCAGCTGATGGAGCTGGTCGATGACCTCGGCATCCACCTGGTCGTGCTGGCCCGCTACATGCAGGTGTTGTCCGACGAGCTGTGCCGTCGGCTGTCCGGGCGCGCGATCAACATCCACCACTCGTTCCTGCCTAGCTTCAAGGGCGCCAAGCCCTACCACCAGGCCTTTGACCGTGGCGTGAAGCTGGTCGGCGCGACCGCCCACTACGTGACGGGCGACCTCGACGAAGGCCCGATCATCGAGCAGGACGTGATGCGGGTCGACCACTCCTACGACCAGGACCAGCTCGTCTCGGCGGGCCGCGACGTCGAGGCCCAGGTGTTGTCGCGCGCCGTCCGCTGGCACTCACAGTCCCGGGTGCTCCTGAACGGCCACCGGACCGTCGTCTTCCGCTGACAACCTGGACCCCGCACTTTCGTCAGCGCCCGGCCGCGGGGTAGTCCCGGGTCAGTGGCAGGTGAAATCGGCGGATCGACCCGCCACTGACCCGGGACTACGTCGGAAAGTCAGTCGCCGAGCTCGGCCCGGCGCCGGATGACGTACTCCTGCAGCTCCTGGCGTACGCCGTCGTCGAGGGTCGGCTCGGCGTACTCCTCGAGCTTCTTCGGTAGATCTCGGCGGCGCGGGCGTTCGCGTCCTTGCCGCCGTTGCGCATCCAGCGCTCGTAGTTCTCCGACGACGAGAGCAGCGGCCGGTAGAAGCAGGTGCGGAAGCGCTCCATCGTGTGGGCGGCACCGAGGAAGTGGCCGCCGTGGCCGACCTCCTCGTGCGCGCCGAACGCCATCGAGTCCTCGTCGATCTCCAGCGGCGTGAACTCGGCCTGCATCATCTGCAGCAGCTCGATGTCGACGATGAACTTCTCGTAGCCCGCGACCAGGCCGCCCTCGAGCCAACCGGCCGAGTGCATCACCCAGTTCGCGCCGGCCAGGAACGTCGGCATCATCGTCATCAGCGCCTCGTAGCCGGCCTGGGCGTCGGCCACCTGCGAGGACGTCAGCCCGCCGCCGGTGCGGAACGGCAGCCCGAAGTGGCGCGCGATCTGGCCGGTGCAGAGCAGGCCGATGCCGGACTCCGGCGTGCCGAACGTCGGCGAGCCCGACTGCATGTCGATGTTGGAGAGGAACGACCCGAAGATCACCGGCGTGCCCGGCCGGATCAGCTGCGAGAGCGCGATGCCGGAGAGCGCCTCGACGATCTGCTGCACCAGCGCGGCCGGGATGGTCACCGGCGACATCGCGCCCATCAGGATGAACGGCGTCAGCACGACGGGCTGGCCGGCGCGCGGAGTACTCGAACTGCGCCTCGAGCATCCGGTCGTCCCAGCGCAGCGGCGAGTTGCAGTTGATCAGCGAGATCGTCGCCGGCGTCTCCTCGATCGCCTCGCGGGAGCCGAAGAGGATCGAGGTCATCGCGAGCGTGTCCGCGGCGTTGACGCCCGAGACGACGTTGCCCATGTAGATCTTGTCGGTCAGCGTCTGCAGCGCGTAGGTCATGTCGAGGTGGCGGCTGTCGAGCGGGGTGTCGTTGGGCTCGCAGATGATGCCGCCGGCCGAGTCGAGCACCGGGAAGGACTGGGCGAGCTTCGTGAAGTTGGTGAAGTCGTCCATCGTGGCGTCGCGGCGTACTTCACCCTGGCGCACGAACGGCGGGCCGTAGACCGCGCCGAACGCCATCGAGTCGCCGCCGATGTGGACGTTGTGCTCGGGGTTGCGCGCCTGTACGTCGAACTCGCGCGGCGCCTTCGCCACCTGCTCCAGCACGAAGTCGGGGTCGAGGAAGACGGTGTTGTCCTCGACCCGCTGGCCGGCCTTGCGGAACAGCTCGAGCGCGCGCTCGTCCATGAACTCGACGCCGATCTCGGTCATCAGCTTGCGCCAGCCCCGGTCGAGGGTCGCCATCGCCTCGGCGGAGAGCACCTCGTAGCGCGGCATCGTGTTGCGGAACATCGAACCTCCGGTCGGGTCGTGCTTGACCAGGCCCTCTGCAGCATCCTAGCCTCATCATGTGGGACCACCGTTCCACATCATGGAACCGATGACCAGGGGCAATCCAGTGCCGAACGCGACCACCACCCCCGCGAGCACCGCCGGCAGCACCGCCGCCAGCGGGACGCAGGCGGTCGACCGCGCGGCGTTGCTCGTGTCGACGGTGGTGCACGCGGACGAGCCGCTGACCTTCGCGGAGCTTCAGGAGACCTCTGGCCTGGCCAAGTCGACGACCTCGCGGATGCTGACCGCCCTCGAGCGCACCGAGCTGCTGGAGCGCAACGATGTCGGGTCCTACGTCGCCGGCCCGCTGTTCTGGCTCTACGCCACGCGCCACGACCCGTGGGACGAGCTGGTGCGCCTCGCGCAGCCGACGCTCGAGGGCGTCGGGGCCGCGACCGGCGAGACCGTGAACCTGTCGGTGGCCCGGGGCGATCGGGTGGTCCAGGTCGCCCAGGTCGACTCGACGTACCTGCTCGGCACCCGCGACTGGACCGAGGTCGACGTGCCCGCGCACTGCTCGGCGCTGGGCAAGGTGCTGCTGGCCTACGGCGTGATCGAGCTCCCCCCGGCGAGCTCGAGCAGCTGTCCCCCCACAGCGTCACCGACCGCGCACTGCTGGCACAGCAGTTCGCCCAGGTCGCCCGGCGCGGCTACGCCAGCACCGTCGATGAGCTAGAGATCGGGCTCACCGGGCTCGGCGCGCCGGTGCGCGGCAGCCAGGGCGAGGTGATTGCGGCCCTGGGCGTCTCGGGGCCCAGCCCGCGGCTGGCCGAGCGGAGCGACGAGATCGGCCGACTGTTGAACGAGCGAGCAGAGCAGCTGTCCGGGCTGCTTCGTCGCCGGACCCGCAAGGAGGGCGTGGCATGACACCCGAGGAAATCCTGCAAGGCCTCTACGACGACACGCTGGTGGGCAACGCCCCCCGCGTGCTCGAGCTGACCAACGAGGGCCTCGGCATCGGCATGGAACCCCAGACCATGCTGTTCGACGCCCTGATCCCCTCGCTGGAGGAGGTCGGTGCGCGGTTCGAGCGCGGCGACTTCTTCGTGCCCGAGATGCTGATCGCCGGTCGCGCCATGGCCGGCGCCATGGAGGTGCTCCGCCCGCTGCTCGCCGAGACGGGCGTCGAGACCATCGGCAAGTTCCTGATGGGCACGGTCAAGGGCGACGTGCACGACATCGGCAAGAACCTCGTCAACATCATGCTCGAGGGGGCCGGCTTCGAGGTGATCGACCTCGGCGTGCAGGTGGCGCCGGAGAAGTTCGTCTCGGCCATCGAGGAGCACCAGCCCGACATCGTCGGCTTCTCGGCGTTCCTCACCACCACGATGCCGATGTTCAAGGCCAACATGAACGCCCTCGAGAAGGCCGGCATCCGCAACACCGTCATCGTGATGGTCGGCGGCGCCCCCGTCACCCAGGAGTACGCCGACGCGGTGGGTGCCGACGGCTACGCAGCCGATGCCTCCCAGACCGTCAAGCGGGCCAAGGCCCTGCTCCACGAGAAGCGCGCGAAGGTGCCCGCCTGATGCTGCCCCGGAGAAGGCACCGCGCCTCGAGACCGTGCTGCGCTCGGCCACCCAGCAGGTGGTGATCGGCCACGACACCCGCTTCTGCCTGATCGGCGAGCGGATCAACCCGACCGGTCGTCGGATCTTCCAGGAGCAGCTGCGCGCCGGCGACCTCTCCGCGATCGAGCGCGACGTGAAGGCGCAGGTCGAGGGTGGCGCCGACGTGCTCGACATCAACATGGGCGTGCCGCTGACCGACGAGGCCGACCTGCTGGCCAAGGCGATCACGCTGGTCCAGCGGCTGTCCGACAAGCCGATCTGCATCGACTCCTCGGTGGTGGAGGCGCTCGAGGCCGGGCTCGCGGTCTACCAGGGCCGCGCCCTGGTCAACTCGATCACCGCCGAGGACGAGCGGATGGCGCAGATCCTCCCGCTGGTGAAGAAGTACGACGCCGCGATCATCGCGCTGCCCAACGACTCCGACGAGATCCCGATGGAGGTCGAGAAGCGGATCGTGCTGACCCGCAAGATCATCGAGGTCGCCACGACGGAGTACGGCATCGCCGCCGCCGACATCGTGATCGACCCGTTGGCCATGCCGATCGGCGCCGACCAGGAGGTCGTCAACACCACGCTGGAGACGATGCGCCGGATCCGCGACGAGTTCGGCGTGAACATGACCTGCGGTGCCTCCAACGTCTCCTTCGGCATGCCGTCGCGGCACGCGCTCGGGGCAGCGTTCCTTCCGATGGCGATGACCGCCGGCCTGACCTCGGCGATCATGGACACCCGTACTCCCGCAGATCGTCGAGGCGGTCAAGGCGGCCGACCTGCTGCTCGGGCACGACGAGTGGGGCGGTGCCTGGATCGCCGCGCACCGCGCCCGGCTGGCCCGCGAAGTCGCTACCGCGTGACCGAAGGAGTGCCCGACGGGGCTGACCGACGTGCCCTGAGATCACCCTCGCCGACCTGCCCGACATGGGTCGCGAGGGTCTGCTCGCGCCGTCCGGCACCGAGCCGGCCGCCCACGACGGCACGGGCCGGGTCGACCTCGCCTTCACCGTGCACGCCACCCCCGACGCGACCTCGGGAGCCGAGGTGCCGCCCACCCAGCGCGGCGTCCGGGTGCCGCCCGGGGTGACCGTCTTCGACTCGGCGTCGTGGAACGGCATCGCCATCGACTCCACCTGTGGCGGCCACGGCACCTGCCACAAGTGCAAGGTGCGGGTGGACGGCGAGGTGCCGATCACCCGCCACGACGCCCGCACGTTCAGCGCCGACCAGCTCACCGAAGGGTGGCGGCTCGCCTGCCTGGTGCAGGCGACCCGCGACCTCAAGGTCGAGGTGCCACCACTGACCACCCGCCCCAAGGCGGCCACGGTCGGGGTCGGGCGCCAGGTGATCCTGCGACCTGCCCTGCAGAAGCGCTACGTCGAGCTCGCCGAGGCGACCCTGGCCGACCAGCGCACCGACCTGGTGCGGCTCACCGACGCCATCGACGACCTGGAGCTGACCGCCGACCTGCACGTGCTGCGCCGGCTGGCGACCGTGCTGCGCGAGGCGGACTTCAAGGTCACCGCGGTGATCGTCGACGAGGCCCTGATCGACGTCGAGCCCGGCGACACGACCGACGCGCGGTTCGCGATCGCCTTCGACCTCGGCACCACCACGGTCGTCGCGACCCTGCTCGACGTCGGCACCGGCACCCCGCTCGCGGTCACCTCGATGCTGAACAAGCAGCAGCCGTTCGGCGGCGACGTGATCACCCGGATCAGCGCCACCATGATGGACAAGGACACCCTCGGTCGACTGCAGGAGGCGGCCGGCGCGACCCTGGCCGAGCTCGCGGCGCAGGTCTGCCGGGAAGCCGGCGTCGAGCCGGGCCAGGTCTACGAGGTGGCGATCGCCGGCAACGCGACGATGACTGCGCTGGCCCTCGGCATCGATCCCGAGCCCCTGGGCGTGGCGCCGTTCGTGATGTCGTCGGCCCAGCCGCCATCCGTGCTGGCGGCCGACGTCGGGCTGACCCTGCATCCCCGGGCCCGCGCGTTCTTCTTCCCCGCCCTCGGCGCGTACGTCGGCGGCGACATCGTCGCCGGCATGCTCGCGACCGGCATGGACCGGGACAAGCGCACCCGGCTGTTCATCGACGTGGGCACGAACTGCGAGATCGTGCTCAGCGACGGCGACACCATCCTGTCCACCGCTGCCCCGGCCGGCCCGGCGTTCGAGGGCGGGGCCATCCGGTGCGGCATGCGGGCGGCCGACGGCGCGATCGAGGTGATCAAGCTCGATGGCAACGCGACCGGCGAGGAGCCCGCCGTCACCCTCGGCGTGATCGGCGACGTCGAGCCACGCGGGCTGTGCGGCTCCGGGCTGGTCGACGCCGTGGCCGAGCTGGTCCGGGTCGGCCTGCTCGACTCCAGCGGTCGGCTGATCCCCGACGAGGACGCCACGACCACCGCCCCGGCCCTCGCCGACCGGATGGCCAAGATCGGCGAGGAGCGCGTCTTCATCCTGCACCGACCCACGCCCGAGACCGAGCCCGCTGAGTGCGTCTACCTCTCGCAGCGCGACGTGCGCGAGCTCCAGTTCGCCAAGGCGGCGATCTCCACCGGCTGGACGCTCTTGCTGGAGCAGCTCGAGCTCGAGCATCGCGACATCCAGCAGGTCCTGCTCGCTGGATCTTTCGGCAGCTACCTCTCTCCCGCGTCGGCCGTCCGGATCGGCCTGGTGCCGCAGCTCCCGGTGCTACGGATCGTGGCCGCCGGCAACGTGGCCGGCGAGGGCGCCAAGATGGCGTTGCTGTCGGTGCGTGAGCGCGCCGGCGCGACCACGCTGTTGGAGGAGGTGGCCTATGTCGAGCTCTCCGACCGCCCCGACTTCAACGACAAGTTCGTCGAGCAGCTCAGCTTCTGACCGCAGCCCGGTCCACACCGCCCTCATCGCGTGCGGCGCCTGGGCCCAGCCCGCTGCCGAGATCGCGGCCCGCCGCGGCTGGTCGGTCGACGTACACCCCCTGCCGCCGCTGCTGCACAACCAGCCGCAGCTGATCGCCGGCGAGGTCCGCGCGCTGGCCGAGCGTCTGCTCGCCGAGGGCAACCGGGTGGTCGTCGGCTACGCCGACTGCGGCACCTACGGCGCCCTCGACGAGGTCTGCCACGACCTCGGGATCGAACGGCTGCCGGGCCTGCACTGCTATGACGTGTACGCCGGCCCGGAACGGCTGGCGGCGTTCTTCGAGGAGCAGCCCGGCACCTATGTGCTCACCGACTTCCTGGCCCGCTCATTCGCGCGGACGGTGATCCGCGAGCTCGGCCTGGACCGCCACCCGGAGCTGCGCGACGACTACTTCGGCTCCTACACCAGGGTCGTGTGGCTGGCCCAGCGACCCGACGACGAGCTGCGAGCGCTCGCCGGGCGGGCCGCGGCCGCGATCGGGCTTCCGCTCACCGTCGTCGACACCGGTCACGCGGGTCTGGAAGCGGCACTGGCGTCGCTGGTCGGGGCCTAACCCTCGAGCCGGCGCAGCCAGTCCTGGCGCCAGGCCTCGGTCTCGGCGACCTGGTTGAACGTGTAGACGTGCAACCCCGGCACGTTCGCACCCGACTCGCCGAGAGTCGGGGCGCACTTGGTCAGGAAGGACTCGCCAGTGAAGCCACCGGGGGCCACCAGCCGAGTCATCAAACCCTTCTGCTTGGCCAGGAAGCGGGTGGAGTCACCGACCCCGATCTTGGTTGCCATGCCGAGCAGCTTGGTGCGGTCGACCGGGCCTGGCAGTCCGACGAGCAACGGCAGGGTGATGCCGCGCAGCCGCATCCGGTGCAGCCAGTCCTTGACCACCGCGGGATCGAAGGTCAGGTTGCTGACGACGTACGTCGCGTGGCGGCGCTTGTCCCACATCGACTGCACCGTCAGGTCGTCGTTGATCGTCGGGTGGCTCTCGGGATATCCGGCGACACCGACCTGCTCGAACGGGCTGCCCAGCGAGGTCAGGTCCTCGAGCAGCGACAAGCGCGTCCTGGTAGTCGCCCACCGGATCGGCGTCGCCGCCGGGCACGAACACGCTGGTGATGCCCGCGCTCTGCAACCGGTCCACCAGCTCGGCGAGCTCGGCCCGACCGCTGATCATCCGGGCGGCGAGGTGCGGCACCACGCCGTAACCCTGCGCCGTGAGCCGTTCTGCCATCTCGATGGTGCGCTCCAAGCCCATCGACGGGGAGGCCGTCACCGTGAGCGGCACCGTGGTCGGCACCGAGTCGAGGACCTTGGCCTCCACGCTCGGTGTGGGCAGGATCTCGTAGCGCGCGTGGCTCAGCAGCCGGCGGACGGTGGCTCGATCGGCGTTGCGCATAGTGCAACCTATTTCGTGATACGCGACAGTTGCTCCACTGTAGTCGGCGCCGCCACGTGGCAACAGACCTCGAAGCAATGGAAGGATGCCCGCGTGCCTACGCGGATCGCGGACTTCCTCGAGCTGGTGTCCCAGCTGCCCGACGTGACTCGCAGCGACCACGGCCGCTACACCAAGTTCGAGGTCGCCTCGCGGACCCTCGGCTACCTGTGGGAGCCGACCCGGACCGTCGGGTTGAAGCAGACCATCGCCGAGCAGCTCGCGCTGGTCGCCGAGCGGCCGGACGTCTTCGAGGTGCAGTTCACGGCGTACGGCTTCGGGTGGGTGGTCGTCCATCTCGACGGCCTCGAGCGTGACGAGCTGGCCGAGCTGACCTTCGAGGCGTGGCGGCTCAGCGCGCCGGCGCCCCTGGTCGATCAGCGAGCCGACCGACTGCCGTCGTAGCGTCAACCGGCGGCGAGCCGCGGTGCCATCGCCTCCAGCTGCCAGAGGGTCCAGCGCTCCAGGCTGGCCGCCTGATCGTCAGTCAGCCGATCGCACGCGAAGCCCCAGTGCACGGCGACCTGGTCCCCTGGCGCCACGGCGTCGACGAAGCTCCCGTCGTCGACGCGGTAGTCGATGGGCTCCTGGCGAGCAGCACCCAAGGACAGCCGCTGTCCGTCGTACTCCAGGTGCGCCATCCGCACGAGCAGCTGCTCCGGCGCCGACCTCCACGACGCTGGCCCAGCCGATCCGGCAGGAGTCGAGCACCTGCAGCGGCTCGGCCAGACCGGTTCCCAGCAGGCGAGACCACGGATAGACGCCGAAGACATGGAAGCCGTGCGTCGGCGCGGCCTCGGTGAGCAGGTCGTCGTCGAGATGTCCCCAGTAGTGACCGGCCTGAGGCCTGATCCGCTCCAGGAGAGCAGCCCCGAATCTTTCGTTGCCGACCTGATCGGTGAGCTCGTTGCCGGTCCAGTAACCGCGCACGACGCGCTCGTCGAGGGGGTCGTCGATCCCGGCGAGCTCAGCCAGCACCTGCTGGTAGGGCCAGGCCCCGGAGAACCCCCGGGCCAACGCCGCTACGTCGACCTCGGCGCCCTCACCCGCCGCGACGGCGCGCAGGCCCGCAGCGCCGACCGGCCCGCAGTAGCCCAAGGCGTTGGGTGCGTGGGCGTACTTGGCGAACAGTCGATGCCCGGACGGGATGCTCATGCGCCCGCGGTCTGACCCACCATCTCGGCGGCCTCGCGGTGCATCCGACCGAAGTTGTAGTAGGCGGCGCAGGCTCCTTCCGGCGACACCATGCAGGTGCCGATCGGCGTCTCGGGCGTGCAGGCAGTGCCGAAGACCTTGCACTCCCAGGGCTTGATGACGCCCTTGAGCACCTCGCCGCACTGACAGGCCTTGGGGTCGGCCACCCGAATGCCCGGCATCGAGAACCGCTCCTCGGCGTCGTACTCGACGTAGCTCGCGTTGACCTTCAGGGCACTCTGGGAGATGAACCCCAGCCCCCTCCACTCGAAGTGTGGCCGGAGCTCGAAAGTCTCGCCGAGCAGCTTGAGTGCCTGGACGTTGCCCTCCTCCTTGACCACGCGGCCGTACTGGTTCTCCACCTCGCACCGACCGTCCCTGATCTGCTGGAGCAGCATGTGCACCGTCGCCAGGATGTCGAGCGGCTCGAAGCCGGCGACCACCAGCGGCTTGCCGTAGGCCTCGGGCACGAACCGGTAGGGCCGGGTGCCGACCACCGTCGAGACGTGACCCGGTCCGAGGAACCCGTCCAGTCGCAGGTCGGGTGAGTCCAAGATGGCGCGGATCGGCGGGACGATCGTGACGTGGTTGCAGAAGACCGAGAAGTTCTGCACCCCCAGCTGCTTGGCACGCACCAGGGTGACCGCCGTGGACGGCGCCGTGGTCTCGAAACCCACCGCGAAGAAGACCACGTGCTTGTCGGGGTTGTCGACGGCGACCTTCAGCGCGTCCAGCGGCGAGTAGACGAAGCGCACGTCGGCGCCCCGAGCCTTCGCATCGAGCAGGCTGCCCTTCGAGCCCGGGACCCGCATCATGTCGCCGAACGTCGTGAAGATGACCCCGGGCTGCTCGGCGAGCCACATCGCGTCGTCAACGCGGCCCATCGGGATCACACAGACCGGGCAACCGGGGCCGTGCACGAGCTCCACGCCGGGCGGCAGGATGTGCTCGAGCCCGTGCCGATAGATGGTGTGGGTGTGCCCGCCACAGACCTCCATGAACTTGAACTCGTCGTCACCGGTCAGGTTGGTGATCGACTTGACCAGGGCCCGTGCCGCGGCCGGGTCCCGGAACTCGTCAACGAACTTCATGGTGCTACCTCGTTCCTCCGTGTCGGGAGTGCATGACGGTCAGGCGATCGCTGAGGAGTTGAAGGCGTCGATCTCGTTTACGTAGTCCTCGCCCATCTTCTTCACCTGGTCGAGCGTCAGCTGAGCCTCGAGCTCATCGATCTTCGCCATCGCGAAGCCGACGTGGACGAGCACCCAGTCGCCCACGAGGAGCCCCTGCTCGGCGAGCAGTCGGACGCTGATCACCCGCTGGACGCCGTTGACGTCAACTTTTGCGAGGTGCTGGTCGGGGTCGGTCATCTCGACGACCTGCCCCGGGATTCCTAGGCACATGACGAAACCTTCCTGTTCAGCAGATCCTGGGCAACGGGTCGCCCACGAGCATGTCCACGATCCGGCTACCGCCGAACGGAGTGCGGAGCGCGACCATGCCGGCCGGTGTCTCCACCACCTGTCCGATGGTCGTGGCCCGACCTCCGAGCGGGTGAGCGCGCAGCGCGTGCACCGCCGCCCCGGCTTCTTCCCGGGGAACGACGGCGACGAACTTGCCTTCGTTCGCCACATAGATCGGATCGATGCCGAGCATGTCGCAGGCACCGAGGACCTGTGGCTGCACCGGAAGTGCAGCCTCGTCGAGGATGACTCCGACGCCGGCGCTCTGCGCGAGCTCGTTGCACACCGTGCCCAGCCCTCCCCTGGTTGCGTCGCGCATCCATCGGGTGCCGGGCGCGGCAGCCAGCAGTGCCTCGACCATCTCCGAGACCGGCGCAGTGTCCGACACGATGTCGTCGGCCTCGATCGCCAGGTCGCCGCGCGCCAGCATGACCGCCATGCCGTGGTCGCCGAGGGTGCCCGAGAGCACGATGCGGTCACCGGGTTGCACCAGGTGCGCCCCCAGCTCACGCCCGGCCGGTATGACGCCGACTCCCGCGGTCGAGATGTACAAGCCGTCGGCGGCACCCTGCGAGACCACCTTGGTGTCACCGGTGACGATCGCCACCCCGGCGGCGTCGGCGGCCGTCCTCATGTCGGCAACGATCGATCTCAGCCGCGAGATCTCGAAGCCCTCCTCGATCACGAAGGCGGCCGACAGCCATCGGGGCTGGGCCCCGCTGACCGCCAGGTCGTTCACGGTTCCGTGCACGGCTAGGTGTCCGATGGTCCCGCCCGGGAACTCGATCGGTTGCACCACGAACGAGTCGGTGGAGAAGGCGAGCCGTTCCTGCGAGGGCAGGGTGAGCACCGCTCCGTCACCGAGCTGTTCGAGCTCGGGGTTCCGGAACGCCTCGACGAAGACGTTGTCGGTCAACGCGGCCGACGACTTCCCGCCGGCGCCATGTGCCAGCGTGATCACCTCGTCGATCAGCCGCGGTCGGCGCTTGCGGAACTCCTCGATCTTGAGCAGCATCCGGTTCTCGCGGTCCACGTGGGTCGCGGCCTCCGAAGTCATGAGCTACCTCCCGGGTTGGGCGAGCCCGCGGCCATCAGGTCCGCGATGCGTCGTTGGGTCTGTTCCTGGACGATCGACCAGAGCCGGTAGCCCACCCGCGCATGGCTCTCCTGGATCCGGTGGATGCTCTGGGAGTGGATGGTGAAGCAGTGGTCGACGTCCGGGCTGGTCGACATCGAGCCACCCGAGTGGCCGGCGAACCCGATCGTGAGCAGCCCCCGCTTCTTTGCCTCGGTCAGAGCCATGATCAGGTCGTCTGAGTTGCCGGACGTCGACAGCGCGATCGCGATGTCGATCGGTTTCGAGTGGGCGATCACCTGGCGGGAGAAGATCAGCTCGAACCCGACGTCGTTGCCGAGAGCAGTGACCACCGCCTGGTCAGCGGCCAGCGACCAGGCCGGGACCGCTCGGCCACGGGCCGGCCGGCAGAACAAGGACGCCAGCGTGGCAGCGTCGGTTGAGCTACCGCCGTTGCCGAAGGTGTAGAGCCGACCTCCACGCGCGAACCGGTCGGCCATCGCGGCACCGGCCAGCTGCAGCTCCGCTTCGTACTCGTCCAGCGACTCCTGCTGCAGCCGGGCACTGACCTCGGCCTTGCCACGGGCCGATGCCGCCAGGTCGACCAGGAGGCTGCCTGGGTCGTCACCGGTCCCCTCGATGAACGGGTAGAGAAAGTCCGTGTTCTCGTTCAGCTCGCTCATCGCGCCACCTCGTTTCGCTCGCCCAGCTCACCCGGGTCGTCGATGCGGGTAATGGCTGCGCCCGCGTGCACGAGCACCAGGTCGCCCGGTGCGACCTCGCCGACCAGGCTGACGTCCACCGCTTCCTCGCCGGTGGCGGTACGCACCCAGGCAGGCGAGAACGCAGCCTCGGGCGAGGCCACCACCTCGCCCAGTCGGCCCTCGTCGCTGCAGGTCACGCACACCTCGTCGGTGCAGTCATCGGCTGCCACCGTGAGCAGACCCGGGTGCTCGAAGCAGACGTGGGTCAGCTCCCACAGCAGGTGGTACATCAGCACGAACCGACCGGTCGCGGGCACCATCGGGTCATCCGACTCCACCCACAGCACGTGGTCTGCACTGCCGGGGGCGGGGCGCGGACCGAACCCGATCCAGATCGTGGACGCCCCCCACGCCGGCGCCCGCCGCATCGTGTCGATGACACTCGGATCGTCGGCCGACGCCACCGCGATGATGACGTCGCCCGGCCGGGTCGCAACCCGGGCCTGGGCGACCGGGTCAGGATCGACCAGGGCGACGGAGGGAAGCGCTCGCTTGCCCATGATCACCGGGTGCACGAACTCGACGGCGACATGATGCGCATGCGGCTCCCACTGAGGCGAGATCACCCAGAGCGTCGCCCCCGCATGGAACTTCCGGGCCAAGGAGAGGGAAGCCGAGGCCAGGTCGTCGGCGAGCTCCTCACCGATCAGGGTGGTTGGTTCTTGGGTGGTGGTCACGTCGCTCCTCCTGTCGATCGTGTCGATGTCACACGTCCTTCGGCGACCATGGCCCGGCCCACGACGGCCTGGCCGAGCGAGAGTCCGCCGTCGTTCGGCGGCACCGTCCGGTGGGTCAGCACCCGCAAGCCTGCCGCGCGCAGCTCGGCTGCCAGCTCGTCGAGCAGCAGCCGGTTCTGGAAGACGCCTCCGGTGAGGCCAACGGTGTCCACGCCGTGGTCGGCGGCGGCGTGCACGACCAGCCGCGTCGTGGCCGAGGCCAGCGCTCGATGGAAGCCGAGAGCCAGGTCTGCTGGTGGCCGCCCCGCCCGTACGCCGTCGACCACACCCCGCACGAGCTCGCCGAACCTGAGCTCGCCCTCGCCGACGTCCATGGTCAGTGACACGGGATCGCGACTGGTGCGGGCCAGTGCCTCCAGCTCGATGGCGGCCTGGGCCTCGTAGCTGACCTGGTGGCACACCCCGAGCAGCGAGGCGATTCCGTCGAACAGGCGCCCCATGCTGGTGGTCTGCACGCAGCCGACGCCGCTGGCCAGCTGGGCCCGCACGACGGACAGCTCCTCGGCCGGGCACGCGGTGGTCAGGTCGAGGTCGTCGATGTCGGCGACGCCGGACGCCTCGAGCAGCGCCGCCGCGACCCGGAACGGGTTGCGCACCGCTCGGTCCCCACCCGCCAGGGTGAACGGTTCCAGGTGGCCGACCCTGGTCGCCGTCCTCACGGTGGGTCCCATCAGCAGCAGCTCGCCGCCCCACACGGAGCGGTCGCAGCCGTAGCCCGTGCCGTCGAACGCGACACCGATGGCGGGCGTGCCGAGCAGTCCGTGCTCGGCCAGGAGAGACGCCACATGGGCGTGGTGGTGCTGCACGGTGACGAGAGGTACGCCGTGCTCGGTGCGGTAGCGCTCGGCCCAGGCGTGCGTGGCGTATCCCGGATGGTCATCCGCGACGAGCAGCTCCGGCTCGACCGCATGCAGCGCCGTCATCTGCCCGACGGCCACCTCGAACGCCTGCAGCGTCTCCAGGCTGCCCATGTCGCCGAGGTGGCCGGAGCAGAAGGCCATCTCGTCCCGGCACAGACAGAACGTGTTCTTCAGCTCGCCCCCCACGGCGAGGGTCACCGGCCCGCCGGTGCCGAGCCTGACGGGAAGCGGCGCGTAGCCGCGTGACCTGCGCACCGGCAGCTCGCCGTCATCCGCGATGGACACCACAGAGTCGTCGCACGGCACAGCGATGTCACGGTCGTGCATCACGAAGCCATCGGCGATGTCGGCGAGGCGCTTCCGAGCGTCGTCGTTGCGGTAGCAGAGGGGTTCATCCGAGAGGTTGCCCGACGTCATCACGAGCACTACGGGAGGGTCGGTCAGTCCGGTGGGCTGCAGCAGCAGGTGGTGCAGTGGGGTGTACGGCAGCATCACCCCGATCTCGTCGAGTCCGGGCGCCACCCCGACGGCGAGCGGACTGCCCGGGAGCCCGCGCAGCAAGACGATCGGTCGGGCCGGCTGGCTGAGAGCCGCCGCTTCGTCCTCCGACACGGAGGCGAAGCTGCGCACGGTGGCGAGATCGCGCGCCATCACTGCAAGAGGCTTGCCAGGGCGGTGCTTGCGCTCGCGCAACGTTGCGACGGCCCTGGCGTTGGTGGCGTCGCAGGCGAGGTGGAAGCCACCGACGCCCTTGATCGCCAGGATCGCTCCGTCACGGAGAAGCCGCTGGGCCCGCTCGACGACGGCGTCATTGCTGGTGGGCTGTTCGCTGGGGCCTTCGAACCAGAGCCGAGGCCCGCAGTCATGGCAGGCGATCGGTTGGGCGTGGTAGCGGCGATCGCCGGGGTCGGCGTACTCCTGCAGGCACCGGGCACACATCTCGAAGCCCGCCATCGTCGTGGCCGGGCGATCGTAGGGAAGATCGCGGATGATCGTGAACCTGGGACCACAGTTGGTGCAGGTGATGAACGGGTGCCGGAACCGTCGGTCGGTCGGGTCGAGCAGTTCCGCAAGGCAGTCGTCGCAGGTGCCGACATCGGGCGAGACCAGGGTGCGCACACCGATGTGGGTCCGACTGGGCACGATCGTGAACGTGGCATCGCCACCGGGGGCCAGTCGCTCATCGCTCACGTCCTCGACCACCGCCATCGCGGGCGGCTCCGTGTGGATTCGCCGGACCAGCTCGTCAAGTGCCTCGGGCTGCCCCTCGGCCTCGATGAAGACGCTCGACACGTCGTTGCCACAGTGCCCGGTGAGCTGCAGCTCCGCTGCGACCTTGGCCACGAAGGGGCGGAAACCCACCCCTTGCACCACACCACGCACCACGATCCGACGCCGTTGGATCGGGTCGGTCACTAGCAGGACGTCGTCAGGCATGCGCACCGCCCGGAAGATCGTCGGACTCCCGCTGACGTCCCATCATCTCCAGACCCGACATGGCCTTCTCGGCGCCGGCCCGGTCGATGCGCTCGAGGGCGAACCCCATGTGGATCAAGACCCATTCGCCGGGCGCGACCGCGGCGTCCTCGAGCATGCCGAGATTGATCGGTCGCTGGGCGCCGAGCACGTCGACCAGGGCCAGCATGCCTTCGTTGCCGTCGAGCACCTTGACGACCTGACCGGGGATCCCGAGGCACATGTCACTCCGCTCCGTTCGCGGCGAGTGCAGGGATCTGCTGGCTCAGCACGGCGTGCACGATGGCGATCGCCTCTGGAATGGCTGCCTGCACCGGCTCGGAGAGACCGATCCCGTCCTCGAGGTCGTGCGGCGTGCAGCCGACGACGTAGGTCGGCGGCAGCTGCCCCCCGAGATCGGCGAGACTGGCCAGCACAGCCACCGGCGCCATGCCGTGCGGGTCGAACTCGCCGGCCCCCAGGTCTGCTGCGCCGACTTCCATGGCGGTCACGGTGCCCGGCTGCCCTTGACCCGGCAGGGCATCGACGATCACCAGTGCGTCGTAACCGTCGAGCAGGTCGTAGGCCAGATGCATCCCGCGGATGCCGTAGTCGATGGCTCGGACCTCCTCAGGCAGCGTCCCGGACGCGGCGATCTGCCGGACGACCTCGGGACCGAACCCGTCGTCGCCACAGAAGATGTTGCCGATGCCGGCCAGCAGGACTCGACTGCTCACTAGCCGCCCGACTGCAGATCAGGTGCGGCCGGATCGTCGGGCTGGTCCGGATCGATCCCGGTGTCAGCGTCGGGGTCGGCGTCCGCCTTGCCTTCGGGACGATCGACCGGACCCCCTGACGGCTCATCCGATCCGGTGTCGCGCGAACCTTCGGCGCCGCGTTCTTCCTGCGGCTCCTCGTCGAGCTGCTCTCCTGGTGTCTCACTCATGATGCCCTCCTCACTCGTTCTGGCAGTGGAGTCCCGATCACATCGAACGGATCTTGAAGTACCTCCTGATGTCCGGGATGGACATGATCAGGACGATCAGCAGACCGGCGACGACAACGGCGACGGTCACCGTCGTCACGATTCCGACGACTCTCATGGGCGACTCTCCTTTCTGGTTCGGTGCAGCGGTTCCAGCTCTTCGGGAGCGAAGTAGAAGTAGCGGCCGTACCACTCGTGCATGTCTGCCGCCGGGTCGTCGACGAGGACCAGCGCCACATGCGTGCTGCCGTCGACGTCGGAGAGGACGGCGGTCACCCGAGCCACCTGACCGGCGAAGAACAGGTCTTGGGCATCCGCCCTCCGCGACGGGTGCACCCGCACCAGGCTCCCCTTGGCGACCGGTACGCCGTCGATCAGCACCGTGTCGGTCTCTGGCTTCACGCTCTCGTCGGCCGCCGGGTCCCACCAAGGGACGTCGTCGTCGGTGACGAAGAGGTCGGTGGGCGGACTGACCGGTTGGCCGTGCGGGTTGCGGAGCACACCGTGCAGGTCGCGCAGCGCCTCCGGCGACATCTGGTCACAGCGATCGATGATCTCGGCAGCGCGCGGGTCCGTGGCCCTGGCCTCCGCCTTCTCGGCATCGGTCATCGTCATCACTCGAAGGGTGAGGATCTCGTCGATCTCGGTCGAGTCGAAGAGTGCCCCCGCACTCTGCGGGGCGATCTCGGGGTGGTCGTAGAGGATGATCGGCGACCCCAGCACCACGTCGCTCGATCCCGGGGCTCCGACCAGCACCGGATAGCACCGAGCCTGCTCGCACCGGCTGGCCGCCGCCTCGGCCGCGAGCGGGGGCTCGAGCAAGGAGACGAAGCCGGCACCCTCGGCCACCAGCAGCGCGTGCGTGCCGATGAGGGAAGCTCGGATGGCTGCGTCCTTGCCGTCGACGAACTTCGGATAGGCGTTGTCCACGCTCACCGTGACCCTGACGAAACCGTCGTCGGGCCCGGCTGCGATGCCGACCTCGGCCTGCAGTCGCAACCGGCGACGGACGATCCGGCCCACTGCTGTGCCCGCGCTGTCGACGATCGGCTCGGTCTCCTCCGAGCCGGGAACCTCAAGCGGGATCCGGACCCGGTCCTGCCCGGAGCCGGCTGCCGCCGCGGTGATGTCGAGCGCCGGGAGCGGCATCTCGCACTCCACCGCTTCGTCCCAGCTGAGGATCGATTGCCCGTCGACGACAACCTCCTCGACACCGATGTACTCGTCTCCGACCAGCTGTTCGACCGAGCGGGTCTGCAGCTGGAGGAAGCGCAGATACATGGTCACCGAGGCTGTCGGGTCGGCACCTGCGGGATCGAGCAGGCACTGGAACGCCATGCCCGGCGCTTCCGCGAAGCTCTCCACCGAGGCCCGGGGCGGGCCGAGCACGCCGAACTGCCAGCGGGACTGGTTCTTCGACGAGCTGGCCCGGTACGGGTACAGCAGATAGCCCTCGTAGAGCACCGCGTCGGCAATCGTCCGGACCTCGTCGAGGATCATGGCGAGACACCGTCGCGAGTCGCGAGCAGGGTCTGCACGGTCTCTTCCCAGCTGGTCAGTCCGTGAGTGGACTTGAAGTCGGCCAGCTCGGTCAGCACGTCGTGGTCGAGGCGGATCCAGCCGGTGTTGGGAAAGTAGGAAGCCATCATCTGCTTCCAGACCGCCACCGGGAGCTGGTACTTCGCCTCGCAGTCCCACGGCACCTGCTGCACCCCGAAGCCGTGAGTACCTTTGGTGAAGACGGTCCCGGAGAACAACAGAACCAGCGGGATCGTGCCATCGCCGACCGCGTGGAGGTAGCGGGAGCCGGTGACGTCGAAGTCGTAGGTGCAGGGAAGGGGCGAGGTCCACCTCGGTGATGCTGGTGAAGCCTTGGACCATCGCACTGCACTGCATCCACAGGAATGGCTTGAGCGTCTGCGCCCACCGGTCCCGGTCACCGAAGAGCGCCCGGAGCCCCGTCTCGTCGGCTTCTTCGTAGGGGCGGCGCTGCGGCTCGATCCGGACCTGGCAGCGCAGCGCTATCGCGTGGATCGTCTCGCCGGTGGACTCCTGGATCCGCAGCCGTGCGGTCAGCTGGGGATCAGCGGCGTACGGCTCCGCGAAGATGTCGACGACGTCGAACGAGTAGGCACTCATCACGCAACGCCTTCGTCGGACGCCGGCGGCGCGGGACGACTGCGCTCAGCCACGGAGGCGAAGAAGTCCTCGATGGCCGTCTGCGCCTCCTGGCCGCCGTCGAAGCCGCGCCACAACGTGCGCAACCTGCCGACCAGCTCATAGCAGGTGTCGATGGGCACCACATGGGCGCTGAACCCAGGGTGGTGCTCGCGGTCCGGACCGCGCAGGAGCAACGCCTCAACGTCAGGTTGCAGCAGTCCGAGCTGGGGGTTGGCGGTCTCGATCCGCGCCCAGGCGTCGAGCGGCAGCTCCGACTCGGTGGCCCCGGCTGGCCCGGGATAGAACGCCACGGTCCGGTCCTGCACGGAGTTGTGGAAAAGGAACGCGAGACCGACCGGGATCTGCAGCTCGTCCCACTCACGGGCCCCGAACGCGAAGTCCGGGAACGACAGGTAGCGGTCCGGCACGGCGCGGTAGCGCAGCTCCGCATGCTCCGCGGTGAACAACAGGTAGCAGGCCCGGCACGTACACATGAGCACTCGGCTCTCGAGGTTCACCACGTGCTGGTGCTCTTCAGCGATCGCCAGCGCGCACATCTCGCACCGCTCGCCCACCACCGGGTCGGGGCGGGTGGTGGTGATCTGACGCAGCACCGCCAGCGGGTTCGGGTGCCGGCCAGGGGTGACCTGGGGGCCGGTCATACCGAGACCGAGTGAGCAATCGCCAGCGACGTGATACCGCTCTCGGTCAGCAGCGGCACCGGGGTCAGGTGGGACCTGTCGTCGTCCAGAGACATGCCCGCTCGGCGTACGTCGTAGTGCGCCTGGCAGCCCGGACACTTCAGCACCGCTTCGCCGACCGCCGCACCCAGCCGACGGGACAGTGCGGCGCCGCTGAGCGATCCCTCGCACCGGGCACACCGATCGCGATAGGCGAACAGCTCCGATCCGAGCCGACAGACCAGGACCCTGGTACCGGTGGCATCGACGACCGTGCTGGCCCCCGCAGCCAGATCCGCCAGCTCCGGAACCCGGGTCCAGACCGACCCGGACCCGACGTCCTGCTCCGCGAGGCGCGCTCGGAGCGAGGACACCGGGATCACGGACTCGGCACCCTCTGCGGCCAGCGCGTCCTCGACCACGATGCCGGTGATGTCCGGAGCCGCGGCCTCGATTGCGCCCTCGACAGCGAGCTTCAAGGTGACCGACGACGACGGACAACCATCGCAGCTGCCGAGCAGCCGGAGCCGGACGACCCCTTCCTCGCTGACCTCGATCAGCTCGACGTCACCGCCGTGCGAACCCAAGTAGGGGCGCACGCTCGCCAACGCCTGCTCCACGCGCTGGCCGACGTCGTAAGGATGCAGGCCGTGCACCAGGAGCAGGCTCGACACCAGCTCGTCCTGAGCCAACAGGGCCAGGACGTCCTCGTCCAGACGGCCCGCGTCGAAGACGATGTCGAGCACGCGCTCGAGGCCGGCTCCGTACAGGTCGGCCACCAGCCGCACCAGCTCCTCGGCTCGTTCGCGCGCGACGGCGCCACCCGAGCCACTCGCGTCGAGCAGGGCGTCGATCCGCTCACCAGTGGTCCGCAGTCGGTCTGCTGCCTCGGGATCGCCCATGCCTTAGCCGCTGACGGACTGGGTCGGCGAGTGCATCAGCTCCAGCTTCTGACCGTCCCCGAGATACATGTGCACGCCGCAGGGCAGACAGGGGTCGAAGCTGCGCACCGTGCGCATGATGTCGATGCCCTTGAAGTGCTCCCGGTCGTTCTCCTCGAAGATCGGCTGGCCCTGGACCGCGTCCTCGTACGGTCCCGGGGTGCCGTAGGTGTCCCGCGGGTTGGCGTTCCACGGAGTCGGCGGGTAGGGGTGGTAGTTCGCGATCTTCCCGTCACGAATCACCATGTGGTGGCTCAGCACCCCCCGGACGGCCTCGGTGAAGCCACACCCGATGCCCTCGTCGGGCACGGTGAACTTTTCCCAGGTCTTGGTCCGACCCGCTCGGATCTCGACCAGGGCCTTCTCCGCGAAGTGCAGTGCGCATGCGGCGGCGTAGGCCTGGAAGTAGGTGCGCGCCCGGTTGCGCTCGATCGTGTTGCTCCATTGCGGGACCTTCCACTCCAGCTCGACCGGGCCCTTGAGGGCGGTCTTGGGAAGGTTGATCTTGACGCTCGAACCGGTTGACTGCACGTAGCCGATGTCGACCAGGCCGGCGAGCGCCGTCGACCAGAGTCGCGCCAGCGGACCGCCACCCGTGTCCAGCGCAAGGTAGTCCTTGCCGTCGAACCAGCGTGGCGACATCACCCAGCTGTACTTGTCATCGAGGTCGCGCTTCTGCGGCCGTGGGTTGGTGTGCTGGTTCCAGGGGTGCCGACGGTCGACGTCGTTGCCCAGGGGATCCTTCTCCACGAACATCTCCTGGCCCTCCCAGTCGTCGTAGTACGACGAGCCGAGAAGGATCCGGATGCCGAGGTTGATCTCCACCAGGTCGGTGGTGACCAGCTTGCCGTCGACGACCACACCCGGGGTGACGTACATCTTGCGGCCCCAGTTGGTCATGTCCTTGTACTCGAAGTTGCAGTGCTCGGGATCCTGGAAGGACCCCCAGCAGGCAAGCAGGATCCGCCGGTTGCCGACCTGCTCGTAGCCGGGCAGTGCCTGGTAGAAGAAGTCGAAGAGGTCGTCGTGCATCGGCACGACCTTCTTCATGAACTCCACGTACCGCATCAACCGGGTGATGTAGTCGGTCATCAGCTGGATCGTGGCCACGGTGCCGACGCCGCCGGGGTACAGCGTGGAAGGGTGGACGTGCCGGCCCTCCATCAGGCAGAACATCTCGCGGGTCCAGCGACTGACCTGAAGCGCCTCCCGGTAGAACTCACCGGTGAACGGGTTCAGCGACCGCATGATGTCGCCGATCGTCCGGTAGCCGTGCTCGCTGGCGTGCGGCGACTCGGTGGAGTTGGCCAGTTCCAGGACCGCAGGGTTGGTCTCCGCGACCATCTTCTCGCAGTAGTCCACCCCCACCAGATTCTCCTGGAAGATGTTGTGGTCGAACATGTACTCCGCGGCCTCGCCCAGGTTGACGATCCACTCGCCGAGGTGCGGGGGCTTCACGCCGTACGCCATGTTCTGGGCATAGCAGGAACACGTGGCGTGGTTGTCACCGCAGATCCCGCAGATGCGGCTGGTGATGAAGTGCGCGTCGCGCGGATCCTTGCCCTTCATGAAGATCGAGTAGCCGCGGAAGATCGAGCTGGTGCTCTTGCACTCAGCGACGATCCGCTGCTTGAAGTCGATCTTCGTGTAGATCCCCAGACTCCCCACGATGCGGGTGATGGGGTCCCACGCCATGTCGACGAGGCCTTCGGAGCTGCTGTCCTGGAAAGTGCTGGGCGATGGGATGGTCGACGTCATGCGTCGCCTCCTCCTGAGGTCAGTGAAGTGGGTGCGAGGGAGGGAGAGAGGTCACCAGGTGCGGGTGGCACCGGTGGTCAGCTTCTTGCCGGGGGTGCGCCACTTGGGTTCCTTGTCGAGGGTCCGCGTGGTCATGGTGCGTAGCCGTTTCATCGTGTGGCCGTACAGGCCGACGGCGGTCGTGGAGAGCTTGCCGCCCGGTGGCTCGTCCATGAACGGCATGAACTTGTCCGGGAAGCCAGGCATCGTGCACCCGATGCAGATGCCCCCCACGTTGGGGCAACCGCCCACGCCGTTGATCCAGCCCCGCTTGGGCACATTGCACTTGACCACCGGACCCCAGCAGCCGAGCTTCACGATGCACTTCGGCGAGCCGTACTCGGTCGCGAAGTCGCCCTGCTCGTAGTAGCCCGCTCGGTCACAGCCCTCGTGCACGGTCTGCCCGAACAGCCAGGTCGGCCGCAGGGCGTCGTCCAGCGGGATCATCGGCGCCTGACCGGTGGCCATGTAGAGCAGATAGGTCAGCGTCTCCGACATGTTGTCGGGCTGGACCGGGCACCCGGGCACGCACACGATCGGGATGCCGGCCTTGGACTTCCAGTCCCAGCCCAGGTAGTCGGGCACACCCATGGCGCCGGTGGGGTTGCCCTCCATGGCGTGGATGCCGCCGTACGTCGCGCAGGTGCCGACGGCGACGATCGCGGTGGCCTTGGGCGCCAGCCGGTCGAGCCATTCGCTGGTGGTCATCGGCTGGTTGGTCACCGGATCATTTCCGAAGCCACACCAGTAGCCCTCGTCGTGCAGCTGCTCGTTGGGTATCGACCCCTCCACCACCAACACGAAGGGTTCGAGCTCGCCTCGGTCGGCCTTGAAGAACCACTCGAGGAAGTCGTCGGCACCACCGTTGGGCCCACACTCGAAGTCGATCAGCGGCCAGTGCACCGCGATCTGCGGTAGTCCGGGGAGAGCGCCAAGCGCGATCTCCTCGATGCTCGGCTGGGTGGCCGCGGTCAGCGAGACGGAGTCACCGTCGCAGCTGAGCCCGGCGTTGATCCAGAGCACATGGATCAGGGTTTCCTCGGCTTTGATCGCCTCGGCTGTCGGCATGCCAGACCCCTTTTCCGGGGCGGGGTCTGGGCCCTCGATCAGTGCGGGAGCCGACCACTCGGCTCGCTTGCGCAACCTTGTTTTCATTTGCCCACAGGCAGGTGGGTGTGTCAAGGGTCACCCGCGAAAACTAGGCCTCGAGCCAGCTGATCCAGGAGTCCAGGTTGGCGCCCGTAGCGGCCGAGACCGGCAGCACCTGGACCTTCGGATTGATCGTGCGTGCGTCTCGGGTCAGCCGATCGGTGTCGAAATCGACATACGGAAGGAGGTCTGTCTTGTTCACCACGACCAAGTCTGCGGCGGCGAACATGTGCGGGTACTTCAACGGCTTGTCGTCTCCCTCGGTCACCGAGATGATCACGACCTTGCGCGCCTCGCCGAGGTCGAAGAGGGCCGGGCAGACCAGGTTGCCGACGTTCTCGATGAAGACCACGCTGCCCGACTCCGGCTGAAGCTGCTCGAGCGCGTGCGAGACCATCGCAGCGTCGAGATGACAGCCCGCCCCCGTGTTGACCTGCACCACGCGCGCTCCCGCACCGCGGATCCGCTCGGCATCGAAAATGGTTTCCTGGTCGCCCTCGATCACCGTCACCGGCCGCTCGACGGCGGAGATGGTCCGCTCGAGCAAAGTGGTCTTCCCCGAGCCAGGAGAGCTCATCAAGTTCACCGCGGTGATCTGGCGATCGGCGAGCCAGGAGCGGTTGTGCGCAGCGAGCTCGTCGTTCTTCGCCAGCACCGCGACCTCGAGCTCGACGGTGTGGGTCTGCAGGACGGGGTCCGGTGTGACGTGAACGTGGTGGTGGCCATCATCGTGGCCATGCCCATCACCAGAAGCGTGGTCGTGGCTGTGGCTGTGGTCGTTCGCCGCTGCTCCACCCAACGTCACGAGACGTACGTCGCTCTGGCCACAACCACACGTGCTGCACATTCAGGACACCTCCACGGACTTGACGGTCAGCTCCCGACCAGCGAGCACCTCAACGTCGGCGCTGCCGCAATGGCACAACAGAAACGGGCCTTGGAGGGAGAAGTCCTGGTCGCACGACCGACAATGCGCCAGGCCCTGCTCCATCTCGATCTCGAGAACCGCTCCCTCGAGGCCGGTGCCTGCCGTCGCCAGCTCGAAACAGAACGTCAGCGCGTCGGGGACCACCCCGGCGAGCGATCCGAGCCGGAGCCGGACGGTGCTGACGTCGCGGCCCTGGGCGCATTCGTCCACCATTGCCACGATGCTTTCCGCGATCGCGAGCTCGTGCATCAACACCTCCGGGCTCGGCTCTACAGAGCGGCCGGGGTCCGGGGCTGCCTAGGCCACGCACGCTACCTGCTCGCGAAAGCGCGCAGCAATGCGTCAGGTAGGACGCTCCTCCAGCACCTTCGAGGCCACATCGGCGATCCGCTGCTGTGAGGCCCGCGCTCGCGTGCGAATGATCTCGAAGGCAACGTCGACGGTCACGCCTTCTCGCTGCGCCAGTGCGCCCTTGGCCTGCTCGATCACGATTCTGCTGTTGAGCGCTCCCTGCAGCTGCTCGGTGAGCGCCTCGGCGGCGGAGATGTTCCGCTCCTGGAGGATCGCGATGGTGGCCACGTCGGTCAGCGCCTGGACGATGCGGACCTCGCCAGGCTCGAAGCGATGGCTGGCCGAGCCGAAGAGGTTCAGCGCGCCGATGGTGTTCTCGCGCAGCCTCATCGGGAAGGCGTGCACGGACTCGAATCCCAGGTCGGTGGCCGCGGGTGCGAACCGCGGCCATCGATCTCCGGCGTGCCGCAGGTCGGCGTTCACCACCGGCCGCTTGGTGCGGTAGCAGTCGAGGCTGGGGCCCTCAGAGTGCTGGAGCTCGAACAGCTCGAGCGCCCGGCCCGAGTCGTTCGAGGAGGCCATGAAACGGAGTCCGCCCCGATAGTCGGTCAGCAGCAGCCCGACGGCGCCCGCACTGCTGATGTCGGCAGCCCGGTCGGTGAGGTGCTGGAGAAAGTCGATCAGGTCGAAATCAGCCACCAGCGTGTCCGCAATCTCCACGAAGGCGTCGGAGAGCTGCTCTGGGGAGATCATGCTGCCTCGATTCGCGGGTCCGAGCGGCCGTACCACCTGATTGTGGACATGAAGATCAGCCTTTGTCACTGGTGAGCTGGATGGAGCCGTCGATGATGCCGAGAGCCAAGTCATTGAGGTCTTGGCCCGATGAGAACGCATGGGCACGCATCCTGGCGAGGGCTTCGACCAGGCTCACTCCCAAGGCAACCATCACCATGCCCTGCGCCTGGTAGATCTCGGTGCGGAAGTGAATCGCGCTGCGCAGTCCCCCCTCGCCAAAGCCGTCGCCTGTGCCATTGTTCGCGCCGTCAGTGGGACCGCCCGTGGAGTTCTCGAGCAGGAGCTCGGTGGCGATCTCGGCGAAGATCATGCACAGCGTCAGCTCGGGCGCCCCGAGCGTGCTCGTCCTGCCCGTGTAGAAAGTGAGCCCGCCGAAACGCATCGCGCCCAGCTGGAGCGGGAAGGCGTACACCGCGCGGATGCCGGCACGGAAGACCGCCGGCGCGTAGCCGGGCCACCGGCCGAACGCCGACTCCAGGTCGGGCACCAGGACCGGGCGGCCCGTCCCGAAGGCGTCGCATCCTGGTCCCTCTCCGAGGGAGAACTGCAGCTCTTCGAGGGTCCGGCTGTCGTCGTCGGAGGCACCCGCTACCGCTTGGAAGCCGCCACTTGTCATCAGGGTTACCGCCACCCCCGACAAACGAAGGTCGTGGGTGGCCGCCACGCACAGCCGGTCCAGACCCGCGCCCAGGTCGGCTTCGACGCCCAACGTGTCGGCGAGCAAGGCCTGGGCCCGTGCGCGCATGCGCTCGGCTTCGCTCTGCGGCTCGGAGATGGTCGACAGCCTCCCCCACCGATGTCAGCGACTGCGGGCGCTGTCGCTGTGCTGCGTCAATCTACTCCCGCAGCTCGCGAAGCGACGTTCAGGCCGTTGCGGTGACCAGCCATGCGGAGGAGCCGAACTGGACTCCCTCAGGGGTCTCGCGCGCAGCGATCAAGCCACGAAGGTTGCCGAGAGCCTGCTGCTTGGTGCGGTCGTCGAGGTCGTGGGTGAGAGCCTTGGTCATCCCCATCGCGCTCATGAACGTGAAGGCCTCAGCTGCATCCTGACCGAAGTGCATGGGCAGCTCGAGCTCCTGCAGGAGAACGTCGTTGAAGCCGCCCGTGGTCAGCACCCGGTGGACCTGCTCCTGGTCGGCGAGGCCGAACGGTCCGGGCTGGCTCACCGGTGGCTCCGGGAGTTCGCGGCCCATGGCTAGCGCGTTGCGCAGTGACACCAGCCAGTCGTTGCGGGACAGCTCCCGCCAGACCAGCAGCGCCAAGGTGGCGCCGGGCTTCAGTGCCGAGCGAATGTTGCCGAAGGCCGCGACGGGATCGGCGAAGAACATCGCTCCGAACAAGCTGACCGCGGCGTCGTACTCCTGCGAAGCGAAGGGGTAGACCTGCGCGTCCCCGCGGTCGAACCTCACGTTGGTCAGCCCGTCCCGACGGGCCTGAGCGGCGGCGTGCTGCAGCATCTGGGAGGACAGGTCGATGCCCAGCACCGACCCGTCGGTGACGATCTGCGCCAAGCTGCGGGTCGAACCACCGGTGCCACACCCGACGTCGAGGACGCTGGCAGCGCGGGCGACCTCGACTGTGTCCAGCAGTCGCTGCCAGTGTCGCTGGGGCACGCGCTCGTAGTGCTCTGCGTACGCCGTCCAGTGCTCGCCTTCCGGCCCGTCCCAGACGGCTTCCATCTCCTCGTTCGATGCGCTCATGGTCGACATTCTCGGCTCCTCAGACGGTATAGTCCCTTTGGGAGTTACTGTTTTACTCCCAATGGGACCACAAAGTCAAGGACGCCCATGAAACCAGCTGACCTCACCCCGACCTCGTACGCCATCCTCGGCCTGCTGGCCGTGCAGCCATGGAGCTCCTACGAGCTGGCCCAGCAGATGGAGCGTTCCCTCGGCCACTTCTGGCCGCGCGCCAAGAGCAAGCTCTACGAGGAGCCCAAGAAGCTGGTCGCCCACGGGCTGGCCAGCGCCGCTCCGGAGACGGTGGGAAAGCGCAACCGAACCAGGTACTCGATCACGGAATCCGGCAGACAAGCCCTGGCCGAGTGGGTGCCCACCCCCGGCGCCGGCCCCCAGCTCGAGTTTGAGCAGCTGATCAAGGTCTTCTTCGCCGAGCACGGCACCAAGGCGGACCTGCTCCGGACCTTGGACGGCGTCCGCTCCTGGGCTCGCGACCGGGCCACGGTGTCCCGGTCGATGCCGCACGAGTACCTCGACAACCGAGGGAGCTTCCCCGAACGGCTGCCCTGGCTGATCCTCACCGGCCGATTCCTGCACGACATGCAGAGCGCGGTGGACAACTGGGCTCGATGGGCCATCGGAGTGGTCGAGGCGTGGCCCGAGGACCTGAGCGACGTGGAGCCCGACTGGGGCGCGCTCAAGGCGATGGCCGAGCTGTCCGACGCCCTGAGCCGGGAGGGTGCGAAGAGCACAGACGAGGTGCGCGCCCGAAGGGATTCGAACCCCTAACCTTCTGATCCGTAGTCAGATGCTCTATCCGTTGAGCTACGGGCGCCCGCTGCTCCGCTGAGCAACGCGACGAGGATAGCCGACCTCATCGGGGTCACCGAAATCCGGATCGGACCGACGCCCTGTGACCCGGCGCACGGCCCCTTGATCGATCCAATAGGAGGCTCCGCACGCCCGCGTTACGCTCAGCCCAGCGCGGGATCGCTGCTCCTATTTTCAGCGTCCGCGTCTCGAAAGAGTTCGCCGACAACGACGCCGCGCGATCCACCAGCAACTCCACGACTCAACCGCCGATGCGCTCGGCGGCCGGAGGCGCCGACCGGCTGGGCGACCAGCCACGGCGATCTTCGCGAATGCGCGAGAGGGAACATCAGGCATGACGGCCGATACGCAGGCACCCACCGTTCATCAGGACCCGCCCACGACCCACCAGGGCATCCTCGACTTCGTCAACGAGGTCGCGGCGATGACCCAGCCGGACCGGGTCTACTGGTGCACCGGCTCCGACGAGGAATGGACCGAGCTCACCGATGCCCTCGTATCCACCAAGACGTTCACCCGCCTGAACCCGGTCATCAAGCCGAACTCCTTCTACGCCGCCTCCGACCCGATCGACGTCGCGCGGGTCGAGGATCGCACCTACATCTGCTCGGTCGCCGAGAAGGACGCGGGGCCCACCAACAACTGGATGGACCCCAACGAGATGAAGGCCCTCATGCGCAACCTCTACCAGGGGTGCATGAAGGGCCGCACGATGTATGTCATCCCGTTCGTGATGGGGCACCTCGAAGCCGAGAAGCCGATGTTCGGCATCGAGCTCACCGACTCCGCCTACGTCACCGCCTCGATGCGGGTGATGGCTCGGATGGGGAGCAACGTCCTCGACAAGATGACCGAGCTCAACGCCGACTTCGTTCCGGCGCTGCACTCTGTTGGCCATCCGCTCGCCGACGGCGAGGCCGACGTGAGATGGCCGTGCAACGACACCAAGTACATCGTGCAGTTCCCCGAAGAGCGCGCGATCTGGTCCTTCGGCTCCGGCTACGGCGGCAACGCCCTGCTCGGCAAGAAGTGCTACGCACTCCGTATCGCCAGCGTGATGGCGCGCGACGAGGGCTGGCTCGCCGAGCACATGTTGATCCTGAAGCTGACCAGCCCGCAGGGTGTTCGCAAGTACATCGCGGCCGCGTTCCCGAGCGCCTGCGGCAAGACCAACCTCGCCATGCTCCAGCCCACCATCCCGGGCTGGAAGGTCGAGACCCTCGGTGACGACATCGCCTGGATGAAGGTCGGTGACGACGGTCGACTGTGGGCGGTCAACCCGGAGTACGGCTTCTTCGGCGTCGCGCCCGGCACCAACGAGCACACCAACCCCAACGCGATGAAGACCATCAACAAGGGCAACTCCGTCTTCACCAACGTGGCGCTCACCGACGACGGCGACATCTGGTGGGAGGGTCTCGAGAACCCACCGGCGAAGGCCACCTCTTGGAAGGGCGAGCCGTGGACGCCGGACAGCGACGAGCTGTCCAGCCACCCCAACAGTCGCTACTGCACCCCGATCAAGCAGTGCGACATCCTCGCAGCGGAGTACGACGACCCGCGCGGCGTCCCGATCGACGCGATCCTGTTCGGGGGTCGTCGCAAGACGACGGTCCCGCTGGTCTTCGAGGCCCGCGACTGGACCCACGGCACCTTCCTCGGTGCCACGCTGTCGTCCGAGACGACGGCGGCCGCGGTCGGCGCGGTGGGCGTCGTCCGTCGCGACCCGATGGCCATGCTTCCGTTCATCGGCTACAACGCGGGCGACTACTTCAACCACTGGATCACGGTCGGCAAGGAGAACGACGCCGCCAAGCTGCCCAGGATCTTCTACGTCAACTGGTTCCGTCGCGACGACGATGGCGGCTTCCTGTGGCCCGGGTTCGGCGAGAACAGCCGGGTCCTGAAGTGGGTCGTCGAGCGGATCGAAGGTCAGGCCGACGCGGTCGAGACGCCGATCGGCTACGTGCCGACCAGCGACGCCCTCGACACCGACGGTCTCGACCTGAGCGACGAGGCCCTGGCGGCGGCGCTCCTGGTCGACCCGGAGGAGTGGAAGGCCGAGATCCCCCAGATCCAGGAGTGGTTCGAGAAGTTCGGCGACGACCTGCCCGCCGTGCTCTGGACCGAGCTCGACGGCCTGAAGGCCCGCCTCGGCGGCTGAGGCACCCACCCCCGTACCGTCGGCCCCGCCCACCACGGGCGGGGCCGACGTCGTTTGTGGAATCATGCGATTCCTCGGCATGGAGGACGGGGGGAGCGGCCAAATGTCCAGCTATGGCCCGGACGAGCGCGAGCTGTTCGAGACCGGCTCGGCATCGTTGTACGAGGAGATCGTCTCGAGCGGCGGGATCGCCACTGACGACGGACGGATCGCCGACGACTCCTCGCAGCGCGCGGCCTTCGACCTGCTGGTCGAGCTCGGCCTGGTCCAGCTCGACAACTCGACCGGCACGTGGATGCCGCAAGACCCCAACAGCATCCAGTCCCGGGTGGTCTCTCCGCTGAGCCACGAGGGAGCGAAGCTGGTCGAGGAGTCCTCCCAGTGGGCCCGCGCCTTCGGCACCCTCAACCAGTCGTGGCGGCGTTCACCCGATTCGCAGACGCGAGGACCGTTCACCTACCTGCACGGGGAGGCGATCGGACCATTTCTTACCGGGCTCGTCTCGGAGGTCGAGGAGGAGCTCCTCACCGCCCAACCGCAGACCGGCCGTGACGCACAGAGCCTCGCGGCGGCCGCCCTCCGCGACACCGCAGCCCTCGAGCGCGGGGTCACCATGCGCACGCTCTACCAGCACAGTGCCCGGCGCAGCTCGGTCACCCACAAGTACGTGGCCGCAGTCACCGCCCGGGGTGCGGAGGTACGCACGCTCGACGAGTTCTTCAACCGGATGATCGTGATCGATCGGCGGATCGCGGTGATCCCTGGGGAGAACCTCGCTGTCGCGATCGCCGTGCGGGAGCCGGCGGTAGTTGCCTACTTGGTCGACGTCTTCGAACGAGCCTGGGAGCGGGGTCGTCCGTTCACCAACAAGGACAGCTCGATGATGCGGGAGATCGCCGCAGAGCAGCGTTCGATGACGATCAGGATGCTGATCGAGGGTCACGCGGACCCCGTCAGCTCCAAGCGACTGGGCGTCAGCCCACGGACCTACGCCGGGTACATCGCGGACCTGAAGGCGGAGTACGAAGCGGACACCCGTTTTCAGCTGGGCTACCTGATGGGCAAACAAGGCGTCTCTGGCCATGAGCCCGACGCCGACGCGGCTGACGCCTGAGCACGAGCCGAGGGCGGTGACTCAAGAACTCGAGTCACCGCCCTCGTTCGTGGAGACCGGCCAGGGGGTGGCACTGGGACCGAACAATCTGGGGGAACAAGTTGGGTCCCGGTCTCACGCCTGTGGATTGACTACTGACCAGGCTTGGAGACGCACAAGCCTCCGCAGCCCCAACTGGTGTCCCTGTTGGCCTGGGCCGGCGCAGCAGTCCCGATCAGACCGAGGCTCAACGCGACGACCAACGTGATGCACACCTTGCGTGCGAATTTCATGCTCCCACCTTCTGTGTCCCGGACCTACCGTCGGCCCGTCAGGAGTGTTGTTGTCCGGGCCAACCGGACGTGAGCGAATCGTTGGTTCATTTATCTGCAATGCAGCTTCCTGCAGTGCAGCCACTCCGTTCTGGGGTCGCCACCAGACAACCACTCTGCGGAGGCGGCGGGATTTGAACCCGCGAGAGGTGTGACCCTCAACCCGCTTAGCAGGCGGGCGCCATAAACCGGACTAGGCGACGCCTCCTCCGCGACCCAGGAGCCACGGCTCCTCGGACAGCCCGCACAGGTTACTAGCCACCCTGGCGAGGGCACGAATCGCATCGGGTCTACAGCGGCCGCAGCCCATGGCCGTGCTGGAGGCGGCCCCGCAGCTCGCGCACGAAGACCTCGCGGTCGACCGCCAGCGCGCCCATCGGGACCACCGTCGAACCGCCGTCGCGCAGCCGGAGCTCCAGGCAGGGGGCCCCGCCCGGCGCGGTCGCGACGGCGTCCGTGACCTCCGCCCAGCCTGCCTGCCTCGCGCCCGCGCCGCGCACCAGACCAATCCGGTATCCGCCGACTTCGAAGCGGATGACGTAGGCCCGGTTGCGCAGCCACCAGCCGAGCCCGAACATGCCGATGAGCCCGACACCGAGCAGCGCCGCCAGCAGGTCTCCCGGCCAGCCCGCGATGGCGACCAGCGCGGTAGCCGCGAACATCAGCAGCGCGAGACCTACCAGGTAGGTCCCGACGATGCGGGCCACCAGCAAGGGGGCGAGCCGGAACTCGGACACATCGGGCTGGCTCATGAGTTGATTGAACAAGACACCGGAATTGTCTCGGTGCGCGGCCTTGTTAGGAGCAGAGATCAGGGTCATGCTCGAACTCCGGCGCGCGAGGAGCTGGTCACATGACCATCGTCACCCCAGGAATGGCTGCGGCACTGCAGTGTTTGGAGCAGTCCCTGGACGCCCCTCGCCGCGATGGAATCGCACTTGGCAACTGGCGGTGGACCGTCCGGCAACGGATGGCAGCCGTGCGCGACGGCCTCACCGGAGAGGTCGGCCCGCCGGACGACGGCTGGTTGGCGGCCCGCGGTGGGACGGCCTTCCGGGAGCGCAACGCGTTGCTCGCCCGGATGAGCGAGCTCGGGCCGCAGGTCCTGGAGAGCCCCGACGTCGAGGCGATCCGGCTCGAGCTGAAGCGGCTGCTGGCCGACATCGGCCGGCATGTGCAGCGACTGAACGACATCGCCTACGACGAGGTGGAGCTCGAGCTCGGCGGGTCTGAGTAAGCGCTCGCGGTGACGGGCTTCGTCATCAGCAGAGGGGGCGGGATTCGAACCCGCGGCTGACATCTCTGCCAGCGACCGCTTTCAAGGCGGTTCCGATCGGCCACTCCGGCACCCCTCCATGCCGGTGCGCGAGCGCACCGACCCCGTGAGTTTAGGGGAGGGTCAGAGCAGGGCGTGCGTGCGCGGGGGCTCCGGTCGGATCGCGCTGGCGCCCTCTGCGACCCGGGCCCTCCGACCACGGCGGCCACCGGGGGGTCCAGTGGCGACGAGATCCAGCCGGATCACCAGGGCCCCGATCACCAGGCCCACGACCACGCCGTACACCACCGACAGCGAGCTCTCGCGGATCGTGATGGCCGGGTTGACGAGCGAGTTCGCGGCGGCCGAGGTCGCTGCTACACCGAAGGCACACACCCACCAGCCCTGCCTTCGACGGGCCCTCATGTGACATCCCCAAGCCAGGGCGGGGATGCCGAGCACCGTTTCGATCGGCCGCGGGAAAGCGCCCAGGGTGGAGCGCGACCATCGGACGGCGTCGAGCAGGGTCTCGACCAGCCCAGGGGTTCCGTAGCGTCGGAGCAGCTCGGCGTACAGCATCGTGGCGACCAGCACCACACTGCCGAGCGCGACGACGAGGACGCCTCGGCGGCCCAAGCCGTGGAGCCCGGCGCCCAACCGGTAGACGAGGAAGAAGGCGCCCGCCAGGGCGAGCGCGAACGTCGTGTACTCGAACCTGGGCACCGCGATCGCCGGTTCGAAGCCCACGGTCGCCAGCGCGCCGACCCCACCGATCACCATCGCGAGAACGCATTCTCGGAGCACGTGCACGAAGCGAACCGCTGGCACCGTCGCCATCACGCCCAGCACGGCCGCGATCACGCACGTCATCACCGACGCGCCGGTGCGCAGGTAGTCCTCGCCGGTGACCAAGGTGACCACGCCGATCGCGAGCGCCAGGACGCTGAAGACGATCGGGCGGCCACCGGTGCGGGCGGCCAATGCGGCGGTGAACGTGACCGCGATCGTGACCGCGCCCACCCCGTCCAGCCAGTCCGGACCTACCGGCACCATCGCGGCGACCAGGGCGCCGAGCCCGAGCAGCGTCAGCCCGCACAGCGCGGCGGCGACAGGGGGCCGCCGGCGCTGCTGATCGACGGGCCCGGACACAAAGGACGAGGTTACAGACGGCGGTTGACGAGAGACGGGTTGGTGGCCCGCGCCGAGACCAGAGCCTCGTGGTCCAGGCGCGCCCGCACCAGGGCGGGGCCGGCACCGGCCTCCGCGAGCACGTCACCGCTGGGTCCTACGACGAGCGAATGACCGCAGTAGCGGGGTCCGGGCTGGGCGGCAGCGGCCACGAAGACGGTGTTCTCGATCGCCCGGGCCCGCACCAGGGTCATCCAGTGGTCCAGCTTGCCAGGTCCGGCGACCCAGGCCGCCGGTAGCAAGAGGAGCTCGGCCCCGTGGTCGACCAGCAGCCGGGCGAGCTCCGGGAACCGGAGGTCGTAGCAGGTCATCAGGCCGACCCGCCAGCCACCGACATCGACCACGGCCGGCTCGACGGGTCCAGCCACCAGCCGGTCGGACTCGCGGTATCCGAACGAGTCGTAGAGATGGATCTTGCGGTACGCCGCCTCGGCGGCCCCCCGCATCACCAGCGTGTTGTGCGGCCTGGTCGGGTCGGCGCTGGTCTCGAACATGCCGGCCACCACGGTGGTGGAGCGGGCGGCTGCGGTCGCCGCCACCTGCTGGACGAACGGCCCGTCCAGCGTCTCGGCGTACTCGCTCACGTCGGAGCCGGCCTCGCCGAAGTCGCGGGCGAATGCCTCGGGAAAGAGCACCAGGTCAACACCCGGTGGGGCGAGCTCCGCGAGCCGATCGCGGTTGGCTTCCGGGTCGAGCCCGGAGGCCTCTTGCACCAGGGCGATCTCGAGCGCGGGCGCAGTGTCCGATGTCACGGGCCCAGCCTGCCACCACGACGACCTGGTCGGGGCGGCGTACGACGATGCGACACTCTCGACATGGAGGATCTGGCCAGCTTCTGCGCAGTGATCCTCGCCGGCGGGCAGGCGGCGCGCTTGGGTGGCGCCGACAAGGCGTCGGTCGAGGTGGACGGTCGGACGCTGCTCGCGCACACGCTCGACGCAGTGATCGACGCGGCCGAGGTGGTCGTGGTCGGTGAGCCCGTCCTCACCGACCGCCCGGTGACCTTCACCGTGGAGAATCCGAGGTTCGGCGGCCCAGTGGCGGCACTGCTGACCGGCTGTGACGCGCTGCTCCGGACGACGCCGACGATCGTGGTGCTCGCTGTCGACATGCCACGGCTCACCGCGCACACGGTTCGGCGGTTGCACGAGGCCGCGAGCGGCGCCGACGGCGCGGTGCTGGTCGACCCCGACGGTCGACGACAGCTGGCCTACGCGATTGATCGGCGGCGACTCCAAGCAGTACGACCCGACCACGAGGCCCAACACGGCATGGCGTTGCGCGCCCTGCTCGATCAGCTGCACCTGATCGAGGTGGGCACCGTCGGCGACGAGCACCGCGACGTCGACACCTGGCAGGACCTGCGCGACATCCAGGGGGCCTGACGGGCTCAGACCGGATTCGGGGTTGCGAGCAGTCAGGACTCCGAGCAGTCTGTTCAACGTGAACCTCCACGACTGGATCGACGAGCTCTGTGATGTCCTCGACATCGAGGCCGAGGTGGACGAGGGCCTGATCTCGGATCTCGTGAAGCTGACCCAGGAGAACGTCGAGCCGGCTGCTGCCCCGGTCACGGCCTTCCTGCTCGGGGTCGCTGCCGGCGAGAACGCCGACCCTGAGAACGTCGAGCAGCTGGCCGCCCGGGCCCAGGTGCTCGCCGAGGGCTGGGACAAGCCTGCCGATGCTCCGGATCCGATCGACATCGACGACGAGATCCCCGACGACACCGGCGTGGACCACAGTGCTGACCAGCTCGACGAGCTGGATGCATGAGAGCTGTTGTTGCTGAGGGCGCGGGCGGCGCCGAGGTGCTGAGCGTGGCCGACGTCGCCGACATCGAGCCGGGTGCCGGCGAGGTCGCGATCGCGGTGGCGGCGACGGCTGTCAATCGTGCCGATCTCCTGCAGCGACAGGGCTTCTACCCCCCTCCGCCCGGTGCGTCCGAGGTGCTGGGGCTCGAGTGCAGCGGGGAGATCGCGGCCGTCGGCGAGGGCGTGTCCGACTGGCAGGTGGGTGACCAGGTGTGTGCGCTGCTGGCCGGCGGGGGCTATGCCGCCCGGGTGGTCTGTGCGGCCGGTCAGGTGATGCCGGTGCCGGACGGGGTCGACCTGGTGAGTGCTGCGGCGCTCCCCGAGGTGGCCTGCACGGTGTGGTCCAACGTCTTCATGATCGCTGGGATGAAGCCGCACGAGACGTTCCTCGTGCACGGAGGCGCCGGTGGCATCGGCAGCTTCGCCATCCAGCTCGTTCACCAGCTCGGCGCGCGCGTCTTCACCACCGGCGGCACGGCGGAGAAGCTGGCCCTCTGCGCCGAGCTCGGTGCCGACGTGACCATCAGCTACCGCGACCAGGACTTCGTCGAGGTGGTCCACGAGGAGACCGAGGGCGTCGGGGTCGACGTCATCCTCGACAACATGGGTGCCAAGTACCTCGGTCGCAACGTCGACGCCCTGGCCACCGAGGGGCGTCTTGTCGTGATCGGTCTGCAGGGCGGCGCCAAGGGCGAGCTCGATCTCGGCGCCCTGCTGCGCAAGCGCGGGGCAGTCATCGCCACCGCGTTGCGCAGCCGGCCGGTCTCCGAGAAATCCGCGATCTGCGCCTCGGTCGTCGAGCACGTCTGGCCACTGGTGGCAGCGGGCCTGGTCCGGCCGATCGTGCACACCACGATGCCGCTGGCAGACGTCGCCGCTGCCCACCAGCTGATGGAGTCCGGCGACCACACCGGGAAGATCGTGCTGACTGTTTGAGCGGTCGTCGTGAGGTTGGGTCGCCGCTGTGTTCCCAACTAGGCTGGCGGGATGAGCGAGCCGCAGACCACGCAGCCCGACGAGCAGGACCAGCAGGTCGTGATCATCGGTTCCGACGGCCAGCCGATCGGCGCGGTGCCGGCCTCCACGTTCGCCGCCGCCCATGGAGGCGACAGCGACGAGGGCACAGAAGACGACGGGGGTGAGCGCGCGCTCACCGACCTGGTCGAGCAGCCAGCGAAGGTGATGCGGATCGGCAGCATGATCCGCCAGCTCCTCGAAGAGGTGAAGGCGGCCCCCCTCGACGAGGCCAGCCGCAACCGGCTCAAGGAGATCCACCAGTCCTCGATCCACGAGCTCGAGCAGGGCCTGGCCCCCGAGCTGGTCGAGGAGCTGGGTCGGCTGACGCTGCCGTTCTCCGACGACGTCACGCCGTCGGCTGGCGAGCTGCGGATCGCCCAGGCCCAGCTGGTGGGGTGGCTCGAAGGGCTCTTCCACGGCATCCAGACAGCCATCTACGCCCAGCAGATGGCGGCTCGGGCCCAGTTCGAGCAGATGCGAAAGGCCCTGCCGGCCGGCGAGTTCCGCCGCCGTCGCCTGACCGCGCCGCGCCAGCGCGGCCAGCGCCGACTCCTCGACCTCCTTCAGCCAGGCCGCGTCCGGTGCCCCGGCCTTCGCCATGTCCTTGAGCAGCGCGGCCCGCTCCCGGGCGGCGACCGTGAGGCCGGTGGAGGCGTGCACGACGGCGGTGAGGTCCGTGGGGAACACGAACACGGTGTGCCGCATGCCGTGCATCCGCACCAGGGACCGGTCCTCGTACAGGGCCCGCTCCGTCTCCGGCACGGTCGTCGCCGCGTCCGCGAGCCGCGCGCCGACGGCCAGATACACCGTCGCCGGGTCCGTGCCGTGCAGCGCGACCAATGAGTCGGCGACCTCCTCCGGGCTCCCCGCCCGCGCCCCCGGCGCCAGCCGATGCCGCAACGCCAGCCGAGCCCGCCGCTCCGCCGCCCCGATGTACCGCACGCCGTCACCCATCCCGGCCACCCCGCCTCCCCGTCGCATCACCCTGATCCCATCTTGCAGGAGGGCACTGACAAGGGGCCGCAGGGCCGGGGGGAGAGCGAAAGGCGGTCCAAGGGCCCGGCAGGTGTGCGCTGCCACCGGGCCCCGTCACTGGAATCCCGCACCCGGCACGTGGATGTTGGTCGAGCAGGGGCGGGCGCGAAGAAAACCGGATGCACTCCCGGTGACCGGCTCCCTACGCTGGACAAGCACAGCAAAGCTGCCCACCACCGCTTTCCGCAGGACCGGCATCACCCCGCGGACTCGGGGCTACTCTCTACGCACCGACGGACGGACGCCCATCCCCAGCGCCCCGTCGGGACGACACACCTACCGCTCGATCACCCACGCCCACGGAGGCCCGTCATGGGCACCATCTTGATATCCGGGACCGTCGTCCTGGCGCTCTTGGGATTCGGAAACCACGTCTGGTGGCTGGCCGCGGCCGGCGTCCTCTTCCTGTACCTGCAGTACGGGCGGGACCGCTCCGTCTCGGGGCCCTCGTCGCCGGGGGGATCCCCGTCCGCCGCCACGCCGGCCTCGTACCAGGCCTACCGCAAGCGCCGTGACCAGCAGGCGAAGTGGGAGCGCCGCTACCGCCGCGAGCGCCCCCTGGAGACCCGCCGCCAGGAGCGTGAGAAGAACAAGTAGGACCGGCGAGGCCGTGCGTGGGCCCTACAGGCCGGGCGCGCCCCACACCGGGAACCAGCGGCTCAGGTCCTGCTCCATCCGCAGGTCGTCGCCGAGTGCCGCCTTCACCTGCAGCTCCAGCGCGTTGTCACGCCGCTGCCCCTCACCGGGCAGCGGCGCGAACGGGTAGAACGTGCCGCGCTTGTAGAGATAGACGAGCGCGAGCCGCCTGCCTCCCGCGCCCTGGAAACCGGCCAGGGAGCACAGCAGCTGCGGCCCGAAGCCGTTCACCTCCATCGAGCTGTTCACCGCGTGCAGATCGTTGACCAGCTCGGACAACTGGTCGGGGGAGCGGCGGGAGAGCAGCCAGGAGTAGCCGTACTCGTCCTGGCGCAGCTCCACCGGAGGGCCGTCCCGGTCCGCGTCCGCGTCCAGCAGGGCCTGGACCTCCCGGTGCGTCTGCTCGAAGGCCGAGCCCTCGACCGTGGCGAAGCACACCGCGCCCGTGCCGGTCGGCGTGAAACCGGCCGCGGCCTCAAGGGTCACGGCCGCCGACGGCAGCGCGAAGAGCGGTCCAGATCGGGCAGCGGCCGGTTTCGTACGGCCGAGCAGAATGTCCAGGAGCCCCATGCATCAGCCCTTTCCGGGGGTCGGCCGCCTCACCCAACTCGGCGGAGATCCGCCCCAGTTGGTCGAGCCGCTGCTCCAGGCTCGGGTGCGTGGAGAAGTACCGCTCGATGCCGGGCTCCTTGCCGGTCGCCGGGGTGAAGTAGAAGGCGTTGAAGGCCTGGGCGGTCCGCAGGTCCTTGGTCGGGATCCGCGCGATGTCACCGGAGACCTTGGTCAGCGCGGAGGCCAGCGCCGAGGGCCGCCCGGTGAGCAGCGCCGCCGCCCGGTCCGCGGCCAGCTCCCGGTACCGGGACAGCGCCCTGATCAGCAGGAAGCTGATCGCGTACACGGCCGCGGACACACCCATCACGGCGGCGAAGACGCACGGCGGTGTTCTGGTCCCGGCGCCCGCCGCCGAACAACTGCGAGTAGAAGGCGAACCGCACGATCAGCCCGGCGATCACACCGAGGAACGACGCGATCGGTGATCACGGCGACGTCCTTGTGCGCCACGTGCGACAGCTCGTGCGCGAGCACGCCCTCCAGCTCGGCGGGCTCCAGCCGCCGCAGCAGCCCGGTCGTCACACAGATCACGGCGTGATCGGGATTCCGCCCGGTCGCGAACGCGTTGGGCATGTCCATCTCGGACACGGCGACCACCGGCTTGGGCATGTCGGCGATCGCACACAGCCGGTCGACCACCGCATGCAGCTCGGGATACTCCTCGCGCTCCACGACCCGCCCGCGCATGGCGAACATCGCGATCCGGTCGGAGAACCAGAACTGCGCGACGAACATCGCCGCCATCAGTGCGACGACCAGCAACCAGGACTTCAGCAACACGATCAACGCGGCGAAGAACGCCACGTACAGCAATCCGAGCAGGAACATCGTGACCGTCATCCGCACGGTCAGCCGCCGGTCGCTCCGGAAGCGGCTCTGCATCTGCATCACCCCGCAGTCAGGCACTCGTCCCACTGCCAGTGTGCACCCGGCCACTCCCATGAAGTGGTCGCGATCGGCCCTAGGAGCCGCAAAGGTCCCAGTAGTGATCTAGTAGGGCGCCCGGAACCGTGCGTACCCCAGCAGCAGGATGATCGCGGCGACGCTGCCCATCACGATCGCCGTCGACACCCACGACGACCGGCGTGGAGCGACCGGCTCCGGGTCGCCGCGGAACGGCACCGGCTCGGGCGGGTTCTCCTTCCAGCGCGCCGCGAGCATCCGCGCCCGGGCCGAGGGCTCCTTGTGATCGGCGCTGTCCGCCCACCTGAGGTCGAACTCCCGCTCAGCGTCGTCCTGTTCGGACATCCCGGCTCTCCCCGTTGTCTCTGTCGAAGTCGACTGCATCGAACAGCAGTGCCAGAGCATACGACGACGCCCCCGCCCTGCAAAAGCAGGAACGGGGGCGTGGCCGAGCGGCCTACGGGCCGGTCACACGTCGAAGTACAGCTCGAACTCGTGCGGGTGCGGACGCAGCTGCATCGGGGCGATCTCGTTCGTCGCGCTTGTAGTCGATCCACGTCTCGATCAGGTCCGGCGTGAAGACGCCGCCCGCCTGAGAGGAACTCGTGGTCGGCCTCCAGGGCGTCGAGGACGGCCGGGAGCGAGGTCGGGACCTGCGGCGACGCCCGCGTGCTCCTCGGGAGCCAGCTCGTAGAGGTCCTTGTCGATCGGCTCGGCCGGCTCGATCTTGTTCTTGATGCCGTCCAGGCCCGCCAGCAGCAGCGCGGAGAAGGCCAGGTACGGGTTGCGAGGACGGGTCCGGGGCGCGGAACTCGACGCGCTTGGCCTTCGGGTTGGAGCCCGTGATCGGGATACGCATGGCGGCGGAGCGGTTGCGCTGCGAGTAGACCAGGTTGACCGGCGCCTCGAAGCCCGGGACCAGGCGGTGGTACGAGTTCACCGTCGGGTTGGTGAAGGCCAGCAGCGACGGGGCGTGCTTGAGGATGCCGCCGATGTAGTAGCGGGCGGTGTCCGACAGGCCCGCGTAGCCCTGCTCGTCGTAGAAGAGCGGGTAGCCGCCCGTCCACAGGGACTGGTGGACGTGCATGCCCGAGCCGTTGTCACCGAAGATCGGCTTCGGCATGAAGGTCGCGGTCTTGCCGTTGCGCCAGGCGACGTTCTTCACGATGTACTTGAAGAGCATCAGGTCGTCGGCCGCGGCGAGCAGCGTGTTGAACTTGTAGTTGATCTCCGCCTGGCCGGCGGTGCCGACCTCGTGGTGCTGGCGCTCGACCTGGAGGCCGGACTTGTCCAGCTCCAGGGAGATCTCGGCGCGCAGGTCGGCGAAGTGGTCGACCGGCGGGGCCGGGAAGTAGCCGCCCTTGTAGCGGACCTTGTAGCCGCGGTTGTCCTCGACCGCGCCGGTGTTCCAGGCGCCGGCCTCGGAGTCGATGTGGTAGAAGCGACTCGTTCGCCGACGGTCTGCGAAGCGCACGTTGTCGAAGACGTAGAACTCGGCCTCGGGGCCGAAGTACGCGGTGTCGGCGATGCCGGTGGAGGCGAGGTAGGCCTCGGCCTTCTTCGCCACGTTGCGCGGGTCACGGCTGTACTGCTCGCCCGTGATCGGGTCGTGGATGAAGAAGTTGATGTTGACGCGTCTTGTCGCGGCGGAAGGGGTCGACGCGCGCGGTCGACAGGTCGGCGCGCAGCGCCATGTCGGACTCGTGGATGGCCTGGAAGCCGCGGATCGACGAGCCGTCGAAGGCCAGCTCCTCGTCCGGGTCGAACGCCGTCGCCGGGATCGTGAAGTGCTGCATGACGCCCGGCAGGTCGCAGAAGCGGACGTCGACGAACTTGACGTCCTCGTCCGCGATGAACTTCTTGGCCTCGTCGGCGTTCTGGAACATCCAACTCCTCCTACTCCCGACCCGGCGGGCCGGGGTTGGTAGCTCGTTGGTGCGGCCAGTGCGGTGGCACACGCTGGACCCGACCATAGGGACGCGGGATTTCTCAGGCATGACCCATTTGTTTCGCCGAAGTTAACCGGACGCCGGTGCCGGGGCACCTCGGCGACGCGCTCGCGTGCCCCGCCCGGCCGGGGCGCAAACGCCGGGCGCAGTACCGTGGACGGGTGGACAACAGGGAAGCAATCGGATCGTGGCTCTCCGGGCCCCGCGCGGCCGCCGAGGAGCATGGGCGTCGACTTCGGCTACCGCGGGCGAGCAGCTCGGCCTGCCCGCAGGAGGGGCCGGGCTCCGATCGCCCCGCTCGGGCCGGCGGTTCGGCGCCCTCTTCGTCGACTGGGCGCTGTGCATGCTGATCGCATACGGGCTGATCGCGCGCGGTGACCAGCAGGCGGCGGGCAACTGGGCGCTCGGCGTCTTCTTCGTGCTGAGCCTGCTGACCGTCGGCACCGTCGGCTTCACCCCGGGCAAGCGGCTGCTGCGGCCTGCGGGTCGTCGCCGAGGACGGCGGCCGGCTCGGCACCGTGCGGCGTCGCTCCTGCGCACGGTGCTGCTGCTGCCTGGCCGTCCCGGCCCTGATCTGGGACCGCGACGGCCGCGGCCTGCACGACCGGCCTCGGCGCCGTCAGGTCCGGTCCAGCGTCACGGCATCTGACGCGAGCCGCTACCGGCGCGAGCCGCGAGGCACGCGACACGAGGACGGGCACGCGGAGCGGCCCCGGACGCCGATGCGCCGGTCCGCGGGCCGTTCGTCGTCGTCGGTGACCGGAGTCGGCAGTGCGGGTCAGCGCATCTTCGCCGCCGCGCGGCATCCGCATGCCCTTCGGCATCGGGCCCTTCGGCAGCGGCATGTTGCTCATCAGGTCGCCCATCGCGCGCAGCCGGTCGTTGGCCGCGGTGACCTGCGGGCCGGTCAGGACCCGCGGGAGCTTCAGCAGCGTCGTGCGCAGCTTCTTCAGCGGCACCTGGCCCTCGCCGTTGCCGACGATGATGTCGTGCACCGGGACGTCCGACGACGATGCGCGCCATCCGCTTCTTCTCGGCGGCCAGCAGGCTCTTCACCCGGTTCGGGTTGCCCTCGGCCGACCAGCACGATGCCGGCCTTGCCGACCGCCCGGTGCACGACGTCCTGGCTGCGGTTCATCGCCACCGCCGGGGTCGTCGTCCAGCCGCGGCCGATCTTGTCCAGCACCGCCGCCGCCGCGCCGGGCTGGCCCTCCATCTGCCCGAAGGCCGCCCGCTCGGCCCGGCGTCCGAAGACGATCGCCATCGCGAGGAAGGCCAGCACGAAGCCCAGAATGCCGAGATAGATCGGGTGACCGATCAGGAAGCCGATCGCGAGGAGGACACCGAAGGTGACGATTCCCACACGCCGCGATGACAAGACCGATCTTCGGGTCGGCCCGCCGGGTCATCTTGTAGGTCAGGGCGATCTGCTTGAGTCGCCCGGGTTCGCGGCGTCCGCTGCGGTTTCCTTCCTCGCCATGTCGGCGAAGTCTACGTGGCGCCGGGACGCGACCTACGACGGCGGGTCGGCGCACGGCCTGCTCAGGACGCGCTGCGCCTCGGCCCGGTCCTTGGCGCGGCGGCGGTCCTCCAGGACGGACGTCCAGGCGTTGCGGCGGGCGGTGCGCTGGCCGCTGCTCATCAGCAGCGACTCGACGGCGCGCAGTGCGTCGGTGACGGACGGGATGGCGGTGGCGCGAACGCGGTGCGGCCTGCATGGTGGGGTCCCCCTCGGAGCGGATGCGCGTGCGGCGCGATGGGTAGCGGGAAGCAGTGACCGGCGGCTGCGGAGCCACCGCGTATGTACCAGGGTCACTGATTGGTGTTACCAGGGCGTGACCGGCCGGTCAAACACCGATGAAGCCTTGACGCCGGCGCCGCGCACGCTGACGCGGCCCGTACGGCCCCTCACCTGCGGGGACGTACGGGCCGCGTCGATCTCGGCCGTACTGCTCAGTAGTCGCTTGTGCGCCGATTCACACGGTCGCGCTCGCGGTCAGACCGCCTGCGAGGCGACGTACGCCCCGCGCTTCTCGATCGCCTGCTGGTAGAGGCGGCCCGGCGCGGTACGAGGAGCGGACCAGCGGGCCGGACATGACGCCGGAGAAGCCGATCTCCTCGGCCTCCTCCTTCAGCTCCACGAACTCCTGCGGCTTGACCCAGCGCTCGACGGGGTGGTGGCGCGGCGGTGGGCCGCAGGTACTGCGTGATCGTGATCGAGCTCGCAGCCCGCGTCGTGCAGGTCGCTGCAGCGCCTCGCTGATCTCCTCGCGCGTCTCGCCCATGCCGAGGATCAGGTTCGACTTGGTGACCAGGCCGGCCTCGCGGGCCCGGGTGATGACCTCCAGCGAGCGCTCGTAGCGGAAGCCGGGGCGGATGCGCTTGAAGATGCGCGGCACCGTCTCGACGTTGTGCGCCGAGCACCTCGGGGCGGGAGGAGAAGACCTCGGCCAGCTGCGTCGGGGTCGGCGTTGAAGTCGGGGATGAGCAGCTCGACCTTGGTGTTGCCCTCGGCGCGCTCCGCGGTCATCGCGTGGATCTGGCGCACGGTCTCCGCGTACAGCCAGGCGCCGCCGTCCTCCAGGTCGTCGCGGGCGACGCCGGTGATCGTGGCGTAGTTCAGGTCCATCGTGACGACGGACTCGCCGACGCGGCGCGGCTCGTCGCGGTCGAGCGCCTGCGGCTTGCCCGTGTCGATCTGGCAGAAGTCGCAGCGCCGGGTGCACTGGTCGCCGCCGATGAGGAAGGTGGCCTCGCGGTCTTCCCAGCACTCGTAGATGTTGGGACAGCCCGCCTCCTGGCAGACCGTGTGCAGGCCCTCGCTCTTCACGAGGTTCTGCATCTGCGTTGTACTCGGGGCCCATTTTCGCCCGGGTCTTGATCCACTCGGGCTTGCGCTCGATGGGGGTCTGGCTGTTCCGGACCTCCAGGCGCAGCATCTTGCGTCCGTCGGGTGCGACTGCGGACACATCGGCTCCCTGTAGCGATTCGATTCTTCGGCGCACACCAGGGTACGCCCGTCGATTCGTCGGTCTTACGTCCGGCCAACCTCTGGCCGACGGGGTGCATTCCCGGCGGCTCCGGAGGCGCGCGTCTCGGCGGCAGCTCCGGCGCCGGGGTCCGGCCGCGGCCGTCCGGTCCTCCGCGCGGCGCGGCGAGCTCCGCGTTCTCCAGGACCTCCCGCAGGTGCTTCTCGGCGACGGGCAGCACCTCGGCGATCGGTGACCTCGCGGCCCAGCTCGTACGAGAGCGACGTCACGCCCGCGTCCCGGATGCCGCACGGGACGATCCTGTCGAACCAGGTGTTGTCCGGGTTCACGTTCAGCGCGAAGCCGTGCATCGTCACGCCCTTGGCGACCCGGATGCCGATCGCGGCGATCTTGCGGTCCTCGCGGCGCTGGCCCGCGTTGGACGGGGCGTACTCCGGGCCGTTGAGCCGGGGGTCGAACTCGTCGTCCTGCAGCCGGGGGTCGAAGTCCAGGGAGAGGCCGCCGAGCGCCGGCCGCTCGCTCGCACCGGGTCGCCGAGCACCCAGACGCCGCTGCGGCCCTCGACGCGGGTCGTCTCCAGGCCGAACTCGGCGCACGTACGGATAAGCGCCTCTTCCAGGCGGCGCACGTGTGCTACGACGTCCACCGGGCGGGGCAGCTTCTGGATCGGGTAGCCGACGAGCTGGCCGGGGCCGTGCCAGGTGATCTTGCCGCCGCGGTCGACGTCGACGACGGGGGTGCCGTCCAGCGGGCGCTCGCTGTCCGTCGGTACGGCGGCCCGCCGTGTAGACCGGCGGGTGCTCCAGCAGCAGGCAGGTGTCCGGCACCTCGTCGGCGAAGCGGGCGGCGTGCACCCGGCGCTGCTCCTCCCACGCCTCCTGGTACTCCACGGCGTCCGGCGCCGAAGCCCAGACGGACGAACCGCAACTCACTCACGGCGGGTGCCTCCCTCGAGATCCATCCCGGCGGTGTCCTCGCGACCTCGTGCACCTGCACAGATCGCGCCCCAGCCACTGTACGGCCGCCCGTCCGACGGCAGCCGCGGCGCCGGGCCTCCACGATCCATCCTCACACGATCGGATGAATGCGGACGAAGGGCGGCGATGACGGCTCCGTGAGGCCGTTACATTCGCGCCGTTCACGGGGCCAGCTGCCGAAGGGCTGCCTCACCGGCAGCGCCCGGAAGGCAGGAGACCGCACAGCTGATGACGGAACGACCCCCGCAGCGCACCCCCAACCGCCAGCTAGCCGCGCTCATCGCGGAAGCCGGGTTCTCCAACGCCGGCCTGGCCCGCCGCGTCGATCAGCTGGGCCTCGAGCACGGCCTCGACCTGCGGTACGACAAGACATCCGTGACCCGCTGGCTGCGCGGCCAGCAGCCGCGCGGCACCACCCCCGCGCTGATCGCCGAGGTCTTCACCCGACGGCTCGGGCGGCGGCTGTCCGCCCAGGACCTCGGGCTCGACGCCTGCGCGCCGGTCTACGCGGGGCTGGAATTCGCGGCCACCCCGGAAGAGGCCGTCGACATCGTCGGCGGCCTGTGGCGCAAGGACTCCGGCAGCCACGCCGAGCTGCGCAAGATCGCCTTCACCCCGGCCGGGCTCGTCGTGCCCAGCCGGGACTGGCTGATCGGCCGCGCCGACGAACGGGTGGGGCGCGGCGACGCCCGACCCGGCGCGCCGCCCGCGGTCCCCGCCCAGGGCCGGCCCGTCGGTGCCCCGGCAGCGGCAGGACCCCGACCGCGTCCCCGGGCCAGCGGGTCAGCAGCGGCGACATCGCGGCGCTGCGCTCCGTCGGCGAGCTGTTCCGCGCCCTCGACCACGCGTACGGCGGCGGCCACGCCCGGCAGGCGCTGGTGCGCTATCTGGAGCACGAGGCCGAGCCGATGCTGCGCGGCAGTCTACGGCGAGCAGCCGGGCCGGCGGCTGTTCGCGGCCGCCGCCGACCTGACCCGGCTCGCCGGCTGGACCTCGTACGACATCGCGGCGCACGGCCTCGCCCAGCGGTACTTCGTCCAGGCGCTGCGGCTCGCCCAGGCCGCCGGGGACCGGGCCTACGGCGCCTACGTCCTGGTCACGATGAGCCGGCAGGCCGTCTACCTCGGGCACGGGCGGGAGGCCGTGCAGCTCGCGCGGGTCGCCCAGCAGGGCGTCGGCTCCGCGGCGCCGCCCGTCGTGCAGGCGCTGCTGCACGCGGCCGAGGCGCGCGGGCACGGGGTGCTCGGCGAGGTGCGGGCCTGCACGGCGGCGCTGGCCCGGGCCGAGCGCGCGCTGGAGGCGGCGCGGCCGGGCGACGAGGTGCCGCACTGGGCGCGCTTCTTCGACGAGGCGCAGCTCGCCGACGAGTTCGGGCACTGCCACCGCGACCTCCAGCAGTACCGCGCCGCCGCGCAGCACGCCGAACGCTCGCTCCAGCTGCGCGCCCCGGCTTCGCCCGCAGCCGGCTCTTCTGCCGGGTGGTGCTCGCCACCGCGCGGCTGGGCCTCGGCGAGCTGGAGCAGGCCTGCCAGCTGGGCGCGGAGGCGGCGCAGCAGGCGGCGGAGATGCGCTCGGCGCGCGCCGCACGAGTACGTACGCGACTTCGAGCGGCGCCTGGAGCCCTACCGGGACGCGGCGCCGTGCGCGGCTACCGCGACCGGGTGGCGGCGCTCGGCTGAGGCCGGCCCGGGCGGGCCGGGGCCGGCGCCGCTCGTGGGTCAGGCCGCGCGGGCAGGCTCCGTCGTGCGCGGCCGGTCACGCCGAAGTCCGTGAGGAGCGCGTCGGGCCGCCCGCCGGCCCGAGTGCAGCGCGCCCTGGACGGTGCTGGTGTCGCGGTGGTCGCCGCACACGTAGAGCCCGGCCAGCAGCCGCACCGGGCGGCGCGGGTCGTGCGGCGGCGGCATCGCGGGCACGGCCTCCGGGTCGTGGTGGACGGCCAGCAGCTCCCAGTCGTCGGTCGGCGCGCCGTACAGCGCGGCCAGATGGGCGCGGACGACGCGGTCCGTCCGGCGGCGGCGGCGCCGAGCACCGTCGAGGAGATCAGGGCGCGGCCGCGCGGGCGCGCGCGAGGGGTCGACCTCGCTCATGACCGCGGTGTGGGCGACCGGGCCCGCGCGGTCGGCGTCCAGGAGCAGCGCGGGGCCGTCAGCGGCGGTTCGGGCGCGGTGTGGTGCACCACCGTCAGCTCGTGGAAGGGCGGCACCCGCAGGCCGGGCAGCAGTTCGGCGGCGGCGCGCGCGCCGGTGGCCAGCAGCAGGGACCGGCACCGAACTCGCCGTGCTCCTTGGTGCGGACGGAGCTGATGGCGGCCGAGGTGACATGCACGCCGGTGCGGACGGTGCCCGGGGGCAGGGAGGCGGCCAGCAGCTCGGGCAGCGCGGCCGACCCGCCCGCCGGTACGCACAGACC
>CAWHKK010000022.1:0-52935 GCA_963829975.1 uncultured Actinomycetota bacterium
ATGATGAGGAGGTCGCACTCGACGGGGTGCCGCGCGGGGAGGTCACGTCGGGATCCTTCCTCGCTCACCGGCCGGGCTCAACTCATTGCCACAGCTGGTCTGATGATAATACTGAAACGTGTTCTAGTTTGACAGAAAGTATCCGCGCTGGGAAGTGATGTCCAGCACCCCTCGCGGTGAGCTCACTTGGTCTCGAGGTCGGAGACGAGCCAGCCCTGGTCGGTGTTCACCACGGTGACCAGCACCCGGTAAGGCGTGAAGACCGGCTCCTTGCCGTTCTTGGTCGTGAACATGTTGAGGAAGACCAGCGCCTGCACCTGCTCCTGGTCGGCGCGCACCACGCCCTGGGCGACGACGCTGACCTGCACCTCGGTCTTGCCGGCGACGATCGCGTCCTCGACGTCCGCGGCGGTCTGCCGGTACTCCTCGGCGAAGGCCGGCGTCATCAGCGCGGCCGCCTCGTCGACCTGGGCGTCGTAGTCCTGGTACGACGTCGCCACGATCGTGTACGCCGCCTGGGCGGCCTGCGGCGACCGCGACCTGGGCGTCGTTGCCGGTGATCCGGACCGGCGTCTCGGCGTCCGCGTCGATGCTCGAGCCGGTGTCGGCCGCGGTCGACGGCTCGTCGTCGTCGGCACCAGCAGGAAGATGCCGCCGGCCAGGGCGAGCACCGCCAGCGCCGCGACCAGCGCAGCAGGACCCGGGTGGTCCGGGCGAGCCGACGAATCCGGCGCCGGCTCGTCGACGGCGTCCTCGGCCTCGTCTCCGGCTCCGGCTCGGGCTCCGGCTCGACCAGCGGGGGTTCGGGCTCGGCGTCCGGCTCCGGATCCGGCTCGGCCGTCCAGCTCGCGCTCCGCCACCGGGCTCGGCTCGGCCCGGCGTGCTCGACCTCGTCGGCCTCCGACCCGGGCGTCGGTCCGGCTGCCGGCCGGCCACCCGACGTGGCCGCGAGGTGGGGCTGGCGCTCGAGGGGCGCCGGCGGTTCCGCTTCACCATGTCAGGTCCGTCACGCCACGAACTGGAGGTCGTTGGTCAGCCAGGTGTCGTCTTCCTTGACCAGCTGGAGCTGGAGCCGGAAGTTGCGCGCGACGGGCTTGTCGCCGGTCTGGTTGTTGGCCACGGTGCCGGTGGTCGCCACGATCACCGTCGCGGAGTCCTCGTCGGAGGCCACGACGCCGGCCCAGAGCACCTCACCGGTCATCACCGACTTGTTGCGCTTGATCACCTCGATCACGCCGCCCGTCGACTTCTCGTACTGCTCGCGGAACGCGCCCGTGGCGCCGGCCTTCACCTGGTCGATCGACGCCTGCGCGTCGTCGTAGCGGATGTTGACGAAGGCGGTGGCCACCGTGGTGGCGGAGGCGATGACGTCGCCGAACCGCTGCTGCTCATCGGCGGAGGACTCGTCGAGCGACTCCACCTGCAGCGCACCCGTCCCCGGGAGCTCGCGGTCTCGTCGTCGCGAGGGCGCGGACCACGGCCACGCTGACGACCACGCAGGCGGCCGCCGTCAGCAGCGCCACGACGTAGAGCGCGAGGTTCATCCGCACCCGCGACGGCGCGGGGTCCGGGGCAGGGGTCACTGGCCGGCCACCGGGCCCACCAGCAGCCATTTCCACGAGTCGTCCCCCAGGATCGAGATGTTCGGGCTGCCCAATCTAACCGGCTGGCCCTGGGCGTCCACGACGCTGTCGGACAGGCCCGTGCTCGGGTCATAGCTGCCGACGGCGGCGCGACCTGGGTTGGGGTTGTTGGCGGTGCCGGGCGAGTAGTTGAAGCCGCGGTAGTTGGTGTTGGGCGTCAGGCACTTCGCCGGGTAGATCGGGCCGTCGGTGAGGTCGTTGCCCTGGCGCCACTGGCTGGAGGGCAGGTAGCCGTCGGTGCACGGCGGCGTCTGGTCGAACTGGAGGTTCACGTGGCCGTAACCGTCGGGCGTGGTGCCGGTGAAGCCGCCGGAGATCACCCGCGGGAAGGTGACCAGCAGCTGCTCGAGCCCGCGCAGGTGGTTGACCACGACCTGCTCGACGCTGATCGCGTTGCCGAGCAGCACCGGGATCGTCGGCTCGAGGTCCTCGAGCAGCCCGGTCAGCTCGCGGGCGGCGCCCGGCGTCTGGTCGAGCACCGTGCGCAGGTCGCCGTCGCTCTCACGCAGGGTGTCGGTGATCAGGCGCAGGTCTCGGGAGAAGGAGCGGATGTTCTCGCCGCTGGCCCTGCTGGGTGCGCAGCACGGTCAGGCCGTTGTCGAGCAGGGCGATCGTCTCGTCGGTGTGCGCGGCGGCCTCGTCGACGAACCGGGCGCCGTTGTCGAGGAGGTTCTGCAGGGGCGGGCCGGTGCCCTCGAACATGGCGCCGAGCTCCTTGACCACGATCTGGAGGTTCTCCTTGTCGACCGAGCTGACGAAGCTGTCGAGCTCGACCAGGAGGTCGGCCTCGTCGACCGGGAGCGAGGACGCGCTGCCCTTCAGCACGATCACCGTCCTCGGCGTAGGGGCCCTCGTCGGTGGCCGGCTCGAAGTCGAGGTACTGCTCGCCCACGGCCGACAGGTTGTGCACGAACATCGGCGAGTCCAACGGGGAGCTTGGTGCCCTCCTCGAGCTTCAGCTCGACGCGTGACCCCGTCGTCGGTCGCGGTCATGTCGGAGATCTTGCCGATCTGCACGCCGCGGTAGCTCACCTGGCCGCCCTCGTAGAGACCGCCCGAGGTCGGCAGGGTCGCCTGGACCGTGATGCCGCGCCCGAGGATCTGGTCGATGAAGCCGAGGTAGGAGGCGGTGATGTAGACGACGCCGAACGCACTCAGCACGACGAACGCCACGAGCCTGGCCCTGACTGACTCTGGTCATGACGGGCCTCCGTACAGGCTGGTGCCGGTCGGCGCCGGGGACGGCGCGCCGCTGCTCAGCTCGGAGCTGAGCCGGTTGAGCCCGAGCAGGCCGCCGAGCCCGTCGCCGAGACCGTCGAGCAGGCCGCCGAGCCCGCCGCCGACCGAGCGCCCGGCACGACGCGGTTGCGCTGGTTCGCGCTGCTCGCAGGTGGCGACCAGCTGGCGCAGCTGGTTGCCGCTGCCGAGCACGGCCCTGCAGGCCTTGCTGGTCAGGCTGCCGCTGCGCAGGCACTTCTGGACGTTGGTCAGCACCGGGCCCACCGGGGTTGTTGCCGAGCAGTCCGGACAGGTCGATCTCGGGGATGCCGAGCCCGTCGAACAGGTTCTGCAGGCTCACCTCCATGCGGATCGAGGTGTTGGCGTAGTCGCCGTAGACGATCTCCGAGGCCTCCTGCGGGAACGGGAAGCTGACGATCAGGTTGAGGCCCGGGGCCAGCTTGTCGCCGGCGTCGCTGAGCTTGTCGAGCACCGGGCGCAGGTCGCGCAGCGAGCGCAGCAGGTTGTCCTTGCTCGCCCCGATCACGCGGGTGCCGACCACGCCGAGCCGGTCGAGCGCCGACGAGCATGTCGACCAGCTCGTCGTGCTGGTCGGCCAGCACGTCGATGGCCGGGCCGACGGCGTCGAGCGCGTCGGTGATGGTGTCGCGCTCCGCGTTGAGCGTGGCGGTCAGGTTGTTCATCGACTCCAGGGCGCGGATGATGTCGGCCTTCTGGTCGTCGAGGGTGCCGACCACGCTCTCGAGGGTGCCGAGCAGGTTGCGCAGCCGGTTGGTCCGGCCGCTCATCACGTTGTTGAGCTCCTGGGTGATGGTGCCGAGCTGGGCGACGCCGCCGCCGCTGAGCAGGAAGGAGAGGGCGCCGAGCACCTCTTCGACCTCCGGGTTGCGGCCGGTCGACTCGATCGGGATGTTGTCGCCGTCGCCGAGCTCGCCCTCGCGGCGCGACGCCGGTGGGCGCCTCGAGCGCGACGTACTTCTCGCCGAGCAGGCTCACCTGCCGGATGTCGGCGATGACGTTGTCGGGCAGCTCGACGTCGTCGCGCACCCGCATCGTGATCTTGGCGTGCCAGCCGTCGCGGTCGACCTCGGTCACCTCGCCGACGGTCACGTCGTCGACCATGACCGGCGAGCGAGGCACGACGTTGAGGATGTCCGCGAACTCCGCGGTGACCTCGTAGGAGTCGTCCTCGTCGACCGGTGAGCCCGGGAGCGGCAGGTCGTAGGCGCCGTTGAACTCACAGCCGGTGAGCAGCACGGGCGCCGGCGAGGGTGGCGCCGATCGTGCGGCGCAGGCGCAGCACGGTCGGGTGCTCATGAGCCACCACCTCCCAGGAGACCCTCGAGCGTGGCGTCGTTGCCGCGACGTCCCGGCAGCAGCGGTCGAGCATTCCGTCCATCGGCGCGACGCCCCCCGACCTCAGTGCCTACGTCAACGGCACCGATGCCACGCTCGAGGGGCTCCTGGGAGGCGGTGGCTCATGACCGGCACCCGAACCCGTGCTCAGCGCCTGCGTCGTACCCTCGGCGCCACGCTCGTCGGCGCACTGCTGCTCAGCGCCTGTGAGTTCAACGGCGCCTACGACCTGCCCCTCCCGGGCTCGCCGGTCGGCAAGGACAACTCCTACGAGATCACCGCCGAGTTCGCGGACATCCTCAACGTCGTGCCCCGATCGCCGGTGATGGTCGACGACGTCACGGTCGGCGAGGTGACCGAGGTCGACCGCGACGGCTGGCACGCCAAGATCACCATGCGCGTGCGCGAGGACGTCGAGCTTCCCGACAACGTCATCGCCGACGTCCGACAGGTGAGTCTGCTCGGCGAGAAGTACGTGGCGCTCGAACCGCCTACCGGTGAGGAGCCTCGGGGCGAGCTCGGCAACGGCGACAACATCCCCATCGAGTCGACCGGCCGCAACCCGGAGGTCGAGGAGGTGCTGGGCGCGCTCTCCTTCCTGCTCAGCGGCGGCGGCGTCGCCCAGCTCGGCACCATCACCAAGGAGCTCAACAACGTGATGAGCGGTCGGACCAACCGCCTGCGCAACCTGCTCGGCACCTTGGAGAGCGTGGTTGGCACGCTCGACGATCAGAAGTCCGACATCATCCGCGCACTGGAGTCGATGAACAGCCTGACCGCCACCCTGAATGCGGAGCGCGACACCATCACCGACGCCCTCGACGCCGTAGGACCGGCCATCGGCGTGCTGGCCGACCAGCACGACGAGCTGGTCGACATGTTGTCGGCGCTGGACCGGCTCGGCGTCGTCGGCACCCGCGTGATCGGGGCGAGCAAGGACAACCTCCTGCGGACGCTGCGCGACCTGCGCCCGGTGCTCGACAAGCTCAGTGACGCCGGCGACAAGCTGGCCCCCGGTCTCAACCTGATCGTCAGCTTCCCGTTCCCGCAGGAGGCCTCGGAGATCGTGTACGGCGACTACGCCAACACCTCGATCAGGATGGAGGTCAGCCTCCAGAACCTGTTCCAGGGGCTCGGCATCCCCGAGATCGACCTCTCCGGACCGCTCGGCGAGACCCCGGTGGGCCCGATCCTGACCAACGTCCAGAAGTGCCTGAACAGCGGCAGCCTCACCAGCAGGGCCTGCAGGGCAGTGCTCGGCAATGGCACCCAGCTGCGCCAGCTGGTCGCTGCCTGCAAGCGCGAGGGCAATCGCAGCAACCGGGCCGGGTCGGCGGCTGTCGGCGCTCTCGGCGGCGGCGGTCTCGGCGGACTGCTCGGGCTCAACCGTCTCAGCGCGGAGCTGAGCAGCGGCGCACCGTCGCCGGCGCCGACCGGCTCCAGCCTGTACGGAGGCCAGTCATGATCAGAGCGGTCAAGGTCCAGGCTGGTGGCGTTCGTCATCCTGAGCGCTGTCGGCATCGTCTACATCACCGCGTCGTACCTCGGGTTCATCGACCAGATCCTTGGTCGCGGCATCACGGTGGAGGCGACCCTGCCGACCTCGGGTGGGCTCTACGAGGGCGGCCAGGTCAGCTACCGAGGCGTGCAGATCGGCAAGATCGCCGACATGACGGCGACCGACGAGGGCGTCACCGTCAAGCTGAAGCTCGAGGAGGGGACCAAGCTCCCGTTGGACTCCCCGATGTTCGTGCACAACCTGTCGGCCGTGGGCGAGCAGTACCTCGACTTCGAGCCGGCCACCGACGAAGGCCCCTACGCCGAGGAGGGTTCGGTGCTGAAGGGCAGCGCGTCCTCCCTCCCGGTCGACGAGACCGAGCTCCTGGTCGAGCTCGACCAGTTCGTCAGCTCGGTCGACAAGGAGAACCTCCAGGTCGTGGTCAAGGAGCTCGGCGACCTGTTCGAGGGCACCGGTCCTCCGTTGCAGAAGCTCCTCGACAACGGTGCCCGCTTCGTCGACGAGGCGGCCGCGCACACCGACGAGACGATCGCCCTGCTCGACAACGGGCGGACCGTGCTGCGCACCCAGCAGGGCCAGAGCGAGAACATCCGCTCCTTCTCCCGCGACCTGCGCCTGATCACCGACACGCTTCGCGAGAGCGACGGCGACCTGCGCACGGTGCTCGAGGACACCCCGGGCGCCGCTCGGGAGCTGACCGGGCTGCTGGAGGACCTCGAGCCGACCATCCCCGTGCTGCTCGGCAACGCGATCAGTGTCGAGCAGGTGGTGGTCAGCCACCTGCGCGGACTGGAGCAGCTGCTGGTCACCTTCCCGCGGGTGATCTCGGGTGGCTTCACCGGCACCACGCCCGACGGGTACGGACACGTCAACCTGCAGTTCGACGAGACGCCGCCCTGCACGGACGGCTACAAGCCCTCCAGCCAGTGGCGCCAGGGCAACGACCTGACCGATGGCCCGATCTACCCCGCGAAGTGCCTGACCCCGAACTCCAACTACCGCGGATTCAACTACTCGCCCGGCACCGCCGAGCAACCCCAACCCGGGGCGGGCCGCCGTCGGCAGCTACGACCCGCGCACGGGACTCTCCGACAGCGCGGTGGACGCCCAGGGTCAGCCGATCAGATTCGGCAGCACGAACATCTCGATCCTGGGGGACGACTCGTGGAAATGGCTGCTGGTGGGCCCGGTGGCCGACCAGTGATCCCTGTCCCAGACTCCGCGCCGTCGCGGGTGCGGATGAACCTCGTGCTCTACGTCGTGGCGCTGCTGGCCGCGGCCGCCTGCGTGGTGGTCAGCGTGGCGGTGGTCCGGGCTCTCCAGGATGACGAGATCGCAGTTCCGGGAGTCGGGTCGACCCAGGTGGAGCGGCTGGACGAGTCCTCCGCGGACGAGCAGCAGCGCTTCGGCGACATCATCGACGTCGGCCACCACGGTCGCCAGCGCGTTCGTCAACATCCGGTACGACGACGCGCAGGCCTCGATCGACCAGGTGAAGGCGGGGGCAACCGGTGCGTTCCGCGAGCAGTACGAGAAGTCGACGGGCGGGGTGATCGAGGTGATCCGGCGCAACAAGTCGGTGATGACCGGCGAGGTGTTCTGGGCCGGCGTCGTGGCTGCCGACGAGGACTCCGCGACCGTGATCGTGGCCACCAGCGGCACCGTTGCCAACAAGCAGACCGAGGACAAGCCCGTCGCGCGCAACTTCCGGCTCCAGCTGCGAGCTGGTCAAGGAAGCCGACGCGTGGCTGACCAACGACCTCCAGTTCGTGGCGTGAGCGTGATCTGACGATGGCTGAACGGAACCGCCGGCGCCCCTCGAGCGCCAACCCCACCGTCGCGGCCACGCCGGGTGGCCGGCCGGGGCGGCAGCGAGCCCGCTCTGTTCCGGAGACCGACGAGGTCGAGCACTCCGGTCCCGAGCCGATCCCGGTGGCGGAGCCGCGAGCTGGCGGCCGAGCCGGATCCGGAGCCGGACGTCGAGTCGGACCCCCCGCTGGTCGAGCCGGGGTCGAGCCGGATCTCGAGCCGAGGCGCCAACGCCTCCGCCGTACCGATGGCCGGACTCGTCGGCTCGCCCCGGACCACCCGGATCTTGCTGCGCCTGGTCGCCGTGCTGGCCGTCGCTGCCCTGGCCGGCGGCATCTTCCTCGCGGTGCGCGACGACAGCGAGCCGGCGACCGGTCCGCCACCGGCATCGGGCATCGATGCGGACGCCGAGACGCCGGTCCGGATCACCGGCAGCGACGCCCAGGTCGCGGTCGCCGCAGGCCGCCCAGGCGGCGTACACGATCGTCGCGACGTCGTACCAGGACTACGAGGCCCAGGTCGACGAGGCGGCCGCGCTGATGACGCCGGCGTTCGCCGAGGAGTACCGACAGACGGCTGCGGACGTCGAGGACGCGATCGTCGTCGAGCAAGACCGAGGTGCAGGTCAGCGTCGTCGCCCAGGGAGTGGTGCGGGCCGACCAGGAGCAGGTGCAGGCTCTGGTGTTCCTCAACATGTTCATCACCAAGAACGGCAAGGAGCCGGTCTTCACGCCGTACCGGGTGCTGGTCACGGTGGTCAACACCGACCAGGGGTGGCTGGTCTCCGACCTCGAGACCAAGTGAGCTCCACCGCGAGGCGGTGCTGGACACCGACGTTCGGCGCGGCTACTTTCTGTCAAACTAGAACACGTTCCAGTATTGTCGTCCGACTCGCCGAGGTGGGGCAATGAGTTGAGCCCGGCCAGTCAGAGAGGAAGGATCCCGACGTGACCTCCCCAGCTGAGCACACCGTCGAGTGCGACCTCCTCATCATCGGAGCCGGTCCTACGGGCCTGTTCGCCGCCTACTACGCCGGCTTCCGCGGGCATCGGGTCGCGGTCGTCGACTCGCTGCCGGAGCTCGGCGGCCAGATCACCGCGATGTATCCCGAGAAGCAGATCTTCGACGTGGCCGGCTTCCCGACGGTCAAGGGCCGCGACCTGGTCGAGGGCCTGGTGTCCCAGGCGGCGACCGCCAAGCCGGAGTACCTCCTGGACCGCACCGCGGCGACGCTGACCCACGACGACGACGGCGTGACCGTCGGACTCGACGACGGCACCGAGGTCCGCGCCGGCGCGGTGCTGATCACCGCCGGGATCGGCAAGTTCAGCCCCGGGCACTGCCGTCCGGCGAGGGCTGGCTCGGCCGCGGGCTGGAGTTCTTCGTGCCGAGCTTCGCGCCGTACGCCGGCAAGGACGTCGTCATCGTCGGTGGCGGCGACAGTGCCTTCGACTGGGCGCTGCAACCTCGAGCCGATCGCCAAGTCGATCACGCTGGTGCACCGCCGCGACGCGTTCCGCGCCCACGAGCGGACCGTCCAGCAGGTGCGCGACTCGTCGGTCGAGATCATCACCAAGGCCGAGGTCAGCGCACTGGTCGGTCCGACGGTGGCGACGGGCCTGCTCGAGGCGGTCGAGATCACCGTGGGCGACGAGGTGACCCGCCGACCCGGCCCAGGCGGTCGTGGCCGCGCTCGGTTTCATCGCCGACCTCGGCCCGATCCAGCAGTGGGGCATCGAGGTCTCGAAGCGGCACGTGCTGGTCGACCCGTCGATGCGCACGAACCTGCCGCGGGTCTTCGCCGCCGGCGACATCACCGAGTACGCCGGCAAGGTGCGCCTGATCGCGGTCGGGTTCGGCGAGGCCGCAACTGCGGTCAACAACGCCACGGTGGCGATCGACCCGAGCGCGCACGTGTTTCCCGGCCACTCCTCGGACGTCTGATGGGCGGTCGCGACGAGGTCAAGATGAGCGACCAGGAGGTCACCGACTTCCTGGCCGACAACATCAAGGTGCAGGTGGCCAGCCTCGGCCCCGACGGTGCCCCGCACCTCACGCACGCTGTTCTACATCGTGCGCGACGGGCGGATCGCGTTCTGGACCTACGGTCGCAGCCAGAAGATCCGCAACCTCGAGCGCGACCCGCGGGTCAGTGCCCTGGTCGAGGGCGGCGACGACTACTTCGAGCTGCGGGGTGTGTCGATCACCGGCCGCGCCGAGATCATCCGCGACTACGACTGGATCTTCTCGATCGGCTCGGAGGTCGCCACCCGGATGGTCGGCGCCGACTCGTTCGAGGCGCTCGGGGACTTCGGTCGTGAGACCGTCGAGAAGCAGGCCCAGAAGCGCGTGGCCGTGGTGATCCACCCCGACCACGTCGCGACCTGGGACCACCGGAAGATGACCTAGACCCTGCGAGGCTCGCAGGCGCGCACCTCAGGAACCGAGAGGAGAAGCTAGTGAAGATCAAGGTGGACTTCGACCTGTGCGAGTCCAACGCACTGTGCGAGGCGCTGGCGCCCGAGGTGTTCGAGCTGGACGACGACGACTTCCTCCAGCTGAAGACCGAGGAGACCACGGACGAGAACATCGAGAACGTCAAGCGAGCCGTCGCGGCCTGCCCGCGCGCCGCCATCTCCCTGGAGGAATGACCACGTGACCTGAAACATCCCTCAGCCTCGACGCGCCTGGACGGTCGGGTAGCGATCGTCACCGGCGCCGGGGCCGGTCTCGGGCGCGCCGAGGCGCTCGCCCTGGCCGATGCCGGTGCCCGAGTGGTGCTCAACGACCTGCCCGGCGCTGCCGACGACGCCGCCGACGAGATCCGCGCCCGCGGCGGCGAGGTCGCGGTCGTCGAGGGTGACGTGGGGGAGCGCGTCCACGGCCGACGCCATGGTCGCCGCGGCCGAGGGGCTCGGCAGCCTCGACATCGTCGTCAACAACGCCGGCATGACCCGCGACCGGATGCTGTTCAACCTCTCCGACGAGGAGTGGGACGACGTCATCCGGGTGCACCTGCGCGGGCCACTTCCTGCTCTCGCGCAACGCCGCGGCGTACTGGCGAGCGAAGTCGAAGGAGGCCGACGCTCCCGTCTACGGGCGGGTGATCAACACCGCGTCCGAGGCGTTCCTCGGCGGCTCGCCCGGCCAGGCCAACTATGCCGCCGCCAAGGCCGGCATCACCGCGCTGACCCTGTCGACCGCCCGTGGTCTGGCCAAGATCGGCGTCCGCGCCAACGCGATCTGTCCGCGGGCCCGCACCGCGATGACCGCCCAGGTCTTCGGCGAGGACGAGTCCGGGCTCGAGATCGACCCCTACTCGCCGGAGCACGTCGCTCCGCTCGTCGCCTACCTCGCCTCGCCCGCCGCCGACGCCATCACCGGTCAGGTGTTCGTGGTGTACGGCGGCATGGTGGCGCTGGTGGCCGCTCCGGTGGTCGAGCAGCGCTTCGACAAGTCCGGCTCGACCTGGAGCCTCGAGGACCTCGACAACCAGCTCGGCGGCTACTTCGACGGGCGCGACCCGTCGGTCGGCTTCGCGGCCGACTCGATCATGCAGCTCTCGTTCTGACCGCTCCCTCGGCAGAAGGACAACCAACCATGGGTCGACTCGACACCAAGATCGCCATCGTCACCGGCGGGGCCCAGGGCCAGGGCGCTGCGATCTCGCGCGCGTTCGTGGCCGAGGGCGCCAAGGTGGTGATCGCCGACGTCGCCAAGGAGGAGGGCCAGGCGCTCGCCGACGAGCTCGGTGGTCAGTTCAGCGGGGCCGTCCACTTCGCCCACCACGACGTCAGCGACGAAACGTCCTGGACCTCTCTGGTTGCCGACACTGCGGAGCGCTTCGGTCCGGTCAGCGTGCTGGCCAACAACGCCGGCATCCTCCGCTTCGGCGACATCGAGCGGATGGGCATCGATGAGGTCGAGCTGCTTGTTCCGGGTCAACCAGCTGGGCTGCTTCCTCGGCATGCAGGCGGTCAGCCGCACCATGCGCAAGAACGGTGGCGGCTCGATCATCAACGCCTCTTCGGTAGAGGGCCTGGCCGGCATGCCCGGCTGCACGGCGTACGCCGCGACGAAGTGGGCCATCCGCGGCATGACCAAGTGTGCGGCCATGGAGCTCGGTCCCAAGGGGATCCGGGTCAACTCGGTGCACCCCGGCATGATCGACACCCCCATGACCCGGGTGCACGGCGGTGACGCAGCGATGGAGTTCGGCGCCTCGAAGATGCCGCTTCGCCGGGTCGGACTCCCTGAGGACGTCGCCCCGCTCTACGTCTATCTGGCGTCGGACGAGTCGTCGTACGTCAACGGTGCCGAGATCGCCATCGACGGGGGAGTCACCAGCACCCACGCCTTCGGCGGCTGACCAGCCGCCTGTAGGTCGCCTCGGGTGTGATCAGTCGCGCAGGAGCATCTGGACGGCGGTCTCCATGTGCTGCGCGGTCTCGGCAGCGGTGGAGCGACCGGTGACCCAGGCGACCAGCGCGGAAAGCCAGACGTCGCCGATCACGCGGGCGATGGCGACGTCGTCGTCGGTCACCTCGGTGGTGCGCTCGGGGTCCATCGCGTGGGTGAGCATCGAGGTCATCAGCATGCCGACGTTGTGGATCTCGGCGGCCACCGACGCGTCGGCGAACATGAACGCCCGGGTCAGCGCCTCGGTCAGGTGCGGGTCGCCCTGCAGCCCGCGGGTGGTCTTCTTGAGCACCAGCGATCACCCGCTCGGCGGGCGTCTCGCCGGGGATCGGCTTCTCCCGGAGGGTCGCCTCGGCCTGCTCGAACTGCCGGCCGAGCGCGGAGACCAGCAGGTGGATCTTCGAGGGGAAGTAGCGGTAGAGGGTGCCGAGGGCGACGTCGGCGCGGTCGGCGACGGCCCGCATCTGGACGGCGTCGAAGCCGCCGTCGGAGGCCAGGGCGTAGGTCGCGTCGAGGATCCGCTTGCGCCGGTCGCGCTGGGCGGCCGACCCGAGCTCGTCGACCGTCAACGAGTTGGCGCTGCTCACATGGACCCCCCAAGAATCCTGATGTGTCGTTCAGCACGGTGTGGACCTGGAATGTGCCTCGGACTCGGCCTGTTCTCTGATCTGCGCGGCTAGGCTATCAACTGGTGGGACATAATAGGAACACGTTCCACTTTGTCCGGCCCGGCGTGTCAGCGCATCCGGCAAGTGTCCGGAGAGCCCCCAACCAGGGAATGACGAGCAAGAGAAGGGTCGAGACGTATGCGGGTTGCACTGCTGTCCTATCGCAGCAAGCCGCACTGCGGCGGCCAAGGGATCTACATCCGGCACCTGAGTCGGGAGCTGACCACCCTCGGCCACGAGGTCGAGGTCTTCTCCGGTCAGCCGTACCCGGAGCTCGACCCGGGCGTCCGCCTGACCAAGGTGCCCAGCCTGGATCTCTACCGCGAGCCGGACCCGTTCCGGGTGCCGAAGCTCCGTGAGTTCCGGGACCTGATCGACGTGCAGGAGTTCGCGATCATGTGCCTGGCGGGTTTTCCCGAGGCGCGCACGTTCAGCCGACGAGTGGCCCGGCTGCTGGCCGAGCGGGCCGACGAGTTCGACATCGCCCACGACAACCAGGTGCTCGGCTACGGCATGCTCGACATCGAGAAGCTCGGGCCTGCCGCTGATCACGACGCTGCACCACCCGATCACCTTCGACCGACGGATCGACCTGAGCCAGACCAGGAACCCGTGGCGCAAGCTCACCCTTCGCGGTGGTACGGCTTCCTGCGGATGCAGGGCAAGGTCGCCCGCCAGGCGCGCAAGATCATGACGCCGTCGGAGACCTCGAAGCGCGACATCGCCAAGGACTTCGGCGTCGACCCGGCGAAGATGGAGGTCATCCTCCTCGGCGTCGACGACAACTTCGTGCCGCCGACGACGCCGCGGGTGCCCGGCCGGATCATGGCCATGGCCAGCGCCGACGCCCCGATGAAGGGCGTCGCCACGCTGCTGGAGGCGTTCGCCAAGCTGCGCACCGAGCGCGACGTCGAGCTGATCCTGGTGACCAAGCCCCAGGCCGGCGGCCGCACCGAGAAGCTGATCGACAAGCTCGCCATCGGCGACTCCGTCCGGTTCGCCCACGGCATCAGCGAGGACGAGCTGGTCGGGCTGATGGGCTCGGCCGAGGTGGCCTGCGTGCCGTCGCTCTACGAAGGCTTCTCGTTGCCGACCGCGGAGCTGATGGCCTGCGCCACGCCGCTGGTCGTCTCGCGGGCCGGCGCGATCCCCGAGGTCGTCGGGCCCGACGGTCTCTGCGCCGACCTGGTCACCCCGGGCGACGTGGGCGAGCTCAAGGCCGCTCTGGAGAACATGCTGGACGACCCGGAGCGCCGCGACCGGATGGGTGCCGCCGGCCGGGTGCCGCGTCCAGGAGCTGTTCAGCTGGCGCGCGGTCGCGGCGAAGGTGGCCGCCGCCTACGAAGAAGTGATCGCCGAGTACAAGCAGGAGTTTCGAGACGCTCGCTCCGCTCGCTCCTCCACCACCGGAAGAGGACGGCCTGCGGCCGAAAGGACCACTGACCATGCTGACCGTTGATTTCGACCGGCTGGGCCTGCGCCCCGGTGACCGGGTCCTCGACATGGGCTGCGGCGCCGGACGCCACGCCTTCGAGGTCTACCGCCGCGGCGGCGACGTCGTGGCCTTCGACATGGACGCCGACGAGCTGGCCGGTGTGCTGGAGCTGTTCGGCGCGATGAAGGAGGCCGGCGAGGTGCCCGACGGTGCCGAGGCCGACATCAAGCAGGGCGACGCGCTGCAGCTGCCGTTCGCCGACGGCGAGTTCGACCGGATCGTCGCTGCAGAGGTGCTCGAGCACATCCACGCCGACGTCGACGCGATCAAGGAGCTGGTCCGCGTGCTGCGCCCCGGCGGCACCATGGCCATCTCGGTGCCGCGCTGGCTGCCCGAGGTCATCAACTGGAAGCTCTCCGACGACTACCACAACGCCGAGGGTGGGCACATCCGGATCTACACCGACCACGAGCTGGTCGACAAGGTCACCAAGGCCGGCCGGTTCAACGACGGCACGCCGGGCGACGCGATGGAGTTCGTCGGCAAGGACTACGCCCACGGGCTGCACGCGCCGTACTGGTGGATCAAGTGCGCGGTCGGCGTCAACAACGACGACCACCCGCTCGCCAAGGCGTACCACAAGCTGCTTGGTCTGGGAGATCATGAAGCAGCCGAAGGCGCTGCAGCTCGCGGGCAAGGTGCTCGACCCGATGATCGGCAAGAGCATGGTGCTCTACTTCCGCAAGCCCGAGGCAGCCTGAGTCGATGGTGCCGGAACTCGACGCCGGTCGAGCTTGCCCGGCTGCCCTTCGTCGACGGCATCCTGACCGCCGAGCAGGTGGCCGAGACCGCAGGCGTCGATCGCTGCCGATGCAGGAGCCGTGCGGTGCGGTGCCCGTGGACCGTGGGTGAGCACGTCGACATCTGGAACCACGTCGAGGCGCGCGATGGCGCATGCTGGTCGGTGGCCAGGTCGAGGCCGCCGAGCGTGCCTACGCCTGGATCCCGACCCTGCAGCGGGCCGACGGCTCCTGGCCGATGAAGATCGTCGACGGGCGTTCCCGAGGACGAACCGCGGCGACGTGAACATGTCGGCGTACTTCGCGGTCGGCCTGTGGCACCACTGGCTGGTGCGTCGCGACATCGGCTTCGTGCAGCGCTACTGGCCCTCCGTGCGCGCCGGCCTGGACTGGGTGGTCAGCCAGCAGCGCAGCTTCGGCGGCATCAACTGGACGCCGACCGAGTCGTTCGCTCTGCTGACCGGCAGCTCCAGCATCTACCACTCCCTCCGGGCCGGGGTCGCCCTCGCGGACCTGCTCGACGACCCCCAGCCGGAGTGGGAGCTGGCCGGCGGACGGCTCGGTCACGCGGTGCGCGAGCACCGCGACCTGTTCGCGGACAAGTCGACGTACTCGATGGACTGGTACTACCCGGTGCTCGGCGGCGCGGTCCGCGGCCGCGAGGCCTTCGAGCTGATCGAGAGCCGCTGGGACGAGTTCGTGGTGCCCGGCCTCGGCATCCGCTGCGTCGACACCAACCCCTGGGTGACCGGCGCCGAGACCTGCGAGCTGGCGATGGCGCTGGACGCCATGGGCGACCACCGCCGGGCACTGCAGCTGCTGGCCGACATGCAGCACCTGCGCGACGAGCGACGGCGACTACTGGACCGGATGGGTCTACGAGGGCGATAACCCCGGCGTCAACTGGCCGGTCGAGCACACGACGTACACAGCGGCTGCGGTGATCCTGGCCGTCGACGCGCTGGGGGAGACCCACGGGCCACAGCACGGCCGGCTCGGGCATCATGCGCGGCACCTCGCTGGCGCCGCACTTCCGCGAGCTGATGCTGGAGTGCGACTGTCCGTCAGCCGACGAGGTCGCCAGCGTCGCCTCGCACTCGTCGTAGCACCCGCATCGAGCCGACGGCCTCGGCCTCCTCGAAGGCGCCGGACGCCAGCGCGCGCTGGAACACGTGGTACGGCGCCTGGCCGCCGTCGGCGGGGTCCGCGAACACGTCGTGGATGGCCAGCGCGCCGCCGGTCATGACCCAGGGCGCCCACCCGGCGTAGTCGTTCTGGGCGTGCACCTCGGCATGACCGCCGTCGATGAACAGCAGCGACAGCGGCGTCCGCCAGTGTGCGGAGACCGTGGTGCTCCGGCCGATGACGGCGACGACCTGGTCCTCGAGCCCGGCCAGGGCGATCGTGCGGCGGAAGACCGGCAGGGTGTCCATCAGGCCCAGCTCGGCGTCGACCAGGGTCGGGTCGTGGTGCTCCCAGCCAGCCTGGTTCTCCTCCGAGCCCCGGTGGTGGTCGACCGTGAAGACCACGCTGTCGCCCCCCACCTGGCGAGCGGCGGCGCCGAGGTAGATCGCCGACTTGCCGCAGTAGGTGCCGACCTCCAGCAGCGGTCCATCGGCCGCCCGCTCCAGGGCGACGCGGTGGAGCAGGGCCCCTTCGTCCTCGGGCATGAACCCCTTCGCGGCGCGCGCGTGGTCCAACAGGTCGGCGGGCATGTCGGTCACCCGGCCGAGTTTAGTAGGATTGGAACACGTTCTAGTTTTCTGACCCGGGGTCCGTCGGAAGACGCTCTGCAGGCTCAGCGAGGAAAGGCAGCACATGTCGATCGGGATCTCCGACGAGCACGTCGAGCTGGCCGCGAGCCTGCGCAAGTGGGCCGCCTCGCTCGGCGGTGCCGAGGTGGCGCGGGCCGCCGAGGACGAGGCCGAAGCGACGTTCGCCGACACCTGGAAGGCCGTCACCGAGATGGGCGTGGCCACGCATCGGGCTGCCCGAGGCCGCCGGAGGTGGCGGCGGATCGGTGCTCGACCAGGCCGTCGCTCTGGAGGCCTGCGCCTACGAGCTGGTGCCCGGGCCGCTGCTGGGTCCGGTGGTTGCGGCCTCGCTGCTCGGCGAGAGCGCAGGCATGGCCGAGGCAGCATCGGCGACGGGGCGGTCGTGGGACTGGGGCTGAGCCCACGACGCCGTGTGGGACGCTCCGTCGGCGACGCACCTGCTGCTCGCCAACGACGCTGACGAGTGGTTCGTGGTGCCCGCCGACGCCGCGACCATCACGCCCGTGCTCGGAGTCGACCTGAGCCGTCGCTTCGGCTCGGTGGAGGTCGACCTGTCCGGCGCCGGACGCGGTGCCGGTGCCTGGCCTGACCGCCGAGCTGGTCCGCCGGGCCGCGGTCACCTTCGCCGCCGCCGAGGCCTCCGGGATCGCCCGGCGCTGCCTCGACCTGGCCGTCGACTACGCGAAGGTGCGCGAGCAGTTCGGCAAGCCGATCGGCAGCTTCCAGGCGGTCAAGCACCTGTGCGCCGAGATGCTGGAGACCTCCGAGTCGGTCACCGCCGCCGCGTGGGACGTCGCCTCGGTCGCGCGGTTCCCGGTCTCCGGGGACGACGACGCCCAGTGGGCCTTCGCCGCCGACGTGGCCGCTGCGGTGGCCTTCGACGGCGCGGTCGAGGTCGCGAAGTCCTGCATCCAGGTGCTCGGCGGGATCGGCTTCACCTACGAGCACGACGCGCATCTGTACCTCCGCCGCGCGCTGGTGCTGCGCGGCCTGCTCGGCGACAGCGACGCCGCGGCCGAGCGGCTGACGACCCGCGCCGCGGACGGCGTACGCCGTCGGGTCGAGGTCGACCTCGACGGCCGCGACGAGCCGATCCGGGACGGCATCCGCGAGACCGTGGCCGGCATCGCCGCTGCAGCGGACCGCGCGCGGCGCTGGTCGACACCGGCTACCTGACCCCGCACTGGCCGGCCCCGGCCGGCCTCGGCGCCGACGCGGTGGAGCAGGTCGTGATCGACCAGGAGCTGGCCCGGGCGGACGTGGCGCGGCCGGACATCGTGATCGCCGGCTGGGCGCTGCCCACGATCCTCGAGCACGGCACCGAGGAGCAGCGCGAGCGCTTCGTGCGGCCGTCGCTGCTCGGCGAGCTGGTCTGGTGCCAGCTGTTCTCCGAGCCCGGCTCCGGCTCCGACCTGGCCTCGCTGCGCACCCGCGCCGAGCGCGTCGACGGCGGCTGGAGGCTGACCGGCCAGAAGGTCTGGACCTCGGTCGCCGAGCGCGCCGACTGGGGCATCTGCCTGGCCCGCACCGATCCCGACGTGCCCCAGCACAAGGGCATCAGCTACTTCCTGGTGGACATGAAGTCGGCCGGGCTCGACGTCCGCCCGCTGCGCGAGCTCACCGGCGAGGCGCTGTTCAACGAGGTCTTCCTCGACGAGGTGTTCGTGCCCGACGACTGCCTGGTCGGCGAGCTGGGCGACGGCTGGCGGCTGGCCCGCACCACGCTCGCCAACGAGCGGGTCGCGATGGCCACCAGCCGGCTCGACAAGAGCACCGAGCGCGCGGTCGGCCTGGTCTCGCGCCGGGGCTGACGCGGCCCAGCGGGTCGCGGTCGGCCACTCCGTGGCGCTCTCGACCGTCGTGCATGCTGCTCGGAGTGCGCTCGACGCTGCGCTCGCTGGCCGGGCTCGCCCCGGGCCCGGAGTCGAGCGTGGCCAAGCTGCTCGGCGTGCGCAACCGGCAGGACGGCGCCGACCTGGTGCTGCAGCTCTACGGCGACCGGATCGTGGCCCCCGACGACGAGGTGCAGGCGGCGATCTGGGAGATGCTCAACACCCGCTGCCTCTCCATCGCCGGCGGCACCACCCAGATCCTGCGCAACGTCGCCGGCGAGCGGATCCTGGGTCTGCCGCGCTAGTGCGTCCGCGCAGGCTCTACGCCTCGGCCTCGACCGGGTCCGAGACCTGCGCCCTCCTGTGGGTCGCCCCGAGCCCGTCCTTAGGCGAGGTGCCGTGCCGTGATCAGGAAGACCTCAACGAACTCACGAGACGGCCGATGGCGGGCGGCACGTCAATTCTCAGCACATCATGCCAGCGTAGAAGCGAGGTGCTGCCCTTGGGAATCGACACGACGTTCGACTTTCGTTCTGATGCGGGCGGTGGCACCAGTCAACACGCCGGCGAAGGCCCTGCGGGATCTGGATAACGATGAACTCCAGCATGTGATCGGTGCGAGATGAGACGACGTCGCCAGGCTTTGCACTCAACTCAGGCTTGCCGAGGCTGCGCTCAACGATGTGGGCGCGGAGCAGAATCGACGGGACGAATCAGTGTACGAAGGCCGTGGTTTGAGGATGAGTAGGACTCGCGACTTCGGTGTGCTGCCGCGCTCACGCGATCGGTCGGTAACGAGCGCCAGCCCCTGATCGGAGGGTCTGGGCCGTCAACGGTGGTGCACGCTGCGCGGCGAACTCCCGCATGGCCCAAGCCCGGCTCGCCGCTGGGTCTGGTTCAGCCAGGGTCTCCATGCGCCAGCTCTTGGAAGTCAACAGCCTTCCATCGTCCGTCGACCTTCTTGAGGCCGATGCCGTAGTAGTAACTGCCGATGTCGACCAATGTGCAGCCGTACTTGAGCCGGCCGGTGTACTAGGTGCCGTCGGTGCGGCCGCGGGGCGTCCGGTAGCAATCGAGGCTGAAGAGGGGAAACACGTAGCGCAGGGCCTTGTACACCTCCTTGTTGGCGTACCGCCTGGCCACCTCCTGCTCCTCGTCGTTCAAGGCTCGGACCAACCTATGCTCGACCTTGCGCAGTTCTGGGATCGGGGAGACCCGCGCGTTGCCCGATGCTGCTGCGCCCTCGGAAATTGCCATCGCCGCGCAGTGGGGTCCTTGGATGATCGCCGCCACCAGTAGCGGCGAGAGGATCCAGAACGTACGACGGCTACCCGGTCTCATCATGCTGTGCTCCTCGTGGCGTGGTGGTGCAGGACTGTCCATTGCGACGCCATCGACAGCGAGAAGGTTCAGAAGTCTGGAGGAGCCAGACCGGCCGGGCTCAACCGCGGCGGACGCTCAAAACTTCCGGATGGCCCTATGTGCCGCTGCGCGTAAGCGAGTTAGGTAGATGAGACCGAGTCCGCCACGCGGATTTTCGGTACTGGTTCCAGTGCCAGTGAAGGTAGCGGTCGATGGCGCGGACGATGTGCGACGAACGGATCGACGGGAAGACGTCGAAGGCGTGCTGGGCGCCGGTCAGCTCGGCGTACACGACGGTTCGCTTGGAGGTCTGGCGCAGCTTGTCGACGAACAAGCGGGCCTGCTCGACCGGACCAGGGTGTCGTGAGTGCCGTGCAGCACGAAGAAGTCCGGGGCCTCGGGGGTGATCCGCAGGAGCGGTGAGGCTTCCTCGAAGCGCTCGGGATGCTCGGACCATCGAGTTTGCAGGACCGTCGGCGCCAGGAACCGGTCGCGCATCTTCGCCGCGCTCTTCAGGCCGGTCGAGCCGGCGAAGTCGTAGACGCCGTAGTGGGGGACCGCCAGCTGCACCGAGGTGTCCGCGTCCTCGAACCCGGGTTGCCACCGTTTGTCGTCGGGGGTGAGAGCAGCCAGGGCAACCAGGTGCCCGCCGGCCGAGCCTCCCGTGATGGCGACATAGTCAGGGTCGCCGCCGTAGGACGCGATGTTGTCCTTGATCCAGGCGATGGCCTGCTTCACGTCAATGACGTGGGCGGGGAACGGATCGCGCGGGGCGAGGCGGTAGTTGATCGCGACACAGACCCAGCCCTTGGCGGCCAGGTGCTGCATCAGTGGGAGGCCCTGCTGGTCCTTGGTGCCGATCGTCCAGCCGCCCCCGTGCACCTGCAGCAGCACCGGCGCTCCGCCGTCGGGCACCCCATCGGCAGGCAGGTAGATGTCGAGCATGCCGCGCCGGCCGTGGTCGTTGTAGGCGATGTTCTTCTCGACCCGGACGGCTGCGTTGCGCATCCGGAAGGGGTTTACCAGCCGGCGCCAGGGGATGGCCAGGTCGGCAGGGGTCGGCTGCTGGTCGAGCTGCTCGACATAGTCGGCACCGAGTCCGGCGACCAGTGCGTCCTCCGCCTCGACCTGCACGTTGCGACTCTGCCGGATCAGGTAGGAGAGCCCGGCAGCACTCGCACCCGCCAGCGCCAGCCCGGCGAGGTTGCGGCGCTTGCCCCGAGCATGGACCGCAGCATCGGCCGCGGTGACGGCCAGCAGGTGCGGCGCGAGCTCACCGGTGAGCCAGCCCGCGAAGAACGACGGGGATCCCGACCTCGAAACCCGGAAGTGGTCGAATCGCGTTGGCGGTCAGAGCAGCCGTGATGGTCTGCCGGCGCAGGAATCCCATGCGCCCAGGTTAAGGGAGCCACTTCGATCGCCACCCTTCGGCTCGCGCTGCAACGTGTTCTAGATCCCGCCTAAGATGCCGACATGCACCGACTGTCAGGCCTCGACGCCAGCTTCTTGTACCTGGAGACTCCCGCACAGCTCATGCACGTCTGTGCCGTGATGGTGATCGATCCCGCCACGATGCCGACGGCGTACAGCTTCGGAGCGATCCAGAGCGAGATCGACCGACGGGTGCGCGACGTACCGGCCTTCACCCGCAAGCTGCGTCGGGTGCCGCTCCGCCTCGATCACCCCATCTGGGTGGAGGACAAGCAGTTCGACATCGAGCGTCACGTGCACCGGCTGGCACTGCCGGCCCCCGGCGGCTACGCCGAGCTGACGAGTCTGTGCGCCCACCTCGCGGGCCTGCCGCTGGACCGATCGCGCCCGCTGTGGGAGATGTGGGTGATCGAGGGCTACGACGACGGCAAGATCGCCGTCTTCACCAAGATGCACCACGCGACCGTCGACGGTGTCTCCGGCGCAAACCTGGTCTCCCACCTCTGTGCGCTGGAGCCCGACGCCGAGCCGATTGTGCTCGGATCCGACGAGAGCCACGGTCGCTACGTCGGCTCCCGCGAGCTGTTCGGCCGAGCGATCCTGAGCAACCTGACGCGGCCCGTCTCAGCCGTCAAGCTGGTCGGCCCGACCACTCAGGTGCTGGCCAAGACGGTCGGCCGGGCCCGCTCCGGCACGGCGATGGCTGCGCCGCTGACCGCCCCGCGGACGTCGTTCAACGGGACCATCACCGGCCACCGCTCGATCGGTCTGGCCGACATGAGTCTCGACGACATCAAGGCGATCAAGGTGGCCACCGGCACCACGGTCAACGACGTCGTGCTCGCAGTCTCGGGTGGGGCCCTGCGGGCCTACCTCGACGAGCGTGGCGAGCTGCCGGAGACGTCGCTGCTCGCGACGGTGCCGGTCAGCGTCAGGGAGAGCACTCAGCGCTCGGCCGGCGCCAACAAGGTCTCGGCCCTCTTCGCCAAGCTCGGCACCGACACCGACGACCCGCTGGAACGGCTCGAGCAGATGGCTGACAGCAACCGCAATGCCCGTGAGCACCAGAAGGCGATCAGCGCGGACGCGCTGCAGGACTGGGCGGAGTTCGCCGCCCCCCGCACCTTCGGCCTCGCGGTCCGGGCCTACGCCGGGCTCCGCCTGGCCGAGAAGCACCCGGTCGTGCACAACCTGGTGATCTCCAACGTGCCCGGTCCGCCGGTGCCGCTCTACTTCATGGGCGCCGAGATCAAGTCGCTCTACCCGCTCGGCCCGATCATGCACGGCGCCGGGCTCAACGTGACCGTGATGTCGAACAACGGCGCGATGCACGTCGGCGTGATTGCCTGCCGCGAGTCGATGCCGGATGTCGATGCACTGGTGAAGCACTTCCCCAGCGAGCTTGCCCGGCTCAAGGAGGCGGTGGCCGCGCGCGACCAGGCCACGCCCATCGCCAAGGGCCGGGCAAAGGCCGCGAAGAAGGCCTAGCGTCGCGGTCGGACCAGGTCGTGGGTCAGGCGGGGTGGCGGCGTAGGTCGCGGCGCCGTGCGTTGACGGTGTTGATCGCCTCGACCACGCAAGGCACGAACTTCTCGGCCTCGAGCACGCAGGCCGCGTGGCCGCCCTCGAAGTCGTGGATCGTCGCGCCGGGGATGGCCCGGGCCAGGCCGATCTGTCGGTCGCTCGGGATCACATGGTCCTTGGTGCCGACCACCACGGCTGTGGGCACGTTGATCTTGCCGAGCCACGGGCGCGAGTGGTGGCGCCCGAGCGCCGCGAGCGCCTGTCCGACCGCCCACGGGCTGGTCGACCGGAACTCACGCAGCGCCCACTCCTGGATGTCCGAAGGCTCCAGGTCGACCGCGTCAGCGGCCACCCGGGCGGCCCGAAGCGCTGTTCGCGATCGTGACATGCCCCGGGCGCCGAACATCGCGGCGCCCATGCCAGCGAAGAAGAAGCGCTCCTGGGGGGTCAGCTGGAACTTGTCGGTCGTGGCGCACAGGACGAGGCCCTGCACCTTCTCAGGGTGCTGACGCCAGACCCGTTGGGCCACGATCGAACCCATCGAGTAGCCCACCACGATGACGTCCTCCAGCTCGAGCACGTCAATCAGCGCTGCCACGTCGTCGGCACAGTCGTAGAGGGAGAACTCCTCGCCCTGGATGCCCTGTCCGTGCCACCGCTGGTCCAGGGTGACGACGCGGTAGCGCTGCGCCAGCTGTTCGATCGCGGGGTACCAGGTCAGCAGACCGGTGCAGCCCAGCGCGTGGAGCAGCACCAGGGTCGGCGACTCGGCCGCGGGGCCCGGAGTGTCGGTGACGTACGTCGAGCCGCCCCGTCCCGGGAAGCTCGACCAGGCGGCCGTCGGGGATGCGCGCCCAGGGCATGTACACCTGTCGGCGGAGCAGGTCACGTGGGGAGAACAGACTCATGCCCGGCTCCTCCTCTCGCGGTTCGTGTACGGCTAAGGTAGAACACGTTACAGTTTTGCCATACCTCAGTACCCCATATCGGCAGGAGACACGCACGTGGGATCGGACGGGTTCGTTCCGGCAGACCAGGAGTCGATCGACGCGGTTCGCTCGGTCGTGCGCCGGGCTCTCGACCGGGGAGCCGGCTCCCTGGAGACGGACTGGTCGGCATGGGCGTCCGCGGGGCTGCTGTCCCTCGCGGTTCCCGAGGCGCACGGAGGTGAGGGCCTCGGACTGGCCGAGGTGGGCATCTTGCTGCGCGAGACCGGCGCCCGCGCCGTTCACCTCCCCGTCTGGGAGACGCTCTGCTGTGGTGCGCTGACCCTGGCCGCGGCCGGCACCGACGAGCAACAGCAGGCCTGGTTGCCCAAGATCGCAGCCGGTGACGTGCTGCTGACCCCCGCACTGCGCGAGCCGGGCGTCGCCATCGCCGACGCGCCGAGCACCACCTACGCCGACGGCAAAGTGACCGGACGGAAGATCGCCGTGACGTACGCTGAGCAGGCGGCCCGCCTGCTAGTCACCGCCGTCGCTGACGGTGAAGCGGTCGTCGCCCTGGTCGATCCGTCGGATCCCGGCGTCACCCTCCTGGCCAGCCCGTCTTCTTCCGGACAGCCTCAGCACACCGTCGTGCTGGACGGCGCCGCCGCCGAGCTGCTCGACGATGGTGCCGCTCGGATCCTGGTCGAGCACGCCATCGCTGGCCTGGCACTCACCGCAGCGGGCCTGGTCGCCGGGGCCCGCGACCTCACGGGCAGCTACATCAAGGGCCGCACCCAGTTCGGCCGGGCGCTGGCCGAGTTCCAGGCCGTGGCCATGCAGATCGCCGACGTGTACATCGCCTCGCGCACGATCGACCTGGCCGCCGAGAACGCCGCCTGGCGGGTGGGCTCCGCGCTCCCTGCCGACGACGACCTGGCGGTCGCGGCGTACTGGATCTGCGCGGAGGGCCCCAAGACGCTGCGCACCTGCCACCACCTCCACGGCGGCATGGGCGTCGACATCACCTACCCGTTGTCCGCCTACTTCTCGTGGGTCACCGACATCGGACACGCGCTCGGCTCGTTGGCGAGCGACGTGCCGATCGAGGACCCCACCTCGAAGAACCTCGAGCTGAACCAGGACCAGCGGGTCCTGAAGGCGCAGCTGCGCGAGTACTTCGCGGGCATCCATGCCCAGCAGGACGCGTACGGCGATCCCGGCCCGGACGGGTCGCGCGACCGGCACGGCGAGACCTACCAGAAGGTCATCCGTCAGATGGGCAGCGACGGCTGGATGGGCGTTGGCTGGCCCAAGGAGTACGGCGGACACGGGCTCGGCGAGATCGAGCAGACGATCTTCGCCAACGAGGCACAGTGGGCCGACGTGCACCTCCCGGCAGTGACGTTGCAGACGGTCGGACCGACCTTGATCCGCTACGGGACCCAGAAGCAGAAGGACCTGTTCCTCGAGCGGATCCTGAAGGGCGACGTGCACTTCGCGATCGGCTACTCCGAGCCCGATGCCGGCACCGACCTGGCCGCCCTGCGCACCACGGCGCGCAAGGACGGCGACCACTACATCGTCAACGGACAGAAGATGTGGACAACAGGCGGACACCAGGCTGACTACCTCTGGCTGGCGGTCCGCACCGATCCCGATGCTCCGAAGCACAAAGGCATCTCGATCCTGATCGTCGACACGTCCGACCCGGGATACTCCTGGACCCCGATCATCACCGCCGATGGCTCGCACCACGTCAACGCGACCTACTTCAACGACGTGCGCGTCCCGGTCGACATGCTGGTCGGCGAGGAGAACCAGGGCTGGAAGCTGATCACCACCCAGCTCAACCACGAGCGGGTGATGCTCGGCCCCGCCGGCCGGATCGAGGGTCTGCGTGACCGGATCGCCCAATGGGCGACCAAAGCCGGTGTGATCGACCGCCCCGACGTGCGCGACGTGATGGGCAGGGTGACCGCGGTGTTCCGGGTCAACGAGCTGCTCAACTGGGAGGTCGCCCGCGCCGGCGCGGCCGGTGAGATCTCGGTCGGCGACGCGTCATCCTCCAAGGTCTTCGCTGCCGATCAGGTCCAGCACCTGTCGGCCGACCTGGTCTCCATCGTGCAGCGCTACGGCGACCCGGGCGACAGCGAGACGGGTGAGCTGCTCGGCTACCTGGACGCGCAGGCCAAGCGCAACCTGGTGCTGACGTTCGGCGGCGGCGTACAAGAGGTGCAGCGCGAGCTGATCGCGATGTTCGGGCTCGGGCTCCCGCGGGTGCCCCGGTGAGCGACGAGAGAGAAGCCCGGATCCGATCCGAGGCCGACCGGATCATTGCTCTTGGCGAGTGCTCGGAGATGATCGCGCCGTATGCCGTCCACGAGTCGACGATCGGCACCTGGCTGGACGCGATGGGCTACGACAACCCGCGCTTCCGGTCCGGCAACGAGGCGCCGCCGTCGATGGCCCAGGTGTGGACGATGCCCGGTCTCGGCCGCAAGCGAGCCCCGGAGGACCCGCTCAGCCAGATGACCGACCTGCTCTCCGACGAGGGTTACACGGCCGTGCTCGGCACCAACTGCGAGCAGACCTACGAGCGCTACCTCCGCGTCGGAGAGCGCCCGCGCGTGACCAACGCACTCGAGTCGGTGGCCGGCCCCAAGAACACCGCGATGGGCGTCGGCTACTTCGTCACCTCCAAGAACGTCTGGTACATCGACCACGACGACGGCACGAGTGAGAAGGTCGCCGAGATGCTGTTCCGGCTCCTCAAGTTCATCCCGAAGGAGGCGGCAGAGTGACCGTCCGCCCGATGATGAACCGCGACTCCCAGTTCTTCTGGGACGGCACCGCGGCCGGCGAGCTCCGGATCCAGGTGTGCAACGCCTGCGGAGCCACGCGCTTCCCTCCCGGCCCAGCCTGCCCGGACTGTGGTGCGTTCGACCGTGGTTTCGAGGTGACCACCGGCCGGGGCACCGTTTTCTCGTTCGTCGTGCACCGCTATCCGACTGTGCCTGGCAAGGAGATGCCGATCGTGATCGCGCTGATCGACCTCGACGAGGGTGTCCGGATGATCGGCGAGGTCGTCGATGTCGCCGAGGACGAGATCGAGATCGGGATGGCACTGCAGGTGGACTACAACCGCATCGACGACGAGCTGACGCTGCCCGTCTGGAGGAAGGCATGAGGACCGTGACCGCGGGGGAGCAGATCCCCGAGTGGAGCCTGCCGCTGACACCGACGACCATCGTGAGCACGGCGATCGCGACCCGCGACTGGCAGGACGTGCACCACGACCGCGACGTCGCGCAGGCCGCCGGCTCCAAGGACATCTTCATGAACATCCTCACCAGCAACGGGCTGGTGGAGAAGTTCGTCGTGGACTGGGCTTCCCAAGGAGCCAATGCTGCCGACGTGGAGCTCAAGGGCATCGCGATCCGGCTGGGTGCGCCGGCCCATCCCTACGACACCCTGACCTTCAGCGGCACCGTCGACTCGGTCGAGCACGGCATCGCCACGATCTCGGTCGTCGGCCGGGTCTCGCTCGGCGACCACGTGACCGGCACCGTGAAGGTGGCGGTGTGACGCTCTCAGGCAAAGCAGCCATCGCCGGCATCGGCGCCACAGAGTTCTCCAAGGAGTCCGGTCGGTCCGAGCTCCAGCTGTCGGTCGAGGCCGTGCAGCACGCCCTGGTCGACGCCGGCCTGACCCCCGACGATGTCGACGGGCTGACCACGTTCACCATGGACACCTCCTCGGAGATCGCGGTTGCCCGCGAGCTCGGGATCAAGGAGCTGCGGTTCTTCAGCCGGATCAACTACGGCGGCGGCGCGGCCTGCGCGACGGTCCAGCAGGCTGCGATGGCGGTCGCCACCGGCGTCGCCGACGTCGTCGTGGCCTACAGAGGCTTCAACGAGCGTTCCGAGAGTCGCTTCGGGCAGTTCTCGCTGGCCGCGGCCACGCAGGTCAACACCAACGGTCTCGACAACGCGTGGTCCTACCCGATGGGTCTCGGCACGCCGGCCGCCACCGTCGCCATGCAGGCCACCCGTTACATGCACGAGTACGGCGCCACCTCGGAGGACTTCGGCCGGGTCGCTGTCGCCGACCGCCGGCACGCCGCCAGCAACCCCAACGCCTTCTTCTACGGAAAGCCGATCACGCTCGAGGACCACCAGGCCTCGCGGATGATCGTCGACCCCTTGCACCTGCTCGACTGCTGTCAGGAGAGCGACGGTGCGGTGGCCCTGGTCATCGTCTCGGCGGAGCGCGCCCGCGATCTCGCCCAGAAGCCGGCGGTCATCGCGGCAGCGGCCCAGGGGAGCGGCGCCGACCAGTTCGTGATGACGTCGTACTACCGCGACGACATCGGCATCCCGGAGATGGGTGTTGTCGGCCGGGAGCTGTGGCGGCAGTCCGGGCTGTCACCCGACGACATGCCGTTGGCCATCCTCTACGACCATTTCACGCCGTACGTGCTGATGCAGCTCGAGGAGCTCGGTTTCTGCGGTCGCGGCGAGGCACCCGGCTTTATCGCCGACGGTGCGATCGAGCTGGGTGGCCGGCTGCCGCTCAACACCCACGGGGGACAGCTCGGTGAGGCCTACATCCACGGGATGAACGGGATCGCTGAGGGCGTGCGTCAGCTCCGCGGCACCTCGGTCAACCAGGTGCCGGACCCAGCGCACGTGCTGGTGACTGCCGGCACGGGGGTGCCGACCAGCGGACTGATCCTCTCCGGCTGATTGGCCCGATCCGCGGACCTAGCCGGCCAGCTTCTCGGAGAAGAAGGCCAGCACCCGGTCGACGCCCTCCTGCTGGCGATGCTCGGTCACGGTCCCGTGCTTGCGGCCGGGAAACTCCACGCGGATGAAAGCGTCTCCGATCTCCTGGGTCAGGCTCTCGAAGCGCGAGCCGGTGGTCGGGTCTTTGGTGTACTGCAGGCCGAGCACCTGGCACCCGTTCGCCGCGCGTTCCTTGACCACGTCCAGGTCGGCGGGCGAGAGGTTGAGGTCCGCACCGCGCTTCCTTCCGGCAGCGAAGGGTGCGGAGGGCTGGCAGAGCACCGGCGCAGCCACAGCGTCGTCCACCATCATCGCCAGGGCGAAACCACCGGTGAAGCACATGCCGAGGGCGCCCACCCCAGGGCCGCCGAGCTCGGAGTGCAGCTCACGGGCCTGGCTGCGCAGCCAACCCGCGATCGGCGCGGTCTCCCGCGTGGCGAGCTTGGTGAACTCCCTGCTGACGCAGACCTGGCGCAACGTGTGGGCAATCGTGAGCGGGTTCGTGCCCGCTTCCGGGGTGCCGAACAGGTGGGGCAGCACCACGGTAAATCCGGCGGCAACCACCTCTTCGGCGAAGGCGATCACCGCCGGAGTGAGCCCGGGAATCTCGTGGATCACGATCACCCCAGGCCCGGCCCCCTTGCGGTAGGTCGGAAACGTGAGCGTCCCGCCGTTGAGGGAGTCACCGGTGTGCTCGCCCAGGGTCCAGCTGTCCAAGAGGGTCATGCTGGCCATTGTGTCGGACCCCGCGCAGGTGTCCCCGGCGTGACGCCCCCAGGCCGCGGGCATCGTTGTTCAGTCCCGGAGAAGCTGGCTGACCAGGGCGTCGGCCAGCCACGTCTGGTAGCGGAGGTGGCTCCACCCTCGCTCGACGACGAGCAGGTGAAACAGCTCAGGCAGCGTGAGGGCCAGCACGAGGTCGAGGGCCGAATCCACTGTGAGGCCCGCGCGGAGCCGCTGGGCGAGGGCATCGATGAGCTTGCGGATCTCCCGCTCGCGTGCGGCCAGGATGTTGCGCAGGGTCTCGGCCATCTGCGGGTCCGACGTCGCCGCTTCCTGAAGGCAGGGCTGACTGGCCATCTTCTCGGCGTTCGACCGGCCGTTCGAGCGGTGGCCGCTTCCTCGCCGCGTCCGAGCTGCCCGCGGCCGTGGGCACTGGGTCGACGCTGAGTGGTATCTCCACGGTCCGGCAGACCCACCTGACCAGACCACCGAACGCTTCTATCTGCTCGCGCGCAAGCCGCCCTGAAACTGGCGTACTCTGCGACGTCTTCACAAGGAGTGAGCCGTGCGCATCTTGTTCTCGTCGACTTCCGGGGCCGGTCACGTCTTTCCCATGCTTCCCTTGGCTCGCGCGTTCCTGTCCGCCGGTCACGAGGTGCTGTGGGCGACCAGTGGCGACTCGGGCAGGCTGCTGCAGGGCACCGGCATCGAGGTGGCTCCATCCGGGCTTGCCGGCGCCGCCCTCAAGGAGGGGACGAAGCAGGTGATGATCGCGGCCGAGGCCCTGCCGCCATCCGAGCGGGCCGCCTTTGTCTTCCCCCGGATGTTCGGCGGAGCCCTGACCCCGGCAATGGTCGACGACCTGCTCCCGCTGGCGAAGGAGTGGACCCCCGACCTGATGGTCCACGAGCACGGCGAGCTGGCCTCCCCACTGGTCGGGGCAGTGCTCGGCACCCCGAGCATCACCCACGCGTTCGGCGGCGCGATCCCGCGCGATTACGTGGCCGAGGCCGGTGAGCACCTGGCCCCGGTGTGGGCCGCCCATGGTCAACAGCTGCCTTCCTTTGCCGGGTGCTTCACGACGTTGTACCTCGACATCTGCCCGCCCTCGGTGCAGTCCGTGCCCACCGACCACATCGACTCGGTGCAACCACTGCGACCGGTCTCGGACACGGGCCCGGCGCCCACGACGGTGCCCGGCTACCTCGAGGCGGACGACCGTCCGCTCGTCTACGTCACGTTGGGCACCGTCCGCAACGACGTCCAGCTGCTGCGTCCGGTCGTGGCGGCACTGGCGGAGCTCCCGGTGCGGGTGCTCGCGACCGTCGGGCCGGGCGCCGACCCGACCGCGCTCGGCGACCAACCTGCCAACGTGCACGTGGAGGGCTGGGTGCACCAGCCCCAGGTGTTGGAGCACTGCCAAGTCGTGGTCTCCCACGCCGGCTCGGGCACGTTCCTCGGCGCGCTGGCGCTCGGGTTGCCCCAGCTGTGTCTGCCCCAAGCCGCCGATCAGTTCCGCAACGCCGCCGGCGGGGGGCGGAGCGGTTCGGCCCTCGTGCTGGCGCCTCCGGACGCGACCGGCGAGGCCGTCGCTGCTGCCGCCAGCCGGCTGCTGAGCGAGGACCGCTTCCGGCGCAACGCCGGGGTCGTCGCGAGCGAGATCCGCCACCTGCCGTCGCCTGCGGACGTGGTCGACGTGCTGGTGCAGCGCTTCGGCTAGGTGCGGGCGAGCGTCAGCACGCAGTCGGCGAGCACGGGAGCGTCGTCGCGCTCACCCTCGCCGGCGATTGACGCCGCAGCCACGATCCGGTCACCTTCCACCCAGCCGCGCACCCGGATCGTCTCGCCCGGGAAGACCACTCCGGCGAAGCGGCCGGTGAAGCCGCCGACCCGCGTGGCGTCGCCGCCGAGAAGCGCGTCGGTGAGCTCACGCAGCACGATGCCATAGGAGCAGAGCCCGTGCAGGATGGGCGCCGGGAAGCCGGCCGCCTTCGCGAAGTCGGGGTCGGCGTGCAGCGGGTTCCGATCGCCGCACAGGCGGTAGAGCATGGCCTGCTGCGGGGTGACTGCGTACGTCGTGTCGGAGTCGGGCTCGCGGTCGGGCAGCTCGACCGCCTGAGAAGCGCCGCGATCACCGCCCCAACCGCCCTCGCCCTTGACGAAGATCGAGGACCGGACCGTCCAGAGCTGCTCGCCGGTCGCCGCGGTGGCTACGCCTTCCTGCCAGATCACGCAGGCTTTGCCCTTGTCCCAGATTTCGGTGAGCGTCGTGGAGATTGTGGCGGTGCCCGACGTGGGCAGCGGGCCGTGCACGGTGATCGACTGCGATCCGTGCACCACCTGGGCCAGGTTGATGTCACACCCGGGCAGGTCCAGCGGCGGCGGATCGGTCTCGTGGAAGGTCGGCGCCACGACCCCGAACGACGGCAGCACTTGCAGGGTCGGGCCCTCCAGGGTGTAGCGGAGGGCTTCGGGGGAGAGGTTGTCGCCGGGTCGGCTGCCCGCTCCGATGCCGAGGTGGTAGAGCAGGACGTCGCTCTCGCCCCAGGAGAAGGTGCGGGCACCCAGGTCGGCTCCGATCGCAATGGACGGGTCAATCGGCATCAGGCGAGCTCCTTGTCCTGGACGCGCGCTGCGATGTCCTCGGCGGCGAGGTACCCGAAGACCAGGGCGGGGCCGATGGTGGCGCCAGGGCCGGCATAGGTGTGGCCCATCACTGCCGCGGAGCAGTTGCCGGCGGCGTACAGGCCCTCGATGACCGAGCCGTCGGCTCGCAGCACGCGAGCCCGTTCGTCGGTCACCAGCCCACCCTTGGTGCCGAGGTCACCCGGCACGATCTTCACTGCGTAGAAGGGGCCGCTGTCGATGGCGTGCAACGAGGGGTTGGGCTTGACCCGCGGATCTGCGTAGTACTTGTCGTAGCCGCTCTCGCCGCGGTGGAAGTCCTCATCGACGCCTGACTCTGCGAACCCGTTGAAGCGCTCGACCGTGGCACACAGAGCAGCTGCCGGCACCTCGATCTGAGCGGCCAGATCCTCGAGGGTGTCGGCCTTCTTCACCGCGCCGTGCTTGTACCAGCGGCCGGGGAACGGCTGGCGCGGTGAGAGGCCGGCGAACAGGTAGCGGTTGCGGTAGCGCTGGTCGATCACCATCCACGACGGCACGTGGCGCACTCCGGTGGCCTCGCCCTGGTAGATCGCGTGGCCGGCCTCGACGTACGGGAGCGCCTCGTTCATGTACCTGCGGCCCTCGGCGTTGACGATGATCGAGCCGGGCAGGTTGCGCTCGGCAAGGCAGAACCAGGGGCCGTTCGGCAGCGGGATCGAGGGGCCCCACCAGGCGTCGTCGAGGAGGGCGGTCTGAGCGCCCGCGGCGATGCCCACGAGCAAGCCCTCGCCGGTGTTGAACTCCGAGGCAGTGGTCCAGTCCACAGATGCCGGCTGGGGCTGGTACTTCTCGCGGAGCTCGAGGTTCTTCTCGAAGCCACCGCTCCCGAGCACGACCCCGTGGCGGGCGCGGACCACGTGCTCGGTGCCCTCGTGGTTCACCCGGACCCCTACGACGCGGCCGTCCTCGATGAGCAGCCCGGCCAGGTCACTGCCGTAGACGACGGGCACCTCCGCATCGACCAGCCCCTTGCGCAGCCCGATCGCGATCGCGTTGCCCATGGCGAACATCTTCTTGCCGCGCAGCAGCGTGATGAAGCGCAGCATCACGGCTCGGAGGATCGTCAGTGGTCCTCGGAAGCTGCGCAGCCCCAGGCTGATCTTCCGGTAGTCGGCCTGCGTGATGATCAGGTTGGCCGGTGCCTTCGTGTACTGCGGGTGCAGACGGTCGAGCTCGTCACCGAGGAAGCGGGCATCCAGCGGGATGGGCTCGACGCTGCGGCCCTTCAGACGGCCCCCGGGAGCCTCCGGGTGGTAGTCGGCGTAGTCGGTGACCCAGGTGAAGCGCAGCGGCGTCTGCGACTTGATGAAGTCCATCACCTCGGGGCCGCGCTCGATGAACGTGTCGCGGTTGACCTTGGGCGAGGTGTCGCCGACGATCGCGTCTAGGTACTGCTTGGACAGGGCCGGGTCATCGCCCTGGCCCGCCTCGACCAGCGCGTAGTTGCCCGGGATCCAGACGCCGCCGCCGCTGCGAGCCGTGGTGCCGCCGAAGTAGTCACTCTTCTCGAGCAGCACGGTGTCCAGGCCCCGGCGCTTGGCGGTCAAGGCGGCGGTCATTCCGGCCCCACCAGCACCGACGACGATGACGTCGACCTCGGTAGGCAGGAATGCAGAAGGCGTACCCGTCATGGCGCAGAACTGTAACAGGTTCTAGTATCGGTCTCGTGACCTCGAACGACGCTGTCTCCGCCGCGGTAGCGCGACTGGCCGCAGCCCTGGAGTCCCGCGTCCCGTGTGCCCCGGTGCGCGATCTGATCGGCACCGACGACCTACCCGCGGCGTACGCCGTGCAGCAGGGATTGGTGCGGGCCCGACTGGACGCCGGCGCCTCCGTCGTCGGGCGCAAGATCGGCGCCACCTCCGAGGCGGTCCAGCAGCAGCTCGGCGTCGACCAGCCGGACTTCGGCTACCTGCTCGACGAGATGGACGTGAGCGACCAGCACCCCGTCTCGATGCGCCGGCTGGTTCAGCCGCGCGTCGAGGCCGAAGTCGCGTTCGTCCTGGCCCGCGACATCGCCCCGGAGAGCGAGGCAGAGATCACGCTGGAGCTGGTGCGCGACGCGGTCGACGTGGCCCTGCCTGCCCTGGAGATCGTCGACTCCCGCATCGCCGAGTGGGCCATCGGGTTCACCGACACCGTGGCCGACAACGCATCTAGCGGCCTCTTCGTCGTCGGTGCGGAAGGCCGCACGCTCGATGGTTTCGAGCCCCGCGACGTGGAGATGTCGCTCAGCATCAACGGCGAGGTTCGTTCCAGCGGCAACGGCGTGGCCTGCCTGGGCGATCCGCTCGAGGCACTGCGCTGGCTCGCCGTGCAGGCCTTCCGCTTCGGTGACCCGCTCCGCGCCGGCCACCTGATTCTGTCCGGGGCCCTGGGCCCGTTCGTCCCCTTCGCCCCGGGAGACCGGGTCGAGGCGTCGATCAGCGGCTTCGAGCCGCTCATCGTCGAGTTCAAGGAGTAGCGCGTGACGACAAAACTGACCGCCGCCATCGTCGGCCCGGGCAACATCGGGACCGACCTGCTCTACAAGCTGTTGCGCTCGGAGGTGGTCGAGCCGCGTTGGATGATCGGCGTCGACCCGACCAGCGAGGGACTCAAGCTGGCCGCCGACAAGGGGCTCGAGGCGAGCCACGAGGGCGTCGACTGGCTGCTGAAGCAGGATGAGCTGCCCGACCTGATCTTCGAGGCCACGTCCGCCTACGTGCACCGGGAGTACGCACCTCGCTACGCGGAGGCCGGCATCCGCGCGGTGGACCTCACTCCAGCAGCGGTGGGACCGGCCGTGATCCCGCCGGTCAACGGTGAGGAGCACGTTGCCGCGATGAACGTCAACATGATCACCTGCGGTGGCCAGGCCACGATCCCCATGGTGGCCGCTGTCTCAAGGGCTGCCCAGCCGTACGGTGGAGTGACCTACGCAGAGATCGTCGCCTCGGTCTCCAGCAGGTCGGCCGGACCCGGCACTCGCGCCAACATCGACGAGTTCACCCGGACCACGGCCACCGGCGTCGAGACCATCGGCGGCGCCGTGCGGGGCAAGGCGATCATCATCCTCAACCCCGCAGACCCGCCCATGATCATGCGCGACACGATCTTCTGCGCCGTGTCACCCGACGCCGACCGCGACGCCATCATCCAGAGCGTGTTCGCGATGGAGAAGGCCGTGCAGGAGTACGTGCCCGGCTACCGCCTGCTCCAGGAACCACAGATCGACGAGCCATCGGCGGCGACACGGGGCAACCTCAAGGTGTCGGTCTTCGTGGAGGTCGAGGGAGCGGGCGACTTCCTCCCTCCGTATGCCGGCAACCTCGACATCATGACGGCCGCCGCCGCCCAGGTCGGCGACAACATTGCCCGCTCGATCCTCGGAGGACAGGCATGAGCACCCAGGTGACCCCAGAGCCGCGCGACACCCTGAGCCGCACCTGGTCCCAGACCGACGGCGGCGACCTCGACCTGCGTCTCACCGACACCTGCCTGCGCGACGGGTCGCACCACAAGCGTCACCAGTTCACCGCCCAGGAGGTGCACGACATCGTCGAGGCGCTCGACGACTCGGGTGTGCCGGTCATCGAGGTCACCCACGGCGACGGCCTCGGCGGCTCCTCGTTCAACTACGGCTTCTCGCGCACGCCCGAGCAGGAGCTGATCAAGATCGCGGCAGAGACCGCGAAGCGGGCCAAGATCGCCTTCTTGATGCTGCCCGGCGTCGGCACCAAGGACGACATCCGCGCTGCCCAGGACAACGGAGGTCAGATCTGCCGGATCGCCACCCACTGCACCGAGGCTGACACCTCGATCCAGCACTTCGGGCTGGCCCGCGAGCTCGGCCTCGAGACGGTCGGCTTCCTGATGATGAGCCACACCCAGTCGCCCGAGGTGCTGGCGAAGCAGGCCCGGATCATGGTCGACGCCGGCAACCAGTGCGTCTACGTCGTCGACTCCGCAGGTGCGCTGGTCATGGAGCAGACCGCTGACCGGGTCGCTGCGGTGGTGGCCGAGATCGGCCACGAGGCCACGGTCGGCTTCCACGGCCACGAGAACCTCGGCCTGGGGGTCGCCAACACGGTGATCGCGGCCCGGGCTGGTGCGACCCAGATCGACGGTTCGGTGCGCCGATTCGGTGCCGGGGCCGGCAATACGCCCCTCGAGGCATTCGTGGGGGTCTGCGACAAGCTCGGCTGGAGGACGGGCATCGACTTCCTCACCATCGTCGACGCCTCCGAGGACGTCATCAAGCCGGCCATGCCCGAGGAGTGCCAGCTGGACCGGATGACCCTGATGATGGGGTACGCCGGCGTCTACAGCTCCTTCCTCAAGCACGCTGGCAACGCGGCGGAGCGTTACGGCGTCTCAGGCGCGAAGATCCTGCTCGAGGCGGGTCGGCGCAAGCTGATCGGCGGCCAGGAGGACCAGCTGATCGACATCGCCCTGATGCTCAAGGCCCAGGCGGAGAAGGAGGCAGCCAACTCCTAGCGAGTTGGCACCGTCGTGGCGCCGTTCCCGGCCGGATATCGACCAAAACGAGAACGTGTTCTAGTATTGCTGCTGTCCCACGAGTCAGGAGAACCACATGTCCCAGGCCGTTCTTGACGCTGTTCGAGATCTGCTCCCCACCCTCCGCGAGCGCGCCGACGACGCGGAGCGGTTGCGCGTCGTGCCTGAGGCCTCCATCAAGGAGCTCGAGGAGACGGGGTTCTTCCGCCTGCTGCAGCCCCAGCGCTTCGACGGCTTCGAGGCTGACCCCATCGACTTCTACACCGCGGTCCGCGACATCGCGTCGGCCTGCGGCTCGACCGGCTGGGTCTCCAGCGTGGTGGGTGTGCACCCGTGGCAGGTCGCCCTCTTCGCCGACGAGGCGCAGCAGGCGGTCTGGGGCGAGGACACGTCCACGCGGCTGAGCTCGTCGTACGCCCCGACCGGCAAGGCAACGGTCGCCGAGGGCGGGTTCACGCTGTCGGGCAAATGGAGCTTCAGCTCGGGTTGTGACCACTGCTCCTGGGTGCTGCTGGGTGGCCTGGTGTTCAACGAGGACGGCAACGTCATCGACTTCCGGACGTTCATGGTGCCGCGCGACAAGTACCAGATCATCGACGTGTGGAACGTCGTCGGCCTTCGTGGCACCGGGTCCAACGACATCGTGGTCGACGACGTGTTCGTCCCCGAGGCGTTCACGCTCAGCATGGGTGAGACCGGCCAGTGCAAGGGGCCGGGGCAGGAGCAGAACACCTCGGACCTCTACAAGTTGCCCTTCCACTCGATCTTCACGGGCACGATCACCACCCCGATCATCGGCATGGCGCGCGGCGCCTACGCCGAGCACGTGGACATGCAGCAGAAGCGGGTGCGCGCCGCGTACCTCGGAGAGAAGGCGTCACTCGATCCGTTCGCTGCCGTCCGGATCGCCAGGGCGAGCTCGGAGATCGACGCGGCGTGGGCACTGCTGGTCAGCAACATCCGCGAGGAGCAGGCCCACGTCTCCCAGGGTGAGCAGATCCCGCTCGAGCTGCGCCTGCGCGTACGCCGCGACCAGGTGCTCGGCACCCAACGTTCGATCGACGCGATCGACCAGCTCTTCGAAGCCTCTGGTGGGCGGGCCCTCGCCGAGGGCACCTACCTCCAGCGCGCCTGGCGCGACGCCCACGCCGGCCGGGTCCACGCCGCCAACGACCCCGAGCGCGCCCTGCAGATGTACGGCGCACAGCAGTTCGGGCACAAGGTCGATCCCGGGATGTACTGAGTGTCCTTGGCCATGTCGCACACCAAGGAGTCCACGCAGCGTTCCGTCGACGTCGGGACCAACGCCGGCAACGTCACCCTCAACTACTACGAGGCGGGCGTGGCGACCGGGGTGGGCGGGGGTCTGCCCCTGGTGATGCTGCATGGCGGTGGGCCGGGAGCCTCGGCCTGGTCAAACTTCGGTTCGGCGCTGCCGGCCTTCGCCGCGACCTTCCGGACGCTGCTGATCGACCAGCCCGGCTTCGGCGGCTCCGACAAGCCGCCGGTCGTGGGCAACTACTTCCGGCACTCGGCCGAGCACATAGTCCAGCTGCTCGACGAGCTGGGGATCGATCGGGTGCACCTGCTCGGCAACAGCCTGGGCGGCGGCACGGCGATGCGGTTGGCGCTGAGCTACCCCGAGCGGATCGGCCGGCTGGTGCTGATGGGTCCGGGTGGATTGTCCCTGAACCTGTTCCACGCCGACCCCACCGAGGGGGTCCAGCGGCTGATGGACTTCAGCGCGAACCCCACCCGGGAGGCGCTGCGCGCGTTCATCTCGACCATGGTGGTGAACCAGGGCCTGGTGACCGACGAGCTGGTCGAGGAGCGCTTCGCGGACGCCACCGCGCCGGGGGCCCAGGAGGCGATGGCCTCGATGGGCATGTCGTTCTGGAACCCCGAGACCGCCGAGGACGGCATGCTGTGGCGTGAGGCGCACCGTCTGCGCAAGCACACCCTGCTCACCTGGGGTCGCGAGGACCGGGTCAACCCGCTCGACGGCGCGATGGTGGCCCTCAAGCTGATCCCCAAGGCGCAGCTGCATGTCTTCCCCAACTGCGGGCACTGGGCGCAGATCGAGGCGGCCGAGGAGTTCGCCGAGGTCAGCCACGGCGTTCCTGACCCGACACGTCGAAGAAGCTGACGCGATGACCATCGACATCAAGAGCATGGGCTACGTCCGGGTGGCCTCCACCGACCTGGACCAGTGGACGACGTTCGCCGGCAAGGTGCTGGGCCTGGCTGCCGGCCGGGGTCCGGACCCCGCCAACCAGTACTGGCGGATCGACCAGGTCTCGGCGCGGCTCGTGGTCTTCCCCTCCGACGTCGACCAGCTGTCGGCGACCGGATGGGAAGTAGCCGACCACCAGGCCCTCCAGGAGGCGCGCGAGCACCTTGCGAAGGCCGGCGTCGACTTCGAGGAAGGCACTGAGACGGAGCTGGCCGAGCGCCGGGTCCAGGAGCTGGTGCGCTTCTGCGACCCGTGGGACAACGTCTTCGAGCTCTTCCACGGCATCACCTACGAGTCGCGCCCGGTCGTGACGCCGTACGCCGCCACCTTCGTGACCGGCGACCAGGGCATGGGCCACATCGTGCTGCCGGTGCTCGACGACGTCGAGGCGTTGCGGTTCTACACCGACGTGCTCGGCTTCCGGCTGCGCGACTCGATGAGCATGCCGGGGGAGTTCGTCGGCAAGGAGCCGGGATCGAAGGTGTGGCTGCGGTTCCTCGGAGTGAACCCGCGCCACCACTCGCTGGCGTTCCTGCCGATGCCCAACCCCGCCAAGTGCGTGCACATCATGCTCGAGGTCGACGAGCTCGACCACGTGGGCCGCGCGCTCGAACGCGTGCGCAAGCACCAGGCGCCGCTCTCGGCCACCCTGGGACGGCACATGAACGACGAGATGGTCTCCTTCTACGTCCGCTCGCCGGCCGGTTTCGACGTGGAGTTCGGCACCGACGGTCTTCAGGTCGAGGACACGCGTTGGGTCGCTCGCGAGTCGACCGCCGTTTCCTACTGGGGGCATGACTTCGGTGGCGGCGGGCAGTGAAACGGTGCTCAGTGGAATCATGGGGCAAGTGACGTCGAGCGAGCCGACCCCCGAGATCCCCGAGGGCATGCGGACCGACGCCCGTGAGACCTGGCCTAGCCCCGAGCTCATCCAGTCCTGGCTCGGCGACGTCGACTTCGACTTCGAGTGGCGTCCGGGCGAGGGCACCACGGTCCATGGGGACGACCCGGCCGCAGTAGCTGCGGCGCGGCAGTTCCGCGACGTGCTGGGAAAGTTTGCCTCCGGCGTCACCGTGGTGACCACCATGAGCGGTGACCAGCCGGTCGGCATGACCTGCCAGTCGTTCTCCAGCGTCTCGCTCGATCCGCCTCTGGTGCTGTTCGTCCCGGCCAAGACGTCGCGCGCCTGGCCGCTGATGCAGCGCGCCGGCCGGTTCTGCGTCAACTTCCTCGCCGGAGACCAGGCGGAGCTGTCCAACGTGATGGCCAGCCGCGGCACGGACAAGTTCGAAGGGGTGGCCTGGCAGCCGTCCGCGACCACCGGCTCCCCGGTGCTCGACGGGGTGCTGGGCTACGTCGACTGTTCCATCCACTCGGTGCACGAGGCCGGCGACCACTACGTCGTGATGGGGCGGGTGCTCGAGCTGGTCGCCACCGATGCCGAGAAGCCACTGCTCTTCTACCAGGGCAAGTACGCCACCACCGACTCCCGTCACTAGCCCGTCTTAGCCCGGCACAAGCCCGGCACTAGTTTGGTCGCGTGAGCGACACCCATCCCCTCTGGCGGCCCTACGACCCTCCATCCGACGAGGAGATCGCTCAGGCGAGGGTCGCGCCGACGGACCACACGCTGGTTGAGGTAGTGGCACCGGACTCCACGTGGCCACAGCAGTTCGCGAACGTCCGCGACCGTGTGGTGGCGGCCCTCGGAGACAGAGCGCTGTCGGTGCGGCACGTCGGATCGACGTCCGTCCCCGGTCTCTGGGCCAAGCCGCTGATCGACGTCGACCTGATCGTTGCCGACTCGGGTGATGAGTCGGCGTACCTGCCCGACCTGGAGGCGGCCGGCTTCGTGCTGAGAGTGCGCGAGCCGGAGTGGGAGGAGCACCGCTGCCTGCGGGGCAGCGACCCGGCGTCGAACCTGCACGTGTGGTCCTCCGGGTCGCAGGAGCCGGCGCGCCACGCAGCGTTCCGCGACTGGCTGATCGCCCAGCCCGACGACCGGGAGGCCTACGCCGCGCTCAAGCGAGATCTCGCCGCGCAAGGCTTCACCGATGCTATGCACTACAACAACGCCAAGGCGGGCCTGATCTACGACCTCCACGAGCGCATCTTTGTCGCGGATCCCGCCCATCGGCACACCCCGCGCCCGCGATGAGCCCGTCCGTGCGCAGCCTGGAGCCGGCGGAGGATCTCGCGATCACACTGGTCCGCCGGTTCCTGACGCTCTGCGAGAGCCCGCGGACCCGGCGCACCATGCTCAAGATGGTCCGCGGCTCCACCGGCAACGCCCGTGCGGGCCGACGGTTCTACAGCGTGGTGAGCCGCGTCGTCGTCAGCCCGGCCCTACGTAGCCGTGGGCTGCAGGTCTCGGCGATGAAGACCGAGCTGGTGGCTGCGCAGCTGATCGGCGTCGCGGTCCTGCGCTACGTCGTCAAGGTCGAGCCGATGGCCTCGGCCAGCGTCGACGAGGTCGTCGACCTCGCCGCACCCTCGATCAGGGCGACGCTGCGCGCCTGAGCCGGAACTGGTAGTTGTCGTCGGCGAACGCCACCATTGTCGATGTGGAGCGGATCGACGAGGAGCCCGTCCTGGACCGACCGTCGGTGCAGGAGGTAGAGGCATTCTTCGAGTCCGCCGATCCCGAGACGCGGGCCGTCTGGCTGCGGCTGACCCGCAAGGGCGTCGAGCCGGCGTCCCTGACCGCCGACGAGCTGGTGGACGTCGGACTCTGCTTCGGCTGGGTCTCGGCGGTACGCCGGGCGGGCGATGACATGACGTATCTTCAGCGCTACACGCGCCGGCGCCCGCGGTCGAAGTGGTCGCGGCTGAACATCTCCAAGGTCGAGCGGCTCACCGGCGAGGGGCGGATGCGTCCGGGGGGCATGGCCGAGGTCGAGGCTGCCCAAGCGGACGGCCGCTGGGCCAATCCCTGGACCTAACCGAGAGGTCGGTGGATAACCCCCGAAAGCGGGGCGGGACTGTCGGTGGTCGGTGCTGGAATAGATCTATGTCCAGCACCGCATCGACCACCCGGGCACACCGGATCACGGTCGCTGCTGCGCAGATCCACGGGGCCCTCGACGAGGTGGTCGAGCAGTCGACCTGGTCGATGAGCGAGGAGGAGACCCGCTCCACGTTGGCCGAGCTGTCCCGGGCCGAGGCCCGGCTCGCCGAGCTCACGCTGCGGCTCGCTGCCCACGCCGAGTCCACCCGGGTCGGCGATGAATCCGGGGCCACCAGCACTGCGGCGTGGTGGTCGACCGTCACCCACCAGACCACGGTGGACGCGCACCGCAAGACCAGGCTCGCGATGGCCCTCGACACCGACCGCCACGCGCCGGTCCGCCAGGCGCTCGCCACCGGTGGCCTGCTCCTCGACCAGGCGGCGGTGGTCATCCGCGCCGTTGACGCCCTTCCCGAGGGCCTCGACATCGACCAAGCCCGTCAGGCACAGGCGTGGCTGCTGGAGCAGGCCGAACACTTCGACGCCCACCACCTGCGGGTCCTGGGCAAACGACTGGTCGAGGTGATCGACCCCGAGGGCGCCGAGGCCCACGAAGCCAAGATCCTGGAGAAGGAGGAGGCAGCCGCGCGGGCGGCGGCCTCGTTGCGGATGGCCGACGACGGCCACGGCCGGACCCGCGGCACGTTCACCATCCCCACCCTCGCGGGCGCGATCCTGAAAAAGGCCCTGCTGGCGATCGCAGCACCGAAACACCGGGCCGCGGTCGACGGCCACGCCCCTGTCCCCGGGCGGCCCAGCGACCACCGGATGGGGGAGGCGTTCGTGGAGCTCCTCGAGCGCTACCCAGTTGATCGGCTGCCGCGCGCCGGTGGAGTCGCCGCCACCGTCGTGGTCACCGCCACCCTCGACGCACTCCGCCGCGACCTCGGCGTGGCGCACCTTGACACCGGCGAGCGCCTCTCCGCCAGCGCCACCCGTCATCTGGCGTGCCAGGCCGGCATCATCCCCGCCGTCCTCGGCGGCCAATCCCAGGTCCTCGACCTCGGCCGGAAACGCCGCTTCCACACCGAAGCCCAACGCATCGCCGCCGGCATCCAGCAAGGCGGCTGCCGGGCCGAAGGCTGCGACCGGCCACCCGGAATGTGCCACCTCCACCACCCGAGACCCTGGAGCCGAGGCGGCCACACCAGCCGCGACGGCATCCTGCTCTGCCCCCGCCACCACACCCTCGCCCACCGCAACGGTTACGACCTCACCCACCACCCCGGCGGCAAGATCACGTTTCATCGGCGGACGTAAGCCGATCGCAAAGCCCGGCGGCTCTCGGATCAGCGCGAGGCGGCGGGCGTGAGGGCGGCGATGGCCTCCGCCAGGTCCGCGACCACCCGGCGGCGGTCGCGGGTGCCGACGTCGAGCGGGAGGTCCAGCTGGAAGCCCATGAACGCCGCGTCGATGAGCTGCACGGCGCGGCGGGCGAGGGGGCGGCGTACGCCCGAACGGACGAGGTGGTCGACCAGCGCCTTGCTCCACTGGGCGTTGGCCTCGCGGACGACGGAGGCATACGGTTCTTGGCCGAACAGGCCGAGCGCCGCTGCCTCGACGTAGAGACGGCTGCACCGATCGACCAGCGGCACCAGCATTGCCGCCCAGAGGTCCTGGACCGCGGCGCGGAGGTCCTGCGACGGCGGCAGGTTGCGGATGAAGTCCGTCGAACGAGCGGTGGAGGCCCGGAGCACGGCCGCGACCAGCTCGTCCTTGGTCTCGAAGTGGTAGAGCAACATCCGGTCACTGGTCCCGAGCTCGGCCGCCAGCGGACGCAGGCTGAGACCGATCAGCCCGTGCTCGAGCGTGTAGTCAGTGGCCGCCTCGGTCCACTCGGCCCGGCGTGTCGCGTTGAGTGCCATCGATCCTCCTGGCCGTGTCTTGGCTCAGACTGTAGCAGTTGCTACATTAGTAGTTGTAGCGGTCGCTACACATGCTCCACGAGGGGAATCGTCATGCTCGCCGCGTTCGGACTGCTGTTCGTCGCCATCGTCACGGAGGTGGCCGCGACCTCGGCGTTGCCCCGGGCCCAGGGCTTCCGAGACCCCCTGTGGACGGTCTTGGTACTGGGTGGGTACGCCGTGTCGATCTGGCTGCTCGCCCTGGTGGTGCGGACCCTGCCGGTCTCGACGACGTACGCCGTGTGGTCGGGCGTCGGCACGGCCGCCATCGCGCTGGTGGGTGCGCTCTGGCTAGAGGAGCGGTTGGACTGGATCAGCGTGTCGGCCCTGACGCTCATCGTGGTGGGCGTGGTCGTGCTGAACCTGCACACGGTGGCTCACTAGGTCACAGCTCGAGCAGGCCTCGGTGCTCGTGAGCCGCGCCGAACAGCTGCCCGAGCGCATGAGCCCGCTTGAAGACCAGGTGTGCATCGTGCTCCCAGGTGATCGCGATGCCGCCGTGCAGCTGGATGGTCTCGCCGGCGATGGTGGCGAGCGCCTCGGAGCAGTACGACTTGGCGATGTGAGTCAGTTCAGCGGCATTGTCGGATCCGGTGGAGACGGCGTACGACGCCGACCAGGAGGCCGAACGCGACATCTCCAGCAGCACCAGCATGTCGGCCATCCGGTGCTTGAGCGCCTGGAACGAGCCGATTGCGCGGCCGAACTGCACGCGGTCCTTGCTGTAGCCGACGGTCATGTCGAGCGCCCGGGCGGCGAGGCCGATCTGGAGTGCGGTCACGCCGACGGCGCCAACCAGCTCAGCACGCCGCCGAGCCGCGGCTCCGTCACCGATCACGGTGGCGTCGGGGGAGTTGAGCAGCCTGCCGAGCCGGAGCGTCTGGTCCATGGACTCGACCCACTCTGTCTCGGGGTGGGCGACCTCGACCAGGTCGTCGCCGACCACGGCGAGGACGAGCGCCGCGTGATCGATGTCGAGGGTCGGCTGCTGCGCGTCGAGCGCGATGGCGGCGATCTCACCGCGGGCGATCCGGGGGAGCAGGCGTTGTCTGGCGTCCTCGTCCGCGCCGGCCAGCAGTGCCTCCGCGGTCACGAGCGAGGACAGCAGCGGCGATGGGGCCAGCGAGCGGCCGATCTCCTCCAGGACGATCAGGGACTCGAACAGCGAGAAACCGGCGCCGTCGTAGTCCTCGGGGATGCCCAGTGCTGCGACCCCGATCTGCTCGCACAGGGTCTGCCAGAGCTCCTGGTCGTAGTCCGCCAGCCGCGGGTCGGCGCGCTTGCCGAGCAGCGAGCGCACGGTCGACGCGAGCTCGCTCTGCTCCTCGGAGAAGGCGAACTCCATCAGAGACCCGCCAGGATCTGTGCGCGGTGGTACGCCGGCGTGCCCCAGGCCGTCACCAGGGCCCGCACCTTGGTCAGCCAGATGCTGAGGTCGAACTCCTGGGTGTAGCCGATCGCACCGTGCACCTGAAGTCCCGTGCGGGAGGCGAGGTACGCCGCGTCTGCACAGGCGACCTTGGCGGCAGAGGCGCCGATCGCGCCGACCGCAGCGCCGTCGACGAGCGGGCGGGCGAAGTCGAGCGCGATGCGGACATCGGCCAGCGCGTGCTTGATCGCCTGGTAGGACCCGATCTCGCGCCCGAACTGCTTGCGCTGCTTCACGTAGGTCACCGAGTCGGCCAGGATCCGTTCGCCGGCGCCGAGCAGCTGCGCCGACGTGGCCAGCACCGCCAGGTCGAAGGCCTCCGGGTGGGCCGTCCCGTCGCCCTCGACCTCGAACAGGCGACGCGTGCGGTCCACGGACCGGCGCACGTCGCCGACCCGGGTGGCCAGCGTGCTCCCGAGGTAGACCTCGTCGGCGATGTCGGCGTCCAGGGCGTAGGGCACGTGAGGTGGAAGCGCCACCGTGGCGATGCCGTCCAGCTCGCGACCCAGAGCGGCCGGCAGGTAAGCCGCCGACTCGACCCACGGGCCTGGCACGGCATGCCGGCCGAGCGCCTCGAAGGCGATGGCCAGCTCGACAGGAGTCGCCTCCGTCGCGAGCATGGTCAAGCCCTGCTCAGCCAGCCGCGCCCACAGCTGGAGCCCGGGACCGGTGTCGCCGTCGGCCCAGGCGCGCGCCACTGCGGCGGTGTCGGCCGCCGCGAGCAGTGACTCGAGCGACGCGGCGAAGTCGCGCTGGTCGGAGGTGTGCTCGAACCTCATCCGTCTCGGTTCCCTTTCGGCTCGCGAGGCAGGCCGAGGATCCGCTCAGCGATGATGTTGCGCTGGATCTCGTTGGTGCCGGCGTAGATCGGACCGGACAGGGAGAACGTGTAGCCCTCGAGCCAGGTCGAGTCGAGCTCTGCCTCGGGCCCGTGCAGGTCGAGCGCGGTCTCGTGGAGCGCGATGTCGAGCTCGGACCACCAGACCTTGTTGATCGATCCGGCCGCGCCCATCTCACCGCCGTCGGCGAGCCGGGTGACCGTGCCCCACGTGTAGAGGCGGTAGGCCTGGGCCTTGATCCAGGCGTCGACCACGGCATCGGCATGCGCAGGCTGAGGGTCCGTCTTGTACAGGTCCACCAAGCGGTCCGCCGCGGCGCAGAAGCGGCCGGGGGAGCGCAGCGAGAGGCCGCGCTCGTTGCCGGCAGTGCTCATCGCCACCCTCCAGCCGTCGCCGGGGGCACCCAGCACGTCGGCATCGGGCACGAAGACGTCCTCGTAGAACACCTCGGCGAAGCCCGGCTCGCCGTCGAGCTGGGCAATCGGGCGCACCGTGATGCCCGCGGCGTCCAGGGGGAACAGGAAGTAGGTGAGGCCATTGTGTCGGGCCGCCTCGGGATCGGAGCGGAACAGCCCGAAGCCCCAGTCAGCGTAGGCAGCGCGCGAGCACCAGGTCTTCTGACCGTTGAGCACCCAGCCGCCGCGCTCCTCGTCGCGCCGCGCGGTGGACTTCAGCGACGCGAGGTCGGAGCCGGCCTCGGGCTCGGACCAGCACTGCGCCCAGATCTTCTCGCCGGTTGCCATCGTCGGCAGGAAACGGTCCTGCTGCTCCTTGGTGCCGTGGTCGAAAATGATCGGGGCCAGCAGGAAGATGCCGTTCTGGGAGACGCGACCGGGGGCGCCCGCTCGGTAGTACTCCTCCTCGAAGATCACCCACTCGACCAGTGATGCGCGACGCCCGTGGTAGCTCTCGGGCCAGGAGACGACCGACCACTTCGCGGCGGAGAGCCGGGCTTCCCACGCCTGGTGGTCCGCCCAGCCGTCGGGGGTGTCCATCGACGGCAGCGGCGCGGCCGGCACGTTGGCGGCGAGCCACTTCCGCGCCTCGGCCTGGAACGCCAGTTCCGACTCGGTGAGTTCAAGATCCACGTCAGTCTTCCTCGGTTCCTGAGGCGCGAGCTTGCGAGCCTCGTAGGGCGGTCTTCAGCACTTTTCCGGACAGGTTGCGGGGGAGCGCGTCGGCGAGCTCGACCTCGCGGGGCACCTTGAAGTTGGCCAGCCGCTCCTTGGCGAACGCGACCACGGCCTCGGGAGTGAGGCCGGTGTCGGGCGCGACCACGACGTACGCCTTGCCGACCTCGCCCATCCGTTCGTCGGGTACGCCGACAACGGCCACGTCGGTGATGCCCTCCATCCGCATCAGCGCCTGCTCGACCTCGGCCGGGTAGACGTTGAAGCCGCCGGAGATGTACATGTCCTTGAGCCGGTCGGTGATCGCCAGGTTGCCGGAATTGTCGAGGGTGCCGATGTCACCGGTGTGCAACCAGCCGTCGCGGTCGATCGTCTCCGCGGTCGCCTCGGGGTCGTCGAGGTAGCCGAGCATCACGTAGTCGCCGCGGATCAAGAGCTCGCCCGCTCCCTTCTGGTCGGGAGAGGCGATCCGCGTCTCCATGCCCGGGATTGCGCGTCCGCAGGTGGTGGCCACGGTTTCGGCCGAGTCGCCCTCGCGGCACATGGTGACCACGACGGCCTCGGTCATGCCGAAGGCTGTGACGACCTGGTCGATCTGCAGCTCCTCGCGCATCCGTTCGATCAGCACGACGGGCACCACAGCTGCACCGGTCACCGCAAGCCGCAGCGAGGAGAGGTCGTAGTCGGCGCGGTTCGGCGCGGCGAGCAGGGACTGGTAGATGGCGGGTGCACCGGGGAGCAGCGTGATCTGCTCGGACTGGATGAGCCCCATGCTCTGGTCGAGGTCGAACGTCGCGACGGGATAGAGCGTGGCTCCGGTGAGCAGGCCGACCACGATGCCGATCTTGTAGCCGAAGGAGTGGAAGAAGGGGTTGACCACGAGGTAGCGGTCATCGGCGCGCACGCCGCCGAGGTCGGCCCATGCCTGCGCGACGCCGATGGTCTGCCGGTGAGCCGACATGGCACCCTTCGGCTGCCCGGTCGTTCCCGAGGTGAACAGGATGTCGGCGACGTCGTCGGCCATGAGTGAAAGGGCCACAGCATCGATGTCACCGGGCTCGGTGGCAATCTGCGGCAGGTCGGTGATGTCGATGACCTGGCGCACCGATGCGAGGGCGCTGGCGGCCCGGAGGTCCGCGACCTGGGTGCGACCGAGGAAGCCGTCGGCGACGACCACGAGCACCGCGCCGGTGCGATCGACTAGCTCAGCGACCTCATGGCCGGTGTAGCGCGAGTTGGCCGGCACCAGCTGGCCGCCGGCGTACGAGACGGCAAGCCCGGCCACTGCCCACTCGATGCTGTTGGGGGCCCAGAGGACGATCCGGTCCCGGGGGCGCAGGCCGAGAGCGACGTATCCGGCGGCGACTCGGCGCACGCGCTCGAGCAGCTCGACATAGGACACGGCGGTGTTGCCATCGACGTACGCGAGATGGTCACCGAACGTCTCCGCGGCGGCGCGCAGCGCACCGGGGATCGTCTGTTGCATCGAGGCTCCATTTCGAGCGGGGAGCGCGAGCGTGCGATCCCCTGCCGGTGGTTGAGGTGCGAGCCCGCGAGCCACGAAACCCAACCAAGCAATTGCTTGGTAGGGTAGCACCTGTGGACCTGAGCTTCTCGGCCGAGGACGAGGCATTCCGGACGGAGATCCGGGAGTGGCTCGCCGCGCACCTGACCGGCGACTGGGTCGAGCTCAAAGGACTCGGTGGTCCCGGGCGCGACCACGAGATGGTCGAGGAGCGGCTGGCCTGGAACCGCTACCTTGCGGCTCACGGCTGGACCTGCGTCGGCTGGCCGGAGGAGTACGGCGGTCGCGGGCTGAGCCTGTGGCAGCAGGTGATCTTCCACGAGGAGTACGCCCGGTCCAACGCGCCCTCGCGGGTCAACCACCTCGGTGAGGAGCTGCTCGGCCCGACCCTGATCGCGTTCGGCACCGAAGAGCAGAAGCAGCGCTTCCTGCCCAAGATCGTCGCGGTTGAGGAGCTGTGGGCGCAGGGCTACTCCGAGCCCAACGCCGGCTCCGACCTGGCCAACGTGCAGACCAAGGCCCGCCTCGACGGACAGGAGTGGGTGATCGACGGCCAGAAGGTGTGGACCTCCAACGCTCACTTCTCCCAATGGGTCTTCGTGATCGCCCGCACCGAGCCCGGCTCCGCGCGGCACCACGGGCTGTCCTTCCTGCTGGTGCCGCTGGACCAGGACGGCGTCGAGATCCGGCCGATCGAGCAGCTGACCGGCGGTTCGGAGTTCAACGAGGTCTTCTTCACCGGCGCTCGCACCGCGGCCGACCTGGTCGTCGGTGAGCCCGGCAAGGGCTGGGGTGTCGCGATGGGGCTGCTGGGCTTCGAGCGCGGGGTCTCCACGATCGCGCACACCGTCGACTATGCCCGCGAGCTGCGTGGCGTGATCGACCTGGCGAAGGAGAACGGCGCGATCGGCCAACCGGTGCTCCGCGACCGGCTGGCCGGGCTCAAGGTCGAGCTCGAGGTGATCCGAGCCCAGGCCCTGCGCGGACTCTCCGCGGTGAGTGGCGGCGACGACTCGGCAGCGGCCGGTGGTGCGGGCTCGATTTTCAAGCTGGTGTGGGCCAACTGGCACCAGCGCCTCGGCGAGGTGGCGATGGACGTCGCCGGACCTGCCGGGCTGCTGGCGCGACAGTCGGGCGCGGCGTACGACCTCGACGACTGGCAGCGACTCTTCCTGTTCTCCCGCTCGGACACCATCTACGGCGGCAGCGACGAGGTGCAGAAGAACATCCTGGCCGAGCGGGTGCTCGGTCTTCCGCGCGAACCCAAAGGAACCTGATGACAGCGACGCGACCCGAGCAGCCGACGCCCGACTACGTCGCGCCTCACGACCTGTTGGCAGGCAAGGTCGTGGTGGTGACCGCGGCCGCGGGTGCCGGCATCGGCGCTGCCGTCGTACGCCGGGTGCTGGAGGAGGGCGCGAAGGCCGTTGTCTTCAGCGACACCCACGAGCGGCGGCTGGCCGAGGCGGAGCAGGCGCTGGCCGCGGAGTTCGGCGCCGAGCGAGTGCGCCAGCTCGTCTGTGACGTCACCGACGAGGCCCAGGTGGCCGCACTGCTCGACGCAGCGGAGGAGTTCGGCGGAGTGGACATCATGGTCAACAACGCCGGCCTGGGCGGCACCGCGAGCGTGCTCGAGATGACCGACGACCAGTGGTCGAAGGTCCTCGACATCACCCTGACCGGCACCTTCCGCTGCGTGCGGGCAGCGGGCCAGCGCTTCGTCGCCTCCGGCAAGCTGGGCGTGATCGTCAACAACGCCTCCGTCATCGGCTGGCGCGCCCAGGAGGGTCAGGCCCACTACGCGGCCGCCAAGGCCGGCGTGATGGCCCTGACCAGGTGTGCTGCCCTGGACCTCGCACCGCACGGCATCCGGGTCAACGCGGTCAGCCCCAGCCTGGCGATGCACCCGTTCCTGGCCAAGGTCACCTCGGACGAGCTGCTCCACGAGCTCAAGCAGCGGGAGGCCTTTGGTCGAGCGGCCGAGCCGTGGGAGGTGGCCAACGTGATGGTGTTCCTGGCCAGTGACTATGCGACGTACCTGACCGGCGAGGTGGTCTCGGTGAGCAGTCAACATGCCTGAAGTGGCAACGCCCACCCGCCGCGGCGAGCTCCTGCGACTGGCGGCGCAGCTCTTCGCGAGCAAGGGATTCAAGAACACCACGGTGCGCGACATCGCCGACGCGGCTGGCATCCTGTCGGGCAGCCTCTACCACCACTTCGACTCCAAGGAGTCGATGGTCGACGAGATCCTGTCCACGTTCCAGGAGGAGCTGTTCGGCAAGTACGACGCCATCCTGGCCAGCAACGAGGACGCCCGGGCGAAGCTCGAGCAGGCCGTGCGGGTCTCGTTCGAGTCGATCGACCGCCACCCGCACGAGGTCGCCATCTTCCAGAACGAGGCCGACTACCTCGGCGCTTTCGACAGGTTCGACTACCTGGCGAAGCGCAACGCCCAGTCGCGCAACGTCTGGATGACCTTGCTGACCGAGGGCAAGGCCTCGGGTGCCCTGCGCTCCGACCTCGATGTCGAGCTCACCTACCGCTTCATCCGCGACACCGTGTGGGTGGCCGTGCGCTGGTACCGCCCCGGCGGCAAGCTCGCGCATGACGACATCGCCGACCAGTACCTGCACATCCTTCTAGACGGGATCTCCCATGGCTAGCTCGACCAACCAGGCATTCATCATCGACGCGGTCCGTACCCCGGTCGGCAAGCGCGGAGGTGCACTGGCCGAGATGCACTCCGCCGACCTGGCCGCGCACACGCTGAGCGCCCTGATGCGGCGCACCGGCGTCGACGCTGGCGCGGTGGACGACGTGATCCTCGGTTGCTGCGACACGATCGGGTCGCAGGCCGGCGACATCGCCCGCTCGGCCTGGCTGGTCGCCGGACTGCCCGACCACGTGCCGGGCGTGACCATCGACCGGCAGTGCGGGTCCTCGCAGCAGGCCGTGCACTTCGCCGCGCAGGGGGTCATGTCCGGCACCCAGGACCTGGTCGTGGCTGGCGGCGTCCAGAACATGAGTGCCATCCCGATCTCGGCCGCGATGCTCGTCGGTCAGCAGTACGGCTTCTCGACTCCGTTCGCCGAGTCGCCCGGTTGGCAGCAGCGCTACGGCGACCAGGAGATCAGCCAGTTTCGGTCGGCCGAGATGATCGCCGAGAAGTGGGACATCTCGCGCGCAGAGATGGAGGAGTTCGCATTGGCCTCGCACGAGCGCGCGCGCACCGCCATTGCGCAGGGACGCTTCGAGGGCGAGATCGAGGCTGTCGGCGACTTCGAGGTCGACCAGTGCCCTCGCGAGACGTCGCTGGAGAAGATGGCCGGCCTGGAGCCGCTCATGCCAGGGGGCCTGATCACAGCCGCCGTTGCTTCCCAGATCTGCGACGCGTCGACGGCGATGCTGATCGCCTCTGGGTCGGCAGTCCGTGAGCACGGCCTCACCCCGCGGGCGCGCGTGCACCACCTCTCCGTGCGTGGGGACGACCCGGTGTGGATGTTGACCGGCCCGATCGAGGCCACCCGCCACGCTCTTGCGAAGTCGGGGCTGTCCATCGACGACATCGATCTCTTCGAGTGCAACGAGGCCTTCGCGTCGGTCGTGCTCGCCTGGATGAGGGAGACGGGGGCGCCGCACGAGAAGGTCAACGTCAACGGCGGCGGCATCGCTCTCGGTCACCCTATCGGCGCCACCGGCAGCCGGCTGATGACCACCCTGCTCAACGAGCTCGAGCGCACCGGCGGCCGCTACGGCCTGCAGACGATGTGCGAAGGTGGCGGCCAGGCCAACGTCACCATCATCGAGCGACTTTCAGCCTAGGACCACGAAGGCGCCGACCACTCCGGGGAGGACGCCGAGGAGCAGCCACGGGCTGAGCAGCGAGCGTTTGTGGATCGCGAAGGCTGCCGCGATGGAGAGCACGCCGAAAGCCGAGGCCAGCACGTTGAGCGCAATGATCGCGTCCGGACGGTCCTCGTCGATGTACGCCGAGCCGATCACGAGCCCGGCCGACAGGTGCAGGATCGTGGTCATCACCAACACCGAGACGACCCATCGCTGCACCCTGGCGAGCCGGGCAAGATCGGCGGCATTGGCACGCTGACGGGGTGCGGACGGGTCCATCAGGTGCCGCGGACGCTTGGGCTCGGTCATCTCCTGCTGACGATATCTGGTGGTGCTGAGTGCCCCCGGCGCGGCATGCTCAGGCCATGACGCTGCGGCAGTTCGGTCCGGACGACACCGGGGCGCTCCGTGACTACGTGGCGGTTCGCAATGCCTCACGCGCTGTCGAGGCACCCTGGCAACACCCGCTCACCGAGGCACGGATGGCTAGCCACTTTCGCTACGGGTGGGACCTCGAGCCCTCGATGCCGTTTCTGGCGGTCGCCGACGGCGACCTGGTCGGCTGTGCGACGTGCACGGTCAGCGACCGGGACAACCTGCACCTGGC
>CAWHKK010000023.1:0-19178 GCA_963829975.1 uncultured Actinomycetota bacterium
CTGGCAGGACGACGCCCGGGTCGGCGCCGCCGTCTTCGCCTCCAGCGATGCCAGAGAGGGGCCCCGCGCATTCTCGGAGAAGCGTCCTCCGCAATTCACCGGATCCTGACCTGAGCTCCTGACACACTGCGGCTGATGCCGTGGCCGACGTGGGAGCAATCCGGTGTGGCTGCTGTGCTCAGCGGCCTGCTGTACGTCGTGCTGCGCCGCTACCGCCCGCAGTCGACCTTGGCCCGGCCCGCCGCCCTCGAGTTCGCATTGATTGCCGCGCTCTATGCCGCCTGGCGGCTGGCCAGGAAGATCCCGCTGGGCAGTGACGACCTGGCTATCGAACGGGCGCACCACCTCGTCTCGTTCCAACGGGCCCTGCACCTGCCGACCGAGCTGTCGCTCCAGCGTTTCGTGCTCGACCACGACTGGCTGGGCCCGCCGTCGACGGTCTACTACGCCGTGATGCACGTTCCAGCGCTGCTCGGCTTCCTGGTGTGGCTGTTCGTCCGACACCGTGACCGCTATCCCCACTGGCGCAACGCGTTGGCTCTGGTCACCGCGGGGTGCCTGGCGATCCGCTGGATCCGGGTAGCCCCACCCCGCTACCTCACCGACCTCGGCTACCAAGACCTCTCGGAGATCTGGGGGCCTTCGGTCTACGGAGAGGTCGGGAGCGGAGTGTCCGACCAGTTCACGGCCATGCCGTCCATTCACGTGGGTTGGGCCGCGGTGGTCTCGTTCGGCATCTTCGCGTGCACCACCAGCCGATGGCGCTGGTTCTTCCTCCTCCACGTGGTGATCACGACCCTGGTCGTGGTGGACACCGGGCACCACTGGTGGATGGACGGCATCGTGGCGATCCTCCTCCTGGGCCTCGCGCTGGGTCTGGACACCGCGGCGCGAAAGGCAGTTGCCGCCCGCAGATCCGGACACCGCGCCCAGAGCGCCGCGGACAGCTGCGTCGACGCTGCCCACCCCTAGGGTGTCCCGCGTGGAGTTCGGGATCGTGGTCGCCTTCGTCGGGTTCTTCGTGGTCGCCCTGGTGCTCGTCGCGGTCGGCGTCATCCAGGCCAAGAAGCGCCGCAAGGCAATGTCGGCGTACGCCGCCTCCCGCGGATGGCGCTACGCGGCCCACGACCGCAGCCTCGTCGAGAGGTTCTCGGGAACACCGTTCGGTAACGGCAGCGGGCGAGCGGCCTCGAACGTCATCCATGGCGAGCACGACGGTCGCGCGATGGTGGCGTTCGACTACCAGTACACGACCACCAGCGGCACCGGCAAGGATCGGTCGAGCACCACCCACCACTGGTCGGTGCTGGCGCTCTCGCTGGGTATCCCCGTGCCGGCCCTGTCGGTGGAACCCGAGGGCATGATCGGGCGGATGATCGGGCGGCTCACGAACACCGACATCGAGATGGAGTCCGAGGACTTCAACCGCGCTTTCACGGTCAGGTGTCCGAGCCGGAAGTTCGCCTTCGACGTCCTCCATCCGCAGATGATCGAGATGCTGATGCAGTGGCCTGAGCTCGGCTGGCGGTTCGAGCGGGACTCGATGCTGGTCGTCCGGAACGGCAGCCACAGCATCGAAGAGGTCGACGCCAAGCTCATGGTGATGGACGCCATCCTCGACAAGATCCCTGAGTTCGTCTGGAAGGACGTGCGCGGCCAGTGACCGACAGCGAGACGTACGTGCTGTACGCCGGCATCGCAGCCGTCGTGCTCCTGCTGATCAGCGCCCTGGTCATGTACAACCGGTTCGTCCGGCAGCGCACCCTGGTGCAGGAGTCGTGGGGCGGCATCAACGTCGAGCTGACCCGACGCCACGACCTGGTCCCGAACCTGGTGGCGACGGTGCGCGGTTACGCCGCCCACGAGCAGGGTGTGCTCGACGCCCTGGTGCAGGCCAGGGAAGCTGCCACCGCCCACCAGGGCGACCAGCCCAAGCAGCGCGAGAGATTCGAGGACGCCGTCGGTGGGGCGATCGCCACCGTGCTGGCCCGCGCCGAGGCGTACCCCGACCTCCAGGCGAGTGCGAACTTCCTCCAGCTCCAGGCCGAGCTGACCAACACCGAGGATCGGATCGCCGCCGCCCGACGTTTCTACAACGGCAACGTCCGCGCCTACAACACTCGGGTCAAGACCTTCCCGTCGATGGTGGTGGCAGCTGCCTTCCGCTTCCGGCTCCGCGAATTCTTCGAGATCCGCGACCCGGCCGCCCGCTCCGCGCCTGGCGTCGGTCTCGATCGTTCGCCCGGCGACCCCAGCTAACTCAGCCGACCGAGCGCTCCCCGGTCCAGTACTGCGCGCGTAGGGCCTTCTTGTCGGGTTTGCCGAGACCGGTCAGCGGCAGGGCGTCGGTGGCGATGATCTGCTTCGGGGACTGGACCGCGCCCTTGCGGTCCTTCACCATCTGCTTGATCTCGGCCTCGACTTCGTCGGTGAGCGCGTGGCCCTCGCGAAGCACGACGATCGCGGTGACCGCCTCCCCCCACTTCTCGTCCGGGGTGCCGATGACACCCACCTGAGCCACCGACGGGTGCTCGGCCACGACGTCCTCCACCTCGCGGGGGAACACGTTGAAGCCGCCGGTGACGATCATGTCCTTGGTGCGGTCGACGATGAACCAGAAGCCGTCCTCGTCCTCGCGGGCCACGTCGCCGGTGTGCATCCAGCCGTCGCGGAAGGTCTCGGCCGTCTCGTCGGGCAGGTTCCAGTAGCCACCGGCCAACAGTGATCCCGCTACGCAGATCTCGCCCGGCTCCCCCACCGGGACGGGTTGGCCGTCCTCGCCGAGCAACGCCGTCCTGATGAAAGCGGAGGGCCGGCCGCAGGAGGAGAGCCGCGCCTCGTCGTGGTCGCCCTTCGGCAGGTAGGTGATCACCATCGGCGCCTCGGACTGGCCGTAGTACTGAGCGAAGATCGGCCCGAACCGGTCGATCGCCTCCTTGAGCCGGACCGGGTTGATCGCGGAGGCGCCGTAGTAGACGGTCTCCAGCGAGCTCAGGTCGCGGGTGTGCGAGTCAGGGTGGTCCATCAGCGCGTAGAGCATCGACGGCACCAGCATCGTGGCGGTGATCTTCTGCTCCTCGATCGTCCGGAGCACCTCGGCCGGATCGAACCGGGCCAGCACGAACAGCGAGCCACCCTTGATCACCGTCGGCACGAAGAACGCCGCGCCGGCGTGCGAGAGCGGAGTGCACATCAAGAAGCGCGGGTTCTCCGGCCACTCCCACTCCGCGAGCTGGATCTGGCTCATGGTCGACATCGCCTGCGACGTGCCGATCACGCCCTTCGGCTTGCCGGTGGTGCCACCGGTATAGGTGATCGAGACGATGTGGTCGGGCGGTAGCACCTTGGCCGTCAACGGCTGGGCTTCGAACGCCTCCGCGGTGGCCACCAGGTCCGTGCCGATGTGCGCGAGCTCATCGGGCACCGGCCCGATGGTGAGCACCTTGGTCAGACCCGGGCACTTCTCGAGCAGCGCGAGCGCGCGCTCGGTGAAGTAGGGGTCGATGATCAGCGTGGTGATCTCGGCGTCGTTGATCACGTAGGCGTGGTCATCGGCCGAGCCCAGTGGATGCAGCGACGTACGCCGGAAACCCTGGGTCTGTCCGGCCCCGAGGATGAACAGCACCTCGGGCCGGTTCAGCGCGAGCAGCGCGCCGGCTGTGCCGGTGCCGGCCCCCAGGGACTCGAAGGCCTGGATGTAGCGACTCATCTGGGCCGCGACCTCGCCACCCTTGAGCGTGGTGTCGCCGAGATGCATCACTGGCTTGTCGTGATGGCGCTTCAGGGCGGCCACCATCAGGTTCCCGTTGTGGGTGCCGACCCGCATCGGGTCCACGGGACTGGTCCCGACCTCCGACACCGTCATGCGAGCACCTCGGCGATCGTGTCGACCTCTTCGGCCGAACGGCAGCTCAGCAGCAGCGTGGTCACTCCGGTCTCCTCCCATTGTGCGGCGCGTTCCTTGACCTCCGACGCGGTCCCGATGATGTGCATGTCATCCACCAGCTCGTCAGGGACCAGTGCCGTGGCCTCGTCCTTGCGGCCCGCGAGATAAAGGTTCTGCACCTCGTCGGACAGGTCTGCGTAGCCCATCCGCTCGAAGACCTGCTTGTGGAAGTTCTGGTCCTTGGCTCCCATGCCGCCCATGTAGAGCGACACGATCGGCTTCATCGCAGCGATGACCGCGGCCTTCTCCTCGGCCCCGCTGACGACCTGCACGTGGCAGGTCGCGGCGATCTCGAAGTCGGCGCGGGTCCGCCGGGCACCCGCCCGGGCGAAGCCCTCGTCCAGCCAGGGCTGGTACATCGCGGCGGACCTCGGTGTGTAGAAGATCGGGATCCAGCCGTCGGCGATCTCGGCGGTCTGCGCGACGTTCTTGGGGCCTTCTGCCCCCAGCCAGATCGGTACGTCGGCGCGGAGCGGATGCACGATCGGCTTGAGGGGCTTGCCCAGCCCAACGGAGTTCTCACCGGTGAACGGCAGCGGGTAGTGCGGGCCGTCGTTGGTCACCGGACCCTCGCGGGCCAACACCTTGCGGATGACGTCGACCACCTCCCGGGTGCGCGCCAGCGGCTTGCCGAACGGCTGTCCGTACCAGCCCTCGACCACCTGGGGGCCGCTCACCCCCATGCCGAGGACCACCCGGCCTCCACTGAGGTGATCCAGTGTCAGCACGTGCATCGCGATCGACGTCGGGCTGCGACCGGACATCTGCACGATCGAGGTGCCGAGCCGGACCTTCGTGGTCTCCCGGCCCCACCAGGCGAGGGGTGTGAACGCGTCGGACCCCCACGCCTCCGCGGTGAAGATCGCGTCGAACCCAGCTTCTTCCGCTGCCTTGACCAGAGCGGCCGTGCCCTCTGGCGGTCCGGCTCCCCAGTAGCCGAGCTGTAGTCCAAGTTTCATGCTCGCCACCCTTCCAGACGCTTGCCCCGAATACTAGAACGTGTTTCACTTTCGCGTCATGAGCCGCACGCTGCAAGCCCCGGTGACGGTGAGCTTCGACTACACCCGATCGACCGGTCCCGTCCTCGGTCGCTTCCTGACCGGCCTCCGCGACGGCGTCGTGGTCGGCGGCCGCACGTCGGAGGGGAAGGTCGTGGTGCCGCCCCTCGAGTTCGACCCGGTCACCCATCAGGCGACCACCGACTTCGTCGAGGTCTCGTCGGTCGGCACCATCACGTCGTGGACCTGGGTGCCCGAGCCGGTGAAGGCCCAGCCGTTCGACCGGCCCTTTGCGTTCGCCCTGGTCACCCTGGACGGCGCCGACGCGCCCCTCCTGCACGCGCTGGACGTGGCCTCCCCGGACGACGTCAGCACGGGCATGCGCGTCCGGATCCGCTGGTCGGCCGAGCGCGTCGGCTCGATCACCGACATCGCGTGCTTCGAGCCGCTCGCTCCGGGCGAGGCCGAGACTCCTGCAGCCGTCGAGGCCGCCGGCGAGGCTGCCGGCGGTGAGGCCGTCACCGGTGTCATCACCCCGGTCTCGCTCGACTACGACTACGCCGCTTCGCCCGAGGAGTCCCTGTTCTACCGCGGCCTCAACGAGGGTCGGATCATGGGCCAGCGCTGCCCTACCTGCGAGAAGGTCTACATCCCGCCGCGCAGCGCCTGCCCGGCCGACGGCACCCCGACTGCCGAGGAGATCGAGCTCTCGCACACCGGCACCGTGACGACGTTCTGCATCGTCAACGTGCCGTTCCTCGGCCAGAAGATCATTCCGCCGTACGTCTCGGCGTACGTGCTCCTCGACGGGGCCGACATCGCGGTCCTCCACCTCATCCTGGGGGTGCCGGCCGACGAGGTCCGGATGGGCATGCGGGTCAAGGCCGTGTGGAAGCCGAAGGACGAGTGGACGTTCTCCCTCGAGAACATCGATCACTTCAGTCCGACCGGCGAACCGGACGCGGACTACGACACCTACAAGAAGCACCTCTGAGAGGCATGCGATGAGAGACGTCGCCGTCGTCGGGTTCGCCCAGCGACAGATGGAAGAGTTCGACGGGTCGCCCACGTGTGTGGAGCTGCTCGTCCCGCTGTTCGCGGAGTGCTACGAGCAGACCGGATGGACCCGCAGGGACATCGGTTTCTGGTGCTCCGGCTCCTCCGACTACCTGGCCGGCCGGTCGTTCTCCTTCGTGCAGGCGGTTGATGCCATCGGCGTCATCCCGCCGGTCAACGAGTCGCACGTCGAGATGGACCTGGCCTGGGCGATGTATGAGGCCTGGATCAAGATCCAGACCGGTGAGGTCGACACCGCGCTCGTCTACGCCTTCGGCAAGAGCTCGGCCGGGGTGCTGCGCCGCACGCTCGCTCTCCAGCTCGAGCCCTACACGTTGACGCCCCTGTGGCCCGACACGGTGTCCCTGGCAGGGCTGCAGGCCCGCGCCGGCATCGACGCCGGCGTCTGGGACGAGCGCGCCATGGCCGAGGTGGCCAACCGCTCGCTCACCGACGCCGAGAAGAACGAGTACTCCATCCGCAAGGGCGGCTCGTCGGTCGAGGAGCTGCTCGCCCGTCCGGTGTACGCCGATCCCTTGCGCAAGCACGACTGCTCCCCCGTCACCGACGGCGCGGCCGCCATCGTGCTCGCCGCCGGCGACCGGGCGCACGAGGTCAACGACCGGCCCGCCTGGATCAGCGGGATCGCGCACAACGTGGACGCGCTCGGCATGGGCACCCGCGATCTGACCCGGTCCCCGTCGACGCAGCGTGCTGGCGAGGCGCTCGACCTCGGTGGCGTCGAGGTGGCCGAGCTGCACGCGCCGTTCAGTCACCAGGAGCTGATCCTGCGCCGCGAGCTCGGCCTGGCCGACGACGTCACCATCAACCCGTCCGGTGGCGCGCTCACCAGCAACCCGATGTTCTCCGGCGGCGGCATCCGGGTCGGCGAGGCGGCCAAGCGGGTCTGGTCCGGCGAGGCCACCAAGGTGCTCGCCCATGCCACCAGCGGCCCTGCCCTGCAGCAGAACCTCGTGTGCACGTTGGAAGGTAGGAACTGATGGCCAAGCAGCCGGCGGCGATCATCGGCATCGGCCAGACACACCACCGCGCCAAGCGCGAGGACGTCTCCATGGCCGGCCTGTGCCGGGAGGCCATCGACCGAGCGCTCGCCGACGCGAACCTGACGCTCGCTGACATCGACGCGATCGTGGTCGGCAAGGCACCGGATCTGTTCGAGGGCGTGATGATGCCCGAGCTGTTCCTCGCCGAGGCACTCGGCGCGGTCGGCAAGCCACTCCTGCGCGTGCACACCGCCGGCTCGGTCGGCGGGTCAACAGCCATCGTGGCCTCGTCGCTGGTGCAAGCCGGCGTACACAAGCGGGTCCTGACCGTGGCCTACGAGAAGCAGTCGGAGTCCAACGCGATGTGGGCCCTCTCGGTGCCGCTGCCGTTCAACATGCCCGTGCACGCCGGCGCCGGCGGCTACTTCGCCCCCCACGTCCGCTCCTACATCCGCCGGTCGGGCGCGCCGACCCACGTCGGCGCGATCGTCGCGGCGAAGGACCGCAACAACGCGCTCAAGAACCCCTTCGCCCACCTGCACAACGAAGGCACGACGGTCGAGTCGGTGCTGGCCTCGCAGATGCTGTGGGACCCGATCCGCTACGACGAGACCTGTCCCTCGAGCGACGGCGCGTGCGCTCTCGTGATCGTCGACGAGGACAGCGCGAAGTCGTCCCCCAACCCGGCGTGGATCCACGGCACGGTGATGCGGTCGGAGGCCACGACCGCCGCCGAGCGCGACCAGGTGAACCCCCAGGCCGGGCGCGACGCGGCCGCCGCACTGTGGAAGCAGGCCGGCATCACCAACCCGCTCGAGGAGATCGACGCGGCCGAGATCTACGTGCCGTTCTCATGGTTCGAGCCGATGTGGCTCGAGAACCTCGGTTTCATGCCGGAGGGCGAGGGCTGGAAGCTCACCGAGTCGGGTGGCACCGCGATGGACGGCAAGCTGCCGGTCAACTGCTCGGGCGGAGTGCTGTCGTCGAACCCGATCGGCGCCTCCGGCATGCTCCGCTTCGGCGAGGCCGCCCTGCAGGTGCGCGGCGCGGCAGGCGAGCACCAGGTCGACGGCGTACGCCGGGCCCTGGGTCATGCCTATGGCGGCGGCTCGCAGTTCTTCGCGATGTGGGTCGTCGGTTCGGAGAAGCCCGCCAACTAGCTCGCCCACGGCGTCCAAACGACGGCGATGCGGCTCGGCCGACCGATCGTCGAGCCCTGGGTGAGGTCAACGAATCTGCTGTGGGCGGTTCTGTCTCGGGCGGGGTGACCTCCTAGGCTCGGCACATGATCGAGCTTCGCACCCCGACCCAGATCGAGGAGATGCGTCCGGCCGGACGCTTCGTCGCCTCGGTGATCACCGCACTGATCGACAAGGCCGACGTCGGGGTCAACCTGCTCGAGCTCGACGAGCTGGCCCACCAGATGATCCGCGATCGCGGTGCGGAGTCCTGCTACATCGACTACCACCCGTCGTTCGGCGCCTCTCCGTTCGGCAAGGTGCTGTGCACCTCGGTCAACGAAGCAGTGCTGCACGGGCTGCCCCACGACTACGTGCTCCAGGACGGCGACCTGCTCAGCGTCGACTTCGCCGCCAGCGTGGACGGGTGGGTCTCGGACTCGGCGTACTCACTGGTGGTCGGTACGCCGCGCCCGGAAGACCTGCGCCTGATCGATGTCGCCGACCGCGCCCTGACGGCGGGGATCGAACAGGCCGTGACGGGCAATCGGCTCGGCGACATCTCCCACGCCATCGGTTCCGTCGCTCGCGAGGCGGGCCTCCGAGTCAATCTCCAGTTCGGCGGTCACGGCGTGGGCAGGACGATGCACGGCGACCCGCACGTGGCCAACGACGGACGGCCCGGGCGCGGCTTCAAGCTGAAGGCCGGCCTGGTGATCGCCATCGAGCCGTGGTTCCTGCACACGACCGACGAGATCTACATCGACGCTGACGGGTGGACCATCAAGAGCCAGGACGGCTCCCGCGGCGCGCACATGGAACACACCATCGCCATCACCGACGACGGCCCGCAGGTCCTCACCGCTCGCGACTAGGCCCCCAGGAGTGCCTCAGGAGTAGGCGACTTGCAGGTCCTTGATTCCGTTGATCCACGAGTGCCGCAGTCGCCGCGGCTCGGCGACCTTGGAGATGTCGGGCGCGTGGTCGGCAAGCGCTTCGAAGATCACCCTGATCTCCTGGCGAGCCAGGTTCGCGCCGATGCAGTAGTGAGCGCCGTGGCCCCCGAAGCCCAGGTGGGGGTTGGGGTCGCGCAGGATGTCGAACGTGAAGGGGTCCTCGAAGACGTCCTCGTCGAAGTTGGCGCTGGCGTACCAGAGGGCTGCTCGCTCCCCCTTCTTGATGGTCACCCCACTGACATCGACGTCGGTGAGGGCGGTCCGCTGGAAGACACTGACCGGGGTGGCCCACCGGACGACCTCGTCGACCATCGTGGCGGGCCGCTCGCGCTTCCAGAGCTCCCACTGAGCAGGGTTGTCCAGGAACGCGTTCATGCCGTGGGTGATCGCGTTCCGGGTGGTCTCGTTGCCGGCAACCGCGAGGAGGATCACGAAGAAGCCGAACTCGTCGTCGGTGAGGCCCCGTCCGTCCTTGTCGGCGTTGATCAGCTTGGTGACCAGGTCATCGCGTGGGCTGGCCTTGCGGTCGGCCGCCATCTCCATCGCGTAACCGAGGATCTCGGTGGAGGCGACCGCGGGATCACCGATGATCTCGGGGTCGTCGGAGGCGAGCATCTGGTTGGACCAGTCGAACAGCTTGTGCCGGTCCTTCTGGGGTACGCCGATCAGCTCAGCGATCGCTTGCAGCGGCAGCTCCGCGGCTATGTCCTCGACGAAGTTGCCACTGCCCCCGGCCACGGCCTCCCGGACGACGCTCTGCGCCCTCGAGGTCATCACTTCTTCAAGTGCGTTGATCGACCGGGGCGTGAAGCCGCGGGAGATGATCGCCCGGTGGGCGGTGTGGTCAGGCGGGTCCTGGTTGATCAGGATCAGCCGCTGCATCTCGACCTGCTCGCGGGTCATCCCTTCGGAGAACCGGACGATCGCGCCGTTCTCGGCAGTCGACCACTCCTTGCCGTTCTTGGAGATCGCCAAGACATCGGCGTGCTTGCTCACGGCGTAGTAGCCCGCACCGGACTCCTCGGACATGCCGTCATAGGCACCGGCCAGCTGCGTCACCCAGTGCACGGGGGAGTTCTCGCGCAGCGCCTTGAACTCCTCGTGCGGAATCGCGTCCTCGTTCAGGAACGGATCGGTGAAGTCGAACCCGTCCGGGAGCACGAACTGGTCGGCCTGGTCGGCCTGGTCAGCATGGTCGGTTGCGGTCACGAAAGCTCCCTGGTTCGGACTGGATCTGGAACACGTTCTAGAAGCCGAGACTACATACTCTCTGTTTGTTAAGAAAGAGTTTCGTACTGGTGTCTCGGCAAAACTGGTGTGATGTGACGCATGCGGCTTGTAGTAAACGAGAACGTGTTCTAGTTTCTAGGTATGGGTAACCCTGTCATCATCGACGCCGTCCGCACACCCCTTGGCAAGCGCAAGGGGTGGCTCGCGGGAGTGCACCCCGCCGTGCTGCTCGGCTTCGTCCAGCAGCAGGTCATCGAACGCGCCGGAATCGACGCCGGACTGGTCGAGCAGGTCGTGGGTGGCTGCGTCACCCAAGCCGGCGAACAGTCCAACGACATGGTCCGCAGAGCCTGGCTGCACGCAGGCCTGCCGCAGCACACCGGAGCCACGGCGGTCGACGCCCAGTGCGGCTCCGGCCAGCAGTCGGCGCACCTCATCCACGACATGATCGCGGCCGGCACCATCGACGTCGGCATCGCCTGCGGCGTCGAGGCGATGACCCGCATCCCGCTTGGCGCCAACGTGCCCGAGGGCATGGGTGACCCGCGGCCCGACGACTGGACCATCGACATGCCCAACCAGTTCGAGGCAGCCGACCGGATCGCCAAGAACCGGGGCATCACTCGCGCCGACCTCGAAGCGTTCGGCCTGGCATCGCAGCAGAAGGCCCGCGTGGCGGTCGACGAAGGACGCTTCAAGCGGGAGATCGCCCCGATCGAGGCACCGGTGCTCGGCGAGGACGGCAAGCCGACCGGCGAGACCCGGGTGGTCGACACCGACCAGGGTCTGCGAGAGACCACCCTGGAGGGCCTCGCCCAGCTCCGCTCGGTCCTCCCCGACGGACTGCACACTGCCGGCACCTCGTCCCAGATCTCCGACGGGGCCTCCGCCGTGCTGATCATGGACGAGGACAAGGCCCGCGCCCTGGGCCTGACCCCGCGGGCCAGGATCGCCGCTCACTGCCTGGTCGGCTCCGACCCCTACTACCACCTCGACGGTCCCATCGACGCCACTCAGAAGATGCTCGACCGCACTGGTCGCACCATCTCCGACTTCGACCTGTTCGAGGTCAACGAAGCATTTGCCTCGGTCGTCCTCTCCTGGGCCAGCCAGCACCGGCCCGACCTCGACAAGGTCAACGTCAACGGTGGAGCCATCGCCATCGGGCACCCGGTCGGCTCGACCGGCACCCGCCTGATCACCACCGCGCTCCACGAGCTCGAGCGCCGCGACCAGGCCTCGGCCCTGATCTCGATGTGCGCGGGCGGCGCGATGGCCACCGGCACGGTGCTGGAACGGATCTGAGCCAGGCCTACTTCAGGTGGTGGCTCAGGTCGCCGACCTGATCGACGTACATCGTGCGGGTGTCGAAGCACCACTCCCCAGCGATCCGCTGGAAGGTGTCGCCGTAGCGGCCGGTGATGATCGGCTGGAGCGGCAGCCCATCGGTGGCCTGGAAGACGGTGTAGCAGGCGCGCGAGCTTGCCGTGCCGGCCGCCTCGTCGACCTCGATGATCGCGTTGGTCGTCACGTGCTTGGACCGTGGCGTGCCGTCGTCGTAGAGCCTGACCGTAGCGCCGTACAGCTTGCGGACCGCCGCCTCACCCTCGAACACGGACTCGGGCGGACCGCCCTCCTGCCCGCAGATCCGGCCGTGCCGGAAGAGCGCGGCGACACCGTCGAGGTCGCCGGCGTCGATGCGTTCGGCGTAGGTGTAGAGGAGGTTCTCGATCTCGCGGGCGCTGTCGGCGGACATCTCAGGCTCCGTAGACCGGTTCCGGCGTCGGCGCGTCCGCGAGCAGGCCACGCAGCGCGGGACCGACCTCGGTCGCCACCCAGCGCTGACCGGCGTCAGCCGCAGGGCCGTGGACCCAGCCGTTCTCGACGGTGATCGTGCTGCCGTCGATCTCGATCACCCGACCGGTGACATCACCGGCCTCCTCCGAGGCCAGCCAGGCCACCAGCGGCGAGTTGTCCTCCGGCACGGCCATGGCCGAGGTGTCGAAGGCTCCCTCGGTCATCCGCGTCCTGGCCACCGGGGCAATCGCGTTGACGGTCACGCCGTAGCGCCCCATCTCCTGGGCGGCGACCAGGGTCAGCCCGGCGATCCCGGCCTTCGCAGTGGAGTACGTCGCCTGTCCGACCGAGCCCTGGAGCCCGGCGCCCGATGAGGTGTTGATGACGCGGGCCGCTCGCTGGCGACCCTCCTTTGCCTCGGCCCGCCAGTAGGCGCCCGCGTGACGGAGCGGCGCGAAGTGACCCTTCAGGTGCACCCGGATGACGGCGTCCCACTCTTCCTCGGAGGTGTTGACGAGCATCCGATCGCGCACGAACCCGGCGTTGTTGACCAGGATGTCCAACCCACCGAAGGTCTCGATCGCCTGCTGCACCATGGCAGCGGCAGCCTCGAAGTCGGCCACGTCGGCCCCGTTGGTGACTGCCTCTCCGCCGTTCTCCTTGATCAGCGCCACGACCTCCTCGGCGGGGGACTCTCCCGTTGCGCCCCCCGATCTCTTTGGCCGGCCAGCGAGACGCCGTAGTCGTTCACCACGATCTTGGCTCCGTGCGAGGCGAGCTCGAGGGCGTGCGCGCGGCCGATGCCGCGACCTGCCCCGGTGACGATCGCGACACGACCCTCCAACATTCCGGACACTGGTGCTCCTTCTAAGAGATGTGCAGGAAGACAGGGGGTTCGCCGCCGCCGTCGCAGGCGATCCGAGCGCCCGAGACGTAGGACGCCAGGTCGCTGGCCAGGAACACCGCGACCTGGCCGACCTCGGCCGGGGTCGCCATCCGGCCGAGCGGGATGGTGCGCTCGATGGCGGCCACGCGCTCGTCGTCGCCGTAGTGGTCGTCGGTCTGCTCGGTGCGGCAGAGACCGACGTCGATCGCGTTGACGCGCACCTTCGGGCCCCACTCCATGCCAAGCGACCGGGTGAGCGCGTCGAGACCCGCCTTCGCAGCGCCGTAGGCGGCGATGGTCGGCGCAGGGCGGTGGGCGGAGATCGAGGAGATGTTCACGATCGAGCCGCCGGAGTCCTGCGCCTGCATCACGGCGTTGGCCGCTTGCGAGACGAGGAGCGGGCTGAGCAGGTTGAGGCCGACGATCTTCTCGTGGAAGCGAGGTGACGCGCTTGCGGCATCGGTGCTCGGCGCGCCGCCGGCGTTGTTGACCAGCACGTCGAGGCGACCGTGGGCAGCGACGATCTCGTCCACCATCACGCCCACCGCGTCGGGGTCGCGCACGTCGCAGACCAGATGACTCGTGCCCGGCACCGGCTCGACGGCTGACCGCGAACAGGTCACCACCGTCGCGCCCGCGGCCAGGAACGATCCGGTGATGCCGAGGCCGATGCCGCGGGTGCCGCCAGTGACCAGCACGACACGGTCGGTCAGGTCCAGGGCGAGCGGCATGCTGCTACCCTACCAAGCAATTGCTTGGTTGGTCTCGAAAGGGTTCTCATGACCATCACCTCAGAGCTCCGTGACGACGGCATCCGCGTCGTGACCATGGAGCACCCGCCGGTGAACGCGTTGACCGTGCAGGGCTGGTACGACGTGGCGGCGGCGCTGGACGAGGCCGGTCGCGACATGGACACCCATGTGGTGGTGCTGCGCGCGGAGGGTCGCGGCTTCAACGCGGGCGTGGACATCAAGGAGATGCAGAACACCACGGGCTTCGACGCCCTGATCGGCGCCAACAAGGGCTGCTACGCGGCGTTCAAGGCTGTTTATGAGTGCGCCGTGCCGGTGATCGCGGCGGTCAACGGCTTCTGCCTCGGCGGTGGCGTCGGCCTGGTCGGCAACGCTGACGTCGTGATCGCCAGCGACGACGCCTTCTTCGGCGTGCCGGAGGTCAACCAGGGGGCGCTCGGCGCCGCCACCCACATGGCCCGGCTGGTGCCGCAGCACCTGATGCGCAGCCTCTACTTCACCGCGCGCACGATCACGGCGACCGAGCTGGTCCAGCACGGCTCGGTGCTCGAGGTGGTCCCCCGCGACCAGCTCGACGGCGCCGCGCTGAAGGTAGCCAGCGAGATCGCGAGCAAGGACACCCGGGTGATCCGCGCGGCCAAGGAGTGCCTCAACGGCATCGACCCGATCGACGTCAACAAGAGCTACCGGTTCGAGCAGGGCTTCACCATGGAGCTCAACCTCGCCGGTGTCAGCGATGAGCTCCGAGACGAGTTCGCGGGAACGGAGAAGTCGAAGAAGTGACCAAGGGACCTCGCGACAAGACGATGACCATCGACCAGGTGGTGGGTGAGCTCAAGGACGGGATGACGATCGGCATCGGCGGCTGGGGACCCCGCCGCAAGCCGATGGCGCTGGTCCGCGCCATCCTGCGCTCCGACCTCAAGGACCTCACGCTGGTCAGCTGGGGCGGCGCCGACGTCGGCCTTCTCGTGCGTGCCGACAAGGTGCGAAAGCTCGTCTACGCATTCGTCTCACTCGACACCGTGCCGCTGGAGCCCAACTTCCAGAAGGCGCGACAGGAGGGCGCGATCCCCGAGGTCGTGGAGCTCGACGAGGGCATGTTCCAGACCGGCCTGCGGGCGGCTGCCCAACGGCTTCCGTTCCTGCCGATGCGAGCCGGCCTCGGCTCGGACGTGCTGGTCAACAACCCGTCGATCAAGACCGTCACCAGCCCCTACGCCGACGCGGAGGAGCTGGTCGCCGTCCCGGCCATCCCGCTCGACGTCGCTCTGGTGCACCTGAACCGGGCGGACAAGCACGGCAACGCGACGTACCTCGGTCCCGACCCCTACTTCGACGACCTGTTCTGCATGGCCGCCGACCGGGCCTACGTCAGCGTCGAGCAGATCGTGGACACGGCCGGCCTCACTGTCGACACCCCGGTCCAGCGCCTGCTGCTGAGCCGGATGATGGTCAGCGGGGTGGTGGAGACACCCAACGGCGCGCACTTCACCACCTGCACGCCCGACTACGAGCGCGACGAGAAGTTCCAGCGGGCCTACGCCGCCGCGGCCGGTGGCACCGACGAGGACTGGGCGGCCTTCGCGGACCGCTTCCTCGCCGGCGACGAGTCCGCTTACCAAGCGGCCGTGAAGACGTTCCAGGAGGAGCAGGCATGAGTGACGCCACTCGCGCCGATGTGTGCGCTGCCGCCATCGCCGACGCGTTTCAGGACGACGGTGAAATCTTCGCCAGCCCGATGGGGCTGCTGCCGATGCTCGGCGTCCGCCTGGCGAAGCTGACCAGCAACCCCGACCTGGTGATCTCTGACGGCGAGTCGCTGTTCCTGGCCGGGGTGCCACCACTGTTCGCGAAGGCCGACGTGGTGGAGGGCTGGATCCCCTTCCGCAAGGTCTTCGACGTCGTCGCCTACGGCAAGCGCCACGTGATGATGGGTGCCACCCAGGTTGATCGCCACGGCAACCAGAACATCTCCGCGATCGGCGACTTCGAGCAGCCGAAGCGGCAGCTGCTGGGGTCGCGCGGAGCACCGGGCAACACGGTGAACAACCGCACGTCGTACTGGGTGCCAAAGCACTCTTCTCGGGTCTTCGTGGAGCGCGTCGACATCGTGACCGGTGTCGGCCCGAAGCTCGCCAAGGAGACCGGCCCGGCGGCCGCCAAGCACAACGACATCCACCGCGTGGTCACCAACCTTGCCGTCTTCGACGTCAAGGGCGCCGACGACACCCTGCGACTGCTGAGCGTGCATCCGGGCGTGAGCGTCGCCGAGGTGCGCGAAGCCACTGGTTTCGAGCTTGCCTCCGGTGAGGTCCCCGAGACGCGGACCCCGACCATGGACGAGCTCGTGATCATCCGCGAGGTGCTCGACCCGAAGGCCATGCGCCACCGTGAGGTGCCGAATGATTGAGCAGCAGCTGGTCACCCCGCTCACCGAGCTGACCGGCGTCCGCCACCCTGTCGTACAGACCGGAATGGGCTGGGTCTCCGGCCCGCGGCTGGTGAGCGGCACCGCCAACGCCGGTGGCCTAGGCATCCTGGCCAGCGCCACGATGTCGTTCGAAGAGCTCGAGCACGCGATTCTCGACGTCAAGAGCCGCACCGACCAGCCGTTCGGTGTCAATCTGCGGGCCGACGCCGGCGACGCCGGGGACCGCTGCGACCTGCTGATCAAGCACGGCGTGAGGGTGGCGTCGTTCGCGCTGGCTCCTAAGCAGGACCTGATCAAGAAGCTCAAGGACCACGGCGTTGTGGTCATGCCGTCGATCGGAGCGGCGAAGCACGCCGTCAAGGTCGCCGCCTGGGGCGCCGACGCGGTGATGATCCAGGGCGGTGAGGGCGGCGGCCACACCGGACCGGTGCCCACCACGCTGCTGCTGCCGACCGTGCTCGACGCCGTCGACATCCCCGTGGTGGCCGCCGGCGGCTTCTTCGACGGGCGTGGACTCGCGGCTGCGTTGTCGTACGGCGCAGCCGGGGTCGGCATGGGCACGCGCTTCCTGCTCACCCAGGACAGCGCCGTGCCGGACGCCGTCAAGCAGCTCTACCTGGAGCAGAGCCTCACCGGCACCGTGGTCACCACCAAGGTCGACGGGATGCCGCACCGGATGCTGCGCACTGCCCTGGTCGAGGAGCTCGAGGGCACCAGCGCCATCAAACGGCTCGGCCCCACCATGCGGCGCACGCTGGACTTCAAGCGCACCAGCGGGATGAGCTGGGTCGAGCTGGCCAAGGACGGCCGGTCGATGAGGAAGACCCAGGGCCGGACCCTGGGTCAGATGGCGCTGGCCGCCAACACCCCGATGATGCTCAAGGCCGGGCTGGTCGACGGTGACACCAGCGCCGGCGTGCTGGCCTCCGGCCAGGTGGTCGGCGTGATCGACGACCTGCCGACCTGCGAGGAGCTGATCGACCGCATCGTGGTCCGCGCGGTCCGCGAGCTGGACCGAGCGGCCTCGTCGTTCGTCAGCCAGCTGCTGGCCGGTAACCCTTGGGCGGCGCCCAGGTGCCGGTCTCGCGCAGGTGGGAGTAGATGTCGTACTCGGGGGCGAAGTAGGTCTCGAGACGGGCCCGCGTAGCCGCAGTGAGCTCGGGCGTCTGGCGGACCGAGGACACGTTGTCGGTGCCGAAGGTGAGCTCCTTGCCGAGCTTCTCGGTGATCCAGCCCTGCCAGGCCTCGGGCCGCTCGAGCGCGAACAGCCGGTCGACGCCGATGTCCAGGTCGTCGCCCATGGCGATGAAGCGGGCCGGGCGGCCGCGAACCTTCGTCTGCCGCTCGAGGTAGTCGATGGTGAACTCCTCGAACGTCTGGTCGCCGGTGTAGCGCCGGGAGTTCTCCTCGGTCAGCGCCGGGCCGCTTGCGGTAGCGCCACCACGACTCGAGCCACTCGACCGGCTCGCGGAAGAGCGAGACGACCTCGTAGTCCTTGCGCCGATAGCCGCCCTTGCGGAGCACCGGGACCATCAGATCGTGGAACTGCGCGCAGTTGATGTGCTTCAGCTTGGGGTTGATCCGCAACACCATCTCCGCCTGCCCGGCGACGGCCCTGACCATCGACGTCGACGCGCACTTCGGCAGCGAGAGCATGACGAATCCATGGGCGGGCAGCGCGAGCATGCGCGCAACGTTAGAGGGTCTTCTGGAACGCCAGCTCCCGACCCATGATCCGGTAGCCCAGGCTCTGGTTGACGTCGATCATGAAGTCGTTGGACTCCGCGTTCCAGGTGTCGACCTCCGTCAGCCCAGGCTGGGCCTCGCGCAGCCAGAGCATCATCTCCGCCTTGAGCAGGAGACCCAGCCGATGGCCGCGGTGCGCCCGCACCACCGAGGTGTCGTGCTGCTCGGCGTGCTGCGGTAGGTCGGCCTGGACGGCTACGACGGTCTGCCCGGCGAGCTCGCCGGTGCCGCGGTGTCGGGCGTAGACCCGGTGGAACCCGTCGCCGCTCTGTCCCAGCTGCGCGGTCTCGTAGTCGCGCACCCGGTCAGGCGTGAAGACCTCGTCCTCGATGTCCAGGTCGTCGGTGGGCGCGTCGTTGATCGCTGCAGTCATCTCGGCCAGGGCCGGGAGCTCGGCCTCGGGGCGTGTGGCCGGTACGCCGGACCAGCTCGTAGTCCTCTGCGTGCCCGCGGGCCTGGGCGCACCGACGCTCGACGTCGGCCCAGTCGACCTCGGCCAGCATCTGCCGCCGGTTGACGTTGACCGATCCCAGCGCGAAGCCGTGCCGGGCCGCGAACGCCCGGGTGGTATGGAGGTCCCAGCCGGCGATGCCGACCGAGTACGACCCAGCGCACGCACCTGCCCGGAGTGCCTCGAGCGCCGCGGTGCCGTGACCCCGCCGCGATGATCCGGGTGGATGTCCACGGTGAACCAGGCCAGGTGCAGGTTGTCCCGGTCGCTGACCGAGACGTCGCGTAGCCGACGAGGTCGCCGTCGACGACCGCCAGGAACGGCGTCGGGGGCTCGAGGTCCCAGCCGTAGCGGAAGTGACTGGCCATCCGCGCCTCGGTCGCCGGGTGTTGCCACGGCGAGTCGAGCGCGCGTACGGCGTTGCGCACGCGACGTAGTCCCGCAGCGCCTCGTGTCGTCGGGGCCGAACTGGCACAGGTCCATGGCATGAGCATGCGCCGGACGGCACCGGCCACCACCGGATATCGTCGCAGGAGAGATGACCGAGACCAAGCGCCAACGGCACCTGATGGATCCCGCCAACCCGCGCAAGCGGGCGAGTGCCGAGGACCTGGCCCGGCTGGCCCGGGTGCAGAAGTGGGTCGTCTCGGTGCTGGTGGTGACCACGATCCTGCACCTGTCGGCAGGGCTGGTGATCGGCTCGGCGTTCATCGACGAGGGCCGTCCGGACGCGATCATTGCGCT
>CAWHKK010000024.1:0-239880 GCA_963829975.1 uncultured Actinomycetota bacterium
CACCAGCGAGGTCGGCGATGAAGGCGCGGACCAGGGAGTCATTGGTGGCCAGCGTGTCGGTGAACTCGGCCAGCTGGGTGACCGTCTCGAAGAGGTCGCCGCTGCCCTGGCCGAACGTCGTCGCGGCCTCGGACAGGTTGCGGATCATCTCGTTGCCGCGGGCGCCGTTGCCGCCGAGCGCGTCCGCGCCGGCCTTCAGCGTGCGGTTCAGGGTGCCGTCGGAGTTGACGCCTTGGCGGTCCGAGCGCCGCGGTGAGGTCGCGCAGGGCGGCGTAGATGCGGTCCAGCTCGACGGGCACGCCGGTGTGTCGCAGGGCGATGTCGGCACCGTCCGCGAGCACGTCTCCCCCGGTGTACGCCGGGCCGAGCTGGACGAAGCGGTCGGCCACCAGGGTCGGGGTGACGATCGCCGCCGTGGCGTCGGCCGGCACCTTGTACTCGGCGTCGTACTCGATCTCGACCCGGACCGAGTTGCCCTCGGGGATCACGGCGGTGACGTGGCCGACGTTGACGCCGAGGATCCGCACGTCGGTGCCTTCGTAGACGCTGACCGCGCGCGGGAAGTGTGCGGTCACAGTCTTCGCTTGTCGTCGCCGCCACGCACGACGAGGACGAAGCCCGAGGACGAGCACGACGACGATCGCGACCCCGATGACCCGGCCGGTGAGGCTGCGCAGCAGGCCGGTCATTGCGGCGCCGCCGGCGGCGAACTCGCCGGTCGGGAGCGAGGCCAGGTTGACGGCGTACGCGTCGAACCAGGGGCCGGTACCGATGATGTTGGACAGGATGCTGGCGTAGGGCCCGAGGGCGTTGAGCGTCGCCTTGAGCTCCTTCTCCTTGCTGATCAGCAGGCTGGTCAGGTCGTCGATCTCCCTGAGCGCCGGCCCGATCTGCGCTTGGTTGTCGGTGGCGACCCCGCGCAGCTCGACCGCGAGCGTGCGGGCGTTGACCAGCAGCCGGTGGATGGCCTGCTTGCGGCTCTCGACCTCCTTGAAGACGAGGTCGCTGCTGCTGCATCAGGTCGACGATGTCCTTGCTGCGGTCGGCGAGCAGGGTGCTGACGCTCTTCGAGCTCTCCAGCAGCGCCTTGATCTGCTCGTCCCGCGAGGCGACCGTCGCCGAGAGCCGCGCGATGCCGTCGAAGCTGGCCTGGATCTCGGGGGCGGACTGCTCGATCGGTCGTCGGAGACGACGCCCAGCGCGTCGACGAGCTGCTCCTTGTCGATCTGCTCGGTCGTCGTGGTGAGGTCGCCGAAGACGCCGACGATGTCGTACGCCGACTCGGTGCGCTCCTTGGGGATCGGGCGTGTCCTCGGCCTGCTGGCCCTCGCCGGCCGGCGTGAGCTCGAGGTACTTCTCGCCGAGCAGGTTGAGCACCTCGACCGAGGCCTGGCTCTCCGTTGCCGAACTCGACCTCGTTGTCGACCTCGAACTCGACGATCGACCGTGTCGCCATCGAGCGAGACCTTGGTGACGCGGCCGACCCGGATGCCACCGACCTGCACCATGTTGCCGCGGTGGATGCCGCTCGCGTCGGCGAACTCGGCGGTGTAGGTGGTGCCGCCGAAGCCGGGGAACTTGGACAGGTTGAAGGTCGCCGCCAGCAGGAGCAGCATCACGACCAGGGTGATCGCGCCGAGCCGGATGTGGCGAGCTCGCTCGAGGCGCGTCATGTGTTGCACCTCGGCGCCGTGCTGCGGAAGTTGATCTGGCTCCGAGCAGCTGGTTGAGCTGGTCGAGCAGCGCCGGCGGGAGGCCCGTGATCGGCGGGCAGGTTGATCTCCGCCGAGAAGCCGCAGACGTAGTAGCTGTACCAGGAGCCGTAGGTGCCGGTGCGGGTCTGGTCGGTCATCGACTCGGGCAGCCGGTCGAGCAGCTCGACGACCAGCTTGCGCGACTGCTTGGTGGTCAGCAGCGCCGACAGCTCGCGCAGCTCGGCGATGTCGGACTTGAGCAGCGGGCGACCGTCGTGGAGCAGGTCGGCGACCACGACGGTGAGGTCGGAGATGCTCGACAGCGACGACCCGATCGTCTTGCGGTCGCGGGCGAGGTCCTGCATCCAGTCCTTGAGCTCGGTCACCAGCGTGGTCAGCTGCTCAGAGCGGCTGTCGACGGTCTCGAGGGTCGTGGAGAGGTTGTCGATCACGTCGCCGATCGAGCTTGTCGCGGTCGGCCAGCGTGGTGGTGAGCGAGGCCGTCTTCTGGAGCAGGCCCTGCACCGTGCCGCCCTCGCCCTGGAGCACCTGCACCAGGTTGAGCGTGAGCTCGTTGACGTCCTTCGGCTGGAGCGCCTGGAAGAGCGGCTTGAAGCCGTTGAACAGGGTGGTCAGGTCGAGCGCTGGGCTGGTCTGCTCGATCGGCAGCGGCTCGTCCTGGTCGAGAGGTTCCGCGTCTGCGTCGTCGCCCGCCTCGAGCGCGAGGTAGCGGTCGCCGACCAGGTTGAGGAAGCGGACCTCGGCCCGTGAGGCGGTGGTCAGCGGCACGTCGGACTTGACCCGGAAGGTCACCAGGCCTGGTTGCGCTCGTAGTGCTCGACGCTCTTCACCTCGCCGACGCTGACGCCGGCGACCCGGACGTCGTCGCCTTTCTCGAGCATCGACGCGCTGCTGAAGATGGCCTGGTACTCGCGGCCGGCACCGAACCCGATGTTGCCCATGATCGCGGCCAGCAGACCGGTGACCAGGATCGAGACGATCGTGAAGATCAACAGCTTGATCCCGGCCTGCATCGTGACCGCATTGCGCCGGTTGCGAATCTTTGCGGCGGCCACGCCCTTGGCCTCTGCCTCCGGCTGCGTGGTGGTGTCGGGCGGCTGACTCATGATCCGTCACCGCCTCGGACGACCGGTCCGTAGAGCAGCGACCCGAGCGACGCGTAACCCTCGGCGGACCGACCGGTCTGAGCGGCGAGCATCGCGTTGATCACAGCCTTCTCGGCCTCGGTGCCGGCGTAGCCGCTGGACATGGACTGGCGCGCGCCGCCGTCGAATCCCGGCGAGGTGCGCGGGCTTCCCGGGAAGATGCTGGTGGGCGGGTTCTCATCGATGTCGGTGCCGTCTTTGAACGAGTTGGGTCCGGCCGGGACGGGCGGGTAGGGCAGCCCCGAACACCAGGGTCCGTGGCCGATCTCGCCGTACTCCGGGATGTCGTCGCGCCCGTACGCCTGGTACTGAGGAGTGAACAGCTCGATGTACTGCTTGACCTCGTTGCCCTCGAAGGTCTTGGCCAGCAGTGGCTTGTACCTGGCAGCGCCCCTGATCAGGCACGGGAACTCGGGCGAGTACGTGGCCAGCAGCTTGAAGATGGGTGCCGACACCTCGCCGATCCGAATCAGGTTCGCCTCGTTGTCGGCGAGGATCCGCGAGGAGGTCTTGGCCAGGCCGCCGAGGTCGCTGAAGAAGATGTCGATCTCCTTGGACTTCTGCGTGATCGTCTTGCTCGTCACGGTCAGGTTGCCCAGCACCCCCAGGAGGTCGGGGGCGGCGTCGTCGTAGGTGTCGGCGACCTCGGCCAGCCGGATCAGGTCTTCGCGCAGGGTCGGCAGGTGCTCCTCGATGACACCGAGGTAGTCGTCGAGGTCCACGAACGTCTCGCCGAGCTGATCGCCGCGGCCCTCGAGGGCCGTGGCCAATGCGTTCAGCGCCATGTTCAGGTCGGCCGGTCGGACGGCGCGCAGGAGTGGGAAGAGATCCGCGAGAATCCGGCTGAGCTCGACGTTGACCTCGACCTGACTCGACGGGATCACGTCGTCGTTCTGCAGGCGGACCGCGGACGGCTTGCTGGGCATGACGAACGAGATGTACTTCTGTCCGAACAAGGTCGTCGGCAGGATCTGCACGTTGACGTTCGTGGGCAGGTCATCGGCCACCGCGGGCTGCAGCGCGACCTGGATCGAGGCCTCCTTGCCGTCTTGCTCGACCTTGCGCACCTGACCGATCAGGACGCCGTTGAGCCGGACATCTCCGAACTTGGCGAGCTGGAGCCCCGCTCGATCCGCCTTGATGGTGACCGTGGTGACGTGGTCGAAGACCTTCTGGTAGATAGCGATCGACAACCCCACCATCAGCGCGAGGATGGTGATGAAGGCGACCCCGGCGACCAGCAGGCGGTTGTGCTCACGATTGCTGTCGTGATGGATGTTGACCAGCATCGCCGCGTTACCCCGTGATCCGCACAGTGGTGGTGGAACCCCAGATGGCGAAGCTGAGGAAGAAGTCCGCCACCACGGTGAACACGATGCTGGTGCGGATCGCCCGCCCGACCGCCATGCCGACGCCAGCCGGACCACCGGAGGCCGTGAACCCGTAGTAGCAGTGGATCAAGATGATCGCGGCGGCCAGGAACAGCAGCTTGAAGAAGGACCACAGGATGTCGATGGGTGGCAGGAATGCCAGGAAGTAGTGGTCATAGGTGCCGGGCGACTGTCCGTAGATGAAGATCACGATCAGCCGGGGCGAGAGGTACGACGCGCTCAGGGCCACGATGTAGAGCGGGATCACGGCGACGAACGCGGCGATCATCCGCGTGGTCACCAGGAAAGGCAGCGAAGGGATGCCCATCACCTCGAGCGCGTCGATCTCCTCGGAGATGCGCATTGCGCCCAGGCGGGCGGTGTAGCCGCAACCCACCGTGGCCGCCAGCGCGATCGAGCAGATCAGCGGCGCCACCTCGCGGGTGTTGAAGTAGGCCGAGATGAACGCGCTGAACTTGGCGACGCCGAGCTGGCTCAGCGACGCATATCCCTGGATACCGACCTCGGTGCCGGCGAAGAACGCCAAGAACGCAATCACGCCGGCTGAGCCCGCGATCAGCGCGAGCCCGCCGGCGCCGAAGGTGACCTCGGCAAGGGTGTTAGTGATCTCGCGTGGGTAGCGCCTGATCGCCCGTGGCGTCCAGGCAACCGCCTTGGCGTAGAACAGCAGCTGGTCGCCGTACTGCTCGAGGGACCTCCGGGGCGCGGCCGCGACCGCGCGGGTGACTGATCCGATGCTCGCCATCTCGTCAGATCCCCGGGGGTGGGACGACTTGGAAGTAGACCGCAGTGATGATGGCGTTGAGGAAGAACAGCAGCATGAACGCGATGATCACGGACTCGTTGACCGCACGGCCGACGCCGCTCGGGCCGCCGCCGGCATTGAGTCCCTTGTAGGCGCCCACGATCGCGGCGAGCCAGCCGAAGATGACTGCCTTGATCATCGCGATGTAGAGATCGGGGAGGCTCGCCAGCGCGGTGAACGACGACAAGAAGGCGCCAGCGGAGCCCCCCTGGACGATCACGGTGAAGAAGTAGCCGCCACCGATCCCGGCACCGATCACGATGCCGATGATCATCAGCGAGACGAACATCGTGGCGACCACGCGCGGCACGACCAGGCGCTCAAGAGGGTTGACCCCGAGCACCTCCATCGCGTCGATCTCCTCGCGGATCTTGCGGGCGCCCATGTCGGAACAGATGGCCGAACCGGCCGCGCCAGCAATGATCAGCGCAGCTGCGATCGGGGCGGCCTCGCGCACCACTGCCAATACGGCGGTTGCCCCAGCGAACGACTGGGCACCGAGCTGTCCGGTCAGGTTGCCGACCTGCAGTGAGATCACGGCCCCGAAGGGGATGGAGACCAGGATCGTGGGCATCAGAGTCACGCTGGTGATGAACCAGGCCTGCTCCACGAACTCCCGGAACTGGAAGGGTCGGGTGAAGATCAGCTTGGTCACCTCGACGACCATCGCTGCGATTTCCCCTGGGCCTCGGATGACCGATACCGCATTGAACGCCATCCGCCACCTCCCCATCACGTGCGACGGCCGCCACAGAATAGAACGTGTTCTCGTTCACAACAACGAGACCCGTCTTAGCGCGCGTCGGCCATGGTCCCTCGCTTGAGTAACGAAGGAAGGCCAGAGTAGGTACACCGGACCTCTTTAGGATGCAGAACTGTGGATGTCCAGCGGATTGACGACGGGGACCGGAGGTGAGCTCGTGAGCGAGACCGATGACCCCTGGACCTCGTTCGACCACGACCCGCGATTGCCCGGCAACGCCCAGCTACGCGCGGCCGACCGCGATCGCGACATCGTCCGGACGGCGCTGGCCTCGGCGTACGCCGAGGGCCGCCTGGATCGGGCGGAGTTCGACGAGCGCAGCGACCAGGTCGCGTCGATCCGCACCCTGGGTGAGCTGCCGCCGATCATCGTGGACCTGGTGCCGGACCCGACTTTCGAGCGGGGGTCGTCCCTGGTGCAGGCCTCGACCCAGGAGCTGAGGCACCGCGCCGAGCTCCACTGGCAGGCGCAACGACGGAGCGCGCTCGCCGGGTTCTTCGGGGCCAGCCTGGTGACCTGGGCGATCTGGCTGGCCACCAGCTTCGACGACGGCTTCCACCCCTACTTTCCGTGGCCGCTGATCGTGATGATGGTCTCGCTTGCCAACCTGATCCGGACCCAGGTGACCAGGGCCGACGCGATCGACGAGGGTGTCCGCCACCTGGAGAAGAAGCAGGCAAAGCAGCTCCGAGCGAACCGGTCAGAGGAGTGAGCAACCCCGACGAGCGGCGGGATGTCGTGAAGATCCTGGGCAGCCACCCCTCAGGCGTGCTGCTCGCCGCCCAGCTGGTGGCGGTGCTCGCCTATCCCTTCCTCGACGACTCGACTGCCGGTCGGGCCACCCTCGGCGTGCTGCAGATGACGGTCGTGCTGATCGCGCTCTGGGCGGTCCGGCGGACACCGGCTCTGAACTGGGTGGCAGTGCTTCTCGGCGGCCCGGCCATGGTCTTCACCGTCCTGGAGTCGCTCGAGCCGACCACGGGCTGGATCGTGCTGGCGTCCGCGCTGTTCCACGCCCCGTTCTACTTCTTCATCTCCTACGGGATGCTTCGTTACCTCTTCCACGACGACCGCGTCACCCGAGACGAGCTGTTTGCCACCGGCGCGGCCTTCACTGTTGTGGCCTGGGGGTTCGCCTACATCTACGCTGCGGCGCAGGTGGTCTGGCCAGGCTCTTTCGTCGCCTTTGCCGGCGAGGGCCAGCGACCGTGGTTCGAGCTGCTGTACCTGTCGTTCACGACACTGACCAGCGTGGGGCTCTCCGACGTGATCCCCGTGCTGGGTCATGCCCGGTCCCTGGTGATGATCGAGATGATCGCGGGCGTGTTCTACGTTGCGCTCGTGGTGGCCCGCCTGGTCAGCATCAACGCCAACCGACGGGCCCGGATCGAGCCGGAGGAAGGCTGACGAGCTAGGACCGGTCGTCGACGACCGGGGGTGCGTCCCAGCCCTGGGGGCGGCGCTTCTTGGGGATCCCGGTAACCACGAGTCGATAGGACTCATCGACCCCCTCGAGCAGCTCGTCGTCCGGGATCTCCCCGCCGTAGGACAGGTCGTTCCAGCCCGCGCGTCCGATGTACGCCATCACCTTCACAGCACCCGGGTAGCGGTCCAGCCACTCGTCCGCGGCGTCGCGGTTGGCACCCCCCTTGATGCCCACTCCGCTAGAACCGAGGAACGCGAAGATCTTTGCGTCAGCGCCCTCCCCGACCTTGACCACCGGGTGCTCGTGTCCCCACGGGTTGTCCGCCCAGGCGCCCGGCTTGGCCAGGCAGTACTCCTGCATCAGCTCGACATCCATGTCAGCCATCTTGGCAGCCGGCCCCATCCGAGACGGGAATGCGTGCCTATCCTCGTCGGGTGACCCTGACGTATGCCGGACATCTCGAGCGCGCAGCGGTCGTGCGTGCGGTCGAGTCGCTGGTCGAGCTGGTGGCCTCCCCCGCCGTCGCCTCGGCCTGGGACCGCGAATCCGCACTCCCGGGGATGACGGTCGGTGGCCTGACCCGGCATCTGGTCAGCCAGCCGGAGTGTGCGGTCGAGTTCCTCAGCACTCCGCCACCGGCCACCGCTCAGACTGTTTCCCTGATGGACTACTACGCACGGGTCGATTGGCTCGGCGCCCCCATCGGAGCCGAGGAAAACACCTCGATCCGCGACGACTTCAACGAGCTGGCCGCTCCCGGGGCGAGCGATTCCTTGGCTATTCTCGAACGGTCGCGGAGCGAGCTACCGTCAGCGATCTCGGCGGCCAGCCCGACGACATACGTCGCCTGGCAGGACTGTGCACTCAACCTCGACGACTTCTTGGTCTGCCGGTTGCTCGAGATCGTGGTCCACACCGACGACCTCGCGATGAGCCTGGACCTGCCTACTCCGCGGTTCGATCCCGAGGTGCTGGACCCCGTCCTCGGCCTGATGGCCGCACTGTCGCAGCGGCGGCACGGCCAGGACTCGGTCGTCCGCGCACTCGCCCGGACAGAACGTGCCACCGGATCAATCTCCGCCTTCTGAGGCTGTCGGGCCCACGGACTGGCGCCACCTGCCGGGTCTCAGTCAGTCATCGCCCTCATCGGCATCGTCGTCACCGTCGAGCAGACCCTCGCGTCGAGCAGCCGCGACGAGCTCCCGGACGCGGGTGAGGGTGCCGCAGTTGTCGTCGATGTGCGCGTTGCGCGCCTTGGCGAAGGCGTCGCCGAGGCGGATCCGCTCCTGGTCGGAAACATCGTCGCGGGCCGGGTTGAGGATGGTCAGCTCTTCCTCGGTGAGGTGATGGTTGACCACCTTCGCCAGCTCCTCCACGGCGTCGTCGAATGCTTGGGTGTCGGTGCCCTTCAGCTCGAGCACCGCCAGCAAGGCCTCGTGGCCCTCCGCATGCTCTTCCTCGCCGTGCTCGGCCTCGTGGTCGGTGATCGCCTGCTTGCGCCGCAGCCGTGGGTAGACGTGCTTCTCCTCGGCGAGCGCGTGGGCGACGTGCAAGGTGGAGAAGGCGCGACGTACCGCATCACGGTCGGAGGAGCTGTCGCGAAGGTCCCGCAACAGCTCCTCGAACAACCTGTGGTCGTCGAGGATCATCTCCACGACGTCGCCGGAGATCGGCCTGCCGAGATCGATGGACGTAGTCATGCCAGTACTTTAGGCCGGGCCACCGAGGTCGCCGGCCTCCAACACCCGGCGGTCGACGACTCCCCTGGTCCGGCGCCGGTAGCGCCAGATCTGCAGCAGCCCGATCGACCAGAGGACGTACTGGGCACTCATCGCCCATCGGAACGCCGACGGCTGGTAGGCCGTGCTGACGCCGGGCGTCCGCCAGTCGAGGATCAGCCCGATGGCGATCACGAGGACCAGCGAGGCGCTGAAGCCCGCCTGGTTGATGATGCCGCTCGCGCTGGCCAGGCGCTCGGCGGGGTTAGAGGTGCGCCCGAGGTCGAACCCGATCATCGAGGCGGGACCACCGACGCCGGTGACCAGCACCAGCAGGACCAGCAGCCAGAGCGGTGCCGGGCCCGGCCAGGCCAGCACCGCTGTCCAGACGACGACGATGGACCAGACGATCGAGAGGACGGTGGTCGACCGGTGCCACGGGTGGCGTCCGATCAGCCAGCCGAGGACCGGTCCGGCCACCATCACGGCAACGATCATCAGGGTGAGCAGCAGGCCGGCCGTCTGCTCCGACCGACCCTCTCCGCGCACCAGGAACGGGAACCCCCACAGCAACGAGAGTGCGGTGGCACTGAACTGGGTGGTGAAGTGCATCCAGAAGCCCAGCCTGGTGCCGGGGTGAGCCCACGATGCGGCCAGGCTTGCCCGAACGGCACCGAGCGACAGCCGCGGGCCGCGCGCGTGTCGGGCACTGGGTGAGTCGTCGACGACGAGGAGGAGCGCGACAGCGAGCACGACGCCGAGGCCGGCAGCAGCGAGGTACGCCGGCGTCCACCCCCACCCGCCGAGCGCCCAGGTCATCGGCACTGCCGCGCCAACCGCCCCCAGCTGGCCGAGCGTCCCGGTCACCTGGGTGACGAACGGGACCCGCCGGGCCGGGAACCAGCGGCTGACCAGACGCAACACGCAGATGAAGGTCATCGCGTCGCCGACTCCGACGAGCACCCGGGCCACTACGGCGACCGGATAGCTCTCGGCCAAGGCGAAACCGGTCTGGGCCACAGCCATCAGCGTGGTACCGACCAGCATCACACTGCGTGAGCCAAAGCGGTCGACCAGCAGCCCCACCGGGATCTGCATGGCGGCGTACACCAGCAGCTGGAGCGTGGTGAAGGTCGCCAGCTGGGAGGCCGTGATGTCGAACCGCTCTCCCGCAGCCAACCCGGCAACCGCCAGCGAGGACCGGTGGAAGACGGCCAGCATGTAGACCAGCAACCCCACGGTCCAGACCGTCCACATGCGCCCCGCCGAGGGCAGCCCGGGCGCGATCACGGGAACGACCTTAGGTCAGCGGGCCCCGGCCTCCATCATCTGCCGCAGCTCCTTCTTGAGGTCGGAGATCTCGTCGCGCAGCCGCGCTGCTAGCTCGAACTGCAGCTCGGCCGCGGCGCTCTTCATCTGGTCGGCCAGGTCCTGGATCAGCTGGGCCAGCTCGGCACTGGGCAGGCCGGCCAGGTCGCTCGCATGGACCCCGACGGTCTCGCCGTTCTTCAGCTGTCGACAGAGCCGGCACCGGAGCCTTCTTGGCCTTCGGGTCGAGGTGCTGCCAGTTCTCGAGCAGCTCCTTGGTGTTCTCGTCCTCGCGGGCGAGCATCTCGGTGATGTCGGCGATCTTCTTGCGCAACGGGGTCGGGTCGATGCCATGGGCGGTGTTGTAGGCCACCTGCTTCTCGCGCCTACGGTTGGTCTCGTCGATCGCCTTCTCCATCGAGGGCGTGATCTTGTCGGCATACATGTGCACCTGGCCGGAGACGTTGCGGGCCGCACGGCCGATCGTCTGGATGAGCGACTTGTCGGAGCGTAGGAAGCCCTCTTTGTCAGCATCGAGGATCGACACCAGCGACACCTCGGGAAGGTCGAGCCCTTCTCGGAGCAGGTTGATGCCGACCAGGACGTCGTAGTCCCCGAGGCGGAGATCGCGCAGCAGCTCGATCCGCTTGAGCGTGTCGACCTCCGAGTGCAGGTAGCGGGTGCGAATGCCGGCATCGAGCAGGTAGTCGGTGAGGTCTTCGGACATCTTCTTGGTCAAGGTGGTGACCAGGACCCGCTCGTTCTTCTCCGCACGGGTACGGATCTCGTGGATGAGGTCGTCGATCTGACCCTTGGTCGGCTTGACCACCACCTCCGGGTCGATCAGCCCGGTCGGCCGGATGATCTGCTCGACCGTGTCGCCGCCGACCTTGTCCAGCTCGTAGTTGCCCGGGGTCGCCGAGAGGTAGATGGTCTGCCCGATCCGATCGAGGAACTCCTCCCACCGCAGCGGCCGGTTGTCCATCGCGCTCGGCAGCCGGAACCCGTGGTCGACCAGGTTGCGCTTGCGGGACATGTCGCCTTCGTACATGCCTCCGATCTGGGGAACCGCGACATGGGACTCGTCGACGACCAGCAGGAAGTCCTCGGGAAAGTAGTCGAGCAGGCAGTTGGGCGCGGAGCCACGGCTCCGGCCGTCGATGTGCATGGAGTAGTTCTCGATGCCCGCGCAGGAGCCGACCTGCCGCATCATCTCGACGTCGTAGGTGGTGCGCATGCGGAGCCGCTGCGCCTCGAGCAGCTTGCCCTGCCGCTCGAAGGTCGCCAGCTGCTCCTCCAGCTCCGCCTCGATCCCCGTGATGGCGCGGTTCATCCGATCGTGACCAGCGACGTAGTGAGTCGCCGGGAAGATGTGCAGCTCCTGGTCCTCGGTCAGCACCTCTCCCGTCACCGGGTGCAGCGTCATCAACCGCTCGATCTCGTCGCCGAAGAACTCGATCCGGATAGCCATCTCCTCGTAGACCGGAAAGACCTCGAGCGTGTCGCCGCGCACCCGGAAGGTGCCGCGGGTGAAGGTCATGTCGTTGCGTGTGTACTGGATCTCGACCAGCCGCCGCAGCATGGAGTCGCGATCGTGCTCCTCACCCACCTTGAGCCGAAGCATCCGGTCGACGTACTCCTGTGGGGTGCCGAGGCCGTAGATGCAGGAAACCGTCGAGACCACGATCACGTCGCGGCGGGTCAGCAGCGAGTTGGTGGCCGAGTGGCGCAGCCGCTCGACCTCCTCGTTGATCGAGGAGTCCTTCTCGATGTAGGTGTCGGTCTGGGGGACGTAGGCCTCGGGCTGGTAGTAGTCGTAGTAGGAGACGAAGTACTCGATCGCGTTGTGCGGGAAGAGCTGCCTCAGCTCGTTGGCGAACTGGGCGGCCAGGGTCTTGTTCGGCTGCATGACCAGGATCGGACGCTGCACCTGCTCGGCCACCCAGGCAACGGTCGCCGTCTTGCCGGTGCCGGTCGCGCCGAGCAGCACGATGTCCTGCTCGCCGCCCTGGAGGCGCTGGGTGATGTCGGCGATGGCGGTCGGCTGGTCGCCCGACGGCTGGTAGTCGGAGACCACTTTGAAGGGCGCGACTCGGCGCTCGAGGTCGGTGACGGGACGCATGCCTCGAGCCTACGACCCGCCACCGACAGCGGTGGTCGGCTCGGTCAGCGGGAGCGGTCGGGTTGTACGCGCAGGGTGGTCAGTGCGGTGGCCAGCATCTGGTAGTGCCCGACGAGCAGCACCAGCTCGATGCACCGGCGCTCGTCGTACGCCGCTCGCAGCCGGGCCCAGGTGGCATCGGAGAGGTCCGCGTCGGCATGCAGCTCGTCGGTCACCTCGAGCAGCAGTCGCTCACCCGACGCCCAGGCGGGGTCAGCAGGACCCAAGCCAACGCGGTCGATCTCCTCGGCAGAGAGACCGGCCTTGCGACCGAGGCGCCGGTGCTGGGCCAGCTCGTAGTCGGACCCGGACAGCGTGGCCACCCGGAGGATCACGAGCTCGGTCTCCCGGCGGGTCAGCCGCCCGCCCGGCATCAGCGCGCCCGCGAAGACCAGCCAGCCCCAGAACAGGCGCCGGTGCCGGCCGAGGGTGAGGAACACCGCCGGCGGCTCGGTGCCGGTGACTCGCCCGGCGACTCGCGCAAAGCCCTGGACCAGCAGCCCGGTGTCGCGAGTGCGGCCTGGGGTGATCCGGGCGGTCACGAACGGGGCCTTCGCGGGCCGAGCAATGGCTTGCCGAACATGCCCGGAGTGTAGTCGTAGACGTAACTCTGAGTTACAGCAGCGGGCGCAAGGGGGCGAGGACGAACTCCGTGAACTTGCGGTGCAGGTCGCGCGCCTCCCACTCGTTGCGGGTCATCGGAAGGCAGTTGGACTCGTCGAGGGTGAAGATCTCCTCGCAGCGTCTTGGCGAGCGACTCGTCGATCACCTCGACATTGATCTCGTAGTTGCCCTGCAGGCTGAGCCGGTCGATGTTGGCGGTGCCGACCGTGCTCCAGGTGCCGTCGACCGTTGCGGTCTTGGCGTGCACCATCGCGTCGCGGTAGCGCAGACACCCGGACCCCGGCCTCGAGCAGCTGGGTGAAGTAGCCGCGCGAGACCCAGTCGGCCACGATGTGGTTGGACTTCAGCGGCAGCAGCAGCCGGACGTCGACACCGCGCCGAGCGGCGTCCTTCATCGCATCGACGAAGTCCTGGTCCGGCAGGAAGTACGCCGTGGTGATCCAGACGTTCTTGCTGGCCCGGTTGATCGCCTCGAGGTACATGGCGCGGATCGGAAACATCCAGAGCCGCGGCACGTTGCGCTGGAACCGGATCCGCGGCTCCCAGGTCGAGGCCGTCTCCAGGAGCAGCGGCCGCTCGCTGGAGCGCAGCCGGCGCCGCCGGTTGAGGTTCCAGAAGTCGGCGAAGGCGCGCTTGAGGTCCCACACGCCGGCCCCGGTGATCCGGAAGTGCGTGTCGCGCCACTCCGTCTCGTAGGCCGAGCCGATGTTGTAGCCGCCCACGAAGCCGGTGTCGTCGTCGACGACCAGGATCTTGCGGTGGTCGCGGCCGTAGCGACGCAGGTCGAAGAACCGCCAGCCCGCGGAGTAGACGGGGTAGCGCAGCACCTTCATGTTGGCCGGGAACCTCTTGAAGACCGGCGAGACGACCAGGTTGGCGAAGCCGTCGTAGATGCAGTAGACCTCGACGCCGCGGTCGGCCGCGGCGGCGAGCGCCCGCTTGAAGCGCTCGCCGGTCTCGTCGCCCTTCCAGATGTAGGTCTCGAACAGGATCTGCCGCTTGGCGCCCTCGATAGCGGCGAGCATGTCGGCGTACAGGTCCTTGCCGTAGGTGTACGTCGTGACCGACCCGTCGCCGATGGTGACCGTCTGCGGGGGCGCGACCGGGAACGGCTTGGGCTTCTTGCCGCGCCGGCGGTAGGAGTCGACCAGCGACATGCCGATCGCGAGCGCGACCTGGATGCCGAAGATGGTGAGCAGGGTGCGGCGCAGCACCCTGAACAGCCGCTCGGCGCCCGCTCTCCCACTCACGCCGTCAATCTACCGACTGCTCCGGACCCGCGACGGACCACTTACTGTCCGAGGAGATTCAGCAGCTGCACGTCGTCGACCAGCCAGCGGCCGTCCTCGACGGACCATCTGCATGATGACCCGCGACTCCTCCAGCTTGGGCTCCGGCTTGCCCGGGCGCCTTGAGCTCCTGGTCGACGAAGAGCAGCACCTTGACGTGGGTCGTCGTCCACGACGGTGGCCGCCGAGTCGATCACGGTGCCGATGGCACTGGACCGGAACCCCTTGATCAGCTCGATCGCGTCGGCGCTCGCGCTGGTGAACGTCTGCTGGAACTCCTCGGTGCCGGCGTCGTCGACCCAGCTGAAGTCCTCGTCGACGCGTCGCGGTAGTCGTATGTCGTCATCCGGGTCACGGCGTCTCGGGCGGCCGTCTCGGCCGCGGTCGCCACCGCGGCGCTCGGACGGTGCTCGGCCTGCTCGACCCGGTCCATCAGCTCGTCGCGATCGCGCCAGAGCATCACCACTGCGATCAGGGCAACGGCCAGGGCGGCCACCAGCATCAGGGTCACCAGTCGCTGCGTCCGGCCCGGCTCCTGGCTTGCCTCGTCGCTGCTCACCGCGACACCGGTCCGGGCGCGTGCGCGGCTCCGCGCTGCAGGGTGGCAAACGACGCCGCGCAGCGGCCGTCCTCGTTGACCTGGACCCTGCGTCGGGTCGCGCGGATGGCGGCGATGCGGTGCCGTACTTGCAGCGCGGGTCCTTGTCCATGATCAGCTCGAGCTGCAGCTCTCCGTCGCGGATCACCCGGGCCAGGGTGCCGAGACCGGGACCGTAGGCCTGCAGCAGGGCCCGCAGGTGCGGGTCGTGGAGTGCGAAGATGTCGGTCAGGCTCACGCCGACCGAGAGGAAGTCGGGCAGCACCTTCTGGGCATCCTCGAACAGGATCTCGAGCTGACGCAGCTGGTTGGGGGCGCGCTCGAGGGTGCGCCGCAGCTCCGGGTCGTAGTCGCGCAGGAACGCCGCCAGCCGGCGAGACGAGGTGCCGAGGTCGCGCAACGCCGTGGCGTTGTCGGTGCCGATGTCGAGCACCGGATCGCTGTTGCGCAGCAGCCGCTCGGTCTGGGGCCAGACCGCGTCGAGCTCGTCGAGGATCAGGTCTGCCCTGGTCGACCAGCCGTCCGATGTCGTCACCCGTGCCCCGCAGCCCGGTGCTCAGCTCCACGAGGAAGGACCGCAGCTTCCGGTCATCGACCTGTCTCAGCAGCTTGTTGACCGCCACCACGGTCGAGCTGAGGCTCTTCGGGAGGTCGGTGAACTCGGCCGCCACCTCGGCGCCGTCCTCCAGGAACGGCCCCTTGCCGGTGTTGGGCTGGAAGTCGAGGTACTGCTCGCCCACCGGAGACAGGCTGCGCACCCGGGCGATCGAGTCGGTCGGCACCTCGGTGCCCGACAGACAGGGTGATCTCCGCGCGGACTCCCTGGCGGGTGATCGTGAGGTCGTGGACCTTGCCGACCTTGACGCCCCGGTAGGTCACCGCCGAGCCCTCGAAGAGGCCCCCGGTGTTGCCGAGCATGACGGTGACGCCGATAGGTCGCGAGGTCAGCGGCTGCGTTGAGCACAGCGGCGAACAAGTAGGCGACGCAGACCACGAGGATGGTGGCCACGCCCACTGCGCTGAGGTAGAGCCGATCGCTGAAGATCTTGCGCACCGATCTCATCGGATGCTCCTCAGCAGGCCTTGAAGGCCCGGGAGGCTCGGGAGGCTCGCCCCACCGACAGGTGAGGCAGGTCCGGTTGCCCCGACCACGAAGGGAGCGGAAGGTCGACGCCCAACGAGCTCCCGAGCGTCTCCCGCGGTCTGGGAACGCGATGTTGTCGAGGTGCAGCGCCAGCGAGATCGACAAGTAGTCGGCGGGGACGATCGCGTCGACGGTCGTTGCCCAGCGACACCAGGCTCCGCAGCGAGACGGCGTACTCGCCCCGGTTGCGGGTGAACTCCGCGAGCACCGGCTGGGCCTGACGGATGAGGTTCAGCAGCTGGGTGCGGGTCAGGGAGACGGTCTTGTTGGCTACCGCCGAGAACTTCTCGACCTCCTGGAGCAGCCTGGTGAGGCCGGGGGTGTTCTGCCGCAGCACCCGGGCGGCCGGCCGGATCTCCCGCACCGCCCGGTTGATCACCTGCTGGCGGGCCCGCAGCGTCTTCGCCACCGAGGCCAGCGAGCGCAGCGCCAGGTCGATGTCGTCGGTGGTGGCGTTCGCCTCGGTGAGGAAGCTCGTCGAGCCCTCGAGCAGCGAGCGCACCTTGTCCTCGCGGCCGCCGACGATCGTGTTGAGCTCCTCGGTAACGGTCTGCAGCTGCGCCAGCCCGCCGCCGTTGACCAGCAGCGACGCCTGCGACAGGGCGTCCTCGACCGTGGGCGCGGTGTCGGTGTCGTCTGTGGTGAGCACCGCTCCGTCCTCGAGCAGGCTCGCCAGTCGGCGGGTTGGTGACGTCGACGAACAGCTCGCCCAGCGGGGTCGTGTAGCGGAGCCGGGCGGTCGCACCCTCGCGCAGGTCGGCGTCCTCCTTGACCAGCATCTCGGCCTGGGCCTGGAAGTCGTTGGCGACCACCTCCTGCACCCGGCCGCTGTCGACGCCGTTGATCTTGACCGTGGCGCCCTGGGCGAGGTTCAGCGCCTCCTCGAAGTCGGCCTTGATCGTGATCGTCTCGCCGGACACCGCCGTACCCGGGATCGGCAGGTCGTCGATGGTGGTGCTGCAGCCGGCGACCAGGACCGAGCCGACCACCGCGCTCACGAGTGCGGCGATCCGCGGAGCTCATCGCCCGCCTCCGGTTGAGGTGCCGGGCCGTGGGGTCGGTGCCCGAGATCAGGTCGCAGATGGGGCCGGGCAGACGTTCGCAGAACTGTTCGATCTGGGTGCCGAACGGGAAGAGCACCTTGGGCGGGACCCGTACGGGAGCGCGATTGTCGGGCGTGACCACGCGGGTGAGGTTCTGCATCGCCAGGGGCATCACCTCGAGGATCTCGGTGAGCTGCTTCTGCCTGCTCAGCATCGTCCGGAACACCTTCGAGGTCCCACCGATCGCGTCGACGATCTGCGCCCGGTTGGTGACCGCGAACTCGGCCACGATGGTCACCGCGCGGTCCAGCGCCCGCAGTGCGCTGCGGAAGTTGATCCGCTCGTCGGACAACATCCGGCTGGCCCGCGACACCTGCTGGACGAACGTCCGAGCGGTGCTCTCGTTCTCGGCGATCTCGTTGACCAGGATGTCGAGCGAGACCAGCGTCTGGGAGAGGTCCTCTCGCTGCCCGGCAACCCCGGTCACGGCTTCGGCGAGCGACTTGATGGTGCCGTTGAAGAGCTCGCCGTTGCCGCGGAGCGCCGCTTCGCCGCTCTCGATGATGTCCCGGACCGCCTTCGTGCCCTTCCTGGACCCGGCGATCCCGGTGGCGAAAGTGTTCAGCGCTTCCAGCACGTCGTCGAAGTCGACCGGTGTCACGGTCTTCTCCCGAGGGATCTCCGCCCCGTCCTCGAGCTTCGGGCCGCTGGCATAGACCGGAGTGAGCTCGACATAGCGGTCGGTGGCAACCGACCGGGCGACCACCGCCGCCCCTGCGTCAGCTGGGATCGCGCGATCGGCCTCGACCTCCATGGTGACCTTGACCTCGATGCCAGCCGGCTCGATTTCGGTGATCTTCCCGATCGGGACGCCGAGCACGCCGACGTCGTTGCCGACGAAGAGCCCCGCTGAGTCGGGGAAGTACGCCGTGACCGTGGCGGTCTCCCTGAGCGGGTTGCTCGGCATGCAGCCGGCCAGAGACATGGACGACGCCAGCACCAGCAGGCCGACCAGCAGCAGACGGATCTGGCGGTTCATGGGCAGTTCCCCATCTGGCAGAGCATGTCGTCGGTCGGCACCGCCGGCTCCACGGTGTAGAGGTCGATGAAACGGCCGCTACCCGCGGCGTTGGCGACGTAGCGGACGGCCGGCGCCATCAGCTGCAGCACCCGCTCGCAACGCCTTGTCCTGGGCGTTGAGGGTGTCCAGGGCGAGGTTGACGTCGACCAGCGCCGGCCGCAGGTCGTCCTTGGTCTCGGCGACGATCGCGGTCAGGGCCCGCGCCAGCGACGTGGTCTCGACGCAGCAGCCGGTGGATGGCTTGGCGTCGCGCCGTGACCTCGCTGACGACCAGGTTGGTCTGCTCCATCAGCCCGACGATGTCGCTCGCTGCTGTCGGAGAGCTGGTCGGTGACCGCGCGGGCTGCCCGCAGCAGCTCGCCCGTCTGGCCGGAGCGCTTCGTCAGCACCTCGGACAGCCGGGTCACGCCTTCGAGCGCCGGGCCGATGTCGTCGCCGGAGCGAGTCAGGGTGTCGCTGGTCGCCGTCAGCGCCTTCGCCAGCTGACCGCGTCGAGCTCCTCGAGCTGCTTCGTGCCGCCCTCGATCACGTCCTGGAGGTTGTAGGGCACGACGGTCCGCTCGAGCGGGATCTGGCCGTCCGCCAGCGTCCCGGGACCCTTCGGGGTCGACCTCGAGGTAGTGGGTGCCGAGCAGGGTCGCGACCTTGACCGCGGCGGTGGTCTCCGAGCCGAGCTCGATGTCCTGGTCCAGCACGAAGGTGACCTCGACGCTGGTGTCCATCAGGCGGACGCCGGTCACCTCGCCGACGCTGACGCCGTGGACCTGCACGTCCTCGCCCTTGCGCAGGCCGGCGGTGTGCTCGAGGACCGCGGTGTAGGAGCTGGTGCCGAAGGAGACGACGCTCAGCACCACGATCGCCAGGCCGATCAGGCCGCCGACGACGATGGCGACGATGCCGATCCGGAACGGGTCGCGCTCGGCGAGGGGCTTCATCGGCACACCTGCGACCAGGGTCCGTTGTCGCCGGCCGGGTTGACCTCGAGCGCCTGCCCGACGACGAGGATGAACGAGCAGGGGTAGACGTTGACCGCGCTCTCGTAGGAGCCGGCCCGGCCGAGACCCTCGAAGATCACGCCCGAACTTCTCGATGCGCAGCGTTGAGCTCCTTGCGGGTGCGGGCCACCATGTCGGCCACCTTCACGAACTCGCGGATGGAGGCGATGGCCGGCTCCCGGGCGTCGCTGCAGCAGCTCGGACGTCGAGCCCGACCAGCCGGCTCACGCCGTCGATCGAGCTGCCGATCGCGCCGGCGGTCGCGCGCCAGCCCGGTCATCAGGGCGCGCAGCTCCTGGACGGTGGACGGTGAGCTCGGTGCCCTGGCCGGCCAGGTTGTCGAGCACCGGCGTCAGGTTGGTGAGCACGTCGCCGTAGACGTCGTCGCGGTCGGCGACGAAGTTGGTGAGCTCGGCGGTCTGCTGCAGCAGCACCTCGACGGTGCCGCCCTCGCCCTGGAGCACCTTGACCATCGAGGTCGCCAGCTGGTTGACGTCGGCCGGCTGGAGCACCTCGAACAGCGGACGGAAGCCGTTGAGCAGCTCGGTGAGGTCGAAGCCCGGGATCGGTCCGCTCGACGCGGGACCGTCGCGCCGCCGTCGAGCTCGGCCGCCGCGCTCGCCGGTCTGCACCAGCGCGAGGTACCGCTGGCCGAGGAGGTTCTGGTAGCGCATCACGATCTTGGTGGTGTCGAGGAGCGGCTGCTCGTCGCTCAGCTCGAAGCTGACCCGAGCGACGTCGCCGTCGACCTCGATGTCCTCGACCCGGCCCACCCGGACTCCGGCGACCTTCACGTCGTCGCCGGAGCGCAGGCCGCTGACGTCGGTGAACACCGCGTCGAAGTTGCGGGAGTCGGCGCCCAGCCCGTTGCTCATGGTGTTGACCAGGATCAGCAGCAACGCCAGGCTCGCGACGGCGAACGCCGCGAACTTCACGAGGATGACCCGGAGCCCGGTCATCGGGCCGCTCCCATCAGCCCGCGCAGGCCGGTCGCCGGTCAGCCGGTCGGACTCCGACCGCTGCGCGGCGTCGGCCTTGGCGCGCGGAGCAGCCAGCCCGTAGTGGGGGCGGTCGGCGGCGGTGTAGAAGTCCGGTGCGACGCATCTGGATGATCGCGTCGGACCGGACGAAGCCCTCGCGGATCGCGGACGGGACGGCGCGGCCGACCGCGATGTTGGTGGCGATCGCACCCGAGATGCCGGCCCGGCGGTTGTCGTAGAGGATGTCGATCAGCATCGCGCCGTTGTCGATGAAGCGGACCAGCTCGCGCTGGTTGCTGCGTCAGGAACGCCGTCGCCGTGCGCGACAGGGCGGTGCCGCCCGAGATCAGCGCGGTGATCGCGGCCTGCTGGGTGGCGATGGTGTGCAGGGTGACCAGGCCGTCCTCGGTGGCCTGGAGGAGGTCCGGCGCGATGCTGTCGACCAGCTCGAGGTTGGCCGCCAGCTTGCGCAGGTCGGAGCGGACCAGGCGGCATCTGCGGGGTGAGCCGGGCGAGGTAGGTGTCGGCGGTCTCGATGATCTGGCCGATCTGCTCGCCGCGCCCGTCGAGGGCCATGGCCGCGGAGCCGATGGCCGAGGCCGAGCTCAGCCGGGCCGAGCGCGGTGACCAGCCGGTCGATGTCGTCGAGCGCCTGCTGCAGCTCGAGGGTGCCCTGGGTCTTGTCGGCCGGGATGACGTCACCGGCCTCGAGCGCGTCGTCGGACGGACCGTTGTAGACGACCAGGTCGACGAACGAGGTGCCGAACACGGTGGCCGGCAGGATCCGGGCCACGACGTTGGCCGGGATGCTGTCGAGGTCGTCCTGTTCACCAGCATGCCGATGCGGACGTCGCCGTCGGGTCCGCGGGTGATCTCGGTGACCCGGCCGATGATCACGCCGCTGATCTTCACGTCGGACCCGGGGCGCAGCGAGCCGCCGGCGTTGCGGACCAGCGCCGAGACCTCCGGGTCGCCGCCGACGGTCCCGGTGGACGCGGAGGTAGGTGAGCGCCAACGAGCACGGCGAACACCAGCAGCGACGATCAGCCCACGGCCGGCGAGTGCGCGGCGGGTGGGCTCGGCTCGGGGCGGTGCTTGAGCGCGTGCTTCATGGCGCTACCCCGAGACCCGGAAGCCTGGGTCGCCGCCCCAGAAGACGAGGGTCAGGATCATGTCGAGCACGACGATGACCACGATGCTGGCCCGGATGCCCGCGCCGGTGGCCTCGCCGACCGACTGCGGACCGCCGCGGACCTTCATGCCGTACCAGCAGTGGATCAGCGCGATGGCCAGCGCGAAGACCAAGATCTTGATCACCGAGTAGAAGACGTCGCGGCCCTGGATGAACGTCGAGAAGTAGTGGTCGTACTGCCCTGGCGACTGTCCGAACAGGATCACCACCGAGGCCTGCGAGGCGACGTAGGAGCCGAGCAGCCCGATCAGGTAGAGCGGCAGGATGCCGACCATGCAGGCGACGACGCGGGTGGCGACGAGGAACCGCATCGGGTTGATCGCCATCACCTCGAGGGCGTCGACCTCCTCGGCGATCTTCATCGAGCCCAGCTGCGCCGTGAAGCGGCAGCCGACCTGGGCGCCGAGCGCGAGCGCGGCGACCAGCGGAGCCAGCTCGCGGGTGTTGGCGCTGGCCGAGACGAAGCCGGTCAGCGGAGCGAGCCCGATCAGCTCGAGGCCGCTGAACCCCTCGATGCCGAGCGACGTGCCGGCCGAGATCGAGAGCAGGATCATCACGCCGACGGTGCCGCCGCCGACCAGGATCGCGCCGCTGCCCCAGGCGATGTCCTTGAGCTGACGGAGCACCTCGGACGGGTAGAGCCGGATCGTCGAGGGAACGCTGCGCAGCGTGACCGCCGGCGAAGGTGGCGAAGGAGCCGAGCTGCGCGAAGGTCTCCATCACGCCGTTGGTGATGCCGACCAGGGCGTCTGCCTCCGCTGCGACCGATGCTCGACATGTCAGACCGCCGACTGCGGCGCGAGCATGACGTAGGCCTGGGTGAGCCCGACGTTGACGACGGCCAGCAGGATCACGCTGAGCACGACCGCCTGGTTGACGGCGTCGGCCACGCCCTTCGGTCCGCCGCGCGCGTGCAGCCCCTTGTGGGCGGCCACGATCGTGGCGATGAAGCCGAAGATCAGCGCCTTGAACTCGGCGAGGAACAGGTCGGCCGGCTGGCTGAAGCTGACGAACGACTCGAGGTAGGCGCCGGCCGAGATGGTGCCGCCACCGACGTTCATGATGAACGCGGTGATCATCGCGGTCATCGCGACGATCACGGTGAGCAGCACGGCGACCAGGAGGGCAGCGACGACGCGGGGCGCGACCAGGCGCTGGACGGGGTTGATGCCCATCACCCGGAGGGCGTCGATCTCCTCGCGGACGGTGCGGGCGCCGAGGTCGGAGCAGATCGCGGACCCGACGGCGCCGGCGATCATCAGCGAGGTGACCAGCGGGGCACCCTGCCGGAGCACGCCGATGCCGTTGACGGCGCCGCTGAACGACGTCGCGCCGATCTGGTTGGCGACCGCGCCGATCTGGACCGAGGTGATCACGCCGAACGGGATCGCCACCAGGATCGTCGGCAGCAGCGAGACCCGGGTCATGAACCAGGCCTGGAGGAGGAACTCCGACCAGGAGAACCGTCGCGATGACGATGTCGCGGGCCGCGAAGACCGACGCCTCGACGCCCGAGGGTGACCAGCTGGCCGCCGGTGACGATGCCGGCCCGCGCGCGACCCCAGACGTTGTCGAACCCGGAGCGGGCCGTCGTCGCGATCGTGGTCATCCGTGGTCCTTCACCGGGCGCTGTGCTTGTCGGCACGAGGGATGTCGATGATCGAGCTCAGCTGGAGTGCCTTCGCCTTGTCGCCCTTGACCTTCAACTGCCCACGGAGCACTCCGGTTATGGCGCTGAGGTGACCAGTTGCCAGCCTCAGGAAGTCGTAGGCCTCGCAGGTGACCGTGGCGTCGCGGGTCTCGTCATCGCGGGCCCGGCGTCGCTCGGACTCCGGCCGGCTGACGGTCGCGACGCCGTCGCGCACGCGCACGGCGTAGCGCTCGATCTCGCCGGTGGGGTGGCCCAGCAGGCGGAAGCCGATCAGGAGGTCCGCTCCCCTGGCCTTGCGGGGGTTCACGAAGTCGGGCAGGCGACGGAAGATCTCGCCGAGCACGACGCCTCGGAATCCGGAGGCCATCACCTTGCGCAGGTGGTCGGTGGAGACGTCGCGCGAGGGCGCTGGCCACCTCGACCGGGTCGAGCGCGGTCGGGTCGACCGCGATCTCGCCGGAGCCGGGGACCCGGAAGACCCCGCCGACGGCCAGCGCCAGGTCGGCGTCGCCCTCGATGTCGAGCTTGCCCGCTGAGGTACTCCAGCCCGGCGTTGCGCTCGCCGCTGACCAGCCGGACCAGGCGCAGGATGCTGGTGCGCAGCACGACGTCGACCGGGTCGCTCTCGGCCGGGTCGGGGACGAACTTCAGGTTGCCCTGCTGGAACGCCAGGCTGCACCGCTCGAGCAGCACCCCGCGGCGCTCGAGGTCGAACCGGACCGTGCCCGTCGATCGCCGCGATGCGCTCCTCGACGGCGTACTCGTGCAGGCGGGAGAGGATGCCCTCGATGGCAGCCGAGCCGGATCTCGTCGCGGCCGATGAGCTCGAGCAGCTCGTCGTCGGTGGTCTCCCGCACCGCCGTCACCAGCCGCTCGGGGTCGACGCCGGCGAAGAACGCGGCGGCCTCCTGCGGCGGTTGCCCGCAGCAGGGGTGTGAGCTCGGGTCCCATGCGCCCCTCGTGTCGACGACGTGGTTGGCGACCGTCTGCTCCGGGTGATTCCGGAGCGTTACCTGGTGCCGGGAGTAACAGATATCACGTACGGGTCGTTTTCGCAGGTAGGTGACCACGGGGCGACATCCGCGGGCCCCGTCGCGGCCGGTGCAGCCCGGCCATGGCGACCAGGGCCGGGCACCCGGCCTCGCTGCGGCCGGTAGGGCTCCAGGAAGTCCTCGAGCTGGGCGTCGTCGAACGGCCTCGCCGGTCAGCGCCCAGCCGACGTCCTTGGCGACGTGGTAGTCGCCGAACGAGACCGCGTCGGGGTCGCCGAACGCGCGTTGCCGGACCTCGGCACTGGTCCAGACACCGATGCCCGGGCAGCGACCGCAGCCGGCGCTCGGCGACCTCCGGGGTCTCGGTGATGGTGCGCTCGAGCGAGTCGGCGACCCGGGCGGCCGTGACCAGGGTGCGGGAGCGGGCCGGGTCGATGTGCAGCCGCAGCCACTCCCAGGAAGGGATGGCGCGCAGCACCTCGGGTGCCGGCTGCACCCAGAGCCGGTGCTCGCGCCCGGGCCCGGGCGCGCGCTCGCCGAAGCGGTGCACCAGCATCCGGAACCCGGCGAACGCCTCCTGACCGGTCACCTTCTGCTCGATGATCGCCGGCACCAGGGCCTCCATCACCAGCCCGCTGCGACCGAGCCGCGCGTGCGGGTGCCGACGCCAGGCCTCGGCCAGCACGGGATGTCGCGGCTCGAAACCCGGTCCAGTCGTCGCTGCGCGCCGAGCAGGTCGGGCACCGAGGAGAGCGCCCAGTCGGCGCCCGGTCCCCAGGCCTCGGCGACCACTCGCCGTCGCTCGGCCGCGGCTCGATCACGAGCGTGGCCGGGCCTTCGGGTGTCCGGATGCCGCGCCAGGTGCGACCCGCCTGCGTCGACAGCGGAACGTCGGGTCACCGCCGCCGCGTCGGTGCTGCCGCAGCACCGAGCCGACCGGGCACGGCCAGTCGGGTCGCCAGACCCGACGGCGGCTCGGCTCGGACGTCATGGCGCCAGCGTAGATCTCGCCGCCGCCGACCTAGAACACGTTCTAGTCTGGGCGCCATGACGCTCCAGGTGACCGACGCCCATCGGGTCCGCACGCTCACGCTCGACCGGCCCGACGCCCTCAACGCGTTCAACGAGGAGCTGTACGACGCCACGACCGAGGCCCTGCTCGCCGGCGGCCGAGGATCCCGGCGGTCGCGGTGGTGCTGCTCACCGGCAACGGACGCGCCTTCAGCGCCGGCACCGACCTGCTCGAGATGCACGAGCGCGCCACCAACCCCGACTTCGTGGCCGGCAAGCACGGCTTCATCGGCCTGATCGACGCCCTGGTGGAGTTTCCGAAGCCGCTGGTCTGCGCGGTCAACGGGCTCGGACTCGGCATCGGGGCGACGATCCTTGGCTTCGCGGATCTCGCGTTCATGTCGACCTCAGCCCGACTCAAGTGCCCGTTCACGAGCCTGGGAGTGGCGCCGGAGGCGGCGTCGTCGTACCTGTTCCCACGCTTGATGGGGCGTCAGGACGCCGCCTGGATGCTGCTCTCCGCCGAATGGGTCTCCGCCGAGCAGGCCCTGGAGATGGGGCTGGTGTGGCGGCTGTGCGCCCCGGACGACCTGCTGCCCGAGGCGCTCCGCCATGCCGAGCTGCTGGCCGCCCGGCCGATCTCGTCGCTGATGGCGGTCAAGCGAGACGATGACCGAGCCCCTGCGGGAGCAGGTCCGGGCGGCGCGCGACCGGGAGAACGCGGCGTTCGCGGAGCTGATGGGTGGACCTGCGAACCTCGAGGCGCTCACCGCGTTCGCCGAGGGCAGGGAGCCGGACTTCACCGCGCTGCCGCCGGGTTGCGTGACGCCGATCCGCCTCACCGGTCTATAGTCATTCGCGCAGGAACGAAAGTAATTCACTGTTAGTGCACGGATGGGGACCGGCATGACGCGACGAGAAGCCACGCCAGCGACGACCTCGACTGGACCACGAGTCGGTGCTTGAAGGCAGCCGAGCTGCTGGTCGACCGCGAGGGCTACGACACGCTCTCGATGACCCTCCTGGCTGCCGAGCTCGACACCCGCGTCTCCTCCCTCTACAACCACGTGGCCAACCTCGAGGACCTGCGCGCCGAGATCCAGGTGCGCGCCATGCAGCTGCTCGGCAAGCACGTCCGCCGCGCCGCCATGGGTCACGCCGGCGCCGACGGACTCCGGGTGCTGAGCCACGCCCTGCGCGAGTTCGCACGGGAGTTCCCGCACCGCTACGCGGCCCTGACCCGCGAGCCCATCAACCGCGACGCCTTCTACGAGGCCGCGGTCGAGACCATCGAGGCGCTGTCGGTGATGGTGCGTTCGACCGGTCTGCCCGAGGAGCGCATCCTGCCCACCGGCATGGCGATCTTCTCCGCCCTGCACGGGTTCGTCTCGCTCGAGGTCAGCGGCTACTTCGGTGGCGTGCCGGAGCTCGAGTCTGTCTTCGAGCAGGTCATCCGCGGGGCGGTGACCTCCGCTGTGCTGGAGGCCACACAGCCCATCGTCGTTTCGGCTTGACCGTAACCCCTTCATCGCGATACGAATAGGTTTCGTAAACATTACGAAGCCCATCCGCTCCTGGAGGCCGCCATGTCGACGTACGCCGAGATGGAGCGGATGACGGGTCCGGACGCCCTGATGCTGCACATGGAGCGCCCCACGGTGCCGATGCACACCCTCAAGGTCGTGGTGCTCGAGCCGGGAGCCCGCGGTCCGCTCAGCCTGGCCGAGCTGCGCGCGGCGGTGGCGCCGTACCTGGGACTGGTCGCCGGTCGACCCAGAAGGTCTACTCCGCCCCCGGGGTGGGTGGGCGGCCGTTCTGGGCCGCCGACCCGCACTTCGAGCTCGACGACCACCTCGACGAGCACACACTGCCCACCGGGGCCCGCGACGAGCTCGACGAGCTCTGCGGGCGGCTGGCCGAGCGACACCTCGACCGCTCCCGTCCGCTGTGGGCGATGACCTTGGTGCACGGGCTCGCGGATGGTCGGCAGGCGGTCGTGGTGCGCGTGCACCACGCGGTGTGCGACGGGCTGGCCGCGCTGAACACCTTCCTCGCGGCGACGACGGACGTGGCTGGTGCCGTGGCGCCGATCTCACCCGCCGAGCCCGGCGATCGCGCCCTCGCGCGGAGGAGCTGCGGGGCCGCGCCAGGCGCGAGGTGCTCGCGCCTGCCGCCTGACCTGCCAGCCTTGGCACGTGCTCGGCGAAGGTCGCGACGTGCGACGACCGACTTCGACGGCTGGGACGCGGTGCCCGTCGGGCTCGGCGCACCGCGGACCAGCTTCAACAAGCGCGGTGGCGCGAACCCGGGTCTGCGCCTCGGGAGACCTGTCGCTGGCCGATCTCAAGCGGGTCGGCCGAGCCACCGGGGCCACCGTCAACGGAGTCCTGCATGCGGTGATCGCTGGCGCCATGCGCGCCGAGTACGCCGCGCGCGGCGACCAGCTCGGCTCCGCCGCCGTGGCTACCTTCGGGGTCGCCGCGCAGACACTCGTCGACCCGCCGATGGGGTAACGAGATCGCGCCGGCGAACGTCTACCTCCGGATCGACCTTGCCGACGCCGAGGAGCGGCTACGGGCGACGGCTCGCAGCTGCCTGCTCGGGGTCGAGCTCCGGCGACGGCGCGGCTTTGACTTCAGTGACCGAGCGTTCGCGTACCTGCCGCGGCTGGCACCGGCGGTTCGCGCAGCGTTCGCACCGGTCGCGCCCCGCGTCGTCAACAACATCACCACCGCCAACGTGGCAGGTCCGCGCAGCCGTCGCTGGTTCGGCGACGTCGCGGTGGTCGACTGGATCTCGTTACGCGGTGGCGGTGGCACCCGCCGACGTCAACCTGACGGCGTACTCCTATGACGGACGGCTGGAGCTGGGCCTGGTGGCGACACCCGAGGCCATGCCCGACCCGGCCCTGTTCTTGGCCCGGCTCCAGCCCGCACTCGAGGAGCTGCTCGAGGTTGCTGCCCGCGTCGAGACCGGCACGGGAACTGACCAAGCGCCCAGCGACGAGCCCGGCATCAGGGAGGCACAGGTTGCCTGACTCCTCGGCAGGCTGGCTCGACCGGGTCGAGTCCACTCGAGCCCGGTTGTGGCTGCTGGGCAGCGTGCTGCCGCGGGCCGTCGCGAGCTCACGAGCGGCTGGTCGGCGGACCCCGGAGAGCGGCATCCCGGCTTGGGACCTCGGCTTGCGCGAGTTCGGCGAGACCGCGACCGACGAGCTGTTCATCGCGCTGAGCGCGCTCTACCGGGAGGTCCCCGACCTCGAGTCGGTGCGGCGCCGTCGGTGGAGGCCTGCGCCGCTCGCGGCCCCCGAACTGGCTGCGCTCGGCGTGGCCGGCACGCATCGGGACCCTCCTCCGATGGCCATCCTCGGGCTGCGTCGCCGCAAGGTGGCGGGCATCCGCTTCGAGCACCTGGAGTTCGAGAGCCGGCCGGACCTGCCGCGAGTCGCTGCGCGCGGCCGGGTACGGCGCGGTCGAGGTCGCCCATGCCCGCGTGCTCCGTCACGAAGGCCCGCCGCGGCCGTGGGTGGTGTGGATCCACGGTGCCGAGCAGGGTCGGGTCGACGACCTGTTCGCGTTCCGGGTCAAGCACCTGCACCACGAGCTGGGCCTCAACGTCGCCCTGCCGGTGCTGCCGCACCACGGTCCCCGGCGCGACCTCGGGCACTCCTGGCCCGGCTTCGACCTGCTGGGCAACATCGCGACCATGATCCGTGCCGTCTCCGACGTGCGCTCGGTGATCGGCTGGATCGGCGAGCAGGACCCGCCCGTCGGTGGCGGTGGTCGGGATGTCGCTGGGCGGGCCGGTCGCAGCGCTGACCGCCGGCCTCGACGACCGGGTCGACGCGGTCGCCGCCACCGTGCCGATGCTGGACGCGCACGCGACGATCGCCCACCACACCGCCAAGACCGGCGGTCGCGGCCGGAAGCTCGCCGCACTGCTCCGCTCCGAACCGGTGCGGGCGGTCGGCGCGGTCGTCGACCCGACGGCGCTGGAGCCGCACTGCGCGTCCCGACCGCCGCCTGGTGGTCGCTGCGCTCGGCGACCGGATGACGTCGGTGAACGCGGCCCAGCGGCTGCACGAGCGCTGGGGCGGGCAGGTCTACTGGCATCCCGGCGGCCACATCGGGCACCTGATGTCCGGCGGGGTGCGCACAGTAGTCGACGATTTCCTGCTCGATCGTCCTGCGGCCAATCCGTAGGCGCGGCCGCTCCGAAGGCCTCTGTGGTGGGGGCGTCCACACGGGGGTGCGGACGTCCTCACCTCCTGCTGTGCCGTCCCGGCCACCTGTCGTGGATCCGGCCGTTGTCGGTGGCGTTGGGCAGGATGTGAGGGTGCTGCTCGCCGAGGTCGTCGCCACCTCCGCCACCGTCGCCGCCACCCGGTCGCGCAAGGCCAAGGTGGCCGCGATCGCCGAGCTGCTCGGGCGGGTGTCCGTCGCGGAGACCGCCGTCGTGACGGCGTACCTGGGCGGAGTCGCTGCTGCAGCGCCGGACCGGGCTGGGCTGGCGCGGCCTGCAGACGCTCCCCGAGCCGCGCTGCGGCCCGAGCCTCGAGGTGCTCGAGGTGCACGAGGCGTTCGAGCGGATCGCCGCCCTGGCTGGCGCCGGGTCGCAGGTCCGCCCGGGCCGAGGCCGTAGCGCGGCTGTTCGGCGCGGCGACCGCCGCGGAGCAGGCGTGGTTGCGCGGCCTGGTCGACCGGCGCCATCCGGCAAGGCGCCCTCGACTCCCTGGTCCAGGAGGGGCTCGCGGTCGCGGCGGGCGTGCCGCTGGTCGCCGTACGCCGGGCGGCGATGCTGGCCGGGTCGACCGTCGCGGTGGCGTCGGCGGCGCTGGCGGGGGGCGAGGACGCGCTGGCGGCGTTCGGGCTCGAGGTGGGACGACCGGTGCTGCCGATGCTTGCCTCGAGTGCGCCGACGCTCGAGGCGGCGATGACCAAGGCCGGCGGCGGTGAGGTCGCGGTCGACGCCAAGCTCGACGGGATCCGGATCCAGGTGCACCGCAGACGGTGACGAGGTGCTGGTCGCCACCCGGTCGCTGGACCTGATCACCGAACGTCTGCCCGAGGTGGTGGAGATCGCCCGTCGCCCTGCCCGCGACGTCGTTCGTGCTCGACGGCGAGGCGCTGGCGCTGGACGAGGACGGGCGACCGCGGCCGTTCCAGGAGACGGCGTCGCGCACCGCGATGGCGAGCGGCGTGACGGTGACGCCGTACTTCTTCGACGTGCTGCACCTCGACGGCGAGGACCTGCTCGACGCGCCCGGTGCGCGCAGCGCGCCGCGGCACTGGAGCGGCTTGGTGCCCGACGGCCTACCGGGTGCCGCGGCTGGTGACCGCCGATGCCGCGGCGGCGCAGGCCTTCCTGGACGAGGCGCTCGCCGCCGGGCACGAAGGTGTGGTGGTGAAGGACCTGGCCGCGGGCTACGAGGCCGGACGGCGCGGCGCGTCGTGGGTGAAGGTCAAGCCGGTGCACACGCTGGACCTGGTGGTGCTTGGCCGTCGAGTGGGGGTCGGGCCGTCGCCAGGGGTGGCTGTCGAACATCCATCTCGGCGCGCGCGATCCTGGCGACCGGACGGGTTCGTGATGCTCGGGAAGACCTTCAAGGGGATGACCGACGAGATGCTCGCGTGGCAGACCGAGCGCTTCCTCGAGTTGGAGACGAGCCGCGACGGTCACGTGGTCCAGGTCCGTCCGGAGCAGGTCGTCGAGATCGCCTTCGACGGAGTGCAGCGGTCGAGTCGATACTCCGGCGGCGTGGCCCTGCGGTTCGCGCGGGTGGTGCGTTATCGCGACGACAAGCGCCCCGCCGAAGCCGACACAGTGGAGAGCGTTCGCTCTTTGCTGCCTTGACTCGTGCCAGGATCGGCTCCGTCGCAACCTCTAGGGTCGGGTGGATGAGGTTTGATCGCGTGGGGCACTTCACGCGGATACCGGTCAGCCTGGGAGGCGCTCGGTACCGCCTCCTGTTCGACACCGGCATCGGTGTGAACGTCATCTCGACCGAAGTAACCGAGCGGCTCGGACTGACGTCCGTCGGTGAGAGTTTCGCGGGTCAACGTATGTCGGGCCAGTGGATCGAGGCTCCGTTGGTCTACCTTCCTCCGGTGTCCGTGGGCGACTGCATCCTCGTGGACCAAGTTGCTGCCGTCGTCGACCTCGACCAGCAGGGTGGGGGTGCGGCGTTCGCGGGCATCCTTGGTCTCACAGCCTTCGCCGACACCCCTATCACTGTCGATCCCGGGACCCAGACGATCGAACTCGGAGTCTCTGGAGACGCCGAGTTCCGCGTACCACTGGACGTTCAGCGACGAGGTCCCTCGACGACGCCCTTTGCTGAGCTCGTGTTGCCCCATGGGGACTGGGTCAAGGTCGAGGTGGACACGGGTTCTGACTGCCTGATCCTGGACACGGATCTTCTGCGTCGAGGCGCAGTGACACCCAGGGGAGAACTGCAGACAGTCGACGGAACCGACGAGACCGGGTACCGCTGGCAGCGCAGAACAGGACTGATCGAAGGCAGCGTCTTCCTCGCTGCCGCACCAAGGTCACGCCAGGAAGAGCCACGAGTCCTCTTCCAGGACATCGTGCACGACGGCCTGATTGGCTCCGACTACCTTGACCGCTTCCGCTACACCGTCGACGTGAAGCGCGCGCAACTTCTGCTTACGCCGCGGACCCTCGGCGAAAGACCCAGAAAGTCGAGTTACGCAATTCTGGGCTCTTGCCATGAGGTTCGCTCGGGTCGTTCGGCGCAGAGATGACGAGCGCCCAGACGAGGGCGACTCGGTGGAGAGCGTCCGCGAGATGCTTCGTCGCTGAGCCCAGGAGGTGTCCACAGCAACCGCAGTGGGGGCCGACGTCCACGGGCTTGCCGCGGCGATGGTCGCTGACCTGGACCCGTGGTCTCGTGAGTGGCATGGCTGTTTCCGCACTTCCCTTCCCGACGCCACCTGACGTGGTGGCCGAGGCAGGCGCGCTGCTCGCAACCCTGAGCGAGTGGCCTGGGCAGATCTGGTGACGACGAGCTGGTCGCCGTGGTCGCAGGGCTGCCAGACAGTGCGCAGCGTGGTCCGAGCGCTCGAGGCTCAGGCGATCGCCGAGATCGACTCGACGGGACGTGGCACGCGAGAAGCTCGGGTGGGGCTCGACTGCCGACTGGCTGACGCACCTGGCCGGCGTACGGTCACGGACAGGGCAAGCAGATCGTCGACCACGCTCACGAGCTGGTGAGCGAACGGCCCGAGACCTTGGCCGCTCTGGCGGAAGGTCGGATCAGCCCCGAGCAAGCGGACGTCGTCCTCGATGCCATCGACCGACTGCCCGGGCGACCAGGAGACCCGCGAGCATGGCGAGCAGGTACTGCTCGATCATGCGGCGCGGCTGACCGCGACCGAGCTGCAGCGACGGGCTCGGACCGTGGTCGAGGTGATCGACCCCGAAGGCACGGAGCGGCAGCGAGAGGCCCAGCTGGCCCGCGAAGATCGGGTGGCACACCGCCGACGCTTCTTGTCGATCACCGATGACGGAGCCGGCGGCATCAGCGTGAAGGGCCGTGGTTCCGTGGAGGATGGGGCGACCTTGCGGGCGGCGTTGCTGCCGCTGACCGCGCCCGTCCCGACGATCGACCCTGAGACGTGCGAGCAGGTTCCCGACCCACGCGACTACGGGGTGCGGATGTGGGACGCACTGATCGGGCAGGCGCAGACTTCGCTCGACGCCAACGTCCCGCCGAACTCGCACGGAGCCCGACCTCGAGTGGTCGTGACGACCGAGCCTGGACACGCTTGCGCGGCCTGTTGTCCGAGAGCGGGCGGACCGAGGACGGCCTGGAGCTCGCGCCGTCGGTGGTGCGTCGCCTTGCCTGCGACGCGGACATCATCCCGGTCGCGCTCGGCGGCGCGGGAGTAGTGCTCGACGTCGGACGCTCTTACCGGCTGGTGACCAGCCCCATCTGGACCGCACTGGTGGTCCGCGACCGGCACTGCGCGTTTCCTGGCTGCCGACGGCCGCCGATCATGTGCCATGCCCACCACATCGTCCCGTGGGCACTCGGGCGGCGCCACCAAGCTGAGCAATCTCGTGCTGTTGTGCGGCCACCACCACCGAACCGTCCACCAGACGCCCGTGGCAGGTGCGGATGGACGCCGAGTCGGATCTCCCGGAATTCAGTCCGCCGGGCGCCCGCGCCGAGGCCGAATGGATCCGGGAGCGGCCCCGCCGGGAGTGATCCGGCGATCGATCCGAGCAGGTCTCTGAGCATCGCGTCACACTTGTGCAACTCCGAGTTGCAACAGTCGTACCCTGACGTCATGGCAGGTCCGGCCCCACAGACCGACGGCCGTCGCAAGGCGGCCGCCGCGCGGCGACGCGCCCGCGAAGCGGAGATCATCGCCGCCACCCGGGTCCTGTTCGACACCCGGGGCGTCAGCGAGGTCCAGATCGAGCACATCGCACGCGCCGTCGGGATCAACCGCGCGATCGTCTACCGACACTTCACGGGCAAGGAAGAGCTCTTCGCGCTTACCCTGGTGGGCTACCTCGACGAGCTGCGCGCCGATATGGGTGCCGCGGCCGACGCTGCCGATGATCCCGCTGAGCGGCTCGCGGCGATCGTCAGGTCGTTCGTCGACTACGGCTTGGCTCATCCGCCTTTCGTCGACTGCGCCCAGGCGCTGATGCGCCGGTCGGGCCCCGAGCTTCTCGACGAGATCTCGGAGAGCGCACTGTTCCGCCTCGGTCGCGGCATCTCGTCATGCCTGACTGTGCTCTCCGGACGCGCTCGAAGCCGGCATCGCTTCCGGCGACTTCGTGCTCGAGAACGACCCGGTCCTGCTGGCGAACATGCTGTACGCCAACGGTCTCGGTGCCCTTCAGCTTGCACGGGTCGGAATCCTGGTCAAGGAGGCGGCCCCGGGCGTCCCTACCGTAGGGGAGATCGCTCCGAGCCAGGTTCGCGACTACCTCGTGGCCTCCGCGCTGGCGCTGGTCTCTCCCTAGGCCGCAGAACGACGCCCTACGGACCAGCACCTGCGGCTGGAGTGCTGATCGCGAGCCGGTCCACCCGTGGTGTCCAAGCCGAACCGATCAGGGGCGCTCGAGGATCGCGACCACGCCCTGGCCACCGGCCGCACAGATCGAGATCAGGCCGCGACCTGAGCCCTTCTCGGCGAGCTCCTTGGCCAAGCCGTTCACGATCCGGCCACCAGTGGCCGCGAACGGGTGTCCGGCCGCAAGCGAGGATCCATTGACGTTCAGCTTGGCGCGGTCGATCGAGCCGAGCGGGGCGTCGAGGCCGAGGCGCTCCTTGCAGAACACCGGGTCCTCCCACGCCTTCAGGGTGGACAAGCACCTGCGATGCGAAAGCCTCGTGGATCTCGTAGAAGTCGAAGTCCTGCAGTGTCAGTCCGTTGCGTGCCAGCATCCGCGGCACGGCGTAGGCCGGAGCCATCAGCAGGCCTTCACCGCCGTGTACGTAATCAACGGCGGCCGTTTCCGAGTCGACAAGGTAGGCGAGCGGCTCGAGTCCGTGCTCCTTCGCCCAATCGTCAGAGCTGAGCAGCACCACTGAAGCGCCATCGGTCAGCGGCGTCGAGTTGCCGGCCGTCATCGTGGCCGCCTCGCCCTTGCCGAAGACCGGCTTGAGCTTGGCGAGCTTCTCGGCCGACGAGTCGGCACGCAGGTTGTTGTCACGCTCGAGACCGCGGAACGGCGTGATCTGGTCGTCGAAGAACCCACGGTCGTACGCCGCGGCGAGGTGCTGGTGGGAAGCGGCCGCAAGCTCGTCCTGCTCCTCACGGCCGATCTGCCACTCGAGGGCCGTCAGGGCGGCGTGGTCACCCATGGACAGACGGGTCCGGGGCTCGCCGTTCTGCGGGATCTCGAGGCCGATGTCGCCGGGACGGATGGCGCCCAGGGCCTTGATCCGCGACGCGGTGTCACGAGCCGCGTTGACCTTCATCAGCTTCTTGCGCAGCTTGTCGCTGATCGCGACCGGCGCGTCGGAGGTGGTGTCGGTGCCGCCGGCGATCCCGACATCGATCTGCCCGAGGCGATCTTGTTGGACACCTCGATCGCAGCCTGCAGCCCCGTGCCGCAGGCCTGCTGGATGTCGATCGCCGGTGTCTCGGGCGACAGCTTCGATCCGAGCACCGACTCGCGGGTGAGGTTGAAGTCGCGGGCGTGCTTCAGCACGGCACCAGCCACGACTTCCCCGAGCCGTTCGCCCTCCAGTCCGATACCGCGTCACCAGGCCGTCAATGGCCGCGGTGAGCATGTCCTGGTTGGACGCGTCGGCGTAGGCAGAGTTGGAGCGGGCGAAGGGGATCCGGTTGCCACCGAGGACGGCGACGCGACGGGTACTGGTGTTCATGCACCTATCCTTGCCTTCCCGGCGCCCGCAGAGAAGGCAATGAGGGCCAGGTCACGAAATGTGGACTCTGAGTTACACCTGGAGTTACATGTTGTCTCGGTGCTTGGCTGGACCAGGCACCTGCCCACGACTTCACCGGAGGACACCACCCCCATGAGCGACCGTTACCAGGGCTTCACCCAGTCCGCGATCGGAAAGCTGGTCGTCAAGAACCTCGGACTGCCCAGCCCCACCAAGCTCGATCGATATGCCGAGGGCGCTCCCCTCGTCGACGGCACCGTCCTGCTGGGCGGCCGTGGACGCCTCGCTGAGTCACTGCCCGGCATGCTCGACCTGGTCGGCATCGCCTCCACCGAGATCGCCGAGGAGGGTCAGACCTTCAAGGGCCTGGTCTTCGACGCCACGGGCATCACATCGACCGGCGACCTGGAGTCGCTTCGCGCGTTCTTCAACCCGGTCCTGCGCAGCCTGGACCGCTGCCCTCATGTGGTGGTGATCGGCACGCCCCCGGAGCAGGTCCACGGCGCCGAGCGAGTTGCCCAGCGCGCACTCGAGGGATTCACCCGCAGCCTCGGCAAGGAGATCGGCCGCGGTGGCGCGGTCCAGCTCGTGTACGTCGCCGAGGGCGCCGAGGCGTCCGCGACCAGCACCCTCGCGTTCCTGCTCTCACCCAAGTCCGCCTACGTCTCGGGTCAGGTCGTACGGATCGGCGCCCACGACACCAAGAAGGCCCCCGAGGTCACCGACTGGAAGCAGCCCCTGGCCGGCAAGGTCGCCCTGGTCACCGGCGCTAGTCGCGGCATCGGCGAGCAGATCGCGCGGGTACTGCACCGCGACGGCGCCACGGTCGTCGGCGTCGACGTGCCGCAGGCCGCCAGCGAGCTGCAGTCGTTGATGAAGGAGCTCGACGGCGACTGGCTCACCCTCGACATCACCGGCAAGGATGCTCCCCAGCGCATCGCGCACCACCTCCAGGAGAAGCACGGTGGCGTGGACGTCGTGGTCCACAACGCCGGCATCACCCGCGACAAGAAGCTCGCCAACATGGACGAGGACCGCTGGAGACTCGGTGATCGCAGTCAATCTCACCGCCCCGGAGCTGATCACCCGCGAGCTGCTCGAGCAGGGCGTCGTCAACCACGGGGGTTCCATCGTCGGTGTCGCCTCCATCGCTGGCATCGCCGGCAACGTCGGGACAGACCAACTACGCGACCTCCAAGGCCGGCGTCATCGGACTGGTCGACTCGCTCGCCGACGAGCTCAAGGACGGCATCACGATCAACGGCGTCGCTCCGGGCTTCATCATCACGCAGATGACCGCCGCGGTTCCGTTCGCGACCCGCGAGGTAGGCCAGCGACTCAACGCCATGGCCCAGGGCGGACTGTCCGGTCGACGTCGCCGAAGACGATCGCCTGGTACGCGAACCCTGGGTCCAACGCGGTCAACGGCAACGTCGTCCGCGTCTGCGGCCAGATGATGCTGGGGGCCTGACATGGGCGACCACAAGGCCACCCAGACCAAGGAGCTGCGCGGTGAGCCGGGCGGCTTCGGCACGCTGCTGAAGGCGGCGCTCCCGTCCATCCCCGTGGTCGGTCAGCTCCCCGGAGTCAAGAAGTCATCGGCGGTTTCCTTCGACGGGTCTGGCCTTCAGCCGCCCACCGGTGACCGTCGAGCGCGCGCAGGTGGACGCGTACGCCGCCGTCTGCGGCTTCCCCACCAAGGACGTCGCGCCGCTCCCCTACCCGCACATGCTGGCGTTCCCGCTGCACATGGCGATCATGACCGATACCGCGTTTCCCGCCCCCGCAATCGGCACCGTCCACCTCGAGAACTCGATCACCGGGTACCGCGCAATAGCGGTCGGGGAGAGTCTGTCGGTCCTTGCCAGGGTCGGCGCATCGAAGCCGCACCCCAAGGGCACTATCTACGAATTCGTGACCGAGGTGCGCTCCGCGGACGACGACGACCTGGTGTGGGAGAGCACGTCGACCTACCTGCGTCGAGGCAAAGGCGACGACGCAGCGCCGTCCGGCAGCAGCCTTCCCGACGCTCCGGCCGGCACCATCGAGTGGCAGCTCGCTGCCGACCTCGGGCGTCGCTACGCCGCCGTCTCAGGAGACCACAACCCGATCCACCTCTACCCGCTCACCGCCAAAGCTCTCGGGCTTCCCCCGGCAGATCGCGCACGGCATGTGGAGCAAAGCTCGTTGCATCGCCGCGCTGGAGAACCGGCTGCCCGACCGGGTGCGGGTGCACGTAGCATTCAAGAAGCCGATCTTCCTGCCAGGGAGCGTCGCCTTCGGCGTGGCCGCCGACCACTGACGGGTATGCGTTCTCGCTGAGCAACCCGAAGTCCGGGGCCCCTCACCTCACGGGGGCCGCAACCGCCCTGTAGCTGAGCGGGCTGGTCACTCCTCGCGCCCGGCGCCGTCCTCGAGGTCGGGTCGCGGGCGGATCAGCCCCTCCTGGGCAACCGTTGCCACCAACGTGCCGTCGGCTTGGAACACCCGACCGAACGCAAGTCCACGCCCCCCGCTTGCCGACGGTGACCACTGGTCGTAGAGCCACCACTCGTCGGCCCGGAACGGCCGGTGGAACCAGATCGTGTGGTCCAGCGAGGCCATCTGGGTCTTCGCCGGGTTCACATCATGGGCGGCCAGCGTGGCGCCGAGCAGGCTCACGTCGCTCGCGTAGGTGAAGGCAGCCAGGTGCTCCAGTGGGTCGTCGGTCAGCGGCCCCTGGATCCGGATCCACATCCTCGCCTCGGCCGGGTGCTCCGGGTTCCTTTCCAAGCCGTGGCGTGAGTTGCCCAGGAACCGGACGTCGAGCGCCGCCCATTCCTTGCCGAGCGCGTCGGCTTCTACGTTCCCGCCGTCGCGCATCAGGTCCACCAGGTCAAGTCCGTCATCCGGTGTCCCCACCGCCGGCATCGCGTCCTGGTGCTCGTAGCCGTCCTCGGGCCGCTGGAAGTTCACTGTCTGGTAGTAGATCGGGCGCCCGTGCTGCCTCGCCATCACGCGACGGGTGGCGAAGGAGCGCCCGTCGCGGATCTGCTCGACGTCATAGATGATCGGCACCTGGTAGTCGCCCGGCAGCAGGAAGTACGAGTGCAGCGAGTGGACCGCGAACTCGTCCTCGACCGTGCGTGCCGCCGCGACTAGGGCCTGGGCAGCCACCTGGCCGCCGTAGACCCGCTGCCTCACCGAGTCCGGTTGGCGCCCGCGGAACAAGCCGACGTCGAGGTACTCCAGATCAAGCAGGTCGACCAGCTGCTGGGTCGCTGGGGTTCGTTCGGTCATCGGCTGTCGCGGTTGACGTCGCCGTCGTCGGGTCCCTCGAGACCCGCGAGAAACTGCTCGAACTGCTGCCCGATCTCCTCGCCCGTGGGCAACGGCTGGTCCGGCGCGAGCAGGCTCGTCCCTTCGTCGTCGGCACGCTCGAACGCGTCGTACTGACGCTCCAGCGCGCCCACCACGTCGGCGACCTCTTCGTTGTCAGCCAGGTAGCGGGTGATCTCACCCTCACGCTCCTCAGCCAGGGCGCGGAGCTCGGTGAGGTCCACGGTCAGCCGACCTGCCAGCTCGACCTGTTCGAGCAGCGCGGCCGACGCGCGTGGGTAGTCGAGCTGCGCCAGGTAGTGCGGGATATGGGCCACGAAGCCGAGTGCCGGGATGTCCCACTCACCCAACCTGATCTCCAACAGCGCCTGGGCACTGCTCGGGATTCTCAGCTCGCCGCGCCACCTGCTCTCCCCGATCAGCAGGTCGGCGTCGTTGGCGTGGTGCGTGATCGCGATCGGTCGGGTGTGCGGCACCGCCATCGGCACCGATCCCATCCCGACCACGCGGGTGACCCCGAAACGATCGACGACCTCTCGCACCGCGACCGCAAAACCCTCCCAGCGGGTGTCTGGTTCCGGCCCGTGGAGGAGCAGGTACGGCGTCAGACCGGTGTCGCGCAGCATTCGCACCACCAGTCGCGGCGCCTCGTATCCCTCGTAGTGGTCGCGCACGAACGACAACGGAGGACGACGGGCGCGATAGTCGTGCAGCCGGTCGACGTCGAAGGTGGCTACGACGGTCCCACCCTGGTCGCTCCGTGCCTGCGCTCCCAGGAGCGGGGTCGCGTCGATCAGATGGCGCGCCGCGATGGCAGCCGCGTTGCCGGCATCCAAAAATCCGTCGAGCACGACAATCATCGTGAGCGAGGTCAGCCCCTCGAGCTCGGGCACGTCGTCGACAATGTGCACCAGTCGAGATTCGGCATTCACGGGACGACCCTATTCCCCCGCGGCATCCGGATCGTCGCTGGCCGGTCCGGGCCCAGCGGAGGGATCGACGGAGGGACCAGCGGATGTGCCGGAGATGGTCGGGTCATCAGTCGCGAACGTGGCCATCATCTGCTTGGCGGCCTTGCGCGCCAGGGTGCGGGAGTTGATACCGGTCAGCTCCTCGAGCCGGGTATCAACATCCGGATCGTCGACGACTCCCGCGGCGTCGAGCTCGTCGAGGATCGTCCACAGGCTGTCCTGGCCGAACGCGTTCGCGAGGTACTCACACGCCCACCAGGCGACGCCGTAGTGCAGGGCCGAGTCTGCGTCGTTGAACGTTGCGTCGTCTGGGAGGTCGGTGACAAGTCTGCCCCTGGCCGCAGCGAGCGCGGCATCCGAGACCCTACGATCCTGCGGCGCAAGTGGACGCACGGCGACATACTCAGCGAGGCCCTCACTGAGCCAGACCGGGGCGTGGTCATCATGCTCGCCAATGGCCACGTGGGCGAGCTCGTGCCTCACCAACCGGTCGCGCTCTGATCGTGAACGGTAAAGCATCCGCGCGTGCAACACGAACCTGGTCGACGCGACCGCATCACTGGTCGGGCTCACCTCCACCGGGAACGCCAGTCCGTCGAACCGCTCGGGGTGGCCGCCACCAGGCGGGGCCTCGATCGAGGTCAGGAAGTCGCTGTCGGACAGCGCGTAGACGACGACCGACCGCGACCAGTCATACGGCACGGTGCCGGCCACATCACTGATCCCGCGTTCGACCGAGCGCACCAACGCCGCGGATCCGCTCACGGACTCCGCGTCGAAGATGCCCAGCACACCGACCCCCGAACGGACCTCGATCGGCCCGTCGTCCCACGGCTGCGAGAAGACCTCGTTGCGCTCCTCCCACTCCGCGTCGGTGACCGAGCTGAGGGCGAACCGACGACCGCCCTCTCCCACCGGGGAGAACCGGTAGCGGTCCATCGTGACCACGGGTTGTCTGTCGTAGCCGTCGAGCTGGAGTGACACCTCGACCACGCCCCAGTAGTCGTCACCCGACCGGACCAGGCTGCCCGGGTCGAGGTCGAATCCCAGAACCGGTGATCGGGAGGTGCCTCAGGTTGGTGAAGTACACCGCCTGCTGCCTGACGAACGCATCGTCTGATCAGCTCGAGCCCGCGGGCGAACGCGGCGCGGTTGCCGCGACAGGAGCGCCGTAGCCCGGCGGTGCAGCAGGTGAGAGAACGACCGCCCGAGGTCGGGCGGGATCTCCACTGCGGAGGCCCGCCGGAGTCGGGGCTGCGCTGAGCGGGGTCTCAAGCGGTGGCGCACCGTCGTTCGAGCAGCCGACCAGAGCTACCGACAACGCGAGCGTCAGGGCGACCCGCGCCGAGCCCAGATTTGCTCGGGGCCGCGCGCGCCCAGCTAGGGGTAGGAACAAGCGCCGGGTAATCGCGGCGACCTCTCGTCGCTGCTCAGCGGGGGTGGTCGACATCAACCGTGGATCGGGCCGCGGACGATGCCGCATCGTCGGCCGCCGACCTGGCCGCCACCTGCTCGATGATCCCGCGCGCCAGCGCCTGCGGGGTGAGGCCGATCTGCTCCAGGATCGCGCCACGCTTGGCGTGCTCCGAGGAACTCCTGCGGGATGCCGTGCACCTGCACGGGAGTCGTCACGCCGGCATCGGTCAGCGCCTGCAGCAGCACCGCGCCGCAGCCGCCGATGCGGCCGTTGTCCTCCACGCTCACCACCAGCCGGTGCTCGCGAGCCAGGTCCAGGATCGCCGGGTCAACCGGCTTGACCCAACGAGGGTCGACGACGGTCACCCCGATGCCTTGGGCATCGAGCAGGTCCGCAAGGCTCGACCGCCACCGAGGCCATCGAGCCCACCGCGACGACCAGCACGTCCTTGAGTCCCTTGCGGACCAGCACGTCCGTGCCGCCAGCCTTGCCCACCGCCGGGATGTCGGCAGGGGGCGGACCCTTGGGGAACCGCACCACCGTGGGTGCGTCGTCGACGTCCAACGCCTCGTTGAGCAGCTCCCGAAGCCGTGCCGCGTCGCGCGGTGCGGCCAGCCTCAGCCCGGGCACGACCTGCAGCACCGACATGTCCCACATACCGTTGTGGCTCGCCCCGTCGTCGCCCGTCACACCCGCGCGGTCCAAGGTGATGGTGATGCCGCACTTGTGCAGCGCAGCGTCCATCAGCACCTGGTCGAAGGCTCGGTTGAGGAACGTGGCGTAGACCGCAACCACCGGGTGCATGCCGCCCATCGCCAGGCCGGCGGCCGGAGGTGATAGCGTGCTGCTCGGCGATGCCGACGTCGAGCGTCCGGTCCGGGAAGCGGGCCTGGAACTTGTCCAGCCCCACCGGGTGCATCATCGCGGCGGTGATCGCCACGACGTCGGGACGACGAGCACCGATGTGCACCATCTCGTCGGCGAACACGTCGGTCCAGATCCGCGACTTCGGGTTCTCCTCGCCCGGTGTCGACGTCGAACGGGCCCGGGCGAGTGGAACTGGTCGGCCTCGTGCCGCTCTGCGGCGTCGTAGCCGAAACCCTTGCGGGTCAGCGCATGCACGATCACCGGGCCGCCGAACCGCTTCGCCTGCGCGAGCGCCTGCTCGACCGCCAGTCGGTCGTGTCCGTCGATCGGGCCGACGTACTTCAGCCCGAGGTCCTCGAAGAGACCCTGCGGGGCGAGGGCGTCCTTGAGCCCCTTCTTCATCGCGTGCAGGGCGTCGTACGCCGGCGCGCCGACGCCGGGGACGGCGGTGAGCCGCTTCTTCACCAGGTCGAGCAGCTGCTCATAGCGCGGGTTGGTGCGCAGGCTGGTCAGCGCGGTGGCCAGCCCGCCGATGGTCGGGGTGTAGGAGCGGCCGTTGTCGTTGACCACGATCACGAGCTTGCTGTTGCGCGGCGACCGCGATGTTGTTCAGCGCCTCCCAGGCCATGCCGCCGGTGAGCGCGCCGTCGCCGATCACCGCGACCGTGTGCCGGTCCTCGCCGCGGATCGCGTAGGCCTTCGCCAGGCCGTCGGCGTAGCTGAGGGCGGTCGAGGCGTGGGAGTTCTCGACGATGTCGTGCGGCGACTCGCCCTGGCTCGGGTAGCCGCTGAGGCCACCCTCCTTCCGGAGCCCGTCGAAGTCGCCGGCGCGGCCGGTCAGCAGCTTGTGCACGTAGGCCTGGTGGCCGGTGTCGAAGACGACGCGGTCACGCGGTGAGTCGAAGGTCCGGTGGATGGCCAGCGTCAGCTCGACCACGCCGAGGTTGGGACCGAGGTGGCCACCGACGCGCGAGCAGGTCTCGACGAGCAGGTCCCGGATCTCAGCGGCGAGCGCGACCAGCTGGTCGTCGCTCAGGCCGCGCAGGTCGCCGGGGCCGGTGATCGACTCGAGGAGGCCCATGCCGGCGAGTTTACGGCGTCACAGGTGATAGACCGCGACCGCGGGCTCGTGCAGGCTGCCCATCCAGACCCGACCCTCGTGCTCCCGCACGCCGGTGACCATGTGGTACGCCGCGCCGTGCTCGGCCGGTTGGACGTCGATGTCGTGCACCAGCGTGCCTTCGTTGTCGTAGGCCTGCACCCGCACCGTCTGCTTCGGCTTCGGCTGCAGCGCCTCAGGGATCTTGGTGACCAGCTTGCGCAGCGGCATCGGCGCCGTTCTGCAGCCGCTCGACGAGCGGGTCGATGGGGCTGGCCGAGGGTGACCCAGATCAGCCCGTCGCTCCCTCGCGCGATGTTGTCCGGGTAGCCGGGCAGGTTCTGGCACAAGAGGTCGCGCATGCCGGCACGGTTGCCGGTCAGCCAGCGGCGTACGACGGTGCGGGCCGCCGGTCTCGGCGACGCAGACGAAGTCCTCGTCCTTCGAGAGCGCCACCCCGTTGGCGAAGGCCAGCCCGTCGAGGACGCACCTCGACCGAGCCGTCGGTGCCGAGCCGGGCCAGCCGACCCGGTCCGGGTGTTCTGCACGAAGTCGTCCTTCCACTTCTCGATCCCGTAGCGCGTCGAGGAGTCGGAGAACCACACGGTGCCGTCGCTCGCGATCGCGGCGTTGTTGCAGAAGCGCATCGGCGCGCCGTCGCAGGCTGTCGGTGACGGCCTCGACCGCTCCCGACGCGGTGTCGATCCAGAGCACGCCCGCGATGCGCGTCGCAGACGAGCAGCCGCCCGTCGGCGCCCATCTCGAGCCCGAGCGGTCGTCCGCCGGTCTGGGCGATCCGGTCGACCTTCGGCCCGTCGGGGCTGATCCGGAAGATCGAGCCGTCCTCGGTGCCGGTGAAGACCGCGCCCTCGTCGGCGCCGGAGAGCCCGACGACGACGTCCTCCGCGCCCGGCCCGGGCACCGGGATCACGGTGAACTTCGCTGAGGTCGCAGACGTCATCGGCACAGCCTTCGGTAGGTCTCGGAATCGAGGAACTCCGGCACGATCATGCTCGCCGCGGCGGTGAGGTCAAGGCCCCGCGCGACGAGCGGTTCGACGAACACGATCTGCCGTCCCTCTCCCACCACGATGTCGGCGTCGGTGACCTCGGTGCGGGCGACGAAGACCTGCATCCGGTCGAGCGAGTCGTAGACCTCGTGGAAGACCTCGACGTCGCGCCACAGCTCGAGCTCTCCGGAAGCGAGCCGGAGGCCGGTCTCCTCGGCCAGCTCGCGGTACGCCGCCGCCTCGAAGGCCTCGCCCTCCTCGACGTGCCCGCCCGGCATCCCCCAGCGCTCCGGGTCGATCGGCGCGTGCTCGTCGCGCTCCTGGAGCAGTAGCCATCCTCGGCCGTCGACGAGGATCACGGCGGAGAAGAGGTGCACACGCCCCACGCTAGCGCCGCGCCATTGCGCCCTCAGAGCCGGGCCACGAACCGGCGTCCGCGGATCGCCTCCTCCACCAGACCGGCCGCGCGTCGTACGCCGCCGAGCCGGGCGTCCTCGGCCAGCCAGGTCTCGACCGCGGCGTCGACGACGTCCAGGGTGGCCACGTCGCGCAGCGCCGAGCGGGCCTCGCTGAGGCCGCGCTGGCAGGCGGCCTGGCACGCCTCGACGTGCAGCACCGCGAACCGGGCCAGCACCACGTCGTGGCGGCGCAGAGCCGGGTAGGTGCGGTACTCGGGCGGGCAGATGTCGAGCAGCCAGTTGACCGCCGTCCGCTCCCAGGCCGGCGCGTCGGGCGGTCGCACCTGGGCGGGCCAGCCTGGCGGGGTCACGAGTCGGCTCATGACGCCAGCCTAGTCGAACATTTGTTCGACTACACCTCATCCCGCGAGGAAGCTGAACCGCACCTCTCGCTCGTGGTTGTCGACGTTGAGGTCGACCAGGCAGATGCTCTGCCAGGTGCCGAGCGCGAGGTTGCCGTCGAGCACCGGGACGGTCGCGTACGGCGGGATCAGCGCCGGCATCACGTGGGACCGGCCGTGGCCAGGGGTGCCGTGCTGGTGCCGCCAGCGGTCGTCGGCGGGCAGCAGGTCGCCGCAGCGCGGCGAGCAGGTCGTCGTCGCTGCCTGCTCCGGTCTCCAGGATCGCGATGCCGGCGGTCGCGTGCGGCACGAACACGTGCAGCAGCCCGTCACCGCGACCCGCGGCGAAGTCCGCGCAGTCACGGGTCAGGTCCAGGACCCGGTCCGCGTCGCCGGTGCGGTAGCTCCTGGTCTCGGTGTCCATGAGCCTCGATAGTGCCAGCTCGCCCCGCCGCCGGCGCGGATCTCGGGACGAGGCTCGACGTTGCCGACCGGGGCCTGCAGCTGCCCAGCTGCTCGAGGGTGGCTCCCCCGGCGCAGGAGCCGGAGGGTTCGGGCGAGGTGACGCCCTCCGCGAACTCGTCGATGAACAGCCGCAGCCGCGGGTCGTCGGCGCCGGTGAGATCGAGCTGGCGCCCCCAGACCGTGACCACGACCGGAGCGCGCAGGTCGTCGTAGGGCGACAGGATGCCGTTCTGCGGCAGCGCGTCAGCGAGCTCGGCGATGTCGTCGGCGTCGAGTCCGGGTCGTAGGTGATCCAGACCGTGCCGTGTTCGAGGTCGTGCGCAACGTTCTCCTCCGGCACCGGCACGTCGTAGACGCCGCAGTCGAGCCAGATGTCGTTGTGCAGTCCGCCGGCCGTCGGCGACTGCGGGGTAGTTCAGGTCGCCGTCCGCGTGACCGGGCTGAGGGTCGTAGACCTGAACGTCGTCGAGGGTCGCGGCCGACCTCGCCATCGTCGTACAGCCGCGGCAAGAGCAGCGCCGCGCCCAACATGACCGCGGCGAGCTGAGGGCCAGGACCACGACCGGCCAACGGCGTCTACGCAGTGCGCCCGGCGGCGGGTACGGGGGAGGCGGGTAGGCCGGGAGTCCCGTGGGCGGAAACCCTGGCGGTGCGGTACGCCGGCGGCGGTGCCTGCGGCGGCAGGTACGGCGGAGGAGGGCGAGACGGTTCGAGTCATCAGGACGGAGAGCCTGCTTCGATGCGCTCGACCTTGGCCGTGAGCTGACCTGTGAAGCCGGGCCGGATGTCGGCCTTGAGCACCAGCCCCACTCGCGGGGAGACCGCGGAGACCGCGTCGACAGCCTGCTTGACCACGGCCATCACTTCGTCCCACTCCCCCTCAATCTCGGTGAACATCGAGCTGGTGTCGTTCGGAAGTCCGGACTCGCGGACGACGCGGACCGCAGCCGCGACCGCCTCGGCGACGGATCCGGTCTTGTCCGTTGCGGTGGGCGAGACACTGAACGCGACGATCATGGCTCTCCTTTGTGAACGCAGGATGCGGGACGACGGATGGGACGTCATGCGGATCGAGGGCTACGGGTCACGCTTCGGATGACCTCCTGGCACAGCGCCGTCCGCTGGCGAGCGAAGCGTCGCAGCGGGTCCGACGCTAGCCCGGCAGCCAAGGACCTCAGAACACCTGGTAGCGACCGGGGCCGAGGAAGAACCCCTGACCGAGTCGGTCTTGACGCAGGTCAGGCCGATGGCTTCGAGGACGCACTCGATCGACGCGCCCGGCCAGCTGGCCACGCCTCCGTCCTCCAGCACCGCGGCTCCGGGCTGACGGATCGTGTCGGTGTTGCAGAACGGCGCCCAGCCGCGCCGGGTGAGCTCGATCCGGCCCACCCCCGGGCTCGGAGAGTCGGCGCAGGTCTCGGGGTCCTGGATCGAAGTCGAGGATCTCGCAGCTGGGCCGGATGAACTCGTCGTCGAAGGAGCAGTAGAACTACTCGTCGTCGCTCTGGAACGTGCCGAGCTCCTGGCCCTCACCGCTGGTCGCGACGTGCGCCACGGCCTCGTCGTAGCTGGTCGGCGGCTGGGACAGGTCGACAGCCGGCGGCGCCGGTCGCTCGGCTGCGGCGGTCTCGGTCTCCGGTGGCAGTGCGGTCGGTTCGGTCGGCGACGGCGTGACGGTCACCGTCTCGGTCACCGTCGGCGGCGGCTTCCGGATCGCCGCTGTCGTCGCCGCAGCCCGCGACGGCGCCCCAGGACGACCAGGCTCAGGACGAGGGGTCAGGACCGTCAACCACATCCGCTTCACGACCGCACAGCCTTCCAGAGGCCGCGAGCTAGATGGACTGCTCCGGGCGGCGCGTCGGGCAGCGATGATGGGTCCGATGGACGCCGACGACGTTGCCGCACACGCGGCGAGCCTTCCGCGCTGCAAGACGGAAGGGCACCTCGACCCGGCCCGCCTGGTACGTCGACAACCGGCTGGTCGCGCGGCTGGAGGATCCGACCACGCTGACCATCCGTGCCAGCTTCGCCGAGCGCGACAGGCTGCTCGCTGCTCACCCCGAGACGTTCGGGGTGCCACCGGCCATGGAGAAGCACTTCAAGGTGCAGGCGGTGCTCGACCACGGCAACGACGACGCCATCCGCGCCGCCATCACCGCGGCGTACGACCTGCAGCGGCGGGCTTGAGCCGGATCAGCTCTTCAGCAGGTTGCGCAGCACGTACTGCATGATCCCGCCGTTGCGGTAGTAGTTGGCCTCACCGGGGGTGTCGATCCGGACCACGGCGTCGAACTCCGTGTCGTCCGCCTTCACCTTCACCGTGCGCGGCGTCGTGCCGTCGTTGAGCTCGGTGACGCCGGTGACCGAGAACGTCTCCTCGCCAGTGAGTCCGAGCGACTCGGCGCTCTCGCCCTCGGGGTACTGCAGCGGCAGCACGCCCATGCCGATCAGGTTGGACCGGTGGATCCGCTCGTAGGACTCAGCGATCACGGCCTTGACGCCGAGCAGCGCGGTGCCCTTGGCGGCCCAGTCGCGCGACGAGCCGGAGCCGTACTCCTTGCCGGCCAGCACGACCAGCGGGATGCCGGCGTCGAGGTACTTCTCCGAGGCCTCGAACACCGTCGTCACTTCGCCTCGTCACCGGCGAGGTCGCGGGTGAAGCCGCCCTCGGTGCCGGGCGCGAGCTGGTTGCGCAGCCGGATGTTGGCGAACGTGCCGCGGATCATCACCTCGTGGTTGCCGCGGCGCGAGCCGTAGGAGTTGAAGTCGCGCTGCTCGACGCCGTGCTCGGCGAGGTACTTGCCCGGCGGGCGAGTCCTTCTTGATCGCACCGGCCGGGCTGATGTGGTCGGTGGTCACCGAGTCGCCCAGCTTGAGCAGCACGCGGGCGCCCTCGATGTCGGTGACCGGCTCCGGCTCGTCGGGCATGCCGTCGAAGTAGGGAGGCTTGCGGACGTAGGTCGAGTCCTCGTCCCAGGCGAAGGTCTTGCCCTCGGGCGTCGGCAGCGACTGCCACTGCTCGTCGCCGGCGAAGACGTCGGCGTAGTCGGTCGTGAACATCTCGGAGGTGATCGCGGTCGCGATCACGTCCTCGATCTCCTTGGCGGTCGGCCAGATGTCCTTCATGAACACGTCGTTGCCGTCGGTGTCCTGGCCCAGCGGGTCGTTGAACAGGTCGACGTCCATCGACCCGGCCAGCGCGTAGGCGACCACCAGCGGCGGCGACGCCAGGTAGTTCATCTTCACGTCGGGGTTGATCCGGCCCTCGAAGTTGCGGTTGCCGGACAGCACCGAGACGACCGCGAGGTCGTTGTCGTTGACGGCCTGGCTCACCTCGGGGATGAGCGGGCCGGAGTTGCCGATGCAGGTCGTGCAGCCGTAGCCGACGAGGTTGAAGCCGAGCTTGTCGAGGTACGGCGTCAGGCCGGACTTCTCGTAGTAGTCGGACACGACCTTCGAGCCGGGGGCCAGGGTGGTCTTGACCCACGGCTTGCGCTGCAGACCCTTCTCCACCGCCTTCTTCGCGAGCAGCGCGGCACCGATCATGACCGACGGGTTCGAGGTGTTGGTGCACGACGTGATCGCGGCGATGGCAACGGCGCCGTGGTCGAGCTCGAACGTGGTGCCGTCCTCGAGGGTGACCATGGCCGCGTTGCTGGGGCGGCCGCCGTCGGCCGGGGCCGCGGAGACGTACTCCTTCGGCGGGGCCTCGCCGTGACCGTTGGACGGCGGGTCGGAGGCCGGGAACGACTCGGCGACCGACTCGTCGTAGCCGTTCTCACCGTCTCCACCGCTGCCGGACTCGTCGACGTAGTCGGCCAGTGCCGTGCGGAAGGACTCCTTGGCGTTCGACAGCGAGACCCGGTCCTGCGGCCGCTTCGGGGCCGGCCAGCGACGGTACGACGGTGGCCAGGTCGAGCTCGAGCTTCTCGGAGAAGCGCGGCTCGGCATCGGGGTCGTGCCAGAGGCCCTGCTCCTTGGCGTACGCCTCGACCAGCGCCAGCTGCTGCTCGGTGCGCCCGGTGAGCTTGAGGTACTTCGTGGTCTCCTCGTCGATCGGGAAGACCGCGATGGTCGAGCCGAACTCCGGGCTCATGTTGCCGATCGTGGCGCGGTTGGCCAGCGGCAGCACCGAGACGCCTGGGCCGTAGAACTCGACGAACTTGCCGACCACGCCGTGCTTGCGCAGCATCTCGGTGATCGTGAGCACCAGGTCGGTGGCCGTCGCGCCCTCGGGCAGGTCGCCGTTGAGCTTGAAGCCGACCACTCGCGGGATCAGCATCGACACCGGCTGGCCGAGCATGGCGGCCTCGGCCTCGATGCCGCCGACACCCCAGCCGACCACGCCGATGCCGTTGACCATGGTGGTGTGGGAGTCGGTGCCGACGCAGGTGTCGGGGTAGGCCTGCAGACACGCCGTCGACCTCACGGGTGAAGATCGTGCGGGCGAGGTGCTCGATGTTGACCTGGTGGACGATGCCGGTGCCCGGCGGCACGACCTTGAAGTCGTCGAAGGCGCCCTGGCCCCAGCGCAAGAACTGGTAGCGCTCGCGGTTGCGCTCGTACTCGATCTCGACGTTCCGCTCGAACGCCTCTGGCGTGCCGAAGACGTCGGCGATGACGGAGTGGTCGATCACCATCTCGGCAGGAGCGAGCGGGTTGATCTTGGCCGGGTCGCCGCCGAGATCCGCCATCGCTTCGCGCATGGTGGCCAGGTCGACCACACACGGCACGCCCGTGAAGTCCTGCATGATCACCCGCGCCGGGGTGAACTGGATCTCCTGGCTCGGGTCAGCGTCCTCGTCCCAGCCGGCGATCGCCAAGATGTCGTCGGCGGTGATGTCGGAGCCGTCCTCGGTCCGCAGGAGGTTCTCGAGGAGCACCTTCAGGGAGTACGGCAGCGAGGCGACGTCGAGCCCCTTGCCGGCTGCTGAATCGGCTACCGCGTCGAGGCGGAAGATCTCATAGGACGTGCCATCCACATCCAGTGTGGTCTTGGCTCCGAAGCTGTCCTTGCTGGGCATCGCCATCTCCTCGTGTGAGTCCGTCGTCGTCCTCGCTGTGGCTCGGAGCCCATCTTGCCGCTGGGCCCCCGGCACCGGGTAGTAAGGCAAGCCTTACCGGGGACGACCATTCTTATCTTGATATCAAGATACATGAGGTCGAACAAAGTTGTCGATGTCGGCAAGGACGGAGAGTCCCGCGAGCGCATGACGCGTAGTTTCCTCTCAGTCGTACCTTCTTGAGAGACGAGACGGGAGCAGCGATGTACGCACGGATAGTGGGGGCGGTCGTGTCAGCGGCGTACCGCCAGGCGGTACGCGGCGAACCACGGCTGATCAGCATGCTCAGCGGGGACGACGTGGTGTTCGTGTTCCCCGGCACCAGCTCCTTCGGTGGTGAGTACGCCGGGCGCGCGGCGCTGCTCGCCTGGCTGCAACGCTTTGCGGCGCTGCATCCGAGGTTCGTGGTCCGCGACGTCGTGGTCAGCGGAGCACCCTGGAAGCTGCGGGTCGCGGTCCGGTTCAGCGACGCCATCGGCCCGGACTATCGCAACGAAGGCATGGAGCTGCTGGCCATCCGATGGTTCAAGGTCCGCCGCATCGAGGTCTTCCTCGACACCGCGGTGCTCGCGGCATGGGACCATGCTGCGCGCTAACGCGGATCTTGGACGTTCGGCGCGCGCATCGCGAATCGCTTCACGGCAGGTCGGAGTCGGCTTTCTCCAGTAACGCCACGCATTCGACGTGGTGCGTCATCGGGAACAGGTCGAAGGCGCGCAACGCCTCGAGCCGATAACGATGCTCGGCGAAGATGGCGATGTCCCGAGCCAGGGCGCCCGGGTCGCAGGCGACATAGGCGACCGCCCGGGGTGAGCACGCAACGATCTGCTCCACGACCGCTCGCTTGGCCCCCGTGCGAGGTGGATCGAGGACCACCAGGTCGAAGCGCGCGTCGGATCCAACGCGCAGCACCGCCTCCACGGATCCGGCAGTCACCTCCGCGGCAGCATGGTCGGCGAGGTTCGTTCCGGCGTGGCCCGCAGCCACCCGGTCCGCCTCGATCGCCAGCACCCGTCCGGAGTCCCCCACCCGTTCTGCCAGGAACCGGGCGAACAGGCCGACTCCCGCGTACAGATCCAGTGCACGTTCGCCCGGCTGTGGATCGAGCATCTCCAAGACGGCCTCGACCAGCGCTTCGGGCGCGCCCGGGTGTACCTGCCAAAAGCCGTTCTCGGCTGCGTCGAAGTGACGCCCGCGGACGTCGTACGACGGGGCCGCCTGGCTCTCCAGGAGACAATCGTCGACGGCCACCACGTCGTGCGAACGGTGCTTGCGCATGCCGATCAAGCCCTCGGGGAGCGCGACGTAGCTCTGCCGGGTCCGCCAACGAAGACCGTGATCGTCACCGGGGACCTCTTCGACCACGACCTCCACCTCGAGGCCGGCCAGCCTGCGCAGCTGCTCGCTGATCACGTCGGCCTTCAACCTGCGCTGCCGGTCGAGCGAGACGTGCTGGAAGTCGCAGCCCCCACAGGCATCAGGGCCCGCGAACCTGCACGGCGCCTCGACCCGGTCCTCGGAAGGCTCCAGCACCGAGACGGCGTCGGCCCGCCAGAACTTGTCGCCCTCGGTCCCGTCGGTGATCTCGACGACCACGCGCTCGCCGGGCAGCGCGTGGCGCACGAACACGACCCGCGTGTCCGGCTCCGGGAGCCGAGCCACAAAGTGCCCTCCGTGGGCGACCGGCCCGACCTCGACCTCGAACCGCTCCCCCACTCGCGACACGCCCCGCGGCTGCCGCGCCCGCGGACGGCGGCTCATCGGGGGGTCTTGCGGACAGGCTTCTCGCCGACCTGACCGCGCCTGAGGTCACCCGGCCAGGTCCGCCCGACCTCGCGCTCGTCACGTTCTCGGGCGAGCTGCGAGGACCGCAGCTGGTAGGGGACCGAGGTGACCATCACGCCGGGGGTGAACAGCAGCCTGCCCTTCAAGCGCAACGCGGTCTGGTTGTGCAGCAGCTGCTCCCACCAGCGGCCGACGACGTACTCGGGGATGTAGACGGCGACCACACCGCGGGGATTCGCTCGCCGGATCTCGGTGGCGTACTCGACGATCGGCCGGACCAGCTCGCGGTACGGCGAGTGCAGGACCTTCAGCGGCACACCCAGGTTGCGCTCGTCCCACTCCTCCAGCAGCCGGTTGGTCTCGTGCGGGTCGGCAGCGACGTACACGCCTTCGAGCACATTGGGCCGCGAGGCCTTGGCGAAGGCCAGCGCGCGCAGCGTCGGCTTGTGCAGCTTGGAGACCAGGACGATCGCGTGCACCCGAGTGGGCAGCACGTTGTCCCCCTCGTCGGCGGCCAGCTCCAGCTTGACGCTGTCGTAGTGACCCTTGATGCCGCGCATGATGAGGAAGAACGACAGCATCGCCAGGATCGTGATCCAGGCGCCGGCCAGGAACTTGGTGACCAGCACGACCACCAGGACCACCGCGGTGAAGCAGAGCCCGATCGTGTTGATCGCCCGGGACCGCATCATCCGTCGTCGGACCGTTGGGTCGCGCTCGGTCGCGAGGTGGCGGGACCAGTGCCTGATCATGCCGAGCTGACTGAGGTTGAAGGAGACGAACACGCCCACGATGTAGAGCTGGATCAGTTGTGTGGTCTCGGCGTTGAACGCCACGATCAGGATGATGGCCATCACCGCCAGGAAGACGATGCCGTTGCTGTAGGCCAAGCGGTCACCGCGCGAACCGAGGGCCCGGGGGGCGAAGCCGTCCTTGGCCAGGATCGAGCCGAGCACCGGGAAGCCGCTGAAAGCGGTGTTCGCAGCCAGCACCAGGATCACGCCGGTGACCGTGACCACGAAGTAGAAGCCCGGTCCGAAGTCGCTGAAGACGGCTCGCGCGATCTGCGAGATGACCGTGTGCTGGTCGTAGCCCTCGGGCAGCGCCTCGCCGTTGCGGCTGAGACGCTCGATCTGGTGGGGGTCGACGTAGCGGATGCCCATCTGCCGCGCGAGCACGATGACGCTGACCATCATCGTGATGGCGATCATGCCGAGCATGAGCAGGGTGGTCGCGGCGTTCTTGCTCTTGGGCCGGCGGAACGCGGGCACGCCGTTGGAGATCGCCTCGACGCCCGTCAGCGCAGCACATCCGGAGGAGAACGCCCGCGCCAGCAGGAAGATCAGCCCGAACGTGGTCAGCGATCCCTCAAAACCGGGTGCGGCCTCGATGACGAGGTCGGCACTCTCCACGTCCGGCAGGTTCCCGGTCGCCATCCGCAGGAAGCCATAGGCACACATGCCCAGGATCGCTGTCATGAAGGCATAGGTCGGGATCGCGAAGAACGAGCCCGACTCCCGGATGCCGCGCAGGTTGATCGCCATGAGCAGCACGACGAGCACCGAAGCGGTGATGGCCTCGTGACCGCTCAGGGCCGGGATGGCAGCCGCTGCGTACTGTGCGCCGGACGAGATCGAGACCGCGACGGTGAGCACGTAGTCGACGAGCAACGCGCTCGCCACGGTGGTGCCGGCCGTGACCCCGAGGTTGACGGAGGCCACCTCGTAGTCGCCTCCGCCGCTGGGGTAGGCGTGCACCGTCTGGCGGTACGACGCGATCACCGCCGCCATTACGAGCGCGACCGCAATCGCGATCTTCCAGGACCACACATAGGTGGAAGCCCCAGCGAGCGAGAGCATGATGAAAACCTCGTCAGGCGCGTACGCCACCGAGGAGAGTGCGTCGCTGGCGAAGACCGGCAGCGCGATCCGCTTCGGGAGCAGCGTCTCGCCCAGCTGGGAGCTGCGCAACTTGCGTCCGAGCAGGATCCGCTTGGACACATCGCCGACACCCACGAGCGGCAAGGCTACGGGGTCTCGACCCGAAATGACCCCATCTCGTCGCAGCGCTCCGGTTCGGAGATCTCCCTCGTGGCGATACGGTTGCGTCGTGCATGTCGTGATCATGGGTTGTGGCCGGGTGGGTTCCACGCTTGCCCGCAGCCTCGAGGAGCGCAACCACACGGTGGCCGTGATCGACAGTGAGCCCGACTCGTTCCGCAGGTTGGGGCCAGGTTTCAACGGCGAGAAGATCACCGGCTACGGCTTCGACCAGGAGGTCCTGGAGAAGGCGGGCATCCGCCGCGCCGACGCGTTCGCCGCGGTCTCGAGCGGCGACAACTCCAACATCATCGCGGCTCGGGTGGCCCGCGAGACCTTCGGCATCCAGCAGGTCGTCGCCCGGATCTACGACCCGGGCCGGGCCGAGGTGTACCAACGGCTCGGCATCACCACCGTCGCGACAGTGAAGTGGACCGCTGACCAGGTGCTGCGTCGGATCCTCCCGGCTGGCGCCGAGCCCGACTTCCGCGACCCGTCGGGCACCATCCGGCTGGACCAGATCCCGATCACCGAGGTCTGGGTGGGCCGGCGGACCGTGCTGTTCCAGGCACAGGTGAAGGGCCGGATCGCCTGGATCGACCGCCTCGGAGAGGGCATGCTGCCGACCAAGGACACGGTGATCCAGGAAGGCGACCTGCTCCACCTGGTGATCCGCGAAGAGAACGCGGCCCACGCCTACCAGGCCATCGACCAGGGCCCTGACGACACCGACTGATGAGCTGAGCGAGGACCACCATGAGAGTCGCCATCGCCGGAGCGGGTGCCGTCGGCCGTTCGATCGCACGCGAGCTGATCCAGAACGGTCACGAAGTCCTGCTGATCGACAAGAACCCCGGTTCGATCCACCCCGAGCGCGTGCCCGACGCCGAGTGGCTGCTGGCCGACTCTTGTGAGCTCTCGTCCCTGGAGGAAGCCCGACTCGACAAGTGCGACGTGGTGATCGCCGCGACCGGCGACGACAAGGCCAACCTGGTCACGTCGCTGCTGGCCAAGACCGAGTTCGGGGTGCCACGCACCGTCGGTCGGGTCAACCACCCCAACAACGAGTGGCTGTTCACCGAGGCCTGGGGCGTCGACGTCAACGTGTCGACGCCGCGGATCATGTCCGCACTGGTCGAGGAGGCGGTCACGGTCGGCGACCTGGTGCGCCTGTTCACCTTCCGTCAGGGCAACGCCAACCTGGTGGAGATGACCCTGCCGGCCGACTCACCCTTCGTCGGCAAGCCCTCGCGGGCTGATCCCGCTGCCGGAGAACTGCGCCCTGGTCACGATCCTTCGCGACGGTCAGGTCTACGTGCCCGACCCGGAACAGCCGGTCGAGGGCGGTGACGAGCTGTTGTTCGTCGTGCCCGACGAGGGCGAGGACGAGCTCGAGCGGTTGCTGGCTCCGCAGGCCCACGGCGGCTAGAAGGTCACGTGACGCCGATCGGCGTCCGGTCGCGGCCCAGCACCCAGACCATGGCAGCGATGGCAGCCAGCTGCAGCGGCCAGCCCAGCGCGATCTTGAGCACGCCCAGCACCGCGATCGCGGTGTCTGCATCCATCCCTCCGGAGTTGCCGGCCAGCCACACCGGCGCCTGGGCAGCCACCCTCAGCAGGCACGGCAACGCCAACAGCCAGGTCAGGACCGTGGACAGCTTCACCACCTGCCGGTCGGCGTGCCAGGCAGTCGGGTCACCGGTGACGCTGCCGACCATGAAGCCGACCAGCGGCCACCCCACCAGGCAGGTCAGCGCCAGCAGCACGGTGTAGCCCGAGTTGTAGAGGATGCCAGGCAGGAAGTAGGCCAGCGCCTGCTCGTCGTCGCTGCCACCGCGACTGGCAGCGATCCGGACGAACAGCCAGCCGATCCCGATGCCGAACAACGCATTGACCACGAACTGTGGCGTCGACCGCTGCACGAGCCGAGCCGCCAGCAGCACCACCGCGGCGCCCACGCTCAAGCTCAGCGCGAGCACGAGCTCGCGGGTGGTCAGCCAGACCACGGTGAAGATGATGGTCGGTACCGCCGCCTCGATCATGCCTCGGCGACCACCCAGTGCCTTCGAGAGCTGCGCGCGTACGACGGCCTCAACGGTCTCCACCGAAGGCGTGACTGCGTGGGGGGCCTCGTCGGGCGAGGTCGCCGCCGGCGAGTCGGGGTCGGGAGTGCTCATGGCAGCAGCTCGTAGCGCGGGTTGTACATGATCCGGACGCCGTCGTGGATCCCGATCCGGCCACCCACGCGCATCGACTGGCCCGGATTGATGCCGGCGATCCTGCGGCGGCCCAACCACACGATGGTGAGCACGCCGGAGCCGTCGTCGAGCTCGGCCTCGAGCGCCGGAACTCCGCCGCGTGGACGCAGCGTGACCGTGCGCAGGGACCCGCACAGCTCGACGATCTGGCGGTCGGGTGCTTCGGCGACGGTCATCTCGCCGGCGCCGGAGTGGGTTCGGCGCAGGTCACGCGCGTGCTGGTCACTGCTGTTGGCCCAGCGACTGATGGTGCTCCGCAGCCTGCTCTTGTCCGACATCGTGATGCCCCTCAGGCCTGCGACGGAGGCACCCGGCGGGCGTGTTCGGGGAGAGTCACCGGGAGTGGTTCACCGACCGGCATGGCCTGGCCACCCCGGCGTACCGCCACCTTGGTGACCGTCTCCTCCCAGTCCTCCACGCCGTCGACCTCGACGGCCGGCTTTCCGAGAAAGGTGGCGCGCAACAGCCAGCGGGGTCCGTTGATCCCGACGATGCGCGATGGCTGTACGGCCCCGCCCCCCTCGGGCTGCTGTACCTGCACCTGGCAGACCAGCTCGGTGCCGAAGCGACCCTCGCGCTCGGTGGTGGTGCCGCCGCGTTGGGCCAGCTCGGCCGCGATCTGCGGACGGATCTCGCTCCACAGGTCACCGTTGCGAGGTGCCGCGAAGGCGCGCAGCTCGATCGCCCCGTCAGCGCCCGCCAGGATCACGGACTGCACGCTGCCCGACGCCTCGTCGACCTGGAGTCGGAGCTCACGCCCCTGCTCCGGCTCGATGAGCAGCGATCCGAGGTCCACCCGCTCCAGCCCGTCGTCCGGGAGGTCGTCGGCGTCGTAGGGGCCGACTGCGCGCTCCGTGACCTCGACGCCGGTCTCGGTCTCGGTCTCCTCGGCAGAGGGAACCTCGTCCTTCTTGTTGCGGAACTTCACGAAGCATTCTCCTGGTGGGGGGTGGCGGGCCGGGCGGGTGCCGGGTGGGATGCAGCGGACCCGAAGCCTCCAGTAGAACCGTAACCCCCGTCCCCACGCGAGCTGTCAGGGAGTTCAGCCACCTCGGTGAAGTGGGCCTGCTCGTAGCGCTGGATCACCAGCTGAGCGATGCGGTCACCGCGTCGCAGCTCGATCGGCTCGTAAGGATCGTGGTTGATCAGCAATACCTTGATCTCCCCTCGGTAGCCGGCATCGATCGTGCCCGGGCTGTTTACGACGGAAAGACCGTGGCGGGCTGCAAGCCCGGAGCGGGGGTGGACCAGAGCTACATAGCCCTGGGGCAACGCGATCGCGATGCCAGTCGGCACGAGGGCACGCTCGCCCGGGACCAGCGTGACGTCGACGGTGGTCAGCAGGTCCGCGCCGGCGTCGCCGGGATGGGCGTACGCCGGGAGCGGCAGATCGGGGTCCAGGCGGAGGATCGCGATGTTTAGCACGAAGGGACCCTATGCCCTGCAGCACCCTGCCTGATGCGAGGCTTTGCCACGTGGCGACGACCTCCGACCCGGTGACCTACCGCGAGCGGCTCGGCGTCCCGCTCCGTTGGTGGGTGCAGGGCACGATGCTGGTGGCCACGCTCTGGCTGGCCCTCATCGTCGCCGTGCCCGGAGCGGTCGCCTGGCCGGTCACCGGCGCAGCCCTGGCACTGATGGCCGCCTGCTTCCTGTCCTACGGCGGCGCCCGGGTGGAGGTGGCTGACGGCCAGCTGCGAGCCGGCCGGGCCCACATCGCCGGCCGACACCTCGGAGCCGCTGACGCACTGGACCCCGAGCAGACCCGACGGGTGGCGGGCACCGAGGCAGACGCCCGCGCCTACCTGGTGCTGCGGCCCTACTTGAAACGCGCGGTCAAGGTGGAGATCACCGATCCGGCCGATCCGGCGCCGTACTGGTTGGTGTGCACCCGGCGTCCCGACGAGCTCGCCGTGGCCGTCACCAGCCTCGTCACCCAGGGCGGTCCGAACGGACCTGCTCCGTCTGGGTAATGTCGGCACATGGCATCCGATAGCTCCAAGGTCTGGTCGGTCTTCTCCCTCGGCGCGGCGCTGGGTGCCGCCGCGATGGCCAAGAAGGGCCTCAACACCTCGTGGAAGGCCGCCACCGGCAAGAACCCGCCCGCCAACCCGGCCGACCCCGACGTCGATATCTGGGAGGCCGTCACCTGGGCCGCTGTCAGCGGCACGTTGATCGCCCTGGCGCGCATGCTCGCGACCAGGAAGGCTGCCAACTACTACGCCAAGTCGACAGGCCACCTGCCTCCCCCGCTCCAGAAGGACGGTCAGGACCCCTCAGCGCCCGTGCCGACGACGTAGAAACGGCTAGCCGAAAGGTGATCGGCTAGCCGTCTGCTGCTGGATCCTCAGGTCTCGACGCCCACGGGCGCGCGAGCCGTTACCAGCCCTGCTGCTGGTCGTTGTTCAGGCGCAGTCCTTGCAGATCATCTTCTTCTCGTTCGCCAGCTGGCTGCGGTGGTGCACGAGGAAACAGCTCTTGCAGGTGAACTCGTCATCCTGCTTGGGCTTGACCTCGACGGCCAGCTCCTCGTGGGACAGGTCAGCACCCGGTAGCTCGAAGGATTCGGCGGCTTCCGCCTCGTCCTCGTCGACCTTTCCCGAGTTCTTGTCGTGACGGCGAGCCTTGAGCTCCTCGATGCTTTCCTCGGACTGATCTTCCTCGTTCTTGCGCGGTGCGTCATAGTCAGTCGCCATCGCGTTCGCTCACTCCCCTCACCTGTGTCCGGCGCGCCAGATTGTGCACCATCCCCGCACCGGTGCTTACACCGGTCTCAGGAAGTCAGGTCAACGTGCGCTCGGGGCAGGGTATTCCCCGCTCAACCGCGGGCCGGTCGGGCGGCGAAGCCCGCTTCCAGCACCGCCGCCCGCAGCTCGTCGAAACCGTGACCGGGAGCACACAGCAGCAGCGTCCCTCCCCCCGCACCGGCCAGCTCCTCGGTGCGCGCTCCGGCAGCTCTGGCGATCAGCCCACCGGCGGCGTGGTCCCAGAGATGGACGCCCTCCTCGACGTAACCGTCGAGCCGACCCTCGGCGACCAGACACAGGTCGAGGGCGCACGAGCCGAGCCGCCTGATGTCGCGGACCCGTGGCAGCAGGCGGGCCACCGCAACCCCCTGGATCTCACGCCGTCGGGGCTCGTAGCCGAAGCCGGTGCCGATCAGGCGATGACCCAACGGAGTAGGCGCCCGGACGGTGATCGGCCGACCGTTCCGCAGCGCGACGAGCCCGTCCGGACCTGGCCGGGCGACGTACTCGGTCCCGGCCGGGACGTCGAGGACGATCCCCGTCACCATCTCGCCAGCCACCTCGGCCGCGATGGAGACGGCGTACTGCGGCAGGCCGTAGAGGAAGTTGACGGTGCCGTCGATCGGGTCCACGACCCAGCGGACGCCCGATGTGCCTGCCACGTCGTCACCTTCCTCGCCGAGGAACCCATCATCGGGCCGGGCGCGACCGATGATCGCGCGGATCAGCTCTTCGGACGCGCGGTCGGCTTCGGTCACCACGTCGATGTCGGAGGACTTCGTGGCGGCCACGGTGATGCCTCTGGTGGCTCGGTCGCGCACCAGCTCCGCCGCCGCGCGGGCGGCGTCGACGGCAAGGTCGGCCAGCTCGTCGAGGTCGTACGCCGGGTGGCTCACTGGCCGCACAGCGCCGGCCGGTCACCGCGCGGGTTGGGGCAGCAGCCGACCGGACACCTGTCCCAGAGCGCTCCCGTGCTGCCCTCGGCGGCGCGAACCACCTCTTCCCCGCGCTCGACGCCCGCCCGCTCCAGCAGCAGGTCGCGCACCACGGCCACGAACCGCGGGTCGTCGCCTGGGGTCGCCGCCCGGCGGGTGGGAAGTCCCAGTCGCGCTGCGGTGGCCAGCGCCTCGGTGTCGAGGTCGTAGATGACCTCCATGTGGTCGGAGACGAAACCGACGGGCACCATCACCACTGCTTCGGCACCGGACTCGCTCAGCGACGTCAGGTGGTCGTTGATGTCGGGCTCCAGCCACGGCACCTCCGGTGACCCGGAGCGCGAGCAGTAGGCGAGGTCGTGCTCGTGCCGGACCCCGGTCTCCTCGTGCAACCGTTGGGTGACCGTGGCGGCGACGTCAAGATGCTGGCTGACGTAGGCCCCGCCGTCCCCGGGGGGGCCGCTGGTCTCGTTCATCGAGGACGGGATCGAGTGGGTGACGAACACCAACCTGGCCCGGTCGCGTGTCTCCGCTGGCAGCAGCGCCAGCGCGGCGAGGGTGGCATCGACGACAGGCTCTACGAAGCCGGGGTGGTTGAAGTAGTGGCGCAGCTTGTCGAGCACGGGAGCCCCGGGCACGCCGTCCACCGCGTCGTGGAGGTTCTCGCGATACTGCCGGCAGCTCGACCAGGACGAATAGGCACTGGTCACGAAGCAAGCCGCGCGGGTCACCCCGTCCGCAACCATCTCCGCGAGGGTGTCCCTGAGGTAGGGATCCCAGTTGCGGTTGCCCCAGTAGACGGGAAGGTCCAGCCCGGCGAGCGCCAGGTCGCTACGCAGCGCGCGGAGAAAGGCGCGGTTGAGGTCGTTGATCGGCGACCTGCCGCCGAACAGGTCGTAGTGCCGGCCCACCTCCGCGAGGCGCTCACGAGGGATCCCGCGACCTCGGGTGACGTTCTCCAGGAACGGCACGACGTCGTCTGGCTTCTCCGGTCCTCCGAACGAGACGAGCAGCAGTGCGTCGTAGGGCCTGACATCAGGCGCGAGGTCCGGCCCGAGGTCTGGCCCGAGGTCTGGCCCGAGGTCTGGCCCGAGGTCTGGGAGGGCGTCGCTTGCTTCCGGATGAGGCACGGCTCCATCGTATGGATCTAGCCTGCGGGTCTGATGCTCGACTCCTATCGCCAGATCCTCAGCCGCCCCGGAACGGCCCTCTTCAGCGTCACCGGGCTGTTCGCGCGGCTCCCGATCTCGATGGTCGGCCTGGGCATCGTGCTGCTCGTCCAGGGCAAGTCCGGGTCCTATGGAGTCGCGGGGGCGGTCGCCGCGGCCTACATGATCACCAACGCGATCCTGGCGATCCTCCAGGGACGGCTGCTCGACAACCTGGGTCAGGCGCGGGTGCTGAGCAGTGCCAGCGCCATCTTCGGGGTCACCATGGTGCTGCTCATCTGGTCGGTCCAGGCCGACTGGCCGATCGGGACGGCGTACGCGTTCGCGGCGCTGGCCGGCGGATCCCTCCCTCAGATCGGGTCCTGCGTCCGGGCGCGCTGGTCCTACGTGCTGAGCGCCCCTGCTCAAGTGCAGACCGCGTACGCCCTCGAGGCGGTGGTTGACGAAGCCGTGTTCATCCTGGGACCGATCCTGGTGACGGTGCTGGCCACCGGCATCGACCCGGTGGCCGGGCTGGCCACCGCGGTCGTGGCGGGCGTCGCCGGCAGCCTGGCGTTCAGCGCCCAGCCGGCCACCGAGCCGCCGCCCCACCGGCACGATCGCAGCGTCGGGGCCCGTCCGGTCATGCCCTGGCGGACGATCATCCCTCTCGCAGTGGTGTGCGCCGCCCTCGGCGTGCTCTTCGGCGCCGCAGAAGTGACCACCGTGGCATTCGGCGAGGAGAATGGCAGCAAGGCGTACGCCGGCCCGCTGCTGGCCCTGTGGGCCCTCGGCAGCCTCGTCGCCGGAGTGATCACCGGTCTGGTCCACTGGAAGCGAGGCCCGGCCGTCCGGGTCCGTTGGGGCGCGCTGGGCATGGCCTGTGCGATGGCCCCGCTGTCCCTGATCGGGTCGGTGCCGCTGATGGGGCTGATGCTCGTGCTCGGCGGCTTTGCCATCGCGCCGACCCTGGTCGCCACTCTGTCACTGACCGAGCAGGCAGCTCCGCGGTCCCGGCTCACCGAGGGGATGGCCATCATGCAGACCGGCCTGGTGGCTGGGGTCGCGCCAGGCGCGACGGTCAGCGGCTTCGTGGTGGATCACGCCGGCGCCTCGGCGGCGTACCTGGTCAGCCTGGGCGCTGGCGTGGTCGCCGCGATCGCGGCCCAGACCATCCCCCGGCCCTCGATGTCGGTCGAACTCCCCGACGTCGGGTCAGCGCACCGGTAGGCAGAAGCACGTGCGGGAGGGCTCGTACCTCTGGGTCGCGGCCAGCACGTCGCGTCCGTTGGCGCCAGTTGTTGTGCGCCGGGCCATTGCCATGGGAGGCGAGCCACGGACGTCTAGGCTCCAGCGCGTGAGCGAAGGATGGCGGAACTGGTCCGGCTTGGCTTCCTCCAGGCCTTCCCGGATCAGCGAACCAGCAGATGCTGGCGCGGTGGTCGCAGAGGTCGGGCGAGCCCGGGCCTCGGGCGAGACGGTGAAGATGGTGGGCACCGGCCACAGCTTCACCGCGATCGCGGCTCCCGAGCACACGATGCTGCGGCCGCAAGGGCTGAGCGGGATCGTGTCGGTCGATCGCGAAGCCATGACGGTGACCGCGCTGGCAGGCACCCCGCTCGAACAGTTCAACGTGGCGCTCGAAGCCCTGGGGCTCAGCCTGCACAACATGGGTGACATCGCCGTACAGACCCTGGCGGGCGCGATCTCCACCGGCACCCACGGCACCGGTGGCGTGAGCGCCAGTCTCGCAGCGCAGGTGGTCGGCCTGGAGCTGGTCACCGGCACCGGTGACCTGATGCGTGTCACCAGCGACGAGCACCCGGACGTGCTCGAGTTCGCCCGCATCGGACTCGGCGCCCTCGGCGTGATCACCACGGTGACCTTCGCCGTAGAACCGTTGTTCTTGCTCGAGGCGGTCGAGCAGCCGATGTCGTGGGAGGAGGCGCTCGGGTCGTTCGACGAGCTGACCGCAGCCAACCACCACGTCGACATGTACTGGTTCCCCCACACCGACCGGTTGCTCACCAAGCGCAACAACCGACTTGCCGACGAACCCTCGGAGGCGTCGCCGCTGTCCGGCTTCCGGGAGTGGCTCGACGACGACTTCCTGTCCAACCGACTTTTCGGCCTAGAGACCGCTGCACTCAACTTCTTCCCGCGGGCCATCGGGCGCGCCAACCAGCTGAACGCCCGGATGCTCGGTGCCCGCACCTACAGCAACGTGGCGCACCGCGTCTTCACCACCCAGCGGCGCGTGGTCTTCCGGGAGATGGAGTACGCCGTGCCCCGCGAGGCGGGTCTGACCGTCCTGAAGGAGGCGCGCACCGCGCTGGAGGCCTCTGACCTCACGATCAGTTTCCCGATCGAGATCCGGGTCGCTCCCGCAGACGACATCCCGTTGTCGACAGCCAGCGGTCGCGAGTCGTTCTACCTGGCCTTCCACACCCACCGGCGGCGCGACCACGCGGCGTACTTCGCCTTGATGGAGCCGATCCTGCGCGCCCACGCCGGCCGTCCGCACTGGGGCAAGGTGCACATGCAGCAGGCGGGCGACCTGACCGAGATCTACCCGCGATTCGCTGAGTTCGTGGCGATGCGCGACCGCCTCGACCCCGACCGAGTCTTCGCGAACACCTATCTGCGGCGGGTGCTCGGCGACTGATCAGACGCTGGCCGGGCCGGCCGGCATCGGCGCCTGCCAGTCGCGCCACATGGCAAGCAGCCGCCAGGCCAGGCACACGCCGGCGCCCATGACGGCTACCGCGACGACGGGGAGCCCGGCACGTTCCCCGACCACCACCACGGCCGCCCCGGCCAGGGCCGGCGTCGCGTAGAGCTCGCCGCGGAAGATCACCGGCACCCGGCCCGCCAACACGTCACGGAACATGCCGCCACCGATGCCGGTCACCATGCCCATCAATGCCGCAGGCACCGGACCGAGACCGTAGTCGAGCGCCTTGAGAGCCCCTGCGACGCAGAACAAGGCGAGACCGAAGGCGTCGAAGACGTTGACCATCCGCTCCATCCGCGCCAGCGCCGGGTGATAGGCGAAGGTCAGCAGCCCGGCTCCAACCGGCACCAGCAGGTAGCGCCAGTCGGCCAGCGCGGCGGGCGGGATGGCACCGATCAGCACGTCACGCAGGAAGCCACCGCCCAGCCCCGTGGTGCCGGCGAGTACCAACACCCCGAAGATGTCCATGTCCTTGCGCACCGCCACCAGCGCCCCGGAGATCGCGAACACGAAGATCCCGACCAGATCGAGAGTCACCAGGGTCTGGGGCACTTTCGCAATGTAAGGCATCCCCTGGATGGAGGGATCCCGACGACCGAGATCCTGGTCAGGCACGCCGCGCGCTACCGGGGTTAGCCGCCCGCGCTGGCGTAGGCTCGCCGAGACGGAAGGCACCACCGCACGATCCGCAGGGGAAAGCAGGCCATGGCCCACCTCACGCTCGCCGGAGTGAGCGACGACGGCTCGAGGGTGTTACTGGTCAGCGACAAAGGCGTCGAGTTCACGCTCGACATCACTCCCGGCCTGCGGGCCGCCCTCTCTGGAGAGGTCCCACGCCGATTGGAGATTCAGATGGACAGTGTGATTCGGCCCCGCGACATCCAGGCTCGGATCCGGGCTGGAGAGACGCCTGAGGCGGTCGCGCAGGCGGCGCAGACGAGTGTCGACAAGATCATGGTCTACGCCGGGCCGGTTCTTGACGAACGACAACATGTTGCTGAGCGGGCGCAACGAGCGTCGGTACGCCGGCGCGGGGGCGACACCAGCCAGGTCCGCACCCTCGGCGAGGCGGTCGCGGCTCACCTGCGTTCCATCAACGTCGACCCCACCACCGTCGTCTGGGACGCCTGGCGGCGCGAGGACGGTCGCTGGTCGCTGACCGCACAGTTCGGAGGTCAGCTCACCGGCCCGCGCGAAGGCACCGCTCAGTTCACCTACGACACCCCCGGCAACTATGCGTTGCTCGACAACGACGATGCCCGCTGGCTGGTCGGTGAGGTCGTCGCCAGCCCCGAGACTCAGCCCGACGACCTGCACGAGCGGCGTCGCCGACTCTCGGCGGTGCCCGGTGACGAGTCGGCCACCACGCCAGCCACCAGCTCGGACGAGCTGCCGCTCGGCGTGGACGCAATCGAGCTGGTCCACACCGATGTCCCATTGGCCGCCTTCCTCGACGACTCCCTCGCCGCTGACGAGCCCGCGCCGGGTGAGCAGCCGGCCGATGCGTCAGCCGCCGAGGACGACGAGCAGATCGCCTCCGATGCCGACACCCAGGCTGACACCGCTGCCGACGAGAATGCCGACGACGACGGCGCCCCCTCGCGCCGATCGGTGCAGAAGAAGCGTGGCCGGGCCTCCGTGCCGAGCTGGGACGAGATCATGTTCGGCGGCGGCGACCAGTAAGACCCTCCCCAAGCGGGGTTGCCTACAAGTACCCTCCGAACATGTCGTACTTCGTGACCGGTGCCACCGGCTTTATCGGCCGCCATCTCGTCCAAGAGCTCGTCGACCACCGTGAGGGAGACATCTTCGTGCTCGTGCGCGAAGGGTCGAAAGCGCGCATGGAGACGCTGATCCGACGGTGGGACTCCAGCCGCGTGCAGATGGTGGTGGGCGACCTCGCCCAGCCCGCGCTCGGCGTCGACCCGACCTGGATCGCGGAGCACACGGGCACGCTCGACCACTTCTTCCACCTGGCCGCGATCTACGACATGACCGCCGACGACGCCACCAACGAGACCATGAACGTCGGCGGCACCCGCAACGCCGTCGAGCTCGCGGGCAAGCTCGACGTTGGCCGGTTCCACCAGGTCTCGTCCGTGGCCGCAGCCGGTGACTTCGCCGGCCGGTTCGACGAGACGATGTTCGACGAGGGCCAGCACCTGCCGTCGCCGTACCACCGCACGAAGTACGAGTCGGAGAAGATCGTCCGCACCGAGTCGACGGTGCCGTGGCGGGTGTACCGGCCCGCCATCGTCGTGGGCGAGTCCCAGACCGGTGCCATGGACAAGGTCGACGGGCCTTACTACTTCTTCCCTGTCCTCAAGATGATGCGGGATGTCCTCCCGGCCTGGCTGCCGCTGGTCGGGGTCGACCTGGGGAACACCAACGTGGTTCCCGTCGACTACGTGGCCAAGGCGATGGACCACCTGGCTCATCTTCCCGACCGGGACGGGGAGGCCTTCCACCTGGTCAATCCCGAACCCCAGCCCACCGTCGAGATGATCAACGCGTTCGCGGCCGCCGCCGGCGCCCCGCAGTTCGCCACCCCGATGGACCGTCTCGGCGCAGGCGGGGTCTTCGCCATGGTTCCCAGGCAGCTGCGGCCCTCGTCCATCGCCAACGGGCTGGTCAAGCTCGGCCCGGTGCAAGCGATACTCGACCAGACCATCGGTCGGCTCGGCATCCCCGCCGAGGTGCTCGCCCATACCGGCTTCAAGCCGGTCTTCGACTCCCGGATCACGGAGAAGGCGCTCGCCGGCTCCGGCATCGCGGTGCCCGATCTGGAGACCTACGCGCGCACGCTGTGGTCCTTCTGGGAGGAGAACCTCGACCAGACCACCGCCCGCGACTCCAACGCCCGCGCTGCCCTCGCCGGCAAGCACGTCGTGATCACCGGCGCCTCCTCGGGCATCGGGCAGGTCACCGCCCTCAAGGTCGCGCAGGCCGGCGGCATCCCTGTGCTGGTGGCTCGCGGGAAGGAGAAGCTCGACGACACCAAGTCCATGATCGAGCTGCGGGGCGGAACGGCCCACGTCTTCCCCTGCGACCTCTCGGACCTGGAGGCCATCGACCGGCTCTGCAAGGAGATCACCACCGAGCTCCCGTCGGTCGACTTCGTCGTCAACAACGCCGGCCGGTCCATCCGTCGGTCGCTTCGTCTCTCCCACGACCGGTTCCACGACTTCGAGCGCACCATGCAGCTCAACTACTTCGGGGCCATCCGGTTGATCATGGGACTGATGCCGGCGATGCAGAAGCAGAAGTCTGGACACATCGTGAACATCTCCTCGATCGGGGTCCAGACCAACCCACCCCGCTTCTCCGCCTACGTCGCCTCCAAGTCCGCGCTGGACTCGTGGAGCAACGTGGTTGCCTCCGAGGTGGTCGGCAACGGCGTCACCTTCACCAACATCCACATGCCGTTGGTGCGGACGCCGATGATCGCGCCGACCAAGCTCTACGACAAGTTCCCCACGATCTCACCGGCTCAGGCGGCCGACACCGTGATCAGGGCGATGGTGGAGAGGCCCCACGAGATCAACACCCTGCTCGGCAACGCCGGCGCAGTCGCGCACACCGTTGCCCCCAAGATCGCCTTCCGGCTGCTCAACATGGCCTACCACGTCTTCCCCGACTCGGCCGCGGCCAAGGGTCAGGTCGCCGAGGGCGGCACCCGGGAGACCGAGCAGATCATGTTGGCCAAGGTCTTCCGCGGCATCCACTGGTGATCGCCGGCCAGACCGTGCGGATCGCGGTCTCGGGGTTGCTACGCGGGTTCTGTGCCGGTGGATACCGGGCGGTCGGGGTCGGCTATCCAGCCACTCCAGCTGCCGGGGTAGAGCGCCGCCCGGATCCCGGCGATCTCCATCGCCAGGATGTCGTGGATCGCGGTCACCCCTGAGCCGCAGTACGCCGCCACCTCGGCGTCACCCGTCACACCGGCCGCGGCGTAGAGCGCGCGCAGCTCATCGGCACTGCGGAACGTGCCATCGGGCCGCAGGTTGGTCGTCGTCGGCACGTTCACCGCACCCGGGATGCGGCCGGCGACGGGGTCGATCGGCTCGGCCTCGCCGCGGTAGCGCTGCACCGCGCGGGCGTCGACCAGCACCGGTACGCCGAGCACATCATCGGCCTGCACCAGCGGCATGCCCGACCCGGCCGAAACGGTGAAGTCCCCACGCTCGGCCGCTGCCACGCCAGTCACCAGGCGCCCGCCGGCGGCCACCCAGGCGGGCAGGGCGCCGTCCAGCACCCGCACGTCGAGGTGACCGTGATGTCGTAGCAGCCACCAGGCGCGGCCCGCCGCTTGTCCCGCCCAGTCGTCGTACACCACCACGGGACGACCGTCGCTCACCCCGGCCCGACGCATCGCCGCCTCGAACACCGCCGGCTCCGGCAACGGGTGGCGGCCGGCGACCCCGGCCGGCGCGGCCAGGTCGCGGTCCAGATCAACGTACGCCGCCCCCGGCACGTGACCGGCGGCGTACGCCGGCTCTCCCGGGGGGTCCCCCGGGCGGTAGCGGACGTCCAGGACGGTGACGTCGTCCACGACGAGCGTCAGCTCGCCGGCGGAGATCAGCGGGCCGGTCATGGGTCCCAGCCTGCCAGAGGGCGGCACGGCCACCCCACCGATGCCGCGTGGGTCGACTCCTTCGGAGGACGGCCGAGCGTGACATCATGACGTCCCGTGGCCGAACTGCACTTCTTCACGGGCACCATGGACTCCGGCAAGAGCACCCTGGCCCTCCAGACCAACCACAACCACGCCGCGCGCGGTCGCGTCGGCCGGATCTTCACCGCTCACGACCGAGCTGGCGAAGCCACCATCTCCAGCCGCCTCGGCCTCACCCACGACGCACTCGAGGTCGCCGACGGCTTCAGCTTCTGGCGGTACGTCGTCGACACGCTCACCCAGGGTGGCCGGATCGACTACCTGATCTGCGACGAGGCCCAGTTCTACACCCGCGACCAGGTCGAGCAGCTCGCCAAGCTCGTCGACGAGCTGCAGATCGACGTCTTCGCGTTCGGCATCCTCACCGACTTCCGCAGCGAGCTGTTCCCCGGCAGTGCTCGCCTGGTCGAGCTGGCCGACCGGACCCACGTCCTCCAGGTCGAGGCGTTGTGCTGGTGCGGCAAGCGGGCCACCCACAACGCCCGCACCGAGGACGGCGTGATGGTGGTGGAGGGCGAGGTCATCGTCGTCGGAGACGTCGAGGACAAGGACCAGGCCCCCGCCCACGTCGCTTATGAGGTGCTGTGTCGGCAACACCACCGTCGGAGGCTCACCGCGGCGCGAGCCCAGGCGGTCAGCCTCGCCGCGGAGCCGCTCCCGTTCGGGTGAGCGACTGCCCATCGGTGTGAGGGGCTTCACAATGCGGTTACCGCCCAGTAGGTTGCGATCAGTGAAAATCATTGCCGACTCATGGGGAGTTCGCGTGCGCATCACCAGAACTGCTGTCCTGACCACCCTGCTCGCGTTCGTAGCCGGCTTGCTCGGCATCGTGGGACTGGTGCCGTCGCCAGCCGCCGCCGACGGCCCGGGGGCCGGCTCGCCGTGGGTGGTCACCCTCGGTGACTCCTACATCAGCGGCGAAGCCGGCCGGTGGGCCGGCAGCAGCAACGCGTCCAGCAGCCGAGCGGACGCGCTGGGCTCCACCGCCTACTACGACAACGCGAGCGGCACAGCCGAACAGATCAACCGATGCCACCGCAGCAAGTCGGCCGAGGCCTACATCGGCGGTGGCGTCAACGGCGTCAACCTCGCCTGCTCAGGAGCCACCACAGCGACGACGAACGGCGAGAACTTCAAGCCCGGCCTCGATTTCTACGACAACGGCGCCGGCCAGGTGGGACAAGCCAAGGCGCTGCAGCTGTTCGCGGCCACCCACAACGTTAAGACGGTCGTGGTCTCGATCGGTGGGAACGACTTCAACTTCGCCTCGATCATCCAGTCCTGCGTGACGGACTTCCTCAGCTCCCCCACCTGGTGGAAGGACTACTGCAAGGACGACAGCTCGGTGGTCAGCAACTTCACCGCAGCCAACGTCGCTGCGGTACGGGCCAGGATCGCGGGTTCCTTCCGCAACGTGCAGACAGCAATGCGCAACGCCGGCTACAGCGACACTTCCTGGACGTTGCTCGTGCAGACCTATCCGTCCCCCATCCCACGCGGCAGCGGCATCCGCTACTCCGAGAGCGGCTACTCGCGGCAGTCAACCGGAGGCTGTGGGTTCTGGAACGCAGACGCCGACTGGGCCAACGACTACGCCTTGCCGACGATCAACAATGCCGTCTCGGGAGCCATGACCGACTCCGGTCTGCCCAACGCCAAGAAGCTCGACCTGTCGGCCGCGTTCAACGGTCGCCGGCTCTGCGAGAACACCGTCGGTCTTTACGAGGAGCGCGGCATCGCGAACTGGACGTCGGCTGGGGCGGTCGACCAGACCGAATGGGTCAACCAGATCCGCACCGTCTCGACCTGCTGCAGCTCCTCGCCGTACTACATCCAGGAGTCGCTGCACCCCAACTACTGGGCTCAGCTCGCGACCCGCAGCTGTGTGCGGCAGGCCTACAACGGGGGTGCCAACCGAGGCGGCACCTGCCGCATCTCCGGCACCGGGTTGCTCAACGGCGAACCCAGGATGGTGCTGCAGTAGCCCCGGTACGAGCTCAGTCGATCAGTAGCGGGATCAGCATCTCGTCGGGTGTGAGTGAGCCGTGCAGGCCGACGAGTTGGTTCTCGTAGGGGAAATCGGTGGTGGAGACCACGGCGTGGTCATTGCGACATGCGACGATCACGTCGCCCAGCCGGGGCAGCACCGTCGGGCTGACCGGGCCGAACCACCCCCGCCCGATGGCGGCCTCACGAGTCAGCACCTCGGCCCGGTCTCCTAGGTGCTCCGCCCAGGTGGCGGCCAGGTCATCCACTGCGCCGTTGCGGCAGTAGAGGTGTCGGAACCTGGCCTCGCCGCCGAGCAGGGCCAGTCCGTCACGCAGCTCGGGATGCTCGTCGACGTCGGTGCGGTCCTCGGCGGGTGAGTCGATCATCCCGTGGTCCGCCACCACCAGCAGGCGCACCTCGGCCGGTAGCGCCTCGCGGAGCTGCTCGGCCTCCGCGTCGACCATCGACAGCTGCATGAGCCATTGGCTGGAGGCCACGCCCCACTTGTGACCGGTCCAGTCGAGGTCGCCGTCGTACAGGTAGGTCAGCGACGGGCGTTCCTTGGAAGCCGTCACCGCCCCGGCGATCCGTTCCCCCACCTTGTCGGCCCCGACGAAGCGGGCCCCCCGGTGTGCTGCCACGGTCAGCCCGCTGCCGTCGAAGGCGCGCTTGTTCACCACCGTCACCGTCACCCCGGCGGCCTTGAGCCCGGAGAACGCGGTCGGGTGCGGCTGCCACTCCAACGGGTCGACGTCCTGGTCCCAGAACAGGTGGTTGAGCAGCTGGTCGGTCCCCGGCACCCGAGCCGTGAAGCCCACCAGTCCATGCGTGCCAGGGGTCAGGCCCGTGCCGAGCGAGGTCAGGCTCGTCGCCGTCGTGGACGGCACCCCGGCCGTGCCGGGCTGCTGTCCGGCCTGCAGCGCAGAGAGGTACGGCGCCGCGTGGGCATAACGTCGCAGGAGCTGGTCACCGAGACCGTCGACCAAGAAGACGACGTACGACGGGGCATCGGGCAGGACCAGTCCCGAAGGAGCGACGCCGAAGGGCACGCCGAGAGCGACCCCGACTGCTGGCACCACATCTCCCAGCGACCGTTCGCCGTAGGCGGGCTCCTGGAAGACGCTCACGCGTCGCTGTGGGTCCGCGCCGAGAGCGACTCGGCGAAGGCCAGCAGACGCGCCACCGCATCGGCGCCGTCGGCCGCCGCGGATACCCGCAGCGAGAAGTCGTCAGAGGCGAACACGCCGGTGTAGCCGTGGTCGGCCTCGCACTCTGGGTCACTGCAGCCGGCCGGCTCGAGATCCACGCGACTGACGCCGCCCCAGCCAATCGTCATCACGGCCTCGGCGGGCGCCTTGGGACCCGAGGTGGGATTGGCGGTCATCCGCGTCACTACCACCGACTTCACCGCCGACAGGCGGACCGCCTCGGTCGAGGTGGAGGTGTAGGGCTCCGGCAGCAGGTCGTCGCCGGTGTGCTCGTCGGTGTGCGCCAGGATCAGCCGGCTCGGGGTGAGCACGACGACGCTCTGGTGGCGGCGCACCTCTTCGCGCTCGAACGTCGGCTCGTGGTGCACGAAGAACGACACCACCGGCTCCCCGGCAACCGCCCCCTCCACGCTGTCCGCGACGACCTCAGGGTAGTAACCGGTGAGGTCGATGGCGGAACGGAGCTCGCGCATCCGGTCACGCTCGTCGTGTCGGTGGGTGGGTTGGCGGACAGGCCTCGGCATGGCGGCAGTCTGCCACCCCGGCGTCCGGGCTAATCGGTCACCGCCATGGTCGTGCCGAGACCGATCATCATCAGGCCCCCGACGATGCCCAGGTTGTCGAGCCGGGTCGGCTTCCGCGCGAACCACTGACGAGCCTTGCCGGCCAGGGTTGCCCAGATGCTGTCGGAGGTGATCGCCATCGCGCCGAACACGAGTCCGAGCAGGGCGAGCTGCGGCCCGGCCGCTGCCGTCTCGGAGGTGAACTGCGGTAGGAACGCCACAAAGAAGACGATCGTCTTGGGGTTGGTCACTCCCACGACATAGCCGGTGCCGAGGGCGCGGCGACGGCCCTCCGGCACTGGCGCGGCGCGTTGCAGCATGGCGAGCCGGGCGTCGGCCCGGTGCCGAATCGCCTGGATACCGAGCCAGATGACGTAGCCGACACCCACGACCTTCAGTGTCGTGTACGCCGTGGTGCTGGCCGCCACGATCGCGCCGAGACCGAGCGCCACCAGCACCACCTGGGTCACCAGACCGAGTCCGTTGCCCACCACCGAGATCAGCGCATCGCGCAGGGAGACCGTCAGTGCCCGGCTGAGCATGAACAGCACGCTGGGCCCGGGGACCTGGATGAACAGGAACGAGGCGACGAGAAACGCGATCCACTGGTGCGAGCTGGGCATGGACCATGATGACGGCCACGACCCTCGCTGCGCCTCTGATATTCGCTCACTCCGGGATGGTGTCTCCCGCTTGGTCGGTGAGGCGACGGACGAACAAGTCCGACCGAGGCTCGGCCACGTGGGCGACCCTCGCCGAGGCGGTGAGCACGGAGGCGCCCTCGACCCCGACCAGCACCAGGCCGAGCTCGAGCGAGGCGAGCTGGGGAATGTCGTTCTGCAGCTGGGCGACCTTGGCGATCAGCCGCTCGATCTCCTCGACGTCGACGGGTTCCGCACCGCGATAACCGAACAAGATCGGCGAGCTCTTCACCTCCCGCACCATGGCCGCCGCGTCGCGCGCCCCCAGCGGAGGAATCCGGTACGACTTGTCGGCGAGCAGCTCGATGACCGGTCCGGAGATGCCGAAGGAGACCACCGGTCCGAAGAGGGGATCCTCAACGCTGCTGATGGCGATCGGAACGCCCGGTGGCGCGTTCTTCTGGAGCACGAAGCAGGCCTTCTCCGGCTCGGTGATCAAGGTCGACAGCGACTGCCAGGCTTCGCGCATCTCGGCGGAGCTGCCGATGTTGCGCCACACGTGCGCCAGGTCGGGGCGCTCACGGAGGGACTCCGCGGTGGCCTTGAGCACCACGTCCCAGCCCATGGCTCGTCCCCCGGCCTGTGCCTGCCGCAGGGTGGTCACGGGCCTGGTCTCCCACAGCTCGATCCGGAAGGCGGCGAGCAGGGCGGTGAGCTCCTCAGGGGTCAGGGCCGTGCCATCGGGGTGCGCGCTGAGTGCCTCGTTGACGATCTTCCGGGCGGCGGCCAGGTCGACCTCGGCATGGTCGGGCGGTGGGCCGTCGGGGGTACGCAGCCACACGGCGTACTCGACCACCCGGGCGAGGGCGCGCACGGCGTACTCGACCGCGGGATAGGACGGCACCGAACCACGGCCTGCGGTCGAGCCGGCAACGTCAGGCACCCGGAGCAGCTCGGGCACGCCCTCGGCGCCCAGGAACGACGAGACCAGGGGTTTGTCGGACTGCTCCCCGACGGCCGCCAGCACATTGGCGACGTCCTCGCCCGACACGTTCAGTGGTGGGATGTAGACGGCGATCACGGAGTCGATCTCGGGGTCGTCGATCGCGGCGTCGAGAGCGTCCTCGAAGTCGTCGGCGGTGGCGTCCGCACCGAGAGCCACCGACTTGTTGACCACCAGTCCCACCGCGGCTGCTGCGTCGGCAGCCAGTAGACCGAGCGCGTCGGAGTTGCCGATCACGGCCACCCGGCGGCCCCGCGGCAAGGGCTGGTGGGCCAGCAGCTGGGCGACGTCGAACATCTCCTCGAGGGTGTCGACCTGGATCACTCCGGCCTGGCGGAACATGGCGTCGACCGCCTGGGCGGGAGCCTCGATCCGACGCACCGCGTGACCCATCGGCACGCCTTGGGTGGTCCTGCCCGAGCGGACGGCGATGATCGGCTTGCGCAGCGAGACCCGACGGGCGATGCGGGAGAACTTGCGCGGGTTACCGATCGACTCGAGGTACAGCAGGACGACCTCGGTGCTGTCGTCCTCCTCCCAGTACTGCAAGAGGTCGTTGCCCGAGACGTCGGCGCGGTTGCCGGCACTGACGAACGTGGAGAGCCCGAGCCCGCGGTTCTGCACCTTTTCAAGGATGGCCGAACCCAGTGCGCCCGACTGGCAGAAGAAGCCGGCCCGCCCACGCGGCGGCATCACCGTCGACAAGGATGCGTTGACCGAGATGGCGGGATCGGTGTTGATCACGCCGAGGCAGTTGGGGCCGATCAGCCGCAGGCCGTAGGAGCGCGAGAGCCCGACGAGATGCCGCTGCCGTCGTCGGCCCTCGTCACCTGTCTCAGCGAAGCCGGAGGAGATGACGATCAGTCCGTGCACTCCCTTGGCCGCGCAGTCCAGCACGACGTCGTTGACTGCCTCGGCCGGCACCGCCACGATCGCCACGTCGACGTCGTCGGGGATCAGGCCCACCGACTTGTACGCCGGCATGCCGGACACCGCCGCCGCGGTCGGGTTCACGACGTAGACGCGGCCGGTGTAGTCACCCGTGACCAGGTTGCGCACCAGCGCCTGCCCGATGGTGTCCTGCCGCCTGCTGGCTCCGATGATCGCGATCGAGCGAGGATTGAAGAACCGCTCGATCGACGCGGCTTCCGCTCGGTGCTCGCGTCCTCGCATGACGCCCACGGCGGTATCGGTGGGGTCGATCGAGAACGCCAGCATCAGCACGCCGTCCTCGTAGCCGCTGGCGACGTGGTAGCCGGCGTCGCGGAACGTTTGGATCATCCGCTGGTTGTCGGGCAGCACCTCAGCTGTGAACCGCTCGATGCCGCGCTCGCGGCCGGCCTGGGCCAGGTGCTCCAGGAGCAGCTGCGCGATGCCGCGACCCTGGTGTTCGTCCTCGACCAGGAAGGCGACCTCGGCCTCCGGTTCGTGCGAATCAGGGTCGGCGTCGTAGCGCCCCACCGCGATCATCCGCCCACCCAGAAGCATCACCAGCGCCACCCGCCGGTCGTGGTCGACCTGGGTGAAGCGGCGGACGTCGCGCTCGGAGAGCGTCGGCATCGGCGAGAAGAACCGGTAGTACTTCGACTCGTCGGAGACGCGGCCGTAGAACTCGACCAGCAGGTCGGCATCCTCGGCCCGGATCGGACGGACGTGGGCGGTCCGGCCGTCGCGGAGCAGGACGTCGGCCTCCCAGTGCCGCGGGGCGGTGGGCGCCTCTGTCATGCCTACCTTTCGGTGACTTGCCTGTCGGGTGACCTGGCTGTGCCGGCGGAGGACAAAGTACCGCGTCGGCTCGCCCGCAGGGGCGGTCGTACGCGGGCAGGAGATGACCGTCACGTCGCGCCGCGGCCAGTCAGGGCCGTGCCTCCGGCGAGCCCGCCGGGGATTGGTCGGCGGCAGCGGGGAGAATGCGCTCATGGCGCGGCGTACGGCGAAACAGGTCCTTCCCGACGACTTCGAGGAGCACATCCTCGACATCGACATCGGTGACGAGATGCGCGCCTCTTTCCTGGAGTACTCCTACTCCGTCATCTACTCCCGCGCCCTGCCCGATGCTCGCGACGGGCTCAAGCCGGTCCAGCGCCGGATCCTCTACACGATGAACGACATGGGCCTGCGGCCCGACCGCGGGCACGTGAAGAGTGCTCGCGTGGTCGGCGAGGTGATGGGCCGTCTCCACCCCCACGGAGACAGCGCCATCTACGACGCCCTGGTGCGCCAGGCCCAGCCCTGGTCGTTGCGGCTGCCGACGATCGACGGGCACGGCAACTTCGGTTCGCCCGACGACTCCCCTGCCGCGATGCGCTACACCGAGTGCCGGATGGCGCCGCCGGCCGTCGCGATGACAGCCGGCATCGACGAGGACACCGTCGACTTCCGCGCCAACTACGACGGTCGCGAGCTCGAGCCATCGGTGCTGCCCGCCGCCATCCCCCATCTGGTGGTCAACGGGAGCAGCGGCATCGCGGTCGGCATGGCGACCAACATGGCCCCGCACAACCTGATCGAGGTGGTGCAGGCGCTGCGCCACCTGATCAAGCACCCCGCCACCAACCTCGACGGGCTGATGCGGTTCATTCCCGGCCCCGACCTCCCCACCGGTGGCAAGATCGTCGGCCTCGACGGCATCCGCGACGCCTATGAGACCGGGCGCGGTGTGTTCCGGATGCGCGCATCGGCCAGGATCGAGACGGTTGGCCGCCGCAAGGGCATCGTGGTCACCGAGCTCCCCTACGGCGTCGGCGCCGAGAAGATCATCGAGCGGATCAAGACCCTGGTGCACGGCAAGAAGCTGCAGGGCATCTCCGACATCAAGGACCTCACCGACCTCGAGAAGGGCATGCGGCTCGTCATCGAGGTCAAGAACGGCTTCGTGCCTGAGGCCCTGCTCGAGCAGCTGTACCGGCAGACGCCGATGGAGGACTCCTTCGGCATCAACAACGTCGCGCTGGTCGACGGCCAACCGCGCACCCTCGGGCTGAAGGAACTGCTCCAGGTCTTCCTTCAGCACCGCTTCGAGGTGGTTCGCCGACGTTCGGCGTTCCGGCGCGCAAAGGCTGCCGAGCGGCTGCACCTGGTCGACGGTCTGCTGGTGGCGATCCTCGACATCGATGAGGTGATCCAGCTGATCCGCACCTCCGACGACACCGCGATGGCCAAGGAGCGCCTGATGCAGGTCTTCGACCTCACCGAGACGCAGACCAACTACATCCTCGAGATGCCGCTACGCCGGCTGACCAAGTACTCGCGGATCGAGCTCGAGAAGGAGAAGCACGATCTCGAGCTGACGATCGAGCAGCTCGACGCCATCCTCAACGACGAGACGCTGCGGTGGAAGGTCGTTTCCGACGAGCTCGCGGAGGTCGCCAGCACCTACGGCACTCCTCGACGCACGGTGCTCCTCGAATCAGCCGGCAGCACGGCGGTCACCGCGGCCAGCGCATCTCTGGAGGTGGCCGACGACCCGTGCCTGGCCCTGCTGTCGTCGTCCGGCCTGCTCGCCCGCACGTCGGGGTCTGATGTCGGCACCGGCGGCGCGCGCACCAACCATGATGTCGTGGTCTCGGCGGTTGCCACGACCGCACGCGGCGAGGTCGGCGTGCTGACCTCCGCCGGTCGGCTGATCCGCCTCGGCGTGCTCGACCTCCCCACGTTGCCGGCATCGGCCAACGACCCCAACCTCCAGGGCGGACTTCCGATCAGTGAGGTACTGCCGCTGGACCCCGGCGAGCGGGCCCTCGGGCTGTGCCGGCTGACTGTCGACGGTCCCGGGCTGGTGCTCGGCACGAGGCAGGGCATCGTGAAGCGGGTCAACCCGGAAGTTCTCGGCAAGGACGACTGGGAGGTGATCGGGCTCAAGGACGGTGACGAGGTGGTCGGAGCGCTGGAGCTCTCCACCGGCACCGAGACCTTGTGCTTCATCACCTCCGATGCGCAGCTGCTGCACTTCGGCGCCGATGGCGTACGCCCGCAAGGGCGGTCCGGTGGTGGAATCGCCGGCGTCAAGCTCGCTGCCGGCCAGCACGTCGCCTGGTTCGGCGCGATCGACTCGCCTGCGCCGGAGGGTTCGGTCGTGGTGACGGCCTCGGGCACTTCCACGGCGCTGCCGGGCACGGAGGCCGGCGCGGTCAAGGTCGCCCCGTTCTCCGAGTACCCGGGCAAGGGCCGAGCGACCGGCGGCGTTCGCTGTCACCGCTTCCTCAAGGGCGAGGACACGCTGGTCTTCGCCTGGGCCGGCACTGCGCCAGCACGGGCCTCTGCGACCAGCGGTTCGCCGGTCGAGCTGCCGGCGCCCACCGGCAAGCGCGACGGCTCTGGCGTGCCCGGCAGCCAGCCGATCGCGGCTGCGGCGGGCCCCGTCAGCTCCCGCGTCTCCGCGGACGTTAGGCCGGGGGCGGCAGACGCCGGTGTGGAAGGCTGACGTCATGCGACTTCGTGCCCTGGCCGCGGCCGGCCTGATCGGCCTCGTGGGCGCCTCCGTCACCGCGTGCGGCGGCGACGAGCCGGTCAGTGACGGCAAGTCTCCCGAAGAGGTCATGCAGCTCGCGAAGACCACGGTCGACGAGACCGCCGGCCTCACGATCTCGCTGACCACCGACGCGCTCCCCGACGGGGTCACCGGCATCGTGGCTGCCAAGGGGGTGGGCACCCACGCTCCTGCCTTCGAGGGCACGATCACCGTGCGGCTGCTCGGCAACTCGATCGAGGTGCCCGTCATCGCCGTAGACGATCAGGTCTTCGTGGTGCTGCCGCTCACCAGCGGCTACCAGTCCGTCGATCCTGGCGAGTACGGCGCGCCCGACCCGGCCCAGCTGATGAGTCCCGACACGGGTATCTCGTCCCTGTTGCCCGCCACCACCGACCTCGAGGCAGGCGACTCAGTGCGTGGTGGATCGGACAACAAGGAGGTGCTGACCGAATACGCCGGCACCGTGCCGGGCTCGGCCGTGGCCAACGTGATCCCCAGCGCCGACGGCGACTTCGACGTCACCTACTCCATCACGTCGGACGGCGAGCTGCGCCTTGCGGTGATCACAGGCGTCTTCTACCCAGGCAGTGACGAGATGACCTACACCCTCGGGTTCGAGGACTACGGCACTGAGCAGGACATCACCGCGCCGTGACCTACTCATCACTCGCACAGTGAAGCTGGCCAGCTCGCGCGGGCTGCTCGTCCTCGCGGCCGTCGCCGTGGCGTTTGCCGCGGCCGACACCTACGTCGTCGTCCTGGCGCTTCCCGAGATGGTCGGGGCGGTCGGCGTCTCCACCGAGGAGCTGCAGCGCGCCGCTCCGATCATCTCCGGCTTCCTGCTCGGCTATGTCGCGATGCTGCCGCTGATCGGTCGGATCGCCGACCTGCGCGGCCGGACGCCGGTGCTGGTCGCCGCCCTGGTGATCTTCGCGTTCGGCTCTCTGGTCACTGCCCTGGCCTACGACTTGCCGTCGATGGTCACCGGCCGGTTCCTGCAGGGCCTCGGCGGCGGTGGGCTGGTGCCGGCCACCCTGGCGCTGGTCGCGGACCTCTACCCGGTCCAGCGACGCGCCGTACCCCTGGGCATCGTCTCCGCGGTACAGGAAGCCGGCAGCGTGCTCGGTCCGGTGTTCGGGGCAGTCGTTCTCGCCGTTGCCGACTGGCGGACGATCTTCCTGATCAACCTAGCCGTCGGGCTGGTGCTCGCCGCAGCGATCAGCGCCTCGCGAGTCGGTGGCGAGCGCCCACCACAGGCGCTGCCGGAGGACCGACGCTTCCTCCCCGACTTCGTCGGCGCTGCCCTGCTCTTGATCACTCTTGCTGCGGGCGCCTTGGTATTCGTGCGGCCACCGTCACTCCTGCGCGATCTCACGTGGGGCCAGCTGTTCATCCCGTTCGTCACCGACGGCCGCTGGCTGTCGCCGATCGGCGCGGTCGCTATCGCGGCCGCGCTGCTCTTCGTGGTGCGCTGCCTGACCGCCCGCCGACCGCTCGTCGACCTGCCGAGCTGGGTGAGCAGCATCCGCGAGGCCGACCTGCTCGGTGCCACCTACCTGGCCGTGGCGCTCGGCGGAGTCATCCTGGCTTTCGCCACCGCCGATGTGAAAGTGGAGATCTTCGCGGCCCAAGGGTGGTGGTACCTCCTCGGCTCGGCCGTGGCCACCGTTGCTTTCGTGGTACATCTGCGCAGCACGAGCAATCCGCTGGTGCCCCGCGGGGCGCTGCGCGCGACGCCTGCCTGGGGAGCGATCCTGGTCAGCTTCTTCATGGGCGCTGCCCTGATGGCCGCCGTGCTCGACATCCCACTGTTCGCGCGGACGACCGTGCACCGCGACTCGCAGGTGCTAGCGGCGCTGGTGCTGGTCCGATTCCTGGTGGCGCTGCCCATCGGGGCGATCGTCGGAGGCTTCCTCACCCGTCGTTGCGGCGCCGGCGTCGTGGCGGCCGTGGGAATGACCCTGGCGGCGGGAAGCTTCGTCTGGATGACGCAGTGGGACATCGACTCCCTTGACTCTCTCTACGCCACCATCCCGCTGGTCGTCGGCGGTTTCGGCTTCGGGTTGGCGTTGCCGCCGATCAACGCCGCGGTGCTGGCCAGCACCGACTCCGCCGTGCACGGCCTGGCCAGCGCCACCGTTGTCGTAGCGCGCATGGTCGGCATGCTGGTCGGCATCTCGGCGCTGACCGCGATTGGTCTGCGGCGCTACTACCAGGGCCTCGAAGCAAACCCGCTTCCCTCGGCCCAGGAGGTGTGCCCGGGAGGCCGAACCCGGTGCTCGGAGTTCTCCGATCTCATCGCCGCGGCCGGCATCCCCCAGGAGCATGCGGTGTTTGCCGGCGCTGCGGTCTGCGCTGTGATCGCTGCCATCGCTGCGCTGATCGTGTTCCGCAACGCAGCGACCCGGGGTGTCTCGCCGGCAGAACTCCTGCGTTCTGGCGGGTAGGGGTCGACTACGGTCCTGCTCGTGGCTGACTTCGACGACCTGCTCGCCGCCAACAAAGCATTCGCCGCCGACTTCGAATTCTGCGGCTTCGATGGTATTGCCAACGCCGGAGTCGCCATCGTGACCTGTATGGACTCCCGGATCGACCCGCTGCCGGATGGTTGGGCTCGAGGCGGGTGACGCGAAGATCTTCCGCAACCCCGGCGGTCGCGTCACCGAGCAGGCGCTCGAGGCGCTCGTGCTCGGCGTGCACCTGCTCAACGTGAACGCATCCTGGTCATCCCCCACACCCGCTGTGCCATGGCGTCATCGACCGAGGCAGGAGCTGCGCGAAAGGGTCGGAGCCTCGGCCGGGTCAGACGCGTCGTGGCAGACCTTCCACGCGATCGAGGACCAGATGGCGGCCCTGGCCGAGGACGTGCTGAGGTGCGGCGCCACCCGCTGATCCCGGCCTCCGTGCAGGTCGGCGGCTTCATCTACGACGTCGACAGCGGCCTGCTCGAGCAGCGGTACTAGCGGTCAGGCGTCCGGACCCTCGACGTGGTCGTCGGTCTGGCTTCCCGGGGGTAGGCCCCAGGCGTGCTCAGGCATCTAGGCTTGTCGTTCGCGTCGCGATGTGAGGGATGGCTCAGGGCTCCATCAGTCTGGCTGTGCCAGTATCTGGATATGAATTCCGGGCTGCTCGCGAGGCTCTACGGCCGGCTCGGTGGTCGCTATCTGCTGATTTGTGTCGCTCAGGTCTGGCTCTTCTCGCTCTTGATGTGTGCGGTAATCACGCTTCTGCTAACCGACCTCTACTTGGCGATGCCGATTGAGCAGATCCGGTCTGTGCTTGGTTTGGCAGTCCTCGGCACTGTCGCCGGCCTATCTGTGGCGCTCGCCCACACGAAAAGGAAGGTCACGCCGCCGCTTCAGCGTTGGGCCGCGGGCGACCGAACCGCGCAGAACGCTCCCGCGGCTTGGGAGGCCGCCACGCGGGCTACATTCACCTGGCCCGCCGTCGCCTGCGTGGCCTGCGCCGTGTTTACGGTTCCGGCCGAATTGCTTACGCTGTACTACGGGCCGATCCCGGCATGGCAGCTCTTTTTGGTACTTGTCCCCATTGTCCAGTTCGGCATCATCGCGACATCAATCTTGGCCTATTTCACGGGCGAGGCCTTCCTACGTCCGATCGTCGCTGATATCAGTGACTTTTTGCCCGCCGATTTCGAGCCGCGGGGGTGGACGCCGAATCTGCGTTCCCGGCTTTTTCCTGCGGTGCTCGTCGTCGACATATTCGCATCGGTGCTCGCTGGTGGACTGGTCAGCCATGCGGCGAGTCCAGCCGAGGCTCTGGTTTTCAGCCTCGCTGCAGGCTTGGCAATCAATCTGACCTTTTCACTTGTGTGGGTGCTGGCACTGTCGGGGTCACTCATCGGCCCTATCAAGTATCTCTCGGTCGCTGCACGAGCGGTTGGGCGTGGCGATCTGAAAACCCATGTTCCCTTGTTCGGCAAGGATGAATTGACCGACCTTAGCCGAGCTTTCAATCAAATGGTTGAGGGGCTTGCGGAACGCCGGGAGCTTCATGCCGCTATCCAGGCGTACATCGACCCCGCCGTGGCTGACATAGTCGCGTCGAAAGGCGCTTTGATTCCTGCAGTTGAAGCCGATGTGACGATCATGTTCGTCGACATCGTCGGTTTCACGTCGTGGGCTCAAGGCATTGCGCCGTCTCAGGTGGTCGACGAACTCAACGAGTACTTTGGTCTCATTGTTCCGGTCGTGCGGCGTCACGGCGGGCACCCCAACAAGCTCATGGGGGACGGACTCATGGCCGTTTTCGGAATTCCTAATCCCTTCACAGACCACGCACAGCGCGCCTACGCCGCAGCTCTCGAAATGGTTTCCCAAATGGCTGCGCGATACGGCCATGGCATGCAGGCAGGAATCGGCCTCAACTCGGGGACGGTCGTCGTCGGCACCATGGGCGACATGTCGAAGCTTGACTACACGATCATCGGTGATGCCGTGAATGTAGCTGCACGCGTGGAAGCCTTCACCCGTCAGACCGGCGATAGAATCCTGCTTACCGCCGCGACTCGCGAGTTGCTAAGGCCCCCCGTGCAGGACTCACTAGACCCTCGGGATGCGACAACTCTCAAGGGCCGAACCGGGGTCACAGAGCTGTTCGCACCAGGCCGATCGCTCTAAGTCGTTCATGGCACGATGCTGACAGCAACCTCCGTGTCGCCGGCATTCCGCCGTGCTGGCTGCAACGCCAGTCGTATGTTGGCTTCATGCGGCAGGCCCGTCACGGCGTGGTCTCCGACCCGGCATCACGACCGACGCGCCTAGACCACCTGTACGGAAAGTTCGGCGTCGGCTACCTGTTCGTGATTCTCAGCCTTGTCTTTGTGATCGCATGCATCTTCGCTGCTTTCGACATGGCGGTTCTGCAGCTTTATCGCGACGTCGGCCTGTCGGACTTTGGTTTCTTGCTGGGGCTAGGCGAGTTGGTCAACGTCGCTGGCCTTCTCCTCGGCGTGGCACTGTTCGGCGCGCGTCCGATCTGGCGGCTGGCCAGTTGGACGAGGACGGGCAAAGACCCGGACATCCTTGACCTGATCGTGAACCTCCCGTGGCGCATGGCGCCACCCATTGCGTTGCTCATCATGATCATGGAAATCCCAGCGATCATCTACTTCAGCAGCCAGACCGGCGCCGAAGTGCCGATAGTCGTTGTGCTCGTCGCGATCCTCGCACCCAACGCCACGGCTGCGTTCTTCATCTATCTGATCCTCGAGTATCTGCTCGGGCCGATCGCACGTTCGGCAGCGAGCAGTCAAGAGGCAGCTAGCGACGCATTGCCCCGACCTGCGGTCTCGCTTAGACGAAAGCTGATGTTCGGACTGCCCATCGTCAACTTCATGACCGCCTACGTTTCTGTTGGCCTCGCAGGGAGCGCGACCAGCGTGACAGGCCGGCTGTCCCTCGGTGTTGCGGCTGCGCTGGTGGTGACCCTGACGGTGTCGCTCGTTCTCACGACCACCCTCGCACGATCGTTCAATGACCCTATCGACGAGCTCGTCACGGCGACAGACCGAGTCGCAAAGGGTGACCTATCAACAAGCGTCATGGCGTTCGCGGCCGACGAGATGGGTGTGTTAGCCAGCAGGTTCAATCAGATGGTCGTCGGCCTCGCGGAGAGGGAACGGATCCACCAGGCCTTCGGCACCTACGTCGACAAGGAGGTAGCCGCGAGCACATCTTGCGCAACGGCACCTCCCTTGTTGGCGAGGAGGTCGAGGTCACGATGGTGTTCATCGACATCCGGGGCTTCACCGCCTATTCCGAACACGCGACACCGCCCGAAGTTGTTGCAACAGTCAACCGCATGTTTGATCGTGCGGTACCGATCGTTCACGCGCACGGCGGCCACGTCGATAAGTTTGTTGGCGACGGCTTGCTCGCTGTTTTCGGAGCGCCACGACGTCAGAACGGTCCACGCGGACCAGGCCTTCGCGGCTGCGCTCGAGATCGAGGCGGGTTGTCCGTGAGGAATTTGAGGGCAAAGTGGGAATAGGCATCGGCGTCAACTCCGGCAGAGTCGTTGCTGGCAACGTCGGCGGCGGCGGCCGCTTCAAGTTCTCGGTCATCGGGGACGCCGTCAACGTGGCCGCCCGGGTCGAGTCAGCGACGCGTCAGACCGGTGACACTGTGCTGGTCACCGATAACACCTGGCGCTTGCTCTGTGTTGAAGCGCCAGGCATCGCTGGTAGAACGCCCAACCGTGCCGCTGAAAGGCCGAACTGGTCCGGTAACGCTCTATGGAATGAAGCAGGAAGACGGTCAGCTCTAACAGGGTTTCACCGCGGGATCGCATGGACGAGTCAGATTGCGTTACCCACCGACAGGCCCAGACTCATTCCCGAGCTCTGTGAGAGTCTGCCTGAGGCACCGACTCCGCGGGTCCGGTTTTCCGAGCCAAGGGTGCTTGGGTAGCGCAGAAGTCGAGGTCTTCCTCAGCCAGATGCCCTCTGGCACCAACGATGAACTTCTTGCTCGGCGGATAGCCCCTGTCCTGATGCTTGAGGGGCGACGTCGTCGGGCCGGTTCACAGTGCCTCGGGCCCCAGCAGGAAGTAGGTGGTCATCAACCCTTTGCCCTTGATGTCGGTCGTCTGAGGATCGCCGAATACGTAGCGGTCTCGTAGTAGCTGATGAGTCGAGTCCGAGACCTGGATGCGGTTTGGCCGTCCATACGATTCCATTCGGCTCGCTGTGTTGACGGTGTCGCCCCACAGGTCATAGGCGAACTTCTTGTGCCCGATCACCCCGGCTACCACGGGCCCCGACGCGATGCCGATCCTCAGCGCGAGCGGCGACGGCCAGTTCGGTGAGATCTCGGCGGCTGCTCGCTGCATGTCGAACGCGAGTTCCACCATGGCACTAGCGTGCTCAGGGTTGGGTTGCGGAATGCCAGAAACTGCCATGAAGGCGTCGCCGATGGTCTTGATCTTTTCGATTTGGCGTTCCTCACAGAGGTCATCAAAGCGGTTGAACAGCATGTCGAGAAGTCGGACGACTTGCTCGGGGGGCAGCAGTGACGAGAGCGGTGTGAACCCGACGATGTCGCGAAGAGGACGGAGGCTTCCGACGCCGATTCTGCGATCGACGCTCGGATTTTCGCGCAGCCGAGTCGCGATCTCCTGGGAAGGATGTTGTGGAGCAAATCGTCAGACCGCTGTCGCTCACTGGCCAACTCGCCGCTGGCGGACGAACTCCAGACGTCGAAGCCGCTCTAAGGTGTAGGACGTCGAGACTCCGATGACAACGAAGGAGAGCAGGAAAACCCCGTTGTAGGCGGCTTCACCTCGGGGGGTAGCGTTGATTGTTTGGAAGGCTGCATAGCCGGCGACGACGAGCGGAGCAGTCGCGATCGCCCAGACGAGCCTGATGCGGGCGAACGCAAAGAGGAACATCAGGATCAGCAGGTTTCCGGTCCGCGAATAGTCAGCAGGGACGGAAGCGACGAGCGGCATCACGTCCAGGCCGAACGCTGCGACCACGACGATCCCGCAGACAACTGGTTGGCTCGCGCGAGCAGCCCATGTCGACAATATTGAAGCGATCCCACCGCGATCATGGGGCACACGATCGCGAAACGGATGATCAACAGTCGGTCGAGTCCGTCCTCGACAACCAGGCTGTCAAGAATGCCGAATCCGGCATAGAAGCCAATGGCCACCATCCCGACGACTCGTTGCTGTGGAAGCGCCGCCTCGTCGTGGTCGGAGACGAACGCTCGCTCGGCTTCGGCGTCCTGGAATCGCAATGTCACCGGATGCAGTAGGAAGCCCGGGAATCCTTCGCGCCGAAAGCCGCGGTCTTTCATGAGTGGAAGTCTGGCCCCAACGCAGCTCACGCACACGCGAATGTGGTGAAGCACGCGCTCGCCACGAGGCTGCGCAGCGACACTCGATACCGCTAGAAGTCGAGGTCTTCTTCCGTTAGATGCCCTCCGGCCCCAACGATGAAGTCTTTGCGGGGTGCGACGTCGGCGCCCATCAGCAGCTCGAAGACCTTGGCGGCCTCGTCGGCGTCGTCGGCCGTGAGCTTGCGTAGGGTGCGGTGGCGCGGATCCATGGTGGTCTCGGCCAGCTGGTCGGCGTCCATCTCGCCGAGTCCCTTGTAACGCTGCACCGGGTCCTTCCAGCGCACACCTTTTTTGGTCAGCTCGGCGAGCTTCCGCTGCAGCTCGTCGTCGGAGTAGGTGTACACGTACTTCTCCATGCCCTTCTTGGGGTTGGACAGCTCGATCCGGTGCAGTGGCGGAACTGCGGAGAAGACCCGGCCCGAGGTGACCAGCTCGGGCATGTACTTGAAGAACAAGGTCGCCAGCAGGCAGCGGATGTGGGCGCCGTCGGAGTCGGCGTCGGCCATGAAGATGATCCGGCCGTAGCGGGTTGCGTCGAGGTCGAAGGTGCGGCCCGAGCCGGCGCCGACGACCTGGATGATCGAGGCGCACTCGGTGTTCTTGAGCATGTCGCCGATCGAGGCCTTCTGCACGTTGAGGATCTTGCCCCGGATCGGCAGCAGAGCCTGGAACTCCGAGTTGCGCGCCAGCTTGGCGGTGCCGAGTGCCGAGTCACCCTCGACGATGAACAGCTCGGTGCGCTCGTTGTCGTTGGCGCGGCAGTCGGCGAGCTTGGACGGAAGCGACGACGACTCCAGGGCGTTCTTGCGACGCTGGGTCTCCTTGTGCTGGCGGGCCGCGATCCGGGTCTTGGAGGCGCCGACCACCTTCTCCATGAGCAGCTTGGCCTGGGCCTTCTCGGCCCGCTTGGTGGAGGTGAGGAACTTCTTCAGCTCCGCCGACACCACCTTGCGGACGACGCCCCGAGCCGCCGGGGTGCCGAGGATCTCCTTGGTCTGGCCCTCGAACTGCGGCTCGGCCAGCCGCACGGTGACCACCGCGGTCAGCCCCTCGAGGATGTCGTCCTTGACCACGTCGTCGTCGTTGACCTTGAGCGCCTTGGTCGCGCGCATCGCCTCGTTGAAGGTCTTGGTCAGCGCGCTCTCGAAGCCGCTCACGTGGGTGCCGCCCTTGGGCGTCGCGATCACGTTGACGAAGGAGCGAAGCTCGGTGTCGTAGCCCGTGCCCCACCGCGCCGCGATGTCGACGACCAGCTCGCGCTCGACCTCCTGGGGCGACATGTGGCCCTTGGCGTCGAGCAGCGGCACGGTCTCGGTGAAGGTGTCCATGCCCTGCAGGCGCAGCACGTCGGTGACCGGCTCGTCGGCGGCGAGGAACTCGACGAACTCGGCGATGCCACCGTCGTGCCGGAACTTCTCCTCGACCGGGGTGTCGCCCCGGAGGTCGCGGATGACCAGCTCGAGGCCCGGCACGATGAACGACGTCTGGCGGGCGCGCCCGAGCAGCCCCTCGAACTCGAACCTCGCGTCCTTGGTGAAGATCTGCCGGTCCGGCCAGAACCGGATGTGGGTGCCGGTCTTGCCCTTGGCCACCCGCTTGCCCTTGCGGGTCAGGCCCGACTTCGCCGTGAACGTCCGCGTCCGGGCCCTCGCCGGCGAAGACGCCGGGTACGCCGCGATGGAAGCTCAGACCCTGCTGGCTGGGCGTCCGGTCGACGTCGATGTCCATCCGCGCCGACAGCGCGTTGACCACCGAGAGGCCCACGCCGTGCAGGCCGCCGGTGGCGACGTACGAGCCGCCACCGAACTTGCCGCCGGCGTGCAGCTTGGTCGCCACGACCTCGACGCCGGGGAGCCCGGTCTTGGGCTCCTTGTCGGTCGGGATGCCGCGGCCGTCGTCGTAGACCTCGACCGAGTCGTCGGGGTGCAGCGTGACCTCGACCCGGTGGGCGGAGCCGGCCAGGGCCTCGTCGACCCCGTTGTCGATGATCTCCCACAGGCAGTGCATCAGCCCGCGGGTGTCGGTGGACCCGATGTACATGCCGGGCCGCTTGCGGACCGCCTCGAGGCCCTCGAGGACCAGCAGGTGTGCGGCGTTGTAGGTGTTGTCGACGATCGTGGGACTCCTGCGATCTGCGGGGAAGTCTGCACTGCTCTGGTGGTTCCGAATCTACCCGCGACACGCCGGGGCCCGATGCAGGCACGCCTGCCCGAGCGCGTCACGATGTGGACACGATCGGTGCTCGATCCGGCCGATCCGCAACCTTGTCGAGGATCACGGCGTCAGACTCTCGACACAAGTCAGCACCACAGGACACCACAACTGCATCAGTTCCTCCTCCGAGCTTCCACAACATGCGAAACCCGGCGACGGGGAGGGACATCGAATGATTGGATGGACGTGTCATTCGACACCTGGATACGGGAATCTTGGGATCCCTCTATAGGTTGTAGAAGCGACACCGACTGATGAGAGATGAGGCCGAAGTGACAACTGCCGTTGCCACCAGTGCTCCACTGACTGCTGAGGACCGCTGCGACCGCTGCGGTGCTCAGGCCTACCTTCGTGTGGAGCTCCAGTCCGGTGGTGAGCTGCTTTTCTGCGCCCACCACGCTCGCGAGCACGGTGACAAGCTCAAGGAGATCGCGGCCACCGTGATCGACGAGACGCACAAGCTCACCCAGACACCCGCCGTCGCTCCCGAGGCCTAAGCACTGCGACCACCACCCACCGACTTCCCGAAGGCCCCGGACTCACGTCCGGGGCCTTCGACATCTGCTCGTCCGGCCGCGCCGGAGTCCATGCCAGGCTGTTCCACGTGACGGGCTCCGAGATCCTGGTCGCGATCGCCATCCTGGTCGGCCTGGTCGGCATCCTGGTGCCCATCCTGCCGGGCTCGGTGCTCATCCTCGGAGCGATCCTGGTCTGGGCCGTTCAGATCCAGGAGGCGTCCGGCTGGGTCGTGTTTGCGATAGCCGCCTCGGCGCTCGTCGCTGGCGCCGTCGTCAAGTACGTCGTGCCAGGTAACCGTCTGAAACGGGCCGGCATCCCCGGACGTACGCAGTGGATCGGCGCTGCCGCTGCCGTTGTCGGTGTGTTCGTGGTGCCGGTGGTCGGCATCTTCCTGGGCTTCGTGCTCGGGGTCTATCTCGCCGAGCGGCAGCGTGTGGGGGCAGCCCTGGCCTGGCCCTCGACCAAGGCCGCCCTGCGAGCCGTCGGTCTCAGCATCTTGATAGAGCTGGCGGCGGGCGTAGTCGCCACCGTCGCCTGGTTGGTCGGCGTGGTCGTCACATGAGCCTGATCCTCGCCCTCCTGGGCGCCGTGCTCTACGGCCTCTCCGACTTCTTGGGTGGTCTGACCTCCCGCCGTACCTCGCCCTGGGCGGTCGCCATGGTCTCGGCGTTCGCCGGGGCCGGGCTGGTGCTGCTCGCCGCGCTGGTTACCGACGGATCGCCCGACGCGGCCAGCCTGTCGTGGGCTGCGCTGGCGGGGGTCGGCAACGGTTTCGGGACGTCGTTCCTCTACCGCGGACTCAGCACCGGCCGGATGGGTGTCGTCGCGCCGATCTCCGCGGTGGGCGCAGCCGTGGTGCCGGTGGCAGCGGGCCTCGTCGGCGGAGAACGACCGGGGGCGGTGGTGTGGGTGGGAATCCTGCTCGCCCTGCCCGGCATCTGGTTCGTCTCGCGGGAACCCGACCTAGCGGTGCGTCCCTCAGGCGGCGGTGTCGGCGACGGGGTCCTCGCCGGACTGGGTTTCGGCACCCTGTTCGCGGCACTGGGTCAGATCCCGGACTCGGCCGGACTGCTCCCCCTGGCGTTCAACCAGGTCGTCGCCGGCCTGGTCATCATCTCCGTAGCCCTGGTGCTGCGGGTCGACTGGGTGCCGCGGGAGCGCGCGGCTCTGGTCGGCGTGTGGTGCGGAGCGCTCGGGGCCGGCGCGACCGGGGCGTTCCTGGTAGCCACCCAGCAGGGCGAGCTGACCAGCACCGCCGTGCTGGCCTCCCTCTATCCCGCGTTCACGATCCTGCTGGCGGCATCGGTGCTCCGCGAGCGGATCCACCGGGCCCAAGGACTCGGGCTCATCCTGTGTGGACTGGCCGTGGTCCTGGTCGCGGCCGGCTGAGCTGCAGAGACTCGGGCCAGGTTCGTCGAAAACGGCAACTCGAGGTCACCGTAGGTCCTAGAGTCTGGCTCGGAGGCAGAGCGCTCGGGCTGGCATCGCACGACCCTGGGGAGGGTTCCGAAGTGAAGTACGTTCGCGCGTTGGTGGTGGCGCTGCTGACCATCGGGGTCTTTGCCGGCACCCTGGTGCCGACCCAGGCCGAAGCGCCGCGACGGCACAGCACGTTCCTGGTCGGTGACAGCACCTCCTGGCGGCTGACCGGCCAGTACGACGGCAGGGCCAACCTGTTCCACCAGAACCATCTCGACTGGTACGTCGACGCCGTCGGCGGACGGAACCTGCTCGACCTGCCGGCCCAGATCCTCTGGTACCTCGTGCACGTCGACCCCGCCCCCGACACCTTCATCATGGCGCTGGGGACCAATCCCTACCCGGGGTGGCAGAAGCGGCACTACGAGCTCAGCCTTGCGCTGCTGCCGCGCGCCACGAAGGTCGTCCTGGTCACTCCTGCCGTCTTCGGCTCGCGATGGGCGAAGTCGGCGATCACCAAGACCCACGCTCGCTGGCTCGCCGAGATCGCGGCTGAGCGACCGCACACCGTGCTGGCCGATTGGCGGCGGATGGTGAAGCACAGCAATCCCGACCCGCGCACCGGCGCGTCCACTCTGCTGGCAGAAGGCATCCATCAAACCCCGGTCACCGGGCGTCGCGCCTGGCTCGAGCTCGTCGTCGCCCGGGTCAACGAGGTCCGCTGAAGCCCACTCGTCGCTAGGCTGCTGCAGTCGTTGGATCGCGGCCACGACAATCAGCGCTGAAAGGTGGTTGTCCGGTGACAATCAAGGCAGTGTCGGGCGGCGAGGTTCGGCCGCTGATGCGGTTCATGCTGTTGATCGGCGCGGCCTTCGTCCTTGGGGCCGGCGTCCAGCTCTATGTGTTGGCAGAGGACGCGGACCGCTACTTCGCATGGTCCATTGCGAATCCGCTGACCGCGGCGACATTGGGGGCGTTCTACCTGGCTGCCGCCCCGATGGCGTTGGCGGCGGCACGGGAAGCCAGCTGGGCTCAGGCGAGGGTCGGCATCCTGCCCATCACCATCTTTGTCTGGCTGACGCTGGCCACGTCGGTCGCCCATCATGCGGAGTTCCGATTCGACGCCAGTGGGTTACCCATGGTCGCGGCGGTCGCTTGGTTCGTCATCTACGTCGCTGATCCACCCCTCCTCACCCTGGCTCTCGCGCGGCAGATGCGCCGCGGCTCGACACCGCAACCCAGGACGGCACCCATGCCCGTCTGGGTCGCGGTGGCGCTGGTCAGCGCGGCGATCCCGATCACGTCGTACGGCGTCGCGCTCTATGCACGACCAACCCTCGTCGGCGATGACTGGGCCTGGCCGCTACCCCCGATCGCTGCCCAGACGTTCGCGGCCTGGCTCATCGCCTTGGGGCTGTTGTTCGGCTCGATGGCCCGGGAGGGCGATTGGGTGAGGTGTCGCACGGTGGGTGTCGGCCTGACCGCGCTCGGCGCGCTGCAGCTTGCGGCGCTGGCGTGGTACCGCGACATTCCGCAGGAGCCGATCACGGTTGGATGGATCGCGGTCGCGTCGCTCTCCATGGTGCTCGGCCTGGTCGTGTTGTCCCAGGGCCGCCGACTGTCGCCAGAGACACATTCGCGAGCTGAGAGCACGGGCTGACCCGTCCGTGAGGGCATCGGCAACGAATAGACGGTATGACCGACCCGAAGCCCCCACGCCGACCCAAGCATCTGCTGTCCGACGAACAGCTCGCGTCGCATGCCGGAGCCACTGCGGAAGACCTGGCTCAGGGCCACCGCCAGGGGAACGGGTTCCGAGTCCACGGGATCTACATCGTTGTTGTCTCGATCGTTGCGTTGATCCTGCTCATTGCCGCCATCGCGCTCGCCAGCACCATGATGTGAGACGTGCAGCCTAGACATCCTCACTACGCGCAAGCCGAGATGATTGCCCTCGCCGCTCAGTCGAGATAGCCGGCTGCGCTCTTTGTGTCCTACCTCGGGACAGGAACCGTAGGGTGACGCGCATGCGGGACCTGGTGAGGGGAATGGCCGTAGCGGTGATGGTGGCCGCAACGAGTAGCTGCGGCGGAGCGGGCGCTCCAGCGTCGCAGACGCCCGTGCGGGAGCCGAGCACCATCGAGCCGGCTACCGACTCGCCCTCACCACCAGCTGACCCTGGGCGCACCCGGGCCACGGATGCCGTATTCGCCGAGTTCGACGGTGCCACGCCTGGCTGCGCCGTCGCGGTCCACCTCAATGGCAACACGGCAATGACAGGGGCGTACGGCAGCGCCGATCTCGGCGCCGGGACCCCGCTGACCCCCGACACCGTGTTCGACATCGCCTCGGTCTCCAAGCAGATCACCGCGGGCATGGCCATGGGGCTGGTGCTTGAAGGGAGGTTGTCGCTCGAGGACGACGTCACCGCCTGGTTGCCGGACCTCGACGTCACCCCTGGCAGCGTCTCGGTAGCCGATCTGGTTCATCACACCAGCGGCCTGCCCGACTACGTCGATCTGCTCGATGTCGACGTCGAAACGGTGACCACCAACGCGGACACGATGGCGGCACTCGCAGGCATCGACGCACACCGTCCGGGCACCAGGTTCCACTACAGCAACACCAACTACTTCCTGCTCGGTCAGATCATCGAGGCAGTGACCGGTCAGGGGCTACCCGACTACGCGGAGGACGTCGTCTTCGCTCCCCTTGACATGGATGACACGCGGATTCGAGACGACCAGGGCACCTTCACCCCCGACCAGGCGGTCGGCTGGTACGACGAGGGAGCTGGCACCTACTCGATCGCGCGGAGCGCATGGCGCCAGACAGGTGACGGGGCCGTGCACACCAACGTCGGCGACCTCTTGCGGTGGGCTCGACTTTTCACGGACGACCCCCGCCCGAGCGGAATCGGCTCGCAGGCGTGGCTCGACCTGATGCTCGACCCCGGCTCTCTCCCTGACGCAGGCTACGCAGGGGGGATCAACCTCTACGAAGATGATGAAGGCCACCAGGCGCTCTACCACCTGGGCGCGTGGGTCGGAGTCAGCGCCGACCTCGAAGTTCTGCCGGCGGACGAACTCGCGGTTGCGGTGACCTGCAACATCGACGACTACGACGCCGAGGCGCTCGCCGATGAGGTCGTTGCGATCTGGACCGAGCCGTAGAGCCTCCGCCGCGCAAGCAACTCAGGTCTCGCTCGGGGGCGAGGAGGGCTTTGAGCAGGGTGCAGGCGCGACTCCTGGGACTCGGTCGTCCCTGTCGACGACGCCGCCTTCCCTAGGGTGCTCACCATGACCGAGACCTGGACCGCGCCGGCGGTCGACCGCACCGAGTCCCCCAACGTCGCACCCGAGCGCAGGGCGACCGAAGCGCTGCTGGACTACTTCCGCGAGACCCTGCTGTGGAAGTGCGCCGGGCTGAGCGCGGACCAGCTCAAGCAGCGGTCCGTCCCGCCGTCCTCGATTTCGCTGCTTGGACTGGTGCGGCACATGGCTGAGGTCGAGCGAGTCTGGTTCCGGATCCGGATCGCCGGTGAGGACATCGGGCCAATCTTCTGTTCGGACGCCCGCCCCGGCGCCGACTTCGACGACGTCGACGAAGCTGACCCCGAGGCCGACTTCGCCACGTACCAGCGGGAGGTCGACAGGGCTCGTGCAGTGCTGGCCGCCCGCAGCTTCGATGACACGTTCACGCTGACCCGCCCGGAGGCGACCATCGACATCCGAGCGCTGGTGCTGCACATGATTGAGGAGTACGCCAGGCATTGTGGGCATGCCGACCTGATCCGCGAGTGCATCGACGGTGCCACCGGCGACTGAGCTGCCTGCGAGCGTCGCGACGGCCCATGATCTCGACGAACAGACCAATGCCTGTGACGGCAGCCAAGCAACTAGTCCAGGTAGTCGCGCAGCACCTGTGAGCGGCTGGGGTGGCGCAGCTTCGACATCGTCTTCGACTCGATCTGACGGATCCGCTCGCGGGTGACGCCGTAGACCTTGCCGATCTCGTCCAGCGTCTTCGGTTGGCCGTCGGTGAGACCGAACCGCATCGAGACCACGCCCGCTTCACGCTCGGACAGAGTGTCGAGCACGGCGTGCAGCTGCTCCTGGAGCAGGGTGAAGCTCACCGCGTCGGCCGGGACGATCGCCTCCGAGTCCTCGATCAGGTCACCGAACTCGGAGTCGCCGTCCTCGCCGAGCGGGGTGTGCAGCGAGATCGGCTCGCGACCGTACTTCTGCACCTCGATGACCTTCTCCGGGGTCATGTCGAGCTCCTTGGCGAGCTCCTCGGGAGTGGGCTCTCGGCCCAGGTCCTGCAGCATCTGGCGCTGGACGCGGGCCAGCTTGTTGATCACCTCGACCATGTGCACCGGGATCCGGATGGTCCGGGCCTGGTCGGCCATGGCGCGGGTGATCGCCTGACGGATCCACCAGGTGGCATACGTGGAGAACTTGTAGCCCTTGGTGTAGTCGAACTTCTCGACCGCTCGGATCAGACCGAGGTTGCCCTCCTGGATCAGGTCGAGGAAGAGCATGCCGCGGCCGGTGTAGCGCTTGGCCAGGCTGACCACGAGCCGGAGGTTCGCCTCGAGCAGGTGATTCTTGGCGCGCCGGCCGTCGTCGCCGATCCACTCGAGCTCCTCGAGGACCTTCGGGGTGATCTTGCCGCCCTTGGCGAGCTTTTCGTCCGAGAACAGACCGGCTTCGATCCGTTTGGCCAGCTCAACTTCCATCTCGGCGTTGAGCAGGGGCACCTTGCCGATCTGCTTGAGATAGTCCTTCACCGGGTCGGCAGTCGCGCCGGCCACCATCACCTGCTGCTCGGGCTCGTCGGTGTCGTCGGCGGCGGAGACGACGAAGGTGGCGGACTTCTCGTCCTCCACGATCGTCGGGTCGGCCTTCACGTCCTGCTCGAACTGCTCGTCCGGGAGGTCGGGCAGGATCTTCTTGCCGTCGGGGCCCACGGTCGGCTGGTCGGTGATCGAGGCCTGGACGTCCGCATCGGCGTCGGCCCTCGTGGCCTGCCGCTTGGCCGTCTTCTTGGCCGGCGCCTTCTTGACCGGAGCCGCCTTCACCTCGGGCGCTGCGGCGGCCTTCGTGGCCGGAGCCGCCTTCTTCGCAACAGCCGGGGCCGCCTTCTTCGCAGCCGGTGCTGTCTTCTTGGCCGGAGCCGCCTTCTTCGCCGCGGCCGGGGCCGCCTTCTTGGCCGGCGCCGCCTTCTTCGCAGCCGCCGGGGCGGCCTTCTTCGCCGAGGCCTTCTTGGCGGTGGCAGTGGTGGTCTTCTTCGTCGCCGACGCCGCAGCGGTGCGGGTTGCGGCGGGCACGGCGACCGAGATGCCGAGTGAGCTCAGATGGGCGAGCAGCCCCTTGAGGTGCCGAGGCTCGACGCCGGCCCGGTCACTGGCCCGGCGCACCTCTTCGGGGGTCACGCTTCGGTTGGGGGTGCCCCGGTCGATCAGGGCGGTGACTGCGGGGTGGCTGAGCACCTCAGCAGGGATCTTGCGCGCGTTCGAGGACACGAACACCTCTCGTAGAACTGGCTCAAACTGGCTTAGGGCGCGACAAAGACCGCTGGTGTCAAGAGCCGCACCGTCATTCTGCCACGGTGACTGAGATGGCTCGGCATCGGCCGCCGAGTTACCTTCCGGGTGGTCCTACCAGGCTAGGACTCCGGCAGAGATTCCTTCGAGAGCTCGACAGGCTCAGCGTCCGTGCGGATGAAGCCGTCCATCGTGTCGTGGCCGTGCCCTTGCTGGCGCGAGACGGTCAGACCTCGCCCCACAGGGGCGTGGCCCTCAACCTGCCGACCGCACTCCACGCAGCTGGCGAGGTGGGTCGGAGCCTCGACCCGTCTCCTGGCGACGTACGCCGCCGGGCACCCGAACTCCTCGCGCGCCCACGCCACCGCTTCCTCGACGTTCGCCGCCTTGGTCTGGGCGGTGGCTGGGGAATGTTCGGGCAGCACGACTGTGTAGGTCCGCCAGGCGGTCGGTCGAGATGGGGGCGCGCTCATGTCGCCAGAATGCCTCACTAATCTCCGGCGCGTGGACGATCGGCAGAGTCACTGTCCAGCTGCGGAACGACCGATCAGGCCGACGCCGCCGGTGCAGTGGCGGCAGCAGTCTTCTTCTCCTTCTTGAACGCTCTGACCTTCTGCAACGAGGCCGGGTCAGTCACGTCGGCCACGGAGCGATAACCCTCGAGGGCGTAGTCGCCCACCACCGCCTCCCACCCTTCCGGGCGTACGTCGAGCTGCTTGGCAAGCAGGCTGACGAAGATCTGGGCCTTCTGCTTGCCGAATCCTGGCAGCTCCTGGACGCGCTTCAACAGATCTCGTCCCGACGTCGACTCCGTCCACAGCCGGGCCGCGTCGCCGTCGTACTTGTCCACCACGAGGCGCGCCAGTTCCTGGAGCCGCGCCGACATCGACCGGGGGAAGCGATGGATGGCAGGCGGCGTCGAGCACAGCGCCGCGAACTGCTCAGGGTCGGCCTCCGCGATCGCGCCGGGCTCGAAGGTCCCCAACCGGTCCAGCACCTTCGCCGGTCCTCGGAACGCGTGCTCCATCGGGTACTGCTGGTCGAGCATCATCCCGACCAAGATCGCGAACGGGGAGTCGGTCAGGATCTGGTCAGCGGCGACATCGCCGGTGATGTGGATGGCCATGGAGCTCATCCTGCCTCAGCCCGGTCGGATCGGCGTGCTCGCACCCGGCCAAACCCCACCAGGGTTCGTCGCGTCAGTCGGCCTTGACGGCCAGCACCGGGCAGTGGGCGTCGAGGAGGACGCGCTGGGCGTTGGAACCGAGGATCAGCTTGCCCACCGGCGTACGCCGGCGCAGCCCGATCACGATCAGGTCGGCGTCGGCGTCCTCGGCAACCTTGATCAGGTCCTCGGACGGTTCGAAGCCGCGCACCAGCTGGCGCACGTCGTAGGTGAGACCGGAGTCGTCGAGCTGCTTGCGGACGCCCTCCATCTGGCTGTCCGCCGTGGCCGAGGCCTCCTGGTCGAACCCGGGGCCGCCGCGGTGGGAGTTGACCACCACCAGGGTCGCGCCGCGAAGCTTCGCCTCTTCGATCGCGGTCTTCAGGGCGGCGTCACCCTCGGGCTTGGGGACGTATCCGACGACGACGGTTGCCATGCGGGCACGGTACTCAGATCCGGCCCCAGGTAAACCCCTGTGGACGACCGGACGCAGCGACCGCAGTGCGGTGCGGCACCCTGCACGTAGGAGGCCCCGGATGGAGGAAGGCATCGTCGAGCCGGTCGCGCGAGAGCTCTACGTGCGGCTGCGCCGGGCCGTGCTGGACCACGCGCGACCGGAGCGACGCCGGGTCTTCCCTCCGGTGCTCCACGTGGGGTCCCCGGGCCTGCGCGTTGCCGACTTCGTCATCGAGCCGGACGATCCCACCGACCACGCGCTCCGCATCGACATCGTTTCCGCGATGCTGCGGCGGGCCGCGCGCCGCGGCGACACACCCCTGGTCTGGCTGTCTCGCCCGGGCGCTCCCAGCGAGATCCGCGACGTCGACCTGGAGTGGCTCGCCGCCACCCGCGCGGCCGGCGCCGAGCTGGGCCGGCACCTGCCTTTCGTGGTCATCAACCGACGCGCCTGGCGCGACCCCCGCACCGGCGTCGGTCGCGTCTGGCAGCGGCTCCGCGACCGGTAGCGGCACAATCCCTCCATGAGCCAGCCACCGAACCCGGTCCACCGTGAGGACGTCGAGATCGAGTCGGACGGAGCGCATTCTCGCTGCCTGGTTCTACCCCGCAGCTGCCGAGCGACGCCCCGGCACCGTGCGTCGTGATGGGCCATGGCTTCAGCCTGACCCGCGAGGACGGCCTCGACCGAGTACGCCGAGCGGTTCGCGGCCGCCGGCGTGCACGTGCTCGTCTTCGACCACCGCTTCCTCGGCGACTCCGGGGGCAGTCCCCGCCAGCGGTTCCGGATCGCCGCCCAGCAGCAGGACTGGCGCAGCGGCTGTGGCCTATGCGAAGTCACGCCCGGACGTCGACGCAGACCGGATCGTGCTCTGGGCCTACTCGTTCGCCGGCGGCCACGTGACCAGCTTGCTCGGCAAGCGCGCCATCGACGTGTTCGCGGCCATGGTGCTGTGCCCGTTCGCCGACGGGCTCAAGCGGGTCCTCGCGACCCCGCTACGCGTGACGGCCTGGATCATCCCCCGCGCTCTGCTCGACGCCGCTGGGCCGACACGTGACGATCCCGGTCACTGCTCCGGAAGGCGGGCGCGCCGCCATGTCGTTCGCCGGCGAGGAGGACGGCTTCGCAGCGATCGGTGTCTCCGGACTCCCGGTGGCGCAACCAGATCTCGCCTGGCGTGTTCCTCACCGTCGGCGCTGTTCCGCCCGGTGCGGCGTGCGGCACGGATCCGACAACCCCTCTGGGTCGGCCGGTGCGCCCAGGACATCACCGTCGACGCCGCGGCGGTTGCCGAGGTGGCCCGGCCGCGCGCCCCGGGGCGAGCTGCACGAGTTCGAGGGCGACCACTTCGCTCCGTTCACCGGCGAGAGCAACGCGGCCGTCCTGGAGTCGCAGGTCGACTTCCTCCGCCGGGTGCTGGCTGCCGGTTAGGTCGCCCCTCGCTACCAGGTGTGCACCGGCTCGTTGGTGTGCATCAGCTCGCCGTACTCCAGCAGCGTCGCGCGCAGGGCGTCGTAGCGGTCGATGTCCGGGGGTGTCCTCCTCCCGCGCGTGCATCCGGCGAACGAACCACTCGGCCCCGTTGACCCCGGTCAGGCAGCGTTGCTCGATGACCCCGAGCAGCCGATCGCGGGTCTCGGCGTCCACGCCCCACTCGTCGAGCCCCGCGTGCGCCATCGGCAGCAGGCGACGCAGCACCAGCTCGGTGGCGGCGACCTGCCCGACTCCGGGCCAGTAGACCTGGGCCTCGATGCCCTGCTGGGCGGCGACGTGGAAGTTCTCCTCCGCTGCACTGAAGGACATCTGCGACCACAGCGGTCGCTCGCTCTCCGCGAGGTGGCGCACCAGTCCGAAGTAGAAGGCGGCATTCGCCATCATGTCCACGACGGTCGGACCCGCCGCGAGCAGCCGGTTCTCGACCCGTAGGTGGGGCACTCCGGCGTTGATGTCGTAGATGGGTCGGTTCCAGCGGTAGATGGTGCCGTTGTGGAGCCTCAGCTCAGCGAGGTTCGGAGTTCCACCGGCTTCGAGCACCGCCAGTGGGTCTTCGTCATCGGTGACGGGGAGCAGCGCCGGGAAGTAGCGCACGTTCTCCTCGAACAGGTCGAAGACCGTGGTGATCCAGCGCTCTCCGAACCACACGCGTGGTCGCACACCCTGCGCTTTGAGCTCCTCACTGCGGGTGTCGGTGGCTTGCTCGAACAACGGGATCCGGGTCTCCCGCCAGAGCTCCTTGCCCAGCAGGTACGGCGAGTTGGCGCCGACGGCGATCTGGAGCGCCGAGATCGCCTGCGAGGCGTTCCAGTACGCCGCGAACTGGTCCGGTGAGGTCTGCACGTGCAGCTGCATGCTGGTGCAGGCGGCCTCGGGCACGATGGAGTCCGCGGTGGTGTGCAGTCGCTCGGCCCCCACGATCGAGATGGTGATGTCCTCGCCGCGTGCGGTCAGGATCTGCTCGCTGAGCAGCTTGTAGCGCGGGTTGCCGCTGAGCGACCCGACGCTCAGGTGGCCCTCGGCCAGCGTCGGCAGGATACCGATGGTCACCAGGTGCGCGCCCACCTCCGCCGACTTCGCGTCGGCGTCGTTGAGGCTGCGCCGCAGGCTGGTCTCGAAGGTGACCAGCCCGCCCTCGCGCAGCCGCGCCGGTGGCACGTTGATCTCGACGTTGAACTGGCCGAGCTCGGTCTGGAAGTCGGGATCCGCGATCGCCTCCAGCGCCTCGGCGTTCTTCAGTGCCGGGTCACCCACGAGGTCGACCAGGTTGAGCTCCACCTCCATCCCGGTCATCGGGTCATCGGTGTCGAAGGCCGCCTCCCGCAGCATCCGGGCGAAGACGTCGAGACAGCGACGGACCTTCTCCCGGTGGCGGGTGCGGTCGGCCCTGCTGAACTCCTGTGCGTCGACCTCTTCACCCATGACGGCACACTAACCGCGAGAGCGGCCGGGGCAGCCCTTCCCCGGCCCTTAGCGCTGGGGCACGTCCAGCCCTTCCTTCCAATCCCAGCCCGACTCCCACACCGTCGGCGGTACCGCCTGCTCGAGGGCATGAGCCAGGTAGTGGGTCAACGTGTAGTCGGGGTCGCCCTCGGCGGCCAGGTCCGCCGCGCACCACGCCAGCGCGCCGTGCCCGGCCTGCCAGGCCGCCCAGCCCAGCAGGGTGGCCGGCGGTGCGAGCAGCTCGACCGGTGTACGCCGACACACGTCGGTCCAGTACGAGACGTGCTCCTCGGCGTTGGCTCGGGTCAAGGTGCTCCAGGCAGCGTCGCGGACGGTCCGGACCTGCAGCGAGCCGAGCAGTCGAGCCGCCTCGCTGTCCGTGGGGAACACGCCGGCTGCGGTCTGCTCGCTGACCAGCGTGTGCACCCACTCCCCCTCGGCAACCACGTCCGCCACCGGCGCGTCGACGGTCAGACAACGGCTGCTGTCCGCAACCCGGTCCGCGACGAGCTCCGCACGCCTGGGATCCACCGCGAGGCTGGCGGCCAACGCGTCCCGCGACCGGTGAGTGACCTGGCCGCGCAACACGGCGTGGGCCAGGAACGGATGGGCCGAGATGTCGTACGGCACGCCGCGCCGGGCAGCAGGATCTTCGTTGTCGTGCAGCATCGGGAACCATCGCTCTCCGTCGGCCCGGAGCATCTCGACGATGTTGATGCCTGCCTCGGAGAACTCGTCGTGCAAGGTGTCGCCGATCTGATCCGTGATGCCGTCGCCCTCGCCGTAGATGACGAACACCACCCGCTGCACGCCATGGCGCCGGGCCGGTGCGAGCAGCGAGTGCACGGTCGCCAGCACCTCCTCGGTGTGGTCGGGCCGGTCGACCCGCGCGTGGAAGGCCTGGGCGGCTCCGAAGGTCAGCATCACCACCGAGTCGCTGGGCAGGAAGCCGAGCAGCACCGGCACGACGGCCAACAGGTCGTCCGGGCAGCGGGCGGTCAGGGTCGTCGCGGGTCGGGTACGGGGCGTTGTGGAGGTCATGACCAGGACGCTGCCCCCGGGCACCCCCGGTACGAGCCGAAGGGGCTCGCGCCTGTGGATGCTCGGCCCGACCCGGCGCGCTGTGCAGGACTCGTGGCCCGTCGCTGGGCCCCTCGAGGGGCCGGGAGGTACTTTGCGCGGGTGCGGCAGCAGGCGTCGGTCCTCCACCTGGATCTCGACGCGTTCTTCGCCGCGGTCGAGCAGCGCGACAAGCCCTCGCTGCGCGGCAAGCCGGTCGTGGTCGGGGGTGTCGGCGGCCGAGGCGTGGTGTCGACGGCCTCCTACGAGGCGCGCAAGTACGGCGTCCGGTCGGCCATGTCGACCCGCGAGGCACGTTCGCGCTGCCCGCACGCGGCGTTCCTGAGCGGCCGTTTCCACGCCTACCGCAGCACCAGCCAGGCGGTGATGGGGCTGCTGCGTTCGGTCTCGCCTCTGGTCGAGCCGCTGTCGCTCGACGAGGCGTTCGTCGATCTCGAGCAGGCCGGTCTCGACGACCTCGGCGTGGCGTCAGTGACCGCCTTCGCCGCAGACCTGCGCAGCGCGGGTGGTCGAGGTGACCGGTGGCCTGACCGCCTCGGTCGGCATCGGCACCTCGAAGTTCATCGCCAAGGTCGCCAGCGAGCTGGACAAGCCCGACGGCCTGACCGTGGTCGCTCCGGGCACCGAGCAGGACCTGCTGCGCCCGATGCACGTCACCGTCATCCCCGGTGTCGGCCCGGCCACCGCCGAGCGGCTGCGCCGCGCCGGCATCCACACGGTGGCCGACCTCGAGTCGGTGAGTCTCGACGAGCTCGTGCGCCTGGTGGGCAAGGCGCACGGCCACGGTCTCCACCAGCTGTCCCGTGCACTGGACGACCGGCCGGTCCTCGCCGAGCGCGAGGCCAAGTCGGTGAGCGTCGAAGGCACCTACGAGACCGACCTGACCGACCGCAAGCTGATGGAGGGGCTGCTGGTCCGGCAGGCGGGCGAGGTCGCCGCGCGGCTGCGCAAGAACGGTCTGTCCGGACGCACCGTGACGATCAAGGTGCGCCTTCACGACTTCACCACCCTGAGCCGTTCCACCACCCTGCCCTCCCCCACCGACGCCACGGCGGTGATCAGTCGCCTGGCGCGCAGCCTGCTCGCCGATCTCGACACGTCCGGGGGTGTGCGACTCCTCGGCGTGGGCGTCTCGGGTCTGGCCGACTGGATCCAAGACGACCTCTTCGGCGACACCGGTAGCGCCGAGGACGAGCCGGAAGCGGTCGCCGTCGAGCCCGAGCTACCCCAACGGCGACCGACATGGTCGCCCGGGATGGACGTCGTGCACACCGACCAGGGACGCGGATGGGTCTGGGGGTCCGGGCGGGGCGTGGTCACCGTGCGGTTCGAGACCGCCGACTCCCCGCCCGGTCCGGTGCGCTCCTATCCCATCGACGACGCCTCGCTGTCGCCGTGGCTGCCGCCCGCCAGCGATGACTGACAACAAGTCGGTGGCGACCTGGTGACCCACCGGCCTAACCTCGACGCTCGTGGACATCCTCCCGATCGACCTCGCTGACGACGCCCAGCTGAACCAGGCGTACGCCGTCTGCCGCCGGGCCCAGACCATCGGGCGCGAAGATGCGCCGTACTGGACCTACGAGAACTTCGTCGGCGCCTTCCGATCCCCCGACAGTGGCGAGCGCCAAGAGGTGTTCGGCGGGTACGTCGACGGACAGCTGGTGGCCTTCGGTGTCCTGTGGCTCTTCGTCCTGGACAACAAGGACAAGGGTTGGTTCGAGGTACACGTCGATCCCGAGCATCGGCGGCGCGGTCACGGGCGCGAGCTCCTCGAGCACCTCGCGGCGATCGCCACGGACGACGGGCGTACCGAGCTGATCACCGACACCAAGATCCCCATGGACGAGCTGGACAGTCATCCCTACGCCAAGTTCCTGACGTCGCTGGGGTTCACCCGCTCCAACGTCGAGGTGGTGCGCTATCTCTTGCTGCCTGTCCCCGACGCCCGCATCCAGACCTGGATCGACCAGGCGGCCGAGCGCCACGACGGCTATCGCATCGAGACGTTCGTGGACGAAATGCCTGACGAGCTGGTGCCGTCACTGTGCGTGCTCTTGAGCCAGCTCGCGGTCGACGCCCCGACCGGCGACGTCGACTTCGAGGAGGAGACCATGACGCCGCAGCGCTTCGCCGAGCGACAAGCGACCACCAGAGCCATGGGCCGCACCCTGTTCGAGACGGTGGCGATCACGTCCGACAACACGGTCGTGGCGCAGTCCACGCTGTCGGTTCCGGGCGACGACGACACGGACGTGTGGCAGTGGGGCACGTTCGTGCACCGCGAGCATCGCGGACGTCGCCTCGGAATGGCCACCAAGGCCGCCAACCTGCGCGCCGTGCAACACACGCACCCGGACAAGCAGCGCATCGTCACCCAGAACGCCGAGACCAACGACTACATGGTGTCCATCAACGTGACCATGGGGTTCGAGCTGGTGGAGGCCTCCGCGGAGTTCGTCAGGCGGTCCTGAACCGCACCGTGTCCCCCGGGCGCAGCTGGGCGCACTGCCACAGGTCGTCGACCCGCACCACGGCCAGCACGGGATAGCCGCCCGTCGGCGGGTGGTCGGCCAGCAACACGACCGGTCGGCCGTCCGGTGGCACCTGCACCGCCCCGAGCACCATCCCCTCGCTCGGCAGCTCCCCGTCGCGCGCCCAAGCGATCGGGTCGCCGTCCAGGCGCATCCCGATCCGGTTCGACTCCGTGGTCACCGTGTACGCCGTCCGGCACAGCCGATCCAGCCCATCCGGCGCCAACCAGTCGGCCCGAGGTCCGGGGTCGACGCGCAGCGGCCCGGGTACCCGTGGGCGCGGGGTCTCGTGCGCAGCCGGGCCCCCAGCGACTTCGCCCAGCGACAGCTCGACGCCGTCGACGATCCGGGGCGGACCGACCCAGGCCAGCGTGTCCGTCGACCGTGATCCCAGCACCGGCTCGACCGCGACGCCGCCAGCGAAGGCGACGTACGACCGCACTCCCGACGTCGTCGGCCCCAGTCGCAGCTCACCTCGGGCCGGCAGCCACTCCGAGCGGCCGTGCCCCACCGGCTGCCCGTTGACGGTGACCCGGCAGCCCGCCCCAGTGACCGCCACCCACCGCCCGGTCGAGCTCACCACGCGCAGGCCGCCCAGCGTCACCTCGAGCACCGCGTCGTTGACACCGTTGCCGACCAGCCGGTTGGCGAGTGCGGCGGCAGGCGCGTCGAGTGCCCCCGCCCTCGGCACTCCCAGGTGGGCCAGCCCGACCCGACCGCGGTCCTGGACGGTGACCAGTCCAGGCGCCTCCACCACGAGCAGACTCATGCCAGCACGAACCTGACCCGGGCGCCCGGTGCCAGCAGGGCGGGCTGTGCAGCCGCCGGGTCCCACAGCCGCACATCGGTATGCCCGATCAACCGCCATCCGCCCGGGGAGGACGTCGGATAGACGCCGCACCAGGACCCGGCCAGGCCAACCGCCCCAGGGGGCACCTGCGACCGCGGGGAGTCCATCCGCGACACGGCAAGGTTGTCCGGAAGCCCGGCAAGGTAGGCGAAGCCTGGCGCGAAGCCGCAGAACGCGGACACGAAGTCAGTCGTCGTGTGCCGCGCGACGACGCCGTCGACATCGGTGCCCCAGCTCTGCGCGACCCACTCGAGATCCTCACCGTCGTAGTGCACGGGGATCTCGACGCGGTCCCCCGTCGGTGCCTCGGCCGAGGGTGTCCACCTCGACAGGGCATCACGCGCGTGGTTGACGTCGGGGATCCCGTCGAGCAACACGCTCCGAGCGGCCGGCACCACGTCGGCTGCGCCGATCCGCGAGGCCCGGGCCCAGGTGGCCAACGCCAGCGCCTCGGCGACGTCCGCGACCTCGGCGAGCAGCGCCTGGGGGCCTACGGCTCTGAGCTCCACGTCATCAGTCTGTCGGAAATGGGTGAGGGCCCGTCGTCGGTATGAGCGACAGCGGGCCCTCGGCTTGTTCGGCTACGTGACGTCCGAACGACCCGACTGGTTCTCCGACCCCACCGTCCCCGTCACCGGGACGACGCCTCGAGTTGCCTCGAAGTGTGGATCTTCGGTCCTGCCTGATCCCCGCCTCTTCGCCTTCCTTGCGGTTGGCTCCGAGTTGGTAGGGAGAGTTCTACGGGGCCGGGGGCCAAGTGCGCAAGGCTTGCGCGCACAATTTCCCACAAACTTCCGGTCCCACAGTTTCCTCCACAGAAACCGGGTCACGTCGTCCACAGATTGTCCGGATATCCACAGGCTCCTGCACAGGTTCGTGCACAGGCGGTTCGGCCCACTCGGGTTCACCAGATGCCCGACAGATGCCCGTCAGAGGCCCCGCAGTGACCAACCCGACGACTCGAGGGCTCGACGGCAGGCCCGGGCGTGGGCCACCGCACCGGGGTGGTCCCCGTGCACGCACAACGAGTCGACCGAGTCCGCGAGCCGCATCGCGTTGGCCGCGATCTGGTCCTCGTCGTCCAGCACCGCACCCGGCTGGTCGCGCGGCAGGAGCCGGCCGTCGGCGGCGTACCCGCGGTCGGGGAAGCCCTCGAGCGAAGGTGATCCGGCCGAGCCCCGCTGCCAGGTCGAGCAGCCGGCCGCGGCATGCCGAGCACCGGAAGCGAGCCCGAGCCCGCCAGCACCGCCGCCGCCTGCTCCTCGTCGTCGATCACGCGGTGGTAGAGCGCGCCGTGCGGCTTCAGGTAGCGGACCTCGAGGCCCGCCGCGGCCGCGATCTGCGACAGCGATCCCACCTGGTCGGCGACCTGGTCGCGCAGGACTTCGTGGGCCACGTCGTGGGCCACCCGTGCCGAAGTTGGGGCGGTCGGCGTACGACACCTGGGCGCCGACGGAGACGCCGAGCCGCGCGGCGCCGTCGCAGACCGAGCGCATGATCGTCGCGTTGCCGGCGTGGTAGCCGCAGGCGACGTTCGCGCTGGTGACCACCTCCAGCAGGGCGGCGTCGTCGGTCACCTCCTCGCCGAGGTCGGCGTTGAGGTCGATCGCCCTCCGCTCCTGCCGATGGCCGGTGGGGCACCCATGACGCGGACGGTAGCCCAGCCGCAGATAGCGTCGCCGCATGCAACCGCCCGTCGCCGACAAACGCCCCACCACGAGCGAGCACCACGGGCGCAACCGCACCGACGACTACGAGTGGCTGCGCGACAAGGACGCCCCGGAGGTTCGCGCCTACCTCGAGGCCGAGAACGCCTACACCGAGGAGCGGACCGCCCACCTGGCCGGGCTGCGCCAGTCGATCTTCGACGAGATCAAGGCGCACACGTTGGAGACCGACCTGTCCGTGCCGACCCGCAACCGCGGGCACTGGTACTACGGCCGGTCCTTCGAGGGCACGGGAGTACGGCGCCAGCTGCCGGGTCGCGATCACCGACCCCGACGACTGGACTCCCCCACGGCTGGCCGAGGACACCGCTCCGGACCAGCCCGCGCTGCCCGGGCGAGGAGCTGCTGCTCGACCTCAACCAGCTCGCGGAGGGTCACGAGTTCTTCTCGCTCGGCGGCTCGAGCATCACCATCGACGGCAATCTGCTGGCCTATGCGATCGACGTGGTCGGCGACGAGCGCTACGACGTACGCGTCAAGGATCTGCGCACCGGCGAGCTGCTGCCGGACGAGGTGACCGGCACCCTCGGCGGCGTCACCTGGCACCCCTCAGGCGACGACTTCTACTACACGACCGTCGACGACTCCTGGCGAGCGGACAAGATCTGGCGGCACCGCCTCGGCACGGCCCAAGCCGACGACGAGCTCGTCTTCCACGAGACTGACGGCCGCTTCTGGGTCGGCTGCGGACGCACCCGCAGCGAGCGGTTCCTGATGATCGCGACGGGCTCCAAGACCACCGCGGAGTACCACTACCTCGACACGACCGATCCCGATGCCGACTGGGAGATGTTCGCCGAGCGCCGGGAGGACGTCGAGTACTCCCTCGACCACGCCGTGATCGGTGGCGAGGAATGCTTCTTGGTGCTGCACAACGCGAGCGGACCCGACTTCGAGCTGGGGCGCGCGCCGATCGCTCCGACGCCGCCGGAGCAGTGGCAGCCGTTGATTGCCCACGATCCCGCCGTTCGCCTCGAGGACGTCGATGCTTTCGCCGGTCACCTCGTCGTCCACCAGCGCAGCCAGGGGTTGACGCAGGTCCGGATCCTTGAGCTCGGAGGCGCGCGGGGTGACCGACGACTACCTGGTCGAGTTCGACCAGGAGATCTACACGGTCGGATCCGGTGGCAACCCGAACTTCCACCAGCCGACCGTCCGGGTCGGCTACACGAGCATGGCCGTGCCGTCGTCGGTCTACGACTACGACGTCCGAGCCCGCGAGCTGACCCTGCTCAAGCGGGCACCGGTGCTGGGCGGCTACGACCCGGACGACTACGAGGAGCACCGGCTCTGGGCCACCGCGGACGACGGTGAGCAGGTGCCGATCTCGATCGTCGCCCGGCGTGGGCTCCCGCGAGGACGTGGGCGGCAGCACCCGGCCGATCCCCGTGCTGCTCTACGGGTACGGCGCCTACGAGGTCTCCTACGATCCTTACTTCTCGATCGCCCGGCTCTCGATGCTCGACCGGGGCGCGGCGTTCGCCATCGCCCACGTGCGCGGCGGAGGCGAGATGGGCCGGCGCTGGTACGACGACGGCAAGCAGCTCCACAAGCAGAACACGTTCTCCGACTTCATCGCCTGCGCCCGACACCTGGTCGACACCGGCTGGACCACGCCCGAGCGGCTGATCGGCGAGGGGGCGAGCGCCGGGGGCCTGCTGGTGGGCGCCGTGGCCAACCAGGCTCCCGAGGCGTTCGGCGGCTTCGTCGCCGGCGTGCCGTTCGTGGACAAGCTGACCACCATGCTCGACGCGAGCCTGCCGCTGACCGTCACCGAGTACGACGAGTGGGGCAACCCCGAGGCCGACGTGGAGGTCTACGACTACATCGCGGCGTACGCGCCCTACGACAACGTCACCGACCAGGCCTACCCGCCGATCCTCGCCGAGACCTCGCTGAACGACACCCGGGTCCTGTACGTGGAGCCCGCCAAGTGGGTGGCCCGGCTGCGCGCCACCGCTCCCGACGCCGAGGTGCTGCTGCGCACCGAGATGTCGGCCGGCCACGGCGGTGTCTCCGGTCGGTACAAGGCATGGCACGACCGCGCCTTCTCGCTGGCCTGGATCCTGGACCGGATGGGTCTGGCCTGAGGTCAGGCTGAACCCCCTCACCCGGGCTGACCATCCCCTGAGAAGTGGCTGAGAGTTCACCCGTCAGGCAACTCCGGAGCAATCTGGGACGTCTTTCACTACGAAGAGTTGGGTAAGACCCCTTCCCAGTGGGGTACCGGGGAATCCGGTGGGGTCAACCAGCGTTGTGGTTAGACAGAGATGCGAAGGAGGGGTCCCCATGGCAGTACGGACCGCAGCGAGGCGCTCTCGAGAGATCGAGGGTCGCGACAGCGTCGGGCTGTATCTCGACGAGATCGCCCGCAACCCCCTGCTCGATGCCGCGGCGGAGGTGGAGCTCTCCAAGACCATCGAGGCGGGCCTGATGGCCGAGGCGTTGCTGGCAGAGGGTCGCGTCGGACGCAGGAAGGGCGGCGCTCCCCTGCGCGCCACCGAGGAAGAGCTCGAGTGGCTCGCCGAGGAGGGCCGTGAGGCCGTCCAGACGTTCATCACCGCCAACCTGCGCCTGGTCGTGTCGATCGCGCGCAAGTACGGCCGCGCCCAGATGCCGATGCTCGACCTGATCCAGGAGGGCAACACCGGCCTGATCCGGGCGGTCGAGAAGTTCGACTACACCAAGGGCTACAAGTTCTCCACCTACGCCACCTGGTGGGTGCGCCAAGCAATCACCCGCGGAATCGCCCAGCAGGCTCGCGTGGTGCGCCTACCGGTCCACGTGGTGGAGGAGCTCAACCAGGTCGGCGGCGCGCGTCGGACGCTCGAGCGCCAGCTGGGTCGCGACCCCGACCCGCAGGAGATCGCCACCGAGCTCGGCATGGAGGTCGAGCGAGTGCTCGACCTGATGGCTTGGGGCCGTGAGCACGTCAGCCTCGACACCCCCGTCGACGAGGACGGCGACACCTCACTCGGCGACCTGATGGCGCAGGAGACCGCCCCCGGGCCGGACCTGACCGTGCTCGACGTGGAATCCCGCGACCGGCTCAACAGCCTGGTCGGACAGCTGGACGAGCGTGCGGCCGACATCATCCGGTCGCGCTACGGGCTGGTCGACGGCCGCCAGCACAAGCTGGCCGACATCGGGCTCAAGCACGGCATCTCCGCCGAGCGAGTCCGCCAGCTGGAGCGTGAGGCGCTGCAGAAGCTGCGTCGCCTGGGTGATCCCGACCTCGCCGCGCTGGACCCCGCTAAGGGTCTCCGGCGGCCCCAGTCGGCGGGAACAGACTGCTGGCGCGCACGGGTTGAACCCGATGTGAGGAACATGGACGCCTTGGTGATCGGAGCCGGCCAGGCCGGTCTCTCGACGGCCCACCACCTGGCCCGTCTCGGCGTCGACCGGTTCGTGGTCCTGGACGCCAACCCGCGACCCGGCGGCGCGTGGCAGCACCGGTGGCAGACGCTGACCATGGGCGACGTGCACGGCGTCGCCTCCCTGCCCGGCCTGGCCGTGCCAGCGCACGACGCCCAGGCACCCGCCCGCGTAGGTGGTGCCCGGCGTACTTCGACCACTACGAGCAGGCAGTACCGGCTGCCGGTGGAGCGGCCGGTCCGGGTGGACCGGGTCGAGGACGGACCCGACGGCACCTTGCTGGTGCACACCGACCGCGAGCACCTGGCAGACCCGCGCGCTGGTCAACGCCACCGGCACCTGGGACCGACCGTTCCTGCCGGCGTACCCGGGGCGTGAGACGTTCCTGGGCCGGCAGCTGCACACGGTCGACTACGACGGCCCCGACTCTTTCCGCGGGCAGCGGGTGGTCGTCGTCGGCGGTGGCGCCTCCGCGGTCCAGATCCTCGGCGAGCTGGCTCCGGTGGCGACGCACCACCTGGGTGACCCGCCGGCCGCCGGTCTGGCGCGAGGCGGGCTTCGACGCGGAGGCGGGCCGGGAAGCGGTGGCGCTGGTCGAGGACCGCGTACGCCGCGGGCTGCCGCCGCAGAGCGTCGTCTCGGTCACGGGACTGGCGCTGCGCCCCCAGGAGCAGCGGGCCGCCGAGCTCGGCGCCTACGACCGCCTGCCGATGTTCGCGCGGGTCGAGCCCGACGGCGTGCGCTGGGCCGACGGCGCGGTTCGCAGCCGGCCGACGCCATCATCTGGGCGACCGGCTTCCGGCCCTCGCTGACCCACCTGGCGCCCGCTGCGGCTGCGCGAGGAGTCGGGCGGGATCCGGCTGATCGCCCGCGAGGACGCCCACACGCCGACCACGGCGGCCCGCGACCACCGGGTCCAGCTCGTGGGCTACGGGCCGTCGGCCTCCACCATCGGCGCCAACCGCGCCGGCCGGGTGGCCGCCCTGTCGGTGCTGCGCACGCTCGCCGACCGCTCCGGCCGCGGCTGCCGTCGGCCTAGCGGAGCTGGTCCTCGAGGTACGCCGTGCGCGAGACCGCGAGTCCCGACAGCAGGAGCGGCACCGACAGCGCGATCAGCGCGAGCAGCGGCACCGTCCACCCATCGCTCAGGTCGTGGAGCAGCCCGACCGCGAACGGCCCGATCGCGGCGATCAGGTAGCCCACCGACTGGGTGAAGCCGGACAGAGCGGCGGTGCCCGCGGCGGTCCGGGCCCGCAGCCCGATCAGGGTCAGGATCAGCGGGAAGGTGGTCGTGCCGAGGCCGACGAGCACCGCCCAGACCACCGCGCCGCCGGCCGGGGCGATGATCAGGCCGGCGTAGCCGACGACGTAGCACCCGAAGTAGAAGACGACGATCCAGGACACGTGGGTGAGCCGGCCCGCGAGCGGCGGGCACGATGAACGACATCGGGATGCTGATGCCGGTGATCAGCCCGAGCAGCAGTCCGGCGTTGCTGCTGGAGAAGCCGGCGTCGCGGTAGACCTCGGCGAACCAGCCGAAGATCGCGTAGGCCTGCAAGGACTGCATGCCGAAGAACAGCGCCATCATCCGGCCCAGCGGGGTCCGCGCCACCTCGCCGCAGGCCGATGGGCGCGGCCGGCGGCTCGTCCGTGCTCGTCGACCCGGTCCTCGCGCAGCAGCGCGACCCAGGGCACCACGGCGACGGCCGCGGTCAGCGACCAGACCATCAGCCCGGACTGCCATCCGCCGAGGGCGTCGCTCAGCGGCACGGTCAGCACCGAGGCGGAGGTCAGGCCGACCGCCAGCGAGGTGGTGTACGCCGCGGTCATCGTGCCGACCCGGGTCGGGAAGTGGTGCTTGACCAGCGAGGGCAGCACGACGTTGGCGGTCGCCATCCCGCCCAGCGCGAGCAGCGAGAAGGCCAGGAACGCGACGACGCCGTCGACCTTGCTGCGCGCGAACAGGCCGACCACGACGCAGACCAGGGCCATCAGGGTCAGCCGGTGCCGGCCCAGGAGCCGGGCGAGCCTGGGTGCGAGCGCACCGAAGACCGCGAACGCCACCACCGGGAGCGAGGTGAGCACTCCGGCCTCCGCGCCGGACATCCGCAGCCCGTCGCGGATCTCGCCGAGCACCGGTCCGATGCTCACCGCGGCCGGCCGCAGGTTGAACGAGAGGAGCACGATCCCGACCACGAGCAGGCCGAGCGGGTGCGGGTGTCACTGCCCGAACGCTGCCACATGGCCGGGCGCCGAGCAGTGGCTGCGCTCCGTATGCTCCCGCCCGTGCACATCGCGATCGACGACCTCCAGGGCGCCGAGATCATCGCCTTCCTGGAGGCGCATGTCGCCCAGCTGCGCAGCTCACGCCGCCCGAGAGCTCCACGCGCTCGACCTGGCCGGCCTGCGCGCGCCGGCGTGCGGTTCTGGACGGCGACCGACGACGACGGCGAGATCCTCGGCTGCGCGGCCCTCAAGCGCTGGACGACGCCACGCCGAGCTGAAGTCGATGCGCACGGCCACCCACCGCACCCGGCAGGGAGTGGCGGCCGCTGGTGCGCACGTGCTCGACGAGGCCCGCGCCTGGGCTTCACCGGATCAGCCTGGAGACGGGCCGAGGATTCTTCGCGCCGGCTCGCGCGCTGTACGCGCGGCACGGCTTCGACTACTGCGAGCCGTTCGCCGACTACCGGCCCGACCCGCTCAGCGTGTTCATGACCCGGAGCCTGTGAGCTCAGCTCGCGTAGATCTCGCTGACCCGGGCCCGCAGCTCCTCGAGGGTGCCGCTGTTGTCGATGACGTGGGTGGCGATGGCCAGCCGGTCCTCGCGCGAGGCCTGGGCGGCGATCCGCGACTCGGCCTCCTCGCGGGTCCAGCCGCGGTCGCGGACCATCCGCTCGATCCGGATCTCGTCGGGCACGTCGATCACGATCACCGCGTCGAAGCCGTCAGCCCGGCCCGACTCGGCCAGCAACGGGATGTCGTGCACCACGAGCGCGTCGGGCGGCGCCGAGGCCTCCAGCTCGGCGTAGCGCTCGAAGATCAGGGGGTGCGTGATGTCCTCGAGCCGGCGCCGGGCGTCGGGGTCGCCGAAGACCAGCCGCCCCATGGCCGGGCGATCGAGGTCTCCCTCGGCGGTGAGCAGCTCGGAGCCGAACTCCTCCACGACCGCGGCCAGCCCGGGCGTGCCCCGCTCGCACCACCTCACGGGCCAGCTTGTCGCCGTCGATGATCACCGCCCCCAGCTCCTCGAGCATCGCCGACACCGTGCTCTTGCCGGAGCCGACGCCACCGGTGAGTCCCACGCGCATGGGGTCATCCTGCCCCAGCGGTCATACCAGGTCAGCCGGCCGTGGCACGATCGAGGCATGTGCACCGAATCTGGAGTTCGCGCGTCGGCGAGGGCCTGAGTGTCGGTCGGTCTGCCTGAAGGATCGCGGGTCGCCCTGCTCGTGCCCGGGTCACGCGGGTACGTCGACGCGGTGCTGTCGCTGCTGGCCAACGGGGTCATCCCGATCCCGCTGGACCCGCGGCTGACGGCGTACGAGCGCGACCGGATCCTGAGCCGACCTCGAACCCGCCCGCGTGGTCACCGACGAGGCCGCTCTCGGCGAGTCTGGCCCACGCCCGCGACGGGCTCCCCCGGGCGCGGCCGATGCACGTCACCAGCGGCACCACCGGCACGCCGAAGGGCGTCTACAGCGGCCTGCTGACCGATGACCGACGCTGCCGCGCTGGTCGCCGAGGAGCGCGACCTGTGGGGCTTCCGCCAGGACGACGTCAACCTGGTGCTCAGCCCGCTCTACCACTCTGCCCCGCTGCGGTTCGCGATGGGCACGTTGTTGGCCGGAGGCAGGTTGAGCATCCCCGGGCAGGTTCGACCCGGCCGCCATCACCGCCGCGATCGAGCGGGACCGGCCGACCACGATGTTCTGCGTGCCCACCCATCTGCAGCGGCTCTTCGCCCACTGGGACGACGACGGGTTGGCCCGACCTCGGCTGCTTCCGGCTGGTCGCCCACGCCGGCGCACCGTGCCCCGACCGGCCTCAAGCGCCGGCTGATCGAGATGCTCCCGCCCGGCTCGACCTGGGAGTTCTACGGCTCCACCGAGGGGCAGTTCACCGCCTGCCGCAGCGAGGAGTGGCTCGAGCGGCCCGGCACCGTCGGGCAGGCCCGGCCCGGGCGCCGGCTGAGCACCGACCCGGACGGCACGATCTGGTGCTGCGGTGCCCGAGCACGCGCGCTTCATCTACTTCGGGGCGCCGGAGAAGACGGCAGCCGCCTGGCGAGCCACCTCCGACGGGCGGAGCGCGTTCACCGTCGGCGACCACGGGCGGCTCGACGATGACGGCTACCTCTACCTCGACGGTCGCCGCGAGGACCTGATCATCAGCGGTGGCGTCAACGTCTACCCCCTCGAGGTCGAGCAGGTGCTCGGCTCGCACTCGGGCGTCACCGACGTCGCGGTGTACGCCGAGCCGGACCCGGAGTGGGGGCAGCGGGTGTGTGCGGCCATCGTGGGGTCGGCCACCGAGGCCGAGCTGACGGCGTACGCGAAGGAGCGGCTGGCCCCGCCGAAGCGCCCCAAGACCTGGACGTTCTACGACGTGCTGCCGCGCACGCTGACCGGCAAGGTGCTTCGGGGACGAGCTCAGCAAGCGAACTGGCGCCGGTACTGCTGCGGACTGACTCCGCGCACCTTGCCGAAGTGGTGCCGCAGCGTCGCGGCATTGCCGAAGCCGACCTCGGAGGCGATCCAGTCGATCGACTGGTTGCTCTGCTCGAGCAGCTCCTCGGCTGCCATCACCCGTTGCCGGGTGACCCAGGCGTGCGGGGTGGTGCCGGTCTCGTCGCGGAAGCGGCGGGCAAAGGTGCGCGCGGACATGTGCGACTCGCGGGCGAGTCGCTCGACGCCGAGGTCCTCGCCGAGGTTCTCGGCGATCCAGGCCAGCAACGGGCCGAGCGTCTCCGCGTCCAGGTCCGGGACGGCCCGCGCGATGTACTGCGACTGACCGCCGTCGCGGTGCGGCGGCACCACCATCCGGCGGGCGGCGGTCGCGGCTACCCGGGCGCCGAACTGCTGACGCATCAGGTGCAGGGCTGCATCGAGGCCGGCCGCGGACCCGGCGCCGGTCGTGACGTTGCCGTCCTGGACGTAGAGCACGCCGCAGTCGACCTTGGCCTCCGGGTAGGCTGCCTCGAGGTCGTCGACGTGGCGCCAGTGGGTGGTCACCCGACGGCCATCGAGCAGCCCGGCCTCACCGAGCGTGAAGGCCGCGGTGCAGTGAGCGAAGATCTGCGCGCCGCGGGCATCGGCTCGCTGCAGCAGCGCCGCAACCTCTGGCGACGGATCGTCGGAAGTCGCGCTTCGGCGCGACGCAGATGAGGTCGGCGTCCTCGGCGGCATCCAGCCCGTGCTCGACGTGGAGGTCGAAGCCGGATGGGCCCGTCACCCGGCCCGGGTCGGGGGGTGGCGACCACGAAGTCGAAGACCGGGTTGTCGTCATCGGGGTGGTAGGGCTCGGCCCACACCTCGCAGATCGACCCAGCCCGAACGGCTCGACCCCGTCCTGCACCACCACGGCTACTTTGCGCATGGCAGCAGCATGCGCCCTATTTGGCAGAAAATCAATGTAGGAGTGGCATCTCTGCCACTCGTGGCAGGATCACGACAGGTGGACACTTACTGCCATGACCTTCCTACTGATCCTCCTGGCCCTGGCGGTGGCCCTCGGCATCGAGACGCATCCGCCTCGTGCTCCACGACGGACGCGGGCCGCAGCGGCCGCCCGCCTCGCACTTCGAAGACCCGCAGTTCCGGGCCCCCGGGCGCGCCTGACACCTTGTGTCCCCACTGAAAGCGCCACCGAACACGCCCTACACACCCCCCACACACATCCCACAGACATTGACCCGTCAGAAGATCTCTGACGGGTCAACGTTTGTTCGGGTGGGGCTACGACTCAGGCGTCGCCGCCGCCGGTGAGCTTCTCGCGGAGCGCCTGCAGCGCCTCGTCGGAGGCCAGCGAGCCGGAGCCGCCGCCGGTGCTCTCGCCTTCGCCCTCGTTCACCACGTCCTCAGTGCCTGCGGCCTCGGAGGAGTACGACGTGGCCTCGCTGGCCTCGACCTCGGCCACCTTCGCCTCGGCCTGCTGCTTGACGTGCGCCTCCCAGCGGTCGTGCGCCTTGGCGTACTGCTCTTCCCAGACCGCACGCTGCTCGTCGAAGCCCTCGAGCCACTCGCCCGTCTCGGGGTCGAAGCCGTCGGGGTAGACGTAGTTGCCCTGCTCGTCGTAGGTGGCAGCCATGCCGTAGAGCGTCGGGTCGAACTCCTCGACGTCCGCCGCCGTGGCGGTCTCGTTCGCCTGCTTCAGCGACAGCGAGATCCGGCGACGCTCGAGGTCGATGTCGATGATCTTGACCATGACGTCGTCGTTGACCTGGACGACCTGCTCGGGGATCTCCACGTGGCGCTCGGCCAGCTCGGAGATGTGCACCAGGCCCTCGATGCCCTCCTCGACGCGGACGAACGAACCGAAGGGCACCAGCTTGGTGACCTTGCCCGGCACGATCTGGCCGATCTGGTGGGTCCGGGCGAAGTGCTGCCACGGGTCTTCCTGGGTCGCCTTCAGCGACAGCGAGACGCGCTCGCGGTCCATGTCGACGTCGAGCACCTCGACGGTGACCTCGTCGCCGACGGTGACGACCTCGCTCGGGTGGTCGATGTGCTTCCACGACAGCTCGGAGACGTGCACCAGGCCGTCGACACCGCCCAGGTCGACGAAGGCGCCGAAGTTGACGATGGAGGACACGACACCCTTGCGGATCTGGCCCTTCTGGAGCTGGGTCAGGAAGCCGTGGCGAACCTCGGACTGGGTCTGCTCCAGCCAGGCGCGGCGCGACAGGACCACGTTGTTGCGGTTCTTGTCGAGCTCGATGATCTTCGCCTCGAGCACCTGGCCGACGTACGGCTGCAGGTCGCGCACTCGGCGCATCTCCACCAGCGAGGCGGGCAGGAAGCCGCGCAGGCCGATGTCGATGATCAGGCCGCCCTTGACGACCTCGATCACGGTGCCCTCGACGACGCCATCCTCTTCCTTGACCTGCTCGATGGTGCCCCAGGCGCGCTCGTACTGGGCGCGCTTCTTGGACAGGATCAGGCGGCCTTCCTTGTCCTCCTTCTGGAGGACCAGGGCCTCGACCTTGTCGCCGACGGCGACCACTTCGGAGGGGTCCACGTCGTGCTTGATGGACAGCTCACGGGAGGGGATGACGCCCTCGGTCTTGTAGCCGATGTCGAGGAGGACCTCGTCACGGTCGACCTTGACGATGGTGCCTTCGACGATGTCGCCATCGTTGAAGTACTTGATGGTCGCGTCGATCGCAGCGAGGAAGTCTTCTTCGGACCCGATGTCGTTGACAGCCACCTGAGGGGCGTCGTAGTCCGGAAGGATAGAGATGGTACTCGTCATAAGGGAAAGGATTCCTTGGGTGGGCAGATGTCGTCTGGGCACGCCGGAAGTCCCGTTTCACTACCGATGGTGATGTCCCGCACCCCGGATCGGGGCAGGAACTGATAGCGAGCCAAAGTCCGCTCCGTATGGAACCCAGGCAGACAGCAGGCGCAATCGTCGAGTTTACGCCGCGTCGCGCGGCGGAGTCCAACTGGCGTCGCGCTCACGGGCGATGCCCAGCAGCAGGTCGTGCGCCCGCTCGGCGACCGGGTTGTCGCCTCGGCGACCGGCCAGCTCCACCAGCGCCCACAGATCGGCCGCCCGGGCGAGCCGGACCAGCGCCTCGGGCTCACCCGCCGTGACGCTCGCAGTAGGCGGCCACCACCGCGGCCGCGTACGCCGGCTGGCGGTCGAACCGGAGCACGTTGCCGAGGTCGGACGCGGGATGCCCGGCATGGGCGAACTCCCAGTCCACCACCCCCGTGACCGTCAGCGTCTCGGGGTCGAGGAGCAGGTTCTTCAGGTTCAGGTCGCTGTGCACCAGGCAGTAGCGGTCGACCGTGTCGAGCAGGGTCTGCGCTTCTTGGGCCACCTCGCACGAGACCGGCGTACTCCGAGGGTGACCAGTGATGCAGGGCCACCCGCTGCGCCTCGACCCAGGTCGACAGGTCTCCAGCAGCGCCGACGAACCTGCCGATCCGAAGCTCAGGATCGACGAACGGTCCCGCACCCAGCATCGGCATGCCGCCGAGGGTCGCCACCACCTCGCCAACCGCCCGGCCGAGCCGGTCCTGGCCGGCGGCGTCGAGCGCAGGGCAGGAGCAGGTCACCTCGGACTCCAGGGAGGAAGGACATGACCAGCAGGCCCGGCTGGTCGTCCCCGGCCGCCCCGCGGCGGACCTCCAGCACCTCGGGAACGGGCAACAGCCCGCGCACCAACCGCAGCAGCGCGGCCTCGACCTCCGCCGCCTGGTCGCCCTGGTCGCCTCCGGTAGCCGGGTGGGTAGATCCGGACCACCTGCCGCTCACCGGCCACCTCGGCAAGGTGGGTCCGACCGGACCAGCCGCCGGCCAGCGGCGTCAATGAGGCGAAGTCCACTCGCGTGATGATGGCACGGCTGACGGTCTACCCTTCACCCCGTGGAGCCGGAGCCGACACCTCCCCCGGTGGAGGTCGAGCGTCGGCCGGTCGACGAGGCTGAGTCGCGACGGGCCAACGGGCCGGACTGGGACCGCTACGCCGACGAGTACCAGGCCACCCACGGAGCGTTCCTCGGCGACATTGGGTTCATCTGGGGACCGGAGGGCCTGAGCGAAGCCGAGGCGGGAGTGCTCGGCGAGCTCACCGGCAAGGATGTGCTCGAGCTGGGCTCGGGCGCCGGGCAGTGCTCCCGCTGGGTGAGGGCCCAGGGCGGACGCGCGTACGGGCTCGATCTGTCCTACCGCCAGCTGCAGCACTCGCGACGCATCGACGATGTCTCGGGTGTCGTCGTGCCGTCGGTGCTCGGCACGGCCACACACCTGCCCTTCCGCGGCGACTCCTTCGACGTGGTCTTCTGCTCGTTCGGCGCCTTGCAGTTCGTCAGCGACATCCAGATCGCCGTCGCCGAGACAGTCCGCGTGCTCCGGCCAGGGGGCCGACTCGCGTTCTCGGTGACCCATCCGACCCGCTGGATGTTCCCCGACGACCCCGGCGAGGCGGGCCTGGTGGCGAGCCAGTCCTACTGGGACCGGACGCCGTACGTCGAGGTCGATCCCTCGTCCGGGCTCGTCACGTATGTCGAGCACCACCGCACACTGGGTGACTGGGTCGCGATCCTGGCCCACGCCGGCTTCACCATCACCGACCTCCTCGAGCCGGAGTGGCCAGAGGGCAACACCCGGCTGTGGGGCGGCTGGTCCGCCGTGCGCGGCAAGTACACCCCCGGCACGGCGATCTTCGGAGCCAACCTGACCCGTTAGCCCCAGCGGGCTGGCTGCGGCACTCGTCTACGCTGGCGCGGTGACGGAGGAGGCGACCCAGGCGCGCGCCCGCGCCCGTGACCGCGGTGTTGCCATCGCTGTGGCGATGGGCGTGATGAACGTCGCCACCTATGGGTTCCAGATGATCGCTGCGCGCGCCCTGGGGCCGCAGGACTTCGGCGCGTTCGCTGCCCTGATGAACCTGATGCTCGTCGTGAGCGTGATGTCGTTGGCAGTCCAGGCCACGGCCGCCCGCCGGATCTCGAGCGAGCCCAGCGATGTCGTCCAGATCGAGCGCACCATCTTGCGGGTCACCTACAAGTCGGCGGTGGTCCTCGGCCTGGCGCTTCTCGCCCTCACTCCCCTGATCAACCTCGTGCTCCGGCTGGACAGCCTCGCGAGCGCTGCCGTGGTCGGCCTGATCGCCGTCCCGCTGACGGTGATGGGTGGGCAGGCCGGAGTGCTGCAGGGTGAGCGCCGTTGGGCGCCGCTCGCCGTCCTCTACGCCGCCGCCGGCGTACCGCGGCTGGTGCTCGGCTCTGCCCTGGTGCTCTGGCACCCGAGCGAGCTGTCCGCCATGCTCGGCGTGGCGATCGGCGCCTGCGCGCCGGTCATCGTGGGCTTCATCGCGCTACGCCGACCGCGCAGCGAACACGGGAGCGGCAACGGGCCGCCGATCCCGTCGCTGCTCGGTGAGGTCGCCCGGAGCTCGCAGGCACTGCTCGCCTTCTTCGCCCTCAGCAACGTCGACGTGATCGTGGCCCGCAACGTGCTCGACGGGCACGACGCCGGCCTCTACGCCGCCGGACTCATCCTGACCAAGGCAGTGCTCTTCTTGCCGCAGTTCGTCGTCGTGGTCACCTTCCCTGCCATGTCCACCCCCCGCGAGCGGCGTCGAACCCTGATCCGAGGCCTGCTCCTGGTCGGCGGCATCGGCGCGGTGGCCACCGCCGGGGCGTTCCTGCTGTCCCCGCTGGCCATGATCTTCGTTGGCGGCGGTGAGTACTCGGAGATCGAGTCGCGGCTGTGGTTGTTCGCGGTGCTCGGCACCCTGCTCGCGATGCTGCAGCTCCTGGTCTACGCCGTGCTCGCGCGGCAGGGCAGGCGCTCGGTCTATGCGCCCTGGGCCGCCCTCGGACTGGTCGTCGGTCTGGGTCTGCGCTGCGACAGCGTCGAGTCCCTGCTGACCGTCGTGGTCGGCGTCGATGCCTTGCTCCTCGGGGTGCTGCTGGCCATCAGTCTCTACCTCGCGAGGAGACCCGCCCCGGCCGGCGCGTGAGCGGTCAGTGCGCTGCTTCGTGCCAGCTCCGGCCGAAGCCCACCGACACGTCGAGCGGCACCAGCAGGTCCGCTGCCGCGCCCATCTGCTCGCGCACGAGCTGCTCGAGCGCGTCGGCCTCACCGGCTGCGACCTCGAACACGAGCTCGTCGTGGACCTGCAGCAGCATTCGGGACCGCAGACCGGCGTCGGCGATCGCGCGGTCGACGTGCAGCATCGCGATCTTGATCAGGTCGGCGGCCGAGCCCTGGATCGGAGCGTTCAGCGCCATCCGCTCGGCCATCTCACGACGCTGCCGGTTGTCGCTGCTCAGATCCGGGAGATAGCGCCGTCGACCCATGATGGTCTCGGTGTACCCGGACTTGCGGGCCACCTCGACGATCCCACCGAGGTAGTCCCGGATGCCGCCGAAGGTCTCGAAGTACTCGTCCATCAACCCCCGGGCCTCGCCAGGCTCGATCCCGAGCTGCTGACCGAGCCCGAACGCCGAGAGACCGTAGGCCAAGCCGTAGTTCATAGCCTTGATCTTGGCGCGCATCTCGACCGTGACGTCCTCGGCTGCGACGTCGAAGACGCGCGACGCGGTGATGGAGTGGAAGTCGCGGCCGGAATTGAAGGCCTCGACCAGCAGGTCGTCCTGCGACAGGTGCGCCATGATCCGCATCTCGATCTGGCTGTAGTCGGCGGTGAGCAAGCACTCGTAGCCGTTGCCGACGACGAAACCCTCGCGGATGCGACGCCCCTCCTCGGTGCGGACGGGAATGTTCTGCAGGTTGGGATCGGTGCTGGAGAGCCGGCCGGTGGCGGCGATCAGCTGGTTGAACGTGGTGTGGATCCGGCCGTCGGGCGAGACGGTCTTGAGCAGCCCTTCGATCGTCTGGCGCAGCCGCGACACGTCGCGGTGGCGCAGCAGATGGAGCAGGAAGGGGTGCTCGGTCTTGACGTAGAGGGCCTGCAACGCGTCCGCGTCGGTGGTGTAACCGGTCTTGGTGCGTTTCGTCTTCGGCATCTCCAGCTCGTCGAAGAGCACGGCTTGCAGCTGCTTGGGCGAGCCGAGGTTGATCTCCTTGCCGATCACCGCGAATGCCTGGTCCGCCGCCTGCTTCACCTCCACGGCGAAGTGGCTCTCCAGGGACTCGAGGTGGTCCACGTCGACGGCGATGCCCGTCTGTTCCAGCGTCTTCAGCAGGTCGATCAGCGGCAGCTCGATCTCGGCCAGCAGCCTGCCGCCGCCGTGCTCCTCGATCGCGGCGTCCAGTGCCTCAGCGAGGTCGAGGATCGCCCGGGCGTGGAGCATTGCGGTGTTGGCGACGTCGGTGCCCTCGTCGAACAGCGCGCCCTGGTCGGCCTCGGCCTCCTCCTGCCTCAGCTCGCGGCGCAGGTAGCGAAGGGTCAGGTCGGCCAGGTCATAGGCGCGCTGGTCGGGCCGCACCAGGTAGGCCGCCAAGGCGGTGTCACTCTGCACACCGGCAAGGGTCCAACCATGGGCGGCCATGGCCAGGCTGGGCCCCTTGGCGTCGTGCAGCACCTTCGGTCGCGACGGGTCGGCGAGCCACGCCCCGAGTGCCGCATCATCGGCCGGACCGAGCCCAGCGAGGTCGAGGTAGGCCGCCAGGCCGGTCCCGGTCGCGAGCGCGAGGCCCTCCAGCCGCCCGGTGCCGGCACCCCAGAGTCCGCGAGCGTGGATGCCCACCGCTTGGGTGCCTGCCTGAGCCAGCCAGGCAGCGACTCCGCCCTCCTCGAGGGTGGTCCCGGCGAGCTCGAAGCCGCCCTCCTCGATGTCTTCCTCGGAGCTCAGCGACTCGAACAACCGGTTGCGCAACACCTGGAACTCCAGGCTGTCAAAAAGGTTGTGCACCTCCTGTCGGTCCCAGGCCCGGACGGCCATGTCGGCCGGCGCCAGCTCCAGCTCGAGGTCGCAGACCAGTGCGTTGAGTCGGCGGTTGCGGATCACGTCTCCGAGGTGGGCCCGCAGCGCCTCGCCCTTCTTGCCGGTGATCTCGTCGGCGTGGGTGATCACGTTGTCGAGACCGTCGTACTGGTTGATCCACTTGGCGGCGTAACCCGGGCCGACACCCGGGATGCCGGGCAGGTTGTCGGAGGTCTCCCCCACCAACGCGGCGAGCTCCGGATAGCGGGCGGGCGGGACGGCGTACTTGGCCTCGACCGCCTCGGGCGTCATCCGCGCCAGGTCGGAGACCCCGCGCATGGGGTAGAGCACGGTGGCGCGGTCGCTCACGAGCTGGAGCGCGTCGCGGTCTCCGGTCAGGATCAGCACGTCCATGTCAGCGGCGACCGCCTGCGTCACCAGCGTCGCGATGATGTCGTCGGCCTCGAAGCCATCCTTCTTGAGGTAAGGGATGCGGAGGGCGTCGAGCACCTCCTCGATGAGCGACAGCTGGCCCTTGAACTCCGTCGGCGACGTGGAGCGGTTGGCCTTGTAGTCGGCATATTCATCGAGCCTGAAGGTCTGCCGGGACACGTCGAAGGCCACCGCCAGGTGGGTCGGCTGCTCGTCGCGGAGCACGTTGATCAGCATCGAGGTGAAGCCGAAGACCGCGTTGGTATGTTGACCGGTCGTGGTCGAGAAGTTCTCCACCGGGAGCGCGAAGAACGCCCGGTAGGCCAACGAATGACCATCGAGGAGCAGCAGGCGGGGCCGCTGTGCCCTTGGTGGGGTGGGAGCAGTCTCAGGCACGTCTCGGACTCTATCCCGCAGCTCCGACGCCGCAGCGGTCGGCAAGAATGGCTCCATGAACGAGGAGAAGCAGACCAAGAACGTCGAGGACTTCCTGAAGGAGATGCCGATGGGAGCCCTCAACGAACGCATGGGAGTGCAGCTCCTGGAGGTCGGCGCCGAGCGCATCGTCGCGACGATGCCGGTCGAGGGCAACACCCAGCCCTACGGGCTCCTCCATGGCGGCGCTTCCGTCGTGCTCGCCGAGAGCCTCGGCTCGATCGGTGCCGCGCTGCACGCCCACTCGCTCGGCAAGCTCTCGGTCGGCGTTGACATCAACGCCACTCATCACCGGGCAGCGAAGTCGGGTGTCGTGACGGGGGTAGCGACGCCGCTGAACCTCGGTCGGTCGTTCGCCTCGTTCGAGATCGTGATCAGCGACGAGCGCGGCAAGCGCATCTGCACGTCGCGGATCACGTGCGCGCTGGTGGACGCGGAGAAGCTCGGCGTCTAGCTCACCCTGGCGCTGCCCTGGGTCCGTCTCATCGAACGGCGGGCCGCCAACACGCGGGTCAGCTGACGCCCATTTGTGCCAGCAGCGTCCGGTCGCCGGGCGGTCAGCTTGGCCCGGACGGCGTGCACCGGCGCAACCCGCTGCGTGGAGTGGGGGCCGAGCGCGAGCCGGGCCATGAAACGGTTGGCATCACGGGAGCCGGACGACGCCGCGGTGGTGATGTGGGCGACACCGATCTCCTCGGCGAACTCGACCGCGCACTCCATCAGCGCCTGACCGATCCCGCGCCGTCGGAACTGCGCAAGCACGTGCGGCGAGATGGCCTGCACGGCCGGCTCCAGGTTGAGCCCCGTCAGGGTCGCCACGCGCAGCAACACCGCGCCGGCCAGTGTTCCGTCGTACTCGGCGACGACCACCCGCTGCTCAGGCGATGCGCTCGCCGCCTTGATGATCAGCTCGAGGTCTCCGATGTGGTCGCGCACGTCGGCGCGGCGCATGGCATCGGCCCACAGCTCGGCCAGAGCGGGCGCGTCGCTCAGCTCCGCGATCCGCATCGTCACCAGCGAGCGACCCATGGTCTCCTCGTCTTCCCCGGTCCCGTGGACCCTTACAGATCACTTGAATAGTTGCTCACGCTGAGCGGAAGACTACGCTCAGCGCGCCACGCTGTCAGGCGGTGGCCGCAATCGCCATCGGCACCGAGTTGGTCGCCCACCAGTTCTGAGGAGAACCGTGATCCCGGGAACCGGCACCGCCGTCAATGTCGTGACGGTGCTGCTCGGGGCCGTGCTGGGCAAGCTGCTGGGCAATCGACTTCCGGTGCGCACCAGGGAACTGGTCACCGACGCACTCGGTCTCACCACGCTCTTGATCGCTGCTACCTCGGCGGCGGTCGTCCTCGACGAGGATCTCGCCGAGCGGGTCGGCGACAGCGCCCCGCTGCTGATCGTGCTCGGATCGCTCGTCATCGGTGGCGTGGTCGGTTCCTTGCTGCGTCTCGAGGAGCGGGTCGAGCAGTTCGGCGGGTGGATGCAGCGTCGTCTCGCAGGCGAGACCGGCTCGGTCGAACGGCAGCGCTTCATCGATGGCTTCGTTCTCTCCTCCCTCATCTTCTGCACCGGGCCGCTCACCGTCCTGGGTTCGCTGAACGACGGGCTCGGCAACGGTGCCGACCAGCTGTTCCTCAAGGCCACGCTGGACGGCTTCGCCGCGATGGCGTTCGCGGCGTCGTTCGGGCTCGGGGTCGCCGCCAGCGCAGTCACGATCGTGGTCGTGCAGGGCGGTCTGACCGTGGTCGGGGTGCTCCTGGGCGACGTGCTGTCCGACGCGACCCTGGCCGCGGTCACCGCCACCGGCGGCCTGCTACTCGTCGGCGTGGCCCTCCGCCTGCTCCGGATCCGGGAGATTCCGGTGGTCAACCTGCTCCCCGCCCTGCTGGTGGCGCCGGTCCTGGTTCAGGCCGCTGCCGCACTTCGTTGACGTAACGGTTCGCTAACGAGAGGGTGCGGGAGAACCATGCACTCCGTAGCCGGACCTACGGTGTCAGGGCTGACCCGTCCTTCGGGGGCCGGCCGGCGCCCGAGTGCACCCAACGCGAAAGAAAGGTTCACCAAGTGAATCGATCAACAACCGCTTCATGGGTCAAGCTGATGGCGGGAACCGCCGCGTTCAGCCTGGCCCTAGTAGCTTGTGGCTCCAGCGAGCCCGACAACGACCCGCAGGCCGAGGACTCGCCCTCGGTCACCGATTCCGCCAGCGAGTCCACTGCTGCGGAGGTGACCGACGACAAGTGTGCCGGGGGCGCCACGAGCGCAGACTCCTTCAAGGTCGGCGGCATCCTGCCGATCACCGGCAACCTCGCCTTCCTCGGGCCCCCGGAAATCGCCGGAGTCGGCCTGGCCGTCTCCGAGCTCAACGCGGCCGGCGGCGTCAACGGTGCCGATGCCTGTTACCAGATGGAAGACTCGGGAGACACCTCCGACCTTGCCGTCTCCAGCAACTCGGCCGACAAGCTGATCCAGGGCAAGCCGTCCATCGTCATCGGGGCCGCGTCCTCCAGCGTGACCGAGAACGTCGTCCAGACGTTCACCGACGCGCAGATCACCGAGGTCTCCCCCGCCAACACGGCGACCGCACTGAGCGGCGTCTCGCCGTTCTACTTCCGCACCGTGGTCCCCGACAGCGTGCAGGGCAATGCCCTGGCCACCCTGATCGCCGGCGACGGCTACCAGAAGCTCGGCTTCCTGGTGTTCAACGACACCTACGGCACCGGCCTGCGCAACGAGATCGAGAAGACCTTCACGGCCAATGGTGGCGAGTGCACCTACGGCTGCAAGGGCAACGGCGATGAGTTCCCCGCGCTCCAGACGACGTTCTCCTCCGAGGTGAGCGCCGTGCTGGCGACCAACCCCGACGCCATCATGATCCTGGCGTTCGACGAGACCAAGGCGATCGTGCCCGAGCTCGTCACGCAGGGCTGGGACATGTCGAAGTCCTACTTGTCGGACGGCAACACCGCCGACTACAGCGAGGACCTGCCGCCGGGCACGATGACCGGTGCTCAGGGCACCATCCCTGGCGCGGATGCCCCGGAGGAGTTCAAGGCCCAGCTCGGCGCCTGGAACACCCTGGTCAACGGCGAGGACCTGTCGGACTACTCCTACGCAGCTGAGTCGCACGACGCCGTGATCCTGGGCGCGCTGGCCGCGATCCGCGGTGGCGCCAACGACTCGGCAACCGTGAAGGACAACTATGCGGCCGTCTCCGGCGCCACAGATGGTGAGGAGTGCACGTCGTTCACCGACTGCGTCGCTCTCCTCGAGGAGGGCAGCGAGATCAAGTACTCCGGCCCCTCCGGCATCGGCCCGCTGAATGACCAGAACGACCCGTCCTCGGGTCTGGTCGGCATCTTCAGCTACGACGAAGGCAACAAGAACTCGTTGTCCTCGACCATCGAGGGTGTCTCCTGATCGGCTGACCAGCCGAAGCTGAGCACCGAACGAAGGAGCCCCCGGACCTCACGGTCCGGGGGCTCCTTCGTGGTCTCTCAGGCCTGACGCTCGACCTTTTCCGCATCGACGTCCTCGGCCAGGGTGCCGAGGTACAGCTCGATCACCTTCGGGTCCTTGGCCAGCTCACGCCCGGTCCCGGTGTAGGCATCGGTGCCCTGGTCGAGCACGTAGCCGCGGTCGCAGATCTGCAGGCAACGCCGGGCGTTCTGCTCGACCATCACCACGCAGACACCGGTCTTGTTGATCATCCGGGTGCGGAGGAACGCCTCGTCCTGGCGCACCGGCGAGAGCCCGGCGGACGGCTCGTCGAGCAGGAGCACCGACGGCTCCATCATCAGCGCCCTGGCCATGGCCAGGGACTGCCGCTCGCCGCCGGAGAGGGCTCCGGCGCTCTGGTTGCGCCGGTCGTGGAGCACCGGAAACAGCTCCCACATGGCGTCCAGACGCTGGGTGAGCTTGCGGGGACGCAGGTAAAGGCCCATCCGCAGGTTCTGCTCGATGCTCAGCGACGGAAACACGTTGTTGTTCTGCGGCACGAAGCCGACGCCCATCTGGACCAGCTTGTTGGCGCGCAGGTTGGTGATGTCACGCCCACCGAGCGTGACGTTGCCCGAGTGCACCCGCACCAGCCCGAACATCGCTTTGAGGAGCGTCGACTTCCCCGCGCCGTTGGGGCCGATGATCCCGATCATCTCGCCGGGGTAGGCCACCAGGCTGCAGCCGTTGAGGATGTTCACTCCCGGCAGGTAGCCGGCCACCACATCGGTTGCCTCGATGACCGCCTGGCCGCTCTGCTCGGTGGTCACGACTGCTCCTCCTGCGACTCTTCAGCGGCGACTTCCTCGCCCAGCTGTTCCAGGGTCTCGGTGGACAACAGGTCGTCGTCGCCGAGGTCCGTGTCGTGGTGAGCACCGAGATAGGCGTCGATCACGGCTGCGTTGGACATCACCGTGTCGGCGCTGCCTTCGGCGATGATCCGCCCCTCCGCCATCACCACGACCCAGTCGGAGATGTGGCGGACAACGTGCATGTCGTGCTCGACGAAGAGCACGGTCATGCCCTCGTCGCGCAACGACTGGATGTGCCCGAGCAGCGACTGCGTCAAGGCAGGGTTCACTCCCGCCATCGGCTCGTCGAGCATGATCATCTTCGGATCGCTCATCAGGGCTCGCGCCATCTCCAGCAGCTTGCGCTGGCCACCGGACAGGCTGCCCGCGAAGTCATCCTTCTTCTCCAGCAGCCTGAACCGCTCCAGCAGCTCCTTGGCCTTCTCCTCGACCTGCCGTTCCTGGGACCGCCACATCGGCCTCAGCATCGAAACCAGCAGCGACTCCCCGCGCTGGCCCTGCGCTCCCAACATCATGTTGTCCATCACCGTCATCCGGTTGAGGGACTTCGTGAGCTGGAAGGTCCGCACCATGCCGGCCTTGGCCACGCTGGATGCCGAGGTCTTGTCGAGCTGCTTGCCGTCGAAGGACCAGTGCGCCCCCGTGCGAGCTGATGTCGGTTTGTCGAATCCGGTGATCAGGTTGAAGAAGGTCGTCTTGCCGGCACCGTTAGGACCGATCAGCGCAGTGATCATTCCTCGCTCCACCTCGAGATGATCGACGTCCACGGCCGTCATGCCACCGAACTGGCGCACGATCGTGTCGACCTTGAGGATCGGGTCGGGCTTCGAGGAGCCAGGTGTGCTCTCTACGCCGGCCAGCAACGCCCGGCGGGCGTCGGGGTCGCTCGACCTCGTTGACGTCACCTCTGCCTCAGACATTGATCTTCAGCTCCCTCTTGTCACCAAGGATGCCTTGTGGTCGGAAGATCACCAGCAACATCAAGACCACCCCGACCACGATCAACGAGAAGGTCTCCGTCTGGGTGTCGGTCATGATGCTGGAGGGCACGTAGGCGTTGGCCACCTCGCGGATCAGGACCCGGCCGCCGTAGAACAGCACGGCACCTAGCACCGGACCGAAGATCGTGGCGGCTCCGCCTAGCAACAGCGCGGTGTAGGCGAAGAAGGTGAGCGAGCGACCCATCGAGTCCGCCTGCACGGTGGAAGGCAGCACATAGATGATGCCGCCGAGGGCACCGAACAGGCCACCGATGATCAATGCCTGCATCTTCATGGCGAACACGTTCTTGCCGAGACTGCGGATCGCGTCCTCGTCCTCCCGGATGCCGCGCAGCAGTCGGCCCCACGGACTGCGCACGAGCAGCGTCGCGATCGCGACGCACACCAGCACGGTCAGCCAGGCGACCAGGCGCACCCACCAGCCCTGGGCAACGTTGTTCTGGTAGGTGATCGGGAAGACGAAGAACGCCGACAGCACCAGCAACGTGATCAGACCTGCCACGACCGCGAAGCGCATCCTCCGCGAGCCAGTCGCTGCGATCCGCTCGGCTCGGAACCGCCGGACCATCAGCACGGTGACGACGACGAGACCGATCGCGATCACACCGCCAACGGCTCGGACCGCCCCCGAGGCATCGAAGGTGTCCCGGTAGTTGAACGGGCTCAGCGTCCATCTCTGGTCCGGTAGGAACGACAGGTCCAGGAACGGGCCCTGGTACCTGTTGCCCCGGAGTCCGAGAGCTCCGCCGGTGAAGTCCTCGAACATCGATAGTCGGCCGACGAAACGGACGATCTCCGCAGCCGAGATCGTGACGATCGCCAGGTAGTCGCCGCGCAGCTTCAGCGTTGGTACACCGAGCACCAGCGCCAGCAGCAGCGCGGCACCGAGCCCGATCAGCAGTGCCAGGATCAGCGGCAACCCCTCGATGATCGAGATCGCGAACCCGTAGGCGCCGAGCAGCATGAAGCCCGCCTGGCCCATGTTGAGCAGACCGGTGAACCCGAAGTGGATGTTCAGCCCGATCACCGCGATGGCGACCGCGGCCGTGCTGGGCGAGATCGCCTCGCGCAGTGACTGGTTGAGAATGCTCAGGATGGTGTCCATGTCGATGCCCCTCTCATCCGACTCGTTCGGCGCGGCCGAGGAGGCCCTGCGGTCGGAACAGCAACAGGATGATCAGCATGCCGAGTGCCACGGCGTACTTCAGGTCGCCGGGGGCACCGAGCGGTCCGGCCAGCTCGACGACGAGCCCGATGATCAGCGACCCGATCAAGGCTCCGAACGCGGTACCGAGCCCGCCGAGGGTGACGGCCGCGAACAGGAGCAGCAGGATCTGCATGCCGGTGTCCCACCGAATCCCGCTGCTCACCGTGAGTGCGTAGAGCACGCCGGAGAGTCCGGCGAGTCCGCCCGCGACGGTCCAGACGATCCGGATGATCCGGTCGACGTCGATCCCGGAGGCCATCGCCAGCGCCGGGTTGTCCGAGACCGCCCGGGTGGCCTGACCCAGACGGGTGCGCAGCAGCACGAAGCCGACCAGGGCGATCATCACCACCGCGATGGCCATGGCTACCCACGAGATGCTGGTGACCTTGACCGGACCGAGGTCGGACGTGGAGAACGACTGCAAGGTGACCTTCACGTTGGCGCTACCGATCGAGTACTGGAACACGTACTGGAGGGCGAGCGACATGCCGATGGTCACGATCATCAGCTGGGTGAGCCCCAGGCCCCGTCGGCGCAGCGGCTTCCACATCACCACGTCCTGGAGGAAGCCCAGCGCAGCACAGATGAGCGTGGTCAGCACGATGCCAAGCCACAGATTCAGACCGAGATGCTGGGTGCTGACCAAGAAGAAGGCGACCACGCCGCCGAGCGTGACCAGCTCCGCGTGGGCGAAGTTGGCGAGGCCGGTCGTGCCGTAGATGAGGCTGAGTCCCAGTGATGCCAGGGCCAGCAGCAGTCCGAGCTTGAACCCGTTGAACACGGCGCGGACCAGCTGGTCCGACTTGGCCTCACCGCCGGCGTCGTAGTCGACCGACCGGACCTGGAGCGCCGGAATCGCCGTGCGCCCCAACTTGACCGTGACCTTGAGAGAGTCGTCGGGTCCGAGCAGATTCTTGTTGGTGGGAGGCAGCTGCTCGAGGCCCTCGGGCAGCGTGTCGTTGTCCAGCCGCACGAAGTAGGTGCCGGGTTCGGTGAGCTGGAACGCGAACTTCCCGTCCGCCTCGGTGGTCTGGGTCTCGACCTCGGTGCCAGCCTCGTCGAGAAGGATGACGTCTGCGCCCTCGACGGGGTTCGACCTGGAGCCGACGGTGCCGCTCACGCAGGCCGTGGTGTCGGCCTGGGCCAGACACATCGGCGCCGCCGAGGAGGACCCTGCGCTCAGCATCACCAGCGCCAGCGGTGCCAACAGCAACGCTGCGAGCAGCACTACCAGCCTCTTCGTCGCCGTCCCCCCAGGGACTGGATGACGTGCCTTCACTCGTGACCCCCCTCAACGCACCCGGCTGGATGCTGCCCGGCAGTCTAAGGGTGCGATCAGTGATCCGCGCCACTTGGTCGAGGTAGAAGTTCGGGGTCGCCGGGGCCGGAGCCGAGACGTTACCGAGCCGTGATCGAAACGCCCTCAGGCATCGGCGATGGCCGGGCCGTGCTCGACCACACCGTCGGCCACCTGGCGCATCGAGAGTCGCAGGTCCATGGCCGTCTTCTGGATCCAGCGGAACGCCTCCGGCTCGGACAGGCTCAGCTGCTCCTGCAGGATTCCTTTCGCACGATCCACGGTCTTGCGCATCGCCAGGCGCTCGGACAGGTCCGCGACCTCGGCCTCGAGCATCATCAGCTCGCTGAACCGGCTGACCGCCATCTCGATCGCCGGCACCAGGTCGCTCTTCGTGAACGGCTTGACGAGGTAGGCCATCGAGCCGGCGTCGCGAGCCCGCTCGACCAGGTCGCGCTGCGAGAACGCCGTCAGGATGACCACCGGCGCGATCCGTTTGCCGGCGATCGCCTCGGCCGCCGCGATCCCGTCCAGCACCGGCATCTTCACGTCCAGGATCACCAGGTCGGGCCTCAGCTGTTCGGTCAGCTCGATCGCCTTGGCCCCGTCGCCGGCCTGGCCGACGACGTCGTATCCCTCCTCGGTGAGCATCTCCGCCAGATCCATCCGGATCAGCGTCTCGTCCTCCGCGATCACTACGGTGCGAGGCGGAGCGGGGGCGGCTACAGCGGGATCAGCGGGGTCGGGCACGTCGCAAGGCTATCGCCGCCACGGTGGTGATCGCCGACGCCGCCGCCCACTGACGCGATTGACTACTGACCGATAGGGCCCGCTGACCAGGACTCGGTTATCGTTCTCAGCCGTCAGGTCCCGGTAGCCCAACGGCAGAGGCGATGGTCTCAAACACCATTCAGTGTGGGTTCGAATCCCACCCGGGACACGCTCAGGGCGCACGTCGGTAGGCCGGCGCGACCTCGTTGATCGCGTCGCCCATCCGGTGGATCCGTAGAGCATTGGTCGAGCCGGGGATGCCGGGCGGGCTGCCGGCGATGATCACGACCAGGTCTCCTTCTTCGACACGACCGATCTGGAGCAGCTGCTCGTCGACCTGGCGCACCATGTCGTCGGTGTGGTCGACGGTGATGGTCTTGAAGGTCTCCACTCCCCAGCTCAGCGAGAGCTGCGAGCGCACTCGCGCCTCTGGGGTGAACGCGAGGAGGGGGATGCGGCTACGGAGCCGCGAGAAACGCAAGGCGGAGTCGCCGCTCTGGGTGAAGGCGACGACGTACTTGGCCTCGACCCGACTGGCCACCTCCTCGGCCGCCTTGGCGATCACGCCACCGCGGGTCTTGGGGTCCCAGTCGATCTCCTCGAAGTGACCGAACGCCTGGTGCTCCAGCGCGTGCGACTCCGTTGCGGTGATGATCTTGGCCATCGTCTCGACGGTGGTGATCGGATGATCGCCCACGCTGGTCTCACCCGACAGCATCACGGCGTCCGCACCGTCGAGCACCGCGTTGGCGACGTCCGACGTCTCGGCCCGGGTCGGCGACGGTGATGAGATCATCGACTCCAGCATCTGGGTGGCCACGATCACCGGTTTGGCGTTCAGACGAGCCTTCTCGATCACCTGCTTCTGCAGGAACGGCACCTCCTCGAGCGGGCACTCCACCCCGAGATCACCACGGGCGACCATGAACCCGTCAAAGGCCTCCATGATCTCGTCGAGGTTGTCGATGGCCTGCGGCTTCTCGATCTTGGCGATGACCGGCAGCATCTGGCCGACCTCGCGCATCACCCGTCGCACGTCCTCGACGTCCTTGCCGTCGCGGACGAAGCTCAGCGCGATGAAGTCGACGCTCAGCGACAGCGCGAACCGCAGGTCCGCCTCGTCCTTGGCCGACAGCGCCGGCACCGAGACCGCCACGCCAGGAAGATTGATGCCCTTGTTGTTGGACACCTTGCCAGCGACCAGGACATCGCAGGTGACGTCGGTGTCGCCGACCGCGGTCACCCGAAGTCGAACCTTCCCGTCATCGATCAGGATCGGGTCACCCACCTTGACGTCGCCAGGCAGGCCCTTGTAGGTGGTGCCGGCGATGACCGCGTCGCCCGGCACGTCGCGGGTGGTGATCGTCCACTCCTGGCCGCGCTGCGAGCACCACGGGTCCGTCGGCAAACGTCTCCAGGCGGATCTTCGGACCTTGCAGGTCGGCGAAGATCCCCACGCCCCGACCGCTGGCGTCGGCCGCCTCGCGGACGAGCCGGTAGACCTCCGCATGATCCTCGTGCTCGCCGTGACTCATGTTCAGCCTGGCGACATCCATCCCGGCGTAGACGAGCTCGCGGATCCGTCCGCTCGGAGCTCGTCGCGGGCCCCAGGGTGCAGACGATCTTTGCTCTTCTCACCCGACCTAGCGGATTTGATCGTCCAACAGCTCTGACCCGCAGAGTTCGAGGTCAGCGAAGTCAGACGACGAGCGGGCGTTCGGTGGGCCGGATCGGGAAGGGGAGCGTGGTCGACCCGGTGAGGAACTTGTCGACCGCCGACGGCCGCCGCCCGTCCCTCGGCGATCGCCCAGACGATCAGGGACTGGCCCCGGCCTGCGTCACCGGCGACGAAGACGCCGCGCTCGGAGGTCAGGTACGCCGCGTCGCGGGCGACGTTGCCCCGCTCGTCGAGGTCGACCCCGAGCTGCTCGACCAGGCCCGGCTTCTCCGGCCCGACGAATCCCATCGCGAACAGCACCAGCTCTGCGGGGATGTCGCGCTCGGTGCCCTCGACCTCGGTGAGCTTGCCGTCCTCGAACGACGACGTCGACCAGGCGCAGCGCCGCTGACGTTGCCGTCTCGTCGCCGAGGAACTCCTTGGTGGAGACGGCGTAGACCCGCGTCCCCCGCCTCCTCGTGCGCCGAGGAGACCCGGAACGTCATCGGGTACGTCGGCCACGGCTGTCCAGCGGGCCGAGACTCGGGCGGCTCCGGCATGATCTCGAGCTGGGTGATCGAGGCCGCACCCTGACGGGTCGAGGTGCCGAGGCAGTCGGCACCGGTGTCGCCACCGCCGATGATCACGACGTTCTTGCCGGTCGCGACGATCTGGTCCTCGACCTCCTCGCCGAGCGCGACCCGGTTGGCCTGGGGCAGGAAGTCCATCGCTTGGTGGACACCGTCGAGCTCCCGGCCGGGCACCGGCAGGTCACGCGCGCTCGGTGGCGCCCATGGCCAGCACCACGGCGTCATAGCGCTCGCGCAAGCCGATCGGCCGTCAGGTCGTCATCGCCGACCGAGACGCCGGCCCGGAAGATGGTGCCCTCGCGACGCATCTGGTCGATCCGCTTGTCGAGGTGCTTCTTCTCCATCTTGAACTCGGGAATGCCGTAGCGCAGCAGGCCGCCGATCTTGTCGGCGCGCTCGTAGACCGCGACCGTGTGGCCGGCCCGGGTCAGCTGCTGCGCCGCGGCGAGTCCAGCAGGGCCCGGAGCCGACGATCGCCACCGTGCGGCCCGAGAGCCACTCCGGCGGCTGGGGACGCACGTAGCCGCGGTCCCAGGCCGTGTCGATGATCGAGACCTCGACGTTCTTGATGGTGACCGGGTCCTGGTTGATCCCGAGCACGCAGGCCGTCTCGCAGGGCGCCGGGCACAGCCGCCCGGTGAACTCCGGGAAGTTGTTGGTGGCGTGGAGACGCTCGATGGCGGCTTCCCAGTCGTCGCGCCAGACCAGGTCGTTCCACTCGGGGATGATGTTGCCGAGCGGGCAGCCCTGGTGGCAGAACGGGATGCCGCAGTCCATGCAGCGGCCGGCCTGCTCGGTGATGATCGGGAGCAGGGCACGACCCATCCCACCGGGATAGACCTCGTCCCAGTCCTTGACGCGTTCCTCGACCGGACGTCGCTCCGCGACCTCTCGGCCCTTCTTGAGAAATCCCTTGTCGGCGGGTCAGCCATGGAGGGCCTCCATCATCGCGTTGGCCGTCGCCGCCTCGTCGAGCCCGTCGGCCTCGGCCTTCGCCTTGGCCTCCAGCGACTTGCGGTAGTCGGTGGGCACGACCTCGGTGAACCTCGTCAAGGAGGTCTCCCAGTCGGCCAGCAGCTCCTCGGCGACGGTCGAACCGGTCTCCTCGAAGTGTCGGCGCACCATGCCCTCCAGCTCGACGGCTGCCTCGGGTGTGACCGGGCCGAGCTCGACAAGCTCGTGGTTGACCCGGAAGTCCTTGAGGTCGAGCACCCAGGCCACCCCACCGGACATGCCGGCAGCGAAGTTGCGGCCGGTCTTGCCGAGGATGGCGACCCGGCCGCCGGTCATGTACTCGCAGCCGTGGTCGCCCACGCCCTCGGTGACCACCCAGGCGCCGGAGTTACGCACGCAGCAGCGCTCGCCGACTCCTCCGCGGATGTAGATCTCACCGGCCGTGGCGCCATAGGCGATCACGTTGCCGGCGATGATCTGCTCGTTGGCCTGGAACGTCGCGGCCCTGTCGGGTCGCACCACGATCCGGCCCCCGGAGAGGCCCTTACCGACGTAGTCGTTGGCGTCGCCCTCCAGCCGGAGGGTGATGCCCTTCGGCACGAACGCGCCGAAGGACTGCCCCGCCGACCCGATCAGGGTCAGGTCGATGGTGCCGTCGGGCAGCCCCTCGCCGCCGTACTTCTTGGTGACCTCGTGGCCGAGGATCGTGCCCACGGTCCGGTTGACGTTGCGGATCTTCACCTGGGCGCGCACCGGTTCGCCCGAGTCGATGGCTGCGCGGGCCAGCGGCACCAGCTCGGTCACGTCGAGCGACTTCTCGAGTCCGTGGTCCTGCGTCTTGGTGTTGCGCAGGTCCTGCTCCGGGAAGTGGCTGGCATCGGGCGAGTGCAGGATCGGCGTCAGGTCGAGGCCGGACGCCTTCCAGTGGTCCACCGCCTCGGCCACGTCGAGCGACCCGACCTGTCCGATCGCCTCGTCGAGGGTGCGGAAGCCCAGCTCGGCGAGCAGCTCACGCACCTCCTCGGCGACGTAGGTGAAGAAGTTGACGACGTAGTCGGCCTTGCCGTTGTAGCGCTCGCGCAGCACGGGGTTCTGGGTGGCCACGCCGACGGGGCAGGTGTCGAGGTGGCACACCCGCATCAGGATGCAGCCTGAGACCACCAGCGGCGCGGTGGCGAACCCGAACTCCTCGGCCCCGAGCAGCGCGGCGATCACGCACGTCGCGTCCGGTCTTGAGCTGACCGTCTGTCTGGACGACGATCCGGTCGCGGAGCCCGTTGAGCAGCAGCGTCTGCTGGGTCTCGGCGAGGCCGAGCTCCCACGGGCCGCCGGCGTGCTTGAGCGACGTCAGCGGCGAGGCACCGGTGCCGCCGTCGTGCCCGGAGATGAGCACGACGTCGGCATGCGCCTTCGAGACTCCGGCCGCGACCGTGCCGACGCCGACCTCGGAGACCAGCTTGACGTGCACACGGGCCTGCGGGTTGGCGTTCTTCAGGTCGTGGATCAGCTGGGCGAGGTCCTCGATCGAGTAGATGTCGTGGTGCGGCGGCGGGCTGATCAGACCGACACCCGGGCGTGGAGTAGCGGGTCTTGGCCACCCACGGGTAGACCTTGTTGCCCGGCAGCTGCCCGCCCTCGCCGGGCTTGGCACCCTGCGCCATCTTGATCTGGATGTCGTCGGCGTTGGTGAGGTACTCGGACGGTGACGCCGAACCGCCCGGACGCCACCTGCTTGATCGAGCTGCGCCGCTCGGGGTCGTAGAGACGGTCGGCGTCCTCGCCGCCTTCGCCGGTGTTGGACTTGCCGCCCAGCCGGTTCATGGCGATCGCCAGCGTCTCGTGGGCCTCCTTGGAGATGGAGCCGTAGGACATGGCGCCGGTGGAGAACCGCTTCACGATCTCCGAGACCGGCTCGACCTCCTCGATCGGGATCGAGGTGCGGCCCGACCGTCTCGGCGTCGCGGAAGCGCAACAGGCCGCGCAGCGTCATCAGCCGCTCGGACTGCTCGTCGACGGCCTTCGTGTACTGCTTGAAGATGTCGTAGCGACCGGTGCGCGTGGAGTGCTGCAGCCGGAACACGGTCTCGGGGTCGAACAGGTGCGGCTCGCCCTCGCGACGCCACTGGTACTCGCCGCCGATCTCCAGCTCGCGGTGGGCGGGCAGGATCCCGCCGCGTGGGTACGCCGTGGCGTGCCGCCGGGCGACCTCCTCGGCGATCGTGGTCGAGCTCGATGCCGCCGAGCTTGGAGGTGGTGCCGGTGAAGTACCTGTCGACGACCGACTGCGACAGGCCGACCGCCTCGAAGATCTGGGCGCCGGTGTAGGACGCGACGGTGGAGACGCCCATCTTGGACATCACCTTGAGCACGCCCTTGCCGAGCGCCTTGACCAGGTTGGCGACCGCCTTCTCCTGCTCGATCTTGACGTAGTAGCCCTCGCGAGCGAGGTCCTCGACGGACTCCATGGCGAGGTACGGGTTGACCGCGGCCGCGCCGTAGCCGACCAGGAGCGCCACGTGGTGGACCTCGCGGACGTCGCCGGCCTCGACCAGCAGGCCGACCTGGGTGCGAGTCTTCTCGCGCACCAGGTGGTGGTGGACCGCGCCGGTCAGGAGCAGCGACGGGATCGGCGCGAGCTCGGCGGTCGAGTGGCGGTCGGACAGCACGATGATCCGGGCGCCGTCGGCGATCGCCGAGCTGACCTCCTGGCAGATCTCCTCGATCCGCGTCGGCCATGGCCTTGCCGCCGCCCTCGACGGCGTAGAGGCCGCGCGAGACGTGGGTGATGAAGCCGGGCATGTCGCCGTCACGGTTGATGTGGCGGATCTTGGCCAGGTCGTCGTTGGAGATGACCGGGAACGGCAGCACCACCTGCCGGCACGAGGCCGGCGTCGGCTCGAGGAGGTTGGCCTCCGGGCCGATGGTGCCGTTGAGCGAGGTGACCAGCTCTTCGCGGATCGCGTCCAGCGGCGGGTTGGTGACCTGGGCGAACAGCTGGCTGAAGTAGTCGAACAGCAGCCGGGGCTTGTCGCTGAGCGCCGCGATCGGGGTGTCGGTGCCCATCGAGCCCAGGGGCTCGCCGCCGGTGTTGGCCATCGGGGTGAGCAGGACCCGCAGCTCCTCCTCGGTGTAGCCGAAGATCTGCTGGCGCCGGGTGACCGAGGCATGGGTGTGCACGATGTGCTCGCGCTCGGGGATGTCGTTGAGGTGGATCAGCCCGGCGTGCAGCCACTCGCCGTACGGGTGCTCGTTGGCGAGCTCGGACTTGATCTCCTCGTCCTCGATGATCCGGTGCTCGTCGGTGTCGACGAGGAACATCCGGCCCGGCTGGAGCCGGCCCTTGCGGACGATGGTGGCCGGGTCGAGGTCGAGCACGCCGACCTCGGAGGCCAGCACGACCAGGCCGTCGTCGGTGACCCAGTAGCGCGAGGGGCGCAGGCCGTTGCGGTCGAGCACGGCGCCGATCTGCGAGCCGTCGGTGAAGACCACGCAGGCGGGTCCGTCCCAGGGCTCCATCATCGCCGAGTGGAAGGCGTAGAAGTCGCGGCGCTTCTCGTCCATCTCGGTGTGGTTCTCCCAGGCCTCCGGGATCATCATCAGCACCGAGTGGGGCAGCGAACGGCCGCCCATGTGGAGCAGCTCGAGCACCTCGTCGAACGACGCGGAGTCGGACGCGCCCGGCGTGCAGATCGGGTAGAGCCGCTCGAGGTCGCCGGGGATCAGGTCGGAGTCGAGCAGCGCCTCGCGGGCCCGCATCCAGTTGCGGTTGCCCATCACGGTGTTGATCTCGCCGTTGTGGGCGATGAACCGGAACGGGTGCGACAGCGGCCAGCTCGGGAACGTGTTGGTCGAGAACCGCGAGTGCACGACGGCGAGCGCCGAGGCGATCCGCTCGTCGACCAGGTCGGGGTAGAAGTGGTCGAGCTGGTCGGTGGTCAGCATGCCCTTGTAGGCGAGGGTGCGCGACGACAGCGACGGGAAGTAGACGTCGGTCTCGCGCTCCGCGCGCCGGCGCAGGCAGAACGCCATCCGCTCGAGCGCCATGCCGGTGACCCGCTGGCCCTTGGCGGCGACGAACAGCTGGCTGAACGCCGGCATCACGCCGCGCGCGGTGCTGCCGAGCATGTCGGGCTCGGATCGGGACCTCGCGCCAGCCGAGGACGGCGAGGCCCTCCTCGTCGGCGAGCTCCTCGATCTGCTTGCGGGTCTTGGCGACCTGCTCCGTCGTCGCCGGGCAGGAAGGCCGTGCCGACGGCGTAGGCGTGCTGGGTGGGCAGCTCGAAGCCGGCCTCGGCGGTGACCGCGCGCAGGAAGGCGTCGGGCACCTGCATCAGGATGCCGGCGCCGTCGCCGGAGTTGACCTCGGCGCCGGCCGCGCCGCGGTGGTCGAGGTTGCGCAGGGCGGTGAGCGCCTTGGCCACGATGTCGTGGCTGGCCTCTCCGGTGAGAGTGGCCACGAACGCGACGCCGCAGGCGTCATGCTCGTTGGCGGGGTCGTAGAGCCCTGCGTGGCGGCGGGAACGCGTGCGGATAGACCACTGGGTTCTCCCGTCGTCGTCGGTGCAGATCCGCGAGAACTGCATCATGGGCGCAGGGGACAACATTGGCCCACGCGGCGGAAAGCGCCAGATTACCACCGGGTCTACGCGGATCACCGCCCGGATATCTGTCCGCTGGACCGTGAGAGAAACCTCAGCCGGACGGATCGCGCCCGGGTGGCTCGGCCGACCGTCACCGGCCTCGTCGCGTCACGTCGGCCGCCATCGACTCGCGGCCGGTACCTCCGGTCGCAGCCTCGTGGGGCTGCGGGCTCGCGACCCTCGACGTACACCGTCTCCTCGCGGCCGGGGTGGCGGCGGCCCTGCCAGACGAAGTACGCCGCGGCGAGCACGAACAGCACGATCGAGACCCACACGTTCAGGCGCAGCCCGGCGACGTCGTCGAGCTGCACCGGGTCGATCCGGAGGTACTCGATCCAGCCGCGGCCGGCGGTGTAGGCCATCACGTAGAGCGCGATCACCCGGCCGTAGCCGAGCTTGAACCTGCGGTCGGCCCAGATCACCAGGCCGAAGGCGCCGACGTTCCAGATGCACTCGTAGAGGAACGTCGGATGGAAGGTCGCGCTCGACGGGTAGTCGACCGGGCGGTTGGCGGGGCTCGATCTCCAGGCCCCAGGGCAGGTCGGTCGGCTTGCCGAAGAGCTCCTGGTTGAACCAGTTGCCCCACCGGCCGAGCGCCTGCGCGATCAGCACCCCAGGGGCCATCGCGTCCAGGACCGGCAACAGCTTGATCCCCTTGAGCCGGGCGCCGATGACCACCCCCACCGCACCCAGGGCCACCCCGCCCCAGATGCCGAGGCCGCCCTTCCAGACGTAGAGCGCGGTGACCGGGTTGTTGCCGTCGCCGAAGTAGAGCCCCGAGTCGGTGATCACGTGGTAGAGCCGGGCGCCGACGATGCCGAACGGCACCGCCCACACGGCCAGGTCCTGCACGTCGCCCGGGCGACCGCCGCGGGCCACCCAGCGCTTCTCGCCGATCCAGACCGCGGCGATGATGCCGGCGATGATGCACAGCGCATAGCCACGGATCGGGACCGGGCCGAGGTTCCACACGCCGTCGGCGGGGCTGGGAATCGACAGGGGGATCGTGAAGGCGGCCGTCAGTGCGGTCACGGGTGTCACTCTTCTTCCAGCAGGGAGTGGATGTCGGACGCGAACTGTGCCGCCGAGGTCTCCGCGCCCCAGTAGACAGGGCTCTCGTCGTCGCTGTCGATAGCCATCGTCGTGGTCGTGTGGCCTCCGGGGTCCACCGTGTCGACGCCGATGGCCAGGGCCTCGACCGACCTCGACGATGGTGTCCAGGTCACCGGTCAGCCCGATGAAGGAAGGGTCGAGGTTGTCGAGGTAGTCGCGCAGCACCGGCTCGGTGTCTCGGGCCGGGTCGGTGGTCACGAAGACGACGTCGACCTGGTCGCGGTCGGCTGCGTCGAGCCGGAGCATGGCCGAGGCCAGTGCCCCCATCACCGTGTGACAGATGTCGGCGCAGCTGGTGTAGCCGAAGAAGACCAGGGTCAGCGGCTTGGTCGGTGTCGGCAGCCAGCGAGAACGGCTGACCCGACGGTGTCGGTCAGCGCGGTGTCCGGCACTTGGTAGGGGTGGTCGAGCACCTTGCCGTGGAACTCGACGGCTTGACCGCCCCCGCACGCACTGAGCACCAGCAGAACCAGCAGTGCGACGAACGCCTTAGGCACGGACGCCGCTGGCCAGCTCCTCGGTCAGGGCGCTGAGCGCCTTGAGCCCGGCAGCCCGGTCGTCGGGGTGGTCGAGCAGCGCCCGCACGAACGCCGAGCCGACGATCACCCCGTCGGCGTACGCCGCCACGTCGGCCGCCTGGGCGCCGGTGCTGACGCCGAGGCCGACTCCGACCGGCAGCTGGGTGGCCGCCCGGGTGCGGGCGACGAGCGGGCCGGCCAGGTCACTGGTGGTGGTGCGGGCGCCGGTCACGCCCATGACCGCGGTGGCGTAGACGAAGCCCCGGCAAGCCGCAGTCGTCATCGCGATCCGCTCGTCGGTCGACGACGGGGCTACCAGGAAGATCTTGTCGAGGTCGCGGGCATCGGCGGCAGCGATCCACTCGGGCGCGAAGTCGGGGGTCAGGTCCGGCGTGATCAGGCCCGCTCCCCCGGCGCTGGCCAGGTCGGTCGCGAACTGCTCGACGCCGTAGCGCTCGACCGGGTTCCAGTAGGTCATCACGACGGTCGGCGTGCCGGTGGCGGCAACCGCCTCGACCGTGCGCAGCACGTCGGTGGTGCGTACTCCGCGTGTCGAGCGCCTGCTGGGCCGCAGCCTGGATGGTCGGCCCGTCCATCACGGGGTCGCTGTAGGGCAGCCCGACCTCGATCACGTCGCAACCGGCCTCGACCATCGCCAGCAACGCGTCGATGCCGCCCGGTACGTCGGGGAACCCGGCGGGAAGGTAGCCGATCAGTGCGGCGCGACCCTCGGCCTTGGCCTTGTCGAAGGCCGTCGCCACGGTACTCATCTCGGGGACTCATTCGGTCTTCTCCTCGCCGAGCTTGAACCACTCGAGCGCGGTCTCCATGTCCTTGTCGCCCCGACCGCTGAGGTTGATCAGCACGATGGCCTCCGGGCCCTTCTCGGCCGCGAGCTTTCTCGCGACGTCGAGGGCTCCGGCCACAGCGTGGGCGGACTCGATGGCGGGGATGATCCCTTCGGTCCGGCTGAGCAGGGCCATCGCATCCATCGCCTGCGCGTCCGTGATCGGCTCGTACGTCGCTCGACCGGTCTGGGCGAGATGCGCATGCTGCGGCCCCACGCCTGGATAGTCGAGACCGGCCGAGATCGAGTGCGACTCGATGGTCTGCCCGTCCTCGTCCTGCAGGACGTAGGTGCGGGCGCCGTGCAGGACGCCACTGTCGCCGGCGTGGATCGTCGCCGCGTGACGGCCGGTGTCCACGCCGTCGCCGCCCGGCTCGAAGCCATGGATCGCCACGGACTCGTCGTCGAGGAAGGCCTGGAAGAGCCCGATCGCGTTGGAGCCGCCGCCGACGCAGGCGGCGATGGCGTCGGGCAGCACGCCGTACTGCTCGAGGCACTGGGCGCGGGCCTCGTCGCCGATGCCCCGCGCGAAGTCGCGCACCATGCTCGGGAAGGGGTGCGGGCCTGCCGCGGTGCCGAACAGGTAGGCGGTGTGGTCGACGCTGGCGACCCAGTCGCGCAGCGCCTCGTTGATGGCGTCCTTGAGGGTCGCGCTGCCGGAGTCGACCGAGATCACCTTCGCGCCGAGCAGCTGCATCCGGGCCACGTTGAGGGCCTGGCGCTTGATGTCGACGGCGCCCATGTAGACCGTGCAGTCGAGGCCGAAGTACGCCGCGGCGGTGGCGCTGGCGACACCGTGCTGGCCGGCGCCGGTCTCGGCGATCACGCGCTTCTTGCCCATCCGCTTGGTCAGCAGGGCCTGGCCGAGCACGTTGCGGACCTTGTGGGCGCCCGTGTGGTTGAGGTCCTCGCGCTTGAGCAGGATCCGGGCGCCGACCTGTCTCCGAGAGCCGCTGCGCCTCGTAGAGCGGGCTCGGCACGTTGGCGTACTCGCGCAGGATCGTGTCGAACTCCTCGATGAACGACGGGTCGCCCATCGCCTCGTGCCAGGCGACCGTCAGCTCGTCGAGCGCCGCGATCAGGGCCTCCGGCATGAACCGGCCGCCCCAGCGCTGTTCGTCCTTGGCGCCGAACCATCCGTGGGCGTCGGCGTCGTAGATCGCTCATGCCTCGACTCCCTGTCATCGCGGCGACCGCCTCGCGCGGCGCGCCGTCCTTGACCAGCGCCTCGCCGACCAGCACGGCGCTGGGCACCCTCGGCCACGAGCCGCTTGACGTCGGTGGGCCCGGAGATGCCCGACTCGGCCACCAGCACCCGGTCGTCCGGGGATCAGCGGCGCCAGCCGGCCGAACGTCGTGTCGTCGACCTCGAGGGTCTTCAGGTTGCGCGCGTTGATGCCGATCGAGCTCGGCGCCCAGCTCGACGGCGCGCTCGGTCTCGGCCTCGTCGTGCACCTCCACCAGGACGGTCAGCCCCAGCTCGCGGGCCTCGTCGTGGAGCCGGCGCAGCGTGTCGTCGTCGAGGGCAGCCACGATCAGCAGCGCCAGGTCGGCGCCGGCGGCCCGGCCCTCGACCAGCTGGTAGGTGCTGACGATGAAGTCCTTGCGCAGCACCGGCACGTCGACGGCCGCGCGCACGGCGCGCAGGTCGTCGAGGCTGCCGCCGAAACGGCGCTGCTCGGTGAGCACGCTGATCGCGGCGGCACCGCCAGCGGCGTACTCGGCCGGCGAGCACGGCGGGGTCGGGGATGTCGGCGAGGTCGCCCTTGCTGGGGCTGCGCCGCTTCACCTCGGCGATCACGCTGGAGCCGGGCGCGCGGAAGTGTGGCATCGGGTCGCGCGGCGGGTCGACGTCGGCGAGCGCGGCCCGCAGGTCGGCGAGCGGGACCGCAGCCTCGCGCTCGGCGAGGTCGCGCCGGACGCCGTCGACGATGTCGTCGAGCACGGACACGGCGGCCTCCGGAGGGCTGGCAGACGGGCAAGGTGGGCAGAACTGAGTGTTTCACGCAGGCGAAGGGCGATCCGGCAGTCAGGTCAGGGAGCGAGCCAGGCCCCGGCTGCGGTGTTGCGCAGCACGGTGAAGCCGGCGACCAGGACGACGGCCGCGACCATGGCAGGCACGCGCACGCGGTGCGGCAGCGTGGACCGTGGTGCCTCGCCATCGGGGCAGGCCCCACAGAGGATCGCCACGATCAGGATGGGAATCGCGACGACCAGGGCCAGGTTGCTGGATGCGGCTTCGGCGAGGCGCAGGTTGGTCAGGTCGTTGACCGCGCGCAGCCCTCCGCAGCCCGGGCACGAGAAGCCGAGCGCGGCGCTGGGGCAGAGACCCCAGCTGTAGGAGTCGTGCGGGTCGCGCAGGTGCAGCGCGAGCGTGGCCAGGCCGAGGCCGCCGACCAGGAGCGGTCGGGCGCGAGCATCCGCTCCCTGCGCCCGGAGGCGAGGGTAGGGCGGGTGCCAGGACTGGCGTCCAGGGTCAGGACTCGTGCAGGCCCAGCTTCGCCATCACGGCGAAGAGCACGCCGGCGCGCGACCACGATCGCCACGCCGACGTAGAAGATGGGCATGCTCACCGGCTGCGAGCATCAGGCCGACGCCGCCGACCACGAAGCCGACCAGGGCGACGACGACGGCGGTCCAGGCGGCCGGGGTGTTGCCGTGGTTGTCAGACATGCGGGCTCCTGCTGGCTGGTGACGCGGGTGGACGGTGAGAGGGTCCAGTCTATTCAGCGGTGGGCCGGACGGCTCACGCGGTGGGGTCGTGTCCCTCGTCGATGGACTTCCAGAGGTCGAGGCTGGTCTGCTCCTCGGTCCGGTGCGGGCGGCGGCGTCCCGTCGGCACCGGCGCCAGGTGCGTCGTAGCGGGTGCCCATCTCCGGCCAGCGACCGACCTGCGCGGCCGCGAGCACCGCGGTGACCGGCGCTGAGCGCCGGCCGCGACCACCGCCACCCACCACCAGGCGCCGAAGTCGACGAGGGCGGTGGCGCCCTGGTCGGCGAAGTCCTGCTCGAAGGAGTCCGCCAGGCGTCCAGCGCCCGGCGATGGCCGCCACCAGCGGCGCCGAGCGCCGCGACCGCGCCGAGGCAGGGCCACCACGCGGCGGACGCGGCCCCGGGTGACCAGCAGGACGCCCCAGGACGCGAGCACGACCAGGGCCAGGGTCAGCACCAGCGGCACCTGGGGCGCGTCGGTGAGCGTCGTGAACGCGAACTGCCCCTCGGCAGCCTTCGCGGTCGCCCAGGTCTGGTTGGCCGCCACCGCGGTGAGCCCGGCGGTGGCCAGCCCGGCACGACCGTCGCCGCGAAGCCTCGGCGCGGTGATCCAGCCGCGCCGTCAACCGATCCGCCCGTCGTCGAAGCAGGTGCGGGTGCCGGTGTGGCAGGCCACGCCTTCCTGGTCGACCTTGACCAGCACGGTGTCGCCGTCGCAGTCGAGGCGGACCTCCTTGACCCGCTGCACGTTGCCGGAGGTCTCGCCCTTGACCCAGTACTCCTGCCGCGACCGGCTCCAGTACGTCGCGAGGCCCGTGGTGAGGGTGCGGTGCAGCGCCTCGTCGTCCATCCAGCCGAGCATCAGCACCTCGCCGGTGTCGTGCTGCTGGACGACGGCCGCCACCAGTCCGGCGTCGTTGCGCTTCAGCCGAGCGGCGATGTCGGGAGGCCAGGGTCATGCGCCCATTATCCCGCGCCCTGCTGGGAGACCCAGCTGGCGTGCAGGCCGGCGTACACGCTGCCCGCCTCGGCGACCAGTGCCGCGTGCGGGCCGCGCTGCACGATCCGGCCCTTGTCGACCACGATCACCTCGTCGGCGGCCTCGGCGGTGGAGAGTCGGTGAGCGATGGTGACGCTGGTGCGGCCCGGACATCAGGCGCTCGAGGGCCAGGTTGATCCGCATCTCCAGGGCGGGGTCGACGGCGCTGGTCGCCTCGTCAAGCACCAGCAGGTCCGGGTCGGCAAGGTGCGCGCGCAGCAGCGCGACCAGCTGGCGCTCGCCGGCGGACAGCGACTCGCCGCGCTGGCCGACCGAGGTCTCCAGCCCGGCGGGCAGCCCCGCCACCCAGTCGCCGAGCCCGAGCTCGGCCGCGCTGGCCAGGATGTCGCCCTCGGTCGCGTCGAGCTTTCCGTAGCGGACGTTGGCGGTGATGCTGTCGTCGAAGAGGAAGCCCTCCTGCGGCACCAGCACCACGCTGCGGCGCAACGACGACTGTTGGATCCGGCGTACGTCGATGCCGTCGAGCAGCACGGCGCCGGAGGCAGGGTCCATCAGCCGGGTGAGCAGCTTGGCGAAGGTCGACTTGCCCGACCCGGTCTCCCCCACGATCGCCACCCGCTGCCCGGCCGCGATGTCCATGGTCACGTCGAGCAGCACCGGCGGACCGCCGGGGTAGGCGAACTCAACGTCCTCGATCCGGACGTCGATCGGTCCGCGCGGCAGCACCTCACCGTCGGGTCCGGGGTCGACCAGGTCGGCGGGGGTCTCGAGGATGCCGATCACCCGACGCCAGCCGGCGATCGCGTTCTGCGCGTCGGTGAGGATCTGGGTGCCCATCTGCACCGGGCCGACGAACAGCGTCACCAGGAACGCGAATGCGATCACCTCGCCGGCGCTGATGTCGCCGGCGAACCCCAGCCAGATGCCGACGATCAGCACGCCGGCGTTGGCCAGGCCGGCCGAGATGCCGCCCAGCGAGAACGAGAACGCGGTGAAGCCCTGGGCACGGGTGCTGGCCGACTGGAACTTGGCGATCGCCTCGTCGATCCGGTCCTGGGTGCGGTCCTCGACGGCGTAGGACCGGACCACGGCCGCGCCGACGACCGGCTCGGAGATCGCCGACAGCATCAGGCCGATCTGGCGGCGGACCATGCCGTAGGCGTCGGAGAGCTTGCGCTGGAAGTAGCGCAGGGACAGGAACAGCGGCGCGAAGCAGACCCACACCACGATCGCCAGCTGCCAGCTGTAGACGACCATCACCACGGTGGCGACCAGCACCTGCCCGATGCTGACCACGAAGATCAGGCCGCCGAACACCAGGAACTGGCTGACCTGGTCGACGTCGCTGGTCACCCGCGAGACCAGCGCGCCTCGGCGCTCGGTGTTCTGGGTGAGGAGCGGCAGGTCGTGCACGTGGCGGAACGCCTTGATCCGCAGCGTTGCCAGGCCGCGCTCGGAGGTGGTGAACAGCCGGCTGGTCATGGCGTACGACGCCCAGCTGGTCAGCACGACGGCCAGGCGGCGAGCACTCCCATCAGCACCGTGTAGGAGACGTCCGGCCCATCGGAGCCGTTGATCCCGCGGTCGAGCGTCTGCTGCACGGCGATGGGCACGATCACCTGGCCGACCGACGCGAGCACCGCCAGCGCCAGGGTGCCGCGATGCCCTCCTTGAGCTCGGGCGAGAAGTGCACGCCGCGGCGGATCGTCTCCATCGCGGCGATGTCCTCGCCGGTGTCCATCAGCGTCATGGCATGCCCTCGGCGAGCGACTTGGCGAGGGATTCTGCGTCGGCGGCCGCCTGCTCGTAGGCGTTCACCAGGTTGGCGTACGCCGGGCTGCGGGCGAGCAGCTCGGCGTGGGTGCCGCGTTCGGCGATCCGCCCGCCCTCGAGGTGCAGCACCTCGTCGGCCAGGCCGATCGTGGCCTTCCGGTAGGCGACCACGACCAGCGTGCTGCCCGACGTCCGGTGGTGCCACGTTTGAGGACCGGAGGCCGGCAAGGATCCGGGCCTCCACCTCGGGGTCGACCGCGGAGGTCGCGTCGTCGAGGATCAGCAAGCCGGGGTCTGCGGACCAGTGCCCGAGCCAGGGAGATCCGTTGTCGCTGGCCACCGGACAGCGAGGTGCCGCGCTCACCCAGCCGCGCGTCGAGGCCGTCCGGCAGGGCGGCCACGAACCCGTCTGCCTGGGCCGTGCGCAGCGCGGCCCAGATCTCGGCGTCGCTGACGTCGGCGCCGAGCGTGACGTTGCCGCGCACCGTGTCGTCGAAGAGGAATGCGGTCTGCGGCACCAGGGCGACGACGCCGGCCAGCTCGCCGCGGGCGAGGTCTCGCACGTCGACACCATCGATCGTGACCCGGCCGCTGTTGGGGTCGACCAGCCGCGTCAACAGGGTGGTCAGGGTGCTCTTGCCGGATGCAGTGGCCCCCACCAGCGCGACCGTCCGACCCGGCTCGACGGTGAAGTCGACGCCGGCAAGCAGGCGTTGGTCCGAGGTGTAGGCGTAGCCGAGGTCCAGGACGCGCAGCTCAGCGCCCGTTTCGGGGCCCGCGTCGGCGGACCCGGCCCGCTGGTCGCCGTACTGCATCTCGCCGGTGGCATCGAGCACCGCTCGCACCCGGCGGTAACCGACGACACTGCGCGGGAACTCGCCGAGCAGCCAGCCGATCGAGCGGATCGGGAACGACACGATGGTGAGCAGGTAGGCCACCGTCACCACGTCGCCGGCATCGGTGGCCCCGCTGAGGACGCGCGATACCCCGAGCGACAGGACGATGAGCACGCCGAAGCTCGGGCAGTGCGGCGAGCGTCGGGTCGAAGGCCGCGCGGATCCGGCCGACCCGGATGTTGACGTCGCGGAGCTCACGCGACTTGGCCGCGAAGCGATCGGTCTCCTCGCCCTCCCGGCCGAGCGTCTTGACCACCATCGCTCCGTCGAAGGACTCGTGCGCGATCTCGCTGACCTCGCCTCGGAGCTGCTGGGCCCGGGTGGCCCAGCCCTGGGCCATCCGCTGGTAGATGACGTTGGCCGCGATCACCGCCGGGAAGACGAGCATGCCAACGACGGCGAGCACCAGGTCGGCGACGAGCATCTGCCCGATGGCGATCACCATCATCGCCACGGTGCCGACCGCCATCGGGAGCGGCGCGATCGGTCCCCAGGCGGCTTCGACATCGGAGTTGGCGTTGGAGAGCAGCTCCCCGGTCGGGTGGCGCTGGTGCCACTCCATCGGGAGCGAGAGGTACTGCCGGGTGACCGCGCGGCGCGTGGCGGCCTGCATGCGGTACTGCATGATGCCCGCCCCGAGCCGCCGCGCCACGATGCCGACCGCACGCAGGATGGCGACGCCGAGGAAGAGGCCGAGCACGGCCCACAGGAGCCCGTCCCCGATCTCGCCGTTCTTGAACGCAGGCAGCACCACGTGGTCGGTCGACCAGCCGAGCACCCAGGCATCGGCGACGGTCAGCGCGCCGAACAGCACGCTGCCGAGGGTCGAGACCGCGAAGATCCACGGCTCCCGCTTGATCGCGACCAGCAGGACGGCGAACCCGGCCCGGGTCGATCCGCGGCCCTCCTTGCTCGCCTCGCCCATGCTCCCCGACTTCTATCTGTCCCGACTCGCTTCGGTCTCGCGCCAACCTGCGCCCTCGGCAGGCTATTCCCCCGTGGCTAATCTCGGGGCATGGCCACTCCCCCGTTGGCACGCCGTGAACGCCACGCCCTGTTGCCGTACCGCTGCGGCTGACGCGCTCCGACACCGGCGGCACGGCCAGGCTGCGTCGGGGCGACGACCCCGTCTCCATCTTCGGCCGACCCTCGGAGCTCGCCCTGTTCGTGTTCGGCCGCACCCAGGTGAGCGACCTGACCTTCGAAGGCCCGGAGGAATCCATCGGGGCTGTGCGCGCCGCCGAGCTCGGCGTCTAGCTGCTGCTGGCATCGAGGTTGCAGGCCGACATCCCCGGCCGGTGTTCCTGGTCGGGGTGTGGGGCGAGGTACTCAGGTGGGGTGGGTGCCGGTGTGGTCGCGGATGAGCTGGATGCCGTTGGGGGTGGTCCAGAGGTAGGTGCCGCCGTGCGAGGACGGTGTAGGTCCAGGCGGAGTGGGTTTTGGCGCGGTGGTGGCGTCGACACAGCGGCGCAGTGTTGTCTGAGCTGGTGTTTCCGCCGTCGGCGTAGGCGACGACATGGTCGGTGTCGCACCTGTGCGCTGGTCGGGTGCAGTGGGGGAACACGCAGTGCACGGCGACCAGGGCGTTCTGTTCCTTGAGCCGGTCCGGGGCTTCGTAGGCCTCGACGTGGATGCGCTCGGCCAGGTCGATCACCGGCTTCACGATGACTTTCGTGGCTTCGCTGCACCAGCCCTGGATCTGTTCCACGCTGATCGGGGTCCTGGTGTTCCCGCACCGGGCCACTGGTCCCTCGCCGAGGTGGGCGTAGAGCACCACCGACCGACCAGGGGCGGCATTGGCTTCACGTGTCGGTGTCGGTGTCGAGGTCGAAGGCGAGCTGTCTACGGGCAAGGTCACCGGCCGCGATCGAGCGGCGCACGTCCAGCGACTCGGTGCTACCCACAGGCTGCGAGCTGTGTCGCACCGGCGCGGATCGCGTCCTCGAGGTCCAGAGCGTCGGCCAGGTCCAGCTCGCCATCGACGTGGACGGTGCCGTCGTAGGAGACCTGGTCGACATGGAGGTCGAAATGCCGCCGTTCGGCCGCCTCGCGGCGCTTCGCCTCCGCAGCTTCGGGGTCGAACCGGACCAGGGCTTCCTCGACAAGTCGGTCCAGCTGCGCCCACGAACACGAACGCGCTACCGGAGCCAGATGCCGATCGACGTACCCGGCTCCCTGGTGCGACAGCGCGATGGTCTGGTCGGCGATCCGGCCCGCCCGCCACACCGACAGCTCCCCAGCGACCACCCGGTCCCAGAGCCTCGGAAGTCGGTAGCGCAGCTCCAGCGCCCGCCCGATATAGGCCTTCCCAGCATCAGTGGACATCCCCAACGCCGCGGCATACTCCATCGCCGCGAACTCCGAGACCAACGGCGCCCCCGCACCAGCCAGCGGAACACCACGGTCGCCAATGGCCTGACCGTAGTTGGCATACCAGTCATCGGCCTCGACCTCGTTCAGGACCGCCCAGTCAACCGTCGCCCTCACCATCACAATGTCGGCCGCGTCCCGATCGGCCTTGCCACCGCGCAACACCGCAAGCACCCCGGCCGTGGTGGCCGGCCCGGACTCAACTGCGGTGATGGACATAGAACAATCCAAGCACCCACCACCGACAGCCACCGGCCGAGTTTCCCCCTCCTCCACAAGGGGTTCCCAGCTCGTCGCTGACGCTCCTCGAAACCAGCCAAGTGGTCATTCGATGCCGCACCGAAACTTGATCCGGTAGGTGACGTTGGAAGTCCACGTGCCCACGTCACCCGACTCGTCCTCATAGGTCAGCTCGATCGGGCCGGATGTGGCGACGCCGGGTCCTCCCGTGAGGTGGAGCACGAAGCTGACGTTTTCGCCGGGCTCGATCCGTCCGCCTTCGATCGGCTCTCGCTGAGCCCACAGCTCGCGGAACAGCGGCTCCTTGGCGAGACCCTTCGGCGGGAACCCGTTCCACACCCCGAAGCTGTCTGCTCGACCGTCCCCTACCAGGAAGTCCGCGCCCTCGAGGGTGATCCCGTCCGGGTCGGTGAGGCTCAGGTCCATGACCTGCAGGGTCTCCTCGGATTCGTTGGTGGCGGTGGCGACGCCGACCGTGAACTCCTCGGCGAACCGGCGCGAGACACAGATCTCGCGGAAGTGGTCCGGGCCCACCAGGGCCGGGTCGACCAGGCCGTCGCCTGGCAGCAGGTCCCCGGCAGAGCACCCAGATGCGACCACAGCGGTGGCCAGGCCGACCCCGATCAGCGGCCTCACCGCGCGAACTGTCGGGCAACCAACATGCCGGGACGGCCACTGAGCGGGCCTTGGACGCCGCACAAGAAGCCTCGCTTCTGGAAAGTCACCACGTTCTCGGCGGCGTTGGTGAATCCCGTCTGAGAGGAGAAGGAGATGTTGAGCCCCACGCCGGCGGCGAGGTCACCGCCGATGGAGACCCCGTTTCTCCAGGTGACGGCCTGAGAGCCCCGGCTGCTGTCCGTGCTGCCCTTCCTGTACGGCGAGCAGTTGTTCCGCTTGACGGCCGGGACCCGCAAGCCGGTCGTGACCTGGGTGCCTCGCTCCCACGAGTAGGGCCGGACCGTGTAGCCACCGACACCGCAGGCGACGCCGTCGCAGTACCAGTGGACATACTTCGCGTACCGGAAGTAGGAGCGGTAGTAGTTGCCCGCCTTGCCGTGCGCGACCGGGAAGGCGACGGCCGCATGCGCAGAGCGGTCGTAGGTGACACTGCGTGAGTAGCTGCCGGGCCGGCCCGTCTGCGAGAAGGCAGATGACAGGCTCGTGGTGGCGCCCTGCGAGTAGCGCCACACCTGCCGGACGCCCTTCATGGAGCTGAACCACTGCCCCACGAGCACGGGTCGCTTGCGGTAGATCTTCACCACTTGCGTGTCGCCTCGCAGCAGCGGACGATCGCCGGCCAGGTCGATCGGCATCGTGTCTGGACGGAGGCCTACGGTCCCCCGCCGGGCGGCGCCGGACTCTCGCGCCCGGTCCGCCTGGAGTCCGAAGGATTGGTGGATCGGCATCTGGTCAGCGGGTTCGGGGACCGTCACGATCTCGACGGAACCCTCGCGCTGGAGCGTGATGCGCAAGGTCGCGCTCGGCCGATGGAGCGGGATGGCGTAGCAGCCCCCCTCGTCGGTGCGCGTCCAACCGAGCAGGCGAAGCGCCACCCGCTCACCCACCGCGCCCCGCACCGGATCCGGCTCTGAGTGCACCATCACCGGAGCGCCGACGATCGGCATCCCGTTGTCGTCGGTGGCCGCTCCGGAGACGCCGTTGCGTGCGGTGCAGTCGTCGAGCAGCCGGGACAGCGACGGCATCGCCGGCTGGGCCGCTACCGACGGCCCGGTGACGGCCAGACCGGTGGTGATGAGTGCTGAGAGAGCGAGGAATCGGCGCAGCCGGAAGAGGTTCGACAGATGCATGTGACACGTCCCGAGGGTCGAGCGCCGTTTCGGCAAGGCGCTGGAGGGACCCATTAACGAGATGTCAACCAAGCGGGTCAAGGGCTCCCCGGCTGCCTGTGGACGCCCGCCCTCAGGGGGTGTGTGCGACGCGCACGGCGTGACCGGCTGCGGCCAGTCCGTCCTTGACGTCGGCGATCCGGAGGGTGCCGAAGTGGAAGACCGTGGCGGCGAGGACGGCGTCGGCGCCGGCTTCGACGGCTGGGGCGAAGTGTTCGACCGCACCGGCGCCACCCGAGGCGATCACGGGGATGGTGACCTCGCGGCGTACGGCGCGGATCAGGTCGAGGTCGAAGCCGTCCTGGGTGCCGTCGGCGTCCATCGCGTTGAGCAGGATCTCGCCGGCACCGAGCTCAGTGGCCTTCGCGGCCCATTCGATCGCGTCGAGCCCGGCTGACTCCCGACCGCCGTGGGTGGTCACCTCGAACCCCGACGGCGTCCCGGATGCGCGGCGAGCATCGACGGACAGCACCAGCACCTGGTTGCCGAACCGGTCCGCGATCTCGGCCACCAACCCGGGCCGCCGGATGGCTGCGGTGTTGACCGCGACCTTGTCCGCGCCGGCGCGGAGCAGGCGGTCGACGTCCTCGACCGACGAGACTCCCCCGCCCACGGTGAGGGGGATGAAGACCTCCTCGGCGGTGCGCGACACGATCTCCATCGTGGTGGCGCGGCCCTCGTGGGAGGCGGAGATGTCGAGGAAGGTCAGCTCGTCGGCGCCTTCGGCGTCGTAGATGCGCGCCAGCTCCACCGGGTCACCGGCATCGCGGAGCTCCTTGAAGTTGATGCCCTTGACCACTCGACCGGCGTCGACGTCGAGGCACGGGATGACCCGCACGGAGAGACTCACGGCTTGGTCAGCCCCAGGGCGTCCTCGAGCGTGAACCGGCCCTCGTAGAGAGCGGTGCCGATGATCGCGCCCTCGACGCCGTCTCCCACCAGACCCATCAGGGCCTCGAGGTCGGCGAGCTCGGTGATCCCGCCGGAGGCCACGACCGGGCGGTCGGTCGCCGCGCAGACGTCCTTCAGCAGCTGGAGGTTGGGGCCCTGCAGCATGCCGTCCTTGTTGACGTCGGTGACGACGTAGCGAGCGCAGCCCTCGGCGTCGAGGCGGGTCAGCACGTCGTAGAGGTCGCCGCCCTCGCGGGTCCAGCCGCGGGCGGCCAGGGTGCGGCCGCGTACGTCGAGGCCGACCGCCACCCGGTCGCCGTACTCCGCGATCGCGGCGGCGCACCACTCGGGCTGCTCGAGCGCAGCGGTGCCGATGTTGACCCGTCGGCAGCCGGTGGCCATCGCCGCGGCCAGCGACTCGTCGTCACGGATGCCGCCGCTCATCTCCACCTTGATGTCGAGGGTGCCGACGATCTTGGCCTGCAGCTCGCGGTTGTGGCCACGACCGAAGGCCGCGTCGAGATCCACCAGGTGCAGCCACTCCGCGCCCGCCGACTGCCAGCCTAGGGCGGCCTCGACCGGGTCGCCGAACCGCTTCTCCGAGCCGGCGACGCCCTGCACCAGCTGCACCGCCTGGCCGTCGGCGATGTCGACTGCGGGCAGCAGCTCGAGGTAGTCACTCATGGGGATCCTTAGGTCGGACACATGCTTGGACGGCGGTCAGCTGCGGACGAAGATGGCATGGATCAGCGGGGCGAACAGCAGCGTAAGGACAGCGGCCATTGCGCGGGCCGACCAGCCCGGGAAAGAACACCCAGATCAGCACGTTCACCGCGATCAGCACCGCGATCATCAGGCCGGTCTGCTGGCGCTGCCGCTCGGCGAGCGCTCCGGAGGGTCTCGGGGCGGGCATCGGCAGCCAGCCGGTCCACCGCTGCTTGCGGGCAGCCTTGCGCTCGGACCGTTCCGCCTGCGCTGCTCGAGCCGCGGCCCGCAGGGCCACCTCCCGCTCGCGTTCGGCCCGTCGCTGCTGTCGCTCCTTGCTCATGACGGGCTCATGACGGGCTCACAGCGAACCCACCCAGTTGCGCAGCAGGGCAGCACCCGCGTCGCCCGACTTCTCGGGGTGGAACTGGGTCGCGGTGAGCGGCCCGTTCTCGACCGCGGCCACGAACCGGTCACCACCGTGCTCCGCCCAGGTCACCAGCGGCGCCTGGGTGCGGTTGTTGGTCTCCAGCTCCCAGCTCCGTACGCCGTAGGAGTGGACGAAGTAGAAGCGCTCGTGCTCGACCCCCTCGAACAGTCGCGAGTCCCTCGCCGCTTCGACGGTGTTCCACCCCATGTGCGGCACGACGGGAGCCTGGAGGCGCTCGACGACCCCCGGCCACTCATCGCAGCCCTCGGTCTCCACGCCGTGCTCGACCCCGCGTTCGAACAGCACCTGCATGCCGACGCAGATGCCGAGCACCGGACGAGCGCCAGCAAGGCGGCGGCCGATGATCCGCGGTCCGTAGACCTCGCGCAGCCCCCGCATGCATGCAGCAAACGCGCCGACTCCGGGCACGACCAGGCCGTCCGCCTCCAGGGCGGGGGCCATCTCGCCGGTGAGCGTGACCTGGGCGCCGGCGCGCTCGAGCGCCCGCACGGCAGAGCGGAGGTTCCCCGACCCGTAGTCGAGGATCACGACTGACTTCATCGGCGGGCCAGCGAGATCAGAGACTGCCCTTGGTCGACGGGACGCCCGTCTCCCGAGGGTCGATCGCCACGGCGTCGCGGAACGCGCGCGCGAAGCCTTGAACTGGGTCTCCACGATGTGGTGTGGCTCGCGGCCGGCCAGCACGCGTACGTGCAGGGCGAGGTGGGCGTGGAAGGCGAGGGTCTCGAAGACGTGGCGGGTCAGCGAACCCAGGTAGTCCTGACCGAGCACGACGTACTGCTGGCCCTCGGGCTCGCCGGTGTGCACGCAGTAGGGGCGACCGGAGACGTCGACCACGGCCTGCACGAGCGCCTCGTCGAGCGGCACCGTGGCATCACCGAAGCGGCGGATGCCGGCCTTGTCGCCGAGCGCCTCGCGCAACGCCTGGCCGAGCGCGATCGCGGTGTCTTCGACCGTGTGGTGTGCGTCGATGTGGGTGTCGCCCGCGGTCTGTACGGTCAGGTCGACCAACGCGTGACGGGCGAACGAGATCAGCATGTGGTCGTAGAAGCCGACGCCGGTGGACACGTCGTGGCGACCAGTGCCGTCGAGGTCGACCTCGACCAGCACCTTGGACTCGCTCGTCTCCCGCTCGACTCGGCCGATCCTTGGGGAAGCGGTCGTGCTCATCGCTGTCCTACTCTCTGTTTTTCCATCACGGCGACCAGGGCATCCCTGAACGCCGCCATCTCGTCTGCCGTGCCGATCGAGACCCGCAGCCATCCGTCGGGCCCAGTCTCGCGGATCAGCACGCCGTGATCGAGCAGACCCTCCCAGACAGCATGACGGTCCTCGAAGGTCCCGAACAAACAGAAATTGGCATCGGAGTCCGCCACCTGCAGATCCAGCGCGCGCAGCCAGTCCACCGTCGCGTCGCGCTCGGCCCGTAGCCGGTCGACGTTGCCGAGCAGCTCGGGGGCGTGACGCAGGGCTGCGAGCGCGACCGCCTGCGTCACCGTGGACAGGTGGTAGGGCAGCCGGACCACCCTGATCGCATCGCAGATCGCTGGGTCGGCCGCGAGGTAGCCCACCCGCGCCCCGGCCAGCGCGAACGCCTTGCTCATCGTCCTGGTGACGACCAGGTTGCGGTGTCGCGGCAGCAGCTCGAGTGCCGAGGGAGTGCCGCTGCGGCGGAACTCGCCATAGGCCTCGTCGACGACGACGATGCCGCCGTGCTCATTGTCGGCCGCCGCGTCGCAGAGGGCCGTGACCGCATCGAGGGGCAGCGCGGTGCCGGTCGGGTTGTTGGGCGAGGGCAGCAGCACCACCGACGGCTGCAGCTCGAGCACCCGGCTCCGCGCATGGTCCAGGTCGAGGCTGAAGTCGCTCTCGCGGTGTCCGGTGACCCACTCGGTCATGGCGTCGCGGGCGTACTCCGGATACATCGAGTACGTCGGCGCGAAGCTCAGCGCGGTCCGGCCCGGTCCGCCGAACGCCTGGAGCAGCTGGAGCATCACCTCGTTGGAGCCGTTGGCCGCCCACACCTGCTCGGCCGCGACGCCGTGTCCCAGATAGTCGGCGAACGCGCTGCGCAGTGCGACGAACTCGCGGTCCGGGTAACGGTTGAGCGTCATCGTTGCCTCGGCGACAGCAGTGGCGACGTCCGCCACCACCGCCGGCGAAGGCGGGTAGGGGTTCTCGTTGACGTTGAGCTGTACGGGGGCGCGGTCGAGGGGCAGCTGCGGCGCCCCGTAGGGCTCGATGCCGCGCAGCTCCTCCCGGATCGGAGGAAAGCTCATCGGTTGGTCCCGTCGAGCCGCACCCGGACCGCCGCGCCATGGCCCGGCAGGTCCTCGGCCTCGGCCAACGTGGTGACGTGGTCGGCCACCTCCGCGAGCGCCTCGCGGGAATAGTCGACCACGTGCACCGACTTGGTGAACGCGCGCACCGACAGCCCCGAGGAGTGGCAGGCGCAGCCGCCCGTGGGCAGCACGTGGTTCGAGCCGGCGCAGTAGTCACCGAGCGAAACCGGGGCGTGCGGACCGACGAAGATCGCGCCGGCGTTGCGGACCCGGGCGGCGTACGCAGCGGCGTCGACGGTCTGGATCTCCAGGTGCTCAGCGGCGTAGGCGTTGACCACGTCGAGGCCCTGCTCGAGGTCGTCGACCAGGACGATCCCCGACTGGGCGCCCCCGAGCGCGCTGATGATCCGCTGGGCGTGCTTGGTGACCGCGACCTGGCTCTCCAGCTCCGCCTCGACCGCGGAGGCGAGCCGTTCGGACGGGGTGACCAGCACCGCGGCCGCCAACGGGTCGTGCTCGGCCTGGCTGACCAGGTCGGCGGCCACGTAAGCCGCCTCCGCGGTGTCGTCGGCGAGGATCGCGATCTCGGTCGGTCCGGCCTCGGAGTCGATACCGACCACGCCTTTGAGCAGCCGCTTGGCGGTGACGGTGTAGATGCTGCCCGGCCCGGTCACCAGATCCACCCGTCGGCACGGCCCCACGCCGTAGGCAAACATGGCGATCGCCTGGGCGCCGCCCACGGCGTACACCTCGTCGACCCCGAGCAGGGCACAGGCGGCCAGGATGGTGGGGTGCGGAAGGCCGCCGTGGTCCTTCTGCGGGGTCGAGGTCAGCGCGATCGAGGTCACGCCCGCCACCTGGGCAGGCACCACGTTCATCAGCACGCTGGAGACCAACGGCGCCAGTCCACCTGGCACGTACAGCCCCACCCGGTCGACCGGGACCTTGCGGTGGGTGACCGTGGCGCCGGCGGCGAGCTCCGTGGTGACGTCGCGCTCCAGCTCGGCCACGCAGGTGGCACGCAGCCGGCGAACCGACTCCTCGAGCCCGGCTCTGATGTCGGGATCGAGCCGCTCGAGAGCCTCGGTCAGCGCGCTGAGAGGCACCCGGATGTCGTCCTGGACGACACCGTCGAAGCGCTCGGAGAACTCCCGGATCGCCTCGAAGCCGCGGGTGCGCACCGCTTCGCAGATCGCCTGCACGGCCGGGATCGCCGCCTCGACGTCGAAGTCCGCGCGCGGTACGGCGCCGCGGTAGTCGACGGGGCCACCGTCGGTCGGTCGGGCCCCGCGCAGGTCGATGCGACGGATCATGCAGCAACTCTACGAGTCGGCGATCGTTCTCCCCGACTCGCGACGGAGGCTGGACTACGTTGATGGCGTGACGGACACACTGCCGATGTTCCCCTTGAACTCGGTGCTGTTCCCTGGCGTGAGCGTGCCGCTGAAGGTCTTCGAGGACCGCTACCGCGCACTCGTGCACCACCTGCTCCGCGTCGAGAATCCTGCCGAGCGGCTGTTCGGGTCGGTCGGCATCCGCGAGGGCTACGAGGTCGGCGACCACGGAGCGCAGTCGCTGTACCGCGTGGGCTGCCGAGTCCAGATGACCGAGGTGGAGTCGCACACCGACGGCACTTTCGACATCGTGGCGGTGGGAATGGGCCGGATACAGCTGGACCGGCTCGAGTCGTCGGGGGCGTTTCCGGTGGGTCACGTCCAGGATCGACCCGAGGTGGAGGCGGTCGTGCCCGATGACGTGCTCGAGCGGGCCCGAGCCACCTTCACGGCGTACCGGCAGGCGCTGGCGCAGGTGCGCGCCGATCCCTATGAAGGATCCCTCCCCCGCGACCCGTCCTACCTCTCGTGGACGCTGGCCGCCTGCGCCCCACTACCGATGGCCGAACGCCAGTCGCTGCTCGAGGCCGAGGATGCGGCAGAGCGCCTGGTCCTGGTCACCGACCTGTTGCGCTCGGAGCTGCGCGCCATGAACGTGATCCCGTCCCTGCCGGCCACCGAGGTCGCGCGGACGCGCTGGTCCCCCAACTGAGCCGACGGGGGATCGAGCATGGCCAAGAAGCGCGACGGTGGCACCCCGGCAACGGTGGCACTGGTCCGCGCTGGCATCGAGTTCACCCTGCATGCCTATGACCATGACCCGCGCACCACGTCCTACGGCGACGAGGCGGCGAACGCACTGGGCCTGGATCCAGGACGCGTGTTCAAGACGCTGATGGTCGCTGTCGACGGACGCATGGTCGTGGCGGTGGTGCCCGTGTCCGGGCGGCTTGACCTCAAGTCGCTGGCGCGGGCTCTGGGTGGCAGCAAGGCGGCACTGGCCGACCTGGCAGCGGCCGAACGGGCCACCGGCTACGTCGCCGGCGGCATCTCGCCGGTGGGGCAGAAGCGCCTGCTGCCCACGGTGGTCGACAAGAGCGCGCTAGGACAGCCGACGGTGTACGTCTCGGCCGGGCGTCGCGGGCTCGACCTGGAGATCGCGCCCGAAGACCTGGTCTCCGTCACCGGGGCGACCACCGCCAACCTCAGCCGGTAGTGATCCTCAGCACGAGCGTGAGCGGTGCCGGCTCAATCCTTGCGTCGGTGCGGTTTCGAGATCCCGAACAGGGCGATCGCCAGGCCGGCCAGGGCACCGATCGGGAACGCTAGCATCGGGCTACGCACCTCGTCGTCGAGCGCGCGTCCGGGCAGGTTCACGGCGCCGGAGAGCTCGAGCACGCCGGGTAGCTCGGTGCCGTTCTTGGCGGTCTCCGCGATCGGCTGCGGGTCAGGGGGGCTGAAGTGCAGCCCCACCTTGAGCATCAGCCAGGCGGCGATCGCGCTCCCCACGACCACGGCGACCAATGTGAAGATCTCGTCGCGGTCGAGCCACAGGCCTGAGGCCAGGCCGAGCAGCAGGCCCGCAGCGATGGCGACGACGACGTACCACCCGGTGCCGGCGAACTCCGCGATCAGGCCCTCGGTGGCCCGGGGATACCACTGCTTCTCGAAGACTGCCCCTTCCGGAGCAGGTGACCACAGCTTCCACCAGACCCAGCCTCCGATCAGCCCGGTGACCACGAAGAGGGCGAGGATGACACCGCCCTGTCGCATCGAAGCCCGCCGGCTCGACCGGCTGAAGGTAGCCGGGGGTGCCGGGTCGGTCATCCGGTCAGACATCCGGGTCCCAGAAGCTGCTTGAGATCGGCAAACAGGGCGGGACTCGGGGTGACCCGGAGCCGGTCGTCGAGGCGCATCACCTTCGTGGCCTGCCGGGTCATCAGGCGAAGCCGGACCTCAGTCATCCCGGGGTGAGTGCCGAGCACATCCTTGAGCTGCTCGATCACCGGACCAGTGCAGCGCGTCGACGGCAGGCTGATCATGACCGGGCCGGATGGGCTGTCGGCGAGGTCGGGCACCGTCACCTCCTGACCGTGCAGCTCCGGCTGGTCCTTGCTGCGGGAGAGGCGGCCCTTGACCGTCAAGATGGCGTCCTCCACCAGCAACGTACTGGCCAGCTGGTAGGAGCTCGGGAACAGTAGGACGTCGATCCCACCCTCGAGATCCTCGAGCGTGACCATTGCCCAGGCGTCGCCCCGCTTGGTGATCTTGCGCTGGATCGAGGTGACCAGTCCGCTCACGGTGACCGAAGAGCCGTCGGCGCGCTCCTCGTCAGTCATCAGCTGGCCGATGGTGCAGTCGGTGCCTCGCGACAGCACGTGCTCCAGCCCGAGCAACGGGTGGTCGGAGACGTAGAGGCCGAGCATGTCGCGCTCATGGCCGAGCAGGGTCGTCTTGTCCCACTCGTCGATGTCGGGGATCGCCACGGTGATGCCGAAACCACCGCCCTCGTCGTCGAGACCACCGAACAACGAGTCCTGGCCGATCGCCTCGTTGCGCTTGATGTCGACGTACTGGTCGACGGCCGTCTCGTGCACGGCGACCAGGGCCCGCCGCTTGTGTTTCATGTCGTCGAAAGCGCCGGCCTTGATCAGCGACTCGATCACACGCTTGTTGCAGACGGGAGCCGGCACCTTGTCGAGGAAGTCGTTGAAGTCGGTGAACCGGCCGTTGGCTTCACGGCCCGCGACGATGCCGTCGACCACGTTGCTGCCAACGTTGCGGATCGCGGTCAGCCCGAACCTGATGTCGTTGACCGACCGGCGTGTAGTCGGAGGCCGACTCGTTGACGTCGGGAGGCAGCACCTGGATCTTCATCCGCCGGCACTCGTTCAGGTAGATCGCCGACTTGTCCTTGTCGTCCTTCACCGAGGTCAGCAGCGCCGCCATGTACTCAGGCGCGTAGTGCTGCTTGAGGTAGGCGGTCCAGTAGGAGATCAGGCCGTACGAGGCGGTGTGCGCCTTGTTGAAGGCGTAGTCGGAGAACGGGACCAGCGTCTCCCAGAGCGCCTTGATCGCCGCGTCGGAGAAGCCGTTGGCCTTCATGCCCTCCGAGAAGGGGCCGTACTCCGCCTCGAGGATCTCCTTCTTCTTCTTGCCCATCGCCTTGCGGAGCAGGTCGGCCTGTCCGAGCGAGTAGCCAGCGACCTTCTGGGCGACGGCCAGGATCTGCTCCTGGTAGACGATCAGTCCGTACGTCGGCTCGAGGATCTCGGCGAGCGGCTCCTCGAGCTCGCGGTGGATCGGGGTGATCTCCTGCTTGTTGTTCTTGCGGAGCGCGTAGTTGGTGTGGGAGTCGACGCCCATCGGACCGGGTCGGTAGAGCGCCAGCACGGCCGAGATGTCGGCGAAGCTGTCGGGACGCATCAGCCGCAGCAGCGACCGCATCGGTCCGCCGTCGAGCTGGAAGATGCCGAGCGTGTTGCCCGTGCCGAGCAGCTGGTAGGACGCCGCGTCGTCGAGCGCGAGGTCCTCGAGCACCAGCTCCTCGCCGCGGTTGGCCTTGATGTTCTTGAGCGCGTCGTCGAGGACGGTGAGGTTGCGCAGCCCGAGGAAGTCCATCTTGATCAGCCCGAGGGCTTCGCACGTGGGGTAGTCGAACTGGGTGATCATCGCGCCGTCGGCGGGTCGCTTCAGCAGCGGGATCACGTCGGCCAGCGGCTCGCTCGACATGATCACGCCGGCCGCGTGGACGCCCCACTGGCGCTTGAGCCCCTCGATGCCGATGGCGGTGTCGACGACCTTCTTCACGTCGGGGTCGTTGTCGTAGAGCGAACGGAACTCACCCCCCTCGCCGTAGCGTTTGTGCGCGGGGTCGAACACGTCCTTGAGCGGGATGTCCTTGCCCATCACCACGGCCGGCATCGCCTTGGTGATCCGGTCGCCCATCGCGAACGGGTAGCCGAGGATGCGGCTGGAGTCCTTGACCGCCTGCTTGGCCTTGATCGTGCCGTAGGTGACGATCATCGAGACGCGGTCGTCGCCGTACTTGTCGCTGACGTAGCGGATCACCTCGCCGCGTCGACGCTCGTCGAAGTCGATGTCGAAGTCGGGCATCGAGATCCGCTCAGGGTTCAGGAACCGCTCGAACAGCAGCCCGTGCACCAGCGGGTCCAGGTCGGTGATCCGCAACGCATAGGCCACGATCGATCCGGCGCCCGATCCGCGGCCGGGACCGACCCGGATGCCCTGCTGCTTGGCCCAGTTGATGAAGTCGGCGACCACCAGGAAGTAGCCCGGGAACCCCATCTCGAGGATCACGCCGACCTCGAAGTCGGCCCTGGCTCGCGGCCTCGGCCGAGACGCCGCCCGGGTAGCGCGCGGCCAGCCCGCGCTCCACCTCCTCGAGCAGCCAGGTGTGCTCGGAGTGGCCAGCGGGGCAGGGGAAGCGAGGCATGTAGGTGCCGTTGCCCTCGGTGAACTCGACCTCGCAACGCTCGGCGATGAGCAGCGTGTTGTCGCAGGCCTCCCGAAGGCCGTGCTGGTCAACCCACAGCGACCGCATCTCGGCGGCAGACTTCAGGTAGTAGCCAGTGCCCTCGAACGCGAACCGCTTGCCGGCGCCCGAGCCCACGGGCATGTCCATGGTGCTGCTGGAGTTGATGCACAGCAGGTGCTCCTGCGACGGCGCATCCTCCTCCAGCACGTAGTGCGAGTCGTTGGTCGCCAACAACGGGATCGCAGGTCCTTGGCCAGCCGCAGCAGGCCGTCACGCACCTTGTTCTCGATCTCGAGCCCGTGGTCCATCACCTCGAGGAAGTAGTTGTCGCGGCCCAGGATCTCCTGGAAGTCACCGGCGGCCTTGCGGGCCGCGTCGTAGTTGCCGTAGCGCAGGTGAACCTGTACCTCGCCGGACGGACAACCGGTGGTGCCGATCAGCCCCTTCGCGTGCTGGGCGAGCAGCTCGCGATCGGCGCGGGGGTGCTTGAAGAAGCCGTCGCGCCAGGCTCCACTCGAGAGCCGGAAGAGGTTGTGCATCCCCTCCGTGCTCTCGCTGAGCAGGGTCATGTGGGTGTAGGCGCCGCGGGCGGAGACGTCGTCGTCGCCGCCGTCGTAGAAGTTGACGCCCTTGCGCTCGAAACGCGAGATGTTGGGCGCGAAGTAGGCCTCGATGCCGATGATCGGCTTGACCCCGACCGCCTTCGCCTTCTTGTAGAACTCATAGGCGCCGAACAAGTTGCCGTGGTCGGTCATCGCGATCGCCGGCATCTCGAGCTCGGCCGCCCGCTCGGTCAGCTGGGTGAGCCGCGCGGCGCCGTCGAGCATGGAGTACTCGGTGTGGACGTGCAGGTGGACGAAGCTGTCCGCTGGCACCTGACGTCATGGGGTGCGAGACTCCTCCGGGTCGAGATCGAGCATGCAGCAGCGTCCACGGCGTGGGTGCCGAGCGACCTTCTGGGGGAAGGTAGCCAGCCTACGCCGAACCGTTGGCGCCATGGTGGCAGGGCACACCGACACTCCGGCCCGCCGACTAGGTCGCAGCGTCGAGGCTCTCGGTGATGATCGTGTGCACGATCCGGGTGAGCCGGTCCGCGCCGAGCGCAGGGGCACGTCGGGCCATGGCCTCAGCGATCGCGCGCTCTCGGGCAGGGTCGCGCTCCGGGTCGTCCTTGAGCGGCTGGACCGCTGCGGTGAGCGCCGCACGCCTGGCGAGCAGGTCACCGAGGTCGGCGTCCACCTCGTCGATCAGGCCGCGGAAGAACGCCACCGGCTCGGCCCCGGGCCAGGCCAGCTTGAGGTCCGGCGACCGTTCCTCGTTGGCGGAGCCGTCGGTGCGTTCGAGCTCCACACAGCCGCGCCGCTCGTAGAAGGCTCGAGCCGGGGTGTTGCTCTCGAAGACCCAGAGGCAGAACCCGTGCGGACGCAGCGACCTGGGCGACGTCGAGCAGCAGTCCACCGAGGCCGGACCGCTGTGCGTGCGGGAGCCACGTAGAGCGAGTCGAGCCAGTCGTCGCTCGATCACCATGAACGCCACCACCCGATCGGCGCCACAGGCCACCCAGACCTCGCGCTTGGACAGGTCCCAGCCGCCGACGAACGCCCGCACCTCGCCGTCGTGCGCGCGACGGGAGGCATCTGCGGCACGGCGGCCGCGCGAGCCTCGAGGTAGAGGTCGGCGATCGCGGCGCAGATCCTCGATCGAGGCTGGCCTGAGCTCGACGTCAGTCGGCACCACGGATGACCTCGAGTGCGTGGGCCAGGTCGTCGGGGTACGTCGACTCGTACTCGACGTGCTCGCCGGTGTCGGGGTGCTCGAAGCCGAGGCGCACGGCGTGCAGCCACTGGCGGGTCAGGCCGAGGCGCTTGGACAGGGTCGGGTCGGCCCCGTAGCTCAGGTCGCCGACACACGGGTGCTTGAGCGCCGCCATGTGCACTCGGATCTGGTGGGTCCGACCGGTCTCGAGATGGACCTCGAGCAGGCTGGCGAAACGGTGCGCCTCGAGCGTCTGGTAGTGAGTCACGCTGGCCCGGCCACCGTCGAGCACCGCGAACTTGTAGTCCGCCCCAGGGTGGCGGGCGATCGGGGCGTCGATGGTCCCCTCGAGCGGGTCCGGGTGACCCTGGACCATCGCGTGGTAGACCTTGTCGACCGTGCGGTGGCGGAACGCGTTCTTGAGCCTCGAGTACGCGTGCTCCGACTTGCAGATCACCATCACTCCGGAGGTGCCGACGTCGAGCCGCTGGACGATGCCTTGTCGCTCCGAGGCCCCGCTAGTGGCGATCCGGAAGCCGGCGCCGGCCAGGTGGGCGACCACGGTCGGGCCCCGCCAGCCGGGCGAGGGATGCACCGCCACCCCCACCGGCTTGTCGATCACCACGATGGAGTCGTCGTCGTGGATGATCTTGATCCCCTCGACGACCTCCGGCACGACTTCAAGCGGGTTGGCTTCGACCGGCATGGACACCTCGACCAGAGCCCCCGGCAGGACCCGGTCGCTCTTGGCGACCTCGCTGCCGTCGACCTGCACCAGCTTGCGCGAGATCAGCTCGGCGGCTCGACTGCGCGACAACCCGAACATCCGGGCCATCGCGGCGTCGACACGCTCCCCCGCCAGGCCCTCGGGCACGTTCAGGCTCCGGTAGTCGGCCTGGCTCACTCCGCCGGCTCCGCTTCGGTGTCGATAGTTGTCGCCGCGTCCTTGTCGCGGGAGCCGTTGATCCTGATCCCGCGGAAGGCCTGTACGAGGACCAGCGCCGCTCCGAGGTTGATGCAGATGTCGGCCACGTTGAAGACCGGCCAGTTCGGCAACATCAAGAAGTCGATGACGTGGCCGCGGAACGGTCCCGGATCGCGGAGCAGCCGGTCGGTCAGGTTGCCGGCGATACCCGCCATCAGCGCGCCGAGCGCGACCGCCCACCCAACCGTGCCGATGCGACGGCTCAACCACAGCACCACCACCACCGCCGCCACGGCGACGCAGGACAGAGCGACGGTGAACTGGGTGCCGGTGCTGAACGCCGCACCGGCGTTACGGGTCAGGTGGAGCTGCAGGACCTCACCGACGACCGATACGTCGTCGCGGCCGGTCAGCCGCTCGACCGCAATGATCTTGGTGACCACGTCAACGGCGTACAAGATGACGGCAACCGTGGCGAAGAGGCCCCAGAGTCGTGCTCGTCGGGGTGCGGCGGTGGTGCCTGCCCCGGGCTCTACCGACGTTCCTCGCGCTGCTTGCATGTCATGCACAGTGTCGCACGCGGGAAGGCCATCGCTCTCATCTTCCCGATGGGCTCACCACACGACTCGCAGATGCCGTAGGTGCCGTCGTCGATGCGGGCCAGGGCCCGATCGATCTGGGCCAGCTTGTCGCGCTCGTTGTTGAGCACCGTCAGCTCGTGGTCGCGCTCGAAGCTCGTGGCGCCCATGTCGGCCTGGTCCTGTCCGGCGCCGTCGCCGGAGTTCCTCAGCAGCCCCGAGAGCTCGGTCTCCTGGGCTTGGATGATCTCGAGGCTGTGGGCCCGCTGACCGTGCAGCTCATCGAGGACTTCCTTCAGCTCCGACCTTGGTCCACGCGCTCTCGCCGACCTTGACCGCCAGCGGAGCTGACCTGGGTCTTCTTGGCGGGCGCCTTCTTGGCCGGTGCCGCCTTCTTGGCCGGTGCCGCCTTCTTGGCCGGTGCCGCCTTCTTGGCCGGTGCCTTCTTGGCCGGTGCCTTCTTGGCCGGTGCGCCTTCTTGGCCGGTGCCTTCTTGGCCGGTGCCTTCTTGGCCGGTGCCTTCTTGGCCGGTGCCGCCTTCTTGGCCGGTGCCTTCTTGGCCGGTGCCGCCTTCTTGGCCGGTGCCGCCTTCTTGGCCGGTGCCGCCTTCTTGGCCGGTGCCGCCTTCTTGGCCGGTGCCGCCTTCTTGGCCGGTCCGCCTTCTTGGCCGGTGCCGCCTTCTTGGCCGGTGCCGCCTTCTTGGCCGGTGCCGCCTTCTTGGCCGGTGCCGCCTTCTTCGCGGGCGCCTTCTTGGCCGGTGCCGAGGTGCCGGCAGACCGCTTGGAGCTGCGCGAGATCGCCTTCCGCGCGGCGGTTGCGGCCTGACCCGCCAAAGACCTGGTGCTGCGAGCCATGAGGTGGCCTCCCTAGGTGACCGTGACCACTAACCGGTCCCACGGACTGCGGGGAGGGTAGCCGTTGACGTGTGGGCGCTCAACCAGGCGCACCGACAAATCAGAACAGACGGCCGACCCCGCAGGGCCGGCCGTCGGTCTGATTTAGCGTAGGCAGATCAGTCGTCGTCCTCGCCGAGGATCGAGCGCAGCCGCTTGGGTGCCGGCGCCTCGTCGCTCGGTGCGGGCGCCTCGCGCCGACCCGGTGAGCGCCTCGAGCTGCTGGGTGAAGTAGGTCTTCAAGCGGGAGCGGTACTCGCGCTCGAACGAACGAAGGTTCTCCACGTCCAGGTTGAGCTTGTCGCGCTCCTTCTCCAGGTCGCCGAACAGCTGCGCGCGGCGCTCCGAGGTCTCGGCGTCAAGCATCTGCGAGCGCGCACGGGCGTCGGACTCGAGCCGGTCCGCCTTGCTCTTGGCCTCGCTCTCGAGGCGCTCGGCCTTGGTGCGGGCCTCCCCGACGATCTTGTCGGCCTGGTTCTTGGCGTCCTCGACCAGCTCGTCGGCGTTGTTCGTCGCGATCTCGAGCAGTCGCGCGGCCGCGTTGGAGGCCTCGGGGACGGTCTCCACGCGAATCGTCTGGGGCGCCTCCACTGCCGCCGCGGGGCCGCTGCGGGCACCGGCTCGGGCTCGGGTTCCGGCTCGGGCTGCGCGGACCGGAGGCGAGTACCGGCGTCGTCGTGGCCAGAGGATCCGCTCTGCGCCGAGGAGAGCTTCGACCGCAGGTCGTCGTTCTCCTTGGTCAGCCGCGCGAGCTCGGCCTCCACCTCGTCGAGGAACTGGTCGACCTCGCCCATGTCGTAGCCCTCGCGGAGCCGGACAGGCGTGAATCGCTTGTTGCTCACGTCCTCAGGCGTCAGCGGCATGACCTCACCCAATTCATTCTCGTTTATGCCGTACGTTGCGAACAATAGCGCCTGCGTGGGACTGGTGTGACCTCGGTGACTGGGCGGTCTCAGCCAACGGTGGTACCGGGCGACGGCAACGAGCGCCTACAGCCAGATCCGTGTGTTGATGTAGAGCAGAACGTAAGCGATGACCATCACCAGCAAGAAACTCAGGTCGAGGGCGAAGTTGCCGATCCGTAGCGGAGGGATCACTTTTCGCAGGGCCTTGATGGGCGGATCGGTCACCGAGTAGACGACCTCGAGGCCGACCAGCGAGCACCCCGCGCGGGCTCCACGAGCGGGCGAAGACCTGCACCCAGTCGACCACGAAGCGCACCCAGAGCATGGCGATGAAGAACCACAGGACTCCTTGGATGATCTGTCCGGCTATGGGCATGGGCGATCCATCGAGGGCGACTCCTGCTGGTGGGCCTGAGGCTCGGGGGTGACCCGTGGAGCCTAGCTCTGGTTGAAGAACCCACCCTGGACGATCCGCTCCTTCTCCTCGGCGGCGACCGAGACGTTGGGCGGTGAGAGCAGGAACACCTTGTTGGTGATGCGCTCGATGGTGCCACGGGTGGCAAAAACCAGCCCGGCAGCGAAGTCGACGAGACGCTTCGCGTCGGAGTCGTCCATCTCCGAGAGGTTCATGATCACCGGGGTGCCCTCGCGGAAGTTCTCGCCGACCGTGCGCGCCTCGTTGTAGGTGCGCGGGTGCAGGGTGGTGATCTGGGAGAACGCGGCAGCAACCGGCGCGGGCCCGTGACGGGGGTCGGGACGACGGCGCTCGGAGAGGTCGGCAACGGCGGCGCTGCGCCGGTCCCTTACCCGGGCCGGACGACCGGCTCTGGACGGCCTCGGTCTCCTGGGTGTGGTGGTCGTCACCGTCGTAGTCGTCGTAGTCGACACCGGTGTCCTCGAGCAGGCCGAGGTACTCGCCGATCCTGCGCATCGCACCGCTCATGACATGCCTTCCAGAGTTGCGGGCGCGCCGTGAAAAGAGCGCTCTTCCTGTGATGGACCCTACTTGAACTGGGGCCTCGAACCGAGGACCGCGGAGCCAATCCGCACGTGTGTCGCGCCGACTTTCACGGCCTCCTCGAGGTCTCCACTCATGCCTGCCGAGACCCAGTCGGCAGCGGGATGGGCCGCGAGGAACCGCGCGCGGATCTCCGCGAGCTCGTCGAATGCTGCGCGCGAATCGGTGTCCAGCGGCGCCACCGCCATCAAGCCCCGCAGCCGGAGCCGATCCGCTCCTGCTACCAGCTCTGCCAGGTCGTCGAGGACATCGGGGTCCGCGCCGTTGCGATGACCAACTCCGGGCGGGTCGAGGCTGACCTGGAGCAGCACGTCGAGCAGGCTCCGGTGCGAGTGCCGGCGCCTCGGTCCAACGGGCCGATCAGCTTGCGACGGTCGACGGAGTGGACGACGTCGGAGTATGCCGCGACCGCCGCCGCCTTGTTGCTCTGCAGCCCGCCGATGAAGTGCCAGGTGAGGTCAAGGTCCGCGCACTCAGCGGCCTTGGCCTCGGCCTCCTGGTGGCGGTTCTCGCCGACATCGGTGACGCCGAGCTCGGCGAGCAGGCGCACGTCACCGGCCGGGAAGAACTTGGTCACCACGATCAGGCGCACCTCCTCTGGCGACCGGCCGACCTCGGAACAGGCGACCCGGATGCGTTCGTCGACCACGGCCAGGTTGGCTGCGATCTCCTGACGGCGGTCGGCTTGGCTCACTTGCCACGCCTGATCAAGCCGGCGAGTCGACCGGCCCGCAGTCCGTCGCGGCGGTAGGAGTAGAGGTCGGCGGACTCGCGGGTGCAGCGGGAGGCATCGTGCGCGGTCACGCCTGCGGCCGCGAGCTGGGCGAGCACGCCGGCGCCGAGGTCGAGCGACGGGGTGCCCCAGGACGTGGTGGCCACCGCCGCCGGCACCACCTCGCCGACCTCGGCCTGCATCTCGGCGGGCACCTCGTAGCAGGCGCCGCAGACGTGCGGGCCGACCCAGGCAGTGACGCACCTCGTCGAGCCGGCGCCGAGGTCGCGCATCCTGGCCACGGTCGCGGGCACAACACCGGCCGCGAGGCCGGGCCGACCACAGTGGGCGGCGCCGATCACCCCGGCCATCGGGTCGGCGAGCAGCACCGGCACGCAGTCGGCTGCCCGGACCAGGAGGGTGGTGCCCGGGCGGTCGGTGACGATCCCGTCGGCCTCAGGGCGGACCCGACACGCCGGCGACCACCACCTGCGCGCCATGCACCTGGTGCAGGTCGGCGACCTCGTCGCCGGGCGCGAAGTCAGCGAGCAGCAGCCGCAGGTTCTTCTCTCGCGCACTGGCCTCGTCGGCGTCCTCGATCGCGAGGTTGAGCTCGTCGAAGGGAACGCCACTGACCCCGCCGTACCTGTCCGTGAAGGCCAGGTCGACGGGGCCGAGGCGGTGCCGAAAGGAGTACAAGTGGGCCCTTTGGCTACTTGAGGAAGTCGGGCACGTCCAGCTCGTCGTCGTCGTAGACGGGCTGGCGCGGTGCGGGCTTCGGCGTCGGCGTCGAACGACGCGCCGTCCTGGCTCGCCGGGGTGGTCCGGGCTCCGGCCAGGGCCGTCTCCTTGGTCTCGCTCCGGTCGACTTCCGCACCCTCGCGCCGAGCGGCCAGCGCCGCCGCCGCGGCCCGGGTCTCCTCCTGGCTCTGTACCGGACGAGCATCCTTGCGCAGACCGGCGCCTTCGTGGCGACGCTTGGGAACTCCGCCGTCGAACCCGGCGGCGATCACGGTCACCCGCACCTCGTCGCCGAGGGCGTCGTCGATCGTGGCGCCGAAGATGATGTTGGCCTCGGGGTGCACGGCGTCGGCGACCAGCGCGGCGGCCTCGTTGATCTCGAACAGGCCGAGGTCCGAGCCGCCGGCGATCGAGAGCAGGACACCGTGGGCCCCGTCGATGCTCGCCTCGAGCAGGGGGCTGGACACGGCCATCTCGGCGGCGGCCACCGACGCGGTCCTCACCGCGGGCCGAACCGATGCCCATCAGCGCGGACCCGGCGTCGGCCATGACCGACTTCACGTCGGCGAAGTCGAGGTTGATCAGGCCGGGAGTGGTGATCAGGTCGGTGATGCCGGAGACGCCCTGCAGCAGGACCTGGTCGGCCTGCTTGAACGCGTCGAGCACGGACACGTTGCGGTCGCTGATCGACAGCAGCCGGTCGTTGGGGATCACGATCAGGGTGTCGACCTCCTCGCGGAGCTGGGCAATGCCCTGCTCGGCGGAGTTGGCGCGACGACGACCCTCGAACGCGAACGGGACGGGTCACGACGCCGATCGTCAGCGCGCCGATGGAGCGCGCGATCCGGGCCACGACCGGGGCGCCACCGGTGCCGGTGCCACCGCCCTCGCCGGCGGTCACGAACACCATGTCGGCGCCCTTCATGACCTCTTCGATCTCGTCGGCGTGGTCCTCGGCGGCCTGGGTCCCGACCTCCGGGTTGGCGCCGGCGCCGAGACCGCGGGTGAGCTCGCGGCCGATGTCGAGCTTGACGTCGGCGTCGCTCATCAGCAACGCTTGCGCGTCGGTGTTGATGGCGATGAACTCCACGCCCTTCAGGCCGACCTCGATCATCCGGTTGACGGCATTGACCCCGCCACCGCCGATGCCGACCACCTTGATGATGGCCAGGTAGTTCTGTGCAGCTGCCACGGCGGCTTCACCTCTCCATGTCATGTCTGTGGTCTGGGTCAGGTGCGTGAGCGGCGCGGGGAAGTCGGCGATTCGAGAACTGTGACCCTCAGCCTGAGGGTTATAGTTATGTCAACCTCGTCGTGGTCATGACAGTAGGCAGGGCGCCGCCGATCCTGGCGGCGACACGCCGCGACGACCGCCGCCGGACAACTCAGGCAGGTCGTCAGCAGCTCGGTCGTCGGCGAGCCGGGCACGCTCACGTCGTAGACCTCGGCCTCGCGGGAGAGCAGAGCGGAGAGCACCTCGGCCTTCTCCCCCGACTGCTCTGCGTTGCCCCACAGCACGATCCGGCCGTCGCGCAGCACCAGCGTGATCTGGTCGACGCGTCTCGACCTCGAGGTGGTCGACCGTCGCGAGGAAGGCCGGCTCGAGCGCGCCAGCGACCATGGCCGCCTCGCGCAAGGCGTCGTCGCCGACGTCGGAGGATGTCTCGACCATCGGCAGGTTGGCGGGCGGACGCCTGCGATCGCCGAAGACCACCCCCTCGGCGTCGAGGTTGCGCAACAGGTCACCCCGCTTCACGACCGCGACCGGCACCCGCTCCTCGATCTCGATCAGCACCTCGTGCGGCCACTTCCGGGAGACCTCGACCGATCGCACCGCACCCAGCGACAGCACCTTGCGCTCGATCGCCTCGAGGTCGACCGTGGCCAGCGGTTCGCCGACCGGCACCTCCGCCGCCGTCGGCGATGTCGGCCGAGGTGAGGTCGAGCGTGCCGCGGACCTCGACGCCCTCGACCTCCAGCAACGAAGAGAAGTAGACGGCGTAGACCGCGCCACCGACGACCAGCAGCGCCAGCAGCGGCCACCGCGACGCGGCGCCAGGCCAGCCAGCGCCTGGCCCACTGGCGGCGGGCGAACCGCTTGCGGCTGCTCGTGAGCTGCGGTCGGGCTTCGTGTCCAGGGTGACCATCAGGCTCCGGCCTCCAACAGGTCGAGGATGCGTGGACCGAGATCGGTGACGCTGCCGGCGCCCAGCGTCAGCACCAGGTCGCCGCGGGTGGCGCGGGCGACGGCCTGCGGCCGGAGCGTCGTCGAGGTCGGGACGAAGGCAACCGCGCTGCCGGGCAGCGGTACGGCGTCGGCGACCAGCGCTCCGGTCACCTCGGGGTCGGCGTCCTCGCGGGCCAGGTAGACGTCGAGCACCACCACCGCGTCGGCGGCGCCCAGCGCCTCGCCCATGGCGCGGCCGAAGATGCGGGTGCGGGAGACCAGGTGGGGCTGGAAGATCACGACCACCCGTCCGGCACCGGCCACCGCTCGAGCCGCGGCCAGGTCGGCCGAGATCTCGGCGGGCTGGTGGGCGTAGCTGTCGTAGACCCGGACCCCTGCCGCCTCGCCCTTCGACTCCATCCGGCGTCGGGTGCCGGTGAAGTCCTCCAAGCCACGTCGCATCGCGTCGAAGTCCTGGCCCAGTCGCAGTCCGACGGTCAGCGCGCACAGCGCGTCCAGGACGTAGTGGCGGCCGGGGATCTGCAGCGTCACCCGGCCCGAGCTCGGTGGGCGCCGTCGACGACGGTGAAGGCCGAGGTGGTGCCCTCGAACACGAGGTCGACGGCCCGGACGTCGGAGTCAGCCGCCTCCCCCACGGTGTACGCCGTCAGGCCGCGGTCGCGGGCGACCGCGGCGAGGCCGGCCGCGCCGGGGTCGTCGGCACAGCAGACCAGGAACCCGTCGGCGCGCGATCCGGCCGACGAACGTCGTGAACGCGTGCGCGGTAGGCCTCCTCGGTGCCCCACTCGTCGAGGTGGTCGGCGAGCACGTTGGTGACGATCGCCGCGTAGGGCTCGTAGACGAGGAAGGCGCCGTCGCTCTCGTCGGCCTCCGCCACGAACAGGTCACCGCCCGCGTCGGCGTTGCGGCCGGTCGCGCTCAGCACGCCGCCGATGGCGTAGGTGGGGTCGGCGCCGGCGGCGAGCAGCGCGACCGTCAGCAGCGAGGTCGTCGTGGTCTTGCCGTGGGTGCCGGCGACCGCGAGCACCCGCTGGCCCTTCATCACCGAGGCGAGCCCGGCCGATCGCGGCAGCATCCGCAGCCCGCGGCGACCGGCCTCGAGGACCTCCGGGTTGTCGTCGCGCGCGGCGGTCGTGATCACCACCGTGTCGGCGTCGCCGACGTGGTCGGCGGCATAGCCGAGATGACAGGTCACCCCGAGCTCGCGCAGCGACGGCAGGAACGGGCGTGTCCTGGTCGTCGCTGCCGCTCACCGGGACTCCCGCGCGCAGCCATGATCCGGGCGATGCCCGACAGGCCCGCGCCGCCGATGCCGATGAAGTGGACCCGGCCCGAGCTGGTCGGCCGGGAAGGATCTCGGCGGGCACGGGGATCTTCACCGCGCCACCTCCATGATGATCGCGGCGAGGCGCTCGTCGGCGTCGCGCGGGACCAGGCCGGCGGCCGCCGCGCTCATGGTCGCCAGCCGCTGCGGGTCGGTCGACCAGCGGCACCACCGTCGTGGCGATGTAGTCGGGGGTGAAGTCGGCGTCCTGCACGAGCAGCGCTCCCCCGGCCTCGACGACGGGCGTGGCGTTGTGGTCCTGCTCGCCGTTGCCGATCGGCAGCGGCACGAACACCGCCGGCACCCCGGTGGCGGCCGCCTCGATCACGCTGTTGGCGCCGGCCCGGCAGATCATCAGGTCGGCGGCGGCCAGGGCCAGATCCATCCGGTCGACGAAGTGCTCGACGACGTAGGGCACGCTCGGTCGGTGTCGGCGTCGGCCTCGCCCTTCGGCCCGACCACGTGCAGCACCTGGACGCCCGCCGCGCCGAGCACCCCGGCCGACGGCGGACACCGACTGGTTGAGGCGGCGCGCGCCCTGCGATCCGCCCGGTGACGACCAGCGTCGGCAGGTCGGGCCGCAGGCCGAAGAACGCGCGCGCCTCGTCGCGCACGCGCCGGCCGGTCGAGCTGGGAGATCATCCGGCGGATGGGCAGGCCGACGTACTCGGCGTGGCGTAGGTCGGTGTCGGGGAAGCTCACCGCGACCCGGGTCGCGAACCGCGCGCCGGCCTTGTTGGCCAGGCCGGGCAGGGCGTTGCCCTCGTGGACGACCAGCGGCAGCTTGCGGCGGCGGGCAGCGAGGTAGGCCGGCATCGAGACGTAGCCGCCGTAGCCGACCACGACGTCCGGTCGGACCCGGTCGAGCACGGCGTAGGTCTCCTTCACCGCGCGTCGCAGCCGCACCGGCACCTTGAAGAAGTCGGCGTTGGGCTTGCGGGGCAGCGGCACGGGCGGGATCAGCTCGAGCGCGTAGCCGGCCTCGGGCACGACCCTGGTCTCCAGCCCGCGCGGGGTGCCGAGACAGGTGATCTCGATGCTGGGGTCGAGCCGGCGCAACGCGTCGGCGGTCGCCAGCAGCGGCGAGGTGTGCCCCGCCGTACCCCCACCTGCCAGCAGCACCCTCACCGCGTCACCAGTCCCGGTCCCGCGGTCACCGGCGGGCGGACAAGGCCGGCGGAGCGCCGCTGCCGGCGCTGGGCAAGGGCCCGCGCGGCGGCGGGCTCGCGGCGGGCGAAACCGACCAGCAGTCCGAGCGCCGCCAGGGACGGCAGCAGGCTGGACCCGCCGTAGGAGACCAGCGGCAGCGGGATCCCGATCACGGGCAGCAGCGCGAGGACCATGCCGACGTTGATGATCATCTGGCCGAGCAGCCAGACCACGATGCCGAACGAGGCGTAGCGGACGAACGGGTCCTGCGGTCTCGCGGGCCACCCTGCAGCGCGGCGAACGCGATGGTCAGGAACAGCCCGACGACGAGCAGCGTGCCGACCAGCCCGAGCTCCTCGCCGAGCACGGCGAAGATGAAGTCGGTGTGGGCCTCGGGCAGGGTCCCCCACTTCTGCTGGCTGGCGCCGATGCCCTGGCCGAAGACGCCGCCGCTGGAGACGGCGTAGAGGCCGTGGGCGGGCTGCCAGCCGGTGTAGTGGAAGTCCTTGAAGGGGTCGACGAAGTTGGTGATCCGGGCGAACCGCTCGGGACTGGTGGTCGCGAGGCGCGAAGCACGCCGACGCTGAGCGATCGAGGTGACCAGTGACGAAGAACCGCATCGGGCGCGCCGACCACCCACAGCATCCCGATCAGGATCGCGAACAGCACCAGGGCGGTGCCGAGGTCCTTGCCGACGATCACCAGGCCGGTGGCCAGCAGCATGCCGGGCACGACCGGCACCATGATCTGGTGCAGGTTGGCGAGCCGCCGGTCCTTGTTGGCGTAGATGTGGGCGGCCCAGATCACCAGCGAGAGCTTGGCGATCTCGGAGGGCTGGATCACGAGCGGGCCGACGCCGAGCCAGTTCGTGTTGCCGTTGCGCTCGACGCCGATGAATGCCGTGAGCAGGAGCAGGACCAGCGAGATCGAGAACGCGGGGTAGGCCAGGCGGCGGACCCACTGGTGGGAGACACGGCTCGCGAGCCACGCGCACGGCACGCCGATGACCACCCACATCAGCTGCCGCTTCACCACGGCGTACGAGTCGCCGTCATGGACCTTGAAGGAGTAGACGCTCGAGGCGCTCAGCACCATGATCAGGCCGATGGTGAGCAGCAGCACCGAGGCGCCGATCAACAGGTAGTACGACGTCAGCGGGCGGTCCAGGGCGACCCGCAGCGCGCCGAACCAGCTGCCCATCCGGCGGCTGGTCCGTCGACGACTGGCTCGACGACTGGCTCGACGACTGGGGAGGGTTCGCGGTGGTGGTCATCGCTGCCCTTCGCTCATCCCCTCGTCGGCTGCCAGTCGGCTACGGGTCGAACCTCTCGTGCACCGCGTCGGCGAACGCGTCGCCCCGTTCGGCGTAGTTGGCGAACTGGTCCATCGAGGCACATCCCGGTGCGAGGAGCACCGTGTCGCCGGGCACCGCCAGCTGTGCGGCGGCGTCGACGACGAGCCTCATCAGGTCCCGTCCACCTGCTACGGCGCCAGTCTCGCCGCCGTCGACCAGGATCACCGGGACATCGGGTGCGTGTCGCAAAAGGGCGTCGGCGATGACCTGTCGGTCCTGCCCGATGAGCACGACGCCGCGCAGCCGCTCGCGCACGGTCGTCGACGAGGTCGTCGAAGCGCGCACCCTTGGCCAGACCCCCGGCCACCCAGACCACCGGGTCGTAGGCCTGGAGCGACGACTGGGCGGCATGGGGGTTGGTGGCCTTCGAGTCGTCGACCCAGGTGACGCCGTCGCGCTCGGCCACCACCGCGATCCGGTGACCGTCGGGCACGAAGCCGCGCAGGCCGTCGCGAACCGCCGCCTGGCTGATGCCGTGCGCCCGGGCCAGCGCAGCCGCCGCCAGGGCGTTGGCCACGAAGTGCGGGGCCGGACTGGCCAGGTCGCCGATCGTGCACAGCTCCGCGGCACTGCTCTGCCGCTGCTCGATGAAGGCCCGGTCGACCAGGAAGTCCTCGACCACGCCGAGCATCCCGACCCCGGGTGTGCCGAGGGTGAAGCCGATCGCGCGGGCGCCGTCGACCACGTTGGCCTCGCGCACCAGCCGCTCGGTGACCGGGTCGGCGACGTTGTAGACGCAGGCCCGCTGCACCTCCTCGTAGATCCGGCCCTTGTCGGCGGCGTACTGGTCCATGGAGGGGTACCAGTCGAGGTGGTCCTCCGCCACGTTGAGCACCGCAGCGGACTCGGCCGCCAGCGACGCGCGTGTAGTGGAGCTGGAAGCTGGAGAGCTCGACCGCGAACACGTCGTACGGCGTGGGGTCCATCACCGCCTCGACGATCGGCAGACCGACGTTGCCGGCCGCGATGCTGTGCAGGCCGGCGGCCTGGAGGATGGCGTCGAGCATCTGCACGGTCGTGGTCTTGCCGTTGGTGCCGGTGACACACAGCCACGGAGCCGGCCGGCCGTCGGAGCCGGCGGCGCGCAGCCGCCAGGCGAGCTCGACCTCACCCCAGACCGGGATGCCGCGGGCCCGAGCCTGGGCCAGCAGCGGGGCGTCGGGCCGGAAGCCGGGCGAGGTGACGAGCACGTCGGGGTCGTCGGGCAGGGTGGCCGTGGCGCCGGGAGCGAGCCGCACCTGCGGCGCCGAGGATCTCGAGCAGCTCGGCCTTCTCGAGCTGTTCGGGGGTCGCGCTGTCGGCCAGCGCGGTGACCGAGGCTCCGAGGTGGAGCAGGTTGTCGGCGGCCGCGAAACCGGAGGCGCCGAAGCCGGCGACGACCGCGCGGACGCCCTCCCACGAGTCCTGTCGTCCGAGATGGTCCGGGTTCATAGCCGGGCGACCCACTCGGCGTAGAACACCCCGAGACCCGTGGCGACGAACAGGCCGGTGATGATCCAGAACCGGATCACTACGGTCACCTGCTCCCAGCCGAGCTTCTCGAAGTGGTGGTGGATCGGCGCGATCCGGAAGATCCGCCGGCCGACGCCCGTGACACGTTTCGTGGCCTTGAACCAGGTGACCTGCATCATCACCGACACCGTCTCGAGCACGAACATGCCGCCGAGGATGATCAGCAGCAGCTCGGTGCGGGTCAGGATCGCGAAGCCGGCTAGCGCGCCGCCCAGCGCGAGGGAGCCGGTGTCGCCCATGAAGATCGCGGCGGGCGAGGCGTTCCACCACAGGAATCCGAAGCAGGCTCCGGTGATCGCGGCCGCGATGACCGCGAGGTCGAGCGGGTCGCGGACGTTGTAGCAGGTGGCGCTGGGGTCCTCCTGGCAGAACTGGTTGTTCTGCCAGATGTTCACCAGCGTGTAGGCGCCGAACACCATCACGCTGGCGCCGGTGGCCAGTCCGTCGAGGCCGTCGGCGAGGTTCACCGCGTTGCTGGTCGCCGTGACGATCAGCCAGATCAGCAGCGATCGCCAGGATGGTGGGCAGCACCAGCCAGTCGATCTCGCGCAGGAACGAGACCTTCAGCGAGGCAGGGGTACGGCCGTTGTCGTCCTCGAGCATCGGCGAGAGCGCCAGGAAGCCGAAGACCACGGCGACCAGGGTCTGGCCGACCATCTTCGCCTTGCTGCGCAGGCCCAGGCTGCGCTGCTTGGAGATCTTGATGAAGTCGTCGAGGAAGCCGACCAGGCCCATGCCGACGAACAGGAAGAGCAGCAGCAGCGCGGAGGCCGAGGGCGGCGACCAGGTGAGCAGCTTGGCGGTGAAGTAGGCGAAGACCGTCGCCGAGATGATGACGACGCCGCCCATGGTCGGGGTGCCGCGCTTGGTGTGGTGGCTGGTCGGACCGTCGTCGCGGATCTCCTGGCCGTAGCCCCACTTGGTGAAGTAGGTGATGGCCACCCGGGTGCCGAGCAGCGAGATCAGCAGGGCCAGACCACCGCCGAACAGGATCGCTCTCATCGCTCGGCGTCTCCTTCCGGTGGTGGTGTCGGCCAGTAGAGCCTCCGCGATGCTTCCAGGGCGGCGCCGCGCGATGCCTTGGTCAGCACCACGTCGGTCGACAGAGCATTCTGTCGTAACCAGGAGATGGCTTCCTCCCGGCTCGCCGTGAGGATCACCTCACCCTCCCAGGACGCTCGCGACCGCGCTCCGGTTGCGATCGCCGCGGCGGGCTCTCCCACGACCACGAGTACGTCGACGCCGCCGCAGCTGCGGCCGCGACCGACCTCCTCGTGCGCGAGCGACGTGGTCGGCTCCCAGCTCCCTCATCTCCCCGAGCACCGCGACGGTGCGCCGGCCGCGCCGGCCGCCGATCTCGGCAAGTGTGTCGATCGCGGCGGCCATGGAGGCGGGGTTGGCGTTGTAGGCGTCGTTGACCACGAGCATCCCGTCGGCGCGCTCGTGCAGCTCCATCCGCCAGCGCGACGCCGACTCGGCCTCCGACAGGGCGTCGCGCCACCTCCTCGAGTGGTAGGCCGACACGCCATCGCCATCGCTGCCGCCGCTGCGGCGTTGGCGACCTGGTGGGCGCCGCTCTGCAGCAGCCGGACGGCCTGCCACTCACCGGCGTACCCGAGCTCGAACGACGGCCGGCCGAGGTCGTCGAGCTCGACGGCGCGCCAGGTCACCTCGCCCGCGACTCCGAAGCTCAGCACGCGCGCTTCGGTGCGCGCCTCGAGCGCGGCCGCCAGGTCGTCGTCGGCGTTGAGCACTGCCACCCCGGAGCTCGGCAGCGACTCGACGATCTCGCCCTTCGCCAGCGCGATCGCCTCGCGGCTGCCGAACTCGCCGATGTGGGCGGTGCCGATGTTGAGCACGGCGGCGATCTGGGGCGGTGCGATGTCGCACAGGTAGGCGATGTGGCCGATGCCGCGGGCCCCCATCTCCACGACGAGATAGGTCGTCGACTCGTCGGCGCGGAGCACGGTGAGCGGCACGCCGAGCTCGTTGTTGTTGTTGGCCGAGGTCGCCACCGTCGTGCCGGCCTGGCTCAGGACGTGCGCCAGGTAGTCCTTGGTGCCGGTCTTGCCCTGCGACCCGGTCAGCGCCAGCACGGTCGCGTCCAGCCGGTCGAGCACGTGGCGGGCCAGCCGCCCCAAGCGCGACCACCGGGTCGGCGACCACCACCGTCGGGGCCACGGTCGGGCGGCTGCCCAGCACGGCGTGCGCTCCCTCGGCGTACTCGTGCCCGTCGACGCGCTCGCCCACGATCGCCACGAAGAGTCCGCCCGGCACCGGGCTCCGACTGTCGACGTACGCCGGCCCGTCGACCACCAGCGCCGGATCGCCGGCGGCCGGCCCGGCGACGGTGCCGCCGACCACGTCAGCGATGTCGCCCAGCGTCATCGCCATCATCGGGCCAGCTCCTCCAGGGCCTCACGGACGATCACGCGGTCGTCGAAGGGATGCAGGACTCCCTGGATCTCCTGGCCGGTCTCGTGGCCCTTGCCGGCCACGAGCACCACGTCACCGGCCCTGGCCCGCCCCAGCGCCTCGATGATCGCCGATCTTCGGTCACCGATCTCGACCACCTCGGCGGGTCCGCGGGCGGCGCCGGCACAGCATGGCCGCCCGGATGGCGGCGGGGTCCTCGGTGCGGGGGTTGTCGTCGGCGATCAGCAGCACGTCTGAGAGCCGCGCCGCGATCTCGCCCATGATCGGCCGCTTGCCGGGGTCGCGGTCACCACCGGCACCGAGCACGACGATCACCCGGCCCTCGGTGAGCGGGCGCATCGTCTGGATCGCGGCCTCGACGGCATCGGGCTTGTGGGCGTAGTCGACGATCACCACGAAATCCTGGCCGGCATCGATGCGCTCGAAGCGACCGGGCACACCGCCTGCGCTCAAAGACCCGCCGCGACCGCCTCGGCGTCGAGCCCGGCCTCGCCACAGGCCGCGATGGCCGCGAGAGAGTTTGAGATGTTGAAGTCACCTGGCAGCGAGCAACCGCCGGGAAAGCTCTGGCCGTCGGGTGCGATGGACCACGAAGGTGGAGCCGGACGACGTGCGGTCCACGTCGCTGACCGTCCAGTCGGCGGCGCTCCCCGGCTGACGACATGGTCCGGACCGGCAGGCTGGTCTCGTGGGCCAGCCGGCGGCCGTGCTCGTCGTCGAGCGTTGAGCAGCGCCAGCCGAGCGCGCTCGGGGGTGAACAGCGAGGCCTTGGCGGCGAAGTAGTCCTCGACGTCGGTATGGAAGTCGAGGTGGTCGCGGCCGAGGTTGAGGAAGACCGCGACGTCGAAGACCACTCCGTCGACGCGGCCGAGAACCAGCGCGTGGCTGGAGACCTCCATCGCGCAGACCTCGATGCCGCGCTCGCGCATCACGGCGAAGAGACCGTGCAGGTCGGGCGCCTCCGGGGTGGTCAGGCTGGTCTTGACGTCGTCGCCGCCGATCCGCGTGCCGACGGTGCCGATCACCCCGGCCGCGATGCCGGCCGCCCGCATGCCGCCCTCGGCCAGCAGCGTGGTCGTGGTCTTGCCCTGGGTGCCGGTGACCCCGATCATCCGCATCGACGCGGGCCGGGTCGCCGTAGATCCGGGCCGCGGTCGGCCCGAGCACGCGCGCGGGGCGTCGACCACGAGCAGCGGCAGCGCGAGCCTGAGGTCGCCAGCGGCTGCGGCCCCGTCGGAGTCGGTGAGCACGGCGACCGCTCCGGCCTCGGCGGCGGCTGCGGCGAAAGCGATGCCGTGGCTGCGTGAGCCCGGGCAGGGCGGCGTACAGGTCGCCGGGACGGACCCGGTGCGAGCTCAGCGTGAAGCCGGTGACCTCGACGCCGTCGACCGAGCCGACCACCCGCGCCCCGAGCGCGTCGGCCAGCACACCGAGCGCGATCGGGCTCGGCGTGCTGGGGTCGGTCAGGAGCGAGGGCCACGGGGTGATCTTCGCTCATCTCCATTCGACGGGCAGGCGCGAGGGCGGCGTGTTGGTCGGCGGCACCTGGTAGCGGCGCAGCGCGAAGCTCATCAGCTTGGCGAACACCGGGCCGGCCACCGAGCCGCCGCCGCCGCTCTGCGGGGTCCTGGACGACGACGTAGATGGTGAACCGCGGGTCGTCGGCGGGCGCGAACCCGGCGAAGGAGACCGTGAAGGTGCCGTCGTAGCAGCCGCACTCCGCGCCGACCCGCTGGGCGGTGCCGGTCTTGCCGGCCACGCGGTAGCCGGGCACGGCGGCGCCGGGGGCGACCGCCACCGGCGAGTCGATCACCCGCTCCATCATCAGCGCGGTCTGGCGCGCGGCCTCGGCGCTGATCACGCGGCGCCGGGTCGCGGTGTCGGTGCCGACCTCGGTGCCGTCGTCCATCGTCGCCGAGCCCTGGATCAGGCTCGGGTCGATCCGCACTCCGCCGTTGGCGATGGTGTTGATGGCCGCGGCCATCTGTACGCCGTTGACCGAGAGCGACTGGCCGAACACGATCCGGTCCTCGGCCTGGCTGGTCCACATGCTGGGGTCGGGCAGCAGGCCGGCCGACTCGCCGCCCACCCCGACGCCGGTGCGCTGGCCGAGCCCGAACGCCTCGAGGTAGCGGCGCAGCTGGCCGCGCTCGAACTTGTCGGAGGCGAGGACCGTGCCGATGTTCGACGACTTGGCGAGCACGCCGGCCAGGGTGAGCTTGATCAGGCCGTGCGTCGAACCAGTCGTGGATCACCCGGTCCTGGCGCGCGAGCGAGCCGGGGATCGAGCAGCTTGGTCCGCGGCGTCACCTTGCCGGCGTCGATCAGCGAGCTCAGGGTCATCACCTTCTGCACCGACCCGGGCTCGTAGACGTCGCTGAGCGCGCTGGACTTGAACAGCTCCTCCGGCGAGTCGAGCGGCTTGCTGGCGTCGTACGTCGGGTAGTCGGGCAGCGCCAGGATGTCGCCGGTGCGGCTGTCCATGATCACCGCGAAGCCCGACTCCGCGCCGTACTGGCGCACGGTCTGGCGCGAGCACCTGCTGGGCGTACCACTGCAGGTCGCGGTCGATCGTGGTGTGCAGGTCGTGGCCGTCGACCGCCTCGGTGAGCGTGCTGTCGCCGAGCGGGATCCGGTTGCCGCCACCCACCTGGTACCTCGCCTCGCCGTCGGTGCCGGCCAGGTAGCTGTCGAAGGAGTCCTCGAACCCGGCCAGCGGCTTGGCGGCGCCGCTCTTGCGCGGGGTGCCGAGGAATCCGATCAGGTTGGCGGCGACGTCGCGGCCGGGGTAGACCCGGACCGGGTCCTGGCGGGTGTCGAGCCCCTCGAAGCCCTTCTCCTCGGCGGCGTCGACCACGCGACCGGGCCAGGCCGGCCGGCACCTGCCGGGCGATGTACTGGAACTGGCTGTCCTCGACCCGGAGTCGCTCGAGCGTCGTGAAGTAGTCGATCTTGAGCCGGGTCGCCAGGAACTTGGCCAGCTCTGGCGCCTGGTCCGAGGTCATCGTCGGGTCGGCCACGACCATCAGTCCGTCGACCGAGTCTGCCAGCGGCTCCCCGTTGCGGTCGAGGATGTCGCCGCGCTCGGCGGGCAGGACAACATTGACCTGCCGCCTCGGCGGCAGCCATCTGGGCATAGGAGTCGGGTCGACGCCCTTGCAGCTGCACCAGCCGAGCCGCGAAGACCGACAGCAGCATGGCGATCACCAGGAAGCCGACGTTCAGCCGCCGGGTCGGCTTGCCACGCACCGTGCCGCGGCCACCCCGACGCCGTAGGACGGCGGGTACTGGGCTCGGGTGCGGCGCACGGGTCTCCTCGACGGGCGGCTCGGAGGGTCAACGGTTGCGGGTCTGGTGCTGGCTCTGGTCTCGTTGCTGGTGGTTCTGATGTGACTGCTGTTGCTGCTGGTGTCCTGTTCTACCGTCTGCGGCGCCGCCGCCGTTGCTACCGGGCTCGTGTCGCCCGGCCGGTTGGCGACGCGCTCGATGACCGGAAGCGGAGACGAGGACCGCGGGCTTCCGGCGGAGCCGGCGTGCTGATCGGGAACGCGTCAGCCGTCGCCGCCGGCGCACAGGTGCCCGTGATCTTTCCGTCGGGGTGCAGGAAGCAGACTGCTGCCGGCGGCGGGACCATGCCGCCCGCTGGGCCTTCTCCGCCAGCCGCTGCGGGTCGCGCAGCTGCTCGAGGTCCATGCCGCAGGGTCTCCTCGCGAGCCGAAAGGGTCTGGGCCTGGTTCTCCAGCGCGGTCGTCGCGAACGACGCCTGCTGCATCGAGGTGTTGAACAGCAGCAGCCCGACGACCCCACCGACGAGCAGCAGGCTGACCAGCACCACGAACGGCACCCGCGCGGCTCGGGTCCGGCCGCGGGGCACCACGGTGAGCCGGGCCGGGTCGACCGCGGCCTCGGCGATCCGCGGGATCCGGTGCCGCATCTGAGCGCGCTGGGCTGAGTGGCTGCTCATCAAGCTGCTCCTTTGCCGGGTCGACGGGGACGCACGCGCTCGACGGCCCGCAGGCGCACCGATGCGGCCCGCGGGTTGGTCTCGGCCTCGGCGGCATCGGCGCGCTCGGCGCCGCGGGTGACCAGGCGGAGCTCGGGCTCGAGCCCTTCGGGGACGAGTGGCATGTCGTGGGGCACGACGCTGCGGGTGACTGCGGCGAAGGCCTGCTTGACCAGCCGGTCCTCCAGCGAGTGGTAGGACTCGACGACGATGCGGCCACCGACCGCGATCGAGTCGATCGCGGCGGGCAGCGCGCGGCGCAGCACGGCAAGCTCGTCGTTGACCTCCATCCGCAGGGCCTGGAAGGTGCGCTTGGCAGGGTGTCCTCCCGTACGCCGGGCGGGCGCCGGGATCTCGTCGTACAGCAGCTCGACGAGGCGGGCCGAGGTGGTGAACGGCTCGACCTCCCGCTGCCGCACGATCGGCGCCGGCGATCTTGCGGGCGAACTTCTCCTCGCCGTAGTCGCGCAGCACCCGCGTCAGCTCGGCGGCGCTGTAGGTGTTGAGGACGTCCGCGGCGGTCGGCCCACTGGTGCCATCCATCCGCATGTCCAGTGGCGCGTCGACGGCGTAGGCGAAACCGCGCTCACGCACGTCGAGCTGCATGGAGGAGACCCCGAGGTCGAAGAACACGGCGTCGACAGCGGTCAGTCCGAGCTCGTCGAGCACGTCGGGGATCTCGTCGTAGACAGCGTGCACGGCGCTGAACCGGTCGCCGTACGGCGCGAGCCGCTCGCGGGCGCGGTCCAGCGCCATCGGGTCACGGTCGATGCCGATCACCCGGGCCAGCTCGCAGCGAGCAAGGACCGCCTCGCTGTGGCCGCCGAGCCCGAGAGTGGCGTCGACCAGCACGGCGTCGGCGTGGTCGAGAGCGGGCGCCAGCAGGGCAACGACCCGGTCGAGAAGCACCGGGACGTGGGTCGGTTGCATGTCAGCGGCCCAGGGAGGAGACGAGCAGCAGGGCCGTCGCGAAGGCCGCAGACGAGAGCCCGGCCGAGAAGGCCATCACGACCACCGCGTCACGCGCCTGGTCGCGGACCCTTCGGTCCGCCGGCGACGCCTCGGTGTGCGTGTTGCTCATCTGGTTCGACCCCTGCTCGAGTGATGCGCGTGACGGATCCGCAGAGCCAGGTCCCTGCCCGCTCCCGGTGGGGAGGTGCTGGAAGGACTGCCGATCGTCTGGAGCCGGGGAAGTTGCCCCAGAGGATCGAGGTGGTGCGGGAGCGGGTCAGAGACCTCGTCCTGCGGATCCGCTGTTGACTTGTGTGTGGCCAGTGGTGGCTGCCTGGTGCCGGTCGTCGTCGCCGGTGCCTACTCGTCGCCCTCGTCGAGCTCGGAGAAGCGGAGTACCTCCGCCTCCTGGTAGTCGCGCCAGGTGACGGGGTTCCAGATCTCGAGGCGGTCGCGGACGCCGATGACCACGACCTCCCGCTCCAGGGCTGCGTACTCGCGCAGAACCGCTGGGATGCCGATGCGGCCCTGCTTGTCGGGGGCCACCTCGTCGCCGGCGGAGAAGAACATCCGGCTGTACCCACGCGCGGCCTTGCTGGTCAAAGGCTTCTCGGCGGCCCGGTCGGCCTCGCGGTCGAAGACCTCGGGGGGCCAGACGACGAGGCAGTTCTCCTGACCTCGTGTCACGACGACCCCCTCTGCCAGTGCTTCCCGGTACTTCGCAGGGAGGAAGAGGCGCCCCTTCTCATCGAGCTTGGGGAGAACATGCCCATGAATCGCATCGGGCACCTCCTGCGTGCTCTTGCTCCACTTTCCCCCACCGTACTCCACTTTCCCCCACCGTCAACCACATTCGCCCAGTTTTCGCCCGGTCTGCGGGATCCACGGACCCGAGGCAGGACAAGAAGTGCCGCCCGAGCCGCAGCGAGAGCGGAGACGGAATCCGCAACCAAACCGTGATCGCGCGAGTCTGAACGAGTGACGGGGCGGCCACGTAGGTTGCGTGCATTACCTAGGGTGGGAACTCACCCTGATCGCACCTGGGTGTCGCTGCGCACCCTGACGAGATCCGTGACGCGAACCGCCACGGACCTGGCCGAGGAAGGACCCGGACGTGGACGCTCACCGACGCAGTGACGCGGCCGACACCAGGAGGTGCGGACCTCGAGACCCTCAAGCGGGTGGTCGGAAAGCATCCGCGGCAACATCGAGCAGCGTCATCGAGGGCAAGCCCGACGTCGTGACCTACAGCCTCGTCGTGCTGCTGGCCGAAGGCCACCTGCTGATCGAGGACGTGCCCGGCGTCGGCAAGACGATGCTGAGCAAGGCCCTGGCCCGCAGCATCGACTCGTCGGTACGCCGCATCCAGTTCACCCCGGACCTGCTGCCGTCCGACGTCACCGGCGTCTCCGTGTTCAACCAGAACACCCGCGAGTTCGAGTTCCGGCCCGGGCGGCGTCTTCGCCAACATCGTCGTAGGCGACGAGATCAACCGCGCCTCGCCCAAGACCCAGTCGGCCCTGCTGGAGTGCATGGAGGAGCGGCAGGTCACCGTCGACAACACGACGTACCAGCTCGAGCTGCCGTTCATGGTCATCGCCACCCAGAACCCCATCGAGATGGAGGGCACCTACGCCCTGCCCGAGGCGCAGCGCGACCGTTTCATGGCGCGGGTGTCCGTCGGCTACCCGGTCGAGGCGGCCGAGATCGCGATGCTCAACTCCCACACCCACCGCAACCCGCTCGACGACCTCGAGGCGGTCACCGACGCCTCCGAGATCCGCAAGCTGTGCGCGATCGTCGGGCAGGTCTACGTCTCCGAGGCCGTGCAGCGCTACAGCGTCGCGCTCACCTCCGCCACCCGACGCTCCGACGAGCTCAGCCTCGGCGCCTCACCGCGGGCCACCCTCCACCTGGTCCGCGCCGCCAAGGCGTCCGCCGCCATGCAGGGCCGCGACTACGTCCTGCCCGACGACGTCCGCACTGCTCGCCCGACCGGTGCTGACCCACCGGCTGCTGCCCAGCGTCGAGGCCGCGATGAGCGGCCGGTCGACCGGCGCGATCCTCGACGGCATCATTGCGGCGGTGCCGGTGCCGGACCCGCCGTCGGCGCGATGCGTTGGCCGAGAGCAGGGCCAGCAAGCACCGTGCGTGAGGCGCTCGTCAGGTCTGACGGTCCGCGGGCGGGCCTTCGCCGCAGCGGGCGCGACCGCCGTGGTCTGCGCCGTGCTCCTGGGGCAGCCGGCGCTGACCCGGGTCGGCATCCTGGTGCTGGCCCTGCCCCTGGTCACCGCGGTCTTCATCGGCCGCAGCCGCTACCGTCTGCGCTCTGGTCCGCACCGTCAGCCCGCAGCTGGTCTCCGCCGGCCAGCCGGCCCACGTCAACCTCACCCTGACCAACGAGGGTCGGACGCCCAGCGGCGTACTGCTGCTGGAGGACCACGTGCCGTACGTGCTCGGCACCCGGCCGCGCTTCGTGCTCGAGGGCATCGGCCACGGCTGGAAGCGGCACGTGCGCTACCAGGTGCGCTCCGACGTCCGCGGTCACTTCGAGATCGGGCCGATGTCGGTGCGGGTCAGTGATCCGTTCGGGCTGGTCGAGCTCGGCCGAGCGTTCCGGACCACCGTGCCGCTCACCGTCACCCCCCGCACTGTCGCGCTCCCGACCATCCCGCTGGGTGGCGGCTGGACAGGATCCGGTGACAACCGGCCGCGTGCGTTCGCCATCGGTTCGGCCGAGGACGTCACGGTGCGCGAGTACCGCCGCGGCGACGATCTCCGGCGGGTGCACTGGCGCAGCTCGGCCCGCTTGGGCGAGCTGATGGTGCGTCGAGAAGAGCAGCCATGGCAGTCGCGGGCAACCCTCTTCCTGGACAACCGGATCGGCGCACACCGCGGCCAGGGCATCGCCTCCTCGCTGGAGGCTGCAGTCTCCGCGGTGGCCTCGATCGCGGTCCACCTCACTCATCGCGGCTTCACCGTGCGGCTGGTCACCGCCGCTGGCGAGGACCCTGCCAGCGCGTGGCACTCCCGCGAGGCGGACAGCAGCACCGCTCCGCTGCTGGAAGCGCTCGCCGTCGTGCAGGCCGTCCCCCAGGTCCAGCTCGACACCGGCTGGCTGACCGAGCAGTCCAACGGCGGGCTGACCGTCGCTGTGGTGGGCCACGTCGAGCAGTTCGACGTGCCGGTACTCCGCCGGATGCAACACCACACGGCCGCAGCGCTGGCAATCGCACTTGACGTCGAGGCCTGGCGGACGCCGGGAGCCGGCGATGGTGGCGCCCTCCCCGTGCTGACCCAGCAGGGGTGGCGCTGCGCCTCGTTGGCTCCACGTGACCGCCTCGAGGGAGTCTGGACCGAGCTCGGGCGGATCCAGCGCCCAGTCCTCGAAGAACCTGATGCTGACACCGGAAGCTCCTCCGGAAGCGCGCGAATGAGGAAACCCCGCGGAAGCCTGTCCTCCGGCCTGACGATGTCGGTGGTCGCTGCTGGCACCACGTGGGTCGCCATGTTGTCGTGGGGTGGCTTCACCGGCAACACCCCGGCCTACCTCGGACCTTTGCTGTTCCTCGGTCTGGTGGTGGCGTTCACCGGCGCCGTGGCCCGTTGGTGGCGGCTGCCAGTCGTGCTCGTGATCCTGGCCCAGCTGGTCATGTCGGCGCTGATGTTCAGCCTGCTGCTCACCGGCTCGCCCCTCCCGATCCAGGGCGCCTGGGGCGAACTGGTCAGCGGATTCCGCGACGCGATCGACAGCTCGCAGGCGTACGCCGCGCCCGTGCCGATGCAGGTGCCCGGCATCCATCCACTGCTGATCACCGGTGGGCTGGTGTCGATGCTGATCGTCGACGCACTCGCGTGCAGCGCGCGCAAGGTCCCGTTGGTCGGCTTGCCGCTGCTGACGGTCTACAGCGTGCCGATCAGCGTGCTCGGCGGCGGCGTCTCGTTGTGGGTGTTCGTGCCGACGGCTGCTCGGCTTCATGACCCTGCTGTACCTCCACGAGAACGACTTGATCAACCGGTGGGGGCGCTCGATCGGAGCCGACCCCGACCCGACCGGATCGCTGGCCTCGTTCGGGGTGCGCACCGGCGCAGCCCGGTCCAGCGCGACCGCCATCGGGTCGGTGGTCACCGGTCTGGCGATCGTGGTGCCACTCCTGATCCCCACGCTCGATCTCCATGTGTTCGACTTCGGAGCCGGGAAGGGTGGCGACTCGAACGTCAAGATCCAGAACCCGACTGCAGACCTGTTGCGGGACCTGAACCGCGGTGAGGACATCCCGCTGATCCGGATCATCACCGACGACCCGGACCCCGACTACCTGCGCGTTACCTCGCTCAACCGGTTCTCCGACAACGAGTGGAGCCCGGGCAACCGCGACATTCCCAGCGACCACGGCGCGGACGGCGCGATGCCGCCCTTGCAGGGTGTGTCGTCGCGCATCAGCTACCAGGAGTACAGCTACCAGGTCTCGATCAACGACAGCTTCGAGTCAGCCTGGCTGCCCACGCAGTTCCCCATCTCGTCCGTCATCGCCGATGGCGACTGGCGTTACGACGACAACACGATGGACTTCTTCGCCTGGGACGAGGACCTGGACACCCGCAACCTCGACTACTCGATGACCGGGGTCGAGCTTGACCTGGAGGGCTCCGAACTGGCCGCGGCTTCGCTGTCGGTGACCAAGGTGCCCGCGGAGTTCCGCGAGCTGCCGGACGACCTCCCTGCACTCGTCAAGGAGCTGGCGTTCGGGATCACGACCGACGCGGCCACTCGTTTCGACAAGGCGGTGGCACTGCAGAACTGGTTCCGCGCGAACTTCGAGTACAACCTCAACAAGGGTCCGCGCGGTAACGGCGTCGACGACCTCGAGGCATTCCTGACTGCGGGTGACGGCGGACGGGTCGGCTACTGCGAGCAGTTCGCCGCGTCGATGGCCGTGATGGCCAGGGTGATCGGCATCCCGGCCCGGATGGCAGTCGGGTTCCTCTCCCCCGAGAAGGTGGAGGGCAGCGACGACGAGTACGTGTACAGCGCCCACGACCTGCACGCATGGCCGGAGCTGTACTTCGACGGCTACGGCTGGGTGATGTTCGAACCCACTCCGGGCAACCGAACCGGGTCGGTGCCGTCGTACACGACCGGGCGAGGCAATGGCGCCGCTCCGACGTTCAACCCGACCGCTTCTCAGAGCGACGACATCACCCGAGCTCCCGACACCGAGCGTCCGTCGGCGGGTCCGCGGCCCGACGAGAACGCGGACGGCAACAACCAGGACGCTGCGTTCCCGTGGCTGCCCGTGGGCTTCGGTTTCGGAGGTGGGGCCCTGCTGGTGCTCCTTGCGTTGACGCCACGCCTGCTGCGGCGCCGGGCCAGGGAGCGACGACTTCTGGCCGGGCCCGAGGGCGCTTGGGAGGAGCTGCGGGCAACCACCGTGGACCTACAGATGTTCTGGGCTGGCTCGCGGTCACCACGCGAGACCCGCGATCGACTCGTTCAGCTGCTTCGGGGCGCCGGACGACGAGTTCGCGGCGGCACGACCTGCCCGTGGTCCGTCGATGAATCCCGACGCAGTGGTCGCCATCGACCGGATCGTCCGCGACCTGGAGCTGCTGCGCTACTCGCGCGCCCACCAGGCCGAAGCCGGCCTCCTGCGTGCCGAGGTCGAGACGGTGACCGAGGCACTGGAGGCCGGGGTCGACACCCCGGGTCAGGCGCCGGGCTGCGTGGTTGCCCGCGTCGGTGCTGTCGAAGAAGGCGCGCTCACGCGCGGAGATCAGCTCCGAGACGGTCAGCACTCCCTGGGGTGGAGTGATCGAGCACGTCGGCTGAGCCGTGCCGCCGGTGCTGCGGCGTCAGAAGCCGCCGTTCTCCTTGCGGCGACGCCACCGCTCCTCCACGCGCTCCATGAAGGTGCCGGAACTGCGGGGGCGGGTCTTGTGACGACGGGTTCGTCCACCCTTGCCGCCGTCGACGACGCTGAACCCCGAGGGATGCCCCGTGGTCTGGGCGACGCCGCGGGGGTCGGCTGCGGCCTGGCCCTTGACGGCGCTGAGGGCGACCGTGGCCGAACCCAGCATGATCAGGAAACCGATGACGCCCACGGGCCACAGCTGGCTGACCGCACCGGTCATCAGCACCACGATGCCGACCAGGAAGACCAGACCGGCGGCAATGGCGCGTCGTCGGGCGGAACGTCGCAATGAAGTGCCGCGCAGGGTGGAGGCGAACTTCGGGTCCTCTTCGACGAGGGCGCGCTCCATCTGCTCGAGCAGTCGCAACTCCTCTTCCGAGAGTGGCACCGGTCCTCCAACCTGTTGCTCGCTCGCCAGTGACCTCCGCCACTGATGGGTCAAGTCTAGGCAGGCGCCCCAGATCTCGGTAGGCGTGTCCCCAGGTTGGTTGCTTTTTTGCACGTCTCGCAGTCTGCGGTTGCAGCCGACCGACGTCACGACAACAGGCTGGCTGGCCGCACGGACGCCGATCCGAAGCGCAACGCGGCCCGGTCAACGGCTCGATCGGCGTCCGACCAGCCGTGTTCGCGCTCACCTAGGAGCAGCTGCCGGTGCACCTGTGTGCGAGGCAGCAGTCCCTCGACCCGGACCCCTACCAGGCGGATCCGGGCGCGCTGCAGACCGAGCGCGTCGTAGAGCCGGAGCGCTGCCTGGTAGACCTCCTGGGTCACGTCGGTGGCCTCCCCCAGCGTGCGCGCACGGGTGATCGTGGTGAAGTCGGCGAACCGGACAGTGATCGAGACCGTGCGCCCCGCGACGCCGGCGGTCCGCATCCGGCGGGTGACCTTGGCGGTCAGCTTGAGCAGCTCGCGGGCGATCACCTCCCGGTCGTCGGTGTCGCGTCCGAAGGTCTCCTGGGCGCCCATCGACTTGTCAGGGTCGCCCTCCCCTGATCTTTGGCCGTGCCCGAAGACGCCCGCGCTGCGCGGGGTGATCTCGCGACGGTCGGCGCCCCAGGACAGCTCATGAAGGTGGGCGCCGAGGTGGTCACCGATCGCGCGCTTGAGGGTGCGCAGCGGAGTGTGCGCCACGTCGCCGACGGTGACCAGACCGAGCCGGTGGAGCATCGCCTGGGTCTTCTCCCCCACGCCATAGAGCTCGCCGACGTCGAGCGGGTGCAGGAAGGAGGTGATCTCCTCGGGAGGTACGACGAGCACCCCGTCCGGCTTGGCCCGGCGGCTGGCCAGCTTGGCCACCGACACCGAGGCGGCGACCCCCACGGAGCAGGTGATCCGCTGTTCGTCGTGGATGACCGCGCGCAGCTGCTCGGCGATCTGCAGCGGTGACCCGAGCCGCCGGGTCGCCCCACGGACGTCGAGGAACGCCTCATCCAAGCGAGATCGCCTCGACCAGCGGGGTGACCCGGCGGAAGTTCTCCATCACTGCCGTCGAGACACTCGTGAAGGTGTCGTAGTCGGGGTGCAGGACCACCGCTTGCGGACACAGCCGGTGGGCGCGGGTGCCGGTCATGGCCGAGCGGACGCCGTACTGCCGGGCGGGGTAGTTGGCCGCCAGCACCACACCGCGGTGGCCACCGCCCACGATCACCGGGACGTCCTGCAGCTCGGGCCGGTCGCGCGTCATCACAGAGGCATAGAAGGCGTCCATGTCGACGTGGAGGATCGGGGTGGAATGGGAGCGGTCGATCATCGGGTGCCCCCCATGGGGGGCCGGCTAGCGGGCGAGCACGTGCAGCTGGGTTGCGAGCGGAAGGTACTCGGGACGCTCGGCGACCGCCCGCTCCAGCTCGACCAGGGCCGCGGTGGCGCCTGGCTCGAGGTCGAGCAACGAACCGGGCACCAGATCGGCGAAGACCCGGATGCCGTGAGTCGAGACCGACTGCAAGCCGGCACCGGCAAGCAGGTCCTCCACCTCGTCGAGGGTGAAACGCTGTCCGGAGCGACCCGAGGCGCCGCCGTCGAGCAGGGCAAGGGCCTGGGGGAAATGGCCGGCCATGGCTCGGGCGATGACGGCGGCGTGGCGCTGCGCGACGAGCAGGCTGAGGCTGCCACCGGGACGTAGCACCTCTCGGATCGTGGCCAGGGCGGCGGCGGGGTCGGCGACGACCTCGAGCACGCCGTGACAGAGCACCACGTCGGCGTAATCGGCGCCGGTGACCTCCAGCAGGCTGGACAGGTCTCCCTGCTGTCCGGACACCTCGACCTGCTGCTCTCGGGCCCGGCGGGCCAGGGCCGCGAGCGCATCCGGGCTGGGATCGACGACCGTGACCCGGTTGCCGAGCTCGGCTGCGGTGACCGCTGATCCGCCGGTGCCGCCGCCGATGTCGAGCACGTCGAGGCCACCGCGGTCGAGCAGAGGTCGCAAGACGTCCCACACCACAGCGGTGCGGGTCGCACCCCGTCTCTCGCTGGCAGACATGCCGCCAACCCTAGTGGCGGTCTCATCCGGCACTCCCCGGGCTGCGGTGCCACAGCTTGCGGGCCACCTGCTTGGTGTCGCTGGTCGAGGGGCCAGCCGGCTTGATGTCGGAGTAGGGCGACATCTGGAAACCGCTGGAGTGGACCAACACCCGGCGTCGGCCCATCCCACCGGCGGTGGGAGCGGGCTCGTCGGCCTCGGTGTCGGTGAAGGACTGCGGCTTCGCCATCACCGGCCTGGTCGACCGGCTCTCAGCCGCTCCCTTGACCGCCTGCTCGATGCCTACCGCACCGAAACCCTCGGGGACGATCGCCATCTGCTCATGCACCGCCGCGATGCCGTCGCGTTTCCAGAGCGCGTGGAGGGCAGGCAGCTCCCAGCAGCCGGTCGCGCGCAAGGAGACCCCGCGGTATCCGGTACGGCGCAGCTCGCCGCGCACCACCAGCAGCCAGGAGTGGAAGACCGTGGCGGCATAGGGCCCCTGGGCGTCCTCGAAGAACGTGGCGTCGATCGGACCGGTGGCGTCATCGAGGGTGAGGAAGATGACTCGGCGGCCGGATCGGATCGGCGGGGTCTGGGTGGCCACCTTGACCCCGGCGACCAGCAGCTCGGACTTGCTGCGCTGCGAGAGCAGGTCCGAGCTGCGAGTGGTGCCGAGCTCGTCGAGGAACCTCGCATAGGCGTCCACCACATGACGACTGACGTCGAGACCGAGGATCTCCAGCTCGGCCGCCATCGACTCTGCCGCCGTCATCTCTGGAAGCCCGGACACCTCGCCATCACCGGGGCCGTCGCCGAGGTCGAACGCGAGCTGCACGGAGGTGACCGGAGGTGGGGCCGCGGTTGCCTGGCTCTGTGCCGCCGCCTTCGCCCAGACACCCTGCCTACCGAGCGGGTGGCGTTCGAGGTCGGCGACCTGGTCCCGCGAGCGGGGGTCGGAGCTGTTGCGCAGGCCGGCGTCGTCGGCCCGGGCGACCGCGACCGGCGCGCGCCGCGAGCGACCCAACCCACGCCCTCGGCCGGCCTTCTCGATCGAGCGGGCGTAGCGGTCGAGCTCGGCCACCTGCAGCAGCAGGTCGCGCCGGGTGATCCGGCCTCTTCGGGCCATGCCGTCACCGCCCCCGATCCCCTGCCCGATCGAGTAGACCCTGTCGAAGCCCCCCGCCAGCACCAGCCGCTCCGCGACCGGCCGGGAGACCCTGGCCCGATGCCAGAAGTCGGTGAGTGACTGGTAGGGCCGAGCAGCCACGATCCGCTCGACCTCGGCCTCGTTGATCCCCTTGACCTCGGCCAGCGCGAGCCGGATGCCGTACCCGCGGCTAGAGATTTCGGTCCCTGAGGAGGCGAGGGACGAGCCGTCTCGAAGGGCGACCCGCTCCACGACGTACTCCTTCTCGGAGGTGTTGACGTCGAGGCCGAGGATCGTGATGTCGTGACGGCGGGCATCCTCGAGGATCAGCCGCTTGGGGTACATGCCTGGGTCGTGGGTGAGCACCCCGGCCAGGAAGTGCGCCGGCCAGTGGGTCTTGAGCCAGGCGGACTGATAGGTCGGCAGCGCGAACGCTGCAGCGTGCGCCTTGCAGAAGCCGAACGAAGCGAACGCCTCGATCACCTTCCAGATCTGCTCCACGACCGGGAGCGGGTAGCCGTGCCCGAGTGCCCTGGGGAAGAACCACAGCTTGGTGTCGGCCATGCCTTCGGTGTCGCCGAGAGCTCGTCTTTTCTCATCGGCCTCGGCGTAGTCGATGCGAGCGAACCGGGCGATCATCTCGATCACCTGCTCGTGGAAGACCACGACCCCGTAGGTCTCCTCGAGGATCGGGCGCAGGTCGGGGTGGAGGTAGGTCGCCTGCCGCCAACCCTGCTTGACCTCCAAGTAGGGGGTGATCATGTCGCTCTTGACCGGGCCTGGCCGGAACAGCGAGATATCGGTGATGACCTGCCCGAACGTCTCGATGCCGGACTTGCCGACCAGCTCGCGCTGCCCGGGTGACTCGATCTGGAAGACGCCGAGTGTCTTCGCCGAGCTGATCATCCGGTAGGTCGGCTCGTCGTCGAAGGGCACCTGCTCCTCGTCGTCGAGGTCGATCTCGACGCCATCGATCCGTTTGATCTCGGTCACCGCGTGCGCCATCGACGACTGCATCCGGATACCGAGCACGTCGAGCTTGAGCAGGCCGAGGTCCTCGACGTCGTCCTTGTCGAACTGGCTCATCGGGAACCCCGCAAAGCTCGCCTCCACGGGGGTGCGGTCGAGCAGCGTCGCATCGGAGAGGAGTACGCCGCAGGGGTGGACGGCAATGTGGCGGGGCAGCCCGTCGAGCCGCTCGACGAGCTGGAACATCAGGTCGAGGTCGGCCTCGGCAAGACCACCGGCCCGCAGCTCGGGCAGCTCGCGCAGCGCGATCCGGGCATCGCGGGCCCGGATGTGCGGGAACGCCTTGGCGATCGCGTCGATCTCCCCCGGTGGCATCCCGAGTGCCGCGCCGACATCACGCACGGCATGCCGGACCCGGTAGGTGTCCATCATCGAGACGCAGACGCACCGCTCTCCGCCGTAGGTGTCGAGGATCGCCTCGTAGACCTCCAACCGTCGCGCCGATTCCACATCGATGTCGATGTCGGGCAGCGCCTCGCGTCGCGGCGAGAGGAACCGCTCCATCAACAGACCGTGGCGGATCGGGTCGACCCCGGAGACGCCCAGCAGGTAGTTGACCAGGCTGCCGGCACCCGACCCCCGTGCCGCGCACCGCACCCCCATCTCCCTGATCAGGTCGGTGACGTCGGCGACGGTGAGGAAGTACGACCCGTAACCGAGCCCGCGGATCATCTCCAGCTCATCGTCGAGCCGCTTCCAGATCACCTGGCGGGGAGCCGAGCCGAAACGGTCGCCGACCGCCCCCTCGCACCGGGCCCGCAGCGCGATGTCGGCGGTCGCATGGTCGGTCGACAGGGTGAACTCCGGGAAGTGCACCTCCCCCAGGCCCAGGTCGGCGCGCGGGTCGAGGGCGCACCGCTCGGCGATCTTGCGGGTCTCAGCCAGCAGCTGCGTGGCATCGCGCTCCCCCAGCCCACCGACCCGGCAGATCTCCTCGGCGATCTCGTGCATCTGCTTGCCGGACTTGAGGAAACCCTCGGCATTGGCCCGGTCGACATGGCGCTGGTCGAGCGCGACCAGCCGCCGGGAAGCGTCGAGCACGTCGACGGTGACGGCGTCGCGCCGGTCGACGTAGCGGACGGCGTTGGTGAGCACCGTGGTCAGCCCCGCCTGCCGGGCGACACCGGCCATCCGAGCGGCGTGAGGGCTCGTGCCCGGACCCCACCCTTCCCTGCGACCGGCCGCGCCGCCGGGCAGCCGGTGGGAGACCAGCTCGACCACCAGGTGCGAGCGCGGCACCAGCTCGCGCCACGGAGCCAGAGCAGTCAGCGCCAGGTCGTCGCGGCGTCGGGTCGCGGCCACCCCCACCGCCGAGGTCGGGCCGAGCAGCACCATCAGGTCACCGCTGGCCAGCAGCTCCGCCACGCCATCGGGCAGCTCGGCTAGATCAAGAACGGGGCTACCCCGCTCCCCGGCCAGGTGCGTCGCCGAGATCAGCCGGCACACCGCCGCCCACCCCGCCCGGCCACCGTGGGTGTCGCCGCTGGCGAGGAGGGTGACCCTCGGGAGTCCGCCGCGCTCGGCCGGCAGGTCGCGGAAGGCGCCTCCCCGCGTCGGCGTACGGCTCGCTCCGGACTGCGGAAGGCCCGGGACGCGGTAGGCCAGGTCGACGCCGAGCACCGGGCTGATGCACGCCTGGAGGCAGGCCTTGGCGAACTTCACCGCACCGTAGGTGCCGTCGCGGTCGGTCAGCGCGAGGATGTTCATCTCCTGCTCGGCAGCCCGCTCCACCAGCACGTGGGGATGCGAGGCGCCGTACTGCAGGGAGTAGCCCGACGCCACATGGAGGTGGACGAAGGGGTCAGACACGTGGGGTCTCCTCGAGGCTCAGCCGGCTCGACCCCTGGACTGTCGTTCGAACACCTGTTCGAACAAGTCCCAGTGTACGACGCTCCCTCCAGACCCGGTCAACCCCGAATTCTCGACGGTGGACAAGTAGCCCTCACTTGGCCACGCTGGGGCGCCTAGCCGACTGGAGCGCCCTTGTATCCCGGACCCACGCCGCGACCGGCGCGCATTCATGATCATCAGCGGCGGCACCAACATCTACCCGCAGGAGACCGAGAACGTCCTGGCCCTCCACCCGAAAGTGCTCGACGTGGCCGTGATCGGCGTACCCGACGACGACATGGGCGAGGTGGTCAAGGCGGTGGTCCAACCTGCCGACGGCGTAGCTACCGGGCCCGAGCTCGAGCGCGAGCTGATCGACTACGTGCGGGAGCGGATCGCCCATTACAAGGCGCCGCGCAGCGTCGACTTCACCGACTCGTTGCCCCGGACTCCCACTGGCAAGCTGGTGAAGCGCAAGCTCCGCCAGCGGTACGTCGACCCGACCTAGGAGACGTGTCGCGCCACGAGGTGTGTCCGGACCGGCGCGTGCGGCACCAGGCCCAGCGCTTGCTCGATGACACCGAGGAACCGGTCGGCGTCGCGTACCAGGTCGTCGGCTTCGCGTTCGGTGACTGCACGGGTCGAGCCGGCCTCGGCTGCCGCCCGCTTCGAGGCTCCGGCCGCAAAGAACCGAGCCCACTCGCCCAGCTCGGGAGCAACCTCCGAGAGCAGCACCCACGCGTTCTTCTGAGCGCGTCGCCGGGCCGGCGCCGGCTGGGCCCGGGCCGCCAGCAGCGCGGCTGCCGCGCGCAGCGCCGCAACGTGGGCACACGCGTAGCGGGTAGCGATCTCGGTCGCGCCGATTGCCTCGCTCAACGACTCGGCCGCGCGCGCCAGGTAGGAGTGGGTGGTGGCCGGTAGCGCGTAGGGGTTGGTGCCGGTCTCGGTCATGTCCGGCCTAGTCCGTGCAACCGACGAGCTGCCAGCAGCCGTCGGACCAGTCGAAGGAAAGCTCGAAGACCCCGCTGATGTCCCGGCGCCCCGCCTCGACCCGCCAGAGCTCGCACTCGGTCAGCAGGTCACCGATCGCGGCGGTCTCGTCGCCGTTGCGGCTCCACCACGGACCCGTCTCCACCCAGTGCGCCAGCACCGCACGCACCTTCCACAGCCGCCCGCGCCACAGGAACTGCTCGGGACCCTCCGTCTCTGCGTCCGAGACCCAGCCCTTGCGGACCTCCACCGGATCGGCGTACCGCCGCATCGCCACCACCCACCTCACGCACCTCGAGGCCATTCAGCCACTTTGGGAGTGCCGGTGGGGACGGGGGTCGAGGTCGTCCCCACCGGCTCAGATTCGAACAAGTGTTCGAACACCTCCGAAGGTACACCCCTGCCCCGACGGTCCGTCAAGAGCCGATCGAGTGGGCCTGAGAACGAGTCAGGCGTCGACGGCGGTGAACGGTCCGCGCACGTAAGCCGTGGTGGCGCGGTGGTAGAGATGGAACAGCAGCACCGCGATGTAGATCAGCGAGACAGCGGCACAGGCGACGAACATCGCCGGTGGGTCGGTGCGCAGGCCGGCGACGGTCGTGAAGCCGATGAATACCACCGTCGCGGCTAGCGAGTGCCGGGCCCAGTTGTGCCCACCACGCAAGAATGGCACCAGGGTGAGGATCAGTCCGGCCACGACGACGTACGACACGATCACGACGGGCACGAACACCGGCTGCTTGATCGCCGAGTCGGGCGGGTGCCCGGCGCTCCATGCCTCGGCGAGCTCCTGCCGCAGGACAACCACGAGCACCGTGACGACCACCCCGACGAACACCAGTCCCCAGAGCAGCAGGACAGCTCGCTCGACCGTTGCCGGTCGCGACTGCTGCTGGTACTGCTCGGCCGATGAAGGCATTGCGGCGAACTCCTGCTGGTCTCGGGAGTGGTCGGGGGTGCCCATTAGGGTCGCACCATGGCGACCGAGCATCCAACGATTACCCGTTTCCGAGACATGCATGCGCGACTCGGAGGGGTCGGTGAGGTGGTCATCCTCCCCGACTCCGTCCACACAGCGGCGCTCGCCGCTGCGGCCCTCGGCTGCGAAGTCGGTGCCATCGCCAACAGCCTCCTGTTCAACGCGGACGGCCAGCCCGTGTTGATCCTGACCTCCGGCGCCCACCGCGTCGACACCGACAAGGTGGCCGCCGACCTCGGCCTGGGGGCGCTCAAGCGAGCCACGCCTGAGTACGTGCGGGAGCACACCGGCCAGGTGATCGGCGGGGTCTCCCCAATCGCCCATCCCAGACCGGTGCCGACCTATCTCGACACCTGGCTGCAGACCTACGACGTGGTCTGGGCCGCAGCCGGCCATCCCGCGGCGGTCTTCTCCACCTCACACGCCGAGCTGGCCTCCATGACAGGCGCACCGACGATCGAGGTGGAGTGATGGAGATCTGGCTCAACCCTGCCTGCTCGAGGTGCCGTACCGCGGTCAGTGAGCTGGACGCCGCCGGCGTCGACTACACCGTCCGTCGCTACCTCGACGACCCGCCGAGCGTCGCAGAGCTGGCCGAGGTGCTCGACCGGCTCGGGCTCGAGCCGTGGGAGATCGTGCGAGACAAGGAGGTCGCCGAAGAGGGCATCGACCTGGCGCGCGAACCCGAGCAGCGCACGTCCTGGCTCGAGGCGCTCGCCGCCCACCCGAGGGCTCTGCAGCGCCCGATCATCACCGCCGCCGATGGAACCACGGTCGTCGGCCGCGACCCGGACTCCTTGGCCCGAGTCATCGGGGCCGAGCAGTAAACCGAGCGGTGAGCCGAGCGGTGAGTTGGCGTCAACCCGGCGTGTAGGTCAGCAGGCGACCCGCAGCAAGGCATGCACCACGCTGATGCCGGATCAGCGCGTCCTCCGCCTCCGTGCGCGACCAGGCGGCCGAGATCCGGTCTGAGATGAGCCCCCGTCCGGTCGGTCCCCTAGGGTTGCCGCTCATGGCGCGGGTGGTGGTGGTCGGCGGCGGGTTCGGTGGCATGGCGGCCGCCGCACGACTGGCCAAACTCGGTCACGACGTCACCTTGCTAGAGCGATCACCGGCGCTCGGCGGTGCCATGGCGCCGATCAGTGAGGACGGCTTCACCTGGGACGCCGCGCCGGCCTCGACTCTGGTTCCTGCGGTCATCCGCGATCTCTTCCGCAAGTCAGGGCGACCCCTCGAGGCCGAGCTCGGCGTCGAGCTGGAGCCGCTCGACCCCGTCCGGGAGCACCGCTTCGAGGACCACACTTCCGTGCGGATCACCGGTGGCTCACGGGCTGCCCAGCTGGCCGACTTCGATCAGATGGGTCCGGGTCTCGGGCAGCAGTGGGTCGCGTACGTCGACTCGTTCGCCGACGACTGGGAGGTGCTGCGGCGCCACTACTTCGAGGTTCCGTGGACCCCACACGAGCTCCCACGCGAGGTGGCGGCGCGGCTGGACACGCGCGAGACCTTGCACAAGCGGCTGCGCCGCACCTTCCGCGACGACCGTCTGGCCATGGTCGCCGCCCACCCGTTCGTCGCCGACGGGCACGACCCGCGCAACGTGCCGGCTTGGCACGGGCTGCGCGCCTACCTCGAGCAGATCTTCGGCGCCTGGCGGGTGCCGGCCGCGGCCGGCGGCATGGGAGCGCTGACCGCTGCGCTCCAGCGGCGCCTGTCCACCCGCGGGGTGACCGTGGTCACCGATGTCGAAGTGCGAGACCTGGGGGTGCGCGATGGCCGGGTGAAGGCGGTGTCGTCAGCCACCGGAGAGTTTGCCGCCGACATCGTCGTGTGCGCGATCGACCCACGTCGGCTACCTGCTCTGGCGGCGTACGTCGAGAAGACCATGCCGGCCATCCCCCCGGTCGTCGCCTACCTCGGTCTCGAGGGCGAGGTGCCCGCCCTTCCGGCTGAGGTGGTGCTCCATGGCGACCCGATGCTGGTCGTGCGCACCGGTGGTATCGCGCCGGAGGGTCACGCCGCTTGGACGGTGCACGGCCGCGGGAAGCTGGCCGAGGACATGCTGCGGGCGCTCGCGCGGGCCAAGATCGACATCCGTGAGCACGTGGTGACCCGGATCGACCAGTCACCGCGCGATCTGGTGGAGCGGTGGGGCGGATCGCCGCACGGGGTGCTCTGGCAGGGTCGTGGCACCGTCCGCCACCGCCTCGGCCCGACCACCCCGATCCAGGGTGTCTATGCTGCCGGCGCGCATGCGACTCCCGGCGCCGGCCTCCCGTTCGTCGGTCTGTCCGCTGCCTTGGTCGCTCAGTCCATCGGTCCAGCCTGACCTGCCAGTCCGTGATAGTCCCGGGTCAGTGGCGGGTGAAATCGGCGATGTGACCCGCCATTGACCCGGGACTACCGCGCGAGCGCTGAACGGACCGGCGAACCGCTCAGGCCGTGATCTGCAGGGCGGCGAAGATCTCCCGCGTCGCCTTCGAGCGGTTGAGCGTGTAGAAGTGCAGGCCCGGCGCGCCACCTGCGAGGAGGGCGTCGCAGAGCTCTGTGGCGATCTTGATGCCCTCGGCGCGTACGGCGTCCGGGTCGTCACGGAGGGGCTCGATCCGGGCCATCACCTCGTCGGGCATCTCGCGACCGGAGAGCTCGACCATTCGGCGCATGGAGTTGTAGTTGAGGATCGGCATGATGCCGGGCACGATCGGGAAGTCGACCCCGTCGGCCCGCGAGCGCTCGACCAGCCCGAAGTAGTCGCCGGCCCGCAGCACCATCTCGGTCACCGCGAACTCCGCGCCGGCGTCGTACTTCGCCTTCATCACACGGGCATCGTCCTCGAGGCTGCCCGCATCGCGGTGACCCTCAGGGAACGCCGCCACCCCGACCACAGCATCGGTCGTCGACTTGATGAACCTGACCAGCTCGGCGGCGTACTCGACGCCTCCGTCGGTGCTCTCCCACGGGGTGCCGGGCCCACCCACCGGATCGCCGCGCAGAGCCAGCACGTTGCGTACGCCGGCCGCGGCGAGCTGTTCCAGGATGGCCCGGATCTCGTCCGTGGTGTGCCCGACGCAGGTCAGGTGCGCCATCGGCACCATGGAGGTCTCTTTCGCGATCCGGCCGGTGATGGACACCGTGCGGTCGCGGGTCGCTCCGCCGGCGCCGTACGTCACCGAGACGAACGTTGGCCGCAGCGGCTCGAGCTCACTGATCGACTTCCACAGGATTCGCTCGCCCTCGTCGTCCTTCGGGGGGAAGAACTCGAAGGAGAACGACCGCCTGCCTGCCCGCAGGAGGTCGCCGATGCTGGTGTCCGGCCCCTGCCCCCGGTCGGTCGTCGCGTCAGTCATGCCCCGAAGTCTAGGTTCGGCGCCGCATCCACGTGGTCCGAGTCCACTCGTTAGTCTCGTCGGCGTGGCGAGGGAATCCGGTTGGGACGAGGTGTCGTTCCGCGACGGTCTCCAGGCAGCGATCGACGATTTCCTCGACGAGCAGGGCCGGCGGTTGTCCGCTCTCGGCGACGATGCCACCCGCCTGCTGGCCGCAGCCCGCCATGCCGTTTCCGGCGGCAAGCGGTTCCGAGCGGCGTTCTGCTGGTGGGGCTACCACGCGGTCGACCCGGCCCCCGCGGACTCCGCGGCACTCGTCCGCGCCTGCGCAGCCTTGGAGCTGCTGCACGCCAGCGCTCTTGTCCACGACGACTTCATGGACGCCTCCGACACCCGCCGCGGCCATCCCGCGGCCCACCGGGCAATGGAGGCGCAGCACCGCGAGCACGGCTGGCGCGGCAACCCGCAGCAGTACGGCGCCGCCGGCGCGATCCTGCTCGGCGACCTGCTGCTCGGTTGGGCCGATGAGCTGCTGGGACGATGCGGGCTGCCGCCGGACCGGGTGGCGCCCGCCCATGAGCTGTTCGCGTTGTGCCGCTCGGAGGTGATCGCCGGGCAGTTCCTCGATGTCTCCGTGCAAGCCCGCGCCAGGGCCGACGTCGACGCGGCGATGACCGTGTTGCGCTACAAGTCTGCGAAGTACTCGATCGAGCGGCCGCTGCAGATCGGCGCGGCCCTCGCGGGGGCCGGCCCCGACGTGCTGGCCTCGCTCTCGCAGTTCGGCCTGCCCCTCGGCGAGGCGTTCCAGCTGCGCGACGACCTGCTCGGCGTGTACGGCGACCCCAGCGCGACGGGCAAGCCGGCCGGCGACGACCTGATCGAGGGCAAGCGGACCGTGCTGGTCGCCCTGGCGCTCGACGGCGCGCCCAGTGACGAGGGGCAGCGGCTCGACCAGGCACTCGGTCGACCACTGCGGCCGGACGAGGTCGAGGACCTGCGGGGCATCATCGATCGATCCGGTGCGCACACACAGGTGGAGTCGGTGATCACCCAGCTCGCATCCCGCGCCACCGCGGCCCTCGACCTCGCTCCCGTCGACGAGCACGCGCGGTCGGTGCTCCGCGGACTCGCGACAACGGCGACCCAGCGCACCGTGTGACGATCAGCGACCGACGGGTTCGAACAGCCCGAACGGGTTGCCCGCCGCTTCGCGGCCATCACCAGACTCCCGCCCTAGAACGCCATCGCCTGCGCGCGCCGCTTGACTTCCGCGCCGCGGTTCTCGCGCAGAGCGTCGATCGGACGTCCGGGCAGGTCCTGGTCGAGGTAGAGCCAGGCGATGCACTCGCGGTCGTCGTAGCCGTTGTCGTGCAGCACCGTGAGCAGCCCCGGTAAACCCTTCACCGGCAGACCGTCCTGGATCAGCGCCGCGGGCACCTGCTGGCCGGCACCCTGCGTAGGCACCGCGGCCGCCAGCTCATGGTCGCGGATCATCGTGCGCACCTTGGCCACGGTGACCCCGAGCTGGATCGCGGCGTCCGCCCAGTCGATCCAGTCAGGGACGAGGGCGGCCAGGTCGGCGTCGGCAAGCGGTGTCTCGGACATGCCCCCATCTTGCCGGTGGCTCCCACCACCACGCCACGCCGGTGAGGCCTGGGAGCCTCGCACAGCGCTCGCGAAAGTACGATGAGGGCTCCGGATCCTTCCCCATCCGGAGCAGGAGGGTCGCTGTGCAGCCAGATGGTCGGGCAATCGGTGGCGCCCGGACGGGCGGCTCCAGCGGCTCGATCGACCCCTTGATCGGCCGGATGCTCGATGGGCGCTACGCGATCAGCGGGCGGATCGCCCGGGGCGGCATGGCCAGCGTCTACGAGGCCCTCGACATCCGGTTGGACCGCACGGTCGCCATCAAGGTGATGCATGCCGGGCTCGGCGACGACGTCGAGTTCGCCGCTCGGTTCGTGCGCGAAGCCAGGGCAGCCGCTCGGCTCTCCCACCCGAACGTGGTCGCCGTCTACGACCAGGGCGACGACGACGGCACCGTCTTCCTGGCCATGGAGCTGATCCCGGGGCACACGATGCGCGACACGATCGTCAAGGAGAGCCCCATGTCGCCGGCCAAGGCGTTGGCGCTGATGGAGCCGGTGCTCTCCGCGCTCGCCGCGGCCCACCGCGCCGGGCTGATCCACCGCGACGTGAAACCCGAGAACGTGTTGATCGCCGACGACGGTCGGATCAAGGTCGCCGACTTCGGCCTCGCCAAGGCGGTCAGCGCCGACACCCAGCACACCGCCACCCAGGGCGTGCTGATCGGCACCGTCTCCTACCTGGCGCCCGAGCTCGTGGTCGACGGGACGGCCGACGCACGCGCCGACGTGTACGCCGCCGGCGTACTGCTCTACGAGCTGCTCACAGGCAAGAAGCCCCATGAGGGCGAGACCCCGATCCAGGTGGCCTACAAGCACGTGCACAACGACGTGCCGCCACCGTCGAGCCTGGTGCCCGAGCTGCCTGAGTACGTCGACGCCCTGGTCGCTCGCGCCACCGCGCGTGACAGGGGTTTGCGGCCCGCGGACGCCGGAGTGCTGCTCCACCAGGTGCACCGGGTCAGCCACGCGCTTGCCAATGGCGTCCGCCATGACCACGACCTCACCCAGGACCTGGCACCGATGCGAGTCCCGGGTGCGCTGCCGACCGACACCGCGCCGGAGACCTGGGACCAGGACGAGATGGAGGCGTTGCTCTCGCCGGCACCTGCGGGCCGGCGCTCGGAGGCCGAGACCACGTCCTCCTTCCCGGCCGCCATGCCACCGCCCACCTCTCCCCCAGCTAACGCTCGTCCGCCACAGCCGGCCCAACGGCCGGCGCGGACGCGGCGTTCCAAGCGCGGGCCTGCCGTGCTGGCGCTCTCGATCTTGTTGGTACTGGCGCTGGTCGGGTTCGGCGTGTGGTTCAGCGTCCTGCGGTACACCAGCACACCCGCGGTGATCCTGATGCCCCAGGCCCAGGCCGAGCAGAAGCTCGAGGCGGCCGGCCTGGAGGTCGACTACGCCGAGGCGGCGTTCTCCGAGACGGTGCCCAAGGGGCAGGTCATCAAGACCGACCCGGGAGCGGGCGACCGGGTGGTGAAGAACGGCACCGTCACGGTCACGGTGTCGAAGGGCGCCGAGCGCTACCAGGTCCCCCGGGTCAAAGGCATGAGTGAGGACGAGGCCCAAGATGCCCTGCTCGCGCTGAAGCTGTCGTTCGACAAGTCGATCCCGCGCTACTCCGAGAACATCCCGAAGGGGACCGTCATCGCCAGCGACCCGGCGGCCGGCACCATCCTGCGACCGGGCGCCTCGATCGACCTGATCATCAGCAAGGGTCGACGCCCGATCCTCATCGGCGAGAACTGGGTCGGCAAGAGCGTCGACGACATGCGCGCCCAGCTCGAGGAGAAGGGACTGGTCGTCACGGTGACCGCCGAGGAGTTCAGCGACTCGATCGACGAGGGCGACGTCATCTCCTACCAGCCCGACCGCGGCACCCTCTTCCGCGGCGAGGAGATCGAGGTCACGGTCTCGAAGGGTCCAGAGCTGGTCGACGTTCCATCGGTCATCGGTTCCGGTCTCGACGACGCCGTCGACGAGCTCGAGGGTGCGGGGTTCGAGGTAGACATCAAGAAGAGCGACGAGTACATCGGCCTCAGGTACGTGCTGGGCCAGGATCCCGGCGGCGGCGATGTCGCGCCCAAGGGCAGCACCATCACGATCTACCTTGTCTGACCGCGACCGGTGAGCCGGCGTACCACCCTGTTGGCCACCGCGGCCCTGCTCGCGATGACCGCCACCTGGGGCAGCACCTTCTTCCTGATCAAGGACCTCCTCGACCGGGTGCCGACGCTCGACTTCCTGGCGCTGCGGTTCGCGATCGCGAGCGTGGCGATGGTGGCGGTCGCCCCGAGAGCGCTGAGTCGGCTCTCCCGGGAGTCACGGCGGCATGCGGTCGTGCTCGGCGGTCTCTACGGCCTCGCCCAGATCCTGCAGACGGCCGGCCTGGCGCACACCCCCGCGAGCGTTTCCGGCTTCGTCACGGGGCTGTACGTCGTCGCCACGCCCCTCTTTGCGGCCGTCATCCTGCACACGCGGATCACCCGGCTCACCTGGGGTGCGGTGCTCCTGGCGACGGCCGGTTTGGGGGTGCTCACGCTCGACGGCCTCTCGATCGGCTACGGCGAAGCGATCACGTTCGTGGCCGCTCTGCTGTACGCGCTGCACATCGTCGGCCTGGGAGCGTGGTCACGACCGGGCGAGGCACTGGGCATGTCGATCCTGCAGATCATCATCATCTCGGTGGTGTGCCTCGTCGCAACGGCACCGGACGGCATGGTCCTGCCCGACCAGACGTCCGACTGGCTGGCCATCGTCTACATGGCGCTCGTCGCCGGCGCCCTGGCGATGCTCGCCCAGACCTGGGCGCAGTCCCACCTGTCCCCCACCCGCACGGCTCTGGTGATGAGCATGGAGCCGGTTTTCGCGGCGTTCTTCGCCGTGCTGCTGGGTGGCGAGTTGCTCACCACCCGGATGCTGCTCGGTGGCGCGATGGTGCTGGCCGCGATGCTGGTGGTGGAGCTGCGGCCCCAACGCAAGCCCGAGGGCGAGGTCCAACATCTCGCCGTCTGAAGTCTCGCTGTGGCACCGAGCTCCGGCACCAACGTGAACTGGTGAGTCAGGTCAACTAACCTGTGCGCGACCGAGCGACAGACCTCCCGGAGGACCCACATGGCTGCGTGCGCGAGCTGCGGACACCAGCTCGGTGTCGGTCGGTTCTGCACCAACTGCGGCTACCGCGTCGACGACTCGTCGCCCGCGGACAGCGTCGAGTCGGCAGCGCAGGCTCGCTATCCCTTGTTCGCTGATGACGTCGCGCCGCCGCCGGGGACCCCACCGACGAGCCCACCGCCGCACACCAACGCAACCCTGGAGACCACGCCAGCGGAGTGGGCCAGCAACGAGCGCGTCCGAACACCGAGATCGCGGCGCGCGGAGGGTCCCCGCTCCGGATGGCTGCCCTGGGCAGCAGGAGCAGCCGGGCTGGTCCTGGTCGCCCTGATCGGGGCGCTGCTCCTGGTGACCGGCGACGACAAGGCCGACCCCGGTGCCGGCAGCACTCCCCGTGACCGGGCTGGGGACCCGGCGTCAACGCCGCCGACCTCGCAGAGCTCCTCCGACGGGCCGACCCAGCCGAAGCCGACCGAGTCTCTGCCGGTCGGAGGTGGTCCTTTGGACCTCGTGCGCTACACCACCGTGGACGCACCCGACACCGCCCCGCCCAACGTCGATGTCTCCGGCAACGAGGTGCGCTACGAAGCCGCCAACATGCTCGACGGCGTGGCGGAGACCTGTTGGCGGGAGCCGGGCAGTGGCGCGGACGACGAGATCGTCTTCACGTTCGAGGCACCGGTGGAGCTGACCGAGGTCGGCCTGATCAATGGCTACGCGAAGACCTCGGGTGACTTCGACTGGTACAACGGCAACCGCCGCGTCCTTGCCGTCGAATGGGTCTTCGACGACGGCACCGCCGTCGAGCAGGAACTCGAAGGGACCCGCAAGCTGCAGTCTCTGCCGATCCGGGCCGTCACGACTACTACCGTCACCTTGCGACTGGTCGAGGTCAGCGAGCCCGGCCGGGGCCGTTCGGCCCGTGACTACACCGCGATCAGCGACGTGTCTCTGGTCGGGGTCCCGGGTTAGGCCCGCTGTCCGAATCACAGCGCAGCAAGCACTGCTGCGGCTTTCTCGGCGTCCGCCCGCGACACGTCCAGGTGGGTGACCAGCCTGACCACACGGGGGCCGACGGTGCCGACCAGGACACCGGCCTCACGGGCGCGGGTCACGAAGTCGGGCGCGTCCGAGCGCTCGAGAGCCACGATGTTGGTCGCGACCTGGGCGGGGTCGACCCCGCACGCGTCGGCCAGCAGCCGCGCATTTTCATGGTCCTCGGCCAGTCGGTCGACGTGGTGGTCGAGCGCGTGCAGGCCGGCAGCGGCCAGGATGCCGACCTGGCGCATCCCCCCGCCCATCCGCTTGCGCCACACCCGGGCCTCCTTCACCGTCTCGGTGCTGCCGATCAGGAGCGACCCGACCGGAGCGCCCAGCCCCTTGGAGAGACAGACCGACATCACGTCGGCTACCGCGCCGTACTCAGACAGCGGCGTGCCGGTCGCGACATGGGCGTTCCAGATCCGGGCCCCGTCGAGGTGGATGGCGACGTCGGCGGCGGTGGCGAAGTCGCGCAGGTCCTGCAGATCGGTCAACGGCAGCACGGTGCCACCGGCGAAGTTGTGGGTGTTCTCGACCGAGATCGCAGTGGTCCGCACGAAGAACGGACCCATCTCTGGTGCGAACATACGGTCGATCACAGGCAGGTCGATCTGGCCGTCTGCATCGATCCAGGTGCGCATGGTCAGGCCCGAGAAGGCGCCATGGGCGCCGAGCTCCGCTCGGGCGACATGAGCGCTCGACTCGCACAGGACCTCCTGACCTGGGGCGACCAGCGAGCGGACCGCGAGCACGTTCGCCATCGACCCGGTCGGTGTGAACAGGGCGGCCTCGTGGCCGAAGAGGCCGGCCACCCGCTCCTCCAGGGCCAGCACGGTCGGGTCCTCGCCATAGACGTCGTCGCCCACCTCAGCACGAGCCATGGCCTGGCGCATCGGCTCGGTGGGGCGGGTGACGGTGTCGCTGCGGAGGTCGATCACGGTATCCATCTTCCCAGCCGCGGGTTGGCTGGCTGGTCACCTGGGTGAAACTCCTCGGCCGTCGGAAGCCCTTCGGTCACGGTAGCGTCGGCCGTGTGACGGTCCCCCTTCCGCCGGCTACCGACGGTTTTCTGGCGGAGCTCGGGACCGACGACTCGACAGCCTTGCTGGCCAGGGTCGGCCGACGTCGCTTCCCGAGCGGTACCACCCTGATGTACGAGGGGCAGGCAGGGACCGAGGTGATGGTGATCGTCTCCGGTCGGGTCAAGATCAGCTACCTGACGGCCGAGGGGCAGGAAGTAGTGCTCGACTTCCGCGGTCCGGGAGAAATGCTCGGCGAGCTGGCGGTGATCGACGGGAAGCCACGATCGAGCAGCGTCGTGGCCATCGAGCCGGTCGAGACGCTGGCGATAGCGGCAGCTTCCTTCCTGTCGCTCGTCTCAGAACGCACCGGGATCGCGACCGCACTGCTCCACGACATCGTGCGGCGCTTTCGCGACTCCGACCGCAAGCGCATCGAGTTCGGCACCGCCCCTGCCATCGGTCGCGTCGCTGCCCGCCTGGTCGAGCTGGTCGAGCGCTACGGAACACCTACCTCCACCGGCCACATCATCGATCTCCCGATCAGGCAGGAAGAGCTGGCCGGCTGGACGGGGTCGTCTCGCGAAGCGGTCGCCAGGGCCCTGCGCTCGCTGCGAGAGCTCGGCCTGATCACCACGGAACGACGTCGGATCACCGTGCTCGATCTAGCGGAGCTGAAGCAGCACTGCCGCTGACGGTGCCGCCCGACTCGTCAGCCAGGCCCGCGAGCACGTCGGAGACCTCGCGTCCGGCGGCGCGCCAACCGTTGCGGTTGGCCGCTAGCAGCAACGGCTCCAGCACCCCCCGGGCGCCGCGCACGTCGCCGAGGGCCTGACGCGTTCGTGCCACGGCAACGTAGGAGTGATACCCGTCCAGGAAAACGGCTCCGGGCGGCGCCGTGATCGTGGCCAGCAGGCGCTCCGCGGTCAACAGGGCCGTTCGTGATCCTTCGACGTCCGCGATCAACCACCGCGCCCAGGCGAGATGGCTCGCTGCCCGGAAGGCGCGGTTGGGGCTCTTGATGGCCTCGGACATCGCTAGCGCGGACTCCAGGACAGGAACGGCAGCCGGGGCGTTCCCCTGTTTGATCAGGTGCGAGCCGAGACTGGCCTCGATCCAGGCCGACCACTCAGGGGTAGTCACTTCCGCAATCGTTTCCGCTGCCTCGCGGAGGGCCGCCACGGCGGCGTCGAGGTCGCCTCCAGCACGGTCGATCCAGGAGCGAGCCTCGAGGATCATCGCCGTGCCGATCCGGTCGGCTACATACCGCCTGCTGACCTCGGCAGCCTTGTCGATCAGCTCCAGTGCACGGTCGAGGTCCCCGCGCGCAAGCGGCGCCGCCGCGCCCTCGATGTAGGCCCATTGGACGAAGTAGAGGTCTTGGGTGCGCCCGTGAACCTCGATGATCTCTGCCACTGTGCGATCGAGCAGGCGAAGATCACCTAGCTGGTACGCCGCGAACTTCAAGCAGTCCAGCGCCGCGCCGAGCAGCTGGTCCTGTCCTGCTGCTCTGGCGATCTCCAACGCGCGCTGCGCCATCTCCAGGCCCCGGTCCAGCTGGAGGCGATTCAGGTAGACCATCGACATGCGGCTGAGCGCGGTGACCTGTGTTGGCGGGTCATCCAGCTCTTCTGCCTTCCGCAGCGCCTGCTGATGAAGACTGATTGCCTCCTCGTACCCGTGCACTCGGATCGTCCAGCCGAGATCGGTGAGCGCTCGCATCTCCATCTGCCCGTCGTCGTTTCGGCGAGCCCCGGCGAGCGCCTGCCGGAAGTCATCCGCGCCACCGTCGAAGTCACCGTTCCGCAACCGGGCGTGACCTCGGAGCTGGTGCAGCTCCGGGAGCTGGAGACCTGCCGACGTCGGGTCCAGCGAGTTCGCGGCGGCGATCGCAGAGTCGAACTGGTTCAGTGCCTCCTTCAACGCGACCACCCGCTGAGCAGCAAGCGCGGCCAGCCGGTGGAAACCGACTGCGGCGCCATGTTGACCGGCGGCGCTGTGATGACGCGCCAGCACGGCGTAGTGCTCGTCCGACCCGGCCTCGACGAGGTCTTCGATCGCTGCCGCGGCCCGGCGGTGCAGCTCTGCCCGGCCGCGCCGCAGCATGCCCTTGTCAGCGGTCTCCTGAATCAACGGATGAGTGAAGCGGTACTTGGCTCCTGTCGCCCGTTCGATCAACCCCAAACCCGTCAGGTTCGCCAGCGAGGCGTCAGTCAGCTCCACTCCCGCGATCCGGGCCAGCAGCGGGACCTCGAACTCGCGGCCGATGACCGCCGCCGAGTTGAGCAGCTCGCGGTCGTTCGACGGCAGTCTGTCGAGGCGCGCGAGCACCACACGCTCGACGGTCTCCGGTAGCTCGACGGACACGTCGTGGTTGAAAGTCCATCGCTCGCCCGCCGGGACGATCGCGCCACTGTCTCTCAGCGAGCGCAGCAGTTCGCCGAGGTAGAACGGATTCCCCTCCGCCCGCTGCAGCAGCAGCTCCTCGAGCTCCCCTGGCATGGTCCCCTCACCCACGAGGTCAGAGATGAGCCGGCGTTCGGCGGTGCGATCGAGGGAGGACATGCGGATCTCGCTCGAGCTCAGCGGACTGTGAGCCAGGATGCGCTCGCGCAGCCGCCAAGCCGCCCCGTCCTGCTCGGGACGCATCGCGAGCACCAACAAGACCGGGAGCTCCTGGCTGAGGTCCGAGACAAGTCCTTCGACCAGGCGCAGGGAGGCGGCGTCGGCCCAGTGCAGATCATCGATGGCGACCGCGACGACCCCCTGCTCGGACAGCCCGATCAACAGCTCGGCGACGGCTTCGATGACTGCCCGTCGCAGCGACTCGGCCGAGAGCGCGACCAAGTGGGTGTCCTCCCCGTTCTCGGGTGCCAGGCCGAGGATCAGACCCAGCATCGGGGCCACGCCAGCTGCGCGCTGCGACCCGATCCGGGCGACCAGCGCGTCCCGCACCTCCACGATGGAACCGGCACCGCCGAGCACCTGCCGCAGGATCTGCCGGAAAGGGAGATAGGGCTCGTCCGAACCGTAGGAGAGGCACGTGCCATCGAGCCAGGTCGGCGTGCGTCTGGTGGACCCTGTGGTCGCCAGGAGCAGGCCCCGGAGCTCCCTCGTGATGCGCGTCTTCCCGATGCCGGCCTGTCCGGTCACGAAGACCGTTCTGGACTTCCCCGCGTTCACCTCGGTCACGAGCTCGCCGGCTAGCGCGAGCTCGCGGTCGCGACCGACCAGCCGGGCGCCTTCGTCGACACCTCTGGCCCGCTGCGGTTGGTCACGTCGTGACGCCCGGGCGTGACGTGCCAACACCGGCTCGGCCTTGCCCTTCAACGTCAGGGGTCGAGGTTCGCCCCAATCGAAAACCTCGCTCACCAGCTGGTGCGTGAGCGGCCCGACCAGCACCCTGTTCACCTCGGCTGCACCCTCCAACCGCGCGGCGGTGTTGAGGCAGTCGCCGCTTGCGTCGTACTGAACCTGGCTGCCTGCCCTGACTTCGCCGAGCACCGCGAGTCCAGTTTCGATGCCAACCCGCACACTCAGCCCGACACCCCAGCGCTTGGCGACCTCGGCGCCGTACACGCCCATTTCCTTCACGAGGTTCAAGCCTGCGATCACGGCCCGCTCGGCGTCGTCCTCATGGGCGGTCGGGGCGCCGAACAAGCCCAGAATCCCGTCTCCCGCGGTGCCCCGGACGGTCCCGCCGAGCTCTTCGATCGCAGTGCCCATCCTCGCGAGCGCACCACCGGTGAGGTCACGGAAGTCCTCGGGATCGAGGAGCTCACCCAGCCGGGTCGAGCCGGAGAGATCCGCGAACAGCGCCGTGATCACGCGCCGCTCGTCGCGCGGTGAGCGCCGGACAACGGCCACCTCGATCGCTAGCCCGCAGTAGGCGCAGAACCGGGCCCCGCGAGGACGCGTCCCGCCACATTCAGGACAGCTGTCGGGTCCCACGCGTGGAGTATAGGTTCAGCTCTTGGGCGGCCTGCGTACCAAAGGACACACAGGCTGACCGGCCGGCGGGCTACGTTGCCACTCATGAAGAGCTCAGGCGCGGTCATCTTGTCGCCTCACCTCGATGACGCGGTGCTGTCGTGCTGGCACCTGCTGTGCGGTCCTGGCGAAGTCAGCGTGATCAACGTGTTCGCCGGCTCACCCCCGCTCGGATCCGGTGCCTACTGGTGGGATCGGGAGTCTGGGGCAACAGACTCGGTGGCCAGGATGGCGGAGCGTCGAGCCGAGGACCGCGCGGCCCTCGCGATCGCGGGACGCAGCGCGACCAACCTCGACTTCCTCGACGAGCAGTACGAGCCGTCCGGCCAAACGGTCAGGCAGATTGCCACCACTCTTCGCACGCTGGTCGATCCCGATGCCACCGTCTACGCGCCGGCCGCTCTGGGCGAGAACGGCGATCACGAGCGCATCCGAACTGCAGCCCTGGAGCTGGCCGTCTCCGGGCAGTCACTACGGCTTTACGCGGACCATCCCCACGCGGTGCGGATGGGATGGCCCGCTGGGATCAACGGGTACGACCGAAGCTCTGGTCCCGACGTGTCCGCGCTCTGGGTTCAGCGACTGAACGAGGCAGGGCTCGACCTCTCGCCACCGGAAGTCCATCATCTGGGTGCGGCCGAGACGGAGCGAAAGCTCGCCGCGGTCTCCGCCTACCGCACGCAGGTGCCGGCACTCGCGGGATTCTTCGGTGATGTCGAGGGCTTCCCGGTCTTCCCCCACGAGTTCGTCTGGGACCTGTCGTGAGAGCGCGCGAGCCGGACACTACGGGCTACGTCGAGCGCGATGGCGTGCGCATCTGGTACGAGATCCACGGTGCCGGGGAGACCACGATCCTGCTCATCCCAGGTTGGAGTCTGCCGCTGCGGAGCTGGAAGGGGATGATCCCCTACCTCTCCCGACACTTCCGGGTAGTTGCCTTCGACCCTCGAGGGACCGGTCGCTCCGACCGGCCCAGGGGCACCGCTGCCTACGCCTTGGCGGAGCACACGGCGGACGCGGTGGCCGTGATGGATGCGACGCAGGCGCGGACGGTGGTCATCCTGGCCAAGTCGCGGGCTGCGCAAACCGCGATGACACTGGCCGGCGACGAACCGGAGCGGGTCGCAGCGATGGTCCTCGCGGCGCCGATGGTGCCGCTGACCCCCTGGATCCCGCTCGACTCGATCTGGTCCGCGTTCGAGCAGTCCAGCGCCAGAGCCCGCCAGCGAACCGCCCTCCGCGCCTCCGTCTCGGGTGCGCGGCAGTTCACCCAGTCGCGTGATCTCCGGCGCTTCGGCCGAAGCGTCAACTTCCTCGAAGCGGCTGACCGGTTCAGCCGGCAGAGCATGGTCGCGGACTTCGACGGGTTTGCGAGGTGGTTCGTGACCCAGCTCGTCGCCACCGACCCTCACTCGACCAAGCAGGTCGAGGATCTGATTGCTTGGATGACTGACACCGGCCCGCTTGCGGCGGCCGACGCGTTCATGGGGGACTGTGTGCGAGACGTGGCCGCCGCTCGCGCGCTCTGCAGCCGGGTCTCCCAGCCGGTGCTGGTCATCCACGGCGACCACGACCGCACCGTGCCACTGGAGTGGGGCACCCAGGTGGGTGAGCTCACCGGCGGCCGGCTGCTCGTCGTGCCGGGCGCGGGGCATCTTCCCGGGGCGCGCTACCCCGTGCTGGTGAACCTCGCCGTGCGGGAGTTCGTGGAGTCGCTCGGGAGCCGCGGTGCCCAGTCCCCCCGGGATCGAAGTGGAACGGCCCCGTGGTCAGCGTGAAGCGCGCGCTGTTCGTGAGCTCCCCGATCGGGCTCGGCCATGCCCTGCGCGACGTAGCTATCGCGAAAGAGCTGCGCAACCTGGTGCCGGGACTCCAGATCGACTGGCTTGCCCAACATCCGGTGACGACGGTTCTCGGGGCCGAGGGGGAACGGATCCACCCAGCCAGCGCACATCTGGCGAGCGAGTCGGCGCACATCGAGTCGGAGTCGGCCGAGCACGACCTGCACTGCTTCCAGGCATACCGCGAGATGGACGAGATCCTCGTCGCCAATTTCATGGTGTTTCACGAGGTCGTCACCGAGACCGACTACGACCTTTGGATCGCCGACGAAGGATGGGACGTCGACCACTTCTTGCACGAGCACCCCGAGCTGAAACGGGCGAACTACGCCTGGTTGACCGACTTCGTCGGCTTCCTGCCGATGCCGGACGGCGGGGAGCACGAGAACGAGCTGACCGCCGACTACAACGCCGAGATGGTCGAGCACGTAGCCGACCACCCCCAGGTCCGCGACCGGGCGATCTTCGTCGGCAACCCGGACGACTGTGTCGATGCCCTCCTCGGCCCCGGGCTCCCGCGGGTCCGCGACTGGACCGAGCAGCACTACGACTTCTCCGGATATGTCACCGGCTTCGATCCCGCAACGCTCGATGATCGCCATCAGCTGCGTCGTGAGCTCGGCTATCGATCCGACGAGCGCCTCTGCATTGTCACCGTGGGCGGCACCGGGGTCGGCGAGAGCCTGCTGCGCAAGGTGATCGCGGCGTACCCGGAGGCGAAGGCGGCCGTGCCCGACCTGCGCATGGTGGTCGTCGCGGGACCGCGCATCGACCCTTCGTCGTTGCCCAGCCACGCAGGTCTCGAGGTCCGGCCCTACGTCCACAACCTCTACCGACATCTCGCCGCCTGCGACCTGGCGATCGCCCAAGGCGGTTTGACGACGTCGATGGAGCTGACGGCGAACAAGCGACCGTTCATCTACTTCCCGCTCGAGCACCACTTCGAGCAGAGCTTTCACGTTCCGCACCGGCTCGCGCGCTACGGCGCCGGACGGCGGCTCGACTACCCGACAGCCACCTCCGGGTCGATCGCTGCCGCGATCGGCGAGGAGATCGCCAGGGCCGTGGACTATCGCGACGTGGAGACCGACGGCGCACGCAACGCAGCCAAGCTGCTGGCCGAGCTGCTCTAGCCGCCGTCCGGGACGGATCGAGCAACCCGGCCAGTCGGCCAGGGCTCAGGCGCGGCGGAGCATCTCGGCGACGAGAAACGCCAGCTCGAGGGACTGCACCCGGTTGAGGCGCGGGTCGCAGACCGACTCGTAACGGTTGCCGAGATCGATCTCGGCCAGGTCCTCACCACCGCCCACGCACTCGGTGACGTCGTCGCCGGTGAGCTCCACGTGCACTCCGCCCGGCCAGGTGCCGAGGGCGTGGTGGACGTCGAAGAAACCTTGGACCTCGTCGATCACGTCGTCGAAACGGCGAGTCTTGTACCCCGAGCTCGCCTCGAAGGTGTTGCCGTGCATGGGGTCACAGACCCACGCCACCTCCACACCGGAAGCGGTGACCTTCTCGACCAGGTCGGGCAGTCCGTCTCGAATCTTGCCCGCGCCGAAGCGGGTGATGAAGGTGAGCCGACCGGGCTCGTTGTCGGGGTTGAGCTTGCCGGCCAGGGCGAGGGCGTCGTCGGGGGAAGTGCTGGGGCCGAGCTTGACGCCGATCGGATTACGGATGTGGCTGAGCAGCTCGACGTGCGCGCCGTCGAGCTGACGGGTTCGCTCCCCGATCCACACGAAGTGTCCCGACACGTCATACGGCAGCTCGGTGCGCGAGTCGACCCGGGTCATCGCGTGCTCGTACTCGAGCACCAGGGCCTCGTGCGAAGAGTGGAAGTCGACCCGGTGGAACTCGTCGGGATCGGCTCCGATGGCCTCCATGAACGACATCGCCCGGTCGATCTCGTTGGCCATCGCCTCGTAGCGTTGTCCGACGACCGAGTCACGCACGAAGTCGGTGTTCCAGGTGTGCACCTGGCGCAGGTCGGCAAAGCCTCCGGTGGTGAAGGCCCGGACCAGGTTGAGGGTGGCGGCCGAGGCGTTGTAGACATCGACCAGTCGCTGCGGGTCGTGGGTTCGCGAGACCTCGGTGAAGTCATAGCCGTTGACGGCGTCGCCGCGGTAGGCCGGCAGGGTGACGCCGTCGCGGGTCTCGAGGTCGGAGCTCCGCGGCTTGGCGTACTGGCCGGCCAGACGGCCCAGCTTGACGACCGGGACGGAGGCGGCGTAGCTGAGCACGACCGCCATCTGCAGGAGCACCCGGAGCTTGTTGCGGACATTGTCGGCCGTCACGCCGGCGAACGTCTCGGCGCAGTCGCCGCCCTGCAGCAAGAACGCCTCGCCCCTGGCCACGGCGGCCAGCTTGGCCTTCAGGTCGTCACACTCACCGGCGAAGACCAGCGGCGGCATGGTGCGTAGGCGGGCCACGGCAGCATCGACGGCGGCCGGGTCGGCGTACGTCGGCTGCTGGGCCGGGCCCAGGGCGTGCAGGCTCGCGAGGTCGGGAATGGACACCCCTCAAGAGTACGCGGGCCGCACGGTCGTCTACGAATCAGTCCTCAAGGCGCTCGATGTCCCGGAACCCGGTCTTCTGGGCCCGGATCCCACGGTTGGTCGCCCAGGTCAGGGCCCAGAGCGCGATACCGACGCCGAGCAGGCCAGCAGCGATCCGGTACTGCACGAAGTCCTCGCTGTCGCGCGCCCAGGGTCCGACCAGGAAGAGGCACGCGAGGCCGCCCACGACCGGGACCCAGGTCGGCGCCCGGAAGCCGTCCTCCGGGGTGGGATCCCGGCGCAGGATCAGGCACGCCAGGTTGACCACGGCGAAGACACCCAGCAGCAGCAGAGCCGTGGTTCCCGAGAGGGCGCTGATGATGGTCGAGTCCGAGGCGTAGGTGACCACGATGATCAGGCCCAAGGCGAGCACGGTTGAGAACAGGATGCCGGCCCACGGCGTACGCCGGTTGGGCAGCACCCTGCCGAGCGTGCGGGGCAGAACGTCCTGGTTGGCCAGGCCATAGAGCAGCCGGCTGGCCATCAGCATGTTGATCAGGGCGGTGTTGGCCACGGCAAAGACGGTCAGGAACGGGAAGAGCTTGTCGACCGGGATCCCCGGTGCGCCCGTCTCGACCACCGAGAGCAGCACCTTGCCCTCCTCCTCGACCACACCTTGGATGTCCCCGGCCGGGATCACCGCAATGACGGAGATCGCAACGAGCACGTAGATCAGGACCGCGATGCCGAGACCGGAGAGCATCATCTTCGGGAAGATCTTGTTGGGCTGGTCAACCTCCTCGACCATGTTGACGGAGTCCTCGAAGCCGACCATCGCGAAGAAGGCGACGGCGGTGGCCACGGTCACGGCTGCGAAGAGCCCGCGGTCGGTCTCCGACTCGAACGCGACGATCCGGCCGAGGTCGGCATCGCCTCGTGCCATCACCGCGAAGCCGATCACGATCACGATCGCGAGGGCGGAGAGCTCGACCAGGGTCAGCGCCACGTTGAACTTCACGCTCTCGCCCACGCCGCGAAGGTTGATCCCCGCCAGCAGAATCATGAAGCCGAGCGCGACGAGCGTTACTGCGGTGTTGCCGAGCGGCACGTCGACGCCATTGGTGTCGAGACCTTCGAGCAAGTTGATGGCGAGCAGGTTCGCCGACGTCGACGCGCTGGCGATGCCGGAGCAGATCACCGCGAACGCGACCAGGAACGTGACGAAGTGGAGCCCGAAGGCCTTGTGTGTGTAGAGCGCTGCCCCCGCGGCCTGGGGGTACTTCGTGACCAGCTCCAGGTAGGCGTAGGCGGTCATCGTGGCTACCGCGAAGGCGACCAGGAACGGCACCCAGACGATGCCGCCGACCTCCAGGGCCATCTCGCCGGTGACGGCGTACACGCCGGCTCCGAGGATGTCGCCGACGATGAAGAGGAGCAGGAGCCGCGGCCCCATCACCCGTTTGAGGTCGGGCGATGGTCCGTTGACGTCGACGGGGTCCACCTGAGCGCTCATGGCACGGGGGTACCCCGCTGATCAGTCACCCACGCCGGTGGCTACCCGAAGAAGACCTGTGCCTCGGCGTACTCCTCGGGGCTGACGAGCTTGAGCTGGCCGGTGCCCTCGATCAGCGGCACCCGCTCGATCCGGGTTCCCCGCAACGCCATCATCGTGCCGAAATCGCCTTCGGCCACGGCATCAGCGGCCTGCAGCCCGAACCGGGTCGCCAACCAGCGGTCGAAGGCGGTGGGCGTGCCGCCCCGCTGGATGTGACCGAGGACCACCGCCCGGGCCTCCTTGCCGGTGCGTGCCTCGATCTCGCTGGCGAGCCGGTCGCCGATGCCGCCGAGGCGCACGTGTCCGAAGGCGTCCTTCTCACCGGAGACCAAAGTCATGTCGCCGCCCTCGACCGGGACCGCACCTTCGGAGACGACCAGGATCGGCGAGAAGTGAGACTCGAAACGCGACTCAACCAGCCGGCAGACCTCCTCGATGTCGAAGGGCTGTTCCGGGATCAGCACGATGTTCGCGCCGCCAGCGATACCCGAGTGCAAGGCGATCCAGCCGGCGTGTCGGCCCATGACCTCGACCACCAGCACGCGGTGGTGCGACTCGGCCGTGGTGTGCAGCCGGTCGATCGCCTCGGTGGCGATGTTGACCGCGGTGTCGAAGCCAAAGGTGAAGTCGGTGCCCGAGAGGTCGTTGTCGATGGTCTTCGGTACGCCGACCACGTTGACGCCGAGGTCGGAGAGCTGGGTAGCGACCCCCAGCGTGTCCTCGCCGCCGATCGCGACCAACGCGTCGACACCGTCGCTCGCCAAGTTCTCCTTGATCTTCTCCACGCCGTTGTCGATCTTGAACGGGTTGGTGCGCGACGAGCCCAGGATGGTGCCGCCGCGAGGCAGGATGCCGCGACACTGCTGGACGCCGAGCTCCATGGTCACGCCCTCGAGGGGTCCTCTCCAGCCATCGCGGTAGCCGACGAAGTCGAAGCCGTGCTCTTTGACGCCCTTGCGCACCACCGCCCTGATGACCGCATTGAGACCCGGGCAGTCGCCGCCACCGGTGAGCACTCCGACGCGCATTGGACCTCCAGAATTGGATCGTTCACATACGACTCCCACCCTAGCGACGCCACGGGCCGCGTGGCGAGGGCGACTCCTGTTCTCTAGGGTCTGCGTGTGACCTTCTCGATCGTGGCCCGATCCGATGACGGAGAGTCGTGGGGAGTGGCCGTGGCCTCCAAGTTCCTGGCCGTCGGGGCGGTGGTCCCCGCGGCGGTGGCCGAGGTCGGCGCGATAGCGACCCAGGCCGACGCCAACGTGGCCTACAAGGGCCTCGCGCTCTCCCACCTCGACGAGGGCGCCACGGCACCGGTGGCGCTCCAGAGGCTGCTGGAGGAGGACGAGGGTCGTGCCGATCGGCAGGTCGGGATCGTCGACTCCGACGGCGGCGCGGCGTCCCACACCGGGCAGGCCTGCATCGAGTGGGCCGGCGGCACCATCGGACCGGGCTACGCGATCCAGGGCAACTGCCTCGCGGGACCGGAGGTGGTCGACGCGATGGAAACCACCTGGCAGGCCAACGGTGAGCTGACCTTCACCGACCGCTTGCTGGCTGCGCTGGCCGCGGGCGACGCTGCCGGTGGCGACAAGCGAGGACGTCAGTCGGCCGCTCTGCTCGTCGTCCGGGAAGGGGCCGGGTACGCCGGCGGCGACGACATCGACGTCGACCTCCGCATCGACGACCACACCGCCCCCATCGACGAGCTGGCCCGCCTGGTCGACCTCAATGACCTGTACCTGACGGCCTCGACCGAGGAGGAGAAGGTCGCGGTGAGCGGTCAGCTCCGCGAGGAGCTCGAGGCGTTCGCCCGGGCGGAGGGGCACCCCGACTTCGCCACCTGGGTCGGCACGGAGAACTACGAGATGCGAGTAGCCGCTGACGTGTCCTGGGTGGACCAGCGGATCCTCGACATCGTCCAACGAGGCCAGACCCGGTGAGCGTCCTCGCCATCGACGCCGGCACCACGGGCGTCACCGCGGTCGTGGTGACCGAGGACGGCAAGATCGCAGCCAAAGGCTCCCAGGAGTTCGCCCAGCACTTCCCCCAGCCGGGCTGGGTCGAGCACACGCCCGAGGAGATCTGGCAGGCGACGCTGGAAGCGACGCGCGACGCCCTGTCGTCGTACGACGTCTCCGCGCTGAAGGCAGTCGGCATCACCAACCAGCGCGAGACGATCCTGCTGTGGGACCGCGAGACGCTGGGGTCGCCGCGCCGAGCCATCGTCTGGCAGGACCGGCGTACTGCCGACATCTGCGCGCGGCTGCGCGACCAGGGGCACGAGGACCGGGTCGCCGAGCTGACCGGGCTGCGCCTTGACCCCTACTTCTCCGGTACGAAGCTGATGTGGCTGGCAGAGCACGAGCCGCACACGTGGGCCCTGGTCGAGTCCGGCCGCTATGCCGTTGGCACCGTGGACTCCTACCTGATCGCGCGCATGACCCGCGGCACCTACCACGTCACCGACGTGTCCAACGCCAGCCGCACCTTGCTCTTCGACCTCACCACCGGCGACTGGTCCGATGAGCTGTGCGAGCTGTTCGGCGTGCCGCGTGAGGCGTTGCCCGAGCTGGTGCCCAGCTGGGGCGAGATCGCGACCACCGACCCGAAGTCCTTCCTCGACCTGTCGCTGCCGATCTCGGGTATCGCCGGTGACCAGCAATCAGCGCTGTTCGGGCAGACCTGCTTCGACGAGGGTGACTCCAAGTGCACCTACGGCACCGGCTCGTTCATCCTCACCAACACCGGCACCACCCTGTCCCGCTCCGACGCCGGCCTGCTGACCACCGCAGCTTGGCGCTCGCCGTCCGGAGAGCTGACCTACGCCCTTGAGGGCTCGATCTTCGTGACCGGCGCAGCGGTGCAGTGGTTGCGCGACGGGTTGCAGATCGTCGGTTCCGCCGCCGAGACGCAGGCGATCGCCAAGACCGTGAAGGACAGCGCGGGGGTCGTCTTCGTGCCCGCGCTCACCGGACTGGGGGCCCCGCACTGGGATCCGCACGCCCGTGGCCTGATCATCGGCCTCACCCGCGGCACCACTCGCGCCCACATCGTCCGGGCCACCCTCGAGGCCATCGCCTTCGAGGTCCGAGACGTGCTCGAGACCATGCCGGCCGCGCTGTCCTCGCTGCGGGTCGACGGCGGCGCCTCTGCCAACGACCTGCTCTGCCAGATCCAGGCCGACCAGGTCGGCGTACCCGTCGAGCGGCCGAAGCTCGTCGAGACCACCGCCCTGGGTGCCGCGTTCCTGGCCGGCCTCGGCGCAGGGGTCTGGTCATCGACCGACGAGCTCCGTGAGACCTGGCAGCTCGACCGCACCTTCTCCCCCGAGGCCGACCGGGCCACCGCCGACGCCGCCCACCACCGATGGTCAGAAGCCGTCCGCCGCTCCACCGGCTGGGCCTCCGTCTGACCATCCGCTCGGTAGTCCCGGGTCAGTGGCGGGTCCGGCTGGCGAATCCACCCGCCACTGACCCGGGACTACCCCCTGTGGAGAGAGAGACGCGGCGAGCATCATCTCCGGCACTCTTCTTCATGTGCTCGAAACGACACCGCCGGAGGGTCCCCGCCCGGGCCTCGTCGTGCCTGTACGCCGGGACCCCACCGGCCGGACCGGGCCTACGAAGAACCAGGCCGAAGGGCCGTCGTGGCGACGAACCAGTTACGGCTTCTACGTTCCGAGCAGCACATCGAACGAAGTGGCTGAGCAGCGCATCGTGGAGGCCTCCGTGGTCGTCCCGCGGGGGCTGGGGATAACCGGCTGGAGCGGGTTGCGGTGGCTCGGCGGAAGATGGTTCGACGGCAGCACACTCGACGGCCGGCATCGCCCGGTCACGATCGCGATCGGCACGCACGATGTCAAACCACAGCCCCGGTACGGAATTGCCGTTACCGGTGAGGGACTTTGGCGGCGGATGGTGGTCGAGTACCACGACCTACCCATCACCCAGGCGGTCTGGTCGGTGTCGTTCGAGATGCGCTACGCCAACAGCTGGCGCCAGTCGGTTGTCGCGCTCGACATGGCTGCGTACAACGACCTCGTCTCGCTCGAGGAACAGGCGGAGCTTCTCGGCCATCAGAACGGATGGACGGGCATACCGAAGGCTCGGAAAGCTCTCGGTCATGCCGACGAGAACAGCTGGTCACCGCAAGAAACCCTGATGCGCCTGGTCTGGGAGATCGACGCGGAGCTGCCTCGCCCGCTGTGCAACGTGCCGCTGTTCGACCTGGCCGGTCGCCACCTCGGCACTCCCGACCTGCTCGACCCCGAGACCGGCCTGATGGGCGAGTACGACGGGCCGAGCCACCTGACTCAAGGACAGCACGCCCGCGACATCCACCGCGCAGAGCTGTTGCGGTCGCACGACCTCGAGTCCGTCATCATGCTCGCCGACGACTTCGGCCAGCTAGGTCGCTACCTGGAACGACTCCATCGCGCTCGGGCGGCGGCTGCCCGTCGCCAGCCGGTCAACCGCACCTGGACGACAGAGCCACCGTCGTGGTGGGTCCACACGCTTACCGTCGCCCAGCGCCGTTCGCTGACTCAGACACAGCGACGGCGCTTCCTCGCACACCGCTCGGCCTGAGTTACCGCGGTAGTCCCGGGTCAGTGGCGGGTAGTTGAAGCAAATTCACCGGCCACTGACCCGGGACTACCGCGAGAGCGCCGAGGAGAGCTAGGGGAGGTTGTCGAGCGCGAGGTGGGCCTGGTCGCGAGCCTGGGTGGCGGTGCGGAGGGTCTCCTCTGCCTCGGAGCGGACGTCGTCCGCGTCGGCGAGCTCGTCATCGACCTCTTCGTACGCCGCCTCCAGATCGGCCAACTTGCGCCGGACCTCGTCGATCTCGGCTTGGAGCTGCATGCTTCGCGCCTCGAGCTGCTCGATCTCGGCGACCGTCGCGTCGTGGCTCTCCTGCGCCTGGTCGACCTCGCTCTGGGCCGCCGCCAACGTCTCTCGCGCCGCGAAGAGAGCCTTCTGGCCCGCATCGGGGTCCGGGACGACGTGGAGCCCGGGCGGGCCAGGCAGGTCCGCCGCGCGTGGGCTGGCCACGAACCCCAGCGCCTCGGGCACGGCCACCGCGGCCGCCACGTCGACCTCGTCCACACCGGTGCTCGACAGCGCGGTCACCAGCAGCCCGCTGCGCACCGCCTCGGCACAGGCCCCATCGACCATCGCGGCCGTCAGCGTCGCCTCGACCTGGTCGGCGACCGACTGCGTGAGCTTCACCCCCGCCTCCAACGCCAACGCCCGGGCCTGCTGGGTGACCGCGGCGGTCAGCTGGCGGCGCTGCTTGGTCAGCTCGCGGAGGTTGTCGCCGGACATCGCCGCTTGCGCTTCACGCAGGGCTGCGCCGACGGTCAGCACCTGCTCGACCTGGTCGGCCTCACGCCGCGCCAGCAGGTCCACCACCCAGGCGGCCAGCGACGGCTTCTTCAGCGCCTTCACCTTCGAGGCCAGGGCGGTGCCCTTGAGCTCCTTGGCCCTCGCATCGCGCGCCGGCGTGAAGTCGGCCAAGGACATCGCGTACAGCTCGTCGGCGATGGCCAGCAGGTCGTCGGACATGGTCAAACTATGTCCTCTCCGCGCCCAGCCGACGATGGTGGCTCTCCGACGGAGGTCGAGGCGGTCACCGGAGGCCGCCACGGCGCCTGACCGATCACTCGCCGTCGAGCCCGCGCTCGATCGCGTAGCGAGTCAGCTCGACCCGGTTGTGCAGCTGCAGCTTGCGCAGCGTGTTCTGGACGTGGTTCTGCACGGTGCGGTGCGAGAGCACCAACCGCTCCGCGATCTGCTTGTAGGACATCCCCTTCGCGACCATCTTCAGTACGTCGGTCTCGCGCTCGGTGAGCTCCGGTCGATCCGCCTGCTGCGGCTCGGACATCCTCCGGTACTCCCCCAACACCAGACCGGCCAGGCCGGCCGTGAACACGGTGTCTCCCATCGCGACGCGGCGAACCGCCGCGAGCAGCTCCTCCCGCGAGGCCGACTTCACCAGATAGCCGGTCGCCCCCGCCTTCACCGCCTCGAGCACGTCAGCCTGCTCGCCGGATGCCGACAGGATCAGCACCCTGGCGGACGGATCGTGCCGCAGCACCGCCGCCGTCACCTCGACCCCGTTGGGGCCGGGAATCTGCAGATCGAGGACCACGACCTGGGGCTGGCAGGCAGGAAACCTGGCAATCGCCTCGTCACCCGTCGCGGCCACCCCGACCACGTCGAACCCCGCAGCCAGCAGGTCGCCCTCGACCGCGTCGCGCCACATCGGATGGTCGTCGACCACCATCACCCGGATACCCGGTGTTTCGGGCTCGGTCACTCGTCCGACCCTAGCGGGAAGAACCGGCCGCGCCGATGTCCCAGAGGGGGGCCCTGCTCCGCACGGACGACCGCATCCTCCACTCGACAGGTGAGGACCACCGACCACCCGGCAGGGCGCTCCTCGACCCGGCTGGCGAAGGCCCAGCTGGTGGCCGAGACCAGCCGCGGACCCCACTCGGTCTGCTCGAAGTCAGCGTGCCCGAAGGCACCCCCAGGAGCCGGTGCCGTCCCGGCGAACATCTCGGCCAGGGCACGGTCGGACCACGACAGCCCCTGGACCACGCAGCGCTCGGTCTCGCGCACGGCGTCCAGGAAGTCGGAGTCGGGGTCCACCAGTGCCAGGATCAACGCCGTCTCGCCGTTGGCCACCATCAACGAGCTGATGGTCAGCCCGGCCCGCGAAGGTCCCTCGCCGGCGGTCCACAGCGTGACCACACCGCCGAGCCGTCCGCGAAAACGCCGGACCGGGTCCGGTTCGGGGTCGGCGAAGGGGTGGGTGGAGTGGATCGTCATCGCGGCACCACGAACGCCCACTCTGTGCCAGCGGAGCTCGTCATCAGGGTCGCCGTCCCGCCGAGGGAGCCAACCCTCCCGCGGATCGACTCAGCAACTCCCAGCCGCCCATCCTGTGCCGCCGCCTCCAGACGACCCTCCGGGATCCCGGGACCCTCGTCACGCACGTCAATGGCGATCTCGGCCGGGGACGTGGTCAGCAGCACCCACACCGGGGCCCTTGCGCCGACGTGCTCGGTCACGTTGGCGAGGCACGCTCGGACCACCGCCACGAGTTCACGCCCCAGCTCCTGCGCGACGACCACGGCCTCCCCCGGCGTCGCGACCGTGACGCCAAGTCTCGACTCCAACGAAGAGAGCTCCGCGGCGAGGTCGATCGTGGCGTCGGCGGAGGGACGCACGGAGTCCTGCGAGCGGATCAGCTGGCGCAGCGCAGCCTCCTGCTCACCGGCCAGACGTCCCAGCTGCACCGCGTCGCCGCCCAGCTCGGGTCCGCGACGCTGCACGAGCGCCAAGACTTGCAGTACGCCGTCGTGGACGACCCGGGCCAGACGGGCGCGTTCCGCGGCAGCAGCTGCTTCCCGCTCGGCCTGGTCGCGCTCGGCGGCCATCTGTTGCAGCGAAGCCGCCATGAACCCGACGACTGGCCCGCCGATCAGCAACAAGAACACGTTGCCGTAGTTCGCCTGGTCGATGTCCTCACGTAGCAGGACGTCCGCCAGGCACAGCACCGCGCCTGCGGCCAGACCGCCGGCCCAGCGGTAGCGAATCGCCCATGCGAGCAGGGCCCCGGCGACCCAAAAGCCGGGCACGGTCGCCTCGAAGCCGCCGCCCTTGGCGACCGGTGTCAGGACCAGCAGGGCCAGCGCGACCGCCAGATCCGCGGTCAGCAGGCCGACACCTCGACGCGGAGGATCGGCGTACGCCCAGCCTGCGATGACGGTCCACACCACCATCAGGCCCACACAGGACCAGCCGACTACCGGCCGCTGGAAGTTGTCGCGCAGGAGCACGTTGAGCACGACCGCGTTGACGAGGAAGAACCCCCGGAGCACCGCAAGCGCACCGAACAACCGGTCCTCGACGGCGATGACCGCCCTGACCGAACGCGCGACCTCGGTCAGGACGCCTTCTTCTGCTCGCCCGCCGACTCCGACAGCTGCTGAGCCTTGTCTCTCGCCTCGGTCTCGAGCCGCTTGGACTCCTCCTTGGCCCGAGTGGCATACATGTCGACGTACTCCTGGCCGGAGAGCCGCATGATCTCGTACATGATCTCGTCGGTGATCGAGCGCAGGATGTAGCGGTCGTTCTCCATGCCGTAGTAGCGGGAGAAGTCCAGTGGCTTACCGAAACGCACCACCGGCCGGGTGATCGACCCGAACTTCTTCCCCGGAGGCGCAACCACGTCGGTGCCGACCACGGCCACGGGGATCACCGGGACCTTCGTCTCCAGCGCCAGCCGGGCCACTCCGGTCTTCCCACGGTAGAGCTTGCCGTCGTGCGAACGAGTTCCCTCGGGGTAGATCCCGAAGAGGTCACCCTCGTCGAGGATCCGTTTGGCAGCAGTCAACGCTCCGGCGGCGGCAGACGCGCCCGATCGGTCGATCGGCACCTGACCCACGCCGGAGAAGAACTGCTTCTGGAACCAGCCCTTGATGCCCGGCGAGTTGAAGTACTCGGCCTTGGCCACGAAGGTCACTCGTCGCGGCAGGGTCAGCGGCATGAACAGCCAGTCCGCGTACGACAGGTGGTTGCTGGCGAGGATCGCGGGGCCGTCTTCGGGGACGTGCTCGACGCCCTCGGTCTGGGGGCGGAACACGAACTTCAGGATGGGCCCAAGGGCAATCCACTTGAGGAACCAGTAGAACACCGCATCACCCTTCCCCGAGACCGAATCGACCCACACCCGACAAGCGCAGCGTAGTGCCAAAGCCCGGACGCTCCTACAACTGACCACGGCGGCCGTCCGGCGCCCGACCGGCGCCCAACCGGGACGACGAATGCGGCACAATCTCGCGCATGACGATCGACCTGCATGCCGAGCCGCTGTCGATCGAGGCCCGCCCCGAGCTGACGGGCGGGCGTAGGGTCGGCGTGTTGCTCAGCCACGGCTTCACCGGATCGCCTGCCTCGATCAAGCCCTGGGCGCGTCACCTGGGTGAGCTCGGTTACGGCGTCGAGGCGCCGCTGCTGCCAGGGCACGGCACATCGTGGGAGCAGCTCAACTCCACGACATTCAGCGAGTGGTACGCCGAGATCACCCGCGTCTTCGAGATCCTGCGCGCCACCCACGACGTGGTCGTCGTCGGCGGTCTCTCGATGGGCGGCACCCTCGCCCTGCGACTCGCCGCCGACCGTCCCGATGTCGTCGCCGGCGTCATGGTGGTCAACCCCGTGGTCTCGTCCACCCGGCTGGACATCAAGCTGCTGCCGGTGCTGAAGCACCTGGTGGCGTCATTCCCCGGCATCGTCAACGACATCAAGAAGCCCGGCGTGACTGAGCACGGCTACTCCCGCACGCCGCTCAAGGCCGCCCACTCGTTCTTCCGGACCTGGCCGGCCCTGATCGCCGACCTGCCGCAGATCACCGCTCCGCTGCTGTACTTCCGCGCTCCCGAGGACCACGTCGTGGATGGTTCTTCCCAGCCGATCATCACCGGCCGGGTCTCCTCCAGCGACGTCGTGGAGCGCGACCTCCACGAGAGCTACCACGTCGCCACCCTCGACAACGACGCCCCGCAGATCTTCGCCGAGTCCGCGGAGTTCGTCGCGCGCGTGACCGCCCTATGACCGAGCCGTAGGCTCGCAGGGTGCATCGCGACGACGACGAGGCCTGGCGGTCCATCGTCGACAACTACGGCGACCGGGCCGAGGTAGAGGCCGACCAGCCCCGGTCGGAAGAGTCGAGCCACGAAGGCACCGACGACCGGTCGATGCCCGCTCCGGAGCCGCCGGCCGGCTGGGACGACGCGTACCCCGACTCCGACTGGAGCGAGGACCGGTTCATCCCCCCGCCGCCTCCGCCGCTGCCACGCCCGCCCCGCGACCGCCTGTTCGCCTGGTTCGGCGTCTTCGGGGCGCCGGCGATCCTGCTGGTCAGCCTGGTGCTCAACATCGACCTGCCGGAACTGGTCGGCTATGCGTTGGTGGCGTCCTTCGTCGGGGGCTTTCTCTACCTGGTGTGGCTGATGCCGAGCGGGCCGCGCGACCCCGACGACAACGGGGCCGTCATCTGAGGTCCTGACCCGTGCGTGCGAGGTACGCCGCGCCGATGGCTCCGGCCGCCGGCCCGAGCCTGGCCGGTACCAGCGGCGGTAGGTGCCGATGCGCCGCGGCGTACGTCGAACGGATCAGTGCCCCGCGGGCAGGATCCAACAGCAGGTCGCCCACCGCGGACACCCCACCGCCCACCACGACGAGCTCCGGGTCCAATGCAGCGACCAGCCCGGCGACCCCCACCCCGAGCCACTCGCCAACCTGCTCGAACGCTGCGCGGGCGACCGGATCTCCGGCCTGGGCCGCTGCGGTGACGGCGGGCCCGTCGAGCAGCTCCGGGCGCGACGCAGCGGTCAGCCGCGGCAACACGTTGCCGCTGCAGTACTGCTCCCAGCACCCGACCAATCCGCACTCGCACGGTCGTCCGTCGGCCTGGACCCGCATGTGGCCGAACTCGCCGGCCATCCCTCCCGCTCCGCGCACCACCTTCCCGTGCATGCACGACCGCTCCTCCGATGCCGGTGCCGATCGTCACCAGCAGGAACGAATCGCTGCCGTGAGCGGCCCCGTACGCACGCTCGGCGAGGGCCGCGCAGTTGGCGTCGTTGTCCATCACCACCGTGGTCTGCCACCGCTCGGCGAGCCTGGCCCGGACAGCATCCTCTCGCCAGGGCAGGTGGGTGCAGAACCGCACGAGGTCGGCGGCGACGTCGACCAACGCGGCGGCCGATACGCCGACACCGGTCACCGCTCGCCCTCCGGCCACCTCGGTGACCGCCGCGGTCATGGCGTCCTCCAGCTCGTTGACGCTGCCGTGCTCACCTCGGGTGGACCGTCGCACCGTCTCGATGACCACGCCGTCGGCATCGGTCTCCACGGCGAGCACCTTGGTACCACCGACGTCCACCCCGATGTACACAGCTGGCCCTAGCGGCGCGCCAGGTCAGCGGCGCCGATGACCCCGGCCCTGTTGCCCAGCTGGGCGAGCCTGATCTCTGCGACCGGCCGGTGGTTGCGCACAGGTAGGTGATCGAAGAAGGACGCGCGCATGGGCTCGAGCAGCAGGTCGCCGGCCTCGCTCACGCCGCCACCCACCACGATCACCGCCGGGTCGAGGACCGTGACCAGCGACGCGACGCCCTGGCCGAGCCAGTTTCCGAGCTCTGCGAGCTTTTCCACCGCGAACGGGTCACCGTCCTGAGCCGCGGTGGTGACCAAGGGCCCGGAGATCGCCGTGGGATCGCCGCCGGCCCGGCGCAGCAGGTCCGCGGCCGCCGGCGTTCCGAGCTCGACGGCCTCGCGCACGGCGCGCAGCAGCGCCGAGCCACTTGCGTACTGCTCGAAGCAGCCGCGGTTGCCGCATCCGCACTCGCGGCCGTTTGGGACCACGCGGAGGTGGCCGATCTCGGCGGCGAACCCGAAGCCTCCGCGCTGGAGGGCGCCGGCCATCACGATGCCTCCGCCGACCCCGGTGCCCACCGTGACCATCAGCAGGTCGTCGACGTCCTCGCCGGCTCCGAAGCTGAACTCTCCCCAGGCTGCCGCGTTGGCGTCGTTCTCGATCGTGACCGGGAGGTCGACACGCCTCTCGATCTCGGCCCTCAGGTCGAAGTCGCGCCACGCCAGGTTGGGCGCAAAGATCACCCTCGCCCGGCTCGCGTCGACGTAGCCGGCGGCGCCCAGGCCCACCCGCTCGAACTCGTGGCGCGACCGGAGGTCGGCGACCAGGTCGACGATGGCGCCCTCGATGGCTTTGACCTCAGTCGCTGGGGACTCCACGCGTCGGTGCTCGACAACCTTGCCTCGGTCATCGACGACCGCACCGGCAATCTTGGTGCCGCCGACGTCGATCCCGCAGGCAAGTCCCATCACACCTCACCCGACCCAGGATCGGTCGGCTCGTCGTCGAGGTCGATCCGCTCCACGTTTGAGGGGCGCGCTGAGTCGTTGGGCACCTGGGTGGCCAGCAGCGCAGCCGCGGCCTGGAGGAACGACGACGCCGCCGTGACCAGGTGGGCCTTGACCTCGGGACTCGTCTCCCGGATGGCGTGCACGGTGCGACAGATGGGACAGACGGTGCACTCGGAGCTGCCGGTGGCGAGGTGCTCGTTGAGCCCGGCCATCGAGGACGCCGCCTGGCTGGCGAACCCACCCAGACCCGTGCCTACCTCGGAGCTCTGGTCACGAGCCCAGTCGGAGAAGGCTCCAAGCAGCTTGGCGGCCTCCTCGCCGACGTTGCCGATGTCCGAAGGTCCCTGGGCGTCATCGGGGCCCGGCCTGTCCTGATCGGTCACGTCATCTCTCCTGCGCCGCGGTCGTCGCGGCCTCGCGGAAGCGGACCCGTAGCTCGCCTTCATCCACCCCGGCCCCGGCCACCTGCAGCCGAGCCAGGCCGACGGGCAGGGTGAGAAGGCGACGATACGACCCCACGGTCACCACGAGCTCGTCGCCGTTCCTGGCGAGACCGACCTGGGCTCGGGTCACGAACGGGAGGGCGAGGTGGAGCACGGCCCCCGAGGTGGTCCGGCTGACCCGGTAGGGGCCGGACCCGGTAGGAGCCGCGAGCGGGTCGGAGCCGGCGTAGAGGTCTTCGGCGAGCCTGGTGAGGGCCTCGACGCCCACCGGCTCGGACGAGCGGTACTCCGAGCGCCAGATCGGCAGCCCGGCGAACGACTGGTCGACGTCGGCCAGCACCTGGTCCTGCGCCATCACCCAACCGGCACGCCAGTCATCGGCGTCGTCCGAGGGAAAGATCCGGTTGGCGACGACCCCGTCGACGCGGTAACCGAACAACGACAGGCTCGTGTAGGAGCGCCGAGCCTCGGCCAGCACCACCGTCTCGGGCGTCATCACCAGCCGCACGCTTGCCTGGGGGCCCGCCAGCAGCTCGTGCACCTGATCGAGCTCGGCGTGCAGGCGCTCGACGGCGTCGAAGACGCTGTCGCCAGGCATCGGAACGCCGGCCGCCCGGGTGAGCACCGGTCGGAGCGCCTTGACCAGCCGGCGCTCCATCGGCAGGACGCGCTCCATGTACCAGCCCAGCGCCTCCGGGAGCGCGAGCAGTCGCAGGGTCTCGGCTGTCGGGGCGCAGTCGACGACGATCACGTCCCACTCGCCTGAGATCGCGTGCAGCCGCAGCTCGAGCAGCGCCAGCACCTCCTCGGCACCCGGGATCACCGTCAGCTCCTCGGCCGCCACCGGGTCGACTCCGGCCACGTCGAGCACCGAGAGCAGGTAGCGCTGGATGTCTGCCCAGGACTGCTCGAAACGCAGCTGCGCATCGACCTGCTGGACGAAGAGCAGCGGCGACACCTCCGTCGGGTCGGACCCGACCGGGGAACCGAAAGCGTCCGCCAGCGAATGGGCCGCATCCGTGGACAGCACCAGGGTCCGCAGACCTTTCGCGGCGGCCAGGGCGGCCGTGCCGGCTGCAATGGTCGACTTGCCGACGCCGCCTTTGCCGGTGAACAGGAGGATGCGCAACGGAGGAAGCCTCGCTCAGGAGAGCGACTCGACGCGCTTCTTGAGCCCCTTCAGCGCGGTGTCGATCAGGATCTTCTCGCCCTTGCGCTTCAGCATGCCGATGAGTGGGATCGAGACGTCGAGTGCCAACCGGTAGGTGACCTCGGTCGAGCCGCTGCCCAGGTCGCGCAGCACGTAGGCGCCGTCGAGCGAGCGCAACATCTTGCCCTCGACGAGGGTCCAGGTGACCTGTCGGTCGCCGTCCCAGACGTAGGCGAGGGTGTACTCGTCCTTGATCGGTGAGACGTCGAGCCTGAAGAACACTCGCTCGGAAAAAAAAGGGGAGTAAAACAAAAAATCCTCAGTGAAACATTGATAGGCTCACTAAGGATTATCGGGAACGCGCCAAGCGGTTCTCAGGGTTTTTTACGGGGTTTCTGAACCCGTCACGGTTTTTCTCCGTCAAGCAAAATAGACGTTATTTCATGGGCTGCGCTGAACGTACCATATAAGTATAAAATCCGACGGCAATTCCCAGATAGACAAACAAACCGACAAAAAACAGCGTTGTCATTGTCATACCTCTCTTAACTTTTCTACTCTTGTCCTATAGGTAAGAGTTCCTGTATACTCTCTCGGCGGAACCGTCCGCCATCCTATTTCTTGGAGGACGCATCCTTTGGCGTCGCGTGATACAAACCGTAAAATCGAAAATGCCCTGAATTTATGCGTATTGATGCTCGTTATCGTCGCATTGTTCCTCTGTTTTTCAGGCGAAGCGCGAAGCGTTGCCTCCCAATGCCGTGCTGCTTAACTCTGTCACGGCGGAACCTCTGGCGAAAGCCTTAGGCATTGAAACGCCTCTGGCAGAGCGTATCCTCATGCGTCGCACCCAAATCAATGGGTTCGAGAGTACGGATCAAATTCTGAGTATTCCGCTTTGACTGCCAATGAAGTCAAACGGACAGGGAAGCTCTGCAAGCCTCTGCCAATTCCGGAGCGCAAACGGATACCACTATTCAAGCGATTCAGAATACGTTGCCCTCCGCGATTGCAAAACGGCTGATCGAACCACGAGAATTAAAAAAACTTAAACAGCACAACAACAATCACCGAATGACAGAATGGCAGGACGCCTCAATCCGTCTGCACAAACTTTGACAGCAAGAACGCTGGCAAAAGTTGCACTGCTGGACACGGAAAAAGTCCGCGGACAGTTGGGGCTGTTCGTGGTACGGACTTCAACGCAGGTGTTTTGGCATTTCTGGCTGTGCAGTGCCGCGCTTGTCGCCCTTCTGTTTTTGTATGCGCCGTGGCTGAGGTCGCGCACAGGAGGTGATCCCTATCTGGTGCCGCTCACTCTGCTGCTGACCGGCTTCGGCATGATCCTGCTGTTCAGTATCAAAGACCCGTTGCATGACGGGCTGGCGTTCGAAAAGCACTTTACCGGCTTGCTGATGGGGCTTGTCGTGATGACTCTGACCGCGAACCTGCGCCCGACTGCACGATTGAAAATTCGGAACTATCAATATGTGTGGGTGTTGGCAGCGGTGCTTTTGGTGGAGTGTTGTTCGTGTTGGCAAGGGTCCTGACGGTGTGCGTCTACGGGTGTTCGGGTTTCAGCCGGTGGAACTGGTCAAACTGTTCGTCGTGTTTTTTCTTGCAGCGTATCTCAGCGAAAAAGCCGACCTGATCACGGACGCCTCGCGTAAATGGACGCCCGGCAAACTCAAGGAAGTGCGTCGCAACGATGGACGGGCAACGTTCGCGGTGCAGTTTCCGCGCTTGCAGGACATCGGTCCGGTGATCGGAATGTTTGCGATCACGCTGTCGCTGTTTTTCGTGATCTGTGATTTGGGTCCGGGCGTTCTGCTGTTTGTGACCTTTATCGCCGTAATGTATCTGGCGACGGGGCGCGGAGCGTTTGTAGGCTGGGGCGCGGTCTTGCTGTTCGCGGGAGCATTTCTGGCATACAAGGCGCATCTCGGCGTGTTTCCGACCCGCGTGGAAATGTGGCTCAGTCCGTTTCAGAACGGGCATCCCAATGGTTTGCAGTTGGGCGAATCGTATTGGGCGATGACGTCGGGCGGCATCAAGGGCAGCGGCTTGGGCTTGGGAATGCCGGGACTGATCACACGCGGTGGCTCGGATCTGGCATTCGTGAGCTGGGCGGAAGAGACAGGGTTTGTCGGAGTGTTTCTGGTTTTGACTCTGTATGTTGTCCTGTTCTGGCGCGGCATTCATATCGCGCTGCGGGCATCATCAGATTTCGAGCGGATGCTGGCGTTCGGGCTAACTCTCTTGCTCGGCGTTCAGACGTTCCTGATCTTGTGCGGTGTGACAGGAATTGCGCCGCTCACGGGATTGTCGCTGCCGTTTTTGTCGTTCGGCAAAAGCGCACTGTTGCGGATTTCGCTTTGATTGGCTGCTGCGGGGAATCTTCCGCGCCGCCGCAGGGCGGAGTGGGACGCCCTGCGCCGCGTCCTGAAACCCTGAAAGCGGCACGTCTGACTGCCTTTGCGTATACGGGGTCGCCGTGCTGTTCGGCGTGGGGATTGCGCGGGTTGGATGGATGCAGGCGGCACAGGCGGATACCTTGGCGGTTAAACCAGTGTGGATGACGCCCGATGCCGACGGAGTTCGCGCCCGCACTACAATCCGCGCCTGCTGGCGATGAAAGGGGATCGAGCCGTGGCAGCATCTATGACGCAACGGCAAAGTTCCGAGTACGCGCCCCGAGAATGCGTAAAGGGCTTCCGGTAAAACCCGCGCGGCAACTTGATCGCGTCAGGCAAGCGGTACTATCCCTTCGGGCAGGCATGCGTCACCGTGGGCTACTCCGATGGAGTATCGGTGGACCATTGGGCATTGAGGCGGGCTACGATGCAGAGATGCGCGGCTTCCGGCACTATGCGGAGTTGCTCGACGATTATCGGGCGCGGCATGGGGTTTTCTTCCGGCAGCGGCGCGGCAAAGATGTTATCTCACCGTGGACGCAGTGTTGCAGCGTGAAGTGCAGCAGACGCTGTTCGAGGTCACAGGCAAACTGAAAGACAAAAGCGCAACAGGAAACAGGGAATCAGGGGACAGACCGGAGCCGCGACCCCGTTTCCAGAAAAATCGGGCGGCATTTGTGCTCAACGATCCGCAAACGGGCGATGTGCTGGTTGCCGCGACCCTGCCAACTTTCGACCCGAATACCCTCACGCCCGGAACAGTATCGAGGTCTGTTGTCAAGCCCAGACGCGTAGGAACAGGCGGTCTGGTAAATCGGGCGACAGATGGGCTGTATCCGCCAGGTTCCACGTTCAGAGATCGCGACGGCAGCCTCTGCATTGGAACTGCGGGGCAAATCGGCAGCAGACCTATAACGGTGGAATGCAACCAAGTTGACCCCGAAATCCGCTGGCAGGCAAACGGCAAAACGTATGTGCGGCGTAACACTCGGGATGATCAGGGCGATCCGGCATTCGGGACACTGAACATGGCAAACGCGTTTCGGGTGTCGTCGAATATCTACTTTGCCAATCTCGCCGTGACGCTCGACCCAAATCGGTTCCGCGCTATCTGACGGACAAACTCGGTCTGCGCCATGTTCCGGCTCAGGCAAGATGGACGCGATTTGCCGGACATCGGGCTATGGACAGGGGCGGCTGTTGGTGTCGCCGGTGGAGATGGCGCGGATTGCGGGGAGTGTGGCAAACGGCGGCAAAATGATGAGTCGCGCTATATGGCCCGCCTCGCCGACCCGAAAGACAAAGACGCGGAGAAGAAATTCCCGCCGCAGCAATGCTGTCACAGGCGATGAGCCGCGAAACGGCGGACAAGTTGCGGGAGATGATGCGCTCCGTGGTGACCAGATGGCACGGCACGGGGCGTGTTCTATGATGACCCGATGGCAGTTGCGGGCAAAACGGGAACCGCGCAGAACGAGCGAGGCAGACAAAGAGCCGCATTCGTGGTTTGCCGGGTTTGCGCCCTACCCTCCTCGATGCGCCCGCCCTGCCAAGGTGTACGGGTTTGCGTGTGTGGTGGAGAACGGCGGCTATGGCAAGCGCGTGGCGGCGGTCATCTGTAAAAAGGTCGTGGAGAAATTGAAGCGTTAGGGCAGAGTGAGGCTTCTAATACCACGTCATAATTAGCAGCGGTTCCCCGACTTTGTACTTCTTTTGCGCATCTGGCTGAAACGACTTGACGTTGAGCGGTAAAAAGGCGGAGGCTCGCTTGCTGAGAAATGTAATGCCCGCATCCGCCTTGAGGTCAGGGACAAGCTGGAGCGTGACAACAGAACCCAAATGCTGCGCGATGAATGGCGTCACGTCAAATGTGATATTGCCTTCCTTTGTAAAAACGCGGTGACTGGCGATAGGGCTGCCCTTCGCCGTGAAATGGGTGCAGTTAAGGTCGGGGCGTTGTTTTACGTCAGGGTTGTGTCATGCCAGTTTTGATCGCCCGGATCGGACAGTCCATAAACATGAACCGTCACCTCTTGGGACGACGATTTACGCTGAAAGACATGAAGGCTCAGTAGTGCGGATTTCGGTACCTTGGTAAGTCCGGTAAGGTCGAACTTGAGATAAGCGCGAGACTGCCCAAACGCCAGCGTCCGAGCGTGTGACACGCGCCACATTCAATTTCTTCTGCACCACATTCAATCGACTGCTGCGGGGCTGGTCGGCAAACTCACCGGACTGAACAAACGTGTCCTCAACGGGTGGGATCACCTTCCTGTCTTCCAGCAGTCCGTACACTTCGACTTGACAAGAAAATGTTGATAGATAAACCTTGCCGTTGGCAATGACTCGCGGACAAAAACTTGGCAAAATCGCCGACTTCATCGGCGGCATCACCCTGACTTTCCACCACTGCATCGCCAGCACCCCGTTTGCAGGCGTCGCGTCGAACACCCGCAGAACCCCTTCCACCGTCTCGTGATTGGCATCTCCTTTGGGCAGTGCCGCCCACAGCAGACCCGTCCCTGCTTCGCTTGCGTGTGCCGAAAGAGACAGCATCGCCCCCGGCATCCCGGGAGGAGCGAAAACTGTTCCTTTGCCGACAGGCTCGGGTGTGTTCTCATGAGGAGACTGAGGAGTGGAACGGAAATAGCCATCGAACAACTGAAAGGCTTTCACTACGTCTTCTTCGCCCCAAAGATAAACGAGCGGTCCCACCGGACTTTGCCAATAAACGGGCGCACTGTGGATATTGCTGACTTCCGTGCGGGAACGCTCTCTGCGTCCCGGCGGAAGCAGAGAGGAACTCTTCGCGGCGAGTTCTTTGTCGAGGGCTTTATGCGCCGGTGTCTGCTAAATCTTGTGGTGCGGCTCCTGCCGCTGGTGCCTGGCAACTCTGTCTCGCCCACTGCCGACATACTGCGCGAGGCAGAGGAAGGGGTCATCGCAGTTGGGTTTCGTCGGTGCTGAAGGCAGCCAGAAAACTTTGCAGGCAGGCGTCGGCTTTAGGATTGTGCTGCCCCAAATTCGCTTGATCGGCTAAATAGAGTTGCCCTCTTTGCCCCCGAAGACCACAAGGCTTTTGTGTTGCGCCGTGTCGGCTTCCGGCGGGAGAAGCAGAACACCACAAGAGCCGAGATCGAGGTCTTTTGTTTCGAGCAGTGTTTGATTATACGGTGTAAAGTAATCCTTGACTAAAAACCGCTCACGCTGAGTATAGAATCTCAGTTTGACGATGCTGTCCGCGTATTCCGTGCCGTTGGGCGTCGCGGCAGTGAACGCCCCGTTGCCTGTGGAGAAGTAAATATTCCCTGTGTCGTCCCGCAGCAGGACCGGCTCCACTCATCAGGATACCACCACCGCAAACTCATTGTTGAGAAACATCGCCAGTACATTGCTGCCGCCGTTGGGAGTGGTGTTGAAAATATCGAGGCA